>CAWGEL010000031.1:0-115000 GCA_963821595.1 uncultured Chloroflexia bacterium | reverse complement strand
ACGGAGGCGACGTGCGTCGCGAGGCGCTCCGCGATGTACGCCGCCGTGGCGTCGCCCTCGAGCGTCGGGTTCGTGGCGAGGATGACCTCCTCGAAGGCCGCCCCGTCGTCGAATGCGGACGCGGCCCGATCCAGGAGCTCGCGGATGCGCAGCCGATCCGGGCCGATCCCGTCCATCGGGCTGATCGCGCCGTGGAGGACGTGGTATTGCCCGCGCCACTCCCCGGTCCGCTCGATGGCCAGCACGTCGAGCGGTTCTTCCACCACGCACAGGCGGCGCGGATCGCGGGCATCGTCGCGGCAGATCGGGCATCGCTCGGCGTCGCTGATGTTGAAGCACGTCGAGCAGAACACGACCTCGTCGCGGACGGCCACGAGCGCGGTGGCCAGCGCCCGCGCCTCCGAGTCCGGGGCGCGCAGCAGGTGGTAGGTCAGGCGCTGGGCGGTCTTCGGCCCGATGCCGGGCAGCCGGCCGAAGGCCTCGATGAGGCGCGCGACAGGCTCGATGAGGGGTGTGGGCATGGCGACGGGTGACGGCTACATACCCGGCAGGCGCAGGCCACCGGTGATTGCCGCCATCTTCGACTGCTCCAGCTCCCTGGCCGACCGGAGGGCTTCGTTGATGGCAGCCACCACGAGGTCCTGGAGCATCTCCACGTCAGATGGGTCAACCGCGGACGGGTCGATCGCGACCGTGTCGATGACACCCTTGCCGGTGACGGTGGCCTTCACGACGCCGCCCCCGGAGCTCCCCTCGAGGCGAGCCGCGAGCAACTCCTCCTCGACTCGGGCCATGTCTCGCTGCATCTTCATCAGTAGCTGTTGCGGGTTGCCGAAACCCATCCCTGCGAGTCTCCCGCGCCGGGCGGCAGGCTGCCGCCGCTGTCGCCAGTCTGCCGGATCGCCGGCCTGCGCGCTGGGCCGCTCGATCGGCGGCGACGCGCGCAAGCGTCGCCGCAGCGGCGTCCGCCGGCCCGCGTCGATCGCGGTGGCCTGCCGCTCCTACTCCACGTCGGGCACGTCGACCAGCTCGTCGCCCCACACCTCGCGGGCCGCCGCCAGGACGGCAGCCGCCTCCCCGCCGGCCGGAGGAGCGGGGGCCAGGTCGAGGTTGGTGGCGACACACCGGACCGTGACCGGCCGGCCGAGCACGCGCGCAATTCCTTCTTCCAGCGTCGCCCGACGCCGGTCGGCGACGTCCCGGAGGAACTGCTGGTGCTCCGGGAAGCCGAGCGTGACGATGGCGCCGTCGACCGCGATCGGCCGGCATGCCTCGATCAGGGGCTTGGTGGGCGGATGGCGGCTGACGACCGCAACGATGTCGCTCCAGCTGCCCAGGATCTCCGCCAGCGGCCCACTCACGGACGACGCCGAGGACGCCTCCGACGCCGGCGCCGAGGACCCCGCCTGGACGGCGGACTCGACCGCCCCGCCAGCGGCCGTCTCCGGACCCGCGACCGCTGCCGCGGGAGCCGGGACGGGCGCCGTGGCCGCGGCGGCGTTGGCGGCCTGCGCCGGGGAACTCGGCGCGGGGACGGCGGGCACACGCCGCGGTTGCGGCGCAGCCGGCGCGGGCGTGGACGCCGGACCGCTGCTCGCGGTCGGAGATGGGGATTGCGGTGGCTCGGATGCCGCAGCCGGCGCGGGCGCGGCCGTGAATGGCGGCGGGGGGGACGGCGCCACGGCCACCGGATGCGCCACGGGCCGCAGCGCATCGCCGAGCGGGGCGATGATCCCTGGCGAGGAGCGAGCGAGGAGCGCGAGCTCCAACTGGAAGCGGATCCCACCCGGCGCCGAGCTCGCTGTCTCCATGGCCGCGAGGCGGCGGCCGGCGTCGGTGAGCCGACCTGCCCCGAGCGCCGCCAGCGGGTCGTCCCCCGTGTCGGTCAGCGACGCGCGAAGGGCCGCCCGGAGCGCGTCGACGGCCTGGCCCGTGAACGATCCCAGGTCGCGCCCGAGCTGCTCGACGGCGTCGAGCACGGCCAGGCCGCCGGCGACGTCGCCGGTGGCGAGCGCCCGCACGAACGCGGCCACGGTCTCGCCGTCGGCCAGGCCGAGCAGCTCGCGGACGTCGTCGGCCGTCAGGCGCTCGGCACCGGACGAGAGCAGCTGGTCGAGCATGGACTCGGCGTCGCGCATACCCCCATCGGCCAGCGCGGCGACCAGCGCCACCGCCGCCGGCTCGGCGACGCGCCCGTCCGCGTCGAGGATGCGACGCAGCTTGGCTTCGATGATCGGAGCGGGGATCCGGCGGAAGTCGAAGCGCTGGACGCGCGAGACGACCGCCGGGCGAATCTGGCTGCTGTCCGTGGTGCAGAAGACGAACAGCACGTGGGGCGGCGGTTCTTCGAGCGTCTTGAGGAGGACGTCCCAGCCCTGGGTGATGCGCTGGACCTCGTCGACGATGAACACCTTGGTCGGGAGGTCGGCCGGACCCGTGTAGATCCTCGGCAGGAGCTCCCGGATGTCGTCGACGCGGTTGTTCGAGGCCGCGTCGAGCTCGACCACGTCGAGGGTGCGTCCCTCGCGAATGGCCACGCACGACGGGCAGGCATCGCAGGGCTCGCCGTCGACCACGTTCGGGCAGTTGACGGCCTTGGCCATGATCCGGGCGAGGGACGTCTTGCCGATGCCGCGCGGGCCCACGAACAGGTAGGCGTGGCCGACGCGCCCGAGCCGGACGGCGTTCCTGAGCGTCGCGACGATCGCGTCCTGGCCCACCACATCGGCGAACCGCTGGGCTCGCCAGCGGCGATACAGGGCCTGGTGGGCGGCGCTGGCTGCCACGGGAACCTCGCGAACGACGGCAGGAGAGAAGAGCGCCGTGCACCCTCCGTCGATCGAGAACGCCCCCGCGCCCACCGGCTCGATCGGCTCAGACCAGGCCGTACCGCGGCACCCGGCGAGCCTCGCTTAGCGCTGCTTCCTTCCGGACCTGACGCGGTTCGCGTGTCGTCGCTGCGCGGGACCCGGTCCTCGGCGCCGTCCGAGCCTGCGGCTTTCGGAGACGTGGACCTCGGGAGGGAATTCAGCCCTGCTGGAGCGGATTGCAGGTTCAGGGCACCGCTAGTTCCCCGCCTAGCACGGCGCGCGATCATAGCAGGGGCCGACGGGACGCCCGGCGCCCGTCGCGGAGCGCCGCGGCGAGCGACGGGCCAGGTCGCGGTGCGCCACGGCGAACGATGACGTCCGCGCACCCGGACACGAGGGGCGTGGCGGAGAGGGCGGGATTCGAACCCGCGATGGGTTGCCCCATACCGCATTTCCAGTGCGGCGCCCTAGGCCTCTAGGCGACCTCTCCGGGGCGGCGACCTCTGCGGGCGAGGCGGCCGGTGCCGGCAGCACGCGGCGGCGCTGCGGCGGTGGTTGGCGGAGAGGGTGGGATTCGAACCCACGGTGCTTTCGCACACCGCTTTTCGAGAGCGGCACCATCAACCACTCGGACACCTCTCCGCGCCGGAGGATACCAGAGGCGCCGATCGCCACGCCGGCGAGACGGCCCACCGCAGGGGCCACGCGGCACCACCGGCAGGTCACGAATCGTCAGGCGGTTCGGCCCCCGCCGACCTCCGCGACGTCGGCGCGAAGGATCCCGGAGATGAGGTCCAGGCGCCGTGGCAGCGCGGGGTGGTTGGCCAGCTGGACGACGGAGCCGGCCGCACCCGACACGGGATCCGCGACCGCGTAGACCAGGCAGTCGACGTCGGACTCGAGGAGGGCGCCGACGCACATCACACACGGCTCGACGGTCGAGAAGACCGTGACCCCGGCCAGCGACGTGCGGCCGAGCCGGCTGGCCGCGCCGCGGAGGGCGACGAGCACAGCGTGGGCGGTGGGGTCGCCGCGCCCGATGACCTCCTCGTGACCGGTCGCGACGAGCGCCTCGTCGAGCACGACGGCCGCACCGTGCGGGCGCTCCCCTTGCTCGGCGGCGGTGCGGGCCTCGCCGAGCGCCGCACCCATGAACAGCTCGTAGTGCATGGCTTGATCCTAGCGCGCGATCGGCGGCGCCGGATGCCGCTGGCGCCCATGGCGAGATGTCGCGGCGCCGACGCGGGGGGCCGACGCCGCGATTCGTGGACCTGCGCGCTCGAGCCGGTCACGGCCGGCAGCATCACGGCCGGCGGTCCAGGGCCGACGGCCGTGGGCCGCGCGTTCGAGCTTCAGCCCTCCAGGCCGGACAGGCCACGAATGGAGCGCGCGAGGGCCGAGTTGTCGTCGTCGCCGTGGCCCGACGCGATCAGTCCGTCCTCGAGGGCGGCCACCAGCGCGGCCACCGGCAGCGCCGCCCCGACGTCACGCGCCAGCCCCAGGGCGATGCCGAGGTCCTTTCGGTGAAGGGCGATGCGGAAGCCGAGTGGATAGTTGTTGGCGATCATCCGCCCGGATCGGTTCTGGAGCACCCACGATCCGGCCGCGCCGCCGCCCAGCGCCTCGGCCACGGCGGACGGATCGAGTCCCGCCCGCATCGCCAGCACGATCCCCTCGGCCACCGCAACGTACGTGCCGGCGAGGATGACCTGGTTCACTGCCTTGGCCGCCTGCCCGCTCCCGGCGGGGCCGAAGTGGGTGACGGTCCGGCCCATGACGGCCAGGACCGGTCGGGCCCGCTCCACGTCGGCGGGCGCACCACCGACAAGGATCGCCAGCGTCCCTTTCACCGCGCCTTCGCTGCCGCCGGTCACGGGTGCGTCGACGAATCCGACGCCTCGCGCCGCCAGGCGCTCGGCAAAGCGTCGCGTCGCGATCGGGTCGATGGTCGAGCAGTCGACGACCAGGAGCCCCCTGGCAGCGCCGGCCTCCACGCCGTCGGGCCCGAAGAGGACGGCCTCGACGTCGGGGGTGTCCGACACGCAGGTCACCACGATGTCGCTGCTGCCGGCAAGGTGGCGCGGGTCGGCCGCGACGGTCGCTCCCGCCGCCTCGAGCGCCTCAGAGCGGCCGGGCGACCGGTTCCAGACGGACAGCGGGTAGCCGGCCCGAAGGACGTTGGCGGCCATGGCCGCCCCCATCGTTCCAAGGCCGACGAACCCGATCCGCGGACGGACGACGTGCGGTGCGGCGGACGGTTCGGACATGACCGGGATTGTACGGCTCGCCGGCGTGATGACCGCCCACGTCCCGGCGCGGAGCGTCAGCCGGGCGCCCGGCGCTATGCTTCGTCGGCTGCGGTGCGCACGGTCACCGGTCTGCGTGACGGCGGGACGCCGCCATCGCAGCGTGATGCCGGCCGGCCCGCGGGGGCCGGCACGGCCCGGGAGGTGTCCGCGGTGGATTCGGGCGCTGGAGGGCGGTTCGACAGGCGAGGGCCGAGCCGGGGCTGGCCCGCCACGACGTACATCGATGGCCGCACGCGCGGGCGAGGCAGCCGCGACCGGCGGCCGGCGCCCGGCTGGTCGTCCGGCGGGGGCACGCCGTGGCGGCTCGTCACGGTCGTGCTGGCCGGCATCGTGGCCATCGGTGCGCTCGTCGTCGCCTGCGGGATCCTGCCGGGCAGCTCAGGGCCGTCCCGGACGCCGGGCCCGAGTGGCTCGGTCGCGGCAACCGGCTCCGGCGGACCATCGTCCTCGCCCGCGGCATCCGCGGTGGCTTCGGCAAGCTCCTCGCCCGGGGCGTCGGCACAGCCGAGCGCCAATCCATCGCCGAGCACGCCGGCAGCGTCGGTCGCCCTGGCCGTCGTGAGCGGCTTCGACAACTACAAGGTCAACTCGATCACCACGGCCACCCTGGCGTCCAGGCTCACCGCCGGCACCCTGATCGTGCCCTGCGGCGCCGAGTCGGCCGTGGCCAAGGCGCTTGGAACGTCGTCGAAGGGCGCGGCCGCCTGCGTCGCCGCCGACCGCATCACGGCGACCCTCGACCCGGCCAGCACGAAGCTCGCCCTGCTGCCACCGGCGCTCGTCACGCCGCGGGTGAAGGTGGTCCCCCTCGGCGGCGCCGACCTCTTCGGCGAGAAGCCGGCGCGCGGCAAGGCCTACCCGCTGACGATCGCCCCGCCCGCGAGCTGGCCAGCGGCCTGGTCGCAGTGGAGCTCGAAGGACGTCCGTGTCGTCGTGATCACCGGGTGCACGTGCCCGGACCGGGGTGTCAGCTACCAGACGGTCGCGCTCAAGAAGGGCTGGAACTGGCTCCTCCAGGCTGGCACGGCGCGCTACACGGGTACGCACTACAACAGCCAGTTCGGCTGGAACGTCGTCGACGCGGTCCGGAGCGGCAACAACGGCGCCCTGGTCGACCTCATCAAGAACGCGGATGTCGCCGAGAGCGACTTCGAGTGCCAGATGACGAGCAAGTTCACCCAGCACAACGACGGCACCCTCTTCACCGTCGATCCGCGGGTGGCGACGATGATGGCCCAGGCCGGGTTCGACGTGGCCACCATCGCCAGCGACCACATGTCGGCGCCCTACCCGGCCGCCGTGGTCGAGACGGCCAATGCCTTCCGCAAGGCCGGCATCCAGCCGACCGGCGGCGGCGCGAACCTCAACGACGCCCTCAAGCCGGCCGTCATCGATGCCGGCGGGCTCAAGTTCGGGTTCGTCGGCCTCAACGCGATCGGCGGCTCGATCGCGGCCACCGCGTCGCGCGCCGGCACGGCCACCCTCACCGCCGCCAACGCCAAGACGGCCATCGATCGCGCGAAGGCCGCCGGAGCCCAGGTGATCATCGCCCTGCCGCAGTGGAGCAGCACCGAGTACCACGCGAACTTCACGGCGTTCCAGAACAACCTCGTCACCGTGCTCGAGAACGCCGGCGCCGACCATATCGCCGGGGCCGACTTCCACTGGGCCGGGGGGCTCCAGATCTCGCGGACCGGCTCGACCTACCAGTACGTCGGAGCCAGCGCCGGCAACTTCTGGTTCGGCCAGAACTGGAGCCGCCAGACCGAAGAGGGCGTGATCACGAGCCTCACCTTCGTGGGCACGAAGCTCACCCAGGTCCGCCTGACGCCGACGGTGGTGCTCAACAACGCCCAGGTGAACCTGACGAACCCGGCCACGGACGGCCAGTTCGTCCTCAAGCAGGTGCTCGGCGCGACGACGCTGCCGACGAAGTAGGGACTGCCGAGCCCGGCGGCGCCGCGGCGGCGAGCCTGTCCGGCGCGTCCGCGGATCCGGGTCCTCGGGGCCGCCTACGTGCCGACCATCGGCTGGTCCGGATCGACCTGCACGGCGAGGGCGTCCGCGGGGAACCGGCGGGCCAGGGCGTCGAGCAACGACCGGCTCATGCCCCGGATCGTGATGAGGGCGCGGTTGTCACGGTGGTCGGGCAGGGTGCGCCAGATGAGCTCGGCGTCGATCACGCCCTCCGAGGCGAGCATCGTGGCGTCGTCCTGGATCCGCTGCAGCTCCGCCGCACTGTGCGCGACGTCGCGGACGCGATGCGGCACGGCAATGCCGGCGGCCGCCACGAGCGCTCGCCCCCGGGCCGTCGCCGCCGAGACGATGAGCTCGCTGGAAGACGGGTCGATCCACGCGTAGCCCAAGTCCGCGGGATTCGCCTCGACGAGGGACATCGCCTGGCCGAACGCCGCCGCGAGCGCCTCCGTCGGCGGCCGGGCCTGGACCTGCTCGCCTGGACCGACCAGCAGGATCCCGGTCGGGTCGAAGTCCGCCGAGGGCGAGAGGGCCGCGGACGGGGACGGCACGCCTCCGGTGCAGCCCGCAAGGATCCCGATGATCCCGAGCAGCGCCAGCGTCGCCCGCGGCCGGCGTCGTCGCCGGCTGCCCACTCCTGCCCCGCCAGTCACAGATCCGTCCCCCGCGGCGCGCATCGAAACGAAGTGAGCCTCGGTCGGGGAGCCGGCGCCGTCAAGAGCCGGGAGGACCTTGTGCCGGGAGGACCTTGGGCGGTCGTCGCCCCGTCCGCTTTCCAGCGCGAGGCCCGGCGTCCCGCCGCCCGGAGGCGGCGACCGGGAGCCGGCGACCCGGCAGTCCAGCGACCCGGCAGTCCGGCGACCCGCACGGTCATGCGCCGAGCCCCTGTCAGCCTGGGGCGACCAGCTGGCCGGCAATGGCCGCGAGCCCGACCACGGCGATCGGCGGGACCCGCCGCGAGGCCAGGAGAAGGAGGGCGACGCCGACGACGGCGACGTCGACCGGCGCGCCGACCGCGCTCGTCCAGATCGGCGTCCACAGGGCCGCCAGCAGGATCCCGACGACGGCCGCATTCGTGCCGGCCAGGGCGCGTCGCACCCCCGACGAGCCACGTAGCCGGTCCCAGAACGGGAGCATGCCCACGACGAGGAGGAAGCCGGGCAGGAAGATCGCGACCAGGGCCACGGCAGCGCCGATCAGCCCGTTCGGTGGGATCGTCGAGACCGCCCCGAGGTACGCGGCGAACGTGAAGAGGGGCCCCGGGACCGCCTGGGCGGCGCCGTAGCCGGAGAGGAATCGGTCGTCGGTCACCCAGCCGGGCGCCACGACGTTCGCGTGGAGCAGCGGCAACACCACATGGCCGCCGCCGAAGACGAGCGCGCCCGTCCGATAGAACGAGTCGAAGAGCGCGACCGGCTGGCCGGCGACGGAGCGGGCCACCGGCAGCAGGGCCAGGAGCAGGACGAAGACGGCCAGGGCGCCAACCCCCACGCGACGCGAGACTGGGCTGGCCTCATGGCGGGCTGCCGACGTGGGGACCGCGGACAGGAGGAGGCGTCCGGCCACGGCCCCGCCGGCGATGATCGCGACCTGGGCGATCGGCACCGCCCACGCGAGGGCGATCCCGGCCGCGACGAGCGCCAGGGCGCGCCGCGGCCAGTCGGGGGTGAGCGTCCGGGCCATCGACCAGACCGCCTGGGCCACGACCGCGACCGCGGCCAGCTTGAGGCCATGGACCCAGCCGGCCGTCGCGACATCCGCCGAGGTGGCAAGGAGGCCGAAGACGGCCATCGCGATCGCCGACGGAATGGTGAAGCCGAGCCAGGCGACGAGGCCGCCGGGGATGCCCGCCCGCCGGGTGCCGATGGCGATGCCCAGCTGGCTGCTCGCCGGTCCCGGCAGTGACTGGCACAGGGCGACGAGGTCCGCGTACGTCGCCTCGTCCAGCCAGCCCCGCCGCTCCACGTACTCGTGGCGGAAGTAGCCGAGGTGGGCGATCGGGCCGCCGAAGGAGGTCAGCCCGAGCCGGAGGGAGCTGCGGAGCACCTCCGCGAGCGGGTTCGATCGCGGCTCATTCGATCGCGGCTGCACGGCGGCACGGATGCTCGAGGGGGCCTGCGGCCTGGCAGGATTGGCGCGCCCGGCGGGACTCGAACCCACGGCCTTCAGGTCCGCAACCTGACGCTCTATCCACTGAGCTACGGGCGCGCGATGTGGCGGAGAGGGAGGGATTCGAACCCTCGAGGCAGGTTACCCCACCTGGCGGTTTAGCAAACCGCTGCACTAGGCCTCTATGCGACCTCTCCGGGTGCCACGGGCCGGGATTTTAGCAGACCACGTCTGCTGCTAGACCGGTGCGCTCTCGATGCTGCGTGAATCTGTCAGGGCTCACTGCCCGGTGAATTCGCCAGTCTCGACGGATGGAGATGACGATCACGATATGCCGCTCCGCCCGCCGCGGACGGCCAGGGGGGCCGTGGCGGCCTTCGTCGCGTTCGCGGTTGCCGGCGCCTGCGCCACGCAGCCGGCGAGCGACCGGCGGTATCGCAGCCGTCAGGCCGGCGACAGCCCGTACCGCTCCGCCAGCTCGCGGGCGATCCGCGCCAGCTCGGTACGGACCGCTTCCGGCTCCACCACCTCGAGCAGTGCGCCCCAGCCGGCGAGTTGTTCCGCGATCCGGTTCGGCCACGGGGCGGAGATCGCCACCAGCGCGCGACCGCCGGCGGGCTGCTCCACGACCTCGAGGTCGGCGCCGAACTGCATCC
This sequence comes from uncultured Chloroflexia bacterium, assembly GCA_963821595.1. Taxonomy (GTDB): domain Bacteria; phylum Chloroflexota; class Limnocylindria; order Limnocylindrales; family CSP1-4; genus CTSoil-043. Next base: position 105,139 of record CAWGEL010000031.1, on the reverse strand, counting down.
CCAGGGGCTCGAGGGCCGCCTCCGGGACGCGGACGAGCGCCCGCACCTGCCGCCGATCGGCCTCGACGTGCTGCACGACGCCCTGCCACGCTGCCCGCAGGTCGAAGCCCTCGGGGCGCACGACCGCGGCATCCAGGAGCTGGACGGAGCCGATGCGGGCGAGGTTGAAGGTCCGCTCGCCGGCATCGGTCCCTCCCAGCAGATACCACGAATTCCGCCTTCCGGACCAGGCCCAAGGGGTGGACGGTACGCTCGCTGGTCGCTCGGCGCCGGTCGACGTAGGAGATCCGAACCTGGCGGCTGTCGATGGCCGCCTGCTGCAGCACGTCCAGGAATGGCTCCCGGCGGGGCGTCGCGCCGCCCCAGCCTGCCGGATCGAGCACGACGGCCGACGCGGCGGCCATCGCCTGGTCCCGGAACGGCTCGGGGAGGGCCCGGACGAGCTTGCGCAGCGCCGCGCGCGCGTCCGGGGCCAGCGACGCGGAGGGTCCGGCGATCAGGAACAGGGCCCGCGCCTCCGCCGCGGTCAGGCCGCTCAGGTCGGTGCGAGCGCCACCGAGCAGGGACCAGCCGCCGTTCCGCCCCGGATGGGCGTAGACGGGGAGCCCGGCCGCGGCGAGGGCTTCCAGGTCGCGGCGTGCCGTCTTGACCGAAACCTCCAGCTCCCCGGCGAGTGCGCGGGCGGAGACGCGGCCCTTCGCCTGGAGGATGAGCAGGGCGGCGACGAGACGATCGGCGCGCATGACCCGAAGGATTGCATGAAAAGTGGTCAGGTGATGACCACGTTTGGCGCTGATGATGACCGGCGAACGGCCCGAACCGGACCGAAGCCTGGAGGTCCCCGCCATGGCCCCGACCACCCGCTCCGCCGCAGGCGGCCCCGTCGCCGGTAGCCGCCCCGACGAGCATTCGATCGCGCCCTGGATCATCACCAGGGACACGGCCGCCCTCCTCCACTTCCTGGGCGCCGCGTTCGGCGCCGAAGAGCGCGGGCGCGTCCCGAACCCCGATGGGACGATCGGCCACGCCGAGGTCCGGATCGGCGATTCGACGATCCTCGCCTTCGATGCGCAGCACGATTGGCCCCCGACGCCGGCATTCGTGCGCCTGTTCGTCGAGGATGCCGACGCCACCGTCCGGCGGGCGGTCGCGGCCGGCGCGACGGTGGTGACCGAAGTGGAGGACACGTTCTTCGGTGACCGGGGCGGCCGCCTGCGCGATCCGTTCGGCAACGTCTGGTGGATCCAGAGCCACGTCGAGGACGTCGACCAGGCCACGATCCTGGAGCGGCTGGCGACGTGGCGCCAGGCAGCGGTGGACCCCGGACGGCACGCCGAGCGGACCCTGGACCACGAGCTCCGCGGCCGGATCGACCGCTCGGTCCCGCGGGTCGCGCCGTCCCGGCCGGGCGTGCCGGAGATGCGCCTGGAGCTGGTCCCCGTGCCGGTCACGGACGTCGACCGGGCCAGGGACTTCTACGTGGGACGCGTCGGGTTCCACCTGGACGTCGACTCGACCGTAAGCCCCGAGCTGCGCTTCGTCCAGCTGACGCCGCCGGGCTCGGCGTGCTCGATCGTCATCGGCACCGGCATCACCCCGACGGCGCCCGGGTCGCAGCAGGGCCTGCAGATGGTGGTCGAAGACGCCGAAACGGCGCGGCGGCACCTCCTGGATCGAGGCGTCGCCGCGAGCGAGGTCGACGTCCAGCCGTGGGGCTCGTTCGTGAGGTTCAGCGATCCGGACGGCAATTCCTGGTCGCTGCAGGAGCTCCCGCCGCGACCCTGAGGCTGCCGCTGCCCGGGGGGAAGCGCCCCGGGCGCGCCGATCGGCTGTCCGGCGATCACTGTCCTCCGGGGGCGGACGCAATTCGCATGCCGAGCGTGGAACGTCCCCGCTTTTCGCATCGGCGCGCATGTTGCCTGCGCGGATCGCCGATCCCGTCCTCGCAGAGAGGACAGGCGGCGCGACGCCCGGCCCCCCGGCCCCCCGGCGCCCCGACCAGCTGCGGCATCCCCGGCCGCCGTCACGCGGGATCGCGCGCGCGTTGACATGCGGGCCGGCCGGCCGCTATGGTGCGCGCACCGTGACGGAGCACGCTTTCTACTTTTGACGCCCGGCATGCCCGCATCCAGCCGAGAGGCCGGAAGCGTGGGCAGTGCCGGGTCGGAGCAGAGGTCGCGACCTCTGCTTTTTCTTTTGCCCGGCACGGCGGGTCCCCAGGGACGCGAGGCAGAGCCAGATGTTCGTCGTGATGATGGTCGGAGCGAGCGAGGAAGAGCTCAACGCCGTGCGTGGCGCCGTGCTCGAGGAGGGCATGACGCCCCACGAGAACCGCGGCGGCGCACGGGTGGTCGTGGCCGCCCTCGGCGAGGGGGCCGCCCGCCTGGACCGGCTCGCCGACCGGCTGTCGGTGCTGCCCGGCGTGGAGTCGGTCACGCGGACGTCCAAGCCGTTCAAGCTGACCTCGCGGGAGTTCCACCCGGACGACACCGTCATCGAGGTCGGCGACGTCCGGATCGGCGACGGCTCGCTCACGATCATGGCCGGGCCCTGCGCGGTCGAGTCGCGCGACCAGCTGTTCGAGACTGCCGACGGCGTGGCGGCGGCCGGCGCCGACATCCTGCGGGGCGGCGCGTTCAAGCCGCGCACCAGCCCCTACGCGTTCCAGGGGCTCGGCCTCCAGGGCCTGCGCTTCCTGGCGGAGGCGCGCGAGCGGACCGGCCTGCCGGTCGTGACCGAGGTCATGGAACCGGCCCAGGTGGAGCACGTCGCGGAGTACGCCGACATCCTCCAGATCGGCGCCCGCAACATGCAGAACTACTCGCTGCTCATGGCGGTGGGGCGGATCGGGCGCCCGGTCCTCCTGAAGCGCGCCCTCGCCGGCACGATCGAGGAATGGCTGATGGCCGCCGAGTACATCATGTCGTCCGGCAATCCGCAGGTGATCCTGTGCGAGCGAGGGATCCGGACGTTCGAGGCGGCGACCCGCAACACGCTCGACATCACGGCCGTCCCGCTGCTCCACCAGCTGACCCACCTCCCGGTCGTGGTCGACCCATCGCACGCGACCGGCAAGCGGTGGCTGGTCGCACCACTGGCGCTGGCGGCGGCCGCGATCGGCACCGACGGCCTGCTGATCGAGGTCCACCCGCGCCCTGCCGAAGCCCTCTCCGACGGCGAGCAGTCCGTCACGATCGAGCAGTTCGCCGAGCTTGCCGCAGCGGTGCGGCCGATTCACGAGCAGGCCCGTCCCCTGCACGGGATCCGGGGCGCCGCGATCGCGACCGCCGGCTCGAGCCGGTAGCCGGTCATGCCGTCCCCTGCCTCGCCCCGGGGAACGACGTCCAGCCCGCGCGGCGCGCCGGATGGCACGCGCGTGGCGCCCACCACGGCGGGCGAGGCCGTCGCAGGCCCGGTCGCGATTCGCCCGCCGGGGCGGTTGCGGGGGACGGTGCGCCTGCCGGGCGACAAGTCGATCAGCCACCGGGCCCTCCTCCTCGCCCTGCTGGCCGGCGGCGAATTGCGCATCACCGGCGCCGGCGACGGCCGGGACGTTCGGGCGACGGCGGGTCTGGCCCAGGCCCTGGGGGCGACGGTGGAACGAACCGGCGGCAACGTGCGGACCGTCGACTACCACGTGGTCTCGCCGGGAGCCGGCGCGCTCGCAGAGCCGGCGGGGCCCATTGACTGCATGAACTCCGGGACGACGTTCCGCCTGGGCGCGGGCGTCGTGGCGGGTCAGCCGATGTTCGTCATCCTCGACGGCGACGCGTCGCTGCGGCGCCGGCCGATGGGCCGGGTCGGCGGACCGCTCGCCGCCATGGGCGCGATCGTCGAGGGCCGTGCCGACGGCACGCTGCCGCCGCTGGCGATCACGGGCCGGCGGCCGCTCCGCGCCCTCGACCACGCGACGCCCGTCCCGAGCGCCCAGGTCAAGTCGTGCGTGCTCCTGGCCGGGCTCGCCGCGGACGGCACCACGACCGTCCGCGAGGCCATCCTCACCCGCGACCACACCGAGCGCATGCTGCGGGCCAGGGGAATCGCGGTCCGCACGTCGATCCTGCCCGACGGGGCGGCCATCCACGAGGTCGCCGGGCCGGCCAACCCGCAGGCGGTGGACCAGCTCGTGCCCGGAGACCTGTCCGGCGCGGCGTTCTGGCTGGTGGCGGCGGCGATCCACCCGGACGCGGAGCTGCGAGTCGCAATGGCCGGGACGAACCCGACTCGGCGTGCGATCATCGACCTGCTGCGCAGGATGGGCGCGGAGATCGATGAGCTTGCCCGCGACGGGTCATCCGGACGACGGCGGGGGCGAGCCGGTCGCCGACCTCCTCGTGCGGAGCAGCACGCTTCGGGGCATCGACATCGGGCCGGCGGAGGTCGCGGCAGCGATCGATGAGGTTCCCATCCTCTGCCTCGCCGCCGCGGTCGCGGTGGGGCGGACGGTGATCCGGGGCGTCGACGAGCTTCGTCACAAGGAATCCGACCGGGTCGCCGGGATCGTCAGCGGCCTTACCGCGCTGGGAGCGCGGGTGTCCGTCGACGGCGACCGAATCGAGATCGAGGGGGGCCGGGCGCTTCGCGGCGCCGCGGTCGAGTCCCACGATGACCATCGCCTGGCCATGACCTTTGCCGTGGCCGGCCTCATCGCACGGGGAGAGACGCTGGTCGCCGAACCGGGCGCGGCCGACGTCTCGTACCCGGGCTTCTTCGCCGAGCTGGAAAGGGTGCGTGCATGACGAAGCGGGTCGTCCTCATCGGCCACCCGGTGGCCCATTCGCTCTCCGCGACGATGCACCAGGCCGCCTTCGACCAGCTCGAGGTCCCGGCCAGCTACGAGCTCTGGGACCGGGCGCCGGCGGAGCTGGCCGACGCGGTGGCGGAGCTGCGCGGCGACGACTTCCTCGGCGCCAACATCACGATTCCCGCACAAGGAGAAGGTCGTCGCGCTCGTGGACCGCCTCACCGAGGAGGCCCATGCGACCGGCGCTGTCAACACGATCACCAAGGAGGGTCGCAAGCTCGTCGGCCACAACACGGACGTGGCCGGCTTCCGGGGCGCCCTCGACACGCTGGTCGGGCGCCAGAAGATGCCCCGCCAGGCGGTGGTCCTCGGCGCCGGCGGCGGCGCCCGGGCGGTCATCCACGGCCTGATCGCGGAGGGGTTCCAGCGGATCGTCGTCTTCAACCGGCACCTGCACCGCGCCGAGGGCATGGTCAAGTTCTTCCATCGCGGCGCCGCCCACATGGATTTGCGCGCGATGCCGTGGCACGAGTCGATCATCGAGGCGGAACTGAGCAAGACGCGCCTCCTGGTCAACGCGACGTCGGTCGGCCTCATGAGCGATGAGACGCCGATCCCGGGCGAGCACCTGCCGCCCGATCTCCTGGTCCTCGACCTCGTCTACAACCCGGCCCAGACGCGCCTCCTGCGCGACGCGGCAGCGGCGGGATGCACCGGACTGAACGGCGAGCTCATGCTGCTGGGCCAAGGGGCGGCCGCCTTCACGCTCTGGACCGGCCAGCCGGCGCCCGTCGACCTGATGCGCGAGCGCCTCGAGGCCGCCCTGGCGGACGCCTCGGGCGACGGCGAGACGGGCGGGAATGGCGCGGACACGACCGCGGCGACCGGCGGGGCGACGGACGCCGGCGGGGCGACGGACGCCGGCGGGGCGATGGACGCCGGCGGGGCAACGGACGCCGGCGACGCAACGGGCCGCGACGCCCCGACGAGCGGTGACGACGCGGGCGCCGTGGGCGGCTCCGGCGCCGGCGGCTGACCGGCAGCCAGGCCCGGCCCGATGACGCGATTCCGGTTCCTCACGGCCGGCGAGTCCCACGGGCAGGCGCTCGGGGTCACGCTCGAGGGGCTGCCCGCGGGCATCCCCGTCACCGCGGATGCCATCGCCCGCGACCTGCGGCGTCGCCAGGGAGGCTACGGCCGCGGCGCCCGCCAGGCGATCGAGAAGGACCGCGCGGAAATCCTGGCCGGTGTCCGGCACGGCCTCACGATCGGCTCGCCCGTCCTCCTCCTGGTTCGCAACCGCGACTGGGAGAACTGGTCACGGATCATGCAGGTCGAGCCCCTGACCGAGGACGACGACGCCGCGCTCAGGGCGATGGCCGACGAAGGGATCGGCCGGGCTCGGCCGGTGACCCGCGTCCGGCCGGGCCACGCGGATCTCGCCGGCGCCCTCAAGTACGGCTTCACGGACGTCCGTCCGATCCTCGAGCGGGCCTCGGCGCGCGAGACGACCGCGCGCGTCGCGGGCGCTGCCGTCTGCCGTGTGTTCCTGGCCGAGCTCGGCATCGACGTCTGGTCGTTCACAGCCGAGGTCGGTGGCGTGGCCGTCGACCCCGCCGCCTGCACGCGAACGCGGGAGGAGGCCGAAGCCTCCCCGCTGCGCTGCCCCGACCCCTTCGCCGAGGCCCGGATGGTCGCCCGGATCGACGAGGCGCGCTCCAACGGCGACACCGTCGGCGGCGTCTTCGAGGTCGTGGCCACAGGCGTCCCGATCGGGCTGGGAAGCCACGTCCACTGGGATCGACGCCTGGACGGAGCGCTCGCGCAGGCCATCATGAGCATCCAGAGCGTGAAGGGCGTGGAGCTCGGCCTCGGCTTCGAACAGACGCGGCGATTGGCTCGACGGTCCACGACGTGATCGGTGGCCGGCGCGCGGACGGTTCCTGGATCCACCGGTCGAACAACGCCGGTGGCGTGACGGGCGGCATCTCCAACGGCGAGCCGATCGTCGTGCGCGGCGCCGTCAAGCCCATCTCGACGCTGGCGCGGCCGCTGCCCTCGGCCGACCTGCTGACCGGCCTGCCGGTGGAGAAGGCGCACTACGAGCGCTCGGACATCTCCGTGGTACCCGCGGCCGGCGTCATCGGCGAGGCCATGGTCATCCTCACCCTGACCCGGTTCGTCCTCGAGAAGCTCGGTGGCGATTCGCTCGACGAAGTCCGCGAGCGACTCGCGCGCCATGGCGAGCGGATCGGACGAGCGCTGACGAAGGTCGACGCCGCCGAGAAGAGTGGCGGCGACGCAACAGGCACGGCGGGAACCTCCGGCCGGACGGGCGCCGACGGCGGCGCGGACCGGCGACGTCGACGCGGTCTCGGGCGAGGCCGGCTCCGGCGGCGACGACTGAGCGGCCGGAGGGATCGCCATGGACCTCGTCCTGGTCGGGCTCCCGGGCAGCGGCAAGACCGCCGTCGGGCGGCGGCTGGCGCGTCGCCACGAAGCCGCGTTCGTCGACCTCGACGAACGGATCGAGGCTGACGCCGGCCGGGCCGATCGCGGCCATCTTCGAGGAGGAGGGCGAGGCCGGCTTCCGGTCCCGTGAGCGCGCGGCGATCGCCGGCCTCGGCGCGGCCGACCCGTCGCTCGGCCTGCGCCGGGTCATCGCCACCGGCGGGGGCGCCCCGGTCGACCCGCGCAACCGCTGGGTCCTCTATCGCGGCCGCCTGGCCGCCTGGCTCGATGGCCCTCCCGCAGTGCTCGCCCAGCGTCTCCGCCACTCGCCCGATTCCACGGCCGCTGCTCGCCGGCCGCGACCCGATCGCCGCGATGCGCGGCCTGGCCGCGACCCGCGCCCGCTTCTACGCACCGGCGCTCCGCGTGGAGGCCGTCGGCGGCGTCGGCGCGATCGTCGACGCGCTGGAGCCGTGGTTCGAGCGGCCGGTGCCGGCGACGACGGTCCTGCTCCGCGCGGAGACCGCGATCGGGCACCTTGAGCTCGGCGAGGGCAACGCGGCGGACGGCGTGCGCTCGGCCCTGGCGCGGCTCGGGGCCCGGCGCGCGATCCTGGTCTCGGAGCCGAATGCCTGGGCCGCGATCGGCGCCGCGATCGGCGCCGCGCTGTCCGACGGCGGCCTTCCCGTCGAGCGCATCCTGCTGCCGTCCGGCGAGGCGGCGAAGCGGCTGACCGTCATCGAAGCAGCCGCCCGCGACCTCGCCCGCCTGCGCGCGGAGCGGACGGACCCCATCGTCGCGATCGGCGGCGGGGCGCTCGGCGACACGGCCGGGTTCCTGGCCGCCACGTGGCTTCGCGGCGTGCCGCTCATCCACGTCCCGACGACCCTCGTCGCCCAGATCGACAGCTCGATCGGCGGCAAGACGGCCGTCGACCTGCCGGATGGCAAGAATCTCGTCGGCGCCTTCCACCAGCCGGCCGCGGTGATCGCCGACGTCTCGGGCCTCCGAACGCTCCCGCCGCGTCACCTTCGGGCTGCCCTGGGCGAGGCGGTCAAGATGGCCGCGCTCGGCGACGAGCGACTTCTCGCGGTCCTCGAGGCGGACGGCCCGGCGCTGGCGGCGGGCGATGAGGCCGGCTTCGAGTCCGGCGGGATGGCGGAGGTCGTGGAGCGGTGCGCCTGGGCGAAGGTGGAGGTGGTCACGGCCGATCCGCGTGAGCACGGCGACCGCATCAGCCTGAACCTGGGCCATTCGACCGCTCACGCGATCGAAACGGTCGCCGCGTTCGAAGGAATCCTCCATGGCGAGGCCGTCGCGTACGGCCTGCGCGCGGCCTGTCGGATCGGCGCCGCGGCGGGCGTGACGCCGCCGGAGCGGGCGGCCCGCATCGAGGCGCTCCTCGACCGGCTCGACCTCGCCCGCGACCCGCTCCCCTATCCGCCCGCCGACGTGCTGGCCGCGATCTCGACCGACAAGAAGCACCGCGGCGGCCGGCTGCGCTGGGTGCTGCCGTCGGCGTCCGGCTGGACGGTGCGCTCCGACGTGCGCGACGAGGACGTGGCTGCGGCGGTCGATTCGCGTGCTCGCGGGCCGGGCGGCGGTCTCGGGGGCGGCCGTCATTCCCGGAGCGCCGGCATGACGGCACCATCGCGACCGCTCCGGGTCCTCGTGGTCAACGGCCCGAACCTGAACCTGCTCGGAGTCCGCGAGCCGGCGATCTACGGCCGGGAGACGCTTGCCCAGATCGAGGCCGGCCTTGTTGCCCGGGAGGGGGAGCTCGGCGTGGCGGTGACCTGCTTCCAGTCGAACCACGAAGGGGCGATCATCGACCGCCTCCACCGGCGTGACTTCGACGCCGCCATCGTCAACGCCGGCGGCCTGACCCACACCTCGGTCAGCCTGCGCGACGCGCTGGTGGGCATCGAGCGGCCGTTCGTCGAAGTCCACCTCTCCGACCCGAAGGCCCGCGAGCCGTTCCGCCACTTCTCGCTGCTCGAGGACGTCGCCCTTGCCAGCTTCGTCGGCCTCAAGTCGGCCGGTTACCACCGGGCCCTGGAGCTGCTGGCGGAACGGTGGGCCGCCGGATCCATCTCGCCCACCACGGCGCCCGCGGATACGGCCGTCGACGCGTCGCGGGAGGCCGGATCGTGAGCGATCGCGCCGATCGATCCACGCGCCCGGATTGGCGGGCCGCCGCGGCCGGGCAGGTCGATGCCGGCCATCGCGCGGAGCCGGGGGCGGGGCCACTCTCGCCCGGGACGGCGGCCGCGCTGGCGCCCCTGCGCGAGCGGATCGACGCCATCGACCACGAGATCGTGGCCCTGCTCAACGAGCGTGCCCACCTGGCTCTCGAGATCGGCCGGCTCAAGCAGGAGACGGGGAGGCGGACCGTTCGCGACGCCGCCCGCGAGGCCGAGGTGCTCGAACGCGTGACGCACGCGTCGGCGGGCCTGTTCCCGGAGCCGGAGCTCGTCGCCCTCTACCGCAAGCTGATCGCCGCGACGCGCCGCGTCCAGCACGCCCAGAAACGGGGCGGCACAGCGGCCAGCGAGGCCAGCGCGGCCGCGGACCGGGCGGCGATGCCGCTCGAGGAGTGAACGGGCTCGCGGTCCTCCTCGGGCCGCGCGATGCAGGACCCGTCCGGCCTGACCTCGCCCGACTGCCTCCAGCGCCCGTCACCAGGTTCGCGCCGGCACCCACCGGCTACCTGCACCTTGGACATCTCGTCAACGCGATCTACGTCTGGGGCATCGCCCGGGCCGCGAACGGCATCGTCCTGGTCCGGGTCGAGGACCATGACCGGCAGCGCTCCCGGCGTGTCTTCGACCAGGCGATCCTCGAGGACCTGGCCGGGCTCGGGCTGGCCGCGGACCTGCCGGTCGTCCGCCAGTCGGACGACGCTGCCCCCTACGCCGCCGCGGTCGCGGTCCTCCACGCCCAGGGGCGCGTGTACGCCTGCGACTGCTCGCGCGCGGCGCTGCTCGCGTGGCGCGGACCGGGATGCCCGGGTGGCTGCCGGGCGCGTGACCTGCCCTCGGACGGGGCCGGCGTGGCCCTGCGAGCAGGCGTGGCCCTGCGCGCCGACCTCGGCGACGGCGTCGAGACGTTCGACGATGCCCTCGCCGGACCGTGCTCGGGCGACGTGACGGCCACGGGCGACCTCACGCTGCGCGACCGCCACGGCAACTGGAGCTACCCGTTGTGCGTGGTCGTCGACGATGCGCGCCAGGGCGTCAACCTCGTCGTGCGCGGCCGCGACCTCCTGGACGCGACGCCGGCCCAGGTCCGCCTCGGGCGGCTCCTCGGGTTGGCCCGGCCCGCCGCCTACCTCCACCACCCGCTGCTGCGCCGGCCGTCGGGTGCGAAGCTCTCCAAGTCCGACGGCGACACGGGTGTCCGCGAGCTGCTGGCATCGGGGTTCCGGCCCGCCGAGCTGTTCGGCTTCGTCGCCGCCGCCGCGGGCCTGCTCGACGCGCCACGTCCGGTCGAACCGCGCGACCTGGCGGGGCTGTTCATCGCCTGACTGCTGGCGTGCGCCGAGCCGGCGCGCGCGCCGCCCGTGCCCTGGCCTCGCCAATGGCCCGCTTCGGCGATTCCAGATATAGTTCGTGCCATGAACCATTCGATTGCTGAACCGTTGCTCGGCGGCCCCACCGGCGCCGGCGCCGATGGGCCGCCCGACCGTGATGCCCTCGCCGAGCTGGTGCTCGAGGTGCTGCCGCGGACGATGCGGCGGATTCGCCAGGTCACGCGCCGCGCGTCGGACGGCGGCCTCACCGTTCCCCAGGTCCGCGCGCTCCTCTTCGTCCGGCGTCAGCCGGGAACCGACCTCTCCGCACTGGCGGTCCACCTCGGCGTAAGCCGGCCGTCGGCGTCCGCCATGGTCGAGCGCCTGGTCCGGGCCGGACTCGTCGCCCGGTCCCAGGACCCGACCGAGCGGCGGCATCTGTCGCTGGGTCTCACCGCCGCGGGCCAGGAAGCGACGGCCCTGGCCCGACTCGCCACGCGCCGCTGGCTCGCGGACGCCCTCGCGGCGCTGCCGGACGCCGACGTCACGGCGCTCGCCGGCGCGCTGCCGATCCTCGATCGAGTCACGGAAGGGGCATGCCGCCCATGATCGCCGACGCGTCCCCGTCCGGCCCCGTCGCGTCCGGTCCCGTCCCGATGGCCGGGACCGGGCCCCCGACCATCGCCACCCGCCCTCCCGCCATCGACGCGGTGGGCCTGGTCCGCCGCTTCGGCGACGTGACCGCGGTCGACGGCATCGACCTGCGCGTGGAGGCGGGCGAGGTCTTCGGCCTGCTCGGCCCAAACGGCGCCGGCAAGACCACCACCATCAAGATGCTGATCACGATCCTGCCGCCGACGGCCGGCTCCGCACGCGTCGGCGGCCTCGACGTGGCCCGCGACCCGGCCGCGGTCCGCCGCCGGATCGGCTACGTGCCGCAGCTGCTCTCGGCGGACGGCGCCCTCACCGGCCGCGAGAACCTGGACCTCTCCGCCCGCCTCTACCACCTGCCCGGCTCGGAGCGGACGACGCGGATCGCCGACGCCCTGCGACGGATGGACCTCCAGGACGCTGCCGACCGCCTGGTCCGCACCTACTCCGGCGGCATGATCCGCCGCCTGGAGCTGGCCCAGGCCATGCTCCACGAACCCATGGTGCTCTTCCTCGACGAACCGACCGTCGGCCTGGACCCGGTCGCCCGGACCGCGGTCTGGGAGCACGTCCGCCGGATGCGAACGTCGGGGGGCGCCGACGCCACGACCGTGGTGCTCACCACCCACTACATGGAGGAGGCCGACGTGCTGTGCGACCGGGTCGCGGTCATGCACCGCGGCCGGATCGTGGCCGTCGGCACGCCGGCGGAGCTCAAGGCGCAGGTCGGACCCGAGGCCAGCCTCGACGACGTCTTCCTGCACCTGACCGGCACCGGCATCGAACCTGGAGGAGGCTTCCGTGACGTCGCTCGAACGCGCCGCACCGCGCGCCGCCTGGGCTGAACCGCCGGCCGCGTGGCGGCTGGTCACCGACACCGTCACGATCGCCCGGGCGGAGCTGCGCAAGGTCGCGCGCGATCCCCTGGAGATCCTCACCCGGGGCGTCCAGCCGCTGCTCTGGCTGCTGGTCTTCGGCAACGTGCTGGCCCAGGCCCGGGCGATCCCCACCGGGAACCTGAGCTACCTCGACTTCCTGGCGCCCGGCGTGCTCGCCCAGTCCGCCCTGTTCAGCGCGATCTTCTACGGCATCGCCGTCATCTGGGAGCGCGACCTCGGCGTGGTCCACAAGCTCATCGTGAGCCCCGCGCCGCGCGTCTCGCTGGTCCTCGGCAAGGCGATCGCCGGCGGCCTGCGGGCGCTCGCCCAGGCGTTCCTCGTGTACGTCGCGGCCGCGCTCATCGGAATCCACCTGCGGCTCGATCCGATCTCAGTGGCCGGCGTCGCCCTCACGATCGTCCTCGGCGCGGCCCTCTTCGCGACGTTCTCGCTCGACATCGCTTGCCTGGTCCGCTCGCGGGAGCGGTTCATGGGTATCGGCCAGCTCCTGACGATGCCGTTGTTCTTCGCCAGCAGCGCCGTCTACCCGATCTCCCTCATGCCGGACTGGCTCAAGGTGGTCGCGTCGGTCAACCCGCTCACCTACATGGTCGACGCGCTGCGCGTCCTCATGGTCCAGGGCGCCGAAAGCGCCCACGGCTTCGGCACGGACATCGCGGTCCTGCTGGCAGGCGTGGCGATCCTGGTGGCCATCGGGTCGCGGCTGTACCCGCGGCTGGCGCAGTAGCGGCGGCCGGGCCGCGCGCAGCCCATCGGGTCGGGACGGCGCGCGCCAGGAATCAGGCCCGGGCGGTAGCCGCGCGAAGCGACGCCACGAGCCGGGCGAGCGCGGCCACGTTCCGGCCGTCCGGACCCAGCGCGTCGACGAGGGCGGAGGCGACGATCACGCCGTCGGCGCCAGCCCGGACCAGCGCCCGCACGTGGACGGGCCGCGAGACGCCGAACCCGACCCCGACCGGGACCGGGGAGATGGCCTTCACGGCGCGAACGTAGCGGCCGACCTCCGGCGGCAGGCTCGTCCGCGCGCCGGTGACGCCCACGAGCGAGACCGTGTACAGGAAGCCCCCGGAGCGAGCCGCGATGGCCTCCCGGCGGGTGAGCGGCGTCGTGGGCGCGACCAGGTAGACAAGGGCCAGGCCGGCATCGCGGCAGGCGGCCTCGAACGGCGCCCCTTCGTCGGGCGTGAGGTCCGCCACGATGACGCCCGACGCACCGGCATCCGCCAGGCGGCGGGCCGCGGCCGACCCTCCACCCTCGGCGAGCAGCTGGTTCGCGTAGCACATCGGGACCAGCGGGGTCCCGGGCCGGGCAGCCCCGACCGCGCCGAGGAGCGCCACCGCCCCGTCGAGCGTCATGCCCGCCCGCAGCGCGGCGGACGACGCCCGCTGGAGCGTGGCCCCGTCGGCGAGCGGGTCGCTGTACGGCAACCCGACCTCCAGCAGGTCCGCGCCCGCATCGATGGCCGCTGTCGCGATGCCGACCGACGCCTCGGCGTCCGGGTAGCCCGCCACCACGTACGGAATGAGGGCGGCGCGCCCGCCCGCCGCGGCCGCCGCGAAGGCCGCGCGGATGCGGGAGGCCCCGGCCGTCGCGTCGGTGCCCGCAAACGCCCCGGCCGCAGGCGCCTCGACGGCCCCGGCGCTCACGAATGGGCCCGGCGCTCGAGCGCCGCGAGGTCCTTGTCGCCCCGCCCGGACAGGCCCAGCAGGATCACCGCATCGTCCGGCAGCGGCGCCGGGGTGAGCGGCCCGCCCGGGCCTTTCGTCCGTCCCAGCAGCACCCGCGGCAGCGCGGCCAGGGCATGGGCGGACTCGAGCGCGGGCAGGATCCCCTCGGTTCGCGACAGGTCGCGAATGCCCTGCACGGCGTCGTCGTCGGTGGTCCCGATTACCTCCATCCGGCCGGCCTCGAAGAGCGCGGAGAGCTGGGGCCCGACGCCCGGGTAGTCGAGCCCCGCCGAGAGCGAATGCGCCTCCTGGACCTGGCCGTCGCGGTCCTGGAGCATGTAGCCGCGGGCACCGTGGAGGATCCCCGGCGTCCCGCCGGCCAGGGCCGCGGCATGCCGGCCGGTGGCGATCCCCTCGCCGTCCGCTTCGGCCGCGACCAGGCGGACGACCGGCTCGCCGATGAACCGGGAGAAGAGCCCGATCGAGTTCGAGCCGCCCCCCACACAAGCGGTGACGAGATCCGGCAGGCGGCCTTCGGCAGCGAGCACCTGGATCGCCGCCTCGTCGCCGAGGACCCGCTGGAGGTCGCGGACGATCGTCGGATACGGGTGCGGGCCCATCGCGACTGCCCAGGACGTAGTGCGTGGACGACACGTTGGTCACCCAGTCGCGCATCGCGTTGTTGACCGCGTCTTTGAGCGTCGAGGTGCCCGAGGTAACCGGCCGGACTTCGGCGCCCAGCGCCTCCATCCGGAGCACGTTCGGGCGCTGACGGTCGATGTCGACCGAGCCCATGTAGACGACGCAGGGCAGGCCGAGCAGGGCGCAGGCGGTGGCCGTGGCCACGCCGTGCTGGCCCGCGCCGGTCTCGGCGATGACGCGCGACTTGCCGAGGCGCCGGGTGAGGAGCGCCTGGCCCAGGGCGTTGTTGATCTTGTGGGCACCGGTGTGCGCGACGTCCTCGCGCTTGAGGTACACGCGGAGGTTCGCTGGCAGGGGCGCGCCGGCGTCCAGTGCGCGGGCCCTTGCCAGGACATCCTCGGCCAGGCGGTCGGCCCGGTAGAGCGGCGTCGGCCGTCCCGCGTAGCTCGCCAGCAGGGCCCGCAGCTCCGCCCAGAACACCGGGTCCCGGCGAAGGATCGCGTAGGCCTCCTCGAGCTCGCGCAGCGCCGTGACGAGCGTCTCGGGAACGTATCGGCCGCCGAAGCCCCGATCGACTCCCCACCTCCCGGCGGCATCGGCCTCGAGCAGGCCCGCGTCGACGGGCGTCGGCCGCGCGGGGACGTGGGGCCGGTCGAAGCGGGCGGCACGCGCCCGCTTGACGAAGAGGGCGACCGCGAGCGGGTCCTTGTGCGGCCGGGCATCGGGCCGCCCGGCCGGGCGACGGGCTTCGACGCCCGATGCCACGTCCACGCCGACGGCGGGAATCTCGAGCACGGCCCGGCCGACCGTGGCCGGCGTCAGGCCACCCGCGAGGACCACCGGCAGCTCGCGGGCGACGGCCGCGGCCACCGCGCCGTCGGAACGCGTGCCCGTGCCGCCCGGATGCGGCCCGCCCGCGGTGTCGAGCAGGAGTCGTTCGGCGCCCGCGGCCAGGAATCGACGCCCTTCGGCAATCGCGGACACGGCGGCCTCGGCGACGGCGCCCGCGTCCGCCCCGCGTCGGCGGGCAGGTGCAGCACCTTCCAGGCCGGGCGCGCCAGGCCGGCGATGGCGTCGGGCGACTCATGGCCCGAGAGCTGGATCGCATCGGGATTGCAGGCGGCCACGCCGGCCGCGATCTCATCCGCCGAGGCGTCCGCGAAGACCGCGACGACCATCGGACGGTTCCCGGCCCCGGCAGTCCCGCGCGCCAGGAGGGCGAACCGCGCGGCCTCGTCGAGCGTCAGGGCTCGAGGCGTGCCCGGCACGAGATTGAGGCCGATCGCGTCGGCGCCCGCGCGCACGGCCGCGAATACGCCCTCCAGGTCGGTGACACCGCAGATCTTGATGAACGGCGCCCGATCCCTGGCGGTCGCGTCGTCCGGGGGCGCGCCGGCCGCAACGAATGCCCGGACGGTCGCGGCAGGGTTCGCGGACCGCACGAGGGCTTCGCCGACGAGGACCGCGTCGTAGCCGGTTGCCCGGAGGCGGGCGACCTCGCCGGCGTCCCGGACGCCGGATTCCGCCACGGTCAGCCGATCGCCCGGCACCTGCGCGTGCAGGCGGTGCAGCCGGGCGACATCCACCGCGAGCGTGCGAAGGTCCCGGGCGTTGATGCCGATGAGCCGGGCCTTGGTCTCCATCGCCGCCTCGAGCTCGCGTTCGTCGTGAGCCTCGACGAGCGGCTCCAGGCCCAGGTCGCGCGCCCTCGTCACGAGCGACGCCAGCCGACGCGCCGGGTGCAGCGCGGCGATGAGCAGGACGACGTCGGCGCCGGCCGAGCGCAGCACGGGCAGCTGGCGCTCGTCGACGACGAACTCCTTGGCCAGCACCGGAATGCTCACGGCCGCGCGGACGGCGCGAAGATCGGCGATCGAGCCGCCGAACCGGTGCGGCTCGCAGAGGACGGAGATCGCCGCCGCGCCGCCCGCCTGGTAGGCCCGGGCCTGGGCGACGGCGTCGAGACCGGCGGCGAGCACGCCCGCGCTCGGCGATTGTCGCTTGACCTCCGCGAACAGGTGGAGGCCGGGCGCGGCGAGGCGGGGGGCCAGCGGCCGCGGCGCTCCGCCCGGCGCGGCCGACGCGGCATCCGCCGCGGCCGCCAGCTCGCGGAACGTTCGCCCCGCGAGCTCAGCCCGGACGTCGAGGAGGCGCCGATCGGCGATCTCGCCCAGGACGCCGATCCGGGACCTCGCCGGGCCGCGCAAGCCCGCTCGACCGGCCGGCTTCCCGGCCTCGGGAGCGGTGAGGGAGGGTCGATCCACGACGGTCATGCCGGCACCTCGGTTGCCTCGCGAGCCGCCGCGGCGGCCACGCGCTCGGCCCGGAGCCGGGCCAGGAGCGCCGCGGCGGCGCCCGTCTCGATGGTCGCCGCCGCCAGCGCGATTCCGTCCTGCAGCGTCCCGGCCCGGCCTGCGGCCACGAACGCGGCGCCCGCGTTGAGGAGCACGACGTCATGCCGCGGCCCCTGGTCGGTACCGTCCAGGAGGCCTTCGACGAGGGCCGCGTTGTCCGCGGGGCTGCCGCCGGCCAGGTCGGCCGTGGCCGCGCGCCGCAGTCCGAGCGCCGACGCATCCACCTCGCGGCGAGTCACGCCCGAGGGCGTGACGTCATAGACGACGCCACTGCCGTCGAGGGGCAGCTCGTCGACGCCGGCGCCGTGAACGACGAGGGCCCGTTCGGAGCCGAGCGCCCGGAGGACCTCGGCGAGCCGCGGCGCGGCGGACGCGTCGCCGACCCCGACCACCTGCCGTCGGGCGCCGGCCGGGTTCGTCAGCGGACCGAGGAGGTTGAACGCGGTCCGCACGCCGATCTCGCGGCGCGTCGGCCCAGCGTGACGCATTGCCGGAGAGAAACCCGGGGCGAACAGGAAGGCGAAGCCGACCGTTCGCAGCGCCGAACCGGCCGATTCCTGGTCGTGGTCCGTTCGGACGCCCAGTGCCTCGAGCACGTCAGCCGAGCCCGAGGCCGACGTGATCGCCCGGTTGCCGTGCTTGGCCACCGGCACGCCTGCGGCAGCGGCGACGAGGGCGGCCGCCGTCGAGATGTTGAACGTCCCGCTTCGATCGCCGCCCGTCCCGCAGGTGTCGATCGTGCCGGGGGGCGCGTCCACGCGAAGCACCCGCTCGCGCATGGCGCCGGCGAAGCCGGCCAGCTCGTCGATCGTCTCGCCGCGCATGCGCAGGGCAACCAGCAGGGCAGCCAGCTGGGCGGGCGTCGCCTCGCCGTCCATGACCGCGCCCATGGCGGCGCGCGCCTCGTCGCGAGCCAGCATCCGGCCGTCGACGACGGCCGCCAGGGCCGCCCGAACCGCTTCACTCATCGCACGCCTCCTGCCGCGCCCACGGCCGCGGCCGTGGACGCAGGCAACCTCGCCGGGCCGCGAACCGCTTCGGTCGTCGACCTGTCATCGTCATCGAGTCCCCTCGTCGCGAACGAGCCCGTCGCCGCATCCAGCACCGCGGCCTCGCCCTCGCCGGCCAGGCGCAGGAAGTTCGCCAGGAGGTGCGGTCCGCTCGGCGTCAGGACGGACTCGGGATGGAACTGCACGCCCTCCATCGGCAGCGTCGCATGGCGAATCCCCATGACGACGCCGTCGCCGGCGCTGCGCGCGGTCACCGACAGCTCGGCCGGCAGGGTCGCCGCGTCGACGCACAGCGAGTGGTAGCGCGCCGCCATGAACCCCTCCGGCAGCCCCGCCAGGAGGCCCGCGCCGTCGTGGTCGATCGACGACGCCTCGCCGTGAACGAGGGTCGGTGCGCGGACGATGGCCGCGCCGTACGCGGCGGCCATCGCCTGCATTCCCAGGCAGACACCCAGGAGCGGGATCCCGCGCCGAGCCGCGAAGCGGACCGCGTCCATCGACACTCCGGCGTGGTCCGGATCGGATGGTCCCGGCGATACCACGATCCCGCGCAGCCCGACCTCCGGATCGTCGGCCAGCGCGGCCAGGCCGGCATCGTCTATCGCGTCGTTGCGGACGACCCGGACGGCCGCCCCGGCCGCGCCCAGGGCCTGGACCAGGTTGAACGTGAAGCTGTCGTAGTTGTCGATGACGAGGATCATCGAACGGCCGTTCCCAGCGGCTCCGTCGCGGCCGCATCGTCGGCCACGGGAGCGGCCGGCAGTCCGGCGGGCGGCGCACCGCTCGCCAGCTCCAGTGCGCGACGCATGGCCGCGGCCTTGTGCTCCGTCTCCTCGAACTCCCGCTCGGGCACGGAGCCGGCCACGATCCCGGCCCCGGCGTGGAGGTGGGCGACGCCGTCCTTGAGGACCGCCGTCCGGATCGCGATCGCGGTGTCGAGATTGCCGTCGTAGCCGAGGTATCCGACCGCGCCGCCGTAGAGGCCGCGGCGCTCACCTTCGGCGGCCGCGATCAGCTGCATCGCCCGGACCTTCGGCGCGCCGGTCAGCGTGCCCGCCGGGAAGACGCTGCGCAGCGCGTCGAGCGAATCCAGGCCGGCGGCGAGCCGGCCCTCCACGTGGCTCACGAGGTGGAGCACGTGGCTGTAGCGCTCGACCTCCATGTACCTGGTGACCCGAACCGTGCCCGGGCGCGCGACGCGGCCCAGGTCGTTGCGGCCGAGATCGACCAGCATCACGTGCTCGGCGCGCTCCTTGGGGTCCGCCGCCAGCTCCTCGGCCAGGCGCTCGTCCTCGGCCGTGGTCGCGCCGCGCGGCCTCGTCCCCGCGATCGGGTGGGTGGTCATCCGGTCGCCGACCACCTGGAGCAGGAGCTCCGGGCTGGCCCCCACGACCTCCATCGCCGGCGCCCGGTAGAAGAAGAGGTACGGGCTCGGGTTCACCCGGCGAAGCGCCCGGTACAGGCCGATGCCGTCCACGGGGCGGCCGTCGGCCCCGGCGGGCAGCGGCAGCGTCTGGCGGCGGGCCAGCACCACCTGGATCGCTTCGCCCGCCGCGATCGCGTCCTTGGCACCTCGCACCGCACCTTCGTAGGCATCGCGGCCAAGGCTGGTCTGGGCCTCGGACTCGGTCGTCGCGACTGGGCCGGCCGCGTCCGCCGCGGTCGCGGCCTGCGCGCCCGACGGCCCGGGGAAGCCGGCGACCTCGACCGCGGACGGGCGCGCCGTGCGCTCCAGGGCCTCCCAGAGCGCCCGCTCGGCGATCCGGTAGCGCTCCTCGAGGCGCGGCGCATCGACATGGAGCGAAGCGAGTGCGGCCAGCGAGTGGGTCAGGTGGTCGAACACGAGGACCAGGTCCGTCTCGATGAAGCTCGCGAGCGGCGCGTCGACCGGATCGGGCCCCGGCAGCGGGACGGTCGGCTCGAAGGTCGAGACGGCGTCGTAGGCCAGGGCCCCGACGGCCCCGCCCGTGAAGCGCGGCATCCCGTCCGACGGCTCGACGCGGCGGCGCGGCACGAAGGCGCGGAGCGCGGCCAGCGGATTGCTCGCCGGCAGCTCGCGCACGGGCAGGTCGGGGGTGAACGTGTCGACCCCGACCGGCCGGTCCTGGATCCGCGCGACGTTGCCCCGCACCTCGAGCACGCGCCGCGGGCCGATGCCGAGGAAGCTGTACCGGCCGAGCCGCTCGCCTCCCTCCACGGACTCGAGCAGGTAGGCGGGCGTGGTCCCGTCGTCAAGGCGGAGGAAGGCGCCGATCGGCGTCTCGAGGTCCGCGTCGCGGGCGGCCCGAAGGCGAATCGTGTCCACGCTGCCCGCGAGGCGCTTGACCTCAGCGAGGCTGAGCGGGTTCTGGGTGGGCATCGCGTGGGCCTCCGGAAACGACAAGACCGACCTTCGTCCTCCGGGGACGAATGGTCGGCCTGACCATCCGCGGTGCCACCCTGGTTCGGCGTGTGCCGCGCTCTCGTGACCGACGGGCCGGTCTGGACCGGCTGATCGGCGCTGCCCGCTATCGCTGGCGCCCTGCGCCGGAGCCTACTGGCCGGGCGCGTTGCCCAGGCGTTCGGTCCGGAGGCTCCCGGGTCCATTCCCCGCCGTCGCCACCCCGGTCTTCCACCGGCCGCCGGGTCTCTGTGCCGGCGCACGACGGGTACTCGTCCCGTTCACAGCCCATCTCGTTCAGTTGTGGCGCGGAGTCTAGGCGCGCACCGTGGCGGCGGTCAAGCGGGGCGGCGTCAGCGCTGTCCGGCGGCAGCGCGGGGGGCGGCGAGGTCCAGGGGGCCGTGGCGGCGGGCGACGCGTCCCCGGCGGGCGATGCGCCTCGCCCCCGATAGGCGGTCCGTCCGCTGTGGGAGGACGGAAATCGCGGCCCCGAGCGTGCGGTATCCGCGCTCGTCGCAACAACGTGAATCCGTCACGCGTGACCAAGCAATCCTGTCCGCCCGTGGAGGACAGGACGTCCCGCGACGGCGAGCGCCGCGAGGCTCGCTCGTCAGGCCGGCACGCTCGCCCCGCGCAACTGGCGGATGACCTCGCCGGCAAGCCCGATGGATCTCGGGCGTGCGCAGCATCGCATTGCGGAAGGCGAACCCGCCGAAGCCCGCGTCGATGTACCGCCCGATGGCGTCGACGGCCTCGGGCACGGTGGCCACGGTGATGGCGGCGCGCCGCTGGGCCGGGATGCGCTCGAGGGCCGCAGCCCGCTCGGCCTCCGAGGCAACCGGCAGGATGCCGACCGTCACCGTGCGCAGGATGGCGGCCGGATCGCGGCCGACGGCCTCGCAGTGCCGGTCGAGGATCGCGAGCTTGGCGGACGCCTCCTCCAGGCTCCCGAACCAGTTGGTGATGTCCGCGTAGCGGGCGGCGATCCTGAGGGTCCGCCGCTCGCCGCCGCCTCCGACCAGGATGCGCGGGCCGCCCGGCTGGATCGGCCGCGGATGGTTGAGCGCCCGTTCGATGTGGTAGTAGGTTCCCTGGAAGCTGGGCCGATCCTCGGTGAACATCGCCTTGCAGATACGGAGGGCCTCCTCCAGCCGGTCCAGCCGCCGCCCGATCGGCGGGAACTCGAAGCCGTAGCCGGCGTGCTCGGAATCGTTCCACGCCGCGCCCAGGCCGAGCACGGCCCGGCCCTTCGAGATGATGTCGAGCGTCGTGACGATCTTGGCCAGGTAGGCGGGGTTGCGGTACGTGACGCCGCTGACCATCGTGCCCAGGAGGACGCGCTCGGTCGACGCCGCGAGAGCCCCGAGCGTCGTGTACGCCTCGAGCATCGGCTCCTCCTCGGGGCCGACGACGCCGATCTGGTAGAAGTGGTCCATCACGGTGACCATGTCGAAGCCGGCCGCTTCGGCGGCTCGCGCCTGCTCCACGACGCGGTCGAACAGCTGGGTGTCCGATACGCCGGCATAGGTGTACAGGGGCATGTGGAAGTCGAAGAAGATACCCATCGAGCGTGCTCCTTGGCGCCGCGCGAAGCAGTCGCCACGCGGCGGGGCCTGACCCGGGCGTGCCGTCCTGCGATCCGTTCGCGGCATCGGCGGGCCGGCGTGTTAGTCGACGGTCCAGGCTGGGGGCCCCAATTGTCGCACGGCGAGCCGATCCGGGCCCCAGGAGTGCGCCTCGGCACCCCGATCCCGACCCGCCGCGTGCGCCGTCGGAGGCGCACCGCTTGACGCCGCCTGGGCCAGCGCGGTCACACGAGGAGCAGGCGGCGGTCGAACCGGTCGGCGACGCTTGCAGCCCGGAACCACAGCACGACGTAGGGAAGCACTCGAGCGGCCCCGAGGATCCCGCGGATGACCGGGTCCTGGCTCACCTGGCAGCGCGGGCCAGGAGCCTGGCGGAGAGGGCGGGATTCGAACCCGCGGGGCGCTTAGGCCCTGCAGTTTTCAAGACTGCCGCTTTCAACCGCTCAGCCACCTCTCCGTGAGCCGCGGTCGGGCGCACGCGAGCATACGACACGAGCGCGGGCGCCGCGACTCGATGCGACCGCCTCGGGCGAGGAGCGAGCAGGTTCGCGGGCTAGTTCGGGGCTGCCTCGGACGATGCCGCGAGCACCGTCAGCCAGGTGGCGACGAGCGTGCGGGGGTCTGCCGCGGCGGCGTCCGCAGGGACCAGGGCCACGACGGCGAGCCGGATGCCGGCTGGGAGTCCGGTGGCGCTCGCGCCGGCACCGCTCGTGGCGGCGTCGACGGTCAGCTGGTCGTCCGTGGGGTCGGCCGGCCGGCCGGACACGGCGTCGAGCGTCCGCAGCAGCACCTGCGGGGCTGCGTTCGCCAGCTCGCCCACGGTCGGCGGCGAGGCGGCGGCCAGCGCATCGGGCACGAGGATCCCGGCGGCGCCGGGCACCAATCCCGGCGTGACGGCGAGCCCGGTCGTCGGCGCGACCGGCTTTCCGGCCGTTGCGGCCGCGCCGGCCGTTGCGGCCGCGCTGTGCGTGCTGGCCGGGCTGGCAGTGCTGGAGGCGATGATCGTGCGCGGGTCGAGGACCGGGAGCGGCGCCAGGGTGAGCGTCCCACGGCCCGTCCGGGTCACCAGCAGGACGGCCGGCACGGCGTGCACGCCCGCGGGAACGTCGCCGCCCAGGCGCACGACCACCACGCCGGGTGTCGCCGGTGCCGCGAATTCGACGCTGACGGTCTTGCCCTTCGCGAGGATGGCCGGCAGCGACACCCCGGCCAGCTGCGTGGACGGCAGCGACGGATCGAGCGGGAGCGACCACGCCTCGAGGACCGAGGGCGCCGTCGCCGGCTTGAGGCTGCTCGTCGCCGCAGCCGGCGCCGGACCGCCGATGGACGTCGTGCCGGACGCGGTCACGCTCGCCAGCAGCTGACCGTCCGTCGAGATCCCGAGGCCGAGCGTCGCTTCGGCCGGCGCGCCCACGCGAACCACGAGCGACGCGATCGTCGGGTGATCCGCAGCGGGCAGGACGCCACCCCCGACGTCGCGCGGATCGAGGTCCAGGCGCCACAGGCCCGGGACCGTCGGCGTGCTCACCGTCAACGTCGCCGTGCCGGAGCCGTGGGTCGCGCTCCTCTTGTCGCCGGCGACCACTGCCCAGGCCGGCGTCGCCAGCGAGGGAGGCGCCGGGATCTTGTTCTCGGCGACGGCGATCGGCGTCCAGCGGGCGGCGAACCTGAGACCCGACGGGAGCGCGACGCCGCGCCGGCCGTGCCAGGCCACGGTGATCGTCGTTTTCGAGTTCGCGACCGTCCGACCGCGGACTCGCGGTCTGCCGAACGAGATGCCGCGCTCGCGCAGGGTGGTGATCGAGGCATCGACGACGTTCGCCAGGTAGGCGATCTTCGTCGCCCAGCGCACGTCGGATGCATAGGCGAGGTTGACGCCGCGGAGGGTGGGCAGGCCTCCCCAGAAGCGGCCGGCCGGCGACAGGTAGTCGGTCTTCAGCGCGCTCGCGACCGCCTCGATCGACGCCTGGTACGTCGGGTAGTGGCTGGCGTAGCGGAACGGGTCCCGGTCGTACGCGTGGTAACCGAACAGGTTCCGCTTGGACCGGGCGATCAGCGAGGTGCCGTAGCCCGATTCCAGGACCGCGATGGCGAGGAGGACGCGGGCGTTGACGCCGGACTTCTGCTCCGCGGAGATGAAGGCCCGGCCCAGCGGCGGAAGCGGGGTCTGCGCCCTCAGGAACTCGTCGATCATCCACGCGGCGTAGCCGGACGTGGACCGGATGTTGGTGTTGGGTGTCACGGGCCGCCCGACCCGATACGGCGTCACCCGGTGCGGGGTGGCCTTGACCGCCGCCGGCCTGCTGGCCGCCGACGGCGGCGCGGAGGAGGCGGTGATGACGGCTGCGGCGATGAAGGCCACGGCGAAAAGGCGGAGTGCGGACGTCATGGGGCTCGCGGAGCATAGCGACCCGTCCGAGTTCAGGCCCACGGCCCGCAGGTCCCGGTGGTGAGGTGGTCCTATCGTCCGGGGTCTGCTCCACCGGGGACGGCCCGTGGCGCCACCCTGACACCCGGCGACCGGACGCGTCTGCCCTTTCGGGCACGTGGTGGTGCCCGAACGGCGGCCCGCGGCCACCTAGGCGAGCGGGTGCTCACGAACCACGATCGCGCGCATGCGACCCGCCTCGCTCGCGCCCGCGCATGCCTGACTTCGCCTCCCCGACGCCGGAGCTCGACGAGGCGCTGCGGCGGTCCGGCGGGGCCCGACCCGAGGCGGGGCCGGTTGACGGCGGGTCGGTGGCGCTGCTCGTCCCGGCCGCGCATCGATCCGCGGTTCCGCTGGGTCAGCCACCCTCCGGCACGGGCCTGGCACCTGCCATCCGTTCGGGCGGCAATTTCGGGCAGGTTCGCGGCCCGCACCCAGCCCAGATCCTTCGCATGCAGCGCCTCGCCGGCAACCGGGCCACCGCGCAGGCGCTGGGTCGGCTGACGGTCTCTCGGGCGACCGACACGCTTGACGAGACCGTCGAGGAGCAGCAACTCGCGGGATCACGGTCGCATGCCGCCGAGGAGTCGAGGCCGGGCGCCGGTGGCGCGGCCGGTGCAGCCGAAGGTGGTGGAGCGGCTGCGGCGACCGGTGCGGGCGGATCCGCGGCCGCGGGCGCACCAGGCGGTGTTGCGGCCGGATCCGCGGCCGCGGGCGCACCAGGCGGTGGTGCGGCCGAAGCGGGCGCCGGAGCGGGCGCACCAGGCGGTGGTGCGGCCGAAGCGGGCGTCGGCGCTGCCGGCGCGGCGGGAGCGGCCGAGACCGGCTCGGTGGGCGGCGCCGCCGGGACGACCGGGGCCCGGATCGGCGAGGCGGTAGGTGGGGTGATCGGCGGAGTCTTCGGTGAGGGAGCCGAAGGGGCAGCGATCGGCGCCGGAACAGGAGCCGCGCTGGGCACCGGCGTCGGCCTGCTTACCGGGCTCGGCACCGGGGGCGGGGTCGGCGAGGCCGTCGGTGCGGCGACCGGCGCGGTCGGAGCCGCGGCCACCGGTGCAGCAGGCGGTGGTGCGGCCGAAGGCGCTGCCGGCGCGGCGGCCGCCGGGGAGGGCGCGGAGGCCGCCGCTGCAGGCACAGCAGGAGCGGCGGGTAGCGCGAGGCTGCGGGCGCCGCAGGCGCCGCCGGAGCAGCAGCGGGCGCGGCCGGCCGCGCGGCGGCGGGCGCTGCTGGGGCAGCTGCCGGCCATGCGGCGGCGGGGGCGAGTGCGGCAGCGGCCGGGGCGGCAGGTGCCGAACATGCCGCCGGTGCCGCGGGCGGCGCCGCCGAACATGCGGAAACGGGGGGAGGCGGCGGGGGCGGCCTCGATGGTGGCGCGAGCGCTGCCGAGACCGAGGAGATTCCCGAGGTCGGTGAGCCTGGGGCCGTCGCCACGGGTCCGATTGGCACACTCGCCCAGCCAGCCCCTTCGATGCCGGAACCTCCGGCAGAGGACGCCGGCGAGCCCGCCGCGGCGGAGGCGCCGAGCCTGGAGGGTCACGCCGAAGGCATCGAGGGCCAGGCCCAGGGTGGCGGCGGCGTCCTGGACGCCATCATCAACCGGGCGCTGTCGGTCTTCCGACCAATCACCAGCCGGATCGCGTCCGGCGTCCGCTCCGCCGCGTCGGGGATCGGCAGCCGGATACG
The DNA here is from genome assembly GCA_963821595.1 of uncultured Chloroflexia bacterium. Lineage (GTDB taxonomy): Bacteria > Chloroflexota > Limnocylindria > Limnocylindrales > CSP1-4 > CTSoil-043. The sequence continues at coordinate 79,136 of CAWGEL010000031.1, read as the reverse complement.
TACCGTCTTCACGGAGGCGGTCGACCTTGCGAAGACAGTGGTGGGGACCATCGTCAGCGGCGTTCGGACTCTGGCCGGAGGGATCCTGGGCGAGGTTCGTTCGCACCTGAACGACCTGAAGAGCGGAGTCCGCGGGATCATCAGCCAGATCTTCGGAACTGTCCGGAACGTCGTGCATCGAGTCGGTGGTGCCCTGCGGGGGGCCATCTCCGGCATTCTTCGAGGCCAGCCTGTCCTGCCCACGATCCTGGCCCCCATCAAGGCAATCCTCGACGGGTTCTTCGGCGGCGTCGCCGGCCGGATCCAGGGTGTGATCGAGCGGATCCGGGGCGCGGTGAACGGCCTCGTCGACCGCCTGATCCAGGGCGTGGCGGCGCTCTCCGCGCAGATCCAGGTCGGTGTCGCGATGCTGGGCCTCAAGATCACCATGGGCATCGCCTGGCTCGGGCAGGAGATCGACCGGGTGCTGCGGCATGGTCACCGGCTTCGTCGACGAGCTCCCTGGGTTCCTCCGCACGGCCATCTCCACGATCGTCAACCGGGTCGTGTTGTTCGTGCGGTCGATCGCCCAACGCATCCTCACCGCGGCCCAGACGTTCGTCATGGGCGCCGTCAACCGCGTGATCACGTTCGTCGGGAACCTGGCCGGCCTGATCACCCGCGGCATCGAGTTCGTGCGCAACCTCGTCCGGCGCGTCGCGGACGCCGTGGTCAACGGCGTCCGGACGGTGATCGGGACCATGGACCGGGTCCGGAACTGGCTCATCGAGAAGGCGAAGGCCGCCCTCGCACGCATCCTCCGCGCGGTGCTTCTGCCGATCGTCGAGCGGCTGAAGCAGCGCGTCCTGCGGCTGATCGGCCCCGCCGTCGGCGAAGCCATCCGGCAGGCGAAGCTCATGTTCCCGAACGGGCTCCCCACGCCGCAGGAAGTGGTCACCAAGGCACAGGAGGCGGCCACGCGGCTGGGAGGCGAGGCGGAGCGACGAGATCCTCCGCGGCCTGACTAACCCCGAGGGGGACCACATCTCCGAGGGCATCTCGTTGGGAGCGTCCGGCGGAGAGGGGGTCGGTGGAGGCGTCAGCGTCGGCGCGACCTTCGACATCGTGCTCGACTACCGGCGCAACGACGTCGGGTTCTTCATCTCGCCGGCCGCCGGCGGCCAGCTCAACCTGGGCGACGTCAGCGGCATGGGCGACGTCAGCGGCACGGCCTCGTGGGGCACGGTGGCCTCCTTCGGCGACGCGAGCCAGGACGTCCTCGGCGCCTACGGCGGCATGTTCACGAACGTGACGTACGGCATGCAGGGTCGGCGCCGCGTACGGCCTTGGTCTCGGCGGGTCCACCGGCGGCTCCCTGTACCGCGGCGGCAGTGTCGGCGGCGTCCCGATCTTCTCGTACATGCCCATCGGGGCGGACCGCCATCCCGTCCCCGGCACGGGGACGCCGGGGACGACCACGCCAGGGACGCCCGACACGCCCGGCACGATGGCGCTCGGCGAGGTGGACTTCCCTCGGCAGGTCAGCGACGTCGCCTCCGCGCCTGGCGGCGCTGCTGCCATCGACAATGCCGCCAACCTGGTGCGCGACTACCCGACCAGCCACCCGAGCGGTGAGGTCAAGTCGGTCGACGTGCTGGGCGAGGCCAGCCGGGTCTGGCGGCGTCCGCGTGCCGGCCGGACTCGCGCCGACGAGAATGCCTCCCTGGCCGAGAATCGGGCCCAGAACGTGGCCGCCGCGCTGCAACCCGAGGTGACCGTCAAGGTCCGCCCGCACGGCAACGGCGACCTGCGGGCCGCCGGGGTCGGGAAGCCCGAGACGGACGCCAGCCCCGAGGACCAGCGGGCCTCGATGGTCGCTTCGACCCTGGAGCACGGGACCCCGGGCACGACCACCCCCGGCACACCGCCCACGATGGCGCCTGACCAGTTCACCGTCAGGTACGGGGCGATCCCGTTCCCCCTGCAGTCCAAGCAGGCCTGGGGCTGGGACACGACGGTCGGGCTCGCCGGTTACGGCGGCGAAGGAGCGAAAGCCGGCTTCTACGGCGGCATGGGCGTCAGCTACTCGCTACCGATCGGCAAGGCGCGCCTCACGCCCGATACGATGAAGGCGATCCGGATCACTCTCGGGTTCATGAAGCTGGCCGGCGACGTCATGACCATCAGCCCGCTCGGGTTCATCCGGGATGCTCTGGGCCTGGCGGCGATGAGCAGCGAGGCGAGGAGCGTGGAGGACGAGGTCATCCGCGCGATCGAGAGTTGGGTGCTGGAGCTGCCGCCCGGCTCTGCCCTCGCCTGAGCAGCCCACACGTGGCCCGTGGAGGACGCAATGGCACTGCCAATCCCGGCTCGACCGCCCGAGGGGGCTCCGGCAATCCTCCTGACGGTCGATCCGGCAGCAGAGCCGGACGGACCCCGCTCGCCGGTCGCGGCCGTCGGTGATGGCAGGCTGGCGGTGCAGGCACCGGCTCCGGGCGCGATCGCCGGGTACCCATTCTCCGCCGCGAGCTTCCGCGACGTCGTCATCGACGCGGTCGTGGCCCTGGAAGCGGGCGGATCCAGTGACGCCTACGGCCTGTTCCTGCGCCAGGTCTCTGATCGCGCCTACCTCGCGTTCGTGGTGACGCCGGACCGCCGAGCCTCCATCCTGGCCGTCGAGGACGGGGTGCCACGCGTGGTCGTCGATGGCGCCATCCCGGACGACGCCCCGTTCGCGCCGGGCCTCGCCGCGGCCAACCGCCTCACCCTCGTTTCCGCGGGGCCGTGCCTCACGTGCATCGTGAACGGCTCTGTCCTCACCGGGGTGATCGTCGACCCGCACTTCAAGGCCGGGCTCGCGGGCGTGCTCCTGGTCCACGGCGGCCAAGGCGCGGATTCCCGGATGGGCCTTCGCTGGGCCCAGGTCCGGGCAGTGCTGGCCGACCAGGCCTGAGCGACCTCCGGGTCGGGCCGACTTGGCACCGGGTCGGCGACGCGTCGCCCGGCGTCTGCGCGTCCACCCGCGTGATCGGTCTCTTGGCGCCGGACGGCGCACGACCGCCTCCTCCGCCTCCCGCGGTACGATGGCCGCCCGACTCGACGTTCCCCCTCGGAGACACAACGTGTTCCGCCGTTCCCGCGCCGCTCCGGCGACAGCCGGCGCGGCGCCCGTCACTGCCCGCCGTCTCGTGGAGATGCGCGACGTGGTCAAGGACTACGTCACCGACGCCGGCCCGTTCCGCGCCCTTCGCGGCGCCTCCCTCGAGGTCGATCCCGGCGAGTTCATCGCCATCGTCGGCAAGTCCGGCTCGGGCAAGTCGACGCTCATGAACATGCTGGCCGGGATCGATCGACCCACCGAGGGACTCGTCGTGGTGGCGGGCACGGACATCAGCCGTCTCGGCGAGGGGAAGATGGCCGAGTGGCGCGGCCGCACGGTCGGCGTCGTCTTCCAGTTCTTCCAGCTCCTCCCGACCCTGACCGTCGTCGAGAACGTCATGCTGCCCATGGATTTCGGCGGCCTGTGGACGCCTCGCGAGCGGTTGGACCGGGCGATGGCCCTCCTCGAGCGGGTCGAGATGGCCGACCAGGCGTCAAAGCTGCCGGCGGCCACGTCCGGCGGGCAGCAGCAGCGCGTGGCGATCGCCCGGGCCCTGGCCAACGACCCCCCGATCCTGCTGGCCGACGAGCCCACGGGAAACCTCGACTCGGCCACGGCCGAATCGATCTTCGAGCTGTTCCATGGCCTGGCTGACGCGGGCAAGACCGTGATCATGGTCACCCACGACGCGGACCTGGCGGCGCGGACGCGTCGGATCGTGCACATGGTCGACGGCCGTATCTTCGACGGCACGCTCGAGGCGACGCCCACGGTGCGGGCCCCGGCGGACGGCGCGCAGGCGACGCAGGCTGCCCCGGCGCTCCGCGCTCCCGGCTGAGGGCGCGGCGTGCGCTGGATCCGCTGGCGAAAGGTCCTCCGGGACCTGGCCGGCAACCGCACTCGCACCGTGCTCGTCGTGCTGTCGATCGCGGTCGGCGTGTTCGCGATCGGGACGATCGCCGGGGCCGACGCCCTCCTCCAGCGGACGGTCCACGACGAGTACGCGGCGAGCGAGCCGTCGAGCATGACCTTCTACACCGGGTCCTTCGACGATGCGCTCGTCGAGGCGATCCGGACGATGCCCGGTGTCGCCGACGCGGAGCCGCGCCGGACGGTGACCCTTCGCCTCCAGACGGGGCCCGACTCCTACCGCGAGCTCCAGCTCACGGCCCTCACCGATTTCCGGGACCAGCGCCTGGACCTGGTGCGGCCACAGACCGGCGACTGGCCGCCGAAGGCCGGCCAGATCGAGATCGAACGCTCCTCGCTGCGACTCGAGCCCTGGCTCGTACCGGGCGCCAGGGTCACCGTGCAGACGGCCGACGGCAAGCTCCATGCCCTGACGGTGGGCGGCCTGGACTGGGAGGTGGGCACCTACCCGGCGTTCTACATGGGCATCCTCCAGGGCCACGTGACGTTCCAGACGCTGGAGGACCTGGGCTTCGGCAGCGGCTACGACCAGCTCCGCGTCCGGCTCGCGGACACCAGCCTGACCAAGGCCCAGGTCCAGGCCGCCACGACGCCCATCCACGACCGGCTGGAACGGGCGGGAGCGACGGTCTTCTTCACCTTCGTCCCGACGCCGGGCCAGCACCCGGCCAACGACCTCATCCAGGGCCTGTTCCTGGTGCTCGGCGTGATCGGCGGCCTCTCGCTGCTGGTGTCAGGGTTCCTGGTCGTCAACACCATCAGCGCCATCCTCGCCCAGCAGACGCGGCAGATCGGGATCATGAAGGCGGTTGGCGGGCGGACGTCGCAGATCGCGCGGCTGTACCTCGGCCTGGTCCTCGCCTACGCGGTCCTGTCACTGGGCGTGGCCCTGCCGCTCGGCGCGATCGGGGCGTGGGCGCTCACCACGTTCACGGCCGGCCTCGCCAACTTCGACCCGAGCGGCATCTTCGCGCCGCCGTCCGTGATCGGCGCCGAGGTCGGCGTCGGGCTGCTGGCGCCACTGCTGGCGGCGCTCGTGCCCGTCGCCCGGGGCGCGCGCGTGACGGTTCACGAGGCGCTCTCGAGCACCGGCCTGGGCGACCATTTCGGACGAGCGCGCCTGGACCGCGCGCTCCAGCGCATCCGGGGTCTGCCGCGCCCGGTGCTCCTGTCGCTCCGCAACACGTTCCGGCGCAAGGCTCGCCTGGCGCTCACGCTGGCCGCCCTGACCTTCGGCGGCGCCGTCGTCATGAGTGTGTTCAGCGTCCGGGCGTCGCTGTACAAGACGCTCGACAACGCCCTTGACTACTTCGCCTACGACGTCCAGGTGGAGCTGAACCAGCCGGCCCGCGCGGACGTGATCGCGGCGGAAGCGAAGCGGGTGCCGGGCGTCGTGAACGCGGAGGCCTGGCAGTTCGCCAACGCCAACATCATCCGGCCCGACGGCAGCGACGGCCAGTCCACGTCGATGTTCGGGCTGCCCCTGAACGCGGCAACCGTCCGGCCCGTCATCCAGGAGGGTCGCTGGCTCCTGCCGGCCGACGGCAACGCCGTCGTCGCGACCGCCAACGTCCGCGACGACGAGCCGGACCTCGCCGTGGGCCAGCAGCTGACCATCCGGCTCAACGGCCGTGACACCACGTGGACGCTCGTCGGCATCGTGCAGTCGCCCACGCAGCGCCCGTTCCTGTTCGCCAACGCGGGCCCCTTCGAACAGGCCACGCGCGACGTCGGCAAGGCGCTTCTCGACATGGTCGTCACGGACCGCCACGACCCTGCCCGCCAGGACCAGGTCGCCGCGGCGGTCGCGGGCCACCTGCGGTCGATGGGCATCGACGTGGCCGCCACGACCACGACCAGCGAGATCCGCTCTACGGAGGTGACACTGTTCAACGTGCTGACCGTGTTCCTGTCGATCATGGCCGTGCTGCTCGGCGTGGTCGGGGGCCTCGGCCTCATGGGCACGATGAGCATCAACGTCGTCGAGCGGGCGCGGGAGATCGGGGTGATCCGGGCGGTCGGGGCCTCGGACCGCGCGGTCTTCCGCATCTTCCTCGTGGAGGGCTTGCTGATCGGCCTGCTCTCCTGGGGTCTCGGCGTGATCCTCGCGTTCCCGATCTCGAAACTGCTGTCGGACGCGCTCGGGCTGACGTTCATCCGGCGCCCGCTCTCGTACGCGTTCTCGTTCGAAGGGACGCTGGTCTGGCTGGCCGTCGTCGTCGTGCTGGCCGCCGTCGCGAGCCTCCTTCCCGCCTGGCGGGCGACGCGGCTCGCCGTTCGCGAGGTCCTGGCCTATGAATGACGTGCCTTCAGGTCGCCACGTGCGCTGCGAATGCGGCGCCACCACCGGGAGCCAACCGTGAGACGGGTCGCGCTGGTCGTCGTCATCCTCGTGATCGCCGTTGGCGGCGCGCTGCTGGTCAGCCGCGGGCTGCCCGGCACCACCCCGGCTCCGGCACCGACCGGCACGCTGCCACCGGTGCCGCTCGCCCAGGATGTCACCGCCGACGCGTCCGTCGTCCCGGTCCGGTCTGCGGAGCTTGGCGTGGCTGCTCCGGGTCGAGTGACGTTCGTGGCGGCCGAAGGAGCGCGCGTCGCGGCCGGCGACGAGCTCCTGGGCCTGGACCATTCCCAGGCCGACGCAGTGGTGGCGCAGGCGCAGGCCGCCCTCGTCGCGGCCCAGGCGCAGGCGACGCAGGCCGCAGCCGCCGGACGCCAGGCAGACGAGGCCGTCGCCGTGGCCAGTGCCCAGGTCACGCAGGCGACGGCGGCGTGGAACCAGGCCCGGGCGGAGCGGGACCAGCTCCCGTCCGCGGCACGCTCGGCGCAGAAGCGCGCCGCCAACGCGGCCGTGGATGCGGCGGCGGCTGGCGTGACGGCGGCGAAGGCCCAGGTCCGCGTGGCCCGGCAGGCGGCCGCGGCGGCCCACGCCGCCGGGACGGCCGCGACCGCCGACGCCGCGCGGGCCCAGGCGTCCGTCGACGAGGCCGTGGCCGCGCGCGCCGACCTCCAGCTCGTCGCCCCGTTTGCCGGCGTCGTCGCCTTCGCCGCTCCCTCGATCGGCGAAAACGTGTCGCCGGGCGCGCCGTTGATCCGCCTCCAGGACACGACCGCCTGGCGAATCCAGACCACGGACCTGGACGAGACGGCCGCGGCCCGCTTCGACGTCGGCGCCGCGGCGACGATCACCCTGGACGCGTTCCCGGGACAGTCGTTCGACGGGATCGTGCGGGAGATCCGCCCGTACGGCGAGACCTACCAGGGCAACATCGTCTACCAGGTGCTCATCGAGCCGACGACGCCGTTGCCGCCGAACGTGCGCTGGAACATGACCGCCAGCGTCACGATCGTGGCGAAGTAGCGGGCCCGCCGGGCCGGGGCGCCGCGGACCCCACGCGCCCCCGGGCCGGTCTCCCGGGCCAGGGGCCCGTCCCGTCAGCGCGCGCTGATCACGCAGGTGCCCGCGATCAGGTCGTGCCAGCCCCGCCGGCGGCCGTCGATCAGGATCCAGATGAAGCCGAGCCACATGACGGCCCCGCTGACCCAGAAGCCGATCAGCCGGAGGATGGCGGTCCCCCACCCGATCGGAGCGCCGTCGCGGTCGCGGACCACCCGGATGCCGGCCACCTTCATGCCCAGCGTCTGGCCGTCCCTCGCCCAGAAGAACGGGAAGTAGCAGAGCCCGAGCAGGCCGATCAGGAGGAAACCCGGGATCAGGGCGAAGAGGGGGCCGAAGACGCGGGTCACGTCGGCGCTGCTGGCCTCGCTCGCATGGAAGTCACGGACCGCGGCCCAATCGATGGAAGCGGCCGTCGCGATCAGGAGGACGGCCGAGAGGATGCCCGTGACGAAGCCCACGATGATGACATCGAGGAGATAGGCGCCCAGGCGCGCTCCGTGACCGGCGAACGAGACGCCCGGAGCCGGCCCGGTGAGGTCGACCGGCCGCTGCCAGCCGCCACCCGGTGGGCCGTACCCGGCCGGCGGGTACGCGCCGGGCGGAGGCGGGTACGCGCCGGGCGGAGGCGCGTAGTAGCCCGGCGGTGGCGGCGGGTAGGCGCCCGGCGGGGCGTAGCCGGGTAGCCCGGGGCCGGCTGCCGGAGCATACCCGGGCGGCGGCCACTGGCCTCCCGGGGACGGTGTCCCCTGGTCAGGCGCCGGGCCGGGGACCGCGCCGGGCAAGGGGCCTGGCGCAACGCCCTGGTCATCCCACGGCGCGCTTCCGGACGGCGGCGCACCCTGGTCGGGCGGCTGGTCGGTCACGGTCTTCCCTCCGGGACGCTCTGCCGGCGCCGGACGCGGCACCGCCTCGTCAATCCTTGGGCCGCACCACGTCCGTGCCCATCGTCGCCTGCAGGGGCGCAGGCACGGCGAGCGAGCCATCGCGCTGCTGATACGTCTCCAGGATCGCGGCCACGACCCGGGCCAGCGCGAGGCCGGACCCGTTGAGCGTGTGGACGAGCTCCGGCCGAGCACCCGCGGCGGGCCGGTGGCGGATCGCCATGCGGCGCGCCTGGTAGTCGCGGAAGTTGGAGCAGGAAGAGACCTCCAGCCAGCGTTCCACGCCCGGCGCCCACACCTCCAGGTCGTACTTGCGAGCCTGGACGAAGCCCATGTCCCGCGTCGCCATCAGGAGCACGCGGTAGGCAAGCCCGAGCCTGCGGAGCAGGTCCTCCGCGCGCCCGGTCATCCATTCGAGCGCAGCGGGCGAGTCGGCCGGCTTCTCGAACAGGACCATCTCCACCTTGTCGAACTGGTGGACGCGCATGATCCCGCGCGTGTCCTTGCCGGCCGCGCCGGCCTCGCGCCGGAAGCAGGGCGTGTACGCGGCGTAGCGGATCGGCAGCTGGTCCGCCTCGAAGATCTCGTCGCGGTGGAGGTTCGTGACCGGGACTTCGGCAGTCGGCACCAGGTACAGCTCGTCCCGCGTCACGACGTACATCTGGTCTTCCTTGTCCGGGATCTGCCCGGTACCCCGCGCCGACGCCGCGTTGACGACGGCCGGCGGCCAGATCTCCGTGAAGCCATTCTCCCGCGTGTGGACGGCCAGGAAGAAGTCGATGAGGGCGCGCTGGAGGGCGGCGCCGGCGCCGCGGTAGACGGGAAAGCCCGAGCCCGTGATCTTGGCTCCACGCTCCAGGTCGAACATGCCCAGGCGCTCGGCCACCTCCCAGTGCGGCCGCCGCTCCCACGTCTCCCGGCTCGCGTCGGCCCCGACTTCCCCGTGGACCGGCACGACGCGTGGGAGCAGCTCGCCCCACGTCCGGATCGTGACGTTGGCGTCGGCGTCACCGACGGGCACGTCGGGATCGGCCGGGTTGGGGATGCGGAGCATCAGGTCCTCGAGCTCCGCCTCGACCCGGGCAGCCTCTTCGTCAACCGTTGCGATCCGTTCGCCGGCGCGCACGGATGCTGCCTTGAGCTCGGCGACGTCGGGACCGTCGGGCGCGGCCCCGCCGCGGATCGCCTCCCCCACCCGCTTCGAGACGGCGTTGCGCTCCGCCTTGAGGTGATCGCTCTCGGAGAGCAGCTCGCGGCGCCGGACATCGAGGGCGATCGCGGCGTCGACCAGCGAGGCGTCCTCGCCCTTGTCGCGCGCACCCTTGCGGATGACGTCCGGCTCCTCGCGGAGCCGCTGCAGCCCGACGCTCATCGAATCGCCCTCCGCCGCGCCTGGGCGCGCGGCAACCTCGTCGGCGCCATGATGACGCCAGCCAGCCGCCTCGCGCAGGCGGGCCACGACGAAGGGCACGTCCAGGCTGGCCAGGAGCCAGCCCGCGCGGGGGCCGTTCGTGCGGCCGAGGAAGGCGACGTAGAGCGCCGCCGAACGCCCGGCCCGAGGCCAGTGCCGCCTCGCCGGCCAGGCGGAAGATCAACCCCTGCCAGGCCTCGCCCGACGCGGGGCCCCTCTCGCTCCGCGGCGATGGCGAGCGCGCCGAGCCACGCCCGCTGGTCCTCGCCAAGGGACGCGGCCTCGGCCGGCAGCCCGTCCCGGCGGACCTCGATGACCGCCCGCTCCGGCGCGTACGACTCGAGCCAGCCGCGGGCCGCCGCGAGGCGCCGCTCGAGGAGCGTGCGCTCGTCGCCCGTGAGCGGGCTCCCCTTCTCCGCCTCGACCCGTCCCTCGATGTCGACGCCCGGGACCTGGGCCAGGAGCGCCAGGTGCCCGAACGCCGGGCCGGTAGGCGGCCGCCTCGGCGGCGACGTCGGCGCCCGCGTCGAGCAGCGCGTAGCGGAAGATGTGCCCGGCGTCCGCCGGCAGCTCGCCGCGGACCTCCCGCCCGGCCGTCGCGTCGGCCAGCCGGTCGAATTCGTCGAACAGCCGCGGGATCGCGTCGGAGCCGTACGGGTCGAACTCGATCGCGTGATTCGGGCGCGGCCGCAGGAACAGCAGGCGGAGCTGCTCGGGCGGGACCACGTCGACGATCTCGTGGGCCGCAGCGCCGCGGCCCTTGGAGGTCGACATCTTGCGGCCGCCGACGTTGAGGAACTCGTAGGGCAGGTTGCGAGGCGGCTCGCGGTCGAACACCTCGCGGGCGATGGCGTCCGAACGATCGCGAGACCCGCCGGCCGTGGCCAGGTCCTTGCCGCACGGCTCGATCGTCACCCCGAACAGCGACCACTGGGCCGCCCACTCGAAGTTCCAGGTGAGCTTGGCGGCGCCGCCGAACGGCGACAGCCGGCCGCTCGTCCCGCAGCCGCGGGCCCAGGTCACGTAGTCGGGCAGGCACGGAACGCCACCGTCTCGCCGTCCCAGTCGCGTCGCGAGCGTCGTGCCGACCTTGCCGCAGGTCGGGCAGATCACCCCGATCGGCAGCCAGCCGTCGGGTCGCTCCACGTTCGACACGCCGCAGGTAGAGCTCGCGGCCGATCGCGGCCCGGTCCAGCGCGGCCCGGATGTACGGGATCCATCTGGCCGGTCGGGTAGATGTCGCTCATCCAGTAGTAGCGGTCGGGCCGGATCCCCATCACGGCGAACGTGTCCATGAACACCTGGGCGTGGTGGCGGGCATAGGACGCGTGGCAGTCGCCGGCCTGGTCCGGGATCCGGCTGACGGGCACGCCCATCGCCGCCTCGATCGCATCGGGGGTGAGCAGCGCCTGGGCATCCATGGCGTCCATGTCGTCGACGCCGTACAGGAGCGTCGTCGGCACGTCGCGGGCGCGCAGGGCGCGGGCGATCACGTCGAGGATGACCGGGCCGCGAAGGCTGCCGACGTGGACCGTGCCCGACGGGGTCTTGGAGTCGTTGACGACCTGCGGCCCCTCCACCGAGGCAGCAAGCTCGTCGGCCCAGTACATCTGCTGCACCCTCCGCGGTCGCCGGGCCCCGGCGGCGCCGGCCGCCCGACCCGGCCGCTCCGGGGCGAGCCTAGCTGATCGACTTGATGGTGTACCCGTGGTCCGAGCCGCTGGGCAGGCGGACGCTCGACCTTCTCCCCGGCCTTCCGGCCCAGGAGGGCCCGGCCGACCGGTGACTCGTTGCTGATCCTGCCTTCCGCCGGGCGTGCCTCGGCCGATCCGACGATCGTGAACGTCTCCACGCCGTCGTCGCTCTCGACCTGCACGACGGAGCCGAGGGCAACGTGCTCGGTGCCGGTGTTCTCGATGATCACGGCCGTCTTGAGCATGCCCTCGAGCGTCTGGATGCGCCCTTCGACGAACGCCTGCTCGTTCTTCGCCTCTTCGTACTCGGCGTTCTCGGAGAGGTCGCCGTGCTCCTTGGCATCGTGGATGCGGGCGGCAACCTCGGCCCGGCGCTCGTTGACGAGCTGCTCGAGCTCCAGGCGGAGGGCAGTCTCGCCGTCGCGCGAGAGGTACGTAGGCTTGTTGTTCACCGAGGGCGGACCCCCTGATGTCTCGCGGGAGGGCGCTCGCGAGGCGCTGCGGATGGCCGATAAAGGAACGAACCTCGGGCGGCGAGCCCCGCGTGTGGGCGCGCCCGAAGTCCGGCCGGACGCGGATGATAGCGGCCCTCTCCGTGAGTGTCAAAGCGACGGAAATGTCAAAGCGAGCGTCGAAGGGAGACGGGGCCTGACGGATTGGGGGGCCGGCGCCCGCTCGGGGCCGGCACGGACACCGGCGCCGTGTGCGTCAAGGGCGGTTGGTGGGTGCTTGCCACAGCGCCGGAACACGCCGACGATGAGGGCGTGCCGACACTCCCCTTCGACCTCGAGGAGGACCTCGAGCGGCGCATTGCCGCAGACCCCGACTGGCAGGCTGGGGTCCTGTGGGGCGCGCCTCGCTCCGGTCACCCCGAGGGCGCCGTGAAGTGGCACGTCGCGGAGGTGCTTGCGAACCTCGACCGGCTCGACCTCGACACCGAGGACCGACGGCGGCTGCGCGTGGCCGCGCTCGTCCACGACACGTGGAAGCAGGCCGTCGACCGCTCGAGGGACCGGGTGCCGCCGAACGAGCACGGGTTCATCGCCGCGCAGTGGCTGGCTCTCCATGTCGACGACCCCCCACTCGTGAGCCTCGTCGAGCTTCATGACGAGGGATTTCGGGCGTGGCGGGCGCACGAGGCTGGCCGCGACGACCAGGCGTGGTCCCGGATCGGCGAAGTCGCCAGGCGGATGGGGGCTGACCTCCCCCTCTTCGTCGCCTTCTACTGGGCCGACAACCGTACCGGGGTGAAGACGGCTGCGCAGGTGGGCTGGTTCGTGGATCGCCTCCGCGACCTCGGCTTCTCGGTGGCGATGCCTGCCGAGTCTCGCAGACGTACCACCGGTCCTTGACGCACGAGACCGGCTCGACGCGCTGACAGGGGCGGGACCTGGCCGATCCCGCCCTTCTTCTTGCGCTGGACTCACGTCAGGCTGGGCGGGACCGGGAATCGAGCTCGGCCGCGCGCGTCTGCAGGTCACTCAAGGCCGCTGCGGCATGGAGCGGGAACGGTTCGTCATCGTCCGCCTCCATCCAGCGCTCAATGGCGATTCTGAAGGCGAGCATCCCCACTTCCGCCCCCAGGCGGGCGGTCAGTTGCGAGCCAGCGACCCGGCCACGCGAGAGCGGCGCTCGGCAACGCGGACTGTCACCTGTGTCGGCACACGGTGGACACGCCAGGCGTCCGATCCCTGACCGCCCGTGAAGGCTTCCAGATGACCAGGGGGTAGACGTGCGTCAGGTCGCAGCCCGCGTAGGGATCGCTCTGCTCATTGGGACGCTCCAGGTCGTGCCCTCGTCCTCGGCCGCCGCGGCCTCCTGCGCAGCCATCACGCACGGAACGCTCGCCCAGGTCGTGGCGTCACCGGGGCTCATCCTGGTCGCCGATGTCATCGCGCTTCGACAGGGCGACACGCCGGCCGTGGACCAGTTCGCGGTCAAACAGGTCATTCGGCCCGCAGTCGCCGATCAGGGCCTCGACCTTCGCGTCGGAGTGCTCACCGTCCCATCCGACGAGTGCTGGCTGGGCCTCCGACCGGGCGATCGGATCATCGCGATCTTCCCGTACCCCGACACGCTCGTCGCCGAACGATCGGTCGCCTGGCGCGTCGGCCCGGGTGACCGCGTGGAGCAGGTCTCGAACCAGGACGTGACCCGCGTCCCGGCAAGCGCGACCGCCCTGGTCAGGATCCTCCAGCGCCTGGTCGCCGGGGTCCCGGCGACCTCGACAGACCTCACCAACCCTGATCAGTCGTCCCCGGCCGGAGTCGCCGGCGTCTGGATGCTGGCGTTCCTTGCGTCCCTCGGCACCGTGATGTGGACGCTCCGCCGCCGGGCACGAGCCAGCCGCGGGACGTAATCCGGGCTGGCGAACGTGAACTCGGCACGCCCCGCGTGACGGCCCTTGCGGCCGAGGGATTCGGCTGTCAGAGTGGTCGGCATGGGGGCGGGGCAGGTCCGCGACATGCGGTGGGGCGACCCGGGGCGAGTCGGGGAGACTCCGCGCCCGTACCGTGGCTGCCGGCGGGCGACGCGATGAAGGCGCCGCGTCACGGGTACCGCCGCATCACCGCGTTGCGGCAGGCCGAGCGGGAGCGCTCCGGCACGGTGCGAACCCTTGGCGCCGCGGCCGCGGCGGCAGGCCTGATGATCCTCGCCGGTGCGCTGGTGCCCTGGGCTACGTACGAGAGTCTTCCCGGCCTGCTCGCTCTTCGCAGCGTCAGCGCCGTGGAGCTCGGCCCCGGCTGTCTCCTGGTCGCGGCTGGCCTCGCCCTCCTGGTGATGGGCGTTCGGACCGACGGGCGCGGCTGGGTGTCGCTCGCAACGGCGCGCAGCGTCTACCTCCTCGGCCTCGCCTCCCTGGTCGTCCTGATGCTGGCCATGGCGAGCCTTCGCCTCGGCGGCTTCGATGGTCAGTACCACCAACTCCTCTCGCGGGACCGATCGCCCGGTGGCGACATGCTGGTGCTCGCCGGCAGCCTCCTCGCGTGCTTCCTCGGCACCAAGCTCGGGTCGCTCGCCCGGCGATCGTGGCCCCCGCCGCAGCCGGTGACATGGGACGAGTTCGAGGTCGACGGCAGCAGCGAGCCGCCGCGTCGCGCGAGGGAGTTCGCCTGGGCGATCGCGCTCGTGACCGCCCTTGCAGTTGCCCTCGGTGCGCTCGCGGCGCCAGCCGCCAACCAGTTCCTGCAGCCCTGAGCCGGCGCGTCGAGCACAAGGTCGTGGACCCGGGGCCTGGCGCGGCTCCCGAGGTTGGAGGTTCCACGCCGGGATCACGTCGGCGGGTTCTCACTCACTCGGAAGGCTAGCTCGCCGCCCTGACCTGCCAGCGCGTCGTGCCGCTCTCAGCCGAGCGTGACCGGCTCCATCGGGCCGATCGCGGCGAAGCGGCCGTCGGCCTCGCGGTGGAACGGCCCGACCCCGACGACGCACGCTGCGGACAGCGCCCCGTACACGTGGGGGAAGCGCCGCTGCGCATCGTCGTAGCGCCATGGGGCGCCGGCCATCTCGAGTTCCAGCTCAAGGACGACGTACGGCCGGGGGTCCGCCGCGTAGTGGATGTTGGCCACGGCCACGAGGTCGTCCGGGGCATCCGTGCAGTGGACGAACCCGTCGCGGGCGAAGCCCTCCGGCTCGTACGACGCATCGCGTGGACCGTCGCGCCACGCCGTCCACCGCTCGACGGGCAGCATGTGGAGCGTCCGGTGGCTGCGCGTCACCGCGCCCATCGGGCTCGCCCGGCGGCGCTCGCGGGCACTCGCCTCGCGGCGCTCGCCGGCACCGGCCCGCCGCGTCCGGTCACGCCGGCCCGCGAAGGTCCCGCCCGAGCGCCCGCATGCCTGCCTCGGCATCCTCGCGAGAGATCTCGCCGCGGGCGAAGCGTTCGCGGACGACCTGGGCACCGAGGTCCGCCTCGAGGCGCCGCTCCCGGCCGAAGACTGAGCGAACGGCCGCGCGAACGACCAGGAAGAACAGCGTGACGGGGATGGCGAAGATGAAGACCCACATCCCGACGGCGATCACCAGCTCGACCGGTCCGACATTCGGCATCGCGGCAACCCCCAATCCTGGCCGCCGGCGGGCGGCGTCTCATGCCATGGTAGTCGCCGCCCGGACGTCGTGACGGCCAGCCCGGCCCTCTCCTACCCCTCGGCCAGGCGCTCCAGCCGGCGCCGCAGGCGGGCCAGCGATCCGCGGTCCGGGCACGCGACGAAGCACGTGTCGTCGCCGGCGATCGTGCCCACGGCCTCCGGCCAGCGGGCCCGGTCCAGGGCCGCGGCGATGGCGTGCGCGGACCCCGGCAGGGTCACCAGGACGAGGATCTGGCCGGCCTCCCGGACCTCCACGGGAACGTCCCGGAACAGCCGCCGCAGTCGCTCCTCGCCGGTCGGGTCGGCGTCGGCGAGGCGCTCCGGCAGCGCGTAGACGGAGACGCCGTCGCGACCCACCTTGACGAGCTGGAGATCCGCGATGTCGCGACTGATCGTGGCCTGCGTGGTCCGGTAGCCGCGCTCCTGGAGGGCGGCGGCCAGCTCCCGCTGGGTGCGGATCGAGCGGCGCTCCACCACGTCGCGGATCGCCCGCTGGCGGAGCTGCTTCATGACCTCCATGTGCCGACCCTTCGTCCCTGGCCCGCTGCCGTCTGCCGTCGGTCCGGGTCGTGCGTTCCGCGGCCGCCTAGACGGCCAGGAGCCAGGCCACGACCACGCCCGCGGCCAGGATGCGGTAGACGACGAAGATCGTCAGCGAGTTCCGCCGAACGTAACCCAGCAGCAGCGAGATCGCGAGCATGCCGGCGACGAACGCCGCCGCGATGCCGGCGACCAGGAGCGAGGCGTCCGGCTGAATGCCGGCATCGCCGGTGAAGAGCTTGCGGCCCTCCCACAGCGCCGCGCCGGCGATGATCGGCGCCGACATCAGGAAGCTGAACCGCGTGGCCGACTCCCGATCGAGTCCCGCAAACAGACCGGCCGAGATGCTGATCCCGGATCGGCTGATGCCCGGCAGCAGGGCGATCGCCTGGGCCACGCCGATGCCGAAGGCGCCGCCGAAGCCGAGGTCCTTCATGCTCCGTCGCTGGCTGCCCCACCGATCAGCGGTCCAGATGATCGCCGCACCGACCACGAAGAGGACGGCGACGAGCCCTGGCTGGCGGACGTTGGTCGAGAAGAAGTCGTTCCCGAGCGCCCCCAGGATGCCGCCGGGGATGATCGTCACCACGATCAGCCAGGCGAGCTTTCGATCGGGGTCGCCGGCCAGCGAGCGGTCGCGGATGGCGGCCAGGCCCGCGGGAATGAGGCGCAGCCAGTCGCGCCAGAAGTAGGCCAGCAGGGCCACGAGCGTCCCGACGTGCAGCATCACCGCGAACAGCAGCGAGTCGATGAACGGGTCCTTCCAGCCGAGCAGCTGGGGCACGAGCAGGAGGTGGCCGCTGCTCGAGACCGGCAGGAACTCGGTCAGTCCCTGCACGATCCCCAGCACGATCGCCTGGAAGATCAGGTCCATGGTCGTGAGACGGGCTGCCCCGACGAAGGACGGCCCGCCATCTTCGGCTCCTTTCCGGCCCGCGGGCCTCGTCAGGCGGGGGGACGCTCAGCGGTCACGACGGGGACCGAGCGGTTGCGCCGCCGGCCCCCGCGAGCCCTCAGCGGATGAACAGCGGGGCAAGGACCAGCGTGATCGTCGCCAGCAGCTTGACCAGGACGTGGAGCGACGGTCCGGCCGTGTCCTTGAAGGGATCGCCGACCGTGTCGCCGACGACGGCCGCGGCGTGGGCGTCGGTCTTCTTGCCGAGGACGTTGCCCTTGTCGTCGAGCAGGTGGCCCGACTCGATGTACTTCTTGGCGTTGTCCCAGGCCCCGCCGCCGTTGTTGAGGACGGTGGCGAGCAGGACTCCGGCGATCGTGCCGACCATGAGCAGTCCCGCGACCGCCTGGTAGCCGAGCAGCAGTCCGACGATGACCGGCGTCGCGACGGCCACGATGCCGGGCAGCATCATCTCGCGGAGGGCCGCGCGGGTCGTGATGTCGACGACCCGGGCGTAATCCGGGCGGCCGGTGTAGTCCATGATCCCGGGGATCTCCCGGAACTGGCGGCGGACCTCGACGATGATCGCCTGCGCGGTCGTGCCGACGGCCCGGATCGCCAGTGAGCTGAAGAAGTAGACGAGCATGGCCGCGATCAGCGCGGCCACGAAGACGTTCACGTCGGCGAGGTTGACCGAGGTCATGAGCGGCTCGTTGCGGTTGCCCAGGATCAGGTTGACCTTGTCGATGTAGGCGCTGAACAGCAGGAACGCCGCCAGCGACGCCGAGGCGATCGCGTAGCCCTTGGTGAGCGCCTTGGTCGTGTTGCCGACCGCGTCGAGCCGGTCGGTGATCTCGCGTGCGCCGGCCTCGGCGCGGCTGAACTCGGCGATGCCGCCGGCGTTGTCGGTGATGGGCCCGAACGTGTCCATCGCCAGCACGTAGGCGGTCGTCATCAGCATGCCCATGGTGGCGACGGCCGTGCCGAAGACGCCACCCACGCTGCCCAGGCCGGAGTGGGCGCCCAGCCAGTTGCTGGCGAGGAGCGCGATCCCGATCGTGATCGCGGTGACGGCCGTTGTCTCGAAGCCCACGGCGACGCCACTGATGATGTTCGTCGCCGGGCCCGTCTTGGACGCCTCGGCGATCTCTCTGACCGGTCGGAACGAGCCCGCCGTGTAGTACTGCGTGATGTAGACGAAGGCGATGCTGGTGGCCAGGCCGACGACGCCGGCGCCGAAGAAGTAGACCCAGGTCGGGATGCCGTTGTCGCCGGTGACGCCGCCGGCCGTCTGCATCATCACGTTGGTGACGAAGGCGAGCGAGATCGCGGACAGGATCGTGGTGACCCAGTAGCCGCGGTTGAGGATGTTCATCGGGTTCTCGGTCTCGCTGCCGCGGATGAAGAACATCGCGACGATCGTCGAGAGGAGGCCGAAGGCGCGGACGACGAGCGGGAAGAAGATCCAGGCCTCGGGGTTGGGCCAGCCAGCCTTCTGGGCAAGCAGGTAGACGCCGCCGCCCAGGATCATGGCCCCGATGTTCTCGGCCGCCGTCGACTCGAAGAGGTCGGCGCCGCGGCCGGCGCAGTCGCCGACGTTGTCGCCGACGAGGTCGGCGATGACGCCCGCGTTGCGCGGGTCATCCTCGGGGATGCCCGCCTCAACCTTGCCGACCAGGTCGGAGCCCACGTCGGCGGCCTTGGTGTAGATGCCGCCGCCGAGCTGGGCGAAGAGGGCGACGAAGCTCGCCCCGAAGCCATAGCCGACGATGAGGAACGGTGCGTCGTGGGTGTTCTGGCCGCCGCCGAGGCCCCCGTTGATCGCGAAGATCGACCACACGCCGAGCAGCGAAAGGGCGACGACGAGGAAGCCCGAGACCGCGCCGCCGCGCATGGCAACCTGGACCGCCTCGACGAGGCTGCGCCTGGCGGCGGACGCGACGCGGACGTTCGCCCGGACGCTCACGAGCATGCCGATGATGCCGCAGGCCATGGAGAAGGCCGCCCCGAGGAGGAACGCGAAGCCGGTGCGCAGGCCCAGGTCGACGCCGTTGTGCGAGGTGTCGGCGACGGAGGCGGTCTCCACGAGCGTGATGAGGATGAAGATCACGACGGAACCGACGAGGGCGAGGACGCCGATCGTCGTGTACTGGCGCTTGATGAACGCGACCGCGCCCTCGTAGATCGTGGCGGCCACGTCCTGCATGGCCTTGGTGCCCGTGTCGCGCGAGAGCACGTCGCGGGCGAGGTACAGGGCGAAGAGGACGGCGATCAATCCCGAAGGCAGGATGATCAGCTGGAGCGCACTGGCATCCATCGTTGGGCGCGGGACCTCCTGTAGCAGCGCGGTCGTCCACTCGAGCGCAGGGATGCGCATTGGGAACGAGGGATCAATGCCTGGACTCGGTCGCCCCTTCTTCGGGGCGGGACGACTGCGCGCGTACAGGCCGTCGGCGAGTGTATCAACAGCCTGCCGCGAGGGTCAAACGGTGAAAACCCTTGTCCGTATGCAGCGCCGACCACGCCATTGGACGGGGGCCCGCCGGCCGGGCGAAGGGCTGGAACGGGCCGCCCGGACCGCGCCGAGGGGCTCGCGACTGATCCGCGACCGGCGTCCGGCACAGCGGTTCCGAAGGCGGCGAGTCCCTATACTGCCGGTCTTGTGACCAGACGCCCCCTCGGCTGCCTCTTCGAGATCGTCGAGACGCTCGTCCTGACGCTCGTCATCTTCCTCGTCATCCAGACGTTCGTGGCCCAGCCCTACCGCGTCGAACAGCAGTCGATGCAGCACACGCTGGAGCCGGATCAGTACGTGCTGGTCGACAAGCTGACACCGCATTTCGACGACTACAGCCGCGGCGACATCGTCGTCTTCGACCCGCCCCCCGCCTGGCTCAACGGCGCGCCCAGCACGCCGTACATCAAGCGCGTCATCGGCCTGCCTGGCGACACCGTCGAGATCCACGACGGGTCGGTGTGGGTGAACGGAACGAGACTGGTCGAGCCGTACGTGTACGACGGCGCGCCCACCGTCACCACGGCCGACCCGCCGCGCTGGGTGGTCCCGGCCGGCGACCTCTTCGTGATGGGTGATCACCGGGCGGAGTCGGCGGATTCGCGCGTGTTCGGGCCGATCCCGAGGTCGAGCGTCATCGGTCGAGCCTGGCTGCGCTACTGGCCGCTCGACAAGGTGGGCATCCTGCCCACCCCCACGTACCCGGCCGCGGCCGGGAATGGCGGCGCCTCCCCGGCACCTTCCGGCCCGTGACACCGCTGGCCATCGCGGCCGGCATCGCCGTGGCCCTGGGCGCAGCGCTCGCCGGAGGGGCTCGTGAGGCGCGCGCCGCGGCCGTCGGCGTCCTCTTCGTCCTGTGCCTGGGCCCCTTCACCTCCGACCCCCTGCCCGCGGGGCTTCCCCTCGCCTATCGGGTCGTGGCCGGAGTCCTGGGTGCCTTCCTGGTGCTGGTCGCGTCGCGCGGCGTCCGGTCGCCGGCCGGCTCCCCCCTGGGACTCCCCGCGTCCCTGGCCGCGGGGGCTGCCGCGGTCGCGGCCGGCACGGGCGCCACGGCGCTCGGTCTGCCGGCCGCCGGCAGTCCCAGCTCGCTGGCGGCCGGCCTCGCCTGCATCGCCATGGTGGTCGCACCACTCGTCGTCGCCCGGGACGCGTTCCGCCTGACGACGGGGATCGTCGTGCTGGGCGCCGGCGCCATTCTGGTCCGGGACGGCCTCCTCGGGACGCCGGGGCCCGGCGAGACGCTGTTCGCCGGCGCGACGATCGTGCTCCTTGCGGTCACCGGCCTGGCCCTGGTCGGGCCGGGGCCGGACCGGCCGCCGGCGCCGGACCTCGCCGCGTCGGCCCGGTCGCTTCGCGAGGGACGCCGGCCATGACCGTCCTGCCGGTGTTCGGAGTCGCGGCGCTGGGAGTCCTGGCGATGCTCGCGCTGGCGCGCTGGCGGACCCTGTCGCTCGCCGTCGCCGCCGTGGCCGGCGTGGCGCTCGTCGCCGCCCTTCCCGCCGCCGGCGGAGGCGCGCCGCTGGTCATCGACGGAGCCGGGTCGCAGCCGCTCACGCTCGTCGGGTCGCCATTCCTGCGTTCGCTGGTCGGGGTCGGGCTGGGCGGAGGGATCCTCCTCCTGGCGATGGGGATCCTCGAAGGCAGAGCCGCGGACGGGCTCGTGCGTCTGATCGCCGCGGGCTCGGCCATGCTCGCAGCGACCGCCGGGGTCGCGCTGGCCCTCGGCGTGAGCAGCGCATCAGCGGCCGTCCTGGCGCTGGCCGGCACGACCGCCGTGGCAAGCATGCTGGCGCTGGCCGGCACCCCTGCTCCCGCCCGGCTGCTCGCGGTGGCGCGCGAGGCGCGGGGGTCGGCGACCGCGCTCACGGGCGGCCTGCTGGCCGTGGCGATCTCGGGGGCGGCGGTCACGATGCAGCCTGCCCTCGCCGGCCTGGTCCTGCTCGGCGCGGCCGCCGTCGTGGGGCACCGGGTCGGTGCGATTCCGCTGCATGCGCGCGTGTCGCGCCTGGCCGACGCGGCTCCGCTCGCCGCGTTCCCCATCCTGGTTGCATGGATCCCGGCGGCATGGGCCGCGATCCTGGTCGCATGGGCTCCGGTCGGCCTGGCCGGATCGGGCTCGGCCCTTGGCCTCGAACGCGGACTGGTCGTGCTGGTTGGCCTGGCAACGCTCGGCCTCGGGACCGTTGCGGCGATGATCCAGGACCAGGTCGAGCACGTCGTCGCCTACACGATCGTCCAGGACGTCGGCGTGATCCTGCTCGCCCTCGCGTCGCTCGACGGGTCGGCGACGGTCGCGTTCCAGGCCTGGCTCGTCGCCTTCGTTGCCGTGCGCATGGCCCTGGCCGGCTGGGCGATCGCCTTCGGTGCGACGTTCTCCACGACGCGGCTCCGCGAGACGCGCGGCTGGGCGCGTCGCGCGCCGATGCTGGCAGTCGCGCTCGCGGTGATCGGCGTGGCGTCGATCGGCTGGCCCGGGCTGCTGGCCTGGGACGCGCGCATCCGCGTCCTGCAGGCGGCCACGGCCGGGCCCCTCTTCCTGATCGCGTTCGCGGGGTCTCTCGGCACCGTCGCCGCGGCCTGCCGCGTCCTGTGGGTCGGCGCCGGGCGGCCCGCGGCCCGCGTGATCGCCGCGCCGGGCGAGATCCCTCGGATGCCGGCCGCTGCCGCCGACGGTTCCCCCGGCGCCGGCGCGGCGCAGCATGCCGCCGACGGTCAGCCGTCGGGAGGGTGGCCTGGCGCGCCCGGACGGATCGTCGGCGCGGGCGGGACGACCTCCTCACGAGGCGGTTCGGCCCGGGCGACGCTGCGGACGGTGGCGGTGGCGGCCCGTCGAATGGGTCAGATCGTCGCGGCCAACCGAACGCCGCTGCGGGCGTTGGTGGCGATCGTCCTGGCTGGGGTCGCTCTGCTCGCAGCGGCGAACGGACTGGGCGTGCCGCGGGGAACCTGACGCGCGCATCGGGCCCTCGGCGTACCTGGTGAACCACTCGCGCAGCGCAACCCGCGAATCGGCGTCGCGCGTGGCGATCCGGGATGCGGTGAGGGCGGGCGGCGCGAGCCCCTCCCAGGGACCGCCGTCTGCGGGCGCGTGCCTCAGCGCGTCGGTCCGAGCACCCACCGGTCGATGTCGCGCGCGTAGTCCAGGGTCCCGTCGGGGAACCACAGGGCCAGCTCGACCTCGGCCGTCTCCGGGGCATCCGATGCGTGGATGAGGTTCTGCCCGACCTCGACGCCGAAGTCGCCGCGGATCGTGCCCGGGGCCGCCTCCACAGGCCGCGTGGCGCCAACCATCGACCGGATCATCGAGATCGCGTTCGGCCCTTCCAGCGCCATCGCAACGAGCGGGGCGGAGGTGATGAAGTCGACGAGGCCGGCGAAGAACGGCTTGCCGCGATGGACCGCATAGTGCTGCTCGGCGAACTCACGCGAGACGTGCACGAGCTTGAGGCCGACCAGCCGGAGCCCGCGATCCTCGAAGCGGGAGATCACGCGGCCGACCAGCAGGCGCTGGACACCATCCGGCTTGACGAGGACGAGCGAGCGTTCGGACACGGGGGCCACCACTGCGAGCTGGGACTGACGGTTGTTCGCCACGAACGTTACCCCAGTGGCCCGCGCGACGATCGGGCACGGCGGGCTTCCGACCGCGCGGCCGTCGCGCCGGCACGCGTCGTCGGCCCGAGCCGCGGGCCCGTGCCGCGGGCCCGTGGTGCCGGCACGGCACGAGAGCCCGGCCGGGCTCGGCGCCGCGGGTCCTAGGCGTGACCTCCGGTTGGGTCGTCGTCCAACGCCACGGGCTCCGGCGCGCCGGCGGAGGCCAGCCCGGCGGACGCCAGGACCTCGGCGGCGGCGGCGTGGTGACCGATGGCCCCGAGTGCTTCTGCCCGGACGAGGGCCAGCGCCGGCTGGCCGCCGTCGTCGCCGATCGAGTCCAGGACCCGGGCGGGGTCGGCACCGCTCCGCAATGCCAGCAGGAACAGGATCGCGGCGCGGTCGGGGTCGGTCGGCAGCGTCGAGGTGGCGTGCTCGAGGGTCGCGACGGCGTCCGGTCGGGCGGTGGCAGGCTGTACGGCAGGCGAGGCGGGGGTGTCGGGGGCGGGTTCGGGCTCGCGCCCCGGCGTGCGCTCGGGCTCTGGCTCCCAGAGGGTTGCCTGGGCCGGGTCCCGCGTCGGGGCGGCCGACGTCGCGCTCTCGCCGTCAACGGGCGGCACGGCCGCCGGCACCGATGTGGCAACGGCCGCCGGTACCGACCTGGTGGAGGGTGGCATCGCCGCGCGGGTCGCGCTCGGAGCTGCCAGTGGCGCCCCTGGCCAGACCGTCGCGTGGGGCTCGATGCCGGCGAAGACGCCCCCGAGGAGCGACTCCACGGACTGCCGCCCGGCGTCGCGCCGGCTCTTCGACCCACCGCTCGGCGCGCCTGCCACCGCCGCGAGCGCGTCGAGTGCCGCGGCCGCGTGGCTGGCGACATCCTCGTCTCTCCCGCGCGTCGCGGCCGACTCGGCGAGGATGACGTGCGCGAGCGCGTCCTGGCTCGCCGTCCGCGACGACGGCGCGGAGGCGTCGAGCCAGGCGGTGGCGGCGGTTGCGGCGCCGCGGAGGTCGCCGCCTCGCCAGCGCACTTCGGCGAGGTCCAGGATTCCTGTCTCGTCGAGGGCCTCTCCACCGGCCGCGGTCTCGAGCTCCGCGCGAGCCAGGCCGAGCATCCCGACGCGCAGGTGGAGCGTTGCCAGCCGGAGGTCCGGTGGGCGTTCGGACGGACCGGCCGGCCGGAGCGCGGCCCGGCTGGATGCCGGCGGGTTCGGGCGCGGTGCCACGGTCCCGAAGGTGTCCGCGCCGGCGGCGCCGGCGGTCGCCCGGGCGGGTTGCGTCGTTGCGGTGAAGGCGGTGTCGCCGGTCCTCGCCCCTCGCTCGCGTGCCGGGCCGGGCGGGTTCCGCGGCTCGGTGCCGGCGGCGGGCTCGGTGCCGGCGGCGGGCTCGGGGCCGGACGGAGTCGCGGGCTCAGGCCCGGACGGAGTCGCGGCCGCCGGGCTGGTCGCGGCTTCCGGGTCGGACGCGGGACCCAGGTCGGGCGCCGGCTCCGGGTCGGACGCGGGACCCAGGTCGGGCGCCGGCTCCGGGTCGGACGCCGTGATCGCGGCTGGCGCTGGCTCCGGACCGGGGGCCGCCTCCTCACCCGCGGCGTCGGGCCCGGTGCCGCCGGCAGCCGGATCGGGCACGGACGACTCCCCGGAGGCCGGGCCACTCTCGGCCGCATTCTGCCCGGCGGGCTCCGGGGCGTCCTCGATCGGGCGCTCGTCGTCCGCGCGTTCGTGCTCGCTCATGAATCGTCCTCGCTGGGGGACCTCATGATGCGCCAGCGGGCAACCGCAGGGCGGTCTCCAGGCGCCGGCCGCGACCGGCCGGGGCGACGACCGCCATCCGCAGCCCTTCGCCGACGAACAGCCTGGCCGCCAGCGCCCTGACCTCGGCCGTCGAGACGGCGTCGATCGCCGCCAGCGCCTCGTCCGGCGTCATGACCCGATCGTGGAGCGCCTCCTGCGTGCCGAGCCACGAGGCGAGGTAGCGGGTCTCGTCCATGCGCAGTTCCAGGCGTCCGCTCAGGTACGCCTTCGCCTTGGCGAGCTCCGCGTCGGGGACGTCGACGTCGCGCAGGCGGGCCAGTTCGTCGAGGACGGCGCCGATCACGCGCCGCATCTTGCCCGGGTCCACGCCGGCGTACACGGACAGGACGCCCGCATCGGCGTAACTGACGATCGAGCTGCCGACGTCGTAGGCGAGGCCGCGCTCCTCGCGAACCTCCAGGAAGAGCCGGCTCGACATCCCGTCACCGAGCACGGCGTTCAGGACCGCGAGCGCCCACTGGTCGGGATGGTCGCGGGGGAGGGCCGGCAGGCCGAGAACGAGCTGGGCCTGAGTCGTGGGGCGGGTTGCGCGCAGCCATCGCTCCCCGGCCGGCAGGTTCGGGGCGGGTTCGTAGCCGGGCACCGGGCCGCTGCCACGGCCGAACGCCGCGCCGGCGAGCTCGACGAACCGATCGTGGGACACGTCGCCGGCCGCGGCGACGACCACGTTGGCCGGGCGATAGAACGTGTCCCAGAACCCGCGGATCGCCTCGGCGGTGAGGGCCCGCACGCTCTCCTCCGTGCCGGCGATCTCGCGACCAAGCGGCGTGTCACCGAACAGGGCCAGGTCGAACAGGACGCTCACGTGCTCGGCAGGGTCGTCGAGATAGGAGCGGATCTCCTCGACGATGACGTCGCGCTCGTTCTCGACCTCGGACGGGTCGAGCAGCGGGCGCACGACCAGCTCGCCGAGCACCGCCATCGCGGTCTCCACGTGCCGCGCGGGAACCCGGACGTAGTAGACGGTCGACTCCCGGTCCGTGGAGGCATTGAAGCTGCCGCCGAGTCCCTCGACGGCCTCCGAGAGCGCCCTGGTCGTCGGGTAGGCGCGCGTGCCCTTGAAGGTCAGGTGCTCCATGAAATGGGCACATCCCGCCTGGCCGGGTCCTTCGTGGCGGGAACCGGCGACGACGTGCGCCTCGATGGTCACCGACCGGGCGCCCGGGGACCGCGCCGTGATGACGCGCGGCCCGTCGGGCAGCGCCGTTCGTTCGAACATCGCGCGGAAGGGTACCGGAAACGGGCGAGGACGGGCGGTGCCGGCTCGCGCCGCCGGCGGCGAGACTCCACCTGGGCGAGCGGAGCGGACGTTCTGGCCGGGCCGCCGGCCGCCCTGCCGTGCCGCGCCGGGGTCCCACGACCGGCCCGCCCGAAGGGTATCGTTCGGTCGGGAGCGGCGACCGAAGCGCCCGCGGTCGTCTGCGGCGGAGGTGGCCGGCGGAACATGGTTCAGCCGGTCGCAGGAGGACCACGATGGTGAGACACCGGCCCCTGATTGCGCTGGCCACAGCGTTCGCCCTCGTCGTGGGGGCGTGCTCCAGCGGAGGGGCCAGCCCCTCGCCGGCCGCGCAGGCGTCCGGCGCTGCCCAGGCCTCGGGCTCGGCCCAGGCGGGCTGCGAGGCGGGTTCGGGCAAGAGCGCGCTCGAGATCCCGGACGTCGTGGCCGGAATGTTCAACGTCGGCATGGTCCTGATCGGGCCCCACGATGACGGCGGCTGGAGCCAGGCCCAGTACGACGGCCTGGTCTACGTCTGCCAGCACGTCCCCAACACGCACGTCGCCTACATCGAGAACGTGCCCGAGGGCGCCGATTCCGAGCAGGTCTTCCGCAGTCTCGCCCGCAAGGGATTCGACCTCATCCTCGGCACCAGCTTCGGCTACATGGACCCGATGGCCACGGTCGCCGAAGAATTCCCGAACCAGACGTTCGTCCACCTGACCGGCTACAAGTCGAACGGCAAGAACTTCGGCAACCTGATGGGTGCCATGGAGGACATGAAGTACCTGGCGGGGATGCTCGCCGGGTCGCGGGCCACGGTCGACAAGAACCCGAAGCTCGGCTACATGGCGACGTTCCCGATCCCCGAGGAGCTGCGCCTCGGCAACGCCTTCATGCTCGGGGCGAAGAAGACCTGCCCCGACTGCACGATGGACGTCCGCTGGATCAACACCTGGCATGACCCGGTCAAGGAGAAGGACGCGGCCGCGTCTCTCTTCGACGCCGGGGCTGACGTCGTCCTGACCGGCGCCGACACGCCGGCGGTCGCGGACGTGGCCCAGGAGAAGGGCAAGTGGGGTGTCACCTACGACTACTTCGGGTCGTGCAAGGTGGACCACTGCCTGACCACGATCTACTGGCTGTGGGGTCCCGAGTACGCCCGGATCGCCGAGCAGGTCAAGGCCAAGACCTACACGGCCGGCTACGAGTACTTCGACGCCGACTCCGGCTCGCTCGGGCTCTTCGGCTTCATGGCTGGCGAGACGCCGCAGCCCGGCATCAAGGACCTGCCGGCAGCCGACGTCCAGATGGTCAAGGACACCCTGGCCAAGATGCTCGCCGGCCAGTTCAACCGGTTCGACGTGTTCGCCGGGCCCATCACGGACAACACCGGCAAGCAGATCCTGGCCGCCGGCCAGAAGCTGCAGCAGTCTGACCTCGACCAGTTCCCGCCGGGCACCCCTGCCTGCACCGTCTGCATGCACTGGTGGGCCGCGGGCGTCAACGCCACCATCCCGACCCAGTAGCCACGACTCCGCGAGGGGCCCGCGGCATCCGCCGCGGGCCCCTCGCGCGCTCAAGACAGGACCAGGCGACTTCGTGACTCGCGACTCGCTCGAGCAACCCCTGGCGGTGGAGCTGCGCGGCATCGTCAAGCAGTTCCCGGGCGTCGTGGCCAACGACGGGGTCGACTTCGACGTTCGGCCGGGTGAGGTCCATGCCCTGCTCGGCGAGAACGGCGCCGGCAAGAGCACCCTCATGAACGTCCTCGCCGGCATGTACCGGCCGGACGCCGGCGAGATCCGGGTCGAGGGCCAACGCTGCGACTTCCGCTCTCCGCGCGACGCGATCGCGGCCGGCCTCGGCATGGTCCACCAGCATTTCGCCCTGGTGCCGTCGCAGACGGTCACCGAGAACATCCTCATCGGCCTCGACCGGCCGCGCTTCCGGCTTCGCCTCGACCGCTTCCAGGACGAGGTCGCCGGCCTGTCCGAGAAGTTCGGCCTGCACGTCGACCCGGGGGCCAAGGTCTGGCAGCTTTCCGTGGGCGAGCAGCAGCGGGTCGAGATCCTCAAGATGCTCTACCGCGGCGTGCGGATCCTGATCATGGACGAGCCGACCGCGGTCCTCGCTCCCCAGGAGACCGAGGACCTGTTCGGGACCCTGCGCGCGATGACGGCCAGCGGCCACGCCGTCGTCTTCATCAGCCACAAGCTCCACGAGGTGACGTCGATCGCCGACCGCATCACGGTGATGCGGCGCGGCAAGGTCACCGCCTCCGGCATCCCCGCGGCCGGCGCGACGACGGCCGACCTCGCCCGGCTCATGGTCGGCCGCTCGGTCGTGGAGACGATCGACCGGGCCCAGTTCCGGCCGGGCGCCGTCGTGCTGTCCGTCCGCGATGTCGAGACCAGGAACGATCGCGGGCTGCCCGCCCTGCGCGGGGTCTCGTTCGACGTTCGGGCCGGCGAGATCCTGGGCATCGCCGGCGTCGCCGGCAACGGCCAGTCGGAGCTCGCCCAGGTGATCACGGGGCTCCGCCCGTGCACCGGCCACGTCGAGGTGCTGGGCGCCGAAACGGCGAATCACCCGGCCAGCGATGCGATCCGGCGGGGCGTGGCCCACGTCCCCGAGGATCGGACCGGCGTCGGCAGCGCGCCCAACCTGTCGGTCACGGATAACCTCATCATGAAGCGCTACCGGCAGGCCCCGATCGCCCACGGCTGGGTGGTCGACACGGGTGCTGCCCGCCGCGTGGCCGAGCACCTCCGCGAGGAGTACGAGATCGTGAGCCCGTCGGTCGCCACGGCCGCCCGGCTGCTCTCCGGGGGGAACCTCCAGCGGCTGATCCTGGCCCGCGAGATGGACCTGGACCCCCGGCTCCTGGTCGCCGTCCAGCCCACGCGCGGCCTGGACGTCGGCGCGATCGAAGGTGTGCACCGCCTCCTGCTGGCGCGCCGCGAGACGGGCGCGGCCACGGTCATGATCTCCGAGGACCTCGACGAGATCCTGGCCCTCTCGGACCGGGTCGCGGTGCTGTACGAGGGCCGCCTGCAGGGGCCGTTCGACGTCGCGGACGTGCACCCGCAGGGGATCGGCATCCTGATGACCGGTGGCGAATGGCAGCCGGAGAGTGGCACAGGGCCGGGGCCGGCGGCGGGGCCGGCGCCGACGGCCGGCCCGGAACCCGCCGCCGCGATCAGCGCCTCGGTGTCACGGCCCGAGGCCGACCGATGACCGCCCCGGCGACGTCGAGCGGGGCGACCCGCCGCGGCTCCGCCTCGATCTCGCTTGAAGCGCGGCTCGAGGCGCCCCGCTGGGCCGGGCTCATCACGCTGCTCGCGATCTTCGTCGCGCTCGTGATCAGCGGCCTGATCCTGGCCTTCGTGGGCGGCGACCCGATCCGCTCCTACGTCCACATCTTCAACGCGTCGTTCGGCAGCCCGGGCGTGATCTCGGACACGCTGGTCAAGGCGACGCCATTGATCCTGACCGGGCTCGCCTGCGCGCTCGCCTTCCGGATGCGCCTCTGGAACATCGGGGCGGAAGGCCAGTTCCTCATGGGTGCCTGGGGCGCCAGCGCGGTCGTTCTCGCGCCGCTCGTGCCGGCCGGCACACCGGGCCTGATCACGATCCCGCTGATGGCCCTGGCCGGATTCGCGTGCGGGGCGGCCTGGGGCGCCATACCCGGCGTCCTGAAGGCCTACCTCAAGGTGAACGAGATCATCGTCACCCTGATGCTCAACTACATCGCCCTGCTCTGGATCCAGTACTGGGTCTTCGGGCCGTGGAGCGAGGCGGGCTTCCAGTTGACGCGGCAGTTCCCGCGCGATGCCTGGCTGGCCCGGCTCTCCGACTTCTCGGGGAGCGTGCCGGCGTTCGCCGGCCTGACCGTCCACGCCGGCCTGCTGCTCGGGATCGTGGCCGCCATCGCCGTCTGGTTCCTGGTGAGCCGGAGCCGCTGGGGCTACGTGATCCGGCTGGTCGGCGACGGCCCGGAGGCGGCCCGGTACGCGGGCATCGACATCCGCCGCAACATGGTGATGGTGTTCGTCGTGTCGGGTGGCCTGGCCGGTCTGGCCGGGATGAGCGAGGTCTCCGGCGTCGTCCATCGTCTGCAGGACGCGATCTCGCCCGGGTACGGCTTCACCGCGATCATCGTGGCGTACCTGGCCCGCTTCAATCCGCTCGGCGTGATCGTGGCCGCGATCTTCTTCGGCGCCCTGATCCTGGCCGGCCGGGAGATCCAGCCATCCGGCGTCCCGGCCATGATCCAGGGCATCATCCTGTTCTGCGTGATCACCAGCGACGTGCTGGTCCGCTACCGCATCCGCGTCCGGCGCGCGGCCTGAGCCATGGACCCGATCATCATCCTGGCGTCGGGCGTGAGCACCGGGACGGTGCTCCTGTTCGCCGCGATTGGCGAGATCTTCGCGGAGCGGGCCGGCGTCCTGAACCTCGGCGTCGAAGGCATGATGCTGATGGGCGCGGTGGCCGGCTTCTCGACCGTCGTGGCCACCGGCGACCCGTGGCTGGGCGTGCTGCTGGGGATGCTCGCCGGCGCCGCCCTGAGCCTCCTCCACGCGATCGTCACGATCCACTTCCAGGCCGACCAGGTGGTGTCGGGACTGTCGCTGACCCTCCTCGGAACGGGTCTCGCCCGCGTGCTGGGCGAAGGCCTGTCCAAGGCCGGGGCGACGTCGCTGCTGCCGCACTTCGACATCCCCGGGCTCGTCGCGATCCCGGTCATCGGCCAGATCTTCTTCCACGACCAGAGCGTCATGGTGTACCTGGGGCTGCTGCTGATCCCGGCCGCCTGGTACTGGATCAACCGGACCCGGCCGGGCCTCCACCTACGGGCGGTCGGCGAGAGCCCGACGGCGGCCGACTCCCTGGGCGTGAACGTCTACCGCGTCCGGTACGCGTACGTGATGCTGGGCGGCACCCTGGCGGGCCTGGCCGGGGCGACGATCACGCTGGCGATCCAGCCGGGCTGGTTCGCCGACCTGACCGTCGGAGGACGTGGCTGGGTCGCCATCGGCCTGGTCATCTTCGCCCAGTGGTCACCGCTGCGGGCAGCAGTCGGCGCGTTCCTCTTCGGGGCGATCGGCCGCTTCATCCTCGACGTCCAGGGCCCGGCCGAGTTCTTCGGCATGCGCAACCCGTTCCACGACGTCCACTCGCTGACGTTCTTCCTGGGCATGCTGCCGTACGTGCTCGTGATCGTCGTACTGATCCTCGGGTCGCGCGAGGCGATCCGCAAGCGAATCGGTGCGCCCGCGGCCCTGGGCCTGCCGTACGTGCGGGGCGAGCGGGGCCACTGAGCCTGCACCCGGCGGGGAGCGGCGGGGCGCGGCGTGACGCGCGGCGGCGGGGAGCGGCGTGACGCGCGTCGAGCGGTGTACGCGCCGCGGCGGGAAGCGGCGTGACGCGCGTCGGGAGCGGTGTACGCGCCGCGGCGCGATTTGCCCGGCGGCTCTTGAGTCGCCAGGCCCGAAGTTGATCAAATTCCCGCGCCTTGACGGTTATCCGGGAACCTTGGGCCCGCGAGGCCCTTGACCTGGCAAGCACCGTCCCGTGACGAGCGTGCGACGGGCGAACCGATGCGTGGCGTGGTGCCGCACTCGGCTCGCCCGAATGGATAACCGTCAGTGGGCGGGAATCCGAGCGGATCGCCGGCGGCGCGGCGGGCCTCCGCGATGCGCCAGGCGATGCGCGGCCGCACGGGCGTCGGCGATGCGCGGCCGGCCTCCGCGATGCGCCAGGCGATGCGCGGCCGCACGGGCGTGGGCGATGCGCGGCCGCACGGGCGTGGGCGATGCGCGGCCGCACGGGCGTCGGCGATGCGTGGCCGCACGGCGGCCGCCCGGGCGCGAGTCGACTACGCGTGCTCTTCGGGGCCGAGGAGCTCCATCTGCACGAACTCGCCGGTGTCGAAGGCCAGCTGCTCGCCGACCTGGGGCCCGGCCGTCGCCGAGCGGGGCGTACTCCAGGACGATCCGCTCGTCGCCCTGGACCAGCCCGTAGACGATCAGC
The DNA here is from genome assembly GCA_963821595.1 of uncultured Chloroflexia bacterium. Classification (GTDB taxonomy): domain Bacteria; phylum Chloroflexota; class Limnocylindria; order Limnocylindrales; family CSP1-4; genus CTSoil-043. The sequence goes on along the minus strand of CAWGEL010000031.1, from coordinate 47,043 downwards.
TGGTCGGGCCGGGTCTCGAACTCGAGATGCTCGAACGAGTCGACGTTGAGGCAGATCGAGAGCGGCGTGAAGTAGCTCGACGTCTCCGGCTCGTCGATCACGATCCGCTCGACGAACCCGGTCCCGGCCGCCACCGCATCGCGGCCCCGGAAGTAGCGATAGGCGACGGTCTGCTTGAGGAGCGGCCGGAGCAGGTTGTGGATGTCGGGCCGCGACGACACGATGCCGCTATTGACGAAGAACTTGGCGGGGGTCGAGATCGGCATCGGGCACCTCCAGCCGGGCCCTCGGATCGGACGTCGGGCCGGACCGCCGTCGGGCCGGGCCGCCGTCGGGCCGGGCCGCCGCCGGGCCGCACCCATGGCGGATGGTAGCGCAGGCGGGGACCCTTTCGGGGAGCCGGCGCGAGTTGCGATTCGGAGTCGTTCGGCGGCGGCCACCGCGCGCCGCGCGGCGGCCTATCATCCCGGGGATGCTCCTCGCGATCTCGGCCGGCAACTCGAACGTCCACCTTGGCGTCGCGCGCGACGGCCACCTCGTGGCCAGCCGGCGTGCGGCGACCGATCCCGCGCGCGACTCCCGACGACATCGAGGTCTCTGCTGGCCGCGCTGCTCGCGCTCGACGGCCTCGACCTTGCCCGGGTGCGGGCCATCGCGCTCGCCAGCAGCGTGCCCGCGGTGGCCACCGCGATCGAGCTGGTCGCCGGGCGTCGCGGCATCCCCTGCCTGGTCGCCGGAGCCGGCACGCTGCCGCTGCCGGTCCGGGTCGACCGGCCCGGCGACGTGGGCCCGGACCGGCTCGTGAACGCGTATGCCGCGGCCCGCCTCCACGGCGCCCCGGTCGTGGTGGTCGACTGCGGCACGGCCACGACGGTCGACGCGGTCGACGCGAGCGGCGCGTTCGTCGGCGGCGCGATCGCGCCCGGGATGCTCATGGGCATGGAGGCGCTGGCGGCCGGGACGGCGCGGCTGCCACGCGTGGACGCCCGGCCGCAGGATGCCGCGATCGGGCGGGACACCGCATCGGCGATCCGGGCGGGCACCGTCCTCGGCCACCGGATCCTCGTGGAGGGCCTCGTGGCCCGCGCGCGGGCCGAACTCGCCGCGACGGCCGGCTGGAACGCCGCGGGCCGCCGGATCCCGGCCGTGCTGACCGGCGGCCTGGCCGCGCTGCCCTGGGCGCGCACCGTGGAGGGCATCGACGTGGTGGATCCGGACCTGACCCTGCGCGGGCTCATCGCCTTCCACCTGTCGGTGGCCGGCGAGCCGGCCGGCGGGCGACGACGGCGCGTCCGGCGGGCCCACCGCGGTCGGGACGCCGGCATGAGCGAACGGCTGGCCGGCCGCCTCATCGGCCTTGGCGTCACCGGTTCGATCGCCGCCTTCAAGGCCGTGGACCTGCTGCGCCTGCTGCGGATCGAAGGAGCCGACGTCCAGGTCCTGCTCACGCCGTCGGCGGCGCACTTCGTCGCCCCGCTCACGCTGGCCGCGCTCTCCCGCCACCGCGTCGACCTCGACGTGCTCGACCTGCTGCCCGACGGGCGCATCGGCCACGTCGTCACCGGCGACACGGCCGACGCGATCCTGGTGGCCCCGGCCACCGCCCACTGGCTGGGCGCGATGGCCAACGGCCTCGCGGCGGACGTCGTGACCGCCACCTGCCTGGCCACCGCGGCGCCCGTCGTGGTCGCGCCCGCGATGGACGGCGACATGTACGCCCACCCGGCGACCCAGGCCAACGTCGCCCGGCTGCGCGACGACTTCGGCTACGCGGATCGTGGAGCCGGGAACCGGCGCGCTCGCCTCGGGCCAGGTGGGCATCGGCCGGCTGGCCGAGCTTCCCGCCATCGTCGACGCCGTCGTCGCGGCGATCGGAGGGCGCCCGGTCCGGGCGCCGGACCCCGCCATCGCGTCCCCCTCGCCTGACCGACGAAGAGGCCGGAGATCTCGCCCGGGACGCGGACGACCTGGCCGGCCGCCACGTCGTCGTGACCGCCGGCGGGACGGCCGAGCCGATCGACCCGGTCCGGTTCATCGGCAACCGCAGCAGCGGTCGCATGGGCATCGCCGTGGCCGAGGCCGCCCGCGATCGCGGCGCCCGCGTCACGCTGATCGCGGGCACGCTGAGCGTCCCGGCGCCGCGCGACGTGGAGGTGGTGCGGGCGGAGACCGCGGCCGCCATGCGAGCGGCGCTGCACCGGCTCCTCCGTCGCGCCGACGGCCGCCCGGGCTTCGACGTCCTGGTCATGGCCGCTGCGGTGGCGGACTTCCGTCCGTCGTCGCCCGCCGACCGAAAGCTCCCGCGAACGGACGCCGGCCTGGACCTGCACCTGGTGCCGAACCCGGACATCCTCGCCGAGCTCGCCCGCACGGTCGCTCGGGCTCGACGAGCACGGCGACCAGGCGGCGAACGCCGCTCGTCGCCGCGGCCGGTGCTGGTGGGCTTTGCGGCGGAGACCGGCAACCTGGGCCGGGCCGCCGACAAGCTCCGGGCCAAGCGCGTCGACCTCCTCGTGGCCAACGATGTCGCCGAAGCGGGATCGGGCTTCGGGTCGCCCACGAACCGGATCACGATCCTCGGGCCGACGGGCGCCCAGGAGGCCCTGCCCCTCCTGCCCAAGCGGGCTGCCGCGGAGCGCATCCTGGACCGGGTTGTCCGCCTGCTGGACGAGCGCGACGGGCCGGCGCACACTGGCTCGGTCGACACCGCCGAGGAGACCCTGGTCCCGTGAGCGCAACTCCCTCCGACGCGACCCGCCGCGTCACCGTCGTCGACGTCGCGCGGATGCACGCGGATGGCGTGCGGATCGCGATGCTGACCGCGTACGACCACCCAACGGCAAGGATCGTCGACGAAGCGGGCATCCCGATGATCCTCGTCGGCGACTCCCTGGGCCAGGTGATGCTGGGCTACGAGACCACGGTCCAGGTGACGATGGAGGAGATGCTCCATCACACCGCCGCGGTCGCCCGCGGGACGCGCCGGGCGATGGTCATCGGCGACATGCCGTTCCTGTCCTACGCCACGCCCGAGGACGCGCTCCGCAACGCTGGGCGGTTCCTCCAGGAGGCCGGCGCGCAGGCCGTCAAGGTCGAGGGGGGCGTGCGTACCGCCCGCGTCATCGACACCCTGGTGCGGGCCGGCATCCCGGTCATGTCCCACATCGGCCTGACGCCGCAGGCGATCAACGCGCTCGGTCGGGTGCGCGTGCAGGGCAAGAGCCGCGAGGCGGCCCGGGCCCTGCTCCACGACGCGCTGGCGGTCCAGGAGGCGGGCGCGTTCGGGGTGGTCCTCGAGCTCGTCCCCGAGCAATTGGCGGCCACCATCACGTCGCGCCTCCGGATCCCGACGATCGGGATCGGCGCGGGCGCCGGCTGCAGCGGCCAGGTCCAGGTGATCACCGACGCCATCGGCCTTGGCGACTTCCGGCCGCGTCACGCCAGGGCGTACGCGGACGTTCGCGGCGTCATCCGCGACGCGGTGGCAGCGTACCGAGCCGACGTGGAAGCGGGCACGTTCCCCGGCCCGGCCGAGTCGACGCGCATGGACGACGATGTCCTCGACGAAGTCCTGGGCCGGAGCGAGCTCGATCGGTCGACGACCTCGGGCGAGCCCGGCCGCGCGGCCGATGCCGGGCTCAGGATTCCGCTCGATCGCGATCTCTAGCGCCGGCGTGGAGGTCGCCCGCAGCCGCGCCGAGCTGCGCCGCGCGCTCGACCGCGCACCCCGGCCGATTGGCCTGGTCCCGACGATGGGCTGGCTGCACGAGGGCCACGTCTCGCTCGTCCGACGGGCCAGATCAGAGTCCGCCACGGTCGCCGTCTCCATCTTCGTCAACCCGCGCCAGTTCAACCGCCCCGAGGACCTCGCCGCCTATCCCCGGGACGAGGCCCGCGACCTGGCGATCTGCGCCCGTGCCGGAGCCGACCTTGTCTGGGCCCCCGGCGTGGACGATGTCTACGGGCCGGGCTTCGACACGACGGTGTCCGTCGGCAGCGTCGCGGGCCCGCTCGAGGGCGCGGCCCGCCCGGGCCACTTCGCCGGCGTGGCCACGGTCGTGGCAGTCCTCCTGGGGCTGGTCCGGCCCGACCGCGCCTATTTCGGCGCGAAGGATGCCCAGCAACTGCTGCGTGATCCGGCGGATGGCCGTCGACCTTGGTCTCGCGGAGGTGATCGCCTGCCCGACGGTGCGCGAGGCCGATGGCCTGGCGATGAGCTCCCGCAACGTCCACCTGGCTGCGGCCGACCGAGCCGCGGCCGCCGTCCTGTACCGGGCGCTGCAGGCGGGCCGCGAGCTGTGGCGGTCCGGCGAGACGGACGCGACGGCCATCCGGACGGCCGTCCAGGCGGTGCTGGCGACGGAGCCGAGGGCGGCGGTCGACTACGTGTCGGTCGCCGACGGCGAAACGCTCGCCGAACTGGAGACGATCGCCGGGCCGGCGCTGCTCTCGCTGGCGGCGCGCTTCGGGTCCACGCGCCTGATCGACAACGTCGAGCTGAGCTGACATCGGCGCCGGAGGTGGGCCGGGCGCCGGGAGGGGGCCGGGCGCCGCAGGAGGCCGACACTGCCGCCACCGGAGGCGCGGCGACCTGCCGGCTCGACGGCGCGGCGCCTCGCGCCGCAGCCGCCGTCGCGGAACCCCGCCGGCCGATCCCGCGTCGTGGGGCCGAGATGCGGCCGACCCGACCGCCCGCCACCAGTCGAGGTCCCGACCATGTCCGGTCATCGATCCACGAGTCGCGGCAGCCGCCCGCACGTCATCGTCGCGGCGCTGGCCCTGCTCGCCATCGTCGTGGCGGCGTGCAGTTCGGCGGCGTCGCTCACGCCGGCCGGCCCGTACCCGTCCGCGGCCGCCTCGGCTGCCGCGGCGTTCGGTGCCGCGCTCGCTCCGAGCGGCGCCGAGGCCGGCCCGAGCAGATCGTCGACTTCCGGCGGCGACACGTTGAACGGCCAGGCAGCCACCGACGGCAGCCTGACGGACGGCCAGCTCATCGTCTACACCGGCCAGGCCTCCGTCCAGGTCGCCGATCTCGACGCGGCGCTCGCCAGCGCGGGCGCGGCCGTCCGCGGCCTGGGCGGCTACGTCGCAGCGTCGCAGCGCGACGGCACCGACGAGCAGGCGACGGCGACGATCACCTACCGGGTCCCGGCGAACCGCTGGGACGACGCGGTGGCGGCCGTCGAGAAGGCCGCCGCGAAGGTTCTCTCGATCAAGACCTCGTCCGACGAGGTCACCAGCCAGGTCGTGGACCTCGGCGCACGGATCGACAACCTGCGGGCTACCGAGCAGGCGCTCCAGGGAATCATGGCGAAGGCCACCAAGATCCCCGACATCCTCTCGATCCAGGAGCAGCTCACCAGCGTCCAGGGCCAGATCGAGCAGCTCACCGCCCAGAAGCAGACGCTGGAGAAGCAGGCCGCGATGGGGACGCTGTCGGTGACGTACAGCCTGCCGCCCGTCGAGGTGACCCGCGTCACCTCGGGCTGGGATCCGGGGTCAGAGGTCGACCGCGCGGCGGCCACGCTCGTCGCGATCGGCCAGGGCCTGGCGAATGCCGGCATCTGGCTCGGCATCGTCGGCCTGCCCATCCTGGTGGTCGGGCTGTTCGTGCTCGTCATCGTCTTCCTGCTGGTCCGCCGCGCGCGGCGCCGCGGCCCGGTTGGCTCGCCGCCGAGCGCGGGCTCGATCGTTCCGACCGCGCAGGCGTAGCCGCCGGCGCGCCGCAGTCGCGAACGCGCGCCGCAATGCCGCGGTCGCGCTCGCGCGCCGCAGCCGCAGCCGCGAACGCGCCACCGGGATCCCCGATCGCGGGCCCGACGGTCAGGGCCGGTAGGCGCGCGCTGCCGCGAGGAACCGCTCCGTGTCGAGCGACGCTCCCACCACGGCCTTGATGGTGGCGATCTTCTCGCGGTCGGCCGCGTGGGTCTTGACGAGGAGGTCGTGCACGTCGGATGCGACCTCGTATGACTCCTCCTCGAGGAAGCAGGCGAACAGCTCGGCCCGCCGGATCTCGTCGATGACGACGTCGCGAGGCCTGTAGGCCGAGAGGACGAAGCCGAGGATCGACGGCTCGGTGTCGCCCCGGAGGAACGCCGGCCGGCGGATCTCGGCCCGGTGCGCCCGGGCCAAAGCGACGATCACGTCCTCGCGGTCGCCGGCGACGATGACGAGCTGGCGCCGCCGTACCTGCTGCAGCACGTGGTGTGGCTCGGCTGCGGCGACGCTGGTCCCTCCGATCACCGCCTCGAGGTCCGGACCGGGATGGACGAGCTCGGCGTGGGTACCCTCGAGGACCATGGCCAGGCTCGGGTTCGACAGGATCGAGTGGTACGGGATCATGCCGAGCAGGGGAATACCGTACGGCGCCAGTCCCCGCTCCAGGATCCTGGCGATCCCGGGCTGCGCCTCCACGTCCACCTTGTTCACGATCGCGCCGGCGACGTGAACGCCGTGGCGCTCGAAGAGCGCCGCGTTGAGCACGATCTCGTCGATCGGCCGGCCGATGCCGCCCTCGCTGACGATGACGGCCGGCGCCCGCAGCAGCCGCGCGACGACGGCGTTGGAGAGCCCGATCACCGCACCGACGCCGGCATGCCCGGTCCCCTCGACGAGGACGACGTCCTTGGACCCGGCGACGACGGTATGGGCGGCCGAGATCCGGGCCGCGAGGTCCTCGACGACCTCACCGGCGATGTACGACTTCGTGAAGCCGCGCGGAATGTGGACCGGGCTCATGATCGACAGGGGTTCCGGCAGGTCGAACACGGCCTTCATGAGGACAGCGTCCTCGTCGGCCGGGATCCCGGATGCGTCCACGACCGTACGCTGGCCGACCGGCTTCGTGAAGCCGGTGCGGAGGCCGGCCGCCAGGAAGCCGTTGAGCAGGCCCATGGCGGCCGTGGTCTTGCCACGGTTCTGGCCGGTGGCGGCGAGGTAGAGATGGCGCATCAGGGGGGAGTCTAGCCGCCGGTTCGGGCGCGGCGCCGCTTGGGTGCGGCGTCGGCGTCCGCGACGCCGGGGCCGGGCGGCTGCTCGCCCGCGCCCGCGCGTGCGCCGCCGGCTCGTGGCTCGACTCAAGGGATCCTCGTCGGTTCCGATGACGATCGGCGGGCGGCTGCCTCCCGCGACCACGCGCTACCAGGGAGGCTGGTCGCAGGCAGCTGGCCTGAGCGTGCCGGTCACGGCGGATCCCGCGATTCGCCGCGAGTCCACGTTCGGGCGGACCAAGCATCCTGGTCGCGGACGGCCGGAGGACCACCGTCAGCGGTCTTGCGGTCGCGGGCGGCCGGCAACCACCGCTGCCAGACCTCCTGGTCGCGGACGGCCGGAGGACCACCGTCAGTGGTCTTGCGGTCGCGAACCTAGCCGCGCGGCGCCGTCTTGCGCTCGACCTGGGCGATCGCCTCCCGGAGCCGCGACACGGTCTCCGCTTCGACCGCGTCCGGCTCGAGATACGGGCCGAGCCGCTCCAGCACGTCGCTGACGAGGCCGAGGAACACGCCGGCATCGGCGACGAAGAACTGCGGCTCGTTGTTGTAGCGCACCATGGTGAGACGGCCCTGGAGGACGCGGCGGTCCTCGATGTGGGCGATCTGGGTCGCGAAGCTGTGCCCCTGGATCCCGTCGGGGTTGTTCAGGAAGTTGAGGGCGTTGTCGATGGCCAGTCCGAACCGAGCTCGCCACGCGACCAGGCGCTCGTGGACCTCGGGCGGGATGCGCACTTCGGCCACTTCTTCGAAGACTTCGGGTGCCACAGTAAGCAGGCCGACGAGCGTGCTGCCGGCGCGGGCGCCGAGCATCACCTGGAGCGACCGCTCCAGCGTGAACACCTCCGAATCGAAGCGCGGGCTGGTGATCGTGTCAGTCAGGAGATCCTCGACGTTGTCGAGTACGGCAAATCCGCCATCGCATTCGCGAGGTGGATGATCTCCTCCTTGAACAGGAACTTCTCTTCGTGATCGAGCATGGCGGCGATGGTACACCGCGCACCGGGGCCGACCGCGACGTCGCGGCGAACCTCGAGGCGCGGCCCGCGTTGCCCCTGGGCAGGCCGCTGGTGGTCGTCGCGTCCATCGCGGCGGCATGGTGGCTGCCCGCCCTCCTGCCGGGCTCGGTCCTGCCGCCAACGAACGGCCTGACCGCGTTCGGCCTGGTGGCGTGGTGGGTCGCCCTCGGCGTGATCGGGGCAGCCGTCGCCGGCCCGAGCGCCGCCATGGGCCTGTGGCTCGGGACTGTCACGGCAACCCTTGGCGGCTCGGTCGCCGTCGCGGTCACGGGCGCCGCGGCTCCAGGCTGGCTGGATTGGGCGGGCCACGCCCTGGCGATCATGGCCCTGGCGTTCCTGGCCGGCATTCCCGCGGCCCGAGCCCTGGCGCGCGCCGGGCTCGCCGCCTCGACCCGGCCAGCCACGGCGACCCGAGGCAGCGACGCCTGCGCCGGAACGACCCGCTGCTCCGGCGGGCGCTGGAGCTGCTGCCCGGGACCGCCTGTCTGGTCCCACCGATCCTGCTCACGAGCCCGAACGACCAGGTCCTGGGCACGGTCTCATGCGCCGTGATCGGCGCCATCGCGGGCGGCCTCGGGATGGTCGGCCTCCCGGCGCTGTGGCTTGGGGCGGCCGTGCTGCCACTGCTGAGCGCGGTCAGCTATGCGGCGGGCGTGGGGCTGCCCGGACCCAACGGCATGCCCATCGAGTTCGCCCTCGGACTCGTGGGTTTCGTGCTCGTGGCGGCCACGCCAGGCCACATCGCGGGTGACGTCGCACGACGTCGATGGCGTGGCCGGCGGACGGCGCAGGTCCCCGCGTCCTCCCCGGGAGGACAGGAACGCGACCGCCCGCTCGAGGAATCCGCCGGGACGCGCTGAGAGCGGCGGGCCGTGCGGCGACGGCGGCGCGTCCTTGCCCGGCGCCCGGCGCGCCAGAGTCCGGCGGCCGCAGCCGTCTGCCGGGAGCCGGAATCGCCGTGGGCCCCGGCAATGAAGCCGGGGCCCACAGGACGGTGCAGCCCGTCAGGTTCGGACGCCCGGCGCGTGCCGGGCCGTGGAGCTTACGGGTAGAGGCCGCGGAGGGCGGTCGTGTCGGCCACGCGCTTGACGGCCACGAGGTAGGCCGCGGTCCGCATGTCGACGTCGGCGTTCTTGGCCATGTCGAGGACCTCGCCGAAGCTGCGATCCATGATCTCCTTGAGCTTGGCGTTCACGACCGCCTCGCTCCAGTGGTCACGGTTGAGGTCCTGGACCCACTCGAAGTAGCTGACGGTGACGCCGCCGGCGTTGGCGAGGATGTCGGGGATCATGAAGACCCCCTTCTTCGCCAGGATCTCGTCGGCTTCGGGGGTCGTCGGGCCGTTGGCGGCCTCGGCGACGATCTTGGCCTTGATCCGGTCGGCATTGGCCGCGGTGATCTGGTTCTCGTAGGCGGCCGGGATCAGGACGTCGCACTCGATCTCGAGGAGCTGCGCGTTCGTGATCGTCTCCGTGCCCGGGAACCCGACGACCGTGCCGTGCTCCTGCTTCCAGGCGAGGACCCGGTCCGGGTCGAGGCCGGCCTTGCTGTAGATCGCGCCGCCCGTGTCGGAGACGGCGAGGACCGTGCTGCCCTCGGCGACCATCAGCTGGGCCGCGATCGAGCCGGCGTTGCCGAAGCCCTGGACGACGCAGGTGGACTTGGTGAGGTCGAGGCCGAGATGGGCCGCCGCGTCGACGATCGTGTAGACGCAGCCGCGCGCCGTGGCCTCGTTGCGGCCCTCGGAGCCGCCGAGGCTGATCGGCTTGCCGGTCACGACGCCCGGGACCGTGTAGCCCGCGTGCATGGAGTACGTGTCCATGAACCAGGCCATGATCTGGGGCGTGGTGTTGACGTCCGGGGCCGGGATGTCGCGCTCGGGCCCGATCAGGACGCTGATCTCGGTGAAGTAGCGGCGGCTGAGGCCCTCGAGCTCCTTCTTGGAGAGCTTCTTGGGGTCGACGATGACCCCGCCCTTGCCACCGCCGTAGGGGATGCCCACGACCGCGCACTTCCAGGTCATCCACATCGCGAGGGCCTTGACCTCGTCGAGCGAGACGTCCTGGTGGTAGCGGATGCCGCCCTTGGCCGGGCCCCGGCCGAGGTTGTGCTGCACGCGGTACCCGGTGAAGACGCGGACCGTGCCGTCGTCCATGTGGACCGGGAACGTGACCGTCAGGGCGCGTCGCGGCTCGCGGAGCACCGCGCGCAGGCCCTGGTCCAGGTTGAGGCGCTCGGCAGCGAGGTCGAACTGGCGCTGCGCGACACTCCACGGGTTGATCGCGTGCGCTGCCTGTTCCGTGGTCATGAAGAGCCGAACCTCCTGCGGGCGCCCGCCTGGCGCCCCACCATGCCAGCACCGTCCCCACCGGGCAGCGCTGCTGCCGCCTCCGGGACGGCTGCCGGCCTCGTCGCCAGCCCGCCCATGCCAGGGACGGACGCACCGACGAGCTCTCTGGGTCGGATCATCCCGGCCCCAGCGTCCCCCAGGCTAGGGCCGAAGGGGGACGCGGCCCCCGGGCAGAACGGCCCGGGTCACCCATGGCAATGGTACCGCCACCCTGCCGTATCCGTCCTGCAACCTTGGCGCCGGACGGCCCTGCATGCTCGCGCCGCCCCCGTGCCTCAGGGTCGTCGGATGTAGATCGCGCCGAGGCAACCCGGGCCGATGTGCGGGCCCACCGACGCGCCGACGATCGCGGACCAGACGTGGGACGGATCGACGCCGCCTGGCAGGCGGGCCAGCAGCTCCTCCCGGAACGGGATCGGATCGGCGGGGGGCGTGCTGACGATCGAGAGCCAGTCCACCGGCTGCGCCGAGAGCAGCTCGAGCACGCGTTCCCGGGCCCGCCCCCGGGTCCGGGGTCGGTCCGCGGTCTCGACCAGCCCGTCGACCAGCGTGATGATCGGCTTGATCGAGAGCACCGTGCCGATGGCGGCCCTGGCGGCCGAGATGCGGCCGCCCTTGCGCAGGTATTCGAGCGTGTCGAGCGCGATGAACAGCTCCCCTGCCGGCACCAGGGCTTCCACCCGGTCGGCGATCGCGCCGAGCCCGTCCCCGGCGGCGGCCATCTCGGCGGCCGCGATGGCCAGCATCCCCAGACCCATCGACGCGGATGCCGAGTCGACCACGCGGACGGCGCCGGCGGGAAGACTCCGGGCGGCGATCGACGCGCTCGAGTGCGTCGCCGAGAGCTTGCTCCCGACCGTGACGCAGACCACGCCGTCCGCGCCGTCCGCGATGCACTCGCGGAACGTGTCGGCGAACATGCCGGGGGGCGCCGCTGCCGTGGCCGGGAAGGGAGCGTCGGGCGCTGTCATCCGCGCCCAGAACTCCTCGGTCGAGAGATCCACCCCGGCCTTGAACTCGTCCGCCCCGAACCGGACGAAGAGCGGTACGACCCGGATCCCGTGCGCCTCGCCGACGCCCGGCGGCAGGTCTGCCGTCGAGTCGGTCACGATCGCGACGCGCCCCATGCCTCTCCCTCGCTCGCTGCGGCCCCTCGCCCGATGCGCTGCGGATCGATCCCCGCCCCGCTCTCCGCCTGGCGAATGATACGGACCGGCGGAAGGCCGATCGCCGGGGGCGACGGGATGCCGCCGGCCGGGCGCCGCGGCGGCAGGAGCCGGGATTCCTCCTTCGGCCGCGGCGTCGCGGACCTCGGCCACGGCGTCGCGGAGCGGTCCTGGTCTGCTCAGCCTTCGGGCGCGACCGGGACGCCGCGCGAGCCGGGCAGGCGGTGCTCGAGCGTCCGCAGGTGCCACAGCGGGACGAGGGCCACGCCCAGCAGGGCGAGCGTCCCGATGAGGATCCCGTCGATGCCCATCTCGCGGGCGGCGAGCCCGCCGATGAGGCTGCCGCCGATCTGGCCCAGGCCCAGGAAGACCGAGTAGAGGCCCATGATGGCGCCCCGGTCGCGGGGGTACGGCTCCGCCATGTCCGCGAGGAGGCCGAGCGCCGCCGGCGTGGCGCCTGCCAGCACGAACAGGCCCCCGACCACCAGGGCCGCCAGCAGCGCCATCACGGGCCCCGGGAGACCCGCTCCGTGGTTGATCGCCAGCGTGGAGACGGCCAGGACGGCGCCGCCGGCGACGCCGTAGAAGATGATCGTCGTCCGGCGCAGGTTCCGGAACCGGTTGCCCCAGTAGACCAGCCCCGCAAAGAACAGGAGCACGCCGACTCCGAGCCCCAGGCTCACGACGTTCGGCGAGAAGCCGCCCGTCAGCAGCTGGTTCGCGAACCGCGGATCGCGCGCCTTCACGAGCAGGAAGAGCGACTGGGCGGTCCACAGTCCGATGACCGCGTTGATGGCGATCCAGGTCGGGGCGAGCAGCCAGACGTGCGCGCCGCGGAGGATCTCCAGGTACCGATCGAGGCTGGTGCGCGCCTCCGGCCTGCTCCCGGCGCGGTCGATCCGCGGGTCGGCGATGCCGAACCGGTAGATGCACCACGAGATGCCGTAGAGCGCCGCGTTGAGATAGAAGGCGGTGGTGCCCAGCACCGTGAACAGGGGGCCTGCCAGCACGAGCCCGCCGCCGATGCCGGCCAGCGTCGCCGCCTCGAACCTGGCCACGGCCCGCCCGCGCAGGGACTCCTGGTCGGACGTCGCCATGGCGATGTACCCGAGGATCGACGGCACGCTGGCGGCTGTCGACGCTCCCTCCAGGAACCGCGTGCCGCCGAGGACCCACAGCGCGACGAGTGGCGCGATGAACGCGGCCAGGTGCGGGGTGAGGCCTGTCAGGACCACGGCCACCGCCCCGAACGCGGGCCCGAGCTCCATGATCCGGTGATAGCCGAAACGGTCCGCGATCGGCCCGAAGACCGGCGACAGGCCAAGCTCCGACGCATAGAAGGAAGCGTGCAGGAGGCCGAGCGTCAGGGCATCGATGGTCAGCCCGCTGTCCTGGGGGCGGGCCAGGAAGTAGGCGAGCATCGCCCCCGTCAGGCCGGTGCTGAAGCGGAGCGTGAACGTGCCGACGATGACTGCCCAGAGGGAGCGGCTCATGGTGGCCCGCAGCGTACCCGGCCGCACCCACCGCCGTCGCCGCGGGTTCGTGGGTTGCCGCGTTGGCTGCACGACCCGGCGAGCGGATTCCGGGTGCGCGGTTCGCGGCGCCGTCCGTAAATCCCCGGAGATGGAACTGCCTGCCCGGCCCCTGGTCCCGGCCCAGATCGCTCGCGGTGCGACCGGCGCCGTCGTCGCGCCGCACCATCTCGCGACCGCGGCCGGCCTGGGGATCCTGCGCGCCGGAGGCCATGCCGTCGACGCCGCCATCGCCACGAACGCCGTGCTCGGGGTGGTCATGGGGGAGGCGTGCGGGATCGGTGGCGACGCGTTCTGGCTGGTCTGGGACGAGGCGGCGGGAACGCAGTTCGCCATCAACGGCTCCGGCCGGGCGCCGGCCGCGGCGGACGCGGAGGCCCTGCGGCGCGACGGCCTGGTCACGCTCCCCTTCCGCGGTCCGCTGACGATCACGGTTCCCGGCGCGGTCCGGTCCTGGGCCGATGCCCACGCGCGGTGGGGCCGGCTGCCGCTCCCTGACGTGCTGGCGCCGGCCATCGAGCTTGCCCGTGGCGGGTTCCCGGCCGACGAGCTGTTCGTGCGGGCCGTCGAGGTCTCGGCGCCCGTGTTCGCCGGGGAGCTTGGACGCGGCGCGCGCGGCTGGTCGTCGATCTACCGCCCGCACGACAGGGCGTGGCGACCCGGGGAGCGCGTCAGGCTGCTCGCCCTGGCCGCCACGCTCGAGCGCCTGGCCACGACGGGCCTGGCCGACTTCTACGAGGGGGAGATCGCCGACCGGCAGGCGGCCGGCCTGGCCACGGCCGGCTCGGCGATCTCCGCGACGGACCTCGCCGGCCACCACTCGACCTGGGAGACGCCACTCACGCTCGACTACCGCGGCATCACGGCCACGTCGCACCCGCCGAACAGCTCCGGCATCGTTGCGCTGGAGGCGCTCAACGTCCTCCGGGCCCTGCCTGCCCCGGAGCCGGCGGCATTCGTACCGGGCGACGGCGGCGCGACGGCCGGTCCCCACGCGGAATGGGTCCACGTCGGCGTCGAGGCGGTCAAGGCCGCCCTGGCCGACCGCGACGCATACCTGGCCGATCCCGCCATGGTCGACGTGCCGGTCGAGCGGCTGCTGGACGCCGGCTACGGCGCCGAGCTCGCCCGAGCCATCAACCCGGCCCGTGCGGGCGCCCCGCGCGGCGGCGGCGGGCCGGCCGGCGGCGGCACGATCTGGCTCGGCGTCGTCGATCGGCGCCGGCAACGCGGTCTCGCTGATCGAATCGAACTACGCTGGCTTCGGTTCCGGCGTCGTGGATCCCGCGACCGGGATCGCCTACCAGAACCGGGGCTCCTACTTCCGCCTCGATCGGGGCCATCCCAACGAGCTGGCTCCCGGCAAGCGGCCGCTGCACACGCTGCTGCCGGGCATGCTCCTGCGCGACGGGCGGCCGTGGGTCATCCACGGGTCGATGGGCGGCGACGCGCAGCCGGCCATCTTCGCGCAGGTGGTCTCGGCGCTTGTCGACGGCGGTGTCGACGTGCCCACGGCGGTCGCCGCCCCGCGCTGGGCCGTGGTTCCGCGGGGCCACTTCCTGCCGCCCGACCGGGTGCTGATCGAGCCGCGCTTCCGGCCCGGGCTGCTGGAGGCGCTGGCGCGAGCCGGCCACGAGCTGGAGGTGACCCGGCCCTTTGACGGCGGCCTGGGCCACTGCCACGCGATCGAGCTCGTCGACGGCGGCCCGGCTCGAGGCGGAACGCTCGCGGCCGCGACCGACCCCCGTTCCGTGGGACTCCCGGCGGCATGGTGAGACGAGGCGTGACTCCGTTCGACCCGCCGGAACGTGTGGCCCCGGTGCTCGCCCGATTCCGGCGGCTGCGGCGCGACGACCTCGAGGCCCTCGATCGGTCGGTCCAGGCCCTGGTCGCGACCGAGGGTCGGCGCCACCGCTCCGACCTCGGCTTCCGCTACGCGTGGTACGAGGGCCCTCCCCTCTCCTACGCGGAGACGGCCGACCTGGACGAGCTGTTCCGGCGGGTCTGCGCGGCCATCGCCACCGGCGTCACCGGCTTCGACGCCGCCGCGTTCGACGACCGCGCGGCCGATCGGGCGGGCGCCTTCGGGTTCCTCACCCGCTGGTTCACGCCGCCGTACGCGAAGGGCACCCGCGAGGATGCGGCGCTGGAGGTGCTGACCGTCGCCTGCCGCCCGTTCGATCCCCGCCGGGCCGTCGTCGCCTGCTGGAACCTCGCCTGCGCCACGGCCATGCGCGACCACCTCGCCCCCGACGTCGTCGTCGCGCTCGAAGCCGCGTGGCGCGGCGCCCTGGGCGAGCCGCCGCAGGAGCATGCCGGCGGGGGCTCGTGACATCGGGTGCACGGCCGCGCACGCGGAGTTCCTGACCGGAGCCGACCGCCGTCGCGTGCGATACTCGGGCCGCGTCGGGGCAGGCCGGCCAGGCCGCCGCCGGCCATCGTGGAAGCACCGTTCGGAGGATCCGGTGACCTCGAACATCTCCCAGAGCTACCCGTACGCGAGCGAGACCGAGGAGGAGCGGGCCACCGCCGTGACGACCACCCTGTCCGCCCATGACGGGCTGGACGTGACGATCGCCGCGGAGTCCGTGCCGCTCGACGCCGGGGCGCGCTGGTGGACCTGGCACCACGGCGGATGCGGCGGGACCCTGCACGCTGCCGGCTACGCTCGCGATCGCCACGCCATGTACGTCGTCTGCGACCGGTGCGGGACGACCGCCCTCCGCTGAGCGGCTCCAAGCCGGACCCCGCAGCCGCCCCGCTGCCGCTCGACGGAGCCGAGCTGCGCGCGGCCCGCCGCCGCCTCGTCCTCGACATGCTCGGGATCGTCGCGTCGGCCGCCGGGTTCGGCGTCGTCTTCGGGCTGACGGCGCGGGCGAGCGGCTTCTCGCCGGTCGAGGCGGCGGCGTCCTCGGTCATCGTGTTCGCGGGCGCCTCGCAGTTCGCCGCCGCGGGGATGGTCGCCGGCGGCTTCGGCTGGCCAGCGATCGTCCTGGTGACTGCCCTGATCAACAGCCGCCACGTGCTCTACTCGGCCGCGCTGAGCCCGTGGCTGCGCGCCCGAAGCCGGGCTGAGCGGGCGGCGATGGCGTACGTCCTGACCGACGAGTCGTTCGCCCTCTCGCTCGTCCACTTCCGGCGCGTCGGCTTCGCCGATCGGCGCGGCTACTGGCTGGCGGCGATCGGGGGCGTGTTCATCCCCTGGAACCTGGCCACGCTGGTCGGCGTGCTCGGCGGCCAGGTCGTGCCCGATCCCAGGGTTCTCGGCCTCGACGTCGTGTTCCCGGCGGCGATGGCCGGCCTCGCCGTGGGGCTGGTGGCGGGACGCCGCGAGGTGGTGGCGGCGGCGGCGGCGATTGTCCTGGCGCTCGGCGTTGGCCTCGCGGTCGATCCGCGGGCGGGCGTCGTGGTCGGCGGCCTCCTCGGTCCGCTGGCCGGGCTGGCGGTACCGCGCCGGGACCGGACACGGCCCGAGGCCGACGAGCTGCCTGCCGAGCCGGCCGCGTTCGCCCACCCCGGCCGCTCCGACGACGGGCTGGCACCGTGAGCGGCCCGTCCGCCGAGTTCGGCGCGCCCGGCGATCGCACCTCGCGGACGAGGCCTCGCGCGCCCCGGCACCGGCGCCGTCGATGAGCCTCCAGCTCGTGCTCCTCGCCGTGTTCATGGCTGCCGTGACGTATCCGGCGCGCGCCGTCCCCATGCTGGCACCCGGCTTCGAGCGCCTGCCGCCGCGAGCGCTCGAGTACCTGCGCCTGGTTGGCCCGGCAGTGCTCGGTGCGATCGCTGCGACCCAGGCGCTGCTCGTGACCGGCGCTGACGGACGGCCGGCCGTCAGCGTGGGCATCCCGGCCCTCGCGGTGCTCGTGTGCGGCTCGATCGTCGCCTGGCGCCACAACCTCTTCGTGGGGCTGCTCGTCGCGGTGGTGCTGGCAGCCGGCCTGCGGGCGGCCGGGCTGAGCTGACCGGCAGGCGGCCGGTCACCTCACCTGGGGCGCATTCGGTGGCGGCGACGGCCGCGGTGACGACTGCGGCTGGGCCGGCGCGACGTACCCGGTCACCGAGCAGATGACCGGACCATTCAGCCCAACCAGGATGTCGCCGTCGCGGGCGATGACGTCTCCGCCCGGAGACACGATCTCGGCCCGGCCGCCGATGAGCCGCGCCGAGAAGCCCCGCGGCCACGCGAGTGGGACCGGGGCTCCCGAGTCCGCCGACACCGCGCCTGCTCCGGCCGGACCGCGCGTGATCCGCACCGCCTCGGACAGGGCCATGGCGCAGGTCTGCGGCACGCCCGCCACGGGCCCGCCCGGAGGCGCGGTCTGCAGGGCGATGGCGGTCGCCCCGGGCGGCAGCGGGAACGGCGTCGGCTCGACGAACGGGGTCACGCGGGCAGACGGCGACGCGGTCGCGGCCGGCCCGCCCGGCGCGGACGGGAGCACCGAAGCCACGCCGGCCATGAGGGCGATCGACGCGACGATGGCGCCACCCGCGATGAGGCTGATTCTTCCGTCGCCCGCTGCCTGGAACACGAGACGATCCGCCACGGTTCGGACCGGCGCCGTGGGCCGATCGCATCCCCCTGACGACCCGTCGCGGCCGTTGGTTCCCGTCGCCCAGGGCGCTCGAGACCGGCTCCTGCCGCGCTATCGATGAACCGCGTCGACCTCGATCTCGACCTTCAGGCTCGGATCGATGAGGCTCGCCACCATCACCGCCGTTGCGACCGGCGGGTGTGCCCCGAACCGACGGCCGTGGACCTCGCCGATGGCCGGGAAGTCCGCCGCGTCGACGAGGAACGTGCGGGTGCGGACAACGTCCGCCAGGGCGAAGCCGGCCGCCCGGAGGGCGGCCTCGATCGTGTCCCAGGCGGCCTCCGCCTGGCTGCGCGCGTCGGGGTGGCGAGCGCGGCCGTCCGGTCCGGCATCGGTCGTGCCCGCCACGAAGCACGCGCCGCCGACCGCGACCGCGCGGCAGTACCCGAACCGCGCTTCCCATGGGCCGCCCGAGCCGACCCGGACGCGGCCGTCGACGCCGGTCCGGACCGTGAATTCGGGCGCCGCTCCGCCGCTCACCCTGCCCCCTCCCCCGGCGTGTCCTCCCGCCAGCGTCGCACCTCCGGGTCCCGGCCGGTCGCCAGGAGCAGCGCGGCGAACAGCGCGGTACGAGGCACGATGCTGGTCACGTCCAGGTACTCGTCGGGCGAGTGGTCGAGGCCGCCGACCGGACCCAGGCCGTCGAGCGTCGCCACGCCCAGGCCCGCCGTCGTGTTGCCGTCCGAAGCACCGCCCGTCGCCGCGTCGCGCACCTCGAATCCGAGCCGTCGCGCGATCTCCTGCGCGTGGGCGACCAGGCGCTCGCTCCGGGCGAGCTTCTCCATCGGCCAGTGGCGGGCGACCTCGGCGACCTCGACGGTCACGTCGGGCACGGCCGGCGACGCGGCCAGCGCCCGGATGGCCGCCGCCGCGGCCTCCAGCCCGGTTCGGTCGACCGCCCGCAGGTCCACCTCCAGGACGGCCTGATCCGGCACGACGTTCGGGCGTGTCCCGCCCTGGATCACTCCGACGTTGCAGGTGACGCCGGGCCAGCGGCCGGACAGCTCGTGCAGGCCGACGACGAGGTGCGCAGCCGCCAGCACGGCGCTGCGACCCTTCTCCGGCTCCACGCCCGCATGGGCGGCGCGGCCGCGGACCATCAGCACGAAGTCGGCCTGGCCCTTGCGCGACGAGACGATGTCGCCGTTGGCGCGCCCGCACTCCAGCACGAAGGCCACGTCGCTCGCCGCCGCCACGCTCCGGATGAACGGGGTCGACGCTGGCGATCCGATCTCCTCGTCGGGGTTGGCGATGACGGTGAGACGCTCGAACGGGAGCGGACCCTGCTCGATGGCCGCACGCAGGCCATACAGGAGCGTCAGGAGGCCACCTTTCATGTCGGTCACGCCGGGACCGCGAGCGACCGTCCCGTCGATCCGGAACGGTCGGGCGTCGACCGTCCCCTCGGGAAAGACGGTGTCGAGGTGCCCGATGCAGATGGCCCGCGGACCGCCCGGCGTCCCCGCGAACGTGGCCTCCACCGTGTCGCCAAGGCGGCCGTCCGGATCCGCGTGACGGACGACCTCGCCGCCGATGGCCCCCAGGAAATCGGCGGCCCAGCCTGCGACGTCGTTGACCCCGGCCCGGGTGTGGCTCCCGCAATCGATGTTGACGAGCCGCTCGAGGTCGGCCAGGAACGCCGGCTCTGCACCGGCGACGCGGGCGTGGAGCGCCTCGAGCTCGGTCGCCGTGACCAGGCTCGAAGCGGGCGGATCGGTCATGAACGCTTCTCCTGTCGGCGGCGCTCTGCGACGCGCGCCGCCCGCCGATTGCGGCGCCCGGCTCGATCGGGACGATAGCGGATGCACGCGCACAGGCGCGCGCGCACGGGCTCCGGCCGCGCAGGCACGCGCGCAGGCGCGCGCGCGACATGGGCTCCCGCTCCGTGGGCGGCCCGTGGGCTCCCGCTCCGTCATGCCGCGAGCCGCGGACCGGTGCGATACTCGGCCGGCGATGACGATCTCGGCCCATCCAGAGCTGGCCGCCGATCCGGGCGCGGCGGGACCGAACGGGCTGGCGGAGGGAAGCGAGCGCGGAGGAGCCCGTCGCCGGTCCGCCGTGCTGGTCCGGCGCCTCCTCCGGCGCGACGTGCGGCGCCTGTCCGACCGTCGTCGACTGCTGGCGATCCTCATCCTCGCCGTCTTCGCCGGCGTCGGCCTGGCCGGCATGTGGGCCCGGGGCGAGCTCGGCGGCGCCGACGCCCGGGCCTACTGGGCGGCCGTCCGCATCTGGCTCAACGCCGGCGACCCGTACCATCCTGCCGGTCCATTCCTCCCGTACGTCTACGCGCCGTGGCTCCTGCCGCTGTTCGCGCCGTGGGCCCTGCTCCCCTGGGACGTCGCCTGGTTCGTCTGGCGCGGCGGCCTGATCCTGCTGTTCCTGTGGACGGTGGCCTGGGCCTACCGCCGCCACCCCCTGGCGACGGCGGTGACCGTCCTGGCCCTGGGCTTCCCGATCCTCGGCAACATGGATACCGGCAACATCAACCTGCTGCTGGCGCTGATGATCTGGGCCGCCCAGTTCGTCGGGCCGCGCACTGCCGGCCTGCTGTGGATGCTGGCCACGGCGCTGAAGTGGGTGCCGGCTGTGCTCCTGCCACTGCTGGCTCCGGCCGCCCGGGCGCGGGGCGTCATCTACCTCGCGATCGGCGGGCTGCTGACGCTGGCGACGCTGCCCCTCACCCTGATCCAGCTCCAGGTGCTGCTGGCCCTGCCGCGGCCGCCGCGGCTCGACTACCTGGTCTTCCTGTGGGCGGCCGTGCCGTGGCTGTGGCGGCATCCGGATCCCGCGTCACTCGTGCGGCCGGCGGTCTGGAGGACGCGGACGCGGCTCGCCTCGCGCTCGCTGGCGGGCGTCGCCGGTGCCTTCCGGCGCGACCCGTCGGCGGCCACCGGCGTCGCCGGACGCTGGCTGGGGAACGCCGCCCGCGCCTTCTTCGGCGCCGCGCGGTGAGGATCGCCGGGCCAGGCGACTCGCGGGCCTGATCAGGCCGTCCCAGGGATGCCGGCCGCCATCGCCCGCGGCCCACGCGTCTCGCGCACGTCGCGAAGGAGCAGCGCCCCGGCGCCGTAGGACGCGATCGCCACGAGGAAGGCGAGGCGCGGCCCCGCGCCCGGATCGCCAAGGCTGTAGAACGCGTCGACGAGCAGGCCGCCGATCGCTCCCGCGACCAGGCCGTTGGTGGCGGTGGCAACGTTGGAGATGCCCATGTAGCGACCCGCGGACGCCTTCGGAATGAGGTCGGTCATCAGGGCCCAATCGACCGAGAGGAACGTGCCCGCCCCCAGGCCGACCAGGACCGCGCCCGGCACGGCCACGGCCGGGATCGGCGCCGCCGCCAGCACGAGCATCCCGGCCGCCCCGACGGCGCAGGCCGCCCAGATCACGGGCTTGCGGCCCACCCGGTCGGAGATGCGGGCCGCCGGCAGCGTGGCCACGATGGTCGCCAGCCCGACGGCGAGGGTCACGATCGTGATCCAGAGCCCACGCTCGTCGGCATCCGGGATGGCCAGCGAGCGCTCGAAGTAGCGAACCGGGAAGGCGAGCAGGAACGACGCCCCGCCCAGGATGAAGAAGCGCGACGAGACCAGCAGGACGAAGCTTCGCTCCCGGAGGATGTCCGTCCCCCAGGCTTCGGCGGCGATCGACCGCCACGACCGACCGTCGCGCTGCTTCGGCGCCTTGCCCTCGTCGAGGCGCGCGAACAGGATCGCCATCGTGGCGAACTCGACGACGCCGAGGGCGATGGTCGGCACGGTGTAGTCGCGAAAGATCGCATGCCCGATCGTCACGGTGAGGATCCCGCCCAGCGTGCCCAGTACGGTCATCACGCCGACGAGGCCGCTGGCGATCCCCACCTGGCGGGCCGGGACCAGGTCGGGCAGGTAGCCCTGGAACGGGCCCTGGGCGCTGTTGGAGCTCAGCTGGAGCAGCAGGAGGAACGCGGCCACGGCAAGGAACGTCTGCGAGGCCGCGATCGCGACCAGCAGCACGAGGTCGAGCGTCGTCCCGACCAGGATGTAGGGCTTGCGCCGGCCCCAGCGGCTCGTCGTGTAGTCGGAGATCGTGCCCAGCGTGGGCTGCACGAGGACGGCGACGAGGACGCCGCCGGCCTGGGCCGCAGCGGTCGCCACGCCCACCACGTCGACGGGGACCAGCGACGGCATCCGCTCCTGGAGGACGATGCCGACGCCGTTCATGACCGAGACGAGGCCGTACCAGTAGATCGCCAGCTGGACCAGGCGCGCCGCGGAAAGCTCGCGCGTCGGTCGCCCGTCGGCGTCGACGTCCACGCGGAAGGCGGGCTGCTCGCGCTTCGCCGGCCCGCGCGCGATCGCCTGGCTGGACTCTCCGTCGTGCACCTGGCCTGCTCCCACCGCCCGAACGAGGGCCGGGCGGCCACCGACTGAGACGCTGGTCCGTCGTCGATGTTACAGGCTGGCGGTCGCCCGCCGACCCATGAGCCGGCGGTCGCGCGCCCCCGGTGCGACGAACCGGAACAGCGATCGATCCAGCGTTCGAGGCGGGCCACGAACTCCCAGGGCTCGCCGAGCGCGAACGGCTCGTCGGCACGCGCCACCACACGCGCCACCAACTGCTCGCACATGGCCGCCGATGATCGCGGCCGTGGCGCCCCTACGGAGCCGTCGACGGCTTCGGCGACGGAGAGGCGGTTGCCGCGCCGGACAGGAGGCCCTTGAGGTCGAAGATGGAGGCGTTCCCGGACGGCACGAGCATGACGCTGATGTTGCTGGCGAGCTTGTTGATGTACTGGTACTGGAGGATCTGGTCGGAGAGGGACGCCGCGAGCTGGCGGTTCGCCTCGGCCTGCCCCTGGGCGAGCTGGATCGTGGCCTGGGCCTGGCCCTTGGCGAGGGTCACCGACGCGTCGGCCTGGCCCTGGGCCTGGGCGACCGCCTGCTGGGCCTGGATCTGCTTCTGGGCGAGGACCTGCTGCTCCGTCTGCACCTGCTGCTGGGCAACCTGCTTCGCTTCGATCGCCGCCTGGAATTCGGTGGAGAAGGCGATGTTGGCGATGTAGATGTCGTCCACGATGATGTGGTAGCGGGAGAGGTTCGCGGCCAGCTGGTCCTTCGCCTTCGACCGGATCTCGTCGCGCTTGCCCAGGATGTCGTTGATCGAGTAGGTCGGCACGACGGTCTTGATGAAGTTGTTGAAGGCAGGGTCGATCACCTTCGACGCAAAGTCGAGGCCGACGGTCTGGAAGAGGTCGGACGCGTACTGGCCGTCGACGTGGTAGTTCATCGTGCCGGTCAGCCTGACCGTCTGGTACTCCCGCGACGCCGCGTCAATCTCCTGGAACTGGTGGGGCTGGACGCGGGTGTCGACCGTCTGGACGCTCTGGACCACGGGCATGACGACGTGCAGCCCGGGCTCCAGCGTGCCGGGCTGGACCTGGCCGAAGTTCATCACCACGCCCACGCTGCCCGCCGGCACCTCCACGAACGGCGACGCGAAGCCGACCACGATGAGGGCGATCCCGACGATGCCGCCGAGCATGCCCTGGGCGACGTGCCGCTTGGGCACGGACGGTGGCGGCTCGCCCGGGCGGTAGCGCGGAGCCGCGGCTGTCCGCGTGATGGGCAGCACGACGCCGAGGCCGATGCTGAGCAGGGTGATGAAGACGCCAAGCAGGAGCACGAGCAGGTTGAGCACGGCGTGCGGGACCTCCCTCGAACGGCGACCCGGCGATCCCCCCATGGGCACCTGGAGCCGGGCCCCCGCCGATTATCGGCCCGCGTCGCTTCCGCCGGAGGGCCCGGCCGGGCCCTTCGACCGTGCCAGACGACTCGCGACATCGGCCTCCCAGCCGGGGAAGTAGCGGCCGATCACGGACAGGTCGAACGCAGTCAGGATCGACGAAGGCGGCTCGCGCTCGAGCAGGAACTCGAATGCGGCCCGGACCAGCGGGGTGGGATCCGGAGCCCCGGGATCGTGCCGGGCGAGATCGCCGGCCGTGACCGCCACCCGGTGCTCGGTCGCGAACGGGCCATCGGAGACGCGGACCAGGCACAGCCAGCCGCTCCCCTGCCGGCCGCAGCGGACGTCGAGGTCAGGCATCGTCAACCTCCGGATGGTCGCCGATCGCCAATCGGCCACCGATCCCGTGGGCGGCCCGAATGGGCGGCTGGCACGACGGGCACCAGTACGTCGTCCGCGGCTGGTCGCCGTGGCGTCGCGACTGGACGAGCGCCCCGCAGTGCCGGCAGGCCCGACCGGCCCGGCGGTACACCCAGTGCCGCTCCGCGCCGCGAGGCTCGGCCACGATCACCCCTGCCTCACCTCCGCCGGCGGGGCCCGTGGTCGTGCGGGCCGATCGCCCGACGTTCGCGCGGAGGAGGGCCCGCGCCCGATCGACGAGCCGCCGGAGCGTCGCCGGGTCCAGCTCCCCGACTCGGGCGAATGGATCGACGCGCTCGATGAAGAGGACCTCGCTCTTGTAGACATTGCCGATGCCGGCAAGGGCCCGCTGGTCGAGGAGCGCCTCTGCCACCGCCAGCCCGGCCCGCGCCGGGTCGGACAGCCGGCGCACGGCCTCGGCCCCGTCGAACGGCTCGCCGAGGAGGTCCGGTCCGAGCCGGCCGAGGCCAGGGTGGATCTCCTCCGCACGGGTCTCGAACAGCTCGACGACAGGCGCGTCGAAGCACACCGCGACGGCGCCCGGCACCTCGATGGTCAGGACCGCCCGACCCGGCGGACGGCGCCAGGCCTCGCCCGGGGCGTAGCGATGCCACGTCCCGCGCATCCGCAGGTGGGTCCGCAGCTCCAGCCCGTTGCCGAAGCGGATCAGCAGGTTCTTGCCCAGCGGTTCGACGGCCACGATCTCCTGGCCGATCACGCGCTCCACGCGCGGGCCGGGCAGTCGCGCCCGGGCGGCCGTCACGCGCCGGCCGAGCAGGTACGGCCGCAGCCCCGAGGCGGTCCGGAACAGCGTGTCGCCCTCGGGCACCTGATCGCGCCGGGCTCAGCGCTGCCCGCGCAGGGACATCCCGCGGTAGCCCGGCACGAAGCCGGCGTCCGCGAGGCGGGCCCGCCACGCGCTCCCCTGCCCCACCGGCTCGCCGTCGACCCGGGCCAGGACCAGCTCGCGGAGGCGTCCGTCGGCGAGCAGGCCGGCGAGGGCCGGCAGCGCCATCTTCAGCCGCTCCGGATCGTCGGCCGCGGGCAAGGTCACCAGGCCATGACCGCCGCGTTCCACGTACAGGACCGGCAGCCCGTCGACGAGGACGACGTAGGCGCCGGCCGCCCGGACCAGCTGTCGACGATCGTCGTCGCCCCGCCTCGGCCACGCCAGGGCCGCGCCATACGGCTGGGCCGGGTCGGCGGCGGCCAGCAGGTCGACGCGCGGCATCGCGGGATCCGGCTCCCTGAGGGCGCGGAGCCGGTCGACGGCCCCGGCCAGCGCGAACTGGGCCGCGCCGAGTCCATCGACGAAGTACCCGCGCCGGATCCGCCCCGCCTCCTCGAGGGCTCGCAGGATCGGGTACACGGCCGAGAAACCTCCCTCGATGTCCTCCGCCACGACGGCTTCACGGGTGAGGATGCCGTGGCGGTCCAGGAGCGCCAGGGCCAGGGCATGGAGCCGTTCCGTCGCGGTGGCCGTGCCGCGATCCGAGCTTGGCCCGGGGGATGGGCTATCCCCGGTGATGCGCATCGACGCATCGACGCCCGGGATCACCGCATCGCGCACGCCGCCACCGCCGCGCGCGCTCTCCTCCGCCGATGCACCGAGGCGCATCACGCCGGGGACATCGCCCTCGGTCCCCTCGCCCTGACCTCCGGTCCCCTCGCCCTGACCCTCGGTCCCCTCGCCCTGGATCGATGCGCGCACCAGCGACCAGCGCCCGGCCGCTTCGGGCGGGCCAAGGCTGGTGAGCCGGCCGATGCGCGGACGCGCATCACGGCCCGCCGGTCGCTTCCAGCGCAGGGCTCGCAGTGGAGCGAACGTGTCGTTCGTCACCTCGCCCGCCCAGACCAGGTCCCAGAGCGCGTCGAGGACCTCGCGGTCGGTGCCGCCGCCGGCGGCGCCGTAGATCTCGCGATAGAACGAGGCGCCGCGCCGGCCCAGCCAGGCACGGATGGCCCGGTGCCGCGGCCCGTCAGGCCCGACGGAGCGAGCCGTCGCGCCGACCCGGCCCGCCCCGAGGGCCGCCCGCAGGATGTCGCCGCGCCCAGGGCGGAAGAGGGCGATTCGACCGTCGTCTCGGCCGAGCGGTCCACAGCCCACCCAGGCCACCTCGCCCAGCGCGCCGAGCTCGTCGAGCAGGCGCGGCTGGTAGCCCGGGACGCGGACAGGCAGCACGTCGCGCTCCAGCACTGACGCAGGAATCGGGACACCAGCCAGCTGGTCGACAACCCCGGCCAGGCGTTCGAGCGCTGCCTGGCCACGGAGCGGCGCGGCCGTCTGCAGCGCTGCCGGCTGCGGCGCGGCCTGCCCACGGAGCGGCGCGGCCGCCTGCAGCGCGGCCGGCGTGGGCGCCGCCTGCGCCGCGGCATCCCGGATCACGATCGGCGCCACACCCTGCCACGCGACGAGGAATCGGGCCAGGGCGGCAGGCTCGACTGCTTCCACCTCGCGGCGCAGTCGCGCCAGGGAGCGCCGCCGCAGCATCCGGAGTACGTCCGGGTCGCACCACTCGCGCTCGGCGCCGCCCGGCCGAAACTCGCCACGGAGCATCGAGCCCGCCGCGACCAGCCTCGCCAGGGCCTCCTCGACGATGCCGGCTGGAAGACCCCAGCGCCGCGCCGGCTCGACGGCCAGGAATGGTCCGTGCGTCCGCCCCCAGCGCGCGAGCAGCCCACCCAGCGCATCGACCGTCGGGCCGAGGAACGCGTCCGGGGTGCCGGGGGGCGGTGAGGCGCCCGTCGCGTCGCGATAGCGGGCAACGTCCTCCACGGTGATCCAGCGAGCCTGGCCTGCGATCCGGACGGCGACCGCCCGCCGGGTCGCGGCCAGCGCCTCCAGCCACTCCCTGGCGGCGTTCGGGCCGCCGCGGGTTCGGGCGGCGATCTCGTCCTCGGAGAGGTCGCCGAGCCTCCGCAGCAGGTCCGCGACCTGGTCGACCGACCCGGCCTTGCGTTCGTCGGTCAACGCCTGCAGCCCGAGCTCGGTCTCGTCGAGCGCGGCCGGATCGAGCAGCTCGCGCAGCTCCTCCTGCCCCAGCAACTCCCGGAGCAGGTCGCGGTCGAGGGCGAGCGCCTGCGCTCGCCGCTCCGCCAGCGGCGCGTCGCCCTCGTACATGTAGGCGGCGACGTAGTCGAAGAGGAGCGACGACGCCATGGGGGTGGCCCGCGGCGTCTCCACCCGGTGGACGGCGATCTCGCGGCGCTCGATCCCGCGCAGGACGTCGCGCAGCGCGGGCACGTCGAACACGTCGGCCAGGCACTCGCGGTACGTCTCGACAAGGATCGGGAAGCTGCCGTAACGACTCGCCACGCCGAGCAGGTCGGCCGCGCGCTGCCGCTGCTGCCACAGCGGCGTCCGCGAGCCCGGGCGCCGACGGGGCAGGAGGAGGGCCCTCCCGGCATTCTCCCGGAAGCGGGCCGCGAACAGCGCCGACCCGCCGACCGCGGCCACGACCTGGTCCTCCACCGCGTCCGCGTCCGGGAAGAGGGCCGCTTCGATCCCCTCCAGGTCCCCGTCCGGAAGGCGAATGGCGATCCCGTCGTCGGACCAGATCGAGGCCACCTCGCCGGCGAGCCGCTCGCGCAGGGACGCCTCGATCGCCAGGGCCCACGGCGCGTGGACGCGCCCGCCGAAGGGCGTGAGGACCACCAGTCGCCAGTCGCCCAGCTCGTCCCGGAAGCGCTCCACCACGACGCGGCGATCCGTCGGGAGCGCGCCGGCGGCCTCGCGTTCGTCCTCCAGGTACGTGAGCAGGTTCTCCGCGGCCAGCTCGTCGAGGTGGTGCCGATCGCGAAGGCGGCCGAGCGCGGACGTCCGGCCGGCGACTCCGCCATCGAGCTGGCCCTCGAGCTCGCGCACGAAGCCGCCCAGCGCGCGGCCCAGCTCGATCGGCCGCCCGATCATGTCGCCTTTCCAGAACGGCAGCTTGCCCGGCTCGCCGGGAGCGGGCGTCACCAGGACCCGGTCCGGCGTGATCTCGGCGATGCGCCACGAGGACGCGCCGAGCACGATGACGTCGCCGTGCATGCCGGCCCGCAGCTCGTAGACCATCTCCTCGTCGAGCTCGCCCACGCGTCGCCCCGGTGTCCCCGCCTCGCCGACCACGAAGACGCCGAACAGGCCCCGGTCCGGGATCGTCCCACCGGAGGTCACGGCGACGACGCGGGCGTCGCGCCGGCCCTCGACCGTGTCGGCGACCCGGTCCCAGACGAGGCGCGGCTTGAGCTCCGCGAACTCGTCGGACGGGTAGGCGCCGGCCAGCATCGCCAGCACGCCCTCGAGCGCTTCGCGAGTCAGGGATTCGAAGGGTGCGGCGCGCGTCACGGCCGCCAGCAGGTCGTCGACCGCCCAGCGATCCATCACGGTCATGGCCACGATCTGCTGGGCAAGGACGTCGAGCGGGTTGCGCGGGATCGTCGTCGCCTCGATCGCGCCCGCATCCATTCGCTCGGCCACGACCGCGCACTCGAGCAGGTCGCCGCGGTACTTCGGGAAGATGACGCCGCGGCTCACCTCACCGACGCGATGGCCGGCCCGGCCGATGCGCTGGAGGCCGCGCGAGACCGACGTCGGCGATTCCACCTGGATGACCAGGTCGATGGCGCCCATGTCGATGCCGAGCTCGAGCGACGACGTGGCGACCAGCGCCGGCAGGCGGCCATCCTTGAGCGCATCCTCGATCGCGAGACGCTGCTCGCGGGCGATCGATCCGTGGTGGGCCCGGACCAGCTCCTCGCCGGCCAGCTCGTTGAGGCGCTGCGCCAGGCGCTCGGCAAGGCGCCGGCTGTTGCAGAACACGAGCGTGCTCCGGTGGGCCTTGATCAAATCGAGGATGCGTGGGTGGATCGCCGGCCAGATGCTGACCCGCAGGTCGCCGCCGGTCACCGGGCCACCCGGCTGCTCCTCGAGGGGCAGCAGCTCGCCGAGGCGGCTCATGTCCTCGACGGGCACCACCACCTGGAGGTCGAGTGCCTTTCGGCCCCCGGCGTCGACGATCGTCACGTCGCGCCCGGACCCGATCCCGGCCAGGAATTGCCCGATGGTCTCCAGCGGACGCTGGGTGGCCGACAGGCCGATCCGCTGGAGTCGCGGGGCGCCGGCAGGCCGAAGGGCCTCCAGGCGCTCCAGGCTCAGGGCGAGATGGGAGCCGCGCTTCGTGCCGGCGATCGCGTGGACCTCGTCGACGATGACGGCCTCGACGCCGCGCAGGATCTCCCGGGCTCCCGACGTCAGCAGCAGGTAGAGCGACTCGGGCGTCGTGATCAGGATCTCCGGCGGCCGCTTCGCGACCAGGCGCCGTTCCTCGGTCGGCGTGTCGCCGGTCCTGCTGGCGATCGAGATCGGGCGGACGGGCGATCCCAGCCGGGCCCCGGCCAGGGCGATGCCGGTCAGGGGCGTGCGCAGGTTCCGCTCGACGTCGTACGTGAGCGCCTTGAGCGGGCTGACGTACAGGATTCGCACGGAGCCGCCGGCGGCGGCAGTTGCCGGCGGGGGCGGCGACGTCAGCAGCCGGTCGAGGCCCCACAGGAACGCGGCCAGGGTCTTGCCGCTGCCCGTCGGCGCGTGCAGGAGCACGTGGCCTCCGGCCGCGATCGCGGGCCAGCCCTCCACCTGGGCCCGCGTGGGCGCTTCGAACGCGTCGCGGAACCAGGCGGCGACCGCCGGGCTGAAGGGAGCGAGCGGGTCGGCGCCGCTGGCCGCGTGTGCGCCGCTGGAGGGTTCGGGGGTTCGATCGGGCCGGCGAGTCACGATCGGCCGAGTATAGGCCGGCGGTCAGAATTCGACCATGCGTTCGATTATGATCCGGACTGAGCCGCCGCTGTCCGCCCAAAGAGGACGCGATCGGCCGCCGGAGCGTGGACGATTCGCGTTCATCGAGGTCAACGCGGATCTTCCACGGGTGGACCGTCGATCCTGTCCGCCGACGGAGGACGAGAGGACCCTACCCTCCGACGGCCCCGGCCGCCCCGCCGTCCGGGGCAGCAATGCCCGTGCTCTTCCGGTGCTCGCCGCCGCCCTCCGTAGCGGTCGGGAGCGGCACGCGGCATCCGGCACGCGGCATCCGGGTTGCTCGCGCGAAGCGGAATCGGGCCGCCACGGTCCGATGCAGCACACGGACTGCCGGCACGGGAATGGATCCCTCGGCCGCCCATGGTGGCCGTTGCCCCTCGGCCTCCAGGGCCGCCTCCGTCCTCCGAGGGAGGACACCTTCGGCGACCTGAGCGTGGGAGATTCGCGTTCATCGATTCGGCGCGGATCCTCCACGCGTGAACGGTCGATCCTGTCCGCTCATGGAGGACAAGGGTCCGGCCGCGGCGGCCGAGGCCGCCTGGGGACCGCCCCGCGCCTACCCCGCGTCGCGCTCGGCCAGGAGCTTCGGCTCGATGATCTCGTCGACGAGACCCAGCTCCATGCACTCGTCGGGCCCCAGGAACCGGTCGCGGCCGGAGTAGATGAAGCGACGCCACCAGGGGGCGTCGCGGTGGCCCGTGCGCTTGGCGAACAGCCCGGCGACCGTGGCCTGGTAGTGCTCGGAGAGCATCTGATAGTCCTTGAAGATGCGCTCGTCCTCGCCGGACAGCATCCAGGACGACGAGTGGAGCATGAGCGTCCCGAACCGGCCGATCGACCGGTGGTCCCCCGCCTGGCTGACGATCGCCCCCATCGAGTAGGCGTAGCCGAGGACCGCCGTGTCGATCTTGACGTCGTACTGGCGGCGCATCCGGTTGATGACCTCCATCATCGCCAACCCGTCGCCCACGGATCCTCCGCCGGAGTTGATGAAGACCGTGATCGGCTGCTCGTGTCGGCCCGCGCGGGGAATGCTCATCAGGAGCAGCGTCTTGGCGAAGTCCTCGGCGTGCGCGGGATCGATGTCGGTGACGAAGTAGACGCCGGTGGCATCGAGTGCCATCCGCCGCGCCTGTGCCTCGGCGAGGAGGGATCCGAGATCCG
Organism: uncultured Chloroflexia bacterium; assembly: GCA_963821595.1. Classification (GTDB taxonomy): domain Bacteria; phylum Chloroflexota; class Limnocylindria; order Limnocylindrales; family CSP1-4; genus CTSoil-043. Next base: position 16,293 of record CAWGEL010000031.1, on the reverse strand, counting down.
GCACGCGCATCCCCACGGAGACCTCCCTTCGCCGCGGCGGCCACGGAAGCGCCGGCGCGCGCAGGACGAGCGTACGCCACCCTGCCGCCGATCGGCGGCAGGGTGGCGCGGGTGCGGCGATGGCCCGCCGCGCGAACCGCGACGATGCCAGCCCGGCCGCGGAAATCAGCGGCGGGTGCGGACCCCGTCGTCGGCGGGCACCGGCTCGCCGAAGAGACCCGGCTCGCCGCCCAGACGCATCGGCGCGGCGTGGACGTCGATCGTCACGGACCGCCGAAGGGCCGGGATCGCCAGCGCGGCGGCGATGCCGATCGACACGATCGCCGCGCCGACCCAGACCGCCGGCACGAGGCCGTCGACGAAGTTGGCCGCAGACGCGTAGCCGCCGCGCGACGCGAAGACGGAGGCGAGCACGGCGACGCCGAACACGCCGCCGATCTCGCGGATCGCGTTGTTCGCTCCGGATGCCTGGCCTTCCTCTTCCTTGCGCACGGAACCGAGGACCAGGTTGGCGGTCGGCGCGAAGAAGAGCGACATGCCGACGCCGGAGATCACCAGGCCGGGCACGAGCTTCAGGTACTCGGCGCCCGGTGCCGAGGCGGCCGCCAGCCAGGCCAGCCCGATCGTCATCAGGGCCATCCCCGCGACGAGGAGCGGCCGGCTTCCGATGCGATCGGACAGGACGCCGGCGAGTGGGGCCACGAAGATCGGCACCGCCGTCCACGGCAGCGTGCGGAGCCCGGCCTCGAGCGGTGAGTAGCCTTCCGCGACCTGGAAATACTGCGCGAGCAGGAAGATCGAGCCGAACATCCCGAACGACATCAGGAAGCTGACGGCGTTGGCGGCGGCGAACGTGCGGCTGCGGAAGAAGCGGAGCGGCAGGAGCGGCTGGTCGGTCCTCGCCTCGCGGACCAGGAAGCCCACGAGCAGGACCACGGCGGCGACGAACGAGGCCACGATGCCGGGGCTCGTCCAGCCGTCCCCGTTGCCGTGGATCAGGCCCCAGACCAGCGAGAACAGGCCGGCCGACGCCAGGGCGAGGCCGGGCAGGTCCAGGCGCGAGGCAGGACCGCGCGACTCGCTCAGGCGCATCCACGCCAGCGGGATCACGAGCAGCCCGATCGGCACATTGAGCCAGAAGATCCAGTGCCAGCTCATGCCCTCCACGATCGCCCCGCCGACGAGCGGGCCGATGGCGATGGCCAGGCCGCTGATGCCGCCCCACGCGCCAAGGGCCAGGCCACGGCGGTCAGCGGGCACGGCCGCGGAAAGGATGGTGAGGGTCAACGGCGTGACGATGGCCGCGCCGATCCCCTGGACCGCCCGGGCCAGGATCAGGATGTCACCGCTCGGCGCGAGCGCCGCGAAGGCGGAGCCGGCCGTGAAGATGGTCATGCCGATGGTGAAGACGCGCCGGCGGCCGAAGCGGTCGCCCAGGGCGGCGCCGGTCAGGAGCAGCACGGCGAAGGTCAGCGTGTAGGCGTTCACGGTCCATTCGAGCTGGGCGAGCGTGGCGCCGAGGTCGCGCCGGATCACCGGCAGGGCCGTCGTGACGACGAGGTTGTCGAGCGCCGTCATGAAGAGGGCGAGCGACGTGATCAGGAACGTCCAGAGCATGCGTCGGCGGTCCGACATCCGTGGGTCCTCCCATCGCTTGATCGCGGCCGCGCCCGGCGGGCGCGACATCTGTAACGAAGTTGTTAGCAGTGAGTGCACACTATCTTCACGGGGCAAAAAGGGGGACACGCTGCTCGCTAGGCCAGGCCCCCCTCGCAGATCTTCGGCCAGGCCAGGTCAGATTCGGTCATGCCCATCGCCGCCGCGACGTTCATCAGCATCCCCTCGGCGAAGAACGCCCGCAGCTCGAGTGCAGGCACGCCGGAGAGCCTGGCGACCTGCTGGGTCAGGGCCGCGAAGCCGTCCCGCACGAACGCCCGGATCTCTGGGTCATCGCAGGCGGCGAATCCGTGGAGCTGGAGCCGAAGGAGATTCCGATCGGCGACCAGGTCACCGTAGGCATGCCCCATCGCTGCGAGGATCGGGTTGGCTCCTTCCGGCAGGCCCTGCAGCGGGTGCCGGGCGGCCTGGTCGAAGGTCGCGCTGATCTTCTCGTACATCCGGCCGATCGCAGCCAGGAACAGGTCGTGCTTGGTGCCGAAGAGGCGGAAGAGGTATGGCTGGGACACGCCCACGCGTCGGGCGATCGCCTCCGTGGACGTGGCCGCAAAGCCTGCCGCGGCGAACTCGATGATGGCGGCCTCGACGATCTCGTCGCGACGCTCGTCGGCGGTGTGGCGCGGGCCGTGATGGTGCGCGGCGTGGATGCGGGCTGCGGCATTGAGCATGCCCGGATATTAGTGATTACTAACTTCCGTGTCAAGGGGCGCGACGACCCCGCGCGGGCAGTCCGCTCGCGCCGCGCCGTGTATCGTGCCGCGGTGCGCGCCGTCTACTCCCCCACCCACCTGCTCCACGACCCGGCGTTCGAGCTGGTCAGCGGCGAGCGCGTCCCGGCGTGGGAGGTGACGGGGCGCGCGGAGACCATCCGGGTCGCCCTGGCCGCCGATCCGGCGTTCGCGATCGAAGGGCCGGCGGAGTACGGCCTGGACCCGATCCTGGCCGTCCACGACCCGGGGCTCGTCCGGCTGCTGGAGCGGGCGTGGTCCGACTGGCGCGCCGCCGGCGGTCGAGCACGGGAGTTCGGGCCCGACACCTTCCCGATCCCGGGCATCCGGTCCATCGCGGGCACGGCTCGGGAGCCTCGCTCCATCGTCGGCCGCCTTGGTGCGTGGTGCTTCGACACGGCCACGCCGATCACGGCGGGCACGTGGACCGCTGCCCGGTCCGCTGCGGACGTTGCCGTGAGCACCGCCGCCGCGGTCCTCGACGGCGAGGCGGCGGCCTACGGCCTGTGCCGGCCCCCCGGCCACCACGCCGGCAGGGCGTACTTCGGCGGGTACTGCTACGTGAACAACGCGGCCATCGCTGCCCAGTGGCTGGTCGCCCGCGGTGCCGGACGCATCGGCGTCCTGGACGTCGACTTCCACCACGGCAACGGGACGCAGGCGATCTTCTGGGACCGAGGCGACGTGGCCTACGCCTCGATCCACGGCGATCCGGACCGCGTCTACCCGTACTTCGCCGGCTTCGCCGACGAGACCGGCGGTGGCCCCGGCACGGGAGCGACGTTCAACCAGCCCATGCCGGCCGGCGTCGACGACGCCGCGTACCTCGCCGCCGTGGATCGCGCCCTCGACTGGCTGGCGGACCGGACCGACGGCATCGTGGTCGTCAGCCTGGGCATCGACACCTACGGGCTCGACCCGATCTGCGACTTCGCCCTCACGACGGCCGCCTACCACGAGACCGGCCGGCGGGTGGCCGCGAGCGGGCACCGGCTCGTCGTCCTGCAGGAGGGCGGGTACTTCGTGCCGCACCTCGGCGAGAACGTCCGCCAGTGGCTGCGGGGCGTCGCGGGCCTGCCCCTCGACCTCGCGCCGCGGCGAGTCAACGGCCCCACCGTTCCGAGGTAGGCTGCACGCATGTTCGGCGCCGACACCATCGTCGTCCTGCTCGTGGTCCTGGTGGTCGTCCTGATCTGGCGCGGCCCGAAGACCCTGCCGAAGTGGGGCAATGTGCTGGGCCGCGGCGTGAAGGCCGCCCGCGACGAGGCCAACGAGATCCGGGGCACCAAGGACGACGACGAGCCGAAGCCGGACTGACCCCGGGCCGACGCCCGGGCGGGCGCGGCCGCCAGCGTTTCCCGGAACCGGTCAGGCGAGCCGCGTCAGCCGGCGAGCAGCGCCGCGAGGGCCTCCGGCTCGGTGACGGGCTGGCGGCAGGCGAAGCCGCGGCAGACGAACGCCGTGGGGGCGCCGCGGAGCGCGAAGCGGCCCTGGAGGAGCGGGACGGCGCTCCGCCCGGGATCGGGCGCCGACGCGATCACCTGCCGCGGACGCCAGCCGGCGCGGGCCACCGCGACCAGTGCCGCGGTTCGCGGGTCGGCAGGGTCGCCCAGGATCGCCACTTCGTCGACCGGGCCGAGCCGCCAGTCGAGCGCGATGAGCCACTGGCCGAAGGCGGTCGGGTACGTGCCCGGCGTCGCCCCGACGAGGCCGAGCGCCGCTTCGGCCGCCTCGCCGTACCGGCCGACACCGGTCAGCGCCTCGAGGCGCAGGGCGACCGTCGCGAGCAGCGCGTTCCCGGACGGCAGCGCGTGGTCCTCCAGCGACCGCGGTCGGGCGATGAGCGACTCGGCGTCGGCGGCGGTGTCGAACCAGCCGCCGGCAGGGTCCGCGAACCGGTCCAGTGCCACATCGACGAGCGCTCGGGCCGACGTGAACCAGCGCTCCTCGAACGTCGCCTCGTACAGGGTCAGGAGGCCGTGGGCCAGGCCCGCGTAGTCCTCGAGCGTCCCGGCGTGCAGCGCACGCCCGTCCTTCCAGGAGCGGTGCAGGCGGCCGTCCGGGCTCCGGCCGACCGCGAGGTACCGGTCGGCCGCCGTGCGCGCAAGCTCGAGGTAGCGCCTGCCCCGATCTGCGGCGGCATCCCGGCCGGCCACGAGCGCTCCACCGGCTTCCGCGAACGCGGCGATGGCCAGGCCGTTCCAGCCCGCCAGCGCCTTGTCGTCACGGGCCGGCTGAGGCCGCCGGTGGCGTGCCGCCAGCAGGGCCGCACGGGCCCGGTCAAGTCGGCTCGCGACCTCGGCCGCGGCGATGCCGTGGCGTTCCGCGAGGACGGCATCCGACGCGAGCCGATGGAGGATGGTCCGGCCCTCCCAGTTGCCGCGATCGGTGACGTCGAAGGCCTCGGCCAGGAGGTCGAACGAGCCGTCAAGGTCGGCCGCGGCCAGCGCGCCCCGGACCTCGTGGACCGTCCACGTGTACGACGCTCCCTCCTCGCCGTCCGTGTCCGCGTCCAGGCTCGCCGCGAAGCAACCGTCGGCCAGGCGCAGGTCGCGGGCCAGGCATTCGAGCGTGTCGGTCGCGACCCGCAGGTCGGCCGGGTCGCCGGCCAGGCGCCACGCCAGCAGGTAGACGCGAGCCAGCTGGGCGTTGTCGTAGAGCATCTTCTCGAAGTGCGGCACGAGCCAGGCCTCGTCGGTCGCGTACCGCGCGAAGCCGCCACCCAGCTGATCGTGAATCCCGCCGGCCGCCATCCCGTCCAGCGCGCGGCGCACGATGGGCATGGCCCGGCCGTCGCCCGCGGCCGCCCGCCGGAGCAGGAACTCGAGGGCGATGGGCTGGGGGAACTTGGGGGCGCTCCCCCACCCCCCGTTGGCGACGTCGAACGACGCCTTCGAGCCGACCCACGGCGTCGTCGAGCACCGACCCATCCGCCGCGGGCCCGTCGTCGGCAAGCCGGACCGGCCCCGCCACGTGGGCGGTCAGCGCGCTGGCGGCCCGCTCCACCTCGTCGCGGCGGGTCGCCCATGCGTCGACGACGCCCGCCAGCACGTCGCGGAAGGCGGGCAGGCCGCCCCGGCGGCCGGACGGGAAGTAGGTGCCGCCGTAGAACGGCCGGCCGTCGGGGGTGAGGAAGAGGCTCATCGGCCAGCCGCCCGACCCGGTCAGGGCCTGGACCGCGTCCATGTAGACGGCATCGAGGTCCGGCCGTTCCTCGCGGTCCACCTTGATGCTCACCAGGTGCTCGTTGAGGAAGCCGGCAGTACCCGGATCTTCGAACGACTCGCGCTCCATCACGTGGCACCAGTGACACGCCGCGTAGCCGATCGACAGGAAGATCGGCCGGTCCAGCTGCCGAGCGCGGGCAAGGGCCTCCGGGCCCCAGGGGAACCAGTCCACCGGGTTGTGGGCGTGCTGGAGCAGGTAGGGGCTCGTCTCCCCCGCGAGCCGGTTCGCGGGCATGGCGCGATCCTAGCCGACCCGCACGAGGGCCACGTGACCCGGCGGCTGGCCTCGACTCGACCGCGATCGACGCTCCTGACCACCACCTGCATGCGCTTGGTTGCCATTCGCGAATATCGACTTGACAATTACTCATATAGCGATATCATTCGCTCATTCAGCGCTCAAGGAGACTCCACCCATGTACGAATACCGGATCCTCTTCCCCCGGCTCGGCAGCATCGCGATCCGCCGTGAGCTGGACCCCGACGCACCGCGCGACATGGATCGCCGGAGGCGCGGCGACTGCGTCCGGCCCGTGCGCCAGACCCGGCGGGAGCGAGCCTGATGCCGCACGACGCGATCGCGACCTGCCCGATCTGCTCCGGCGAGCTGGCCGTGACCCGCCTCCATTGCGGCGACTGCGGCACCACCCTCGAGGGCGAGTTCACGGTCGGGCGCTTCGCCCGCCTGCCGCGGGAGCAGTTCGGCCTCCTGGAGAGCTTCCTCCGGAGTCGCGGCAACCTGAAGGACCTCGAGCGCGAGCTCGGCGTGTCCTATCCAACGGTTCGCGCCCGGATCGATCAACTGCTTCGGGTGCTCGGGCTGGCCGATGGGCCCGCGACCGACGCGGACGCCGCGGGAGCGCCCGAGGCGCACCGCGCGGAGCCGCCGGCCGTGCCCGGCTTCGATGCCGAACCGGAAGCCCTCGATCGGGCCGCCGCCCGGAGGGCGGTGCTGGAGCGACTCTCGCGCCACGAGATCGACGCAGCCACGGCAGCTGCCGAACTGCGATCGCTGGGGGGCTGACCGATGAGCAGCGCGGGGCAGGACGCAACCTCCGTCCGCGACCATGAGATCGGCCGCGACGGGATCGTCACGATCTCGACCGGGTCCGACGACGTGATCGTCCGCGGCACCGAGACGACCGTCGCCCGCCTCGTCGAGCCGTCCGAACGTGCCGACGACCTCGACGTGCAGGCGGGGCCGGGGCGGCTCGACGTTCGCCTGGGTGGACCCTGGCGTGCCATCGTCGCCGCCATCCAGATCGGCTCGCGGTCCTGGGGCACGCACGGCGGGCGCGGCGACCGAACGCTGCGGATGGAAATGCCCCGCACGGCCCGTCTCGAGGTGACGACCAGCTCCGGCGACGTCGACGTCGAGGGGGTCGTTGGCGGAGCGGCCATCAAGACCGTCAGCGGCGACGTGTCGCTCCGGGCGACGTCCGGTGCGGTTGCGACAGAGACCACGTCCGGCGACGTCGGGGTCGACGCGCGGGGGACGCTCGCGCTGCGCCTCGCCTCGGTGAGCGGCGACCTCCGCGTGCTCGCGGCGACGCTCCAGCGGACGTCCGTTTCGACGGTCAGCGGCGACGTGTCCATCGACGGGCGCCCCGACCCGGCCGGCGACCACGCCATCCAGACGACCTCGGGCGACGTCCACCTCGCGCTCGCGGGCGGTGCGACGGTGTCAACCCGCACGGTGAGCGGCGACGTCTACGCGACCGCGCCGGCCCGACGCGACAGCGGGCGCGGCGGTCCCATCGTGCTCGGCGACGGCGCCGCCCGGATCTCGGTGCGAACCCTGTCGGGCGACGTGAACGTGGCGCCTTCCCGACGCCCCGTCGCACCTTCCCAGGGGCAGGCTGCCCCCGCACCGGCCCCGGTGACGATCCCGCTGGCTGAAGCGAGCGCGGCCCCGAACCCCAGCCCCATGGCTGTCCCGCCGGCTCGGCCGATGCCGCCGATCGCGCCCGTGCCCCCGATCGTGCCGATTGCCCCGGTTGCGCCGACGGCTCCCAACCTCGGGAGCTGGCAGGCGCCCGCGAGCGGGCCGTGGCCCGGCCACGGGATGCCCCGGGACGGCGGAACGCCGTCGCAGGACGCCGCTCCCGGGTCCGATGTGACGCCCCCGGGTGGCGCGGCACCCGCTCCCGACCTCGCGCCTGCCGTTGGCCAGACGCCCGCTCCCAGCGTGGCACCAGCTCCCGACGCCACGATCGCCGTCCTCGAGGCGCTGGCCCGCGGTGAGATCGACGTGGCCGAGGCTGAGCGCAGGCTCGGTGCGTCGGCCGGCGCGGAGCGCAGCCGTGGCTGACCCGCTCGAGGACCTCCTTCGACTCGTCGCGGAGGGACGGCTGACCCCGGAAGAGGCGGCCCCGATCATCGAGGCGCTGGGCTTGAAGCGCTCCCCCGCCCCCGGCGCGGCGGCGGCGGGGGCCGCGGCCGGCTCGACCCGCGGAACCGGCGGTGGCGGGTCCCGTGCTGGGACCGGCTCCCCAGATGCCGCGAGCGGCCCCGCGGGTGGGCGGCAGGCGCGCATCCACATCGAGGTGCGTGACGAAGGCCGGATCGTCGTGAACCTCCAGGTACCGGCGTTCCTCTCCGAGCTCGCCCAGACGCTGCCCGGCATCCCGGCGGCGTATGCCGCCCAGGTCCGCTCCGCGCTGCAGGCCGGCGTCCGGGGCCGGATCGTCGACATCACCGACGAAGACGGCAGCGGGATCTCGATCACGGTGGAATGACCCGCCGCCCGCCGGGCGGCGGGTCGCGTGATCGGGCGCCGCGCGATTGGGCGCCGCCCGCCGGGCGCGCTGCGGCGAGCCGTGAGCGACCTTCCGTCGCGGTCGGGCAGCGGGCTGCGCTCGGTACCATTGGTCCGTGCGCCGACCGCCTCGCCCGAGCCTGCCCGCCGGCGTTCGCGCGTCCGCCGGAGAGTGGGGGGCCTTCAGCGATCGCCGCTACCGGACCTACCACGGGATCGGCGTCACGGCCGCGGTCGTCTTCGCCCTGGCCGGCGACGGCCTCACCATTCCGCTCCTCCTGGCCCTCAAGGCGCCGCCGGCGCTCGCCACCGTCATCGGCGTCCTGCCGTATGCGCTGTCGTCGGCACAGCTCCTCGTGCCCGGTCTGCTGCGCCGGACCGACGGCAACCTCCGCGGGGTCACGCTGGCGATCCTCGCCGTCGGCGAGACGCGTGGACTGGTCCTGGCCGTCGTCGTGGTCGCCGAGCATCTCCACCTGCTTCCGGCCGGGGCGGCGATCCTGCTGATCGCCGGCGTCATGACGCTGGCCGGCGCCGCCTCGTCGATCGGCGGTGCCAACCTCCTCGCCTGGTATGGCGCGATCCTGCCCGAGCCCGAGCGCCGTTTCGTCGCCCCCCGGGTCATGGGCATCATCCAGGGTCTCGGGGCGACGCTCCTCCTGCCGGTGGCCCTCCTGGTCCAGGTGGGCTTGCCGGTCCTCGGCGTCGCCGTGTACGCGATCGTGTTCGTGACGGCGGGGCTGATCGGGATCGCGGAGCTGGCGGTCGTGCGGCGCCTCCGCCACCCGGGCCGGGTCCGAGTCGCCGCCCGCGGCCAGGCGCCGCCGCTGAACCGGGAGACCAGGCGGTTCATCCGCGATGTCGCGCTGGCCGCCATGGGCGCCGGCTTCGGGCCGTACCTGTCCATCTACGCGATCGCGGTGCTCGGCCTGCCGCCGAGCTTCGCGATCCTCCTGTCGGCGGTCTCGTCGGCCGCGTCCCTGCTCTCGGCCACGATCGTCGGCGGCTGGCTCGGCCACGGATCGTCCAGCCGCGCCCTGCGCATCAGCTTCATCCTGCGCGGCGGATCGATGATCCTGGGGCTCTTCGCGCTGCCGGCCAACCCGCTCGCGTGGCTGGTGCTCTTCGTGGTCGCGGCGATGGCATCGGCCGGCGCCTCGGCCGGCGTCCTCGCCTCGAACGAGCGGCTCCTGCGGCTGACGGGCGGAGCCAACCTCATCGGCGCCCAGGCACGCTTCGTCGCGTCGTCGGCTGCCGGACTGACGGTCGGCCAGCTCTCGTCGGGCGGGCTGCTGGCGATCCTGCCCCTCGGCTACCCGGCATTCGCCATCCTGTTCACGGCGTCCGGGCTGACTCGCCTGATCCTGGCCACCCGGGTGGAGGTATCCGCGACCTGGACGTCGGCGACCACGGCGTTCGACGTCGCGGAGCTGCGGGCGGGCGGGCCGGGCGGGCCGGGCGGGCCTGGGGCGCCTGGGGCGCCGGGGGCGCCGGGGGCGACGGCCGCCACGGCCGAGCCTGCCGGGCGCGTCCAGCCGGCGGTGCCCATGGTCCCGCCCGACGAGGAAGGTGGCAATCCGAGCCTGCCGTGATCGGCGCAGCGTCGGCCGCGAGCGCGCCCGACGTCCGAGCGTGGGTGGGCCGCGCGGGCTGGTGTGGTCCGACGCGCGGGGACGGCGTTCCGTCGCGCGTGGCGCGCCGCGATCGGTGATGTCCACCGGGCGCGCGGGCTCCCCTTGCGTCACGCGTGGCGCGCGGCGATCAGGCGATGCCCACCAGGCGCGCGAGGACGGCACCCGCGACAAGAGCCAGGCCGATCGACGCCGCGCTCATCAGCACGGCGATCCGCCGCCCGAGCTCAGCGGCCAGGGCCGAGAACGTGGCGATACACGGCAGCGACACGGACGTCACGACCGCAAAGACGAGCGCCTGGCCCGGGGACAGGATCGCCCGGAGCACGACCGGCCCTCCGGCGGCGGCCGCGGCCAGGACGAGGAGCAGCTGCAGCGTGAGCTCCTTGCGCAGCACGCCGAACACGATCGCGACGCCGGCCACGGCCGGCAGGCCCAGCAGGGCCAGCGTGAGCGGCTGGAGCATCGGCACGATCGCCGCCACGACGCCCGCCTCCCAGGCGAGGCCGAGCGCGAATGACCCGAGAAGCATGATCGGGGTCGCCGTCCGGACGAAGCTCTCGAAGCGGACCCAGGCCTTGCCGGCGACGAGGCGCGGCACGGGCACGCGGAACGGCGCGAGGTCCAGCACCAGCGGCGACTGGCGGCCCGGCAGCAGCGCGTTGGCGCCGAGGCCGGCTCCGACCGTCAGCGCGGTCACGATCGCGAACGCCCCGGCCGCGGCCCATGGCCCGGCCAGCGGCGTCAGCGCCGCGAGGACCACGGCCGAACGCGCCGAGCACGGCACGAGCGTGGCGAGGAATGCCGCCAGGACCCGCTCCCGACGGGTCGCCAGCACCCTGGTCGCGTAGATGGCGGGGACGTTGCAGCCGGCGGCGACGAGCAGCGGGATGGCGGCTCGCCCCGGCAGCCCGACCGCGCCCAGGGCCCGGTCCGTCAGGACGGTGAGGCTGGCGAGGTAGCCGGAGTCCTCCAGCATGGCAACGAGCACGGTGAAGGCGAGGACGTACGGGATCCCCACCGCCAGCATCGCGAGGAGGCCGTCGTCGACGGCGGCCAGCACGGCCCGCCCGAGCCCTGGGACCGGCACGACCGTCCCGACGACCGTGTGCAGGAGCGGGGACACGAACGCGCTCCATGCGGCCGAGAGGGCGCCTGCCACGATCGAGCCACCGATCGCCACGATGGCGAACGTGGCCGCGAGCACGATGACCAGCAGTGGAATGCCCGTCAGCGGACGCACGCTCGCCGCGGCCAGGCGATCGGCGAACGGACGGCGAACCTCGCGGTGGCGCACGGCGGCCGCCGCCCACGCGCGGGCAACCGCGATCCGCTCCGGCGCCAGCACGTCGGCCAGGCCGATGGCGGCGGCTCCTCTCGGCGACACGCGCCCGGCCGCGACCAGCGCGGCCAGCGGATCGGCCGTCGCGGCGGCCGCCCCCAGCGACCGGGCGTGACGCCACTCGTGCGCGTCGGCCGAGAGACGCGCCTCGACGGCGGGCGAGTAGGCGGGCGCGGGGACCGTGCTCCGCGGCGAGGATCGGCCGGCCAGCACGGCCTGCCGACGCCGCGCCCGCCCGACCGCGAGGTCGACGGCCTCGCTGACGCCGGTCCCGTCGCGGCCGACGGTGCGCACGACGGGAGCGCACAGCCGCTGGGCCAGGGCCCCGGTGTCGAGATCGGCGCCGCGCCGGCCGGCCTCGTCGGAGAGGTTGGCGGCGACCACGATCGGGAGCCCCAGGTCGCGGCAGGCGAGCGCGAGGGGAAGGTGGCGCTCGAGGTCGCCGGCATCGGCGACGACCAGAACGGCATCCGGAGCCGCCTCGAGGAGGAGCTGCCAGAACGGCCGCCCGCCCGCCGGCCGGTCGACCAGGCTCAATGCCCCCGGCAGGTCCACCAGCAGCGCGCTCCCGGCGCTCGACGAGACCACCCGAGCTTCGAGGTCGACCGTCGTCCCGGCGACGTTCGCGACCTCCGCGTAGCGGCCGCTGGCCCGCGCCAGGAACGTGGACTTCCCGACATTCGGCCTGCCGACGAGGGCGACGACCGGCAGGCCGTCGGCGACGACCCCACCCGGCGCACCGCCGTGGTGGTTCACGGGCGGTCCTCTTCCTGGACGAGGACGGACCGGGCGACGGCCCGTCCCAGGGCGACGCGGGCGGTCCCGAGCCTGACGATGACGGGCCCGCCCAACGGCAGGACGCGCTCCACGGCCACTTCGACGCCGGCCACCAGGCCAACGTCCGCGAACTGGCTCGCGGCCGGCACGGTGACGACGCGGGCGGGCGTTCGTGCGGGGAGGCGGTCGAGGGGCACCGCGGGGGACGCAGCCGTCATGCCCCCATGAGACACGCTCGGGGACTGCCGGGCGAGGGACCTCGGACCCGTCGAGACGGGATGAAAGGCACCTTGTCATACCGTCACAGGCAACCTTGCCTCGGGACCAGGCCGTGCCGGCAGGCCAGACGGTCTCGTCAGGCAGACCGCCTGATGCGACGAGCCCGGCGGCCATCGAGGTCCCGGCGCCGACCCGCCCCACAGGCCGCCGCGGTACGCTGCGTCCGTGACGACGTGGCGACTCCTCCCCGACGACGGCGAGCGCGACGCGGCCACCAACCTGGCGGTCGACGAGGCCATCGCCCGGCGAGTCGCCGCGGATTCCGGGGCCGCGACACCGGTCCTGCGATTGTGGCGAAGTGACCGGTCCGTGGTCGTCGGACGGTTCCAGGTCGCCGCCGCCGAGGTCGACGCGGCCGCCGCGGCCGCCCTGGGCGCGCCGGTCCTGCGACGCTTCACGGGCGGAGGCACGGTCTGGCACGATCCCGGCAACCTCAACGTGACGGTCGTGGTGCGCCCGGAGGATGCCCTCTTCCTGGCGGACCCGGAGCTGCGCCACCTGCCCGGCATCTATCGCCTGGTGCTCGACCCGCTGGCGGCGGCCGTTCGGGCGCTCGGCGTTTCCGACGCCACGACCACCGAACGTGACCTGGTTGCGCCCGGCGGCAAGCTCTCGGGCGTGGCCGCCTGGCTCGGCGGCCGTGCCCTCCTCGTGCACGGGACCTTGCTCGTCGACGCCGACCTCGACGCACTCCGCCGTGCGTGTGCCGGTCCGGGTGCCGCGGGCAACCTACGCTGGGAACGGACGAGGAGCCGGCGCGCCGCAGTGACCAGCCTGGCGGTCGAGCTGGCACGAGCCGGCGTGGCCGTTCCAGTCCCGGCCGCGGTGGACGCCGCGGTCGTGTCGGCGTTCGGGGCGGCCGATCCAGGCCCGTCGGCCCTGACCGACGCCGAGCGAGCGGCGGCGGGGCGCCTGCTGGCCGGTCGGTACGGCGACCCTGCCTGGAATGCGGACGCGCCCGAGGAGGCCGATCGGTAGGGACGGAACTCCCGGCGCGACGCGGACGGGCACGGCCCCTCGTGGACGCCGGCACGGGCTGGGCAGGCGTGCCTTCGTCCCCTACCCTGCCGTCATGCATGACCCCGCCGCTCGGCCCGACCCGGGCCCAGGCCACCGCGCCACCCTGGTGCTCGACGGCCTGCCCGTCGAGACCCTGGCGGACCTGCCGCCCGAGCCCGGGCGCCTCCTGTTCGTCGGGCTCAACCCTTCGCCGGTGAGCGTCACCGCGGGCCACTATCACCAGGGCCGCCTGGGCCTCACGTTCTGGCGGCGCCTCGTGACGGCCGGCATCCTGCCGGAGGGCACCGACCTGCGCATGGCCGACGATGCGCTGGCTGCGGGCGGACACGGCATCACGGACCTGCTCAAACGGCCGACGGCGCGCGACGAGGCGACCGACGCCGACCTCCGGGCGGGCGTCGGACCACTGTGGCAGAAGATCGCCATCTGGCGGCCGGCTGCGGTCGTCTTCGTCTACAAGCGAGCCGCCGAAGCCTGCTTCGGCCGGCGCGTGGAGGCCGCCTGGGGGATGGTCGAGGGGATGGCGCTGGCGGCCCGGCCGTGCTTCCTCATGCCGGGTCCGTACGCCCCGGCGGCAGACGTCGCGGAAGGCCTCGCCGTCATCCGGAACCTGCGCCGCGCGATCGACTGACCACCGCGACCCCGCTGCGGGCCGGCCATCGCTTGCGCGCCGCGGTATCGTCCGGCCATGGGCGCCAGCGTCGCCACCCGCGATCGAGCGCGCGGACGGCTCACGGCCTCAGGCGGGCGGTCGAGTGTCACGTTCCGCGATCGAATGCCGATGCCGCGCACGCCCGCGGCGATCCGGGCCCTCGCCGCCCACGCCGACCCCAACGCCCGGGTCGCGCTGCTCGGGGCACTCCAGCACGCTTCCGGCAACGCGGCGACGGCAGGCCTGCTCGGCGCCGGCGGAGACGGCCAGGTCGTCCAGCGGTGGCACGTCGGCCTGGCGCCCGGCACCAGCGATTGCGCGACCATCGTCAACTACCTCGACGGCCACTCGCCGTACCGGGCGACGTCCGGCTGGGCCCGCACGCGCGTGACGTTCGGCTGGTCGGCGGATCCGGTCTATGCGGGCTCAGGATCGTCGACGACCCTGACCCTGGCGAACGCCGCCGTCACCGTTTCGAAGTCGGTCGACATGCCGCAATGGTCGCCCACCAACCCGGCCGTGCAGACGGCATGGACGGCGATGACCGCCGACCTGCGCGCCCACGAAGCCCGCCACGAGGGCATCGGCGACCAGTGGCGAGGCACGCTGGAGTCGCGGCTGGCGGTGCTCTCGCTTTCGATCACCAACCGGGGCGCGTGGCGCCAGGCGGTGCAGGCCGAGTTCAACAACTGGCTTGCGGAGCACCAGGCCGACCAGAGCGCGATCGATCCATACACGGCGGTCCTCGACTGCTCCGGCGGCAGCGACGAGTCCGCGTCCGAGGAGCCCGGCGCCGCGGCCGTCGAGGCGACGACGTTCGGCGGCGAGGAGTAGCGCGCGGCCCAGGGCGGGCATCCCTGGAGGCGCCCCGAGCCCGGGCGCCCGCTTCTCGGCTCAGGCTCCCGGCGTCGGCGTGTGCTCGAACAGCCGGCCGAGGCCCGGGTACGGCCGCAGCGGGACCAGCTCGAAGTCGATCAGGCCTTCCGCCACCAGCGGCAGGCTGTCGACGGCGGCGCGGGCAGCGTCGAGATCGGGCACCTCGAACACCAGCACGCCGTTGGCGCGGTCCGCCCGGAAGTAGACCTCCCGCAGGACGTCGGCCTGGTTCAGCTCCCAGACGCGGAGGGCCTCGGCCGCTCGCAGTTCCGCGAACCTGGGATCGTCCTGGGCCACCAGGTCATGTCCAAGCGCAAACACCTTCATCAAAGCTCCTCGTGAGAGACAGGGCCCGTCGGCCGTCGCGTCAGACGATCGCCACCGGTCGCTCGATGGCAGCATCGGTCATGAACCGCCGATCGACCAGGACCCGCACGACGTACGTGACCTCCAGGCCGGCCCCGTCGAACGAAGGCGCGCAGCCGTCCGGGACGGGCAGGCGGACTTCGATGCCGCCGCGCAGGTTCGCCGGCTCGATCGGGGTCGTGGCGATGACCCCCTCCGCGCCGTTCGGCGCGTTCGTCCGCCGATGGAGCTCCACCCGACCCTTCGACCCGCCGGGCGCGGACGGCCAGCGGACGGCGACCACCATCTCCGAGCCGGCCGGGGCGGGGAGCGGCGACGTCACGGCGATGGTCGCCCCGGACACGTCGATGCTGTCGAGCAGGCTCGTCCCGCCCTGCCTGCCGACGCCGGCCCGCAGGAGGTCGGGGTGCTGGGCGAGGGGCAGGTGGACTGCCACGAAGTGGTCGGAGCCCATCGCCACGTCCCAGCGAACCTCCAGCGCCCACGCGATGATCGATTCGCCGAGATGGGCGGTCGGCGGTCCGAGCGGCGGCGCCGGCACGATGATCGGGGCCTCGAACGTCGCGCCGGGCTCCATCGTCGTCGGGATCGCCGGCTCGAGGAACGCGTCCTCGACGAACAGGCGGCCGCGCGCCTCCACCCAGTGCTCGGAGCTGGTGACGTGGCCGTCGCCGTCGTGGTCCTCGCGGGACTGGCGCGTCTCGTCCAGGCGCAGGCCGACCAGGCGCAGGTTCGCCTTTCGGGCAGCGATTTGCTCGTTCGACGTGACCCGGAGCCTGCCCGTCATCCCTTTGCCGACGACCGCCGGGTGATCGAGGACGATCTCGCCCGCCACGGCCCCGTCGCCCGGTCGAACCAGGTCCTCCGGCCGGATGGCGTGGAGCGGGTGGCTTCCCTGCGGTCCCGCCAGGCGCGGGCCGTTCGCTGCGTCGAAAGGCGACGAAGCGGATCCCTTGTGCC
>CAWGEL010000030.1:0-59421 GCA_963821595.1 uncultured Chloroflexia bacterium | reverse complement strand
CGTGAGTGAGCTTGCCGGTGCCCGGCGCTACGGTGAACAGCGCGATTTTGTCGGTGTTGCGCTCGGTCGTATAGAGGAATTTTCCGTTTGGCGTCGGCGGCCCAAATCGCCGGCTTCTCATCCGACTTTGCCGGCGCGGCGGGCGCCTGTTCCGACCCTTCGGCGGAACGTCCGTGCGAAGACCGCAGGATCGACACCTTCGGTCTGAGCTCTCAAGGTAGTTTGTCCATGTTGGGATGGGCAAATTCTCGAAACTCGGCGTGATTCGTTTGATTGCGGTGGCTATCAGCTGCTCGAGGGAATTCGCCAGCGGGACCGTCTGTTCTCTGAGATGGGTGAGGGTTTCTTGAGCGTGATAAGCAATCACCAGCCGCTGGAACGGCTGGAATTTAAAAATGGCCTCGTGAATTTCACGGCTTATCGACGCGTCGACGGAGCCAAACTTTTTTTATCCTGGCATCGGTTAGTTGCAGGACCTTCTTGGCTTGCTCAAAGTCCATCATTGTCGTCGTCGTCCATTCATTGTCGTCGTCCATCATCATAGTCCATCATTGTCCTTCCATTGTCCTTCCATTGTCCTTCCATTGTCCTTCCTCAAATCCATATTGTCCTTCCTCAAATCCATTGTCCTTCCTCAAATCCATTGTCCTTCGTCCTTCCATTGTCCTTCGTCCTTCCATTGTCCTTCGTCCTTCCATTGTCCTTCCTCAAATCCATTGTCCTTCCTCAAATCCATTGTCCTTCCTCAAATCCATTGTCCTTCCTCAAATCCATTGTCCTTCCTCAAATCCATTGTCCTTCCTCAAATCCATTGTCCTTCCTCAAATCCATTGTCCTTCCTCAAATCCATTGTCCTTCCTCAAATCCATTGTCCTTCCTCAAATCCATTGTCCTTCCTCAAATCCATTGTCCTTCCTCAAATCCATTGTCCTTCCTCAAATCCATTGTCCTTCCTCAAATTCCATTGTCCTTCCTCAAATTCCATTGTCCTTCCTCAAATTCCATTGTCCTTTCCTCAAATTCCATTGTCCTTTCCTCAAATTCCATTGTCCTTCCTCAAATTCCATTGTCCTTCCTCAAATTCCATTGTCCTTCCTCAAATTCCATTGTCCTTCCTCAAATTCCATTGTCCTTCCTCAAATTCCATTGTCCTTCCTTAAATTCCATTGTCCTTCCTCAAATTCCATTGTCCTTCCTCAAATTCCATTGTCCTTCCTCAAATTCCATTGTCCTTCCTCAAATTCCATTGTCCTTCCTCAAATTCCATTGTCCTTCCTTCAATTCCATTGTCCTTCCTCAAATTCCATTGTCCTTCCTCAAATTCCATTGTCCTTCCTCAAATTCCATTGTCCTTCCTCAAATTCCATTGTCCTTCCTCAAATTCCATTGTCCTTCCTCAAATTCCATTGTCCTTCCCTCAAATTCCATTGTCCTTCCTCAATGAATTTTATCTGACTAGCGATCTTGTGGCTTTGATGCAGATCAAGGCGCGTCGCGGCACGGAGGGCGCAGACTTTCCGCGCTCGGCGACAGACGTGCTCGACGCGATCGAGCTCCTGCGCCGGCATCGCTGACTCCGGGAGTCGCTGTCGCGACCACGGACGCGCTCCCGGCACATCCCTCGTCATCAGCCGCGACCGGGTCGCGACCACGTCACGACGAGGGAGGTGGCAGATCCCGGGCCGCTCGGCGAGCGTGGACGGCGCGAACCCGGGACATCGCTATCGCGATTCGCGTGGGCGGCTGGCCCGGCGGGGGGCCACGGGTCCCCGCGAGGTGCTCGCTTGAGCGGGCCAGTCCCACTCGCCGACGCATACCCGCCGCACGTCACCGGCCGGAACTCTCCGCGGACATCGAACGCCCACACCCACGTGTTTCCGGCGGAGTCGCGTGCGCGTCGCCAGCACGTCCCTGTGGTCGACGAGGCCCAGCGCTTCGACACCAGGGCGTTCGCCACGATCGCGGTCGAAGGCCGCAAGTTCGGCCTTGGGCTCGCAATCGCGAGCCAGTCGCTCGGCGGGCTGGGCGAACGCCTCCGGAGCACGGTCCTCACGAACGCCGCCACGCTCGCGCTCCTCGCTCCCGGAGCCGACGACCTGCGCGGCGCTCGGACGCATTGTCGCTCCGGTGTCGGTCGACGAACTGGCGGCCATGCGCCGATACGAGGTGCTCCTGCGAACCCCCGGACCTGACGGCCGGCCCGCGGTCTACGGCGGAACCGTCAACCCACCGGGAGCGCCGGACGCGGCTGCGCCGGCCATCGTGGCCGCCAGCGACGGCCGCGACGCGCGGCCACCCCACATCGTCGCTGCCGAGGTGGGCCGGCGGACACAGCCCGCGCCGAAGGGAAAGGGCAGACCCGGCCGGGAGCCGGAGGGGAGCCGTCTCCCGCAGGGACCGACAAGAGGTGACCGCGCCGAGGCGTGACTGCCAGGCCGCACATCGGAGGGACATCGGAACGCAAATCCGGATTGCGTTCCGATTGGCGCCTTGCACGCTCGAATCCGCCGGTCTGGGATTCCGGACAACGATGACCTACCGCTTCCGCGCCGCCTGCTGCGGCGCTCCGCCTCGATCCCGGTCATCTGCCGATCCGCGACCGCGCCGTCCTGCGCATCCTCAATCGCTGCCGCGCGGCGACCGCGGCCCAGCTGACCGTTCTCGCCTACAGACGGAGGTCGGGAGGCGGTGAAGGCACGGGTGATCGCCTGCTGTAGCTGACTGATCACCGCCGGGCCGCTCACGAGGTCGGAGGCTCAACTGGGATCGCCCCGCCACCAACGACCTTCCGATCACGATGCGCCTGGCCGAGCCTCCGGAGCCCGTCGAGCTGGTTCGCAGCGCATGATCGACGGAACCCGTCGTAGACCTGACTGCCCTGACGCCCGGAACTTCCACGCCTCCCCGTCCGTCAGGGGGTGCGATGCGCCGACTCGCCGCTCTGCTCCTCCTGGTCGCGCTGTCGGCCTGCGCCTCCCCCGCGCCGACCACGGCGCCGGCCCCGACGGAGGTGCCCTCCCAGTCCGTGACCCCATCAGCCTCGCCGCCGCCCCCGACGACCCCGTCGCCCCCGCCAGCCGCGACCGCGTCACCGGCGCCGAGCGCCTCGACCGCCTGCGTCCCGGAGCCGGCCGAGGTCGCGCCGGGCGGCTCGGGCGATCCCTGCCCCTCCGCCCTCGCCGCGGTGCGCGCGGTCGTGGCGCCGCTCGGGCTGCCCGTCGCGCAGGTCTACATCCAGCCCGGGATCTTCTGGTGCGGCGTCCTGTGGCCCGGCTTCCAGTCGATGCCGGTCTGCGCCGGGATCCCCGTCGTGCCCGGCGCCTCGATGCACGGCTGGGTCGCCTTCGCCGGGACGGCCAAGGTCGCCGCGGTGGGGCTCGCCCGGACGCCGCCGCACGGCTCAACGCCCGGCGGGCCGTGGCGGGCGACCGTCGTCGCCTTCACGGTGCCGCCGACCGGCTGGGCGATGCCGTAGCTCGGACGCGGACGGCTATCCCGATTGGCGTTTCGCGGAACCAATCGTCAGGTTCGCTCGTCCGAGTAGTGTTCCGACGGCATCGGCATCGGCTCATCGCAAGGGATGGCATGGCTCGCATCGGCATCCTTGCACTGCTCATCGCGTCTCTCCTCGGCGCGTGCTCCTCGCCGTCCGCCGGCGCCACCATGTCGCCGTCCGTGGGCGTCAGCGCCTCGCCTTCCGCGATCGGTCTCGCCCCTGCCGTCGGCCGGCGGCGTTCCCATCGGAGGTCGCCGGCCTGCCGGTGATCAGCGTTGCCAGCGCCGACGAGCTGCTGCGGTCGGGCAAGCTCGACGGCCAGGCCGTCGCGGTGGCCGGCTACTACGACGCGATGGCCCTGCCCTGCCCGTACCCGGGGCGGTACATCGGCCCGCTCGAGGGCTGGTGCCGGTTCGTGGCCTTCACCGACACCCGCGCCGGCGCCCAGCTGTGCCAGTCGGACGGCGCCAACGGCATGAGCTGCAGCCAGCCGTCCGGAACGAACCTGGCGCCCTTCTTCATGACCGAGACGAGCGGGGACGCGTTGTCGTGGCTGGCGGGGGGCGCGACCGGCGAGCCGGCCGCCCTCGTGCTCATCGGCCACGCCGGCGACGCCCGGCAGTGGCAGTGCACCGCCGCGACCCAGGCCGCAGTGCGCGAGCGCCTTCGTCGTCGACCGGATCGCCTGGGCGAATGGCCACGACGTCCCGCCGGCGGCTCCCCAGACCGGCGACCAGCAGACGGGCAAGGCGATCACGCCCAGGATGACGCTCGCGCAGGTCGCGGCCGCCATCGGGCTCGGCGACGACCTGCTGACCGGGGCGGCGTTTCGGGCCGGCGACATCGCCACCGTCGACCCGCGCTGGAACCTCGCCGGCGACAACGTCGTGTGGCTGGTGCGGTCGCTCGGGCCGGCTGCCCAGGCCGGATCTGGCGGAGACGCGGCCCGAGACCGTGTGGCTCGTCGACGACGCCACCGGGAAGGTCATCGACAGCCATCCGCTGAAGCTGGCCGCGGACTACCAGCCGGCGCGGCTGTGGCAGATGGCCACCGTCCACGGGGTCGACTGCTGCGCGGGCGACGTGCTCGCCTTCTACCGGGTGGCGTCCGGCGACGGCACGGTCGTCTACGAGGGCATGGTCCCCGGCGGCTCGTCGGGCGGACCGGACTCGACGACCTACGGCGGCGGCTACGGCTCCGGACCGCTCGTCCTGCCGGCTGGCGGCTACTCGATCACCGCCTGGCTGGCGCCGTACAGCGGCGGCGTCGCGGGCGCGCCGCGTGGACGAGTGCTCCACGCAGGTCACGCTCCGGCCGCTCGACGACGTCGCGCTGAACGCCGACTTCCCGCCCGACAAGGCGTGCACCTTCGGGCCCGCGCCCTCGCCATCGCCTGGCCCGTAGGGTCCAGATGCGCCGACTCCCTGGCCAGATCGGCCCGGCGGGGCGCTACGCATTCGCGCTCCTGGCCGCGATGGCCCTGGCTGGATGCGCCTTCGCGCCCGGGGCCACCGACCCGGCCGCTGCCCATCAGCGGGCGCAGGCTGTGCTCTCCAAGCTGGGCGGAGGCGGTGGCCGCCGCGGGTGCGAGCACGCTGCGGTCACCCCGGTCGGCGAGCTGACCGGCCAGGTCGGCGACTGGGAGGAGGCCGTCGGCGACAACAACAAGCGCGCGCTCATGGCCGGGATGGTCGCGTCCGCGAACCCGCTGTCCGAGGAGGCGCCGCCGGACGGCGAGGTGACGTGGCAGGACGGGACGACGACGAAGGTCCCCCTGCTCGCGGCGCAACAGGCGATCGTCGCGATCGAGAACACCACGGAGGCGCCCTGCTCCGACTGCTCGATGCTCCTGGTGACGGATGCACGCCTGACGTCCGGACCGATCCAGACCACGCGCGGCCCCGCGACCGCGCCGATCTGGGAGTTCACCGTGCAGGGCACCGCGGTCAAGCTGACCCGCGTCGCGATCGCCAATCCTGTCGTCGTCGCACCCGACGAAGTCGGCTCAGCGGCTCGGGCTCTCGATCGACTCGGCCAGCGGGTCGGTCAGCGGAACCGAACTCACCGTCGCATTCGTCGGCGCACCCGATCCGGGGAACAAGCCCTGCGGCGAGGACTACACGGCGGAGGCCGTCGAGTCCGACCTCGCGGTCGTGGTCATCGTCACGCGGCATCCCCATGCCTCGCCGCTTCGGCGGGCATGCTCGGCCGTCGGGGCACGGCGCACGGCTACGGCCACGCTGGCCGCCCCGCTCGGCGACCGGGTCGTGCTCGACCTGCAGCAGGGGACCCCGGTCCCCGTCGTGCTAACCCCGTGACGATCCGCGTCCTCAGCGTCCCGGCTCCGCCAGATCTACGGCCCCACGGCATGGCCCAATCGGCCAACTAGCAACCGCCGCCCGCCGGCCCGCACCCTTGAGGGCATGACGGCGCGCTGGTCCGATCCACACCGACTCCCGGGCTCCCCTGCCTGTTGCGACCTCGGGTACGCCCGCGCCGTCAACCCCATCGTGGGCTCGATGAGCGAGATGAGCTCCCCCTGGCGCCGACAGCTGGCCTCCTGGCGCTCGCCCTTAACAGGATCTCCGGATCGTGGGACGAGGCGCTCCTGGCTCGCCTGCTGGCCGACCTCCAGATGATCCCCGACACCGACCTGTACCTCAGTGGCTTTGAGGACGATGAGATCCGGGACCTGCTCCGGAGCCTCGCGACTCGCGAGAAGCGGGAGCGCCCGGAGTCCTTCGATCTCGATGAGGCGCTCGAAGAGGCGCGACGGGCTCCCCGTACCAAGCCCGGAGAGCCCTTGGGCGCTGGGCGACCATCGACTCCTCTGCGGGGACGCCACCGGCGAGGCCGACGTCCGCAGGCTCCTCGACGGCGCCGCACCAACGCTGCTCGCCACCGACCCGCCCTACGGCGTGTCACTCGACCCGCGCTGGCGCGACGGCGTGTACAACGCCCTCGGACCAGCCGAGCAGCCATACATGCGAGTTGATGGCAACCTGGTGCGGATGGCACCACTCCGGCGCCCGGTGGCGCCCACGGGCGAACCCGCGGCCACCGCAACACGCCGCTCTCCGGCGACACCCGCGTCGACTGGTCGGCGGCCTTCGAGCTCGTCCCCTCCCTCACCGTCGGCTATGTCTGGCACGCCGGAGTCCACGCCAGCGAGGTCGCCGTGGGTCTCGAGCGGATCGGCTTCGAGATCGTCGCACAGGTGATCTGGGACAAGACGCTCTTCGCGATCTCCCGAGACCCGATGGACGTAGCTCGGCACGTTCGCGATGGGGATCACCAGGATTGGTGACGTTGTGTCGGCTCTCGCACCTCCGACCTCAACGTCCCGGCGGCCGCATTGCGCCGGAGCGGCTGGGGGATCAGGGGGATCGAGCCATGGATACAACCCTTGCCTTGTACGCGCCGCGGCTATCTGAGCGCGTGAGGCGCGTATAACTCGGGATCGCAGGCATCGGCCGCCAAGCGCGACGCATTGAGCAGGGCCAGAATCGCTCCTAAGGCCGGCGCGTCTGCCATTCCGCCACTCGCCCGCGACGCGAGTCTAGCCGCGCCGGCCCCGCTTGCGCGCGATCCCGCCGAACGGGCCCTTCGCGGAGGACGGCGACGAATCGGCGGCGCTGCCCGGCGCGGCATCGCGGTCCTGCGCGGCCATCGCCCGCGAGATCGCCTGCCGCGCGGCCATGGTGGCCACCGGAATGACCACTTTCCTGGCCATGCGCACGAGAGAACGCTCGCGCGCCTCCGCTTTCGGTCCTTGCTGGTCGCGTCGAGGTAGTGGCGGAACGAGCGCTCGATGGCGCCGCGGACCTTGACGCCATCCGGGCCGAGGGCGCTGACGGCCTTCTCGATCTCGCCGGGCAGCAGGCTTGCGGGCAGCGGCTCGGGCTCGCCCCGCACGCGCCGCTTGACGGCCCGGAAGACGCGCTTCGGCCCGCCGACGGCCATGAAGGCTGCACCGGCCGCGGCGCCCGCCGCCTTGCCGGGATGGCGCCTGACCTGGGCCCGGACGTCCACGGCGTCCCGGGCGGCCGCCTGGAGGCGCGCCACCTCGACGTCGAGGGCGGTCCGGGCCGCTAGGGCTTCCTGCCGAGCGGCGTCCGTTCGCGCACCCACTCGATCGTCTCCTTCGTGGTGTCGATGGTGGCCGACGGCCAGTAGCGGGACTTGAGCGCCTCGAAATCGAAGCCGCGGAGGTCGAGCGCCTCGATGGCCGGCCAGGCGATGAGCCCGACGCAGACGCCGAGACCGGCGCCGGCGTTGAGCGGATACGAGATCGCGGTGATGGCTCCGACCAGGGCCCCAAGCACGGCGCCGGCCACCAGGCCACCGACCGCACCGGCACCACCGCCCCTCGCGCCGAGCAGGAGCCCGAGCACGCCCAGCACGACGGCGCCGCCCAGCAGCGCGGCCGCCAACGGCCGGCTTCCGGCATCCACGCCGGCCAGCACCGAGTCGCCGAGCCGCTCCCAGCCCTGGTGCGCCCAGCCGTAGCCGAGGATGACGCCGATCACGATGGCCAGGCCCGCACCCACCAGGAATGCACGACCCAGGTGCCAGCTCGGCACCTCGAGCGCGGCGAGGACGAGCGTCAGGATCAGGGCGATGCAGAACAGCGCGCCGTGGGCCAGGCCCCAGCCGATGCTGCCGAAGATCCAGTCGCCGACGAAGAGCGCCCCGCCCACCGACACGAGGATCGCAAGATAGATGGCGATGGCGGCCGCGCCGGCGGCCATGGCCAGCGCCCGCTTGGCATGGTCCCAGATCTCGCCGAGCTCCGCCTTCGCCAGGTCGACGTGCGACGTGACCAGGCGGCGAACCGCCTCGATCGTCGCCTTGAGCTGGCCGAGCAGTCCGGGCGCCGCGTCATCTGCCGCGGCATTGCGGGCGTCACCCTCGGGAGCGTTGCCGGCGCCGCCCCCGGGCACGTGGCCGGCGTCACCCGCCGCGGCATTGCGGGCGTCGCTCCCGGGAGCGTTGCCGGCGTCGCCGGCAGCGGCGTCGGGGCCGGGGTCGGCCGCGGCGGCCTTCGGAGGCGCGTCGGCGGCAGCCCCGGCTTCCGTATCCGACGCGGCAGCAGGGCTTTCGGCGACGCCGGCACCGGATTCGGACGCGGACGAACCAGGGGCCGACTCGGCTGCGGGACCGGTGGGCACCGGGGCGGCGGCGTCGGGCGCGTCGCCGGGCTGGGAGCTCGCTCGTGGCGGACCTCCGGGAGCGGGAGTCGTAGTCCCCCGATGATACCGCGGGCATCCGCCCCTCCGAGCCGCCTCCTCGTCACCGATCGGGACCCCGCCGCGGCCGAAGTGCCGCCCGGACGCGTCGCCCGAACCGGCCGGACGCCTCGCCCGAACCGGAACGGCAATCATTTGTGCGTTGGCGGGTTCCGGGCGGCTGACTTGCCGTGGTCGCCACGCTCAGCATCTCGTGGAACGTCCCTGCGGGCGCGAAACGATGACCGTTCCGGCTGCGATTCGATGCGCTGGGTGGGTCCTCCTTGGCGGAACGCATGGAAGATTGCCGGAACGGCAGGTCGGGCAATCGCGCCATCGGGCGATCGCGCCATCGGGCACATCGGGCATCGCGCCATCGCGCCACCGCGCCGGCGCCGAAGCGGCGCGACGGCACGGCCGGGGGACGAGCCGCCATTGGGGAATCGGGTTCGGTCCTGTACGCTCCCGCCGCCGGACAGACGCCGTCGAGGGAGGGATCGCGGGCCCGCCGGCAGCAGCCGCCGGCGGCAGCAGCCGGCAGCAGGAGGGCAGGATGGGCCGCGAGGTCGCGTCTGACGGCTCGGGGCGGCGCGTGCGCACGGCCGAGATCCTCGCGGTCGGCTCCGAACTGACCGTGGGCGAGACGCGCGACACGAACGGCGGCGAGCTGGCGCGGGCGCTTGCCGGGGCCGGCGTCTCGATCCACCGCATCGCCGCCCTTCCGGACACCCTGCCGCTCGTGTGCGGCGCGCTGGCGGAGGGCCTCGCGCGGTCCGACCTGGTCGTCGCCACGGGCGGGCTCGGGCCGACGCCGGACGACCTCACCCGCGAGGCGATCGCGGAGGTCGTCGGCGAGTCGCCGAGCATCGATCCCGGACTGGAGCGCTGGCTGCGGCAGCTCTTCGAGCGCCGGCGCCTACCGTTCGCCGAGGCGAACCGAAAGCAGGCCTGGCTCATCCCATCGGCTGCGAGCATCCCCAACCACAACGGCACCGCCCCGGGCTGGTGGGTGGAGCGGCCGGACGGCCGGCTGCTCCTGGCGCTGCCGGGACCGCCGCGCGAGATGCGGGCGATGTGGCGCGAGTGGGTGCTCCCCCGCCTCCAGGCTCGCGGGCTGGGCCAGGGACGGGTCGTGCGGACCCTCCGCACCACGGGCATCGGCGAGTCCCTCGTCGTGGATCGACTGGGCGAAGCGTTCCTGCGGTGCCCGAACCCGATCGTGGCCACGTACGCCAGGGCGGACGCGGTCGACGTCCGGATCAGCGCCGTGGACGAAGCCCCCGATGACGGCGGTCGGCCGGCCCTCGCCGTCGTGGACGAGGCTGACCGCACGGTCCGCACCACGCTGGCGGGCCATGTCTGGGCCGAGGGCGAGGCATCCTGGGGCGACGTCCTGACGGACGTCCTCGGGCGACGCGGCTGGCACCTGGCGATCGTCGAGGCCGGGACGCGCGGCGCGCTCGGCGGGCTGCTCGCCGACGTGCCGGCGCTGCGGCGGTCCACCTCGCATTCGGACGAGGCGGCCGGCGCGTTCATGGACTGGGACGCGCTCGAAGCCGTCGCCTCGGCCGCGGCCGTCGAGGCCGGCGCCGGCGTCGGACTCGCCCTCGCCGCGGTGCCCGAGAAGGGAGACATGCGCGCGCACGTCGCGCTGGTGACCCCGGCCGTGCGCCTGCGTCGAAGCCGGCTGGTCTTCCTCGGGGGGCAGCAGGGGCGGCTCCGCGCCGCCGTGTTCGCCGCGTCCGTCCTCTGGCACACGGCCGTCGGCGCGCGAGCCGACGACCTGCCGGCGAGCGCCGGGTAGCGACAGTCAGCGCCGGCGCCACCCGGACGAGCGGACGTGCGCAACCGCCCGCGCCCACGGGCGCCGGGCCGCCGGGCGAGCGCCCCCGGCGCCGCCTGCCCTACGAGATCGTGAGGACGGGCTGCTGGCGGGCGGCCCGGACGCTCATCCGGGCCGCGACCGTCCTGGCGATCGCCGTGAAGGCCTGCGCGGCCGGCCCGGGCTCGCGCTGGGCGACGGCCGGGATGCCGGCGTCGCCGCCCTGGCGAACGGTCATGTCGAGGGGGATGCCGCCGAGGAACTCGACGTTGTTGGCCTGCGCGAATTGCTCGCCGCCGCCCCGGCCGAAGATCTCGGTCGCCTCGCCGCAGTGCGGGCAGACGAATGCGCTCATGTTCTCGACGATGCCGATCACCGGCACGCTCATGCGGCGGAACATGGCCAGGGCTTTCTCGACGTCGCTCAGGGCAACCTGCTGAGGTGTCGTGACGAGCACCGAACCGGAGATGGGAACGGCCTGGGCCAGCGTCAGCTGCGCGTCGGACGTGCCGGGCGGCAGGTCCACGACCAGGTAGTCCAGCTCGCCCCAGGCCACGTCGCGGAGGAACTGCTGGATCGCACCTCCCACCAGCGGACCGCGCCAGATGATCGGCTGGCCCTCCGGGACGAAGAAGGCGATCGAGATCGTCTTCACGCCGTAGCGCTCGAGCGGCAGGATCTTGTTCTCCGCGTTCGCCTTGGGGGCCCCTTCGAGCCCCATCATCATCGGGATGTTGGGGCCCGTGATGTCCGCGTCGAGGAGGCCCACGGACGCTCCCGCCTGCGCCAGCGCGACCGCCAGGTTGACGCTCACCGTGCTCTTGCCGACGCCGCCCTTGCCCGAGGCGACCGCGACGACGTTCTTGACGCCCTCCAGCAGCTGGGGGCCGGCGCTCGACGCGGCCCGGCGGACCATGGCCGCCCAGGTGATGTCCACCCGGTCCGCACCAAGCCCGATGACGGCGTCGCGGGCGTTGCGCTCGATCTCGTCCTTGAGCGGACAGGCGGGCGTGGTCAGCTCGATCGTGAAGGCGACCGCGCCACCGTCGATGGCGATCCCCTTGACCATGTTGAGGGTGACGATGTCGCGGCCGAGCTCTGGCTCCTGGACGGTGCGCAGGGCGTCGACGATCGCTGCTTCGGTGAGCTGGGTCATGGCGGTGGTCGGGTCCTTCACGGCGGCCGGCGCGCCGTCCACCGGTAGGGCGGGGACGCGCGCCCGGGACAGGGTGCCGGGCGACTCAATCGTACCCTTCCGGCCGGGACAGGGCTCATGCGGCGGCCGGGGCGCGGCTGATGCGTGACTGGACCGCGCCGCGCCGTGCGAATTCCTCGCGTCGCAGCGCCAACCATCGCGAAACACGTGGCCCAACCCGGTGTTTGACACGAGAATGGTCCGGGCCTACCATTCGCGCCCATCTAGTGCACCCCGGTAGGATTGGCGCGCGCGACGGGTCCGGGAGCGGCCGGCAACCACGGGCGATGCGTTGGTCCTGCCGATCCCCAGGCACCGGGTCGAGGAGAGCGAGACGTCGTGGCGACCGAGGTCGAGGTACGGCTGGTTGATGTCGTCAAGAAGTTCGGCGACGTGGTGGCGGTCGACAGCATCAACCTCGACGTGCGGGACGGCGAGTTCTTCTCCCTCCTGGGCCCCTCCGGATGCGGCAAGACGACGACCCTTCGCATGATCGGCGGCTTCGAGGAGCCGACCTCCGGCCGCATCGAGCTGTCGGGCCAGGACGTGACGTGGCTGCCGCCCTACCGGCGGAACGTCAACACGGTGTTCCAGAACTACGCCCTGTTCCCCCACCTCACCGTCTTCGAGAACGTCGCCTTCGGGCTCCGCCGCAAGGGCATCAAGGACGGCGAGGTCCGCAGCCGCGTCGCCGAGATGCTCACCCTCGTGGAGCTGCCCGGCTTCGAGAAGCGCAAGCCCAGCCAGATCTCCGGCGGCCAGGCGCAGCGCGTTGCGCTCGCCCGGGCGCTGATCAATCGACCGGCCGTGCTGCTCCTCGACGAGCCGCTGGGCGCGCTCGACCTGAAGCTGCGCAAGCAGATGCAGCTGGAGCTCAAGCGGATCCAGCAGGAGGTCGGGATCACGTTCATCTACGTGACCCACGACCAGGAAGAGGCGATGACGATGTCCGATCGCATCGCCGTCATGAACCGCGGCCACTACGAGCAGCTGGCCGACCCGGAGACGCTCTACGAGCACCCGGCGACGCATTTCGTGGCCGGGTTCCTGGGGGTCAGCAACCTGCTGGCCGGCACCCGCGAGGGCGTCGACGGCAACCATGTCGTCATCCGGATGGCCGACGACACGCGCCTGCGCGTGCCTGCATCCCTGCTCAACGGCGCCTCGGACGTCGAGGTGGGCGTCAGGCCGGAGAAGATCCGGATGGCTTCCGCCGACGAGGTCATCCCCGAGTCGCACAACCGGATCAGTGGCGTCGTGCGCGACGCCTCCTATGTCGGCGTCAGCACCCAGTACGTCGTCGAGGCACCGGGCGGGGCGCGCATCACGGTGTACGAGCAGAACGTCGAACGGGCCTCGCACTCGGAGCTCTGGACGCGCGGCGAGGCCGTCAACCTCCACTGGCTTCCGGAGCACACCTTCGTGATCAGCGGCCACGGCGGCTCGAGTGAGGAGTGAGCCGCCGGCCGTTCCGGACCCGAGCGGGCGACCCGGCCAGCGGGCCAGGCGAACGCCATGGTCCCCGACAGCACGACTGAGAGGAGTCCGATGAGCGAGCGCAGTGCACGCCTGATCGATGCCGCGATCACCCGACGGCACTTCATGCAGGCCTCGGCGTTCGCCGGGGTCGCCGCATTCCTGGCGGCCTGCTCCAGCGGGTCGTCGCCAACTCCCGCGCCGGCCGCGTCCAGCGCCGCCTCCGCCGGTCCGTCGCCATCGCCCGCTGCATCGCCTTCTGCCGCCGCCTCGCCGACGCCGACGCCCGGCCCGTCGACGGCGAAAGTGGTCACCGGCCCCCTCAAGTGGGCGAACTGGCCCGCCTACATCGACCTCACCGGCAAGGCCGCGACCAGCCAGCAGTACGCCCCGGGCTCGTCGCCGACCATCCAGGAATTCCAGAAGCAGTACAGCGTCCAGGTCGACTACGAAGAGAAGATCGAGGACAACAACGACTTCTTCGCCACCATCCAGCCGCAGCTCGTCGCCGGCCTGCCCACGGGCTGGGACCTCATCACGATGACGGACTGGATGGCCGGCCGGCTGATCAGCCTGAACTGGCTGGAGAAGATCGACCAGGACAACGTCCCCAACTGCACGGCCAACATCCGCGATGCGCTCAAGGGGTATCCCTGGGACCCGAACAACGATTACCACTACCCCTGGCAGTCGGGCATGACCGGGGTCGGCTACGACTCCACCTCGCTCAAGAACGCGAACCTGCCCGCGCCGACCAAGATCGCCGACCTCTGGACGCTGCCGTCGGACAAGGTCACGTTCCTGACGGAGGCCCGCGACACGTTCGGCCTGGGGCTCCTCAAGCTCGGCCTTCCCACCGATCCGACCCAGACGACCGCGGACAACCTCCAGGCCGTCCACGACGACATCGCACCGCTCGTCGCCAAGGGCCTCCGCTTCACCGGCAACGAGTACCTCCAGGACTTCGCCTCCAAGAAGACCTGGGCGGCCATGGTCTGGTCGGGCGACCTCGCCTCGTCCGGGTCCAAGGACCAGCTGTTCGTGTTCCCGGAGGAGGGCACGATGATCTGGTCCGACAACATGCTGATCCCGAAGGGCGCGACCAACAAGTACACGGCCGAGCTGATGATGAACTGGGTGTACGACCCGAAGATCGCCGCCCAGATCGCCGACTACGTCTACTACGTGTCCCCGGTCAAGGGCGTGGATGTCGAGATCAAGAAGCTCGACCCGGGCGCGGAGTCGAATCCACTCCTCTTCCCGACACCGGACGTGGTCGCCAAGCAGCACAACTGGCAGTACCTGAGCACCGACCTCGAGAAGACGCTCAACAACCTCTATACGGATCTCAGCGGCGCGTGAGCCAGGCCCTCGCTCCGACCAGCAACCGATGACCGCCGTCGTCGCGCCGGTCGGCCGGCCGCCGATCCACTGGCGACGCCGCCTTGGGGCGGCGACGCCCTACCTGCTGCTGGCCCCGGGCCTGGTCTGGCTGTTCGTGTTCTTCATCTTCCCGTCGATCGAGATGTTCCGCCTGTCGGTGTCCAGCGGGACGCTCGACACCGGCTACAAGCTGACGTTCTCCACCGACGCGTACGCGACCGCCCTCAACAACTTCCCCCGCCAGTTCTCCAACTCGATCGTCTACAGCGCGCTGGCCACGGTCTTCACGTTCCTGATCGGCTTTCCCGTCGCCTACACCGTCGCCTTCCGGGGCGGCCGCTACAAGAACCTCCTGCTGTTCCTGGTCATCGCGCCGTTCTTCACGAGCTTCCTGATCCGGACGATCAGCTGGAAGGTGCTGCTGGGTGACGAGGGTCCCATCCTCGCGTTCCTCAAGCACGTCGTCCACGTGCTGCCGGAGGGTTTCAGCATCCTGGGCTCGCCGGTCGCCGTGGTGGCCGGCCTCACCTACAACTTCCTGCCGTTCATGATCCTGCCGCTGTACGTCGCCCTCGAGAAGATCGACCCGCGCCTGATCGAGGCCTCCCACGACCTCTACGCCACGCACTGGGGTGCATTCCGGCGCGTCACGCTGCCGCTCGCCCTCCCCGGCGTCTTCGCGGGCTCCATCCTGACGTTCATCCCGGCGATGGGCGACTACGTCAACGCGACGCTGCTCGGCAATCCCCAGACGCAGATGATCGGCAACGTCATCCAGAGCCGGTTCCTGCTGCTGAACGACTACCCGGTGGCGGCCGCCCTGTCGTTCATCCTGATGGCCGGCATCCTGGTCCTCGTCCTCGCCTACGCGCGGGTGCTGGGGACCGAGCAGCTGACCGGGTGAGGCCGTGACCGCCGTCGCCGCCGTCCGAGCCCAGCCCGGCGCGGGCCGCTCGTTCTCCCGGGCGCTCGGGCGGCGGGCGCTGCCCGCGTTCACCGCGCTCGCGATCGGCTACCTGCTGATCCCCATCGCCGTCATGATCGTCTACAGCTTCAACAAGCCCGAGGGGAAGTTCAACTTCACCTGGAACCAGTTCTCGCTGGACGCCTGGGCCCACCCGCTCGACTGGCCCGGCCTCGGCGACGCGCTCCGCATGAGCCTCACGATCGCCTTCATCTCCACGATCGTGGCCACCACCCTGGGCACCCTGATCGGCCTCGCGCTCACCCGCTACCGCTTCCATGGGAGGGGCGGCGTCAACGGCCTCATCTTCCTGCCGATGGCGACGCCGGAGATCGTCATGGGGTCGAGCCTGCTCACCCTCTTCGTCAACTCGGCGCTGCCGGGCGACCCGCTCAACGAAATCCTGCCCAAGGGCCTGCTGTTCCCGCTTGGCTTCAACACGATCCTCATCGCCCACGTGATGTTCAACATCAGCTACGTGGTCGTGACCGTGAAGGCCCGCCTGGCGGGATTCGACCGTCGCCTCGAGGAGGCGGCCATGGACCTCGGGGCGAACGAGCTCGTCACGTTCTGGAAGGTCACGTTCCCGCTCATCTTCCCGGGCGTCCTGGCCGCCGGGCTGCTCGCCTTCTCCCTGTCGATCGACGACTTCGTGATCACCAACTTCGTGTCGGGGACCACGAACACGTTCCCGATCTGGACGTGGAGCATCATCAAGAACGCGCTGCCGCCCCAGATCAACGTGGTCGGCTCGATCATCTTCCTGACCGCGGTCACGGTCGTCCTGCTCAACACGCTGCGGACACGCCGGGCGCAGTAGCCGCGCCCCGACGGGCGATCGCGCCCGGGTGGAGAATCGCGGTGGCCGCCGCGCCGACGTACCGTACGGGGATCAGCGTGTCCGGCCGTGACGGGCGCCGCGTCCCACCGGGCGCGGGCAGGGGCCTGCCTGGGCCCGGAGGCGCCGGCGAGGATCACCGCCGGACGAGGAGGAGCACGTGGCGAACCAGGAGCGCTCGAACGGGAGCACAGGCGTCTCCCGCCGTCGCTTCCTGCAGGGCGCGGCCGTCGCCGGCGCGACCGCGTTCCTGGCGGCCTGCGGCGCACCGGCCGCGACGTCGCCGTCGCCCAGCCAGTCCGCGGAGGCAAGCCCGAGCCCCGCCGTGAGCCCAAGACCATCCCCCACCCCGGCCGGCCCTGCCACGCCGCGGCCGTCGCCCGCCGCGCAGCTCAACGTCGCCAACTGGCCCGCCTACATCGACGAAGTCGCCTCGAATCCGAGCCGCCATCCCACGCTGGAGGCGTTCACGAAGAAGTACGGCACGAAGGTCGCCTACCGGGAGGCCGTCACCGACAACGAGTCGTTCTACCAGACGATCTCGCCGGCCCTCGAGGCAGGCGGGGACCCCGGGTGGGACGTGGTGGTCCTGACCGACTGGATGGTGGCGCGCCTGGCCGGGCTCGGCTGGCTGGAGACCATCGACACCGGCAACACGCCGAGCTTCGTCGCCAACCTCCTCGACGTCCTGGCGCGCCCCGCGTGGGACCCCGCCGGCAACCTGCGGGCCCCGTGGCAATCCGGGATGACCGGGCTTGGCTACGATCGGACGGTCACCGGCGACGTCGCCTCCCTTGCGGCGCTCTGGCAACCCGATCCGCGCTGGAAGGGCAGGACCTGGCTCCTGACGGAGATGCGCGACACGATCGGCCTGACCCTGCTCAAGCTCGGCCGCGATCCGGCGGCCGCCACCTCGGCCGACTGCGACGCCGCCATCGCCGAGCTCCAGCTGGCGGTCGACGCGGGCATCGTGTCCGGCTTCCTGGGCAACGAGTACCGCGACAAGCTGGCGAGCGGCAACCTCGTCCTGGGGTTGGCCTGGTCCGGCGACATGGTCCAGGCGGCCCGGCGCAAGGCATCCCTCCGCTTCGCGATCCCGACCGAGGGGGCGATGCTGTGGACCGACAGCATGGTGATCCCCAGGGGCGCCGCCCACAAGTTCACCGCCGAGCTTTTCATCGACTTCGTGTACGACCCGAAGATCGCCGCCCAGATCGCCGCCTTCGTTCGCTTCATCTCGCCGGTCAAGGGCTGTCAGCAGGCCGTCGCCGCCAGCCCCGACAAGGCCGTCGCCGCGCTCGGCTCGAACCCGCTCATGTTCCCCGACGCCGCCACGTTCGCCAGGACGCACACGTTCGCGACGCTCTCGGCGGCCGACGAGAGCTACGTCAACCAGCAGTTCGCAGCCCTGCAGGGCGGCTGACGCCATGGCGCGTGACGTGCGCAACGAGCCTTCTCGCGGCGCCCGCGGCCGGCGATGATGCCCCCAGCGTCGGTGGTCGCGTGGTCCGACGCACCCGCCGATCGATCCAGAGGAGCCCCTCCATGGCCGATGTCTCCACGTCCGCGGTCATCGTGAACCCCGCCGGGCCGGCGGCGCCGCTCCCCGATCGGGCCGTCGTCCCGGCCGTGTGGTCGCGGGTCGCGAACCTGGTGGTCGATCACGGCGAGGGCAGCTGGCTCGTGACCACGGACGGCGAACGGTACCTCGACTACTCCTGCGGGATCGGCGTCACCAACACCGGCCACGCTCACCCGCGCGTGGTTGCCGCGGTCCAGGCCCAGGCGGCGAAGCTCCTCCACGGCCAGCAGAACATCGTCTACCACGAGCCCGGCCTGCGGCTCCACGACCGGCTCCGCACGGTCCTGCCGGGTGGGCCCTGGCAGGCGTTCCTCGCCAACTCCGGGGCCGAGGCCGTCGAGGCGTCGGTGAAGCTGGCCCGTGCCGCGACCGGGCGGCCCGCGATCATCGTGTTCCAGGGCGGCTTCCATGGGCGGACAGCCCAGACGATGGCCCTCACGACGGCCAAGAACGTCTACCGCGGCGATTTCGAGCCCCTGCCGGGCTCGGTCTACGTCACGCCGTACCCGTACTGCTACCACGCGGCCGGCGGTCCTCATGCACCCGCGGCCTGCACGTGCGACTGGGAGGAGCGCCTCGACCTCCTGCTCCACACCCTGGTCTACCCGGAGCGCGTCGCCGCGGTCATCGTCGAGCCCGTGCTGGGCGAGGGCGGCTACGTGGTTCCGCCGCCGGACTTCCTGCCGCGCCTCCGCGAGATCACCAGCCGGCACGGGATCCTGCTCGTCGCCGACGAGGTGCAGACGGGCTTCGGCCGGACGGGCGAGCTCTTCGCCGTCCGCCACTGGGACGTGGAACCGGACATCCTGGTCTTCGCCAAGGGCGTCGCGTCGGGCCTCCCGCTCTCGGGCATCATCGCCCGCCAGGAACTGGTCGCCCGCTGGCGGCCCGGTGCCCACGGCGGCACGTTCGGCGGCAACGTGGTGGCGTGCGCGGCGGCACTGGCCACGCTCGACGTGATCGAGGCGGAGGGCCTGGTCGCGAACGCCCGGGAGCGCGGGGCCCAGCTCCTGGCCGGGCTCGGGGCAATCGCCGCGCGGCATCCGGAGATCGGCGACGTGCGCGGCCTCGGCCTGATGCTGGCGCTCGAGTTCGTGCGTCCGGGCCAGGGCGACGGCCGCGTGCCCGATCCCGACCTGGCCAGGCGCGTCCTGACTGAGGCCCTGGAGCGGCACCTGATCGTCCTGTCGGCCGGGGCCTACGTGAACGTGGCCCGCATCATCCCGCCGCTCGTGACGACGCCGGACGAGGCGGACCTGGCCCTGCGGATCCTCGGGGAGGCCGTCGCCGCGGCCATCGCCGCGTGAGCCAGCCATCCACTCGCGAGGGCGGAGCCAGGGCGGCGCCCTCGTCCGACCGCGTTCGCGTCCGGCGCAAGCCGGACCGGGCTGCCTACGACCGGGCAACCATCCACGCCATCCTCGACGAGGGCCTGATCGCGCACGTCGGCGTGGTCGACGATGGCCAGCCGTTCGTGATCCCCACCAACTACGTGCGCGACGGCGACTCGGTGATCATCCACGGCTCGTCGGCCAGCCGGGCGATGCGCCTCCTGGCCAGCGGCGCGCCAGCCTGCCTCACGGTCACCCTGTTCGACGGGCTGGTCCTGGCCCGCTCCGCGAACAACCACTCGACGAACTACCGGTCGGTGGTGGCGATCGGGTCCGCGACCCCGATCGACGACCCCGACGAGAAGCTGGCGGCGCTGCGGGCGGTCGTCGAGCACGTGGTCCCGGGTCGCTGGGACGAGATCCGGCCGCCGAACCCGCAGGAGTTCAAGTCGACGATGGTCGTCCGCCTGCCGCTCGACGAGGCATCGGCCAAGGTCCGCACCGGGCCGCCGATGGACCCGTCCGAGGACGTTGACGTGCCGGTGTGGGCCGGGGTCCTGCCGGTGCGCCTGGCGGTCGGCGAGCCGCAGCCCGCGCCGAACCTCTCGCCCGGCATCCAGCCTTCCGACGGCATTCGCCGGGTGGTCGGCGCGTAGCCGCGTGATCGGCGCGTGGCTGCCGCGGCGCGCGCGCCGGTTGAGGGTGACCTACCAGGCCATCTGGCTGGCCAGGCGGCGTACCAGTCAACCTGGTCCCGCGGGAGGCGTCAGGCGCGCGACGCACGCCCAATCGACGTTTCGGCGCGACATCTCCCTCGCGCTCACCAGCCAACCTGGTCGCGCCACCCCGCCGCGCGACATTCCCTCGCGCTCACAGCAAGCCTGGTCGCGCCCAGGCCGGCACGGCGAGCCCGTCAGTCGGCCGGGCGCACCAGCCGCCGCAGCAGCTCGTCGTGGAGGAGGGCGTTCGACCCGACGAACGACGGGGCGTCGATCCGGCGTTCGCCGCGCACGTCGGTGACCCGCCCGCCAGCCTCCTCGATGAGGATGAGCGGCGCGGCCAGGTCCCACTCGTGCATGCCCGTCTCGAGCATCGCTTCCGCCGCGCCTTCGGCGACCAGGGCATAGCCCCAGAAGTCCCCGAATCCCCGGTCGCGCCAGCAGGCGTCGATCGCGGCGTCGAAGCCGGGCATCAGTCCCGACGCGACGTTGTCGCGGCGGCTGCCGTAGATGAGCTGGGCGTCCGCCATCCGGGACACGGACGAGACGCGGACGCGCCGGCGCGACCCGTCCCGGGCGACGGCCCAGGCGCCGTCGCCGCGGGCGGCGTACCAGCGCTCGCCCATCGCCGGCGCCGACAGGACACCGACCTGGATCTCGTCCTCGACCTCCACCGCCAGGAGCGTTCCGAACAGCGGCACGCCGCGCATGAAGTTGTGGGTCCCGTCGATCGGGTCGATGTACCAGCGGATCGGCGTTCGACCCTCGTCGGTGCCGTACTCCTCGCCGACCAGGCCGTGATCGGGGTGCACGGCGCGGATGCGCTCGCGGATGAGGCGCTCGATCTGCTGGTCGGCCTGGGTCACGAACGAGCGGTCGGGCTTGGCCTGGATCTCCAGGTCGCGGCGGAAGTGGTGCATCGCGACCCGGTCAGCCTCGTCGGCGAGCTCGAGCGCCAGCGACAGCCAGCGGGCGAGGTCCGGCTGTGGGGCGCGCCGGCGGGCGGCCGACCAGGCCGGCCCGGACGCCGCTCCGCCGGCCGGCTTCCCGGCCGCGTCGCCGGCCGCGTCCCCCTTCACGCCCTTCGGGCTCACGCCCGGACCCTCGTCTCCTTCGGATCCCACAGTGGCTCCTTCGTCACCTCGCAGCCGACCCACTCGACCAGCACGTCGACGTGGGCGGGCGACCCGATTGTCGCAGCCTCCGGTGGGACGTACGCGCAGGCGATGCCGCGTTCGACCCGCCCCGCCGTCGCCGCCCAACGCGCCATGCCCTGCGCTGCCCGAATCCTGGACGTATCGTCCACCTGTGCGTCGCCGCCGACCTGAGCGTTAGCGCTCAGTGACGGTTAGTGGCCAGCCACCTGATCGGGTGCACGATCGAGATGCCGGACCGTGCGGCCGAAAGGAGCCGCTCGAAAGAGGAGCCCGCCGCGAGCGGCGGCGGGCTCCTTCTGGATGGCTTCGGCGAATCCTAGGGGCGCAGGGATCCGGGCAGCGGGCGGTGCCAGTCGGGCGCGTGCACGAGCCGCAGCAGGTCGGCCGTGCCGTTGACCTTGAGCTGGTCGAAGAGGTATTCGACCTTCGCGCCCTGGTCGGCCAGGATCTCGTCCTTGGTCGGCAGCTCCCAGAGCTGGCGCTTGAACGGCCCGATCGCCTTCTTGCGGGACGTGTAGACGAACTGGCTGTCGGTCTGGCCCTCCTTGCGCTCGTCGGCCGCGTTCGCGTAGCACCAGGCCTCGATCTCCGCATGGAGTTCGGCGGGGAAGGCCGGATGGTCGTAGAGCGCGTTCTGGAAGCCGGTCGCGAGATGGATCTCGGCCGTCTCCACGCCGGGGAAGCGGTGGAACAGCTCGTCGGGCAGCGTGCTCGCGCCGTGCTGGACCGCTCCGGCGATGCCGTAGTCGGCCCGGCCGACCTCGCCGAGGACGCGCAGGACGCTCGAAGTCGAGCTTGACGGCGGCCACGCCGCCACCGGCGAGCGGGACGCCACCGTGGCTGGTGCCGGTCTGGACACTCACCTTGCTGACGCCGACGGCCCCCGGCTTGCGTGCGTCGAGCTCGCGGCGGTAGCCCTCGAGGTAGGCCCGCAGTTCCTGCTCGTTCGAGTTCTGCTTGCCGACCTCGCCGATCTCGCCGCCGACGCTGATCGTGACGCCGGCCGGTTCGAGCTCGCGGATCAGGGCGGTCAGCTCGGCGGCGCGGGAGTAGTTCACGCGCTGCTGATCGTCGACCGTCGGCTGCGAGAGATCGACCAGCGTGGAGCTGTCGATGTCGATGTTGAGGTAGCCCGCGGCGATCGCGTCCCGGCACGCCTTGCGGATCTCCTCGGTGACGGCCTCCGGGTCCGCCGCGTACTTCTTGGCGTTGAACTGGTAGTGGTCGCCCTGGATGAAGACGGGCCCGCGCCAGCCTGCCGCGATCGCCCCGGCGAGCACGTTCGGCGCGTATTCGAAGACCCGCTGGTAGGTGTAGGTCTGCTCCGAACGCGCCAGCTCGAGGATGACCGGGCCGACGCGCCGGGCGATGGCCGCGGCGAAGATCGTGCGGGACATGTCGAAGGTCTGGGCTCGCAGGTTGATCGCCGGGACGGTGAAGCCCGGGACCTCGCCGCGTGCCCGCGCCGCGTACAGCTCCTGGATGCTCGCGGATCGCACGCCGAGCGCCTGGCTCGCCTCCCAGATCAGCCAGCGGGCCGCCTCGACGGCCGCCGCGTCGGCCGAGAACGTCTGCGTCCAGGCCAGGTCGGCGATGGTGCGGGCGCGGAACGCTGTCTCGTCGGTGATGACGAGGCGATCTCCCTCGATCCGGGCGCTGCCATCGAGCAGGCGCACGAGCTCGGGGACGGTCGCGGCGACGGTGGCCATGGGCACTGGACTCCTCTGATGCGGCGGCGGCCGGGGCAGGCGGCGCCGGCCCGGTCACCGCGTCGCTGGCGGCGGTTGCCGGGATGAACGGCCGGACCTACGGCCCGTCGTCCTCCGCGGCCCGCCCATGGTACCGCCCGGGCAGGGCCGGCTCGCCGGCCGGCCTTCCCGCGATCGGGGGCCGAACGGACGGCCGCGGAGCCGTCAGGCGACGCCGGCCTCGCGCGAGCAGGCGGCCAGGATCCGCTCGAGCTCGTCCGGGAGGCCGTCGGGGAGCGGAGCCGGAACGTGCGACGCCAGCAGCGACGCAACGCGATCACGGGCCCTGCCGCGCGGATCCGGCCGGCCCGTCGCCTCCCAGTCCTCCCAGGTCCCACGGTCGAAGTAGCGCGGCTGCCACAGGCTCCGGAAGTGCGCGACCGTGTGGTCCTCGGCCAGGAAATTGCCGCCCGGGCCGACCGCCGCGATGACGTCCACGGCAAGGTCGTCGTCCGTCACCGGGACGGCAGCGGCGAACCGCCGGACCAGGCCGAAGATCTCCGCGTCCAGGACCATCTCGTCGAGCGCGAAGACGCGGGCCGCG
The DNA here is from genome assembly GCA_963821595.1 of uncultured Chloroflexia bacterium. GTDB lineage: Bacteria > Chloroflexota > Limnocylindria > Limnocylindrales > CSP1-4 > CTSoil-043. The sequence continues at coordinate 35,937 of CAWGEL010000030.1, read as the reverse complement.
TGGACGAGCCCGGCTCCGGACATCATGTCGGCGCCCGACAGCGCGCTCACGAGACTCGAGAGGGCGTTCTCCACACCGGCCTGCCAGTCCCCGGTCTTCGCGCCCGGAGCGAACGTGCCGATGCTCATCGGCAACCGGTAGTGGCGGGCAAGCTGCGCCAGCGCGGCCTGGTACAGCAGATCCTCTGGACCGCCGCACGCGACCAGGCCCGTGCGCGGGTCCATCGTGGTCGGGCAGGCGCCGTAGAAGGTGGGCGCGCCCGGCACCAGCGTCTCGAGAATCGTGACGCCGGCCAGCACCTCGGCGTTCGACTGGACCAGCACTCCTGCGGGCGTGGCCGGGGCGGTGGCGCAGCCGATGGGCATGACCACGAAGCCCGCCGGAACGCCGGCCTCCCCGTAGACGACGGCAGCTTCGAGAGCGCTTCCTTCGAACGTGAGCGGACTGAGGCTGACCTGGAATGAGGACAATATTGGCCGTTCGCGCAGTGCTTCGGCTCCGCCCGCGACGGCGCGCGCCATCTCCACGGCCCCGCGGGCCGCGAGCGGCGTCACGGCCGTCATCAGCTGGACGTGCTTGCTGCTGTTGGCGAGCTGGACGGCCAGCTCGCGCAGTGGCCGCACCGGGATGGGCGCGTCGCCAGCCTCCACGCCCTGCCAGAGGAAGCCGATCTCCGGCAGGGCATCGGCCAGGCGCGTGACGAGCGCGAGGTCTGCCGCGGTGCCGCGGCGCCGCAGGCCGGTCCCGGGATCGATGAACTCCGCCGCGCTCCCGTCCACCGACAGCCAGCCGTGGCGGCCGTCGAGCGCGAGGTCCATGGCTGGCTCGCGACCGGCCAGGAGCAGGTGATGCGGGGCGGCCGCGAGCGCCGCGTCGACCGCAGGGCCTGAAAGCCGCACGCGATCGCCGTCGACCCGCAGGCCGGCCGCGGCAAGGCGCGCCCGCACTGCCTCCGAACCGACCTGGACGCCGACCTCGTCGAGGACACGCAGGGACGCCGCGTGGATCGCGTCGCGGGCGTGATCGTCGAGGGGCCGCAGCGGCGGTGGGTCGCCGAGCGGCATGGCCAGCGGCGAGAGCGGCGCGCGTGGCGCAGGGGACGCGAGCGATCTGGAGGAAGTGGTCACGGCACCTCCGGCATTCGACGGATGGCCTGCGGTTCGGCGTCAGCGGAGCGTAACGCGGCGGCGGGCGGCGATGTCGACGTGGCTGGTCAGGCGGGCCCCGTTGCCCATCACCGCGCTCGCGAGGCGGCGCCACCGTTCGCGGCGACCGCGTCAGCGGCGTCGCGCTCTCGCCGGGCCCGCCTCGGACCGTCAGTTCAGCCGCTTGGAGCGCTTCCGGACGAAGTCGACGAGGACGTATTCGCCGAGGCGGTCCGGGTCGGCGTAGAACGCGCGACCGCTGTTGCGGGCGGTGAGCATGCGCACGAGCTCAGCGAGGCCGCGCGACCGATCGAGCATGAACGTGTTGATGACGATCCCGTCGCGCGTGCAGCGGTCGACCTCGTGGAGGGTGGCCTCGATCGTGCGCCGGGTCGGCGGGTAGCTGAACTCGACGCGGCCGTCCTCGTCGATGTGGGCGGTCGGCTCGCCGTCGGTGATGACCACGATCTCGCGGTTCCGGGTGCCGCTTCGGGCCAGGATCTGGCGGGCCAGCTGGAGCGCGTGCTGGAGGTTGGTGCCGTACTCCCGGCCCGTCAACTGGAGCCCGACCAGCGATCGCGGGTCGATCTCGCGGGCCACGTTGGAGAAGCCGACGACCGCAAGCCGGTCGCGCGGATAGGCGGCGGCGATCAGGGCATGGAGGGCGATCGCCACCTTCTTGGCGGCGACGAAGCAGCCGCGCAGGAGCATCGAACGCGACGTGTCAACCAGGAGCACGGTGGCCGCGGTGGCGGTCTCCTCCGTGCGGGCGACCATGAAGTCGGCCGGTACCAGGCGCACCGGCGCCCGTCCTCGCCGGGCGGGCGCGTTCTCTTCGCGGAGCAGCGCGTTGCCGATCGTGGAGCGAAGGTCGAGGTGGAACGGGTCGCCGAACTCGTACGCCTTGAGGTCGTCGGCACGGTCGCCGCCACGGCCTGCGCGATCGGTCGCGTGCCCGCCGAAGGCGTCCCGGCGCAGGCGGGCGAACAGCTCGTCGAGCACGCCCTGGCCGATGCGCCGGCTGCCGAGTGGCGTGAGCTCGAGGTGATCGCCCGTCCGGACCGCATAGCCCGCCTCCTCCAGCCGGCGCCCGAGGCCTTCCAGGACCTCGACCGTCCGGGCCCCATCGGGGCCGACGAGCGCCTCGAGCGTCTCGCGGTCGATCGAGCCGAGGTCGTCGGGACCCCGCGCCGATCCAAGCGCCTCGGTGAGCCGGTCGACACGCGTGAGCTCGTCGAGGGCGCCCAGCGCTCCTTCGAGTCCCAGGTCCTCGTCGCCGCGGAAGCGGTAGCGCTCGCCCAGGCCTTCGGGCAGCACCTGATCGAGGAGGCTCGTCATGCGGGCGAGATCCCAGCGGAGGCGGTCGTCGCGGAGGAGGGCCTCGGTCGCGGCCTCCAGCTCGGCGCGCTGGTCCGGCGACAGGGAGCGCAGCAGCGACCCCATGGCGGCCATCCGCCCGGCGATCTGCGCGATCACGTCGTCGAGCGACTGCGCGCCCGGGAACGATTGGCCGTAGCGGGCCAGGAACTCCGAGGCGTCCGGATCCCCGCCGGCCAGGCGCTCCTCGAGCAGCTGGTTGAGGTCGCGGGTCATCTGCCTGGCCTGGGCGAGGTCCTCGGGCCGCGCGCCCTTGACGGCGTTGGCCAGGCCCGCCGCGTAGCGATCGAGGATCTGCTGGCGCAGGCGATCCTGGAGGGCCTCGAACCGGGCGCGGGCGCCCGGGTCCAGGAAATCGAAATCGGCCAGCGAGCGAAGCCGCTCGCCCGGCCCGGACGGCAGCGCGTCGAGGGTGGCCAGGTTCTGGTCCGCGCGCCGCTGCAGCAGGCGCTGGAGCGATGGGTCCGCATCGGATTCGCCCGCTTCGGCGAGTCGGCGAGCGATCCCGGCGCGCTCGTCCGCCACGATGCCCTCGAGCTCCTTGGCCACGTCGCCGAGCAGGTTGCCGAGCCTGCCCTTGCGGAGCAGCTCCTCCCGCCGCCGCCGGAGCCTCCCGAGCAACTCCCGGAGGCCGGGAAGGTCGGGCCGAAGGCCGTCGCCCTGCAGGCCGCGCTGGGTGAGGCGGCGCAGCGCCGCGTCCAGGTCGCCGTCCTCCACGAGGTCATCGCGGAGTGCGCTCATCAGCTCATCCGCGGTGGGGTCGGGTACGGCCTGGGAGCCATCCCAGGCCCGGAAGCGCGCCGTGCGGGCCAGCGTGCCGGCCGCCTCCCGGGCGCCGTCCGCCGGCCCTCCCACGACCGCGTCAGCGCCGGTCGGAGGCCGCGGCAGCGTCCGGCCGGCCCCGGCGGTCTCGTCGAGGTCGCTTCGATCGGGCGTCCAGCCGTGGTCCACGCGACCGCTCCCCTACCCGCGATAGACGACGCCGTGCGTCGTCCGCTCCTTGTTCAGCCGCCGGTGCAGGTGCAGGCCCTCGAGCACGAACTCGACGGCCGAAGCCACGTAGGCCGGCATGGCCGCCCGGGCCGCGCGTGCCGCCGCGCGACCGCGCCCACGATCGGCCGGGTCGTCATCGCGCGCGGCCAGCCGGGCCACCGCCTCGACCATGCCGGGCACGTCCTGCATCCAGGCCACGAGGCGGGCCGACGGCACCCGATCCCCGGTCTCGGCGACCAGGCCGCTTTCGAACGCGGCCACCACGCCCGCGAGATCGTCGATCGCCACCAGGCGGTTCCACGTCGCGAACAGTGCCCGCGTGATGAGCCGCTCCACGACCCGCTCGGACGAGGTGTCCTCGCCAACCGCGTCGATTTCGATCTTGCCGGCGGTGGAGGCCATGAGGGCGCCCAGGTCGGAGACGCGGGGGGCGCCGGCGTCCTCGCCCAGGCGAACGGCCCGGCGGAGCGCGGCGGCCCGCAGGACCTCGAGGTTGGCCGTCGAGACTCGCACGGACACGCCCGAGCGCTGGCTCACGTCCGACGAGCGGCGGGCGAGATGGGTCAGCTCGGCGATCAGCTCCTCCATGAACCGCGGGACCACGACGGTCGGCACGCCCTCGTCGGGCGGGAACGAGACCGACTCGGCCCGCATGATCCCGATCTCGTCGTCGAGCGTCCGCGGGTAGTGGGTCCGGATCTGCGAGCCCATCCGGTCCTTGAGCGGCGTGATGATGCGACCCCGGCTGGTGTAGTCCTCCGGGTTGGCCGACGCCACTACGAACAGGTCCAGCGGAAGCCGGATCGTGTAGCCGCGGATCTGGACGTCGCGCTCCTCGAGGATGTTGAGGAGGCCGACCTGGATGCGCTCGGCGAGGTCGGGCAGCTCGTTGAGCGCGAAGATGCCCCGGTTCGTGCGGGGGATCAGGCCGTAGTGGAGCGTCCCGACGTCGGAGAGGTAGCGGCCCTCGGCCACCTTGATCGGGTCCACCTCGCCGATCAGGTCGGCGATCGTGATGTCCGGCGTGGCCAGCTTCTCGCCGTAGCGGCGGTCGCGCGGCAGCCAGTCGAGCGGCGTGGCGTCGCCGGCCTCGGCCACGACCGCCCGGCCGGCCGGGCTGATGGGCTCGAACGGGTCGTCGTTGAGCTCGCCGCCGCGCACGACCGGCAGCGCCTCGTCGAGCAGCCCCACGAGCAGGCGAGCCATGCGGGTCTTGGCCTGGCCCCGCTCGCCGAGGAACAGGATGTCCTGGCCGGCGAGGATCGCGTTCTCGACGGCCGGCAGCACCGTTTCCGTGTACCCGATGACGCCCGGGAACACGGCCTCGCCGCCCGCCAGCCTGGCCAGCAGGTTGTCGCGCAGCTCCTGCTTCACGGTCCGCGAGCGCCAGCCGGCCTCACGAAGCTCGCCGAGCGTGGCGGGTCGCGGCGACGGGGACGGCGACGAGGCGGAACGTTCCATGACAGCCTCCAGCGCGGGGACGCGGGCGCCGGCGCTCGGGGAAACGGCGGAAGGCCGAGGGTACGCCCGGCCCCGCGGACCGTCAAACGCCCCCGGAGCAGCCCCCGGAGCAGCATGTTTCGCGGCATGAATCGACCGTGGGCAGGCCGCCCGCGGCGCGCGCGATCGTGGCCCGGGCGGCAGATTCCGCCGCGCCGGAACGTCCGCCGCAGGCGGCCCAGCGCCGTTCGCGACTACTCCTCGCCGCCCTCCTGCTTCGCCGGCGCCTCGTCCTTGGGTAGTGCTTGACCGCCCACTCGGCCATCCTGCTGGCGCCGGCGAAGATGATCCGGATCTCCTCGGCCATCGCCTGCCAGTTGGCCGCCCACGAGCCCGGATTGCGGAGGATGGCCAGCGCCTCCGGTCCGAGCGCGCCAAGGAGGTCCGGCTGGCCACCCACGCGGACGACCCGCGTGTCGTCGACCTGGTCGCTGAGGGCGCCGATGTCGCGCAGCCAGTACCGGGCGTGCGAGAGGAGCTTCTGTTCGATGAGCTCCCGTTCCGCTGCGTTGGCGGGATCGTCGAGGAGCCTGGCATCCGCCACCAGGTCCTTCGCCTCCACGTCGGCGGCAGTGCTGCAGACGCCGACGAACGTCCCGACGGCCTCCCGGACGCTCTCCTTCTCGCAGTACTCGATCATCGCCGCCGCGCCGCGGAGGGCCTCGACCTCAGCCGCCACCCCGACGACGATCCCCGCGGCCAGGCCGACACCGCCCGCCGCAAGTCCCGCGTCGATGTCGCCGGTGGCGGCGACCTTGCTGCCAGCCACCGCGACGTCTGCGAGGTACCCGGCGGCGGCGATGCCGGCGTCCTGGAACGCCTTGTCGTACTTGCGCTCGATGAGGTCGTCGATGACCGTGATCACGCTGATGGCGATGGCCAGCTTGCTCGCCACCTCCTTGACCGCGCCGACTGCCTTGAGCTTCCCGCCGGCCCATTCGGCGATGTTCTCCCAGCGCTTGGCCGCCACCTCGATGCCGGCCGCGGCCGCCTGCTTCGCCGCCGACTCGGCGAACCGCTTCACGATCTCGCAGCCGACCTCGATGACGGCGTTGCGCATGGCGAGGATCTTCTCCGCCATCTGGGCCACGGTGACCGACTTGCCGATCACGCCCGCCTTCTGGAATTCCTCCAGCTTCTCCATGATCTCGGCGGGGTTGTGCACGAGCTCGACGATGGCGTGGCCGAGCCCGGGCTCGAACTTCCCCTCGCTCAGGACCTGGTCGATCGCGTTCTCGCCGGTGAGGACGAGCCCTTTCTCGGCGAGCTTGGTGGCGACTTCGAAGCTGTCGGCGGCCGCCGTGAGACGCTCCTTCTGGAAGGCGAGATCCGGTGCCTGGAGGTTCGTCTCCTTCACCGCCGCGTTGTGCGCCTCCGCGTAGACGCCACCGACGAAGAGGCTCTCGCCGAGGCCGTTGAGCTTCTTCCGCAGGTCGTCGACGTCGTCCGCGCGGTGCAGCGTGGAGCGATCCTCCGGGTCGACGATGAACGACGGCATCCGTCGCAGCGCCAGGCGCAGGGCGCCCTGCGCGGATTTCCACGCGGCGAGTGCGGCCGCCGGCGAGCCGGTCGTCTCCGTGCGAGCCAGGATGAATGCGGTGCGGAGCGTCTCGAGCAGGTCGCGGTGCGCCGGCGTGAGATGCCCGCCGAACTGGACCGCGCCAAGCTCGGCCCGCTGCTTCGCGTTCGTCTCCGCGATATCGAGCGGCACGACGGCGTCGCGCTTGTCGACCTCCTGCTCCTCGAGCACCTCGAGGAGATGTTCGAGGCCGTTGAAGAGGTCGGCGAAATCCTGAGGCGTCTCCACCCGGGATGCCCCACGGGGCCTGGCGTGGACGTACATCTCGCCGAGCGCGGCGAGGTTGTTGGTGACGGTGGCGAGGATGTCCCTCGAGATCCCGAGCTTCCCCGCCTCGGCGATGGCCTCCCGAAGCGCGGCATCGAGGGACGGCCACGCGGCGATCGCGGAACGCCTGGCGGCTGGCGACGACTCCTGCGCCTGAATGAGCGCTGTCTGGACCCTCTCCAGCAACCGATGGTGCGCCGCGCTGAGGTCTCCGCCGAACCGCACGCTGTCGAGGTGCCTGCCACCGTCGTTGACGGCCGCGCCGGCGAGGTCCTCGAAGCCGTTCAGGAGGTCGACGAGGTTGTTGCGCTCGGTCGTGCGGGCTGCAGCGGGACTCGCCGGTGCCCCCGGCGCACGCTGGGCGGTCGCCCGCTGGGCCGTCGCCCGCTGCTGGGCCTGTGCCCGCTGGGCCTGTGCCCGCCTGGCCGTCGCGCCAACCCGCCGTCGCGGGTGGATCCGGGTGACCCGGACCGGGCGCGGTGCCTGACGTGTCGCGGCCGGTGTCCCGCCCGGCGCCGCGGCCGCGTGGCTCGCTCCGGGGCGCGTCGCGATACCCTCTCCGGCCCCGGGTCGGGTCCGCTGCACCGACCGCGCGACGGCCTTGTTTCCGGCGACGCCCTGGAGGGCGAGCACGTCGCTGGGATGCGCCGAGCGGCCGGCGTCGAGGGCGCGGGCCGCTTCGGCGGCACGGGACTCGTGGCGTCCCTCGGCGAGGCCGGCCTCGATGCGCGCCGTGCCGGCGCCGCCGATGGTCGCGACGTCCCCGGCCCGGCGGCGGGCGTGCGCGGCGCGCTCAGGCCCGGGCATGCCGCGCGTTCCAGGGACGCATGCGGGAGATCGTCGTCGGCAGGGCGGCGGAGCGCGAGAGAGACACGGGCCGACGATCGGGCACGGGTTGTTGCCCGATCGGGCAACGGCGTCCGCGTGATCCGACCGGCCTGCGGTCGTCGGCGCCCGCGGACCAGTCGCCGCGCTTCGCGTCAGTCGCCGGCGCCGCGACGAGCGCGTGCCGCCAGCGCGGCATCGTCGGCGCGCGGACCGGTCGCCGCGCTTCGCGTCAGTCGCCGGCACCGCGACGAGCGCGTGCCGCCAGCGCGGCATCGAGATCGCCCGCCGTCTCGCCGTGGCCGGCCGTGGCGAGGTGGTCCAGCCACCCCGCTCGCGCTTCGTGCTCGCGCTCGACGTCGCCCGCTCGCCGGCCAAGGCGCTCCGCGAGCTCCGGGTAGACGGCCCAGCCGAAGTGGTCGAAGCGGCTGTGGCCGGCGTCCCACGTCGCGAGCACCGCCGGGCCAAGGTGGCGGAGGTGACCGCCGGCATCCCGAACCTCGGGGCGGAGGTAATGGGCGGCCGCGACCCGATGAGGGGGGTCGTCGCCCAGGACCAGCACCACGCCAAGCCGGCCGATTGCCGCATCGGTCGCGCCGACCGGCAGGGATCGGAGGAGGTCGAGGACGTCGGCGAGGGTGGCTCCCGACACCGCCGCAACCAGGCCGAAGCCGCGGCTCACGCCCCTGACGGCCCGGCGCAGGTCGCCCCCGGCCAGCCTGCCCGCGACCAGGACGTCTGACCCGGGGTCGCCTTCCACGCCCGATGCACCGAGCGACGCGCGCCCGACCGTGCTCGGCAGGAGGGGCGCGAAGGCGCCGGCCAGCTCGGCCGCGGGGTCGGCCACGGTCCCCGGATCCGTCCGGTCCGATGCGCGTAGCGGTGCCGCGGCCACAAGGAGGGGGACGCGCCCGTCGAGCGCCATCCAGGCGAGCGCCGCCAGCTCGGCGTCGAGGATGCCGGCCCGGATCAGGCTGGGCAACGTCCGGCCCGGGGATGGCGGCCCGGCGGAAGGTACCGTCGTCATGAGGCGGCAAGCTGGGTTCGAGTCACGGTGCTCGCAGCGTAGCCGGTTGGCCGCGAATGCCTCGATCGGGGCCGCGTCGCGGTCGTCGCCACTGCCTCGTCGCGGCCGCGCCACCGCGCGATGGCCAGTCATACTCGGAACGATGATCGAGATTGTCCCTGCCACCGCCGATCGCTGGGAAGGCCTGGCCCGACTCTTCGCCAGCGACTCCGGCTCTGACCCACGTTGGTGCTGGTGCATCTACTGGCGGAGGCGCTCCAGCGACTTCTCGAGCGGGTCGGCCGCCCGGAACCGGACCGACCTGGAGGCCCTCGTATCGGCCGAACCGCCGCCCGGCCTGCTGGCGGTCGAGGATGGTCGTGTGATCGGCTGGGTGGCGGTGGCGCCGCGCGTCGACTTCGAACGGATCGTCCGCTCCCGCACCATCCCGGCGGTCGACGATCGGCCGTCCTGGTCGATCGCCTGCTTCGTGGTGGCCCGCGATCGGCGCGGCCGGGGCGTGGCCCGCGCGCTGCTCCGGGGCGCCATCGCCTTCGCCCGGGAGCACGGTGCCGTCGTGCTCGAGGCGTACCCGATCGATGCCGCGGCAATGGCGGACGGACGCGTTCCCGCGCCCCAGGCCTATACCGGCACGCTCGCCACGTTCCTTGCCGAAGGGTTCGACGTGGCCGCAGCCACGACCGCCCGATCGGGTGGCGCGCCGAGAGTGGTTGTGCGGCGGGAGCTGGCTGCCGGGCGCTGAGGGCCGCCGGGCGACCGGTCCTCGCCCGCATCGAGCCGGCCTGAAGTCCAGGCCCGGTCCGTCCGATGCCTCCGGGGCGATGACACGGAACGCGATCGGGTGCCCTGCGTGCGGTGAGCGACGATGGGTCCGGCAGGTCCGGCCAGGCGACGTCGCCGTCGATCTCCTGACCGCCGCTCCCGGCCTTCACGCCCTTGAGCGAACGCGGGGCGGCGGCGTCGCCGACGGTCTGGAGGCGGGGCGCTGGCGCTGCGCGCATTGCGGCCGTCCCGCGGGCCAGGTCGTCCGCGGCGAGATCGAGGATGTCCTCCGCGAGATCGGCGCGTTCTGACCTCGCGGAATTGGCGCCGCGAATGCCCAGGTACGGCCGCGTTCGGGTCGCGAGTCGACGACTCCGCGAGTCGACGACTCCGGTCAGCGGCGTTGGCGCGGCTTTGGTGCTCCTGCGGCCGTCCCGACGGCGGCACCTGCGCTTTCGATCGTGTCCCGTTCTTCGGGGACGATCCGCCGCCGGCTGTTCGGGTGGCGGGCTCGGCGCGAAATGCATCGGCCGGTTGAGACGCTCCGTGTAGTCCGGCAGCTGCCGCCGGTAGGGGCCGGTCATGAGCGGCGACGAGATCATGAAGTCGGCTGATGCCCGGTCGCAGGCGACGGGAATGTTCCAGACCACGGCGATCCGCAGCAATGCCTTGACGTCGGTGTCGTGCGGTTGGGGCTCGAGCGGATCCCAGAAGAACACGAGGAAGTCGATCCGGCCGTCCGCGATCATGGCGCCGATCTGCAGGTCGCCTCCGAGCGGGCCCGACTGGAGGCAGGTCACGTCCGTCTCGAGCTCGCGCTGGAGCAACGTCCCGGTCGTGCCGGTCGCGAAGAGGTCGTGTTCGATGAGGAAGGCGCGGTTGTAGCGCGCCCACTCGATCAGGTCCTGCTTCTTGTTGTCGTGGGCCACCAGGCCGATCCGCTTCCGGGGTTCGATCTCGAGTTTCATGGACACCTCGCTGACGGCGGTCCCTGATCATGCTCCCTGGGCAGCCTCCTGTCCGGGCCGACGGCCGGCGAGCGCGGGCGGCGGGCCGTGGGAGTCTCCGCAGGGGCCGCTTCCGTGCCGGATCGGCAATCTTCGGTGCGTCTCGAAGCTTGCCGCCGTCCCGAGCGCATGGAACCCTGCCGGTCCGGGGCGGATTCCGTGCGATCGTGGGTTGCCGCGCACCGATCGGCGCTTGCGTCGGGCCTCTGGGCGGGACTGCGGTCCGCGAACGCATGGAACATTGCCGGAACGGCAGATCCGGCCGCGAACCGTCGCCCCTGCCGTCGCGCTACCCGGGCCGCCGTGCCACGTCGCCCCTGCCGTCGCGCTACCCGGGCCGCGAACCGTCGCCCGGGGCCGTGCTCCGCCGCCCTGCCACGTCGCCCCTGCCCATGCTGCGTCGCGGCGCCAGATATCCACCGGTGGGATCTTCGGCCACACTGTGCCCGCCGAATTTCGTTCCGCGCACGTCGTGGGCTCGCGGCCACGCTCGCTGCAGGGTCGCGGCGCAGCCGCCGCTATCGATGGCGGCTCCTACCATCCTCCGGGTGGATATCTGGGCAGTGTCGAGCGGCGCTGGCTCGATAGCATCCCGGGCGTGGATTCGCGGCTGGGCGCTGGCCCGGCCGCTGCGCCTGCCGCCCGGGCGCGCCGCCGGCCGCTGCACCTGCCGCCCAGGCGCGCCGGCCGGCCGCTGCCCCCTGCTCGCCCAGCCGCGTCGCCGGCCGCCGCCCGCCGGGGCCCGCCCGCGTCGCCCGCCGCGTCGCCGGCCGCCTCGCCCGCCGCCCGGCCGCCCAACGGCCTGGCCGGCCGCCCCGCCGCGCCCCTGCCGCCGCACCCCGGCCGCGGCCCCGATCGCGCCCCTGCCGCCGCACCCCGGCCGCGGCCCCGGTCGCGCCCCTGCCACCACGCCTCGCCCGCCGCCCGGCCGCCCAACGGCCTGGCCGGCCGCCCGGCCGCAGCGCCGGCCGGCCGCCCGGCCATCGCTGCAACGACGTTTCAACTTGACATGGACGGACGGGCGGGAGTACCTTCCGCGGCGGCGCGTCGGCAGGCGCGCATCAGCAGACAGAGGTGTGTCACCGAATGAGCGAGCGGATCACTCCGACGAGCGCCCGGGTGCGACAGGCCGTCGCGCCCATCGGCGCGCTCTGCGGGCGATCTGTGCCCAGCTCAGGGTAGTCACGCGGCGGTAGCGCCGCCGGCGGTACGCCGCCAGACGAACCCAGAGCCGCGGGCCGGATCGAGGGCCCAGCGGCTTTTTCATTGCCCCGCGTCGGTGGGGCGGCGACCCGGAGCCGCGGGCCTGAACGCAGACAGACGTTCGGCCTCGCGGCTCTTCTCGTCTCGAGGAGAACCGACACCGGGGCCATCAAGCCGGGATCGCCACCACCGAGACGAAAGGGGCTCAACCGTGAGCACGATCCTCACGCCCGAACCGAAGACAACGGTCCGCCAGCCCGTCTCGGCGCGCGTCGACGACTCGGCCCGGACTGCGCAAGCCACCTCCACGGACCGTCGACTCGCGCCGACGCCGCACCCCGCGCTCCTCCTGGAGCACGTCGGGAAGACGTTCGTCGTCGGCCGCAAGCGCAAGCCCGTCGAGGCCGTCCACGACGTCTCCATGCGCGTCGAGCGCGGCGAGATCTACGGCGTCCTGGGCGCCAACGGCAGCGGCAAGTCGACGCTGATCCGGCTCGTGTCAACCCTCCTCACGCTCGACATGGGTCGGGCCGAGGTCTTCGGCCACGACGTGGAGCGAGAGGAGATGGCGGTCAAGCGGCTCATCAACCGGGTGAGCGTGGACGCCGCCTTCTTCAAGAAGCTTTCACCCCACGAGAACCTCGCCTTCGCGGCCCGCCTGTACGGTCTCGACGCGAAGGCGGCCCACCGCGAATTGATCCGCATCCTGGCCCGGCTCGGCATCGCCGAGAAGCGCCTGGGAAGCCCGATCGAGCAGATGAGCCGGGGTATGCAGCAGAAGGTCGCCATCGCGCGAGCCCTGCTGACGTCGCCGACACTCCTGCTGCTCGACGAGCCGACCACCGGCCTGGACCCGCGCAGCAAGCTCGAAGTCCAGACCTTCATCGAGGAGCTTCGCGACATGCACGACGCGACGATCCTCCTGACCACGCACGACATGGCCGAGGCAGACCGGCTCTGCGACCGGATCGGGATCCTCGACGGCGGCCGACTCGTCGCCGAGGACACTCCGACCGGGCTCAAGGAACGAGTGCATCGCGAGCACGGCCTCGCGCCGACCCTCGACAACGTCTTCATGCAATACACCGGCCGCTCCCTCGACGAGGACGTCGAGGACGAGGCCACGGAGACCGACGAATGACCAGCATCGACCACTTCGACGCCGATCCCGACGTCGGCCGCCGCCGACGTCGCCCACCCCCCGCGATCGCCCGAAAGGAGGTGACCGCCATGAACCAGCTCATGAACAACTACGTCGTCTTCGCCGTCCACGCCGAGCGCGTCGGGCGGTACCGGGCCGAGGCGGAGGCCGAGCGCCTGCGCCGCGAGTCCGCGATCGACCGGCGGTTCCGCCGGGCGGTCGGACGCTCCCTTGTCCGGTTCGGCGAGCGGCTCGCCGCCGACGCGGACGAGCGATTCCGGCCGGTGGCGTCCCGCTGAGGGCGCCACCGGCCCCACACCCTGGAGATCACCAGCCGTGACTGTCATCGACCGCCCGATGTCGGCGGCGCGCCGCGAGCTCGGCGCGTCATTCGCCTTCATCGAGCGTAACTTCAACCTCAGCCGCCGCTACTGGGGATGGGAGCTCGCCTTCCTCGTCTATGCGATCGCCGGCGCCCTGTCGATCTCGTTCATCGGCGCCGCGGCAGCGGACAAGCGGCTCATCTTCAGCCTGGTCATCGGGGCCATCTTCTGGAACTACCTGTCGACCGTCTTCAGCTTCATCGCCGAGACGATCTCCTGGGAGCGCTGGGAGGGGACCCTGGAGTACACGATGATGGCGCCGGTCCGGCGCGCCTCGCAGCTGCTCGGCTCGACGCTCTACGCCATCATCTACGGCCTGATCCACACCACGATCATCCTCGTGGTGCTGGTGGCCTTCTTCGAGCTTGACCTCTCGAAGGCCAACTTCGCGACGGCGGTCGTCGTCATGACGGCCGGCTCGTTCAGCGTCATCGGCATCGGCGTCATGGCGGCCATCCTGCCGCTCCTGTACGTCGAGCGGGGGGCCCAGATGACGTTCGTGATCCAGTCATGCCTGCTCGTCGTCAGCGGCGTCTACTACCCGATCAGCGTGCTGCCGGGTTGGATGCAGGTTGCCGGGGCGCTGTCGCCGGCCACCTACATCCTCGACGGCGTCCGCAAGGGGCTCCTGGACGGGGCGTCGATCGCCGACGTGGTGCCGGACCTGTGGCCGCTCGCGGTCATCGGGGCGGTGCTGATCCCGAGCGGGCTCTGGCTCTTCGGTCGCGCCGAGCGGTATGCGAAGCGCACCGGCAAGCTCAAGCGAGTTGGGTGATCCGATGGGAACCAAGCTGACGGCAGCTGCCGACGCGCGGACGCCGACAACGGCGGACGACGCACGAACGCCGACGGCCGACCTCCGGCCGCCGACTCGACTTCCCGGGCTCTTCCTCCGGCCGGTCCGCTGGTCGGAGGAGGCGCGTGTCCTCACCGACCTCAACAACGCCTGCCGCGAGGCGGTGGGCAACCTCGACGTCCTGACGGTCGAGGGCCTGCGCAACCACTATGACCACCTCGTCCATTGCGACCTCGCGGACGACCTCCGGCTCGCCGAGTTCGACGGGCAACCGGTCGCCTACGTCCGGGTCGAGTGGGACGACGAGCGGCGGGGTGAGCGAACGTTCATCCAGGCGCTCTTCGTGCCCCCCACCGCGCCGCCCGCCACGCTCGACGCGATCCTCGACTGGTCGGAGGCCCGTTCGGCCGCGATCGCGGCGACGCTCCCTACCGACCGGCCGAAGACGCTCTCGACGTTCCTGGGCGCCGACACTTCCCACAGCTACGCCGTCCTCGAGGCGCGCGGCTATCACGCCGTCCGCTTCTTCTTCGAGATGGTCCGGCCCGATCTCGACGAGATCCCGGATGCCCCGTTGCCGCCGGGGGTCGAGGCCCGGCCGGTTCGGGAGGAGGACCTGCGCGCAATCTGGCGCGCGGAGGTTGACGCGTTCTCCGAACACTGGGGCGCCACCGACGACGATGGCCGCGAGGAGCGCTGGGAGGAGTTCCGCTCGGAGCCCCTCAACGACCTGTCGCTCTGGCAGGTGGCGTGGGCCGGCGACCAGGTCGTCGGGATGGTTCGCCCGTACATCAACCCGGCCGACCACACGCGGTTCGGCGCGCCGCTCGGCTGGTGCGAGAACATCTCGACCCATGCCGGCTGGCGCGGGCGCGGCATCGCGAAGGCGCTGATCGCGCGGGCCCTGGTGGCGCTGCGCGACCGGGGCATGACCGCGGCGGCCCTTGGCGTCGACGCGGACAACGAGACGGGCGCCGTCCGGCTGTACCGGTCGATGGGCTTCGCGGAGCGCCGGCGGGAGACGGACTTCCGCAAGCCGTTCGTGCCCGGGGTCGGGCGGTGAGCGCGGTGCCGGGCGCAGCGACCGGCCACTCGATCGAACCCGGGTCGCCCGACGGCAGGGTCCCGCCCGGGGGCCCCCGTCCGCTCGACGACGGCGGCGTCCCGGCCGACGGCGGCGTCCCGCAGGCCGCCGCCCCGAACACCCCAACCGATGGCCTCGGGCTCCTGGGCTGGGATGCGGGCTGGGAGGCCACATGGGCCGCCACCCTCGGCGGCGACGGGCGAGTCCCGGCCCGGGTCGTCGCGGAGCATCGCGGCTCCTACGTCCTGATGGCGCCCGGCCACGCGGGACCACTGGCGGGCCAGGTGACGGGGCGCTTCCGCCATGACGCCGAAATGGGCGAGGGCGAGGGCTTCCCGGTCGTCGGCGACTGGGCCGCCATCGTCCCGCGCTCGGAGGAAGGCGCCGCGAGCATCCACGCGGTGGTGCCGCGCCGCACGCGGATCGTCCGCCGTGCGCCGGGGGACCACGCCTCGCCCGTCCAGGTCCTCGCGGCGAACGTCGACATCGTCCTGGTGGCGACTTCGCTCAACCGGGACCTCAACCCGCGTCGCCTGGAGCGGTTCCTCGCAACCGCGTGGGAATCCGGCGCGCGCCCGGTCGTGGTGCTCACCAAGATCGACCTTGCGCGCGACCCCGTCGAGGTGGCGGTCGCCGAGGCGCAGCTCGCCGAGGTCGCGTTGGGCGTAGCCGTCCTGGCCACCAGCGCCGTCCGCGGTGAGGGCCTCGACGCCGTCCGCGCGCTGGCCGGCGAAGGCGGCACGCTGGCCCTGCTGGGTTCGTCGGGTGTCGGCAAGAGCACGCTCGTGAACGCCCTGGTGGGCGAGGCGCTGCTGGCCACGTCCGACATCCGCGAAGACGATGCCCGCGGCCGGCATACGACGTCGGGCCGGCAGCTGGTGGCCGTGCCGGGCGGCGGCATGCTCCTCGACACGCCCGGGCTCCGCGAGCTCGGCCTCTGGGACGACGGGCACGGGCTCGAGGCCGCGTTCGCCGACGTGGCGGCCGCCGCCCGCGCGTGCCGCTTCGCCGACTGCCGCCATGAACGGGAGCCGGGCTGTGGCGTGCACGCCGCGGTCGAGGACGGCACGCTGCGCCCGGACCGCTTCTCCGGCTGGCGCAAGCTCCAGCGGGAGGAGCGCCATCGCGCCATCGAATCCGACGCCATGGCGCGCCGGGCCGAGGAACGCCGCTGGAAGCTCATCGGCCGCCACGGCTCAACCGCCGCAAAGGTCAAGCGGGGCGAGATGACCTGGTAGCGGTGCGGGCGGTGGCCGCACCCCAACCCGGGCATCAATTCCGCGTCGCCCCCCGGATCTACGGCGGCCCGTTCGTCGGGAACACGAGGTAGTCGTGGCCGCCGAACTCCACGGATCCGCGAGGCGCACCGGTCGCCGAGTCGAGCAGCGTGAGAGAGGCACCGCGGCCGCCGGACGTGCCGCTCGCCAGTTCGCTGGACGCCCCCGCGACATAGACGAGCCGGCCGTCGGAGCTCACGGCAATCGACACGTAGTCGGCGGCCGGCTCCCAGTGCGCGAGCAAGCGCATCGCCGCGGCGTCGAAGACGAAGACGCCCGTCGAGGTCATCTGCGAAGCAGTCCCGTTCAGGCCCAGGGCGTAGATGCGGGAGCCGTCCGGTGCGATCGCGAGGCCCGGCAGCACCGCCATCTTGGCCAGGGCCGTGGGTACCAGCCAGTCGGCGAGCGCTCGCAGCACCCCATCCACGCCTTCCGCCGGCATTCGGACGGCGCTGGGAGACGCCGTGACTGATGCGACGTCTCCGGTCACCAGGTCGATTCGGGCCAGATGGAGGGTGGTCGGCGACCAGCGGAACAGCCGGCTCCGACTCGTGTCGGCCACCCAGTAGTCCAGCCCATCCGAGGTCCCGACGGCAGTGCTGCCAAGCAGCTGTCCACCGAGGTCGAGACGCAGGAACGCGTCGCCACCCGTCGCGTCGGGGCAGACCAGGCCATACGTCGAGGACGTCGCCCACAGCTCCACGGTCGGGTTCGAGCACGTCGGTGCGCGCGGTTGCCAGCTCGCCACGGTGCCGATACGGCCGTCCCGGAGCGGTGCGACGCCGCGCCGCGCCGTCCAGCTTCCCGACCCGATGATGTCGAAGGTCGTGATCATGAGCCGGTCGCCGCCCGGTGCAACCCGCACCGGCTGGGGCCACGCCGACTCCGCCGTCGACCCTACCGAACTCTGGATGTCCGGCAGGCGGACGGTCTGGACGACCCGGCGGGCGGCGAGGTCGACGACGTCCACGCCGACGTGCCAGACGGGCGGATGGCGCTCGGCCCAGCTGATGAACATGGTCGAGCCGTCCGGCGATATCGACGTGGCAACCTGGGCGCCCACCCCCGGATCTCCGGCGACAGCCGGGTCATTTCGGCCGAGGTGTTGGCCGACGGCAAACGATCCGGTCGGGGCACCCGACGGGTCGAGCGTCTCCACGCTCAGCGCGACGCCGGTAGCGAGGTCTGCCGACGCCGTCTGCTGCTGGCAGACCGCGGCGATGCTACCGTCCGGCAGCCGAAACGGGGTGACCGACCAGCACGTGGCATCGATCTGGCGGAGCGTGGCCGTAGCCAGGTCAACGAGGCTGCCGTTGCCCGTGAGGAGCGTGCCGGCACCTGGTCCCAGGCCGACCGGGCGCGGCTGCGGCGTGCGAGTCGCGGGCGCTGTCGAGCCCGTGGGGGGCGGAGTCACCGGCGAGGCGCTCGATCCGGGCGAAGTCACCGCCGCGGGTCCCGCCGGACCCGGCGAGCGAAGCGCGGCGGCCAGGCCGATGACCACCGTGGCCGCGACCGCCAGGGCGGTGGCCGCCATGAGCGGCCGGGCGAGCATGGACCTCGTCCCGCGCCGGGAGGCAACACGGTCCGGCCACGTCGGTCGGGCGAGCGTGGACGGCAGGGTCCACGCGTCGACGGCCCGGCGGACACCCGCGGCGAGGCGAGTGTCGATCGACGGCGACGAGCGATCCCCGCGCTGGCTGGAAGAACCGTTCATGGCGATGCCTCGGAAGCCGGGTCCGGCCTCGGACCCCGATCGGTGGTGACGTCGCCTCCGCCTCGGTCGTCCTGCAGCCGAGCGCGGAGGGTGGCGTGCGCGCGAGAAAGCAGAGAGCTGACCGTTCCCGTGCGGACGTGGAGGATCCGGGCGATCTCCTCGTGGGAGAAGCCGTGGTAATGGCGGAGCACCACCGCGGCCCGCGCGTCCCGGGAGAGCGCGGCCAGCCCCGCCTCCACGGCGAGGCGATCGCCGACCGCCTCCACCGCGTCGGTGCCTCTGCTTGGGACGTCACCCTCATCACCGATCATCGGCACCACGATGAGCGCCCGGACGCGGCGCCTGCGCGCCGCGTCACGAGCGGCGTTGGCGACGATCTCCAGCAGCCATGGCCGCAGCGGCCGGGCAGGGTCGTAGCGGCCCCAGTGCTCGAAGGCACGGGCGAACGCCTCCTGGACGACGTCAACGGCAAGGTCGGCATCGCCGAGGATCGCGTATGCGACACGGTAGGCATCGCCGGCGTGCTCGTCGTAGGCAGCCTCGAGCGCACGACGACGAGCCGGTTCCAGCTCCATCACTGCTACCTACGCACGATCTCACGCATCCCTTGCGGTGGCGCCGATGCCGCGGGCCGAACTGGCGCCGGCCGGCCGGGCGGGGCACCCTCGGCAGACACTGCACGCCAGTGCTGCCGGCGCTCCCCCGGCGGACGCGGTACGCGCGGCAGTGACCAGCATTGTCCTCTTCGAGGCCCGCCTCGAGGGCACGTACCGGCCACGCTGAACGCCGGAGGCGGCGTGATCCGCCGAAGCCGCCCGTCCGAGACGTAGAAGGCGTCATCGCGCCAGCCGCCTCCGCGGCCACCTACATCGGCAGCCGACCGTCCCTCGCAACCTGCTCGAGCCATGGCCGCTCCGCACCGAGCGTCGTGGAATCGCCATGGCCCGGCAGCACGCGCAGCCGATCGTCGGGAAGCGCGGCCAGCCTGGCGAGGGAGGCGACCATCGCATCCGGATCGCCGCCCGGCAGGTCCACCCTGCCCCAGCCTCCCGGGAACAGGGTGTCGCCGGAGAACAGGACTCCCTGGTCCTTGTCCAGGAGGCAGACGGAGCCCTCCGTGTGGCCCGGCGTATGGAGAACCGTGAGGTCGATGTCGCCGAACCGGATCGAGCCGCCCTCGGCGAGCTCGACGGCGGGGACACACGGCGGGATCGGGAACGGCGCGTAGAGCGGCTGCGGGTCCGTGAGGCGGTGCCAGTCGTCGCGGTGGGCGGCGATCTTGGCGCCGTCGCGAAAACCGACGTACCGGCTGCCGCCACGCCCGTCCGCGATGGCCAGTCCGTGTTCAGCGGCGTGCTCCGCGAGCGCGGCGGCTTCCCGGGTCGGAGCGCCGACGGGCACGGCCGCCACCACCCGCGACCACGCCTGGAGGGCGGCGTTCTCGGCGGTGTGGTCCCAGTGGCCGTGGGTCGAGACGATCAGGGCCAGGCGCCACCCGCGCGCCTCCAGCTCGCCCGTGATCCAGCCGAGGCCCGGGATGGCGGCATCGATCGCGATCGCCTCGCGCGTGCGGCTGTCGCCGACCACGTACACGTTCGTCGCCAGCGGGCCGATGACCCGCGTGATCAGCTCCATGCCCTCTGCTCTTCGATGGCTCGTCCGGACCGTCGCGCCCGGGCCCATGATCGCACTCGCTGGCGGCAGGCCGGGCGGGCGCTCTCGGCGCCGCGAGAGCCGCCGCCATCAGGCCTCGAGCTTCGAGCGGACACAGTCGAAGGTCTGGTCGATCAGCTTGGACGCCGTGCCTTCGATCATGCGGGCACCGACGCTGGCGAGGGTTCCCGAGATGACCACGTCGGCCGTCCAGTCCATCGTCGTCACGGGGGCCCCGGACGCGGCGTCCGCGCCCCCGTCCGCCTCGCGCAGGGTCATCCGGGCGGTCGCGTCGACGGCGCTGCCCGGGGCGTTGCCACGGGCGGAGATCACCGCACGCTCGGGGGACTCGAGCTCGACGAACTCGGCGTTGACCACGAACTTCGCGCTGATGAACCCGACGCCCACCTTCGCGTGGACCTTGAAATGCGCGTCATCGATCCGCTCGATCGACTGGACGCCTGGCCCGCACCCTCCCACCTGGTCCGGGTCGATGAGGAAGTCCCACACGCGCTGGCGGGGTGCCCGGATCGCGACGCTGCCTTCGAACTTCATGGATGAGTCGTTCTCCTGGGGGTGAGGCGCCGCCCGTCGCTCGCGGCGGCACGGCAGGTCAGGTCAGGTCAGGTCAGGGCAAGATACCGCGCCGGGTTGCGGACGAAGCGCGTCCGGCAGCCGACGTTGCAGAAGGCGTACGTCACGCCCTCGTGCTCGGCGATGTGGCGAACCTCGTCGGCCGCGACCGTCATCCCGCAGACCGGATCCACGAGGACGATGTCGGCCGTCACGGAAGGTGGCGCCGAAGGCGCGGGGGCGATGGCGGGCATGCCCGCGAGCGTGGCGGGGCCCGGCGCAGCCACGAAAGGAGCCCGACCGCGGCGCACCTGCACCAGCTCGGCGAGGATGCTCACCGCCACCTCGGCCGCCGTGGCGGCTCCCAGGTCCAGGCCGCACGGCGCACGGACGGCCGCCCGCCGCTCCGCCGGGATGCCGGCGAGATCAAGGTAGTCCTGCACCGCGGCGGCCCGGCGAGCGCTGGCCACCAGGCCGACGTAGGCGACGTCGCGGCGGAGCAGCGCTTCAAGGGCCTCCTCGTCCCACTGACCCTGAGTTGCGACCACCGCGTAGGGCGGGGTCGCGGCTGCGAGCGAGGCGACCTCCCGTGCCGTGTGCACGTGCACGCCGGGCGGCACCTGCGCCACGGAAGCAGCCGGGTCGATGGCCGTGACCGCGAAGCCGGCAGCGGCCCCGAGCTCCGCGAGCGCGCGGCTGATGGGCGTGTCACCCACGACCCACAGATCCGGCGACGGCAGGTGCGGTTCCACGAAGATCTCCAGGGTCCCGCCCGAATGGCAGGTCATCACCAGATCGACGATGCCGTCGGCGCGTCGCCGCTCGGAGGGGGCCTCCGCCGAGATGCGGAGCAGCCGCGGCTCGCCGTCGGCGAGGGCCCGCAGCGACTCCGCGATCACGGATGGCTGGGCGCAGGCGCCCCCGACCCAGCCCTCGATCGTGCCGTCCGGGAGGATGATGCCGTGCGCGCCCGGCTTCGCCGAGGTCGGCCGGGACACGGCCACGACCGTGGCCATGACGAACGGCCGGCCGGCCGCCGCAAGGCCCGCGGCCCGGGCCATGACGGCGGCCGTCGAGGAGCCCGGCCAGGACGCGGGATGCGAGTGGGAGTGTCCGGCCGCGCCCGGGCCTGTCGTCGCTGCCGGGCCGGCCGTCGCTGCCGGGTCGTCGGTCGCGCCCATCACATCGCGACCCCCTTCTCCTGCAGGATCGCCCAGATCCTGGGCGGCGTCATCGGGATGTCGACGTGGCGCACGCCGAGGTGCCAGAGCGCGTCGACCACCGCGTTGGCGATCGCCGGCGGTGCGCCGACCGTGGCCGATTCCCCCACTCCCTTGGCCCCGATCGGGTGGTGCGGCGAGGGCGTGATCGTCTTGCCGGTCTCCCACGACGGCACCTCGACCGCGGTCGGCACGAGGTAGTCGAGGAACGTGCCGGCCAGGTTGTTGCCGTTCTCGTCGTAGGGGATCTCTTCGTACAGGGCCGGCGCGAGGCCCATCGTGAGCCCGCCGTGGATCTGGCCGTCCACGATCATGGGGTTGATGATGTTGCCGCAGTCGTCGACGGCGACGAACCGGCGGACGGACACCTGGCCGGTGGCCTTGTCGATGTCGACGACGCAGATGTACGAGCCGAAGGGGAACGTCAGGTTCGGCGGATCGTAGTAGTCGACCGCCTCGAGGCCCGCCTCCATCCCCTGCGGATGGTTCGTGTAGGCGGCGAAGGCGATCTCGGCGATCGTCTTCGACTTGTCCGGGGAGCCCTTCACGGAGAACTTCCCGTTCGTCCACTCGAGGTCGTCCGCGTTGGCCTCGAGGAGGTGAGCGGCGATCTTGCGGGCCTTGTCACGGATCTTGCGGGCGGCGACCGCGGTGGCCGCGCCGGCGACGGGCGTGGAGCGCGAGGCGTAGGTGCCGAGGCCGTACGGCGCGGTGTCCGTGTCGCCCTCCTCGATCGTGATCTTGTCGGCCGGGATGCCCAGCTCCTCGGCGATGATCTGGGCAAACGTCGTCTCGTGGCCCTGGCCCTGCGACTGGACGCCGAGGCGCGCCACGGCCGAACCGGTCGGGTGGACCCGGATCTCGCAGGAGTCGAACATCTTGATGCCGATGATGTCGAAGTCGTGCGACGGCCCCGCGCCCACGATCTCGGTGAACGAGCTGATCCCGATGCCCATCAGTTCGCCACGGGCGCGCTTCTCCGCCTGCTCGCGGCGCAGGTCCTCGTACCCGATCATGTCCATGGCCTTGCGGAGCGCCGCCGGGTAGTTGCCCGAGTCGTACTCCCAGCCGGTGGCGGAGCGGTACGGGAACTGCTCCGGCTGGATGAAATTCTTGAAGCGGAACTCGGCCGGGTCCATGCCGAGCTCGCCGGCCGCGACGTCGACGAGGCGCTCGATCGTGTGGACCGCCTCCGTGACCCGGAACGAGCAGCGGTAGGCAACGCCGCCGGGTGGCTTGTTCGTATACGCGGCGTCGACTTCGACGAAGGCCGCCGGCATGTCGTAGGAGCCGGTGATGACGTTGAAGAGGCCGGCCGGGAACTTCGAGGGATCCGCGGCGGCGTCGGTGTAGCCGTGGTCCGCGAGCGTCTTGACGCGGAGGCCGGTGATCTTGCCGTCGTTCTTCACGCCGAGCTCGGCATGGATGTGGTAGTCGCGGGCGAACGAATCGGCCTGGAGGTTCTCCGAGCGGGCCTCGATCCACTTGACGGGCCGGCCCAGGGTCAGCGAGGCGACGATCGCCACGACGTACCCGGATAGACCGGCACCTTGCCGCCGAATCCGCCGCCGATGTCGTGGGTCTTGACCCGGATCTTGTGCTCCGGGATGCCCGACACCAGGCTGATGACGGTCCGGTAGGCGTGCGGCGCCTGGCTGGTGACGTGGAAGTCGAGGTGGCCGCGGACGGGGTTCCAGTCCGCGATGCAGCCGCAGGTCTCGATCGACGACACATGAATCCGCGGGATGTAGACGTCGATGGGAACAACCCGGTCGGACGCCGCCAGGGCCGCGTCCGCGGCCGCCCGGTCGCCCGACTCCCAGTGCCAGATGTGGTTGTTCTGCTTGTCCGGCCCCCGGTCGGGCCGGAGGACCGGGGCGTCCGGTTCGAGCGCCTTGAACGGGTCGACGACCACGGGCAGCGGCTCGTAGTCGACTTCGATCGCGGCCGCCGCGTCGGCGGCGACGTAGCGGTCCTCGGCGATGACGCCGGCGATCTCCTGGGCCTGGTACATGACCGTGTCGACCGGCAGCACCATCTGCTTGTCGCCGGCCAGCGTCGGCATCCAGTGCAGGCCGGCCTTCTCGAGATCCTTGCCGGTGATCACCGCCAGGACGCCGGGCATGGCCAGGGCCGCGCTCGAATCGATGGAACGGATCTTCGCGTGCGCGTATGGCGAGCGAGCGATGGCCATCCAGACCTGGTTCGGGAGGTTGACGTCCTCGATGTACTCGCCCTTGCCGCGGATGAAGCGGGGGTCTTCCTTGCGCTTGATGGCATGGCCCATCCCGCCGACCTCGGCGGTGGTCGTGGGCGCCTGGGCCTCGTACTCGGCAACCATCTCGGCCTCCCCTACCCGGCCGCGGCCGACTCGGCCGGGGCTGCGCGCAGCTCCGTGGCGGCCTGCTGGATGGCCTTGACGATGTTCACGTAGCCCGTGCAGCGGCAGAGGTTGCCGGAGATCCCGTGGCGGATCTCGTCCTCCGTCGGGTCCGGGTTCTCGGTCAGCAGCCAGCTCGACTGCATGATCATGCCGGGCGTGCAGAAACCGCACTGCAGGCCGTGCTGGTCCCAGAACGCCTGCTGGAGGGGGTGGAGCTTGCCCGCCACCTCCATGCCTTCGATGGTGCGGACCTCGCGGCCATCGGCCGCCGCCGCCAGCATCGTGCAGCTCTTGGCGCTCTGGCCGTCGACGACGACGGTGCACGCGCCGCAGGTCGACGAATCGCAGCCGACGTGGGTGCCCGTCAGGCCGAGGTCCTCGCGCAGGAAGTGGACGAGCAGCCGGCGCGGCTCGACGTCGCGTTCCACCCGCGCGCCGTTGACCGTGACGGCCACATGGATCGTGCTCACGTGTGTCTGCCTCCGTTCGGTCGCGTGGGTCAGGCGGACGCGCGGGCGAGCGCGCGGCGCAGCGCGCGGACGGCCATCTCGCCGGCCATCGCCCGCTTGTAGTCGACGGGCCCGTGGCTGTCGCGCACGGGCCGGCTGCCGGTCGCGCAGGCGGCGCGCACGGCAGCTTCGAGCTCTGCCGACGGGTGGGCGCCGGTCATCGCGGCCACGGCGGCGTCGACGACGAAGGCCGTCTCGGCCACCGCGGAGAGGGCCAGGCCGGCACTCGCGATGGTGCCGTCGGCGGCGAGCGTCAGCTGGACGGCGGCTGCAGCCGTGGCGAAGTCGCCTGCCTTGCGTTCGATCTTCTCGTAGGCGCCGCCGGACCGCGGCGGCGCGATCGGCACCCGGACCTCCACCAGGATCTCGGTCGGTTCGATCGCCGTGACGAATGTGTCCAGGAAGAAGTCGCGCGCCGCCACGACGCGCTCGCCGTCGAGGCTGCGCAGCACGAGCGAGCCGCGGCTGGCAAGCATGACGGCCGGCCAGTCCGAGGACGGGTCCGCGTGCGCGAGGGAGCCGCCGATCGTGCCCCAGTTGCGGACCTGCGGGTCGCCGATGCCGGCGGCCGCGTCGCTCCAGAGGCCGGAGGCAGCCCGGACCGCGTCATTCTTCTCGAGCTGGTGGTGGGTGGTGCGGGCCCCGATCCGGAGCTCGCCGTCGGCCTGGCGGATGTAGGACAGGTCGGCGAGGTTCCCGATGTCGACGAGCAGGCCGGGTGACGCCAGCCGGTAGCGCAGGATCGGGATCAGTGAATAGCCGCCGGCGAGGACCTTCGCCTCGCCCTCATGGTCGCGCAACAGCCGGAGCGCCTCGTCGAGGCTGCCCGGTCGGGCGTAGTCGAAGGCTGCCGGAATCATCGGAGTCGTGACCCTCCCGTCGGTTGCAGTGAGGTGCGGCTGCAGGGACGCGCCGCGCTGGGGGATCAGGCGTGGATGGGGCTCGGAGATTCGTTCAGCTCAACGAGCGGGGCTGGGGGCCCTCCTGCATCGTGTCCGTCATGCGGATCATGCACGCAATTCGCATGATGCACCCGAATGGATGCAGTCGCAATCATGGTTGCGGCAGGGGCGTCGCGCGAGGTGAGACGGCGGGCAGGGCCGCTTCCCGCGACTGCCGTTCCGGGGCCGCGGTTCCGGGCCGCGGTTCCGGGGCCGCGGTTCCGGGGCCGCGGTTCCGGGGCGCGGTTCCGGGGCCGCGGAGACGGCCGCGGTTCCGGGCCGCGGTTCCGGCTCTCCCGGCTGCCGTTCCCGGCTCTTCCGGCTGCCGTTCCCGGCTCTTCCGGCTGCCGTTCCCGGCTCTTCCGGCTGCCGTTCCGGCAATGTTCCATGCGTTCGCCGAGGAAATTGGTGCCGCCCGCACGGGATCGCGACCAGGACGGTCAGGCGTTCATGCGTACGCGGCGGGGGCGCGCTCGGCGGCGGCGCGTGCAGGCCGTCCGAGGCGCGCGAACGCACAGATCATTGCCGTTGCGGCATGACACTACTCGGGCGCGAGTGCGCGGCGGTCAGGAGGGCACGAACGTGGCGCTTCGGCGACCGGCCCCTGCCGCGAAAAGCCATCGATCCACCACGGGCATCGTATCCGGAGAAATCGCGCCGATGGCTGCCACTGATCCACCGGGAGAATGCAAGGGGGCCCACGCGCCCTGGGCCTGCCCGTCGCAGGCGTTCCTCGTGCGTGCGTGCGAGCCCAGCGGCCCCCTGCAGTGCGTGATCGAGCCGGGTCAAGGCCCCGAAGATCCCCGCGGTGGATGCGCGGCAATTCCTGGAGTCCGTTTCTCGCGCCGAGCGGCCCGGCACGATCCGCCGTTGCCGGCCGTGGCCGTTGCGGCAGGACCCGCCGTGGCCGACCGGGCCGCCATTGAGGCCGCCGTGGCAGCCGCGGCGCGCGGCCCATCCCCTACCGCGGCGCCCACGTGACCAGGCCCAGGTCGAGTGGGACCGCGTGGGCAAACCGGACGCCGTCGGGATCCTCGACGAGGCGGCGATCGATCTCGGCCTCCAGGCGGCGGTCCGCGGCCGATCCGACCGCCACGAACGTCTGGTGCCGGGCCCAGCGAAGCAGCTCGTCGCGGGAACGGTACGTGCGGGCCGACCCATCGAACCGGCGAACCTCGACCGTTCGGCCGCGCGCACGGAGGACCGCCACGAACTCCTCGAGTGCGGGCAGCTCGTCGCGCTCCTCGCCATGGACGGCCGGCCAGAGCGGGGCGGCCATGGTCGACGGCGCGCTCGTCGACAAGACCGCGACGCATACGCGCCGGGACGCCGCCTCCATCGCGGCGAGGAACGGGCCGAGATCCTCGATGTCGTAGCTGACGTGGGCGATCAGGGCGACGTCTGCCGACAGCGCCGGAGCCGCCCGTCGAGAGCGGCCACCGCCCCTCGACCGGCTCGACGTTGGCGATCCCGTGCTGGGCCATCCCATCGCGAAGCCCGGCCAGCATTGACGGCGACGGGTCCACCGCGATCACGCGACCGGCCGCGCCCCCCTCACCGAAAGGCGCAGCGCGAGCGGGAGCGCGTAGCGACCGGCGCCGGCACCGATGTCGAGCCAGGTCTCGCCGGGCGCGGCCATGGCCCGGAGGGCGTCGAGGATCTCGTCGTCGGCCCGGCGCGGGTCGGCCGCGAAGACGGACGAAACGGGCGCGTAGAAGTCGCCGCCGGGCGCCGTCTCGCGGAGCCGTTCGGCCTGGTCGCGGTTCGCCCGAACGCGCGCCGCCCAGTCGCGGAGCGCTGCGCCGGCCGACGCCGCGCTGGCCGAGTCGCTCATGCGCGCAACGCCGCGAGGTCGGCGGCCGTGTCGACGTCGGGGTTCGCGCCGGCGACATCGACCCGCAGCATGCGGTCGGCATGGCGCGCGAGCAGCGGGCCGAAGCCGCGGTCGCCGTCGAGCTCGGCGACCAGGGGCCAGCCGGCGGGAAGGAGCAGCACCGGGTTCGGGCTCGCGTCGCCCGCGTAGCGGGGGATGACGGCAGTCGCGTCCGCGGGAACATCCGCGGCGAGCAGCGCCGCGATGACCTCCGGCCGAACACGCGGCTGGTCGCCCGGCAACACTAGGACAGCCCGCACGCCCGGGACTGCGATCGCGGCCGCCATCCCCATCCGGACCGAGCTGGCCAGGCCTCGCTCCGGGGCCGGGTTGATCAGGCGCACGACGGCCGCCCACGCGGTCGCGTCGTCACGGTGCATCGCGCGCTCCACTGCGGCCGCGTCCCGCCCGAGCACCACCATCAGGCTTCCGAGCCCGGCCCGGCGGGCCGCCGCCAGCACGTGGGCGAGCAGCGGTCTGCCATCGAGATCTGCGAGGACCTTCCCGCCGCCGAAACGGGTCGCGGTCCCGGCCGCGAGCACCAGGCCGACCGTCGTCCGGGCCTCGATCATCGTCCCGTCGACTCAGGGGCAACCGGCGCCGCGGGAGTCCCGGCCGGGCCCGTCGGCGAACGGGCTTCAGCCGCCCCAAGTGCCGTGCCGGGCCTCGACGACGCCGCCGCCGCGCTCGCCCCTGCCATCGCCTGCGCCCGCGACCGCATCGGCAGGCCCGTCCCGCCGTACCGCTCGGCCACGACCTCGGCCATGATCGCCAGCGCGGTTTCGGCCGGGGCACGACCGCCAAGGTCCAGGCCGATCGGGCCGCGCAGGCGATCGAGCTGTTCGTCCGCGATGCCCGCCGCCCGGAGCCTGGCCCGCCGGTCGGCCTGCGTCTTGCGCGAGCCGACGGCTCCCACGTAGCGGCAACCGCGGCGGAGCGCCTCGACGATCGCGGGCTCGTCGAACTTGACGTCGTGCGTGAGGATCGCCACTGCATCGTCCCGGCCGAGGCCGATCTCCTCGGCCACCTCGTCCGGCCAGCCGACGATGAGCCGGTCGACGTCGGGGAAGCGCGCCGCGGTGGCGAAGGCCGGCCTCCCATCGATCACGACGGTCGAGTAGCCGAGCTCGCGGGCGATGTGCACCAGCGGCATCGCGACCTGGACCGCACCGACCACGACGAGGCGGGCAGCGGCCGGGTAGCCCTCGAGGAAGAACTGTCGCCCGTCCGCCTCCACGGTCGTGGATCCACCGCGGAGCAGCAGGTCGCGAGCGGCGCGCGGCGATTGCCGCATCCGCGGCTTTGGACCCGGACGAGCCCGCCAGCGAGCCATCCGCCCGGGCGACGAAGGCGTCCGCCGGCCGCTCCCCCGCCCCCCGCGGGTGCGGCCCGAACGCCGGCGGCGGGGAATCGCCCGGCAGCGGAATGACCACGGCCTCGCCGCCGGAACCGGCGGCCGCGGCGACCACCTCGGGCCGCACGAACGGCTCCACCAGCACGTCGATCGTGCCGCCACAGGCCAGGCCCACGTCCCACGCCTGCTCGTCGCTGATGCCGTAACGGATGACCCGGCTCACGCCCTCGGCGCGAGCCTGCTGGATCTCCTCGAACGCCGCGCCCTCCACGCAGCCGCCCGACACGCTGCCGGCCAGCCGCCCGTCCGCGGTCACCACGAGGTTCGCACCCTCGGGTCGCGGCGCCGACCCGAACGAGCGCACGACGACCGCCCGGCCCAGGTCCGCTCCCTCGGCCTGCCAGGCCCGCACCGTCTCGAGCAGCTCACGCATCGTCATCGCCTCCGATCAGGGCGCCAGGCGGCGCGCGCTCGCGGGATCGGCCGGCTCCAGTCCGGCGGCTGCCGCCGGCGGGCCGCCCACGCGCGGCGCGGTGCGGCCCGGCGGCCGCGTCGGACCCGCCGCCTCGGAGTCCGCGATCCGGTGAACGCGCGGGTGGCCGGTCCGCGGGGGTCGCCCGGCCGATCCCAGGCCCAGGCCGCCGAGGACCTGCCCGAGTCGTTCCAGCGAGGCCAGGCTGTGCATCGGCAGGAAGTCGTCGATCGATGGGTAGGCGGCCGCCATGCCAGCCGCCAGCGGCTCGTAGCCGTCCGCGCCGGCCAGCGGGTTGAGCCAGATCAGGCGATGGCAGTTGCGCTGGAGGCGGGCCGCCTCCGCCCGGACCAGCTCCGGATCTCCCCGATCCCAGCCGTCCGACACCACCAGCACGACCCCCGACGTCCGCAGGACGCGCCGCGCCCAGCGCTGGTTGAACTGCCGGAACGAGTCGCCGATCCGCGTGCCGCCCGACCAGTCGGCGACGCTCTCGCTGACACGCCGGAGCGCCAGGTCCGGGTCGCGGCCGCGAAGCTCGTGGGTGATCCGCGTGAGCCGCGTGCCGAACACGAAGGATTCCGTGCGCACGCGGCTCGCCCGGGTGAGCGCCTGCACGAAGCGGAGCAGCAGGCGAGCGTGCCGCTCCATCGAACCGGACACGTCACACAGGACCACGATGCTGCGCGGCTCGCGGACGCGGCGCCGCCAGACCCAATCCACCAGGTCGCCGCCGCTCTTGAGGTTGCGCCGGAACATCGCCCGTGGCGCCAGCTTCCGGCCGTGCGGATGCAGCTCGTGGCGGCGCGTCCGGCGCGTCTCCAGGCGCGGCCGAAGGAGGTCGATGAGGCGCTCGGCGTCGAACAGCTCGGCGGACGTCATGCGGTCGAAATCGCGGTGGTGGAAGGCCTCGCCCGCGCTGAACGCCCGCGGCGAGACCACCTTCGTCCCGGTCTCCTCAGGCTCACGCTCGTCGTCTGACGGCTCGGCCTGCTCCAGCCGTGCGCCATCGCGCGGCGTGCGACGCTCCGCGGTCGACTCGGGGGCCTGCTCCGGGCGTTTCTCCTGCTCCTTGCCCGGTGGCCGGGGCGTCTCGGCCGCCAGCGCGGACGGAGCGATGCGGGCGACGTGGCGTCGCCAGAACTGGTCGAACACGAGGTCGTACGTCGCCAGGTCGAGGTGGCGGCGGCAGAAGATGGCCGAGCCCGCGGCGTGGACCTGGCCGCGGTCGCCCAGGTCGACGAACGTCATGGCGCGGGCGAAGTCGAGCGCGCCACCGAGGTCCGTCGGCACGCCGGCCGAACGCAGCGCCCTCGTGAAGATGACGGCATTGCGGAGGAACACCTCGCCATCGAAGTCGGCGACCGGGTCGGCGGCCTTGACGCGAACCCCGGCCGGCGGTCTCGGCGTGCGGCCTCGGGCGGCGGATCCCTTCGTCGCGGACGGCCTGGCGGCGGGCCGCGCTTCGCCCACCTCTCGTCGCCCCCTACAGGCCGGCTGCGGCCAGCTCGTCGACGTACGTCGCGGCGGCCGAGCCGCGGACGCGGCGGACGTCCTCCTCGTACTTGAGGAGCACGCCGAGCGTCTCGTCGACGAGCTGGGGGGCGAGCTCGCGCGCGCCGAGGGCGAGCAGGGCGGCCGCCCAGTCGAGCGTCTCGGCGACGCCCGGCACCTTCGTCAGGTCGGTCGAACGGAGGCGCCCGATGAAGGCGACCACCTGGCGGGCCAGCCGTTCGGGCGTGGCGGGCAGGCGGGCCAGGATGATCTCCATCTCCTTGTCCGCCGTCGGGTAGTCGATCCAGTGGTAGAGGCAGCGGCGCTTCAGCGCGTCGTGGACTTCGCGCGTCCGGTTCGAGGTCAGGATCACGCGCGGCGGGCACTCGGCGCGGACGGTCCCGATCTCCGGGATGGTCACCTGGAAGTCCGAGAGGATCTCGAGCAGGTACGCCTCGAACTCCTCGTCGGCGCGGTCGATCTCGTCGATGAGCAGGACCGGGGCGACGCCGTTGGCCGCCTCGAGGGCCTGGAGCAGCGGCCGCTTCAGCAGGAAGTCGGCCCCGAAGATGTCGTGGGCGGTGGCGGTCTGGATCTCGCCGCGCGCCTCGAGCAGCCGGATCTCCAGCATCTGGCGCGGGTAGTTCCACTCGTAGACGGCCGTGTTGACGTCCAGGCCCTCGTAGCACTGGAGGCGGATCAGGCGCGTCCCGAGCACGTCGGCGAGCGTCTTGGCCAGCTGCGTCTTCCCGACGCCGGCCTCTCCCTCGAGGAGGAGCGGCCGGTCGAGCTTGAGGGCCAGGAAGACGGCCGTGGTCAGGCCCCGGTCGGCGACGTAGTTCTCCGCCCGCAGCGCCTCCTGGAGGCCGTCGATCGTCGCCAGGTTCCCCGGCAGGTCGGCCATCGCAGCCGTGCCGCTGTTCGCGGTCGGGCTGCCGTTCGTGGCCATGCCGCCTTCTGGCCATGCCGCCGTTCGTGGCCATCGTCGCCCCGTTCGTCTCGCTCATCGTCCCTCGCATCATGGATGGGCAACCGATCGTACACCGGCGAGGAGGCGCGCCCGTCATGCCGCGCCGCGGCCGCGCGAGTCGCAGCCGCGGCGCTGGTGCTGACTCAGTTCCGGATCGATCAGTGCGGCTTGACGACGCAACGGGGCCTCGGACGCGGATCCCAGCACCGGATCACGCTCGACCGTGGACGAATGAGTCATTCCGCGGGGCCGGGCGGCCCACGGGCACCTACGGCGCCGCACCCGCCTACTCAGGCGGGATGTCCATCCAGCCCTCGCGCAGGGCCCGCGCGGCGAGCTCCGTCCGCGAGGCGAAGCCGAACCGCTCGAACAGGCGGCGCAGGTGCGTCTCGACGGTCTTGCTGCCGATGCCGAGAGCGGCCCCGATCTCGTCGTTCGTGCGCCCGTCGACGACCAGCCGAACGACGTCCAGCTCACGCCCCGTTAGACGGTTCGGGTCGCCGGCCCGCGGCCGAATCTGGAAGGCCAGCCCGCCACTCGCCGCGACGCGGATCGCCTCGACGAGCTCGGCCAGCGGTGCCGTCTTGAGCACGAACCCGGCGGCTCCCCGCCGAAGCGCGGCATCGGCGTACTGCGGGTAGTCGTAGGCCGTGAGCAGGACGATCGCCGGCGCCCGAGCCACCGCAACCAGCCCGGGTCCCAGGAGGCCCAGCCCGCTCTCGCCGCCCAGGCGGACGTCGAGCAGCACGACGTCGACGTCTACGCGCCCAATCAGGTCCCGTGCCTCTGCCAGGGTCCCCGCCGTGCCGACCACGGCCAGGCCCGGTTGGACGGCGAGCAGGGCCGCCGTCCCGTCGCGAACGACCGGATGGTCGTCAACGATGGCGACGCGGATCAGTGCGGTCGCCATTCGAGGGCGACGTGCGTGCCGCCGCCGGGCCACCGCCCGATGTCGAGGATCGCGCCGATCTGCTCCGCGCGCTGGTGCATGTTCAGGAGGCCCAGCCGGCCGCCCGCCTCCGCCCGTTCGGCCGCGTCCGGGGCGATACCCGGTCCGGCGTCGTCAACGGAGAGCGACGCACCTTCGCCTGACGATCGGTAGCGCACGATGATCGGGGGCTGGCCGTGCTTGGCGGCATTGCCCAGGGCCTCCTGGGCCACCCGGAAGATCGCCAGCTCGACATCGGGCGGTGGCCGCACGCCCTCGCTCGATTCCAGGCGGACCTCGCCGCCGGCGATCCTGCCGATGCGTTGGGTCAGCCACTCGAGGGCCGCGGCCACGCCCAGGTCGTCCAGGACCGGCAGGCGAAGGTCACCGCAGATCGCTCGCAGGCGATCCGACACGCCTCGCGCCATCTCCGCGCCTTCGACGTCGCCGCTCGCATCGAGTCGCCGGACCAGGAGCGTGAGGTCCTGGAGGGCATCGTCATGGATGTCGGCGGCGACGCGGGCCCGCTCCGCCTCGGTCGCCGCGACGACGAGGTCGCGCTGGAGGGTTGCCCGACCTGCCAGGCGCGCGAGCGGCCGAACCGCGTAGCGACCCGTGACGGCGATCGCCGCCAGCCAGAGGCCCACGACCGGGATGGCGAGGCTGCCGCTTCCGAGGGTGGCCGCTCCAAGGGCGACGACGGGTGTGAGGCCCGCCAGGAGCAACTGCAGCGACGGGAGCACGCCTCGTTCGGGACGCGACCGGGCGCCGGACCCACCGAGGCGAACCGCCGCCGCGAACGCCGGCAGCGCGGCGACGGCACCGACGAGCTGGATCCACAAGAGCGTGATCCCCGCCGAAGCCTCGACGTCGAGCAGCCGCAGGGCGCCCACGGCGGCGGCAGCGATGGCGAACGCGGGCCAGGCGATGCGCACGGCCCACCGGACGGGCGGGTCGTCGACGCGCTCTACGAGGGCGTGAGCCAGCGGGGTCATCCCGGCCACCTGCAGGAAGCGGGCGGCGAGGACGAGGCCCGGGGTGGTGGAAGCGATCAACGGCTGAAGGAGGAGGGGCAGTGCCGTCGCGACCGCCAGCGGCGCCGCGAGTGGCCGGAGCGTCGGGCCCGACAGGCGGCTGGCGAGCCACCACAGCCCCACGAGCAGGATGGCCAGGCCGACGCCGAACACGGCGGCGGTCGAGTCGGGCTGAAACTGGGAGTCCACGAACGTGCTGGTCACGTTCCACTCCCCCGGCGCCGGGCCGCCGACGTCGAGCTCATGGGCGTCGATGACGGATAGGTAGCGAACGGGCGCGACGAGGAGGCCTTCCTCGCCCTGCTGGAGCGGCTGCGCAACCGGCGACTGCGGATCAAGGACGAAACCGACCGGCAGGCCGGCTGCCGCGGGTGGCGACGGGACCGCGCTGGCCGCCGGCGGGCTCGCCTCGGCGATCGAGCTCGGGGCCGACGTGGGCGAAGGCGCCGGGTTGGCAGAGCCGCCAGGCACGCTGCTGGAGCCGGCCGATGCGCCTCCCTGGACGATCGGGCTGGGTGATGGGATCGCCGAGGCACCCGGGGTCGGGCTGGACACCGAGGACGTACCGGGCGCCGAAGATGCCGACGGGGTCGGGCTGGATTGCGCGGAGGCCGACGGGGTCGGGCTGGATTGCGCGGAGGCCGACGGGGTCGGGCTGGACGGCGCGGATGCCGACGGGGTCGGGCTGGACGGCGCGGATTTGCCAGGTGCCGGCGTGACGAGCGGCGCCTCCGTGGGAGGCACCTGATCGGCCGGGACCAGCTGCGGCAACCGGATGAAGTCACGGCCGTTCAGCGACACGACGATCTGCGATGACCGGAGGCCGTCGGCCTCGGCCGGACTGCCCGGTCGGACGTTGACGATGCGGACGTAATCGCCGTCCTGACCCAGCGTCAGGCCGTAGTCCGATCGCCCGATTGCGAGCGTTGCGAGGCTCAGGACCAGGCTCGCCACACCGAACGCGACCGCGATCAGGTTGCGAACTCGTGGGCTCACGCCTCGACGGTAGCAGAGCAGGCAGCGCCGATCTGTCCGGGCTTTCCCGGAACGGCGCACCGGGAAGGCCCGCCCTCGCCCCTATCCCTCCGGCGCGTCCAGGTCGCGGGCGTAGGGCGGGAAGCGGAAGCGCATGTCGCGGGTCAGGATGCCGCCATGGCCGAGGCGGGCGACGGTGGCCCGCGTGGGCGGCTCGCCGGCGACCAGCCACGGCAGGAGCAGGTCGACGGCCGTGGCCCGCGAGTACGCGCCGCAGGTCGGCAGGCCCAGGAACGCGGTCCGGCCGGCGCGGCCGAGCCAGAGCATCGAGCCCGGATGGGCGGGCACGCCATGG
The DNA here is from genome assembly GCA_963821595.1 of uncultured Chloroflexia bacterium. Classification (GTDB taxonomy): domain Bacteria; phylum Chloroflexota; class Limnocylindria; order Limnocylindrales; family CSP1-4; genus CTSoil-043. Next base: position 1,123 of record CAWGEL010000030.1, on the reverse strand, counting down.
CTGGTGACGCGGCCGCCGACGGCCGCCAACGCCGTGAACACCGCATCGGACGGGTCGGCCGACGCGGTGCCCGCAGTCAGGACGATGTCGACGGCACCGGCGCCCCGGACGAGCGAGCCGAACGCCCCGGCCACTGCGGTCGGGTTGTCGGCCACGTAGCCGATGCCGGCCAGCACGCAGCCCATGCCATCGACCTTGGCCTTCAGCGTCGCCTCGAACCGGATCCGGGCGGCCTCGGCGAGCGTCTCCTTCACCACCGCCGCGATCCGGAGGGCACGGAATGGACGGACCTCGACCAGCGGGCCCCGGCGACCCGCGGCGATCGCCTCGGCGCGCGCGAGCGCGGCGTCGGGCACCAGGTGTGGCCCGGTCTTGACGGACGCGACGAGGGCACCGGCCGCGACCAGCTGCCCATCGAGCACGCTGAAGACGGAGAGCCCGTCGATCCGGTTGACGCGCTCCAACGCCGAGGCGGCCACCCGGACCTCGCCCGATTCGGCCGCCAGCAGGTCGATCCGCGACTCGGCCGGGCCGCGCGCCACGAGGCCTGGCCCCGCGACCGCCGCCGCCAGGCGGCCCGCAGCCTCGTCCTCGTGGACATCGCCGGGCTCTGGGACCAGCACCGCGACCAACACGGGCCGCGTACGGGCAGGACCTGACCACGGGCCGGGCCGCGAGACGTCGCCGCCGACCAGGGCGACCAGGTCGGACGGGGCGAGGCGCCGGCCCTTCGACCACCGCTCGCCGGCCACGACGAGGTCCCGCGCCAGCACGGCGCCGTCGAGCGACGCCATTGGCTCTGGCAGCGGACCCCCGGCGACGATCGAGACGAGCCTCATCGTCGGGAGCGTAGCGCGCCGGGGCCGCGGCGGAGCATGCCGGGCCACCGAGCGCGCCGACGCGCCGGGCGACGCAGCGCGTCGACGCGGCGGCAGGCGGCGGCCGGTCCGGCGCGCCGGCCCGGGCTGGGCGGCGGCCCTACCCGAGCCGCCCCAGCGCCATCGTCAGCGCCCGGCGGGCCATGACGGCGGCCATCGCGGCGCGGTACGCGGGATCTGCGTGGATGTCGCCCTGGACCGTGACGCCGGTCGTGACCAGCGAGGCCGCCTCGGCGATCGCCTCC
>CAWGEL010000029.1:0-138784 GCA_963821595.1 uncultured Chloroflexia bacterium | reverse complement strand
GCCGCCGCTCCCGCTGCCATAATGAGGTCGGAGGTGCGGCACCCTTGGAAACTACCCTCTCATTGGAACAAGAATTGAACACTTGGCTGGCCGCGGAAGCGCGCTTCGATGAAGCCGCCGCCAGGCTGGGCCTGGACGACGGAATGTGCAAGGTGTTGAGGCTGCCCTCGAAGGAGATCGCCATTAACATCCCGGTGCAGCTCGACGACGGGCGGTTGGAGGTCTTCACCGGCTACCGTGTGCAGCACTCGATCGCGCGCGGGCCGGGGAAGGGCCGCATCCGCTTTGCGCCGGACGTGACGCTGGATGAAATCCGCGCCCTGGCGGCGTGGATGACCTGGAAATGCGCCGTGGTCAACATTCCGTTCGGAGGAGCTAAAGGCGGGGTCATTTGCGATCCGAAGGTGTTGTCGCAAGGCGAACTGGAGCGCATCACACGGCGCTACACCGCCGAGATCCTCGACTTCATCGGCCCCGAAAAACTCGACCTTCACGGTGAGCGTGAAGACGTCGATCTCGCCCACGCCCCTGATGGTCTTGTGGATCGGGCCGGTCAGCCGAGCCCGGTCCTCGTCCGCGAGTCCGGCCGCGAGGTCGGGGCCAACGCAGACCTGAACCCCGAGCTCCTTGGTTTCGGACTCGAACCAGACGCGGCGTTCACCGGCTGGCCGATCACGGTGAAGCTGCGCTTGCCATCGCTGCCGATGACCCCGAGCATGGCGATCCCGGACTCGATGCCCGCTCCAAGGCGGATCGGTTCACCGCCGAGGGTCATGCCGCCGGCCCGCCGGATCAGCTCCTCCGCGCACGCGAGCGCCCTGGCGCGGTCGTCGGTTCGCGGGACGTAACCCCAGACCGCCATCACCGCGTCGCCGATGAACTTGTCCACGATGCCGCCATGACGGTCACAACATCCACCGCCGCATCGAGGTAGGCGCCGAGTTCGCGCCCGAGGTCCTCGGGGAGCATCCTGTCCGGCCGGAGGTGGCCGTGAAGCCGCGGATGTCGGCGAAGAGCGTGACGACCTCGGTCTTGCGCAGCGCCCCGTCGTGGCCCGTGGCGAGCACCTCCTGCACCAACTCGCGAGACGCGTGCGCCGTTAGCGTGCCGAACAGGATCTCGTCGGACCGGTAGCGCCAGGCACGCTCGGCGGTTGCCTCACGGAGCTTCCAGGTCAGCTCGCCGACGAGGTTGCGCAGGAATACCGGGTCGGCGAGCAGCCGCTGCAACGTTCTCGGCGGGGATCTCGAACGTCTCGACTGCACCTTCGGCGATGGCCGAAGCCGCGCGCGGCTTGTCGTCGATGAACGCGAGCTCGCCGATGAGGCGGATGGGAGTTCGTCCGGCGATGCGGATGCCGTCCTCGCGGATGCCGACGTGCCCCCGCAGCAGCAGGATCAGACGGTCCGGGTCGGCTCCCGGAGGCAAGGATGACGTTCCGTCCCGGTAGGACTGGCGCTGACCACCACGAAGGAGCCCGGCGGGTACGCCAGCGAAGACCTCGACCAACGAGAGGTCACGAGACCCTGGAGGAGCGGCGTCGGGCAATGTCGTAACCCTCGGTCGGTGGGCAGCCGAGGCCGCCACGCTGGCTCCTTGTCCGCACAGATCATATCATCGATCACTTCAGTTCTGGTGTCCAGACCGTCACCCTTACTTGTGCTAACGTGCCTGTGGTGCAGCGCCCCGGACACCGCCGCGGCGCTCGGTGCAGCACTACCGGGAGGCCCGCCACAGATGTCCCGCCACCTGCAGACGTCGAGACCGCCCGTGTCCTTTTCGACGGGGGTCGACTACGTCAGGCGCGCGAGCTGCGCGGCTACAGCAAGGCCGACGTGGCTGCAGCGGTCGATGTGACCCCGACTGCTATCGCCCAGTTCGAGGCCGGCGTCGCGAAGCCGAGCACCGAGCGCCTGATCCGGCTCGCCGAGGAACTTGAGGTCTCGCCGGCGTTCTTCGCCGCGAGCCGCCCGAGGTTCGAGGTTGCCGAAACCGAGGCGCACTTCCGGAGCCTCCGCTCGACGGAGCAGCGGGATCGAGCCCGCGCCCGAGCTCAGGTGGCGCTGCTGGCGGAGTTTGTGACCCTGCTCCGTCGAGAGGTCGCCCTGCCTGTGCTAGACCTGCCGACCGTCCCCGCCGACGCGGTACTGCAGAGGCCGCACGGCTGGTGCGGGCGGCCTGGGACCTCGGTGCGGGGCCTATCCAGAACGTTGTGCGCCTCCTCGAGGACAAGGGGGTCATGATCGCCCGGTTACCGGCTGGACGCCGGAGCTCGACGCGTTCTCGTGTTGGATCGAGGGCGTGCCGTACGTCGTCCTGGTCGCGAACAAGCAGGCCGCCGACCGTTCGATCGATGCCGCTCATGAGCTGGCGCACCTGCTGATGGACAGCGGGGCGATACCGGGTGACCCGGCCGCGGAGCGACGCGCCCATGCGTTCGCTGCCGAGTTCCTCGCTCCGGCAGATCCCATCAGCCTCTGCTCCCGAAGCGAGTCGACTGGTCGCGGATCGCTGCCCTGAAGCTGCAGTGGGGAGTCTCGATGGCGATGCTCGTCCGGCGCATGCGCGACCTGGGCTGCATCTCCGACGTCACCTACCAGCGGGCAATGGTCGACATGAGCCGGCGAGGCTGGCGCACCAAGGAGCCCGTTGAGATCGGAGACCCCGAGACGCCGGACCTCATTGTCCGGGCAGGGCGGACCGTACGGACACTCAGGCAAGCGACCAATGCCGACCTTGCCGCCGAGATGGTATTGCCCGTCGGCCTCTTCGAAGAGCTGATCGCACCAACCCGTGCGGCCGCACCGCGATCGGTGATCCCCTGACCGTCAGGGCACTCCCATACCCGACTGCTCCGAGCACGACTGGGCGCGCTGACAATCCGACTGCCAGCGCAACCGGGCCTCGCGCGGTTGTCTTGCCAGCAGCGCTTCAGCGCGGCGGGCGATGGCCGTCAGGAGCCGGGTTTCGAAGGCCCCGGCGACCGAGCCCTCCGAGAAGCGATCACCGCGGACGATCGCGATCAGCAGGCGCGCAAGATTTCGCGCTCGCGGCCTCGACCGACGCTGGGTTGGCGAGCAGGGATTGTCCGGCAGGCGACGCGGCCCAGGTCGGCCAGTCCAAGTCGAAGACCCAACCGACCGCGTCACCCGCCATCAGCAAGCGTCGCTCGAACTCGAACCAGGGCACCGCCATCTGCCGTTGGGATCGGGCTGCACGTCGGCCCACGACCCGATGGAAAAGCCGGGTGCTGCGAGGCGCGCCGCCCACGACGCGAGGACGCTCAGGCGATCTTGATCTGCGAAGTTCGTCACCGCGTGGCGTCGAGCAGGCTGTCCGACCAGGCGCGGACCTCGGCGACCCTGGCGGCCCAGGCCAGGCTCTTCCAGGCGCGCAGATCCGCGAGCATGTCCTCGAGCGAGAGCACGTCAGCGAGCCCGAAAGGTGGCCATGGCGTCGGAGCCGGCCTCGGGCGCGATGGCGCCCACCGAGGATCGCTGCGGCGACCTCCTGCGGCTTGGAACCGACGTTGACCTCGCGGCGGGCGGGATCCCGCGCGGCGTCGAGGAACCAGGCGGACGTCCGGGAACCCAAGTGGTGGGCAAGCTGGGCAGCCGAGGTCAGGCCAGGTAGCGGTGGTCGAAGGCGGCTTGGCCTTCTCTCGCCGACTAGCAGCGCCCGTCGGACCGCGACTGCAGGGTGAGGTCGATCGTCGCGAAGGCGGGTGGGTCCCAGAGCGTCGGCCTGCCGAGGTCATGGTAGGGCGCCCGCTCGTCGGAGATTCGAAGTCCGCGATGTCTGCTGAACATCCCGAACAACCGGGACAGGAAGTTGTCCCGGCGAGGATTGTTGGACCGGAAGAGGTCCTCGAACCTCTGCCTGACCACGGACGCCGCATTGCCGTACAGCGTCTCGTCCATGGCGGCAGGGTGCGATCCGACGGCCGGCGCCGCCACGGCCAGGAGGGAACTCCGGCGCCGGTCGGCCCGGCGACGCCGACTCGCTGACGCCGACCGATGGACCCAGAGTCCTCGTCTCGCCGCCACCCCGGCCGCCCCAACGTCTGCTCGGTGCGAACCTCGAGAGCGATGCTCGCGGCCTACGACCGCCTCGTCACGGCGATCGGCGATCGTGCGGGCGACAGCGGTGATCGCCCGATCGCCACCCACGGCCCGGACGTCGGGAGCGCCGGCCCGGTCAGCGAGCGCGCTGTACCGGCGATTCACTTGGGGCCGGTTGAAGCACAGGATGGATGGGTGTGGACGAGGTTCACCTATCCCCTGTGGGCCACCAGCCGATCTGCCGGCGAGGCCATCCGATGCCGCGCCACGAGGTCGGCCTCGGACAGGCTCACGTAGCGACGGACCATGTCGAGCGTCGCGTGGCCCAGGATCTGCTGGAGGCTGAACACGTCGCCGCCATTGACGAGGTAGCCGTGGGCGAACGTGTGGCGGAACGTATGCGGGCTCGAGCGCGTGCCGACGCCCGCGCGGCGGCCGAGGCGGGCGATCGCATACTGGATGCCCCGTCGACTGAGCGGTGCGCCGTAGCGGCCGATGAACAGCGGGTCGGCGGGGCCGACGAGGTTGCGCCCGGCGACATAGCGGAGGAGCGCCCTCCGGGCCGTGGTGCCGATTGGCACGATCCGCTCGGCCGAGCCCTTGCCCATCACCCGGATCGTCCCGTCGGGCCGCAGATCGCCGATCCGGAGCGAGGCGACCTCGGCGAGCCGCAGCCCCGTGTCGAGCAGCAGGAACACCAGGGCCCGCTCGCGCGGCTCGGCGAGCGCCAGGAGCCGCTGCAGCTCGGCGTCGGAAAAGGGCGCGATGAGGCGGCGCGGCACGTGCGGCCGGCGCAGGGCGCGGAAGCCCGGCGCACTTGCCAGCTCCTCGGCCGCGCACCAGTTGCCGAATGCCTTCAGGCCCCGCACGTAGCCCGCGATCGACTCGGGGGCCAGGGTCGCGCGGAGCTCGAGCAGCCAGGCCCGGAGCTCGGCCGCGCTGAGCCGATCGAGGGGGCGGTCGGGGCCGAACCGGCGGACGGCGCGCCCGGTGATCATGCGGTACCACTCGAGCGTCCGGGGCGACGCGCCCTCGGCCGCCTTGGCGGCGATGAACAGGTCCACCGCGGCCCCGAGGCCGACCGCGAACGCGTCCAGGGCACCCCGAGAATCAAGCGAAGTGCCCGATGGGCGCGCCGAGTCAGGCGAACAAACCGGGGAGTAGTCAGGCGAAGTAGGCACGTTTCAACCTCCTCGGCGGGGGCTCCGAGTGAGGTCGAAAGCACAACATGTGGTGGTCGGGCGCGATGCGCGACACTGTATGTTGTGGTTTGGCTGGCGAGGAAGGATTCGAACCTTCAATCCCCTGATCCAGAGTCAGGTGCCTTACCGTTAGGCCACTCGCCAGCGAGCGCGCCGATGATACCTGATGCTGGGAAGCTGGGGACCCACCCGGGGCGGGACCCTGGGTGGGGTGGCGCGATCGGCCGGCACATGGTGCGCCACCGCGCCGCGCACGGCACCCGAAGCGCCGAGCCGACGTTCGCCCGCGAATCCACCCTGGGATCGTCCGGACGGCGATCCCGTAGACGTCACGTGTCGCCGGCCAACACTGAGCACGGTCGGGGATCCAGCGATGCCTCTGCGGCTCGATTTCGTCGGGCCGAGCGCGCCGCCGATCCCCGGCACGGATTCCCGGTGGCGACACGCTGGAAGGCCGCGCCGCCGATCCCCGGCATGGATTCCCGGTGGCGACGCACCCGGCGTGACAGAGCCTCGACAGGACGACGGGCCCTTGCCGCCTCGCTCGGCCGGGGCGTACCGTTGGCGCGAGCCCTGGCGACCGGGCCGAGACGTCGACCGGTGCAAGCAGGGCGGAGACGCCGATGCGCGCTCACACTTCCTCCCACCCATCCAGCCTGGCCGCGGCGCGCCCTGTGCCGGACCGGCTGGACTTCGTACCGTCGCTCCGCGACTACCCGTGGGCGCGCGGCCGGGCCGCCACCCGTCCGGGACGTGGCGGTGTCCACGGGTTGTGGTCGTGGGCGCTGCGCTGGCTCCGAAGCCTGGCTGGCGCCGGCCTGGCTGGATGCCGCGGATCACGGCATCGGCCGAACGCCCGCGTGCGACCGAGTCTCGGCTGCTGATGAACCGCCGGAATGCGCCGGCGATCCGTGGCTGATCGGGGTCGAGCCGTCAGGCGATCTCGCCTCGAACCTGCCCCAGCGCTCGCCCCAGCGCGACCTTCGCCATGGCGGCCGGCCAGCCGAGATGGCGGCCGACGTCGGACGCCAGCGCCGAAGCGTCCGCGCCGGCGTTGCGTCTCGCCGTCTCGGCGACGAATGCGAGCTCCGTGAGCTGGCCGCGCACGAAGTCGGCGTCGACCGGCTCGCCGTGCCCTGGCACGAACACGGTCGACTCGCCGGCACGGTCGAGCAGATGCCCCAGCGTGGCCGGCCACTCCAGCGGGTAGGCGTCGTCGCAGCTCGGCGGCGCCCCCTGTTCGATGAGGTCGCCCGCGAAGACGAGGTCCGCGTCGCCGACGAACAGCGCGACATCGTTGTCCGTGTGGCCACGGCCGGGATGGCGCAGGGCGACGATCCGCCCGCCCAGGTCGAGGTCGGCGGCAGAGTCGAAGGTGTGATCGGGCGGGTCGACCGGCGTCGCCGCCAGGTCGTCGGCCAGGTCCGGCCACGCCGCGGCGACCCGCGACCGCATCGCGGCCGCGCTGGCGAGCAGCGCGGTCACGCAGCGCTCGTGCCCCCAGATCTCGCACGGCCGGAACGCCGGATTGCCACCCGTATGGTCCCAGTGGTGGTGGGTGTTCGCCACGACGTGCGGGAGGTTCGTCAGCCGGCGCAATCCAGCCAGGATCTCGGCGCCATGCCCGCCCGTCGTCCGCGTGTCGATGACCAGGGCTCGTTCCGCCCCGGCGATGACCCCGATCGTCTGGTCCAGGAAGCCGAACCGCCCGATCCAGGCGCGGTCACCGATCTCCCGCCAGGCGCTGGAATTGCTCACGCGCACCCTCATTCGGTCGGCAGCGGACGACGCTGCTCGCCCGGCCATTGTGACCCGCTCGAGGCGTCGACGGGTCCGAGGACTCGTCGGGGCTGCCGGTTCGAATTGCCGCGGGAACCGCCGCCAGCACCCGTGGCGCGCGAGTCGCCCGCGACCCGTCGCGAGTCGCCGCGACCCGCCAGTCGCGCGTCAAGCGCGCGTCAGCTGTGGCTTCGGTGGAATCGCTCCATGACGACGGTGACGGCGGCCCGGGCTTCGGCCCATTCCGCCTGGTCGCCGACGGTGGGGACGGCGTCGCGCCAGCGCGCGAGCTGCGTCATCGCCGTCACGATGGTGTCGTGGGCGGACGCCCGACCCCGGCCCGCGTCGACGACGCCGGTCACCAGGTAGTGACGCACCAGGTCGAACGGCGCCCGCCAGCGGCCGATCCGGATCTGGTCGCCTTCGCGGAGACTCTCCAGCCAGTCGTCGTCGCCGACGGGGTGGTCATCATGCTGGGCCCGGTGCATCGGCAGTGGCACGCGTTGGCCGAACCGGGCCGGCGAGAGGATCAGCCCGTCCGGGCCGACCTGCTTGTAGCAGATCGGGCAGCTCGGGAGCGGAGCGTCGTTGGGCGGGGGAGCGCCGAACGGGAGTCCGCAGCGGGCGCAGAAGGTGATGCCGGCGCGGCGCGCGGTCGACCCGCACCGGAGGCAGGAGGGCAGGGAGGCGAGGACCATCGGAGTCTCAGCCGGCGTCGTCGGGGGAGTGGTCGGCGCGATTCTCGGGCTGCCGCGCCGGCGTCGGCTCGGAGCCGGGCAGGCGGTCGGCTCCGTCGAGCGCGACCTGATCGGCACCGCTGGTCGAGCGGCGACGGACGGAGCCATCGAGCATGCCCCGTCGGCGCCCGAAGGGCGGCAGGGTGCGCAGGGAACGAGAGGTCACCCCCAGATCTTCGCCGACCCCCATGGCCGACGCCATGGCCATCAGGTAGGGGGTCGGCGCGCTCGCCGGTAGGACCAACGGTTCCGCCCGGGCATCAAGGGCCGACCACGGAGACCGGGGAGGTCCGGACGCGGTGTCCCGGGGGGCTGGGTTCCGGGGTCGACGCAGCGCGACGCGGCCCGGCGCGGCGCCGCCCGGCGCCCGGCGGTGCCCAGACGCGGCGCGGGGTGACGCGGCGCCAAGGGGCGCGCCAAGGCGCCCGCGCCTATCCCGACTGGATCGAGCTCAGGCCTTCCAGCGCCTTGCGGGCGGCCGCCACGTCGTCGACGACGAAGCTGAACTGCGCCTGGTCGCCCCACCGGCCGATGAACAGGTGACCGTAGATGTTCACGCCGGCATCGGCCAGGCGGCGGGCGACGCGCGCCATCCCGCCTGGCTTGTCGTCGACCTCGACGAGGACGGCCTCGCCTTCGATGAACTCGTACGAACCGTCCTCGAGGGTGGCGCGGGTGGTGGGGTCGTCGGAGGTCTTGAAGATGACGTGCCCGCTCTGCCCGATCCCGCCGCCGCCGATTGCCCGCAGGTCGACGCCCCTGGCCGCAAGCTGCTCGGACAGGTCGGCGAGGGCGCCGGGCCGGTTCGGCAGCGTGACGACGAACTGGTTGGCCATGGGGTGGCTCCCTCCTCGAGGTGGTCGGCCGCCCGTACGGCGGTCGTCTCGATTCTAGCCGCCCGACGGTGGCGGCGGGCCGAAGGAGCCGCCGGTTCAGGTTCCTGCGTCGAAGACCTCGAGCAGCTGCTCGATCTCCCCCCGAACGGAGGGCAGGAGCTCGTCCCACGTCGCCGGATCCACCCCGACCGCGTCAAGGGCGTCCTCCACCTCGTAGTCGGCTTCTTCGGCCGCCTCCGGATCGGCGGGCCGCGTGAGGCGGGCGACGATGACGTCGGCCGCGGCGACGATGCCCGCGAGCGTGGGTCCGGTGGGGACGTGGTGGGCGAGGAGCACGCCGCAATCGCGGGCGGCAGGCTCCACTCGTAGGCGAAGACCGCGCCCACTTCCTGGTGCGTGGTGGCCGCGATCTCGATCTCCTGCTCGGGCAGCGTCTCGCCGGTGGCGGCCGCGAGGAGGTACTCGGCATATCGATCGCCGACCACGTCGAGCAGGTAGATGTGGCCGAGGTCATGGAGGAGTCCGGCAACGAACGCCTCGTCCGGTGGGACGGCACCGCCCAGCTGGGCCAGCCGCCGGGCGACGATCGCGCCGCGGGCGGCATCGGCGGTCAGGCGCGCGGCCGCGAGGGCCTGGCGTGGCGACCGTCGAGCGGCCCCCCGGGCGACGACCAGCGAGGTCAGCACGAGCTGGCGCAGGACCAGGTCGCCGAGGATGGCGACGGCGCGGCTCAGGCTTACCACCGGGTCCATCGGCGCGTAGAAGGCGGAGTTGGCCATGCGCAGCGTGCGTGCCGCCAGGGCCGGCGAGCCCTCCACCAGGCGGCCCAGCTCGCGCGCGCTCGCGCTGCCCGAGCGTAGGCGGGATTCGATCCGGAGCAGGCTGGGCGACGGCTCGAGGGCGTGGGCGCGGCGCACGATGTCCCGGGCGCGCTGCAGGGTGGGATCGGACGTTCCAGTGGTCATCGCAGGCCGAGTCTAGGATCGACCCGTCGGAGCGGCCATCGGGATTCGCCCCCGTTCGGGGCCCCGTCGGGGGCGCCCGACCGGCCCTCGGTACCGATCGCGACACCGCTGTTCGCAGCAGATGACCAGGCATGGCGCGGGCGGGCGCACGGCCCGCGAACCATCCCGGTCCCGGGCCGCGCCACTGGCTGCGGTTCGGTCCGGGTCCGAGCCACTGGCTGCCGGTTCGGTCCGCGTCCGAGCCGGCAGCCCGATCGGTCCCGGCCCGCGCCACAGGCCACGCCTGCCGGCGGCCCTTCGCTAGCATGCCGGGCATGCGCCCGCCGGGCGCTGGTCGGAGGCTTGGGTGGGCGGCGATTCGAGGACCATCGTCTTCTTCCCGGAAGGGGCGTTCGGCCCCACCAACAACTGCGTCGGGATCGGCGACGTCCTGCGCCGCCGCGGCCACCGGGTCGTCTTCATCGCCGAGGAGTCTTTCGCGGGCAGGCTCGCCGCGCACGGGTTCGAGGAGCGGCTCATGCGCCTTGGGCCGCCGCCCGCGGAGCCGGAGGTCCCCGGCCAGTTCTGGAAGGACTTCATCCGCGACACGGCACCCGAGTTCCGCAAGCCGACGATCGAGCAGCTCGCGTTGTTCATCGCCCCCACCTGGCAGGCACTGCTCGATGGGTCGCGGTACGTGGAGCCCAGGCTGCGCCAGATCCTGGACGACGTTCGTCCCGACGTCATCGTCGAGGACAACGTGTGCGGCTTCCCGGCCGTGGTGACGCACGGGAAGCCATGGGTCAGGATCGCGTCATGCAACCCGGCCGAGATGAAGGACGCGGCCGTTCCGCCGACGTTCTCCGGCTACGCCACGGCCGACGCGTCCGGCTGGGAGGCGTTCCGCGACGAATATGACCGAAGCCACCGGGCGATGTGGGCCGACTTCGACCGCTTCTGCGGGGCGGCCGGCGCGCCGCCGCTCGCCGACCTCGAGTTCATCCACGAGTCGCCGTGGCTGAACCTCTACCTGTATCCGGCCGAGCTCGATTACCAACGCGAGACGCCCCTCGCCCCGACCTGGCATCGCCTGGAGAGCTGCGTGCGGGCCACGGACGCCGACTGGCAGCTCCCCGCCGGTTTCGCCGAGCGGCCCGGTCGCCTGATCTACCTGTCGCTGGGCAGCCTCGGCTCGGCCGACGTGGCGCTCATGCAGCGGTTGATCGACCTCCTGGGCCGAACCGACCACCGCGTCATCGTGAGCATGGGGCCGCAGCACGAGCTGCTCCGCCTCCACGACAACATGGTGGGCGCCGAGTTCCTGCCCCAGGTCGCCGTCCTGCCGCAGGTGGACCTCGTCATCACCCACGGCGGCAACAACACCGTGACCGAGTGCTTCCGCTTCGGGAAGCCGATGATCGTGCTCCCGCTGTTCTGGGATCAGTACGACAATGCCCAGCGAGTGCAGGAGACGGGGCACGGCATCCGACTCGACACCTACGCCTTCGCCGACGACGAGCTGGCGGCCGCCATCGACCGACTGCTCGGCGACGATGCCCTCTCCCGCAGGCTGGGCGCCGTGTCGGCGCGCCTCGCCCTGGAGCCAGGCACGGTGCGGGCGGCCGACCTGATCGAGCAGCTCGCCCGGACGGGCGAGCCCGTGACCACGACATCCCGCTGACCGAACCGGCAGCATCGAGGCAGGAGGCAGCCATGACGGATACGCTCGCAACCGTGGCGACCAGGCAGCAGTTCATCGGCGGCGCGTGGGTGGACGCGGCCTCCGGTGCCACCCTCGACGTCGTCAACCCTGCCACCGGCCAGGTCATCGCCAGGGTCCCGAAGAGCTCGCCCGAGGACGTGGACCGGGCCGTCAAGGCGGCCGCCAAGGCGTTCGAGACCTGGGGCCAGACGACGCCCCAGGATCGGAGCCTGCTGCTGCTCAAGCTCGCCGACGCGATCGAGGCCCGGGCCGACGAGATCGGGCGCCTGGAGTCGAAGAACGCTGGCAAGCCCGTGGGCGCCGCGATCGACGAGGTGCCGGTCGTCGTCGACAACCTGCGCTTCTTCGCCGGTGCCGCCCGGGTCATGGAGGGCAAGGCGGCCAACGAGTACGCAGCCGGCCATCTCTCCATGATCCGCCGCGACCCGATCGGGGTGGTCGGCTCGATCGCGCCCTGGAACTACCCGATCATGATGGCCGGCTGGAAGGTGGGTCCGGCGCTGGCCACCGGCAACACGGTCATCCTCAAGCCCTCGGCCCGCACGCCGCTGACAGCCCTGGTCCTGGCCGAGATCGCGGCCGAGATCCTGCCCCCCGGCGTGCTCAACGTGATCACCGGCACGGGTGACGAGACGGGCACCGCGATGGTCGCCCATCCGGGGATCGGCATCATCTCGGTCACCGGCGACACCGTCACCGGCAAGCGCATCGCCCGCCTCGCGTCCGACACCGTCAAGCGCCTCCACCTGGAGCTGGGCGGCAAGGCTCCGGTCGTCATCTTCGACGACGCCGACATCGACAACGCGGTGGAGCAGGTCCGCCTCTGGGGCTACTGGAACGCCGGCCAGGACTGCACCGCAGCCTGCCGCGTGATCACCGGGCCGAAGGTCCACGACCGCTTCGTCGCGGAGCTCAGCTCCGCGGTCGGCAGGATCAAGTGGGGCGACCCCGCCTCCGCCGACGACCTCGAGATGGGCTCGCTGATCGCGACGGCACAGGTCGACAAGGTCGAAGGCATGGTGGAACGGGCGCGCTCGGGCGCCGAGGTCACGACGGGCGGCTCGCGGCCGGCCGGGCCGGGGGCCTTCTACACCCCCACCGTCATCGCCGGTCCCGATCAGCGGAGCGAGATCATCCAGGATGAGGTCTTCGGGCCGGTCGTCACGGTCCAGCGCTTCTCCGACGAGGAGCAGGCCATCACCTGGGCGAACGACGTGCGCTTCGGCCTCGCCGCATCGGTCTTCACCGGCGACCTGGGACGCGCGTTCCGCGTGGCGAAGGCGATCCAGTTCGGCACGGTCTGGATCAACGAGCACTTCACGCTGGTCTCCGAGATGCCGCACGGGGGCTTCAAGGAGTCGGGCTGGGGCAAGGACATGTCGATGTACGCGCTGGAGGACTACACGGTCGTCAAGCACGTGATGGCGAAGCTGTAGGGAGCGGCAGCCCGCCGGGCCCGGCACGCGCCGGGCCCCCGGCTGGCTCCCCCCTGGGCCGCCGCGCCTCCTCCGGGCCGCCCGGCGGGGGTCCCCGCGCACGGCCCATCCTCACGGCCCGCGTGCGTCGCGATCACACCAGGGACCTCCCGGTCGTCGTACGCTACCGGGAGTGCGGCCCGCGCCGCTCCAGACGGCGCGCCACGCCCGCGGACTGGAGGACGAGATGCGCCGACGCATCGCACTCATGCTTGCCTCGGTCCTCGTCGTGGGCGCCTGCGGCGGCGGCGCGACGCCCGCTCCGAGCGCCAGCCCGTCCTCCGGGCCCTCGCCGTCGGACGTGTTCGCGAGCCCCGAGCCGAGCGGCTCGCCGGCCGCGAGCGCCGTCGCCGAGAGCCCCAGCCCGAACCAGTCCACGGAGCCGACGACACCGGCCTCGGGGACCACCTACACCGTGAAGAAGGGCGACACGATGTGGGCCATCGCCGTGAAGTACGGAGTGACCCTGGCGAACCTCAAGGCCGCCAATCCCAACGTGGTCCCGACGAGCATGAAGATCGGGACCGTGCTGACGATCCCGCCGAAGTAGCCGCGCCGGCTGACGCGCGTCGCGCCCGACCCGCCCCGGCTTCGCGCGGACCCCGGCACCACGCCCGCGACCCGCGCCGTCGCCCGCGACCCGCGGCGGCGCGACGACGACGCCGGATGGGCGGCGCCGGCTCCCGGCTGCACGACGCCCACCGGAGCGGCCGCCAGGCATGCTCGCCGCCTTCGGCTACCCTGTCCCGCGATGCGCGACAGGGACGGCTTCAATCGAGCGCTGCTTGCCTGGGCCGAGGCCGCCGGCCGCCGCCTCGAGGTCCGCGAGGCGCGCACCGCCTGGGCGGTGCTCGTCGCCGAGGTGATGTCGCAGCAGACGCAGATCGAGCGGGTGGGGGAGCCGTGGCGTCGATTCGTGGAGCGCTGGCCGGGGCCTTCGGAGCTGGCGGGAGCCGGGACCTCGGAGCTCCTTCGTGCATGGGCCGGCCTGGGCTACAACCGCCGGGCGCTGGCGCTGCGCGATGCGGCGCGGCGCATCCTGGACGTGCACGGCGGCGACGTCCCGGAGCGCGTGGCTGAACTCCAGGAACTGCCCGGCGTCGGACCGTACACGGCCCGCGCGACCGCCGCCACCGCGTTCGCGACGCCCGTGGCGCCGCTCGACGTCAACGTGCGGCGCGTGCTCGAGCGCGTCGGTGGCGACCTCGTCGTCGGCCGGGAGGGCCAGGCGGCGGCGGATGCGCTGGTGGACCGGGACGACCCGCGGGCATGGGTCAATGCGGTCATGGACCTCGCCGCGATCGTCTGCCTTCCGGCGAGGCCGGCCTGCGGCGATTGCCCCGTCGAGTCGTGGTGCGCGTCGCGCGGGGTCGCGCCGCCACGCATCACTGCAGGCGGCCGCGCTTCCGAGCCGCGGGCTCCCGGTGGCCGGGCCGCCCGCCCGCCGCAACCCCGGTTTCCCGCCACCCGCCGCTGGCTGCGCGGCCGGGTCGTGGCCTGCCTGCGGGACGCCGCGCCGGGGGCGTGGGTCCGCTTCGACGCGCCCATCGGCCTCCATTCGATCGAGGCGGTCCAGGGCGCCCTCGTCGCGCTGGAGCGCGAGGGCTTCATCGCCCGACGCGGCGAAGAGGCGCGGCTCGCATGACGACGCCGAAGGGCGCGATCGAGCGCGCCGCGCCCGCCCGGCACACGGATCCGGGGGGCAGGGCGGACGCGGCCGGCGGCGGTGCCCCCGTCGTCGACGTGGCCAGGGCAGGCCGGCCCAACCCTGCCGTGCGAGCCGAGCCGCGCGCGGTCGGCACCGCGGGGGCGCGCGACCCGCTGGCGCGCGAGGTCCGACTGCTCGGCGCGCTGCTCGGCCAGGTCATCGCGGAGCAGGAGGGCGCCGCGGCGCTGGCCCTCGTGGAACGCGTCCGGGCGATGACGATCGCGGACAGGCGAGCTGTCGGCGCAGCGCCGCGGGCCGCCGATCGCGGCGGCCCGGGCGATCTCGAACGCGAGCTCGGCAGGCTGGGTGCGGGCGATCTCGGCGTGCTCGCCCGTGCCTTCTCCCTCTTCTTCCGGCTCGTCAACCTGGCCGAGGAGAAGGCGCGCGTTCGCGACCTCCGGCACCGCGCGCGACGGGCCCGGCGGGTGCCGCTCGAGGACTCCGTCCTCGAGGCGGTCGTGCGCCTCCAGGGGCGCAGGGCCCGGACCGGAAGGGACGGAGCGCCTGGTCGAGGGGCTGCGCATCTCTCCCGTCCTGACGGCCCACCCGACCGAAGCCCGCCGGCGGACGGTCCTGGTCGCGCTCCGGCGCGTCTACGCGCTGCTCGACGGGCTCGATGACCCGAGACTCACGCCCGCGCAGGACCAGGAGGCCCGGCGGCAGCTTGCGCGAGGAGATCACCGTCCTCTGGCGGACCGCCGACCTTCGCCAGGCACGGCCGAGCCCGCTCGACGAGGTTCGGTCGGCGATGGTCTTCTTCGACGCGACCCTGTTCACCGTCACGCCGCGCGCTCTACCGGGCCGTCGACGCCGCCCTGGACGGGGTGGCCGCCGGGCGGCCGGCGCGGGGGAGCGGCCACGGACGCGGGCCGCACCGGCACGCGGCCGCCGCGCGTGCCCGCGTTCCTGCACTGGGGCTCGTGGATCGGATCCGACCGCGACGGTCATCCCCTGGTGACGGCCGAGACCACCGTGGAGGCCGCGCGGATCCAGGCCGACCACCTGCTCCACGGGTACGAGGCGGTTGCCATGCGCCTCATGACGACCACCGCCGCGCGGCCCGCGGGGCCGCTGGCGCCGGGCATCGAACGGCAGCTGCGCGCGCGACGCGGACGAGCTGCCCGAGGTGATGCGCGAGCTCGAGGAGCGTTTCCCGCGGGAGCCTTACCGCCGCCGCTTCGGGGCGATCGCCGAGCGGCTGAGCCGCACGCGGGCCCACCTCGCCGGCGTGCCAGGACCCCAGGCCGGCCGGTACGGCGGGCCGGAGCGACTGCTCGTCGAGCTGGACGAGCTGCGCGACGCGCTGGTCGCCGACGGCCTGTCGCGCATCGCCTTCGGCGGGCTGGCCGACTTCCGCTGGCAGGTGGAGACGTTCGGGTTCCACCTCGCCTCCCTCGAGGTCCGCCAGCACGCGTCGGTCCATCGGGCGGCGCTCGCCGAGCTTCGCGGGCCCGTGCCTGATCTCGACCGGGACGTGACGCCCGGCGTCTCGGTGGCCGAGGTCCTCGCCTCGTTCCGGGCGATGGCCGCCATCCAGCGGCGGTCGGGCGAGGAGGCCTGCCGCCGCGCCGTCGTGAGCTTCACGGCCTCGGCGGCGGACGCGATCGACGTGCTCGCCCTCGCCGCGGCCGCGGCGGACGATGCCATCCCGGCAGCCGCGACGGCCGGGCTCCCACCGGCCGAGCCGGCGCTCGACGTCGTGCCCCTGTTCGAGACCGCCGGAGACTTGGAAGGCGCCGGCCGCATCCTCGCGTCGCTCCTTGCCGACCCGGCCTATCGAGCCCATCTCCGCGCCCGCGGCGATCGGCAGGAGGTGATGCTCGGATACTCGGATTCGAACAAGGAGTCCGGCTACGTCGCCGCCAACTGGCTCCTCTACCGGGCCCAGGAAGAGCTGGTCGCCACGTCCCGCGCGGCCGGCGTGGAGCTGACGATCTTCCACGGCCGCGGCGGCGCGATCGGTCGAGGCGGGGGTCCCAGCCATCGCGCGGTCCTGGCCGCTCCGGCGGGCGCCGTCGACGGTCGGCTCAAGCTTACCGAGCAGGGCGAGGTCATCGCCGCGCGCTACGGCAATGCCGAGCTCGCCCTGCGCGTCCTGGAGCAGGCCGTCTCGGCAACGCTCCTGGCGTCGGCGCCGGAGCATGCCGCGGCCCTGGCGGCCGCCGCCGTCGACGGCGCGTCGACGATGGACGAGCTGGCCGCGGTCGGCGCGCGATGCCTACCGGGCGCTCGTCTGGGAGGATCCCGCGTTCGAGGTGGTCTTCTCGGCCGCGACGCCGATCGTCCAGGTCTCCGGGCTGTACCTCGGGTCGCGGCCGGCGGCGCGGGCCGGCCGCGGCTCGCACGGACGGCGCGTCGAGCGCGGACGCGAGGGTCCGGGAATGGCGCAGGCGATCGTGCCGATCGCCTCGCTCCGGGCCATCCCATGGGTCTTCGCCTGGTCGCAGGTAAGGCTCGACGTACCGGGATGGTACGGCTTGGGTACCGCGCTCGAACGGTTCGCACAAGCGCACGGAGCCTGCGGGATGCGCCAGCTCCGCGGCTCTACGAGCGCTGGCCCTTCCTGCGCGTGCTGCTCCAGAATGCCGAGGTGGCGCTGGCGCGAAGCGATCCGGCGGTGGGGAGGCGGGCGTTCGAGGCGGTCGGTCCGGACGGCGCACGAATCGGGAAGGTCATCGCCGCCGAGCATGCGCGAGCCTCTCGCGCGGTCCTCGAGATCACCGGCCATGCGGCGCTGCTGGAGGCCAGCCCGGAGATGCAACGGTCGCTCGCCCTGCGGGCGCCATACCTGGACGCCCTCTCCGGCCTCCAGGCCGAGCTGCTGGCGCGGCTGCGCGAGCCGGCAGGCGACGGGACGGACCCCCGCGCAGGCCTCGACCGCCTGGTGGGCCAGACGATCAGCGGGATCGCGGCCGGCGTCCAGGGCACCGGGTAGGTGAGGGTGCGACGAGCCGCGTCGCCATGCCATCACGAATGGCACCAGACGATCGCTACGATCGGTAGCGCGGCCGCGCCGCTGCCGCGCTACCCTTCCGGGCGCAGATGAGCCCCGACGCTCGCATTCCCACGACCACCACGCGCCATGGCCAGGCGCCGCTCCCGGCCGACGACCCCGGCCTGTTCGAGCTCGACCTGGCGGGCCTCACCGCGCGCTGGGAGGTCCTTGCCGCGGGGGCGCCGATGACCGCGGAGGAGATGACGGGCGTCGACGCCAGGGCGCAGCGACTGGGCGTTCCCGGTATCCGTCTCATGGAGCACGCCGGGACGGCCGTGGCCGCGGCCGCCAGGGCACTTGCCGTGACGGCAGAGCGATGGGGAACGGGTCCGATCCTGGTGCTCTGCGGGCCGGGCAACAACGGAGGCGACGGCTTCGTGGCCGCTCGGCGGCTGGCCGCCCACGGCGCGCGCGTGGTCGTGGTCCTGGTCGGCACGGGAGGCCGCCCGCGGACGCCCGACGCGGCGCGGAACTGGGATCGCCTCGCGGCGGAGCGTGGTGTCGAGCGCATCCATGCGCCTGTCGCCCGCGACGTCCAGATCCTCGGCCAGGGCGTTGAACGGGCCGCGCTCGTCGTGGACGCCCTGCTGGGGACCGGCGTTCGGGGGGCCCTCCGCGAGCCGATCCGGAGCGCCGTGGAGGTGTGCCAGCACGCTCGGGCCGGAGGTGTCCCGATCCTCGCCGTGGACACGCCGACCGCCTGCGACCTCACTTCGGGCGAGCTGTCCGACCCGGTCGTCCAGGCTCACGTGACGGTCACCTTCCACCGGCCGAAGACGGGACTGGCGACGGTGCGGGGCAAGGCCGTGGCCGGCCGCATCCTGGTCGCCCCGATCGGCATTCCCGCGGACGCGGATCGTGGCTGAGCAGGTCCCCGGGCCGGCGGGCGCGGGTTCGCGCGTTCCCGGCGGCCGGCAGGTCCTGGCCATTGCCGCCGTGGTCGTCCTCGCCGTGCTGGCCGTCGAGGCGGTCAGCGTCAACGTGACGGCCGTCGGCGACATGTTCGGCCAATTCCCGCTGACGATCCTGGTCCTGATCGTGGTGACCGTGGTGGTCCTGGTCTCGCTGGTGCTCCGCCGGCGCTCCTCGTAACGCGGCGCGGGCCGAGAGGCGCGGGCGGCGCGGGCCGGGGGCGCGAGGCGCCCGGGGCGAGGCGGCGCAGGCTGGGGCACGCCACGGCGGCCGGCGGTGCGCGGCGGCCGGCGGTGCTGGCCCGCGGCGGCCGGCGGGCTGGCCCGCGGCGGCCGGCCGGGCTGGCCCCGATCGCGACCGAGACGGCGAACGGCCCGGGCGAGTTGCCCGGGCCGTTCATCGTGCCGGCTTGGTGCCCTCGGTGCGGGGGCGTCTCCTGGCTACTTGCCCTTGAGCGCCGCCAGGCGGGCTTCGACTTCGGTGTCGCCCTCGGCGTCGTCGAGGCTGGCGAACTGCGAGTCGAGCGAGCTCGCCGCGACCTCGGCCATGCCCGTCGCCTTGGCCTCTTCGTGGCGGATCTTCTCCTCGAAGCGGGAGACCTCGCTGGTCGGGTCCATGATGTTGACGCTCTTGAGCGACTGCTGGACCTGGACCTGCGCCTGCGCCGTCTTGGCCCGGGCGATCAGCTCGTCGCGCTTCTGGACCAGCTCCTCGCGCTTGGCCCGCATCTGGTTCGAGGCCGTTCTTGAGCTGCTCCGTGAGCGCCGTCTGCTGCTCGATCTGCGGCTTGAAGCGGCCGACCTGCTCTTCGAAGCTGATCTGGCGCTTGAGGGCGATCTTGGCAAGGTTGTCGAACTTGTCGGCGTCCACCGCGTTGCCGGCCGCCCGAAGCTCGTCGGCCTTCTTGGAGGCTGCGGCGGCCTTGCCGCCCCAATCGGTGGCTGCCTCGCCGGCTTCCTTCGCGTCATCCTCGAGGAGCCGGAGGTTGCCGATCGTCTGGGCGACGGCCTCTTCGGCCTCGCGGATGTTGTCGGTGAAATCGCGGACCATCTGGTCCAGCATCTTCTGCGGGTCCTCGGCGCTGTCCAGGAGCGCGTTGACGTTCGCCCGCATCAGCTGGCCGATCCGACCCAGGATCGAAGACTGCGGCATCGGTGGTTGACCCTCCGTGGAGTGGCGGCGCCCGCGGCGCCGAGCTCAGCTCTCTGGGACGACCCGCCCGGAGCCGTGACGCCGGCCGGTGCCGTCCATCCTACCTCGCGGGTTCGGCGCAGGACCGCCTCAAACGGCCGAACCTCACCAGCGGCCGCCGCCGGACGAGCGGCCGCCCCCACCGCCGCCGAAGCCGCCCCCGCCGAAGCCGCCCCCGCCCCCGAAGCCGCCGCCGAAGCCACCGAAGCCGCCGCCGAAGCCCGCCGCGGCGACCCCCACCGGCGAGCATGCCCCCGATGATCCCGCCGATGAGCAGGCCGGCGATGTCAGAGCCCGCGCCTCCGCCGCCCCCGCGTCCACCGCCGCGCCAGGGATCGTCCCACTGGTCGTAGTCGCGCTGGGCGAGGGCGTAAGCCTCGCCCGCGAGCCGCGTCGCCTGGTCGGCTTCCGCCTGGGCGGCAGCCGGATCCGTGGCCCCGACGGCGACCGCCTGGTCGAGGTGGCGCTGCGCCTCAGACAGCCGGGTCCGGGCCTCGCTGCCGACCCCGCCGCGACGGCCGGCGAGGTAGCCGGAGGCCTGCGTGACCGCTGCCTGGGCGGCCCGGATCGAGGCGTCCAGGCGGGCGGCGGCCATGGCCGCCGCCTGCTGCGCGGACCGGATCTCGGCGGCCACGGTGTCGGCGATCTGGTCCGCCTCGCTGGCCTTGGCGTATGCGCCGGCCACGTCGGGCAGGGGCGGGTTGAGGGCCGTCGTCGCCTCGGCCAGGAGCTGGTCGGCCCGATCGAGCTGGGCCGCTGCGTTCGCAGGTGCGGCGACCGCCGCCGGCGTGGCGCCGGGCGCGTCGGCGGCGGCCTGGAGCGCGGCCCGCGCGCGGGCGATGTCGGCCTTCGCCTCGGCCAGCTCCGCGCCCACCTTGTCGCGGGCGTCGTCGAGATCGTGGGCGAGCTTGTCGATCCCGTCGAGGAACGCGGTTGCCTGCGCCACGCCATCCTCGCCGAGGCGCGCGGCCCGGCCGGCGGTGGCGAGGTCGCCGGCGGTCACCGCCTTGGCCCCTTCGGTCGCCGCAGCCCGGATGGCGGCGATGCGCTTGGTCGCCTCGTCGACGTTCGCCGTCACGGATGCCGAGTCGGTCGGAGCGTACTCGGCGAGATGCGTCATGGTCTGGCGCGCGGCAGGCAGCCTCGCGTCGAGGGCATCCGCCCTGGCAGGAAGGCCGGCGAGGATGTCGGGGGCGTGCTTCTCCATCTCGCGCAGCTTCGCGAACCGCTCCTCTTCGGCCGCCAGCCGCCCCTCGGCCCGGCGGCAGGCGACGACGAGGTCGGTGAGCATCCGCCGGCGTGTCGGCGCGTCCTCCGGGGTGGCGTCGTCGAGCTGCTGGCGGATCGTGAAGGCGGACTTCATGTCGTCCTTCGCGGCCGTGATCGCGGCCACGAACGGGGCCGCCTCGTCGTCCCCGAACTGCGCCTGGGCGAAGCCGAGCTCCTGGTCCGAATCCCGCACGGCGTCGTCGGCTTCGACGAGCAGCCGGTTGGCCAGCTCGTCGAGCTGCTTGGGCGACAGGGCGGCCAGGTCGGCGTTGGGGTCGGCCGGTCTTGGCCGGCTCCAGCCGGGCCGGCAGCCTGGCGGTGTCGCCCATAGAAGAACCACCAGCCCACGCCGGCGACCAGGACGACGATGACGAGCACGGCGAGCAGCGTTCCGAGCCAGCTCGAGGAGCCGCCCGAACCGCCCGAGCCGCCCGAGCCGCCCGGCGTCATCTCGGAACCCAGTCCTTCGATGAAGGTGGTGAGGGCGCGCGGCACGTCCCCGGCGCGGAGCCCGGGCTCGAGGTCTCCGCTCAGGAGCTGGTCAAGACGAGCGTTCGACACCGGCACCGCGTCGGGCTTCGAGTAGCCGTACGCGTGGTCGGTCATGGCGATGACCAGCAGGATGTCCGTGCTGCCCAGGCCGCTCTGGGTCGCCGTCTGGCTGGCGAAATCCGGGGCCGACAGGCCACCGGTCGTATCGGTGATCCAGATCCACAGCTGGTCGCCGGTCTGACGGTCGAAGGTGTCCAGCGCCGCCTGCACGGTCGCGGTGCCACTGCCCAGCGCGCCGACGTCGTCGGTGAGCGGCGTGGCAAGTCGCTGGGGGCTGGCGGCCATGGCGATCGACGCCAGGACCAGGGTGAAGGCGACGGCCGAAGCCAGGGCGGCCATGGCCCGCAGGGGAAGTCGTCGCCGGCGCATCGCCGTGGACATCGGATCTCCTCGCATGGAGAAGGCGGAAGTAGCGTTCGCGGTCATTGTCCCTGATCCCGAGGGTCGTGGAGGGTCGGTGGAGCCGTGGCGGTCGCTCGGGTCGGGGCGGCTCGTCCCGCAGCCGTCGGCCTGCGGCGGCTCGTGCCGCGGCCGTCGGGCCCGCCTTCGATCGCCGCCCCACGCGGCGCTGAGCGCAACCCCGATGCCGAGATACCATGGTCGCGCACCCATCGTTTCGAAGCGAGGTCTCGTCCGCATGGCCGTCGGCTCCTCCAACGCGTTCGACGTCGTGGTCCTGGGGGCAGGGACCGGCGGCTACACGGCTGCCTTCCGGGCGGCCCAGCTGGGGCTGAAGGTGGCCCTTGTCGACGAGGACAAGATCGGCGGCACATGCCTCCATCGGGGCTGCATCCCGACCAAGGCCCTGCTGGAGTCGGCCGACCTGTTCCACCGCGTCCGCGATCGCAGCCGCGACCTGGGCGTGCTGGTGGCCGGCGACGTCGCCATCGACTATGCCGTGGTGGCGGCCCGCAAGGACCAGGTGGTCCGCCGGATGTGGACCGGCCTGCGCAGCCTGATCAAGAAGAACGGGGTGGAATGGGTGGCCGGCCGCGGCCGCCTGGACGGGCCGGGCAAGGTGCGTGTCCTGCTCCACGGCGAGGACGGCACGCCGGGAACCGGTGGCGAGCGCGTGCTCGAGGCGACCGACGTGATCCTGGCCACCGGCAGCCGGGTCAAGAGCCTGCCCGGCCTGGTGCCGGACGGCGTCCGCATCATCACGTCTGACGACGTCCTGCGGATGGTCGAGCTGCCGGCGAGCGTCATCATCGTGGGTGCCGGCGCGGTCGGCAGCGAGTTCGCGTCGATGTTCCACGACTGCGGCGTGAAGGTGACCCTGCTGGAGTACCTGCCGGCGATCGTCCCGCTCGAGGATCGCGACGTCAGCCGGGAGCTGGAGCGCAGCTTCAAGCGGCGCGGGATCGATGTCGTGACCAATGCCCGGTTCGATCCGGCGTCGGTCGTCGCGGGAGACGAGGGCGTCCGGCTCACGGTCGGCCCCGAAGGCGGCGAGGCGAAGCCTGTCGAGGCTGCGGTGCTGCTGGTCGCGACCGGTCGTGCCGCCAACGTCGAGGGCATCGGCCTGGAGACCACGCGCGCCGAGGTGGAGCGCGGCGTCATCAAGGTCGACGGCTTCATGCGCACGGCCGAGCCGCACGTGTGGGCGATCGGCGACATCGTGGGTGGCCTGTGGCTGGCCCACACCGCCGCCCACGAGGGGCTCACCGCGGTGCACTCGATCGCGGGCGACCCCGACGTCCACGCGATGGACTACGTCAACCAGCCGCGGGCCACGTACTGCCGGCCCGAGATCGCGAGCGTCGGCCTGACCGAGCAGGAATGCGAGCGGCAGGGACTGCCCGTCAAGGTGGGCAAGGTGCCGTTCCAGGCCATCGCCAAGGCGGTCATCGGCGGCGACTACGAGGGCTTCGCCAAGGTCATCGGCCACGCCGAGACGGGCGCCACGCTGGGCGTCCACGTGATCGGGCCGCACGCCACGGACCTCATCGCGGAGGCGTCCCTTGGTGCGTCGCTGGAGGCGCAGCCCTGGGAGATCGGGGCGGCCACCCATCCGCACCCGACCCTTTCCGAGGCGATCGGCGAGGCGGCGATGGCCGTGGACGGGCGGTCGATCAACTTCTGAACGGAGCCCTGAGTCGGCCGCCCTATCGCCGATCCTCCCGATCCGCGCTGGCCGCTCAGTCCGTTCGCCCCTCGCACGGCCCGCGCATGCGGCGATCGTCGCGGCTACGAACGCCTTCGCCCGCCGGCCGGTGGGCGAAGGCGGGACACCGTGGTCGACGTCCTCCCGCTGGCTGCGTACGGCAGCATGCTGGTGGCCAACCTGGTGGCGGGCGGCCCGCACGAGCTCGCGGTCATCGGTCCGTTCGTCATGGGAGTTCCCCTGCTCCCCGCAGCCGGACGCCTTCGATTGCGGCGGTCGGCCATCGTCGCATGAGGGGCGGTGCCGCCCCGACCGTGGCGCGATCGCGGTCCTCGCCACGCGGGCCGCGCGCCTGTAGATTCGCGCGATGACGATGGGCCTTGACGTCGATCCGGTCCAGCGCTCCGGACTCGCGCCCGCGCGGCTCCGCGAGCTGTACCGGCTCATGGTCCTCGCCCGTGCTCTGGACGAGCGGGCCTGGATCCTGAATCGGTCCGGACGCGTCCACTTCGTCATCAGCGCGCAGGGTCACGAGGGCGCCGAAGCGGGCATCTGCGCGGCGCTGCAGCCCGGCCGCGACTGGCTCCTGCCGTACTACCGGTCGATGACCGCCGTGCTCGCCTTCGGGATGACGCCCCGCGAAGTGATGCTCCAGCAGTTCGGCAAGGCCGACGACCCGGGTTCGGGTGGTCGGCAGATGCCCGCCCACTACGGAGGCGCGGCACACCAGATCTTCAGCTCGTCGTCCCCGGTGGGAACCCAGGCGCTTCACGCCGCCGGCATCGCCCTGGCCGCCAGGCTGCGCGGCGTGCCGCAGGTCGTCCTGGCGATGATGGGCGAGGGCTCCTCGAACCAGGGCGACGTCCACGAAGCGCTCAACTTCGCGGGCATCCACCGCCTGCCGGTGATCCTGCTCGTGGAGAACAACGGCTACGCCATCAGCGTGCCGTCCGAGCGGGAGCTGGCGGTGGCCGACGTCGCGGCACGAGCCGCCGGGTACGGGATCCCGGGCGTCATCGTCGAGGGGACCGACGTGGTCGGCTGCTACCTGGCCGCTAGAGCGGCGGTCGAACGCGCACTCGCCGGCGAGGGGGCGACGCTCATCGAAGCGAAGGTGACCCGTTTGACCGGCCATTCGTCGGACGACCAGCAGACGAAATACCGGGCCGCAGATGAGCTCGCCGCCGAACGGGCGCGCGACCCGCTGCCCCGCTTCCGCGACGAGCTCCGGGTGGCCGGCCTCCTCGACGAAGCGGCCGAGGCGGCCATCGCGACCGAGGTAGCCGCGGCCGTGGACGACGCCACGGCGTTCGCGGACGCCGCCGCGGACCCGGACCCGGCGACGCTCGCGCGCCACGTCTACGCCGAGCCGGAGGCCTGAGGGCGATGGCGGTTCGGACGTTCATCGAGGCGATCCGAGACGGCCTGCGAGAGGAGCTGGCCCGCGACCCGGCGATCATCGTCCTTGGCGAGGACGTGGGCCGCAAGGGCGGCGTCTTCTTCGCCACCGACGGGCTGTGGGCGGAGTTCGGCGAGGACCGCATCATCGACACGCCGCTGACCGAGTCGATGATCGTCGGCGTCTCCATCGGCGCCGCCGCCAACGGCCTCCGCCCGGTGGCGGAGATCCAGTTCGCCGACTTCATCTTTCCGGCCATGAACCAGCTCATCCAGGAGGCGGCCCGGCTCCGCTACCGCAGCAATGGCACGTTCGGCTGCCCGATCACGATCCGGGCGCCGTTCGGCGCGGGCGTCCACGGCGCCCTCTACCACAGCCAGTCCGTGGAGGCGTTCTTCGCCCACGTCCCCGGCCTGAAGGTGGTCGTGCCGTCCACCCCGTACGACGCGAAGGGACTCCTTCGGAGTGCCGTCCGCGACCCGGACCCCGTCCTGTTCCTGGAGCACAAGAAGATGTACCGGAGCGTGCGAGGCGCGGTCCCCGACGGCGAGTACGTCGTGCCCATGGGCCGGGCGACGGTCACGCGCGAGGGGAGCCGGGTCACGGTCGTCACGTACGGGCTCATGGTCCACTACGCGCTCGACGCGGCGGCCCGCGTGGCGGAGGAGGGGATCGAGACGGAGGTCGTGGACCTGCGCACGATCCGGCCCCTCGACACGGCGACGGTCCTCGCATCGGTTCGCAAGACTGGCAAGTGCCTGGTCGTCCACGAGGACAACCGCTTCGCTGGGTTCGGGGCCGAAGTCGCGGCGCTGGTCGCCGAGGAGGCGTTCGACTACCTCGACGGGCCGGTCACGCGACTGGCCGGACCGGAGGTGCCCGCGGCGCCGTATGCCTCGTCGCTCGAGGACGTGTTCCTCGTGAATCCGGAGCGGATCGCCGCGGCGATCAGGACGCTGGCGGCGTATTGAGCATCGTCCGGCCGAGGCGGGTGGCCACGCCAGGCCCACAAAGGGCGAGCGAACGACCAGGGGCCAGCTCGAGGGGAAGCGATGATTCACGTCGCGCCTGAGCGTCGAACGCTGCACGGGCACTTCTCGCGCGACCTGCCACCGATTGTCGAGGTGGCCTCCGGCGACACTGTGCGCTTCACGATGCTCGACTGTGGCTGGGGCCTGGAGCCGCGGGACGGCGGTGGCGAGCCGCGCCGGCAGTTCGAGCCACGCGATCGGATCCTCGACGCGGGACACGCGCTCTGCGGCCCGGTGACGATCCGCGGCGCCATGCCCGGAATGACGCTCGAGGTCCGCGTTGGCGAGATCCTGACGGGGAGCTGGGGCTGGAGTGAGGCCGGCGGCTGGGAGAACGCGGTCAACCGGCGGCTCGGGCTCACCACGGAGGCGTGCCGGCTGCACTGGGATCTCGACCCCGAGCGCCGCCTCGCCACCAACCAGCACGGGCGCCGCGTCGCCATGCACCCGTTCCTGGGCGTTATGGGCATGCCACCGGCCGAGGCCGGCGTCCACCGAACATCCCCGCCGCGTCCGACGGGGGGCAACATCGACCTGAAGGACCTGGTGAAGGGCACGTCGCTCTGGCTGCCGATTGCCGTGCCCGGCGGACTGTTCTCAGCCGGGGACGGGCATGCCGCGCAGGGCGACGGCGAGGTTGGCGAGACGGCGATCGAATGCCCGATCGAACGCTGTGATCTCACTTTCGTGCTTCATCCCGAGCTCGCGATCTCCACACCACGCGCGGAGACCCGCGACGCCTGGATGACCCTCGGCTTCGACCAGGACCTTGACGAGGCGGCGTTCATCGCGCTCGACGCGATGCTGGACGTCATGGGCGAGCGCTACGGCATGGCGCGTGCGGAAGCGCTCGCGATGGCCAGCGTCGTCGTCGATCTGCGGGTGACGCAGGTCGTGAACGAGGTGAAGGGCGTGCACGCCGTCCTGGCCAGGGACGCCATCCGCTGAGGCCCCGCAAAAGGCGTACGCTCGCGCGAGCCGCGGGCTACCCGGCCATGTGCCTCCGCGCGGCCGCGGCGGCGACCTCGGCCTTCTCGCGCACCACGGCCAGGTCGTCGCGGATGGTCGCTCCGAACGGCGCCAGGTTCGGGTCCTGCACGCCGATGGAGAAGCTCATCGACCGGGCCAGCAGGGCGTCGGTCGCGGGCAGCATGCCCGGCGTGTACGTGGCGGTCCGGTCGTCGGTGCAGGAGCAGTCGAACGGGCAGCCCTTCTGGGTGATCGTCCGCTTCGTCAGCAGGTGCTCCATCAGCGAGTAGACGTGCCAGCCCGACGCGTCGAGCGTGATCGAGCCGATCTCCTTCGTGACCGCCTTCGCGATCTCGGCGGTCGGGAAGATGACCACGAGGTGCGTGCCGAGGTCGCCGTCCGGATCGGGCAGCTCGCGGAAGGCGATGCCGGGCACCGTGGCGAGGATCGCCTGGGCGGCGTCGCGGCTCGCGCGCAGCCGTGCGCGGATCATGTCGAGCTTGCGCAGCTGGGCGACCAGGACCGCGCCCTCGACCTCGGTCATCCGGAAGTTGAGGCCGAGCAGCGGTCGCGCCCCGACCTCGACGCCCTTGCGGAACGGGCTGTGGCCCTGGTCGTGGAAGGCGAACGCGCGCCGGTACAGGTCCTCGTCGTCGGTGATGAGCATGCCCCCATCGCCGCAGGTGATCGTCTTGTACTCGTTGAAGCTGAAGATGCCGGCCTGCCCGAACGTGCCTGCCCAGCGGCCACCGATGGTCGCCCCGAAGGCCTGGGCGCAGTCCTCGACGAGCGGAACGCCGTGGCGGTCGGCGACGGCTCGAAGCTCGGCGATGCGGGCGGGGGCGCCCAGCATGTGGACGGCAAGGATCGCCTTCGTGCGCGGCGTGATGCGCGCCTCGACGTCGGCGGGGTCGAGGTCGAAGGTGCCGTCGATCTCGGCGAGGACCGGCCGGGCCCGCGAGTAGATGATCGCCGAGATCGAGGCCACGAACGTGAAGCCGGGCACGATCACCTCGTCGCCGGGGCCCACGCCGAGCCCCGCGAGGGCCATGAGGATCGCGCTGGTGCCGGCGTTGCAGGCAACGGCGTAGCGCGCTCCGGAGAGGCGGCAGACTTCTTCCTCGAACAGGCGGACGCGAGCTGGGAACGATGGGTCGTTCGGGCCATAGCGGCTCACGTGGCCGCTGCGCAGTACCTCGACAACCTCGGCGATCTCTTCCTCGCCGATCAGCTCGCGACCCGGTCCGGGCATCGTGCGTCTCCTGTCGCGGCCGCGAACCGGCGCCCTGCCGACGCTTGTGTCGGGAAGATCGAGCGATGTGCCTGCGGAAGCGCCGGTGGCACGGCCTCCCACGACGGGGCCGGCGATCCGCGGGCTTTGGGCGCCCGGTGGCCACGCGGAACGTAGCAGAGCCGGAGGGCGAGCGTGACTCGCCCGCGAGAAGCGCGAGGCGTGCCCGACATCACGGCGTGGCGCGG
This sequence comes from uncultured Chloroflexia bacterium, assembly GCA_963821595.1. Lineage (GTDB taxonomy): Bacteria > Chloroflexota > Limnocylindria > Limnocylindrales > CSP1-4 > CTSoil-043. The sequence continues at coordinate 110,418 of CAWGEL010000029.1, read as the reverse complement.
CGCGGCGCGTCCTCGCGGCCGGTGCGTCGGCGTCCTCTGCCTCGGCGTCCTCTGCCTCGGCGTCCCGCGTCCGGACGCGGACGTCCTCCGTGAGAGGACAGAATCCGCCGCCTCACGCTCGAACGATCGGCCGAACCGCGGCCCCGGCGGATCCTGCACGCTCGAATGGGCGATTCCGTCCTCCCGGGGAGGACGGCACTCGGATTCGCCACCGGACCGGAGACCCGCCCGCGGCTGCGACACGCGCCCATGCCGGTCGCGACGTGCCTGCTCGACCACCGGGACGTGGCTGGTGGACGTGCCGACGCGGCAGCGACCGTATCGAAGCGGGCCGATTCGGCCGCCTCGAAAGCCGGCGCGCGCCGTGCCTTGGATGTCGTCGCGGCCCGTCGCCGGTCCCTCCGGCCCGGATCGGCGACACTACGGGCTGCCGGCCGTGTCGCGGGCCGGCGGAAGCCCGCGGCCGGGTGAACCCGGGACGACCAGAGAGCGTAGGACCACAGACGGGGTTCGGCCCCCGGCAGGAGGTTGCCTGGTGGCGAAGGTCACGATGCCCCAGCTCGGCGAGAGCGTCGCGGAGGGGACGATCGGGCGCTGGCTCAAGAAGCCCGGCGACCGGGTCGAGAAGTACGAGCCGATCGTCGAGATCATCACCGACAAGGTCAACGCCGAGGTACCGTCGCCGGTCGCCGGCATTCTCACGGCCATCCTGGTCGAAGAGGGCACGACGGTCCCGAACAACGCCGAGATCGCCGAGATTGACGAGGCCGGCGGGGTTGATGCAGCCGGCGCTGCGGCGGCGTCGGTCACTCCTGCGGCGGCCGCTCCTGAGGTGGCCGCTCCTGCGCCTGCTCCGGCCTCGGTCTCGGTGGCGGTTGCGCCAGCGCCTGCGCCCTCTGCCACCGCGAGCGCGGCGCCGGCACCCGTCGGCGACGCGGACGGGCGCATGACGCCCGCCGTTCGGCGTCTCCTGCGGGAGCACGGCCTCAGCCCGGCGCAGGTTCCGGGCACCGGCGGCGGAGGCCGGATCACCCGGGAGGACGTCCTGGCCGTGGTCGAAGCTGCGCGGACCGGGCGCAGGCACCGGTGGCAACACCGGCGGCCCAGGCAGCACCTCCGGGCGCCCCTGCGTCGACGCCCGGAGCGGCCGCGACCCAGGCCGCCACCATCGTCTTCCCGCCGGGCGCGGACGAGGTCCTGGTGCCCATGTCGCGGATGCGCCAGGGCATCGCGGCCCAGATGACCCGCGCGCTGGCGGTGCCCCATGCCTACGTCCACGTCGAGGTCGACGCGTCGGCGCTGGTCCGCCTCCGCGATTCCGCGAAGGCCGCATACGCAGCGAGCGAGGGGCTCTCCCTGAGCTACGTCCCGTTCGTCGTCAAGGCCGCCGCCGAGGCGCTTCGCCGCCATCCCACGTTCAACGCCGTGTGGACCGAGGCCGGCCTGGTCGCGCGACGCCCGGTCAACGTCGGCGTGGCCGTGGCCGTCGACGACGGCCTGATCGTCCCGGTCATCCGGGACGTGGATCGGCTGTCGATCCACGGCATCAATCGCGCGATCGCGGACGTCGCCGCCCGGGCCCGGGCCGGCCGCCTCCGCGCCGACGACTTCGGCGGGGGAACGTTCACCGTCGACAACACCGGCTGGTTCGGGTCCATCCTCACGATGCCGATCATCAACGTGCCCGAGGTCGCCATCCTCACGATGGAAGCGATCAAGAAGCGGGCCGTGGTCGTGGAGACGCGGGCGGGCGACGGGATCGCCATCCGGCCCGTGATGAACATGGTCATCGGCATCGACCACCGAGCCAACGACGGTGCGCAGGCGGGCAGGTTCCTGGGCGACGTGCGGACATGGCTCGAGAGCGTGGGACCGGAGACAGCCATCCGCTGAAACAGGACGGCCGCCGGAGTCCGCCTCCGGTCAGGCCGGGACGGGAGGTCTGCATGGGCGCCGACGATCGGCAACGAATGTCGATCGAAGAGCGGGCGGCGCGGCGGGCCGACGTGGTGGCCGGCCGCGATCGTTTCGGCGCGCTGCTTCGAACGCTGCAGGCGGGCCAGGAGTTGCGGCTTCGACCCCGCGGGCGGCGATGGTCCGAGAAGCTGGGTGACTGGAACTGGCACCCGATTGGCTGGGTGCTTGTGCGCGCCATCCTGGTCCTGGCGGTCCTGGCGATCGTGGTCAAGGTGGGCGGCGACTTCATCCGGCAGGAGAAGGTCGATACGTGGAGCGGGCCGGACGCCAGCGTGACGTCGGGCCAGCAGCTGGCCGGTTGCGCGGCCGCCGGCGCGATCGCGAGCGTGGAGTCCTACCCGACCTGGGTGCGGTTCGGCGGCGCCACGTATCTCCGGACGGACGCCATCAGGCCGGGCGTGGTTAACGGTCCGGACGGCGGCTACAAGTCGACCGGCTACCAGCTGGGCAACCTGGTCCTCGTGACGATCGAGAACACCCCCGACGGGAAGGCCCGCGACATCGTCATGGTCTATTCGAACGGAGCCCTGGCGGGCTACGTCTACCAGCGCGCGACTGGCTGCTGACTCGGGCGCGCGGGCCGGCCGGGGCACGGGCGCGCGCCCTGGGGCCCGCGCGGAACCGCCGGCGGACCAGCAACCGGGGCACGGAGTGGCTCGAGGTGCTCGGCGCGATGCCCTCGAGACCGCACCACGGGTCCGCGGCGCGAGCCGCCGGCGGGACCGGCGTCCCGGGCACGGAGTGCCCGAGGTCCGCGGGCGCCCCCGGAGCCCCGCGGTACACTCCGGGCAATGGGTCGCGAGCTTCCGATCTTCACGCCACCCGGTGACCACGGCGCGGGCCATGGCGCCGGCAACGTTCCCTTCACGATCGCGATGGGCGGCCCGCTGTCGACCGACGACGCCGCCGGCGAGCTCAGCGCGGCCGGCGCCCCTGCCGCCGGCGAGCCAGCGCGGCCGGCGCCCCTGGCGCGGCCGGTGCGGCGGGCGAGGCCGGTGCCACGGCGGGGATCCCGAGCGGACGCCGCCATCCCGACTGGCTGAAGGCCAGGATCGGATCCGGGGCCGCCTACCACGACGTTCGCCGCCTGCTCCACGGCCTCACGCTCCACACGGTGTGCGAGGAGGCCCGCTGCCCGAATCTCGGCGAGTGCTGGGACCAGCGCACCGCCACGGTCATGATCCTGGGCGACACCTGCACGCGGGCCTGCGGGTTCTGCGCCGTCAAGACAGGCCGCCCGACCTGGTTCGACGACGACGAGCCGCGGCGCGTCGCGGAGGCGGTGGCCGCCCTCGGCCTGGAGCACGTGGTCGTCACGTCGGTGGCCCGCGACGACCTTCCCGACGGTGGCGCGGGCGCCTTCGCCGCCACGATTCGCCAGCTCCGCGACCGTTGTCCGGGCATGGGCGTGGAAGTCCTGATCCCGGACTTCAACGGCGACGCCGCGCCGCTGCGGACCGTGATGGCGGCCGCGCCGGACATCCTCAACCACAACGTCGAGACGGTGGAGCGGCTGCAGAAGCCGGTCCGCCGACGGGCCCGCTACGACCGAAGCCTGGGCGTGCTGGAGCGGGCGAAGGCCTACGCCGCCGAGGTGGGCCAGCCCGTCCATACGAAGAGCTCGATCATGGTCGGACTCGGGGAGGAGCGGGCCGAGCTCAGCCGAACCTTCCGTGACCTGCGCGCGGTCGACTGCGACATCCTGACCATCGGCCAGTACCTGCGCCCGACCCGCGACCACCTGCCGGTGGTGCGCCTCTACCACCCGGACGAGTTCGCCGAGATGAAGGCCGAGGCGCTCGCCCTGGGGTTCCGGCACGTCGAGTCAGGGCCGCTTGTCCGTTCGAGCTATCACGCTCGCGACCAGGTGCCGGGCGCGGAGCTGCGAGCGGCACGTCGCCAGGCCACGCTCGATGCCGAAGGACGGGTCGTCCCGGCCTGAGGCGGGCGCGTATGGCCGGCCGTCGCGGCCGTGTCCCGAGTCACGCGCGACTCGATGGCGGATCGATCACGCGTGGCCGCCCGCGCCAAACGCGCCGAACGCCGGCCTGGAGCGAGCGGTCCACGCTCAACCTTGCGGCGATGACCCAGCATGACCGGCGGCCCCGGTCGCGATGCGGCCCGGGTCGCACTTCAGAGGATCTTCGAAAGGAAGCTCTTGGTGCGCTCGTGGGTCGGTGCCGTGAAGAAATGCTCCGGCGTTCCCTCTTCGATGATCATGCCGTCGTCCATCATCAGGACTCGGTCGGCGACCTCCCGCGCGAAGCCCATCTCGTGGGTGACGACGATCATCGTCATGCCTTCGCGGGCGAGCTCCTTCATGACGTCCAGGACCTCGCCGATCATCTCGGGATCCAGGGCTGACGTTGGCTCGTCGAAGAGCATGAGGGCGGGCTTCATCGCCAGGGCGCGCGCGATCGCCACGCGCTGCTGTTGGCCGCCTGACAGCTGCGTCGGGTAGACGTCCGCCTTGGCGGCGAGGCCGACCCTCTCGAGGAGCGCGCGGCCCATCTTCTCCGCCTCGGCCTGGCTCGTGCCCCGGACGTGGATCGGCGCCTCCAGGATGTTCTCGAGGGCCGTCTTGTGGGGGAACAGGTTGAAGCGCTGGAAGACCATCCCGATCTCCTGGCGCTGTCGGGCGATGTTGTTCTCCCGGTCCTCGACGAGCTTGCCGTTGGCCTCGCGATAGCCGATCAGGTGGCCGTTCACGGAGATCCGGCCCTTCTGGATCTTCTCGAGGTGGTTCACGCAGCGGATGAACGTCGTCTTGCCCGAGCCGGAGGCGCCGATGACGACGACGACCTCCTGGCGCTTGACGGTCATCGACACGCCCTTGAGGACGTGCAGTCGGCCGAACCACTTGTGGACTTCGGTAGCTTCGACGACGGTGTCACTCGTCGGGACAGGAACCCCGCCGATCGCGGCGAGCAGGTCGTGCGGCGCCGTGGCCATCAGCGACCTCCCGTGTTCAACGTGATCTCATCAATTCGGGCGGGACCGCCGAAGATCCGCTCTCGCAGACTGGGACCGCCCCCGCCGGAACCTGGGGTGCCGCGGCTCAGTCGTCGTTCGATATAGGCCTGGATCACGCTCCAGATCGTGGTCAACAGGAGGTACCAGACGGCGCACGCGAGGAACAGCTCGAATGGCTTGAACACGGTCCCGTTCTTCCGCGAGAACGTGACGAACAGCTCGGGCACGTTGCCCAGGATGACGAGCAGCGATGTGGTCTTGAGCATGTTGTTGAACTCGTTGCCCAGGGGAGGAACGATGACCCGGGCGGCCTGCGGCAGCACGATCCGCCGCATGATCTTCCCGTACGTCATGCCGAGGGCCTTGCCGGCCTCGCTCTGGCCCGGATCGACGGCAAGGATCCCGGCTCGAACGATCTCGGTCATGTACGCGCCCTCGTTCACTCCCAGCGCGAAGATCCCCGCCTGGACCTCGGGTCCGATCGCGAGGCCGAGCACGTTCACCACCGGCCACGTATAGATCTTGGTGACCGATAGCCCGAAGTACAGGATCATCAGCTGGACGAGGAGCGGCGTCCCTCGGAACAGCCAGATGTACAGGTTCGCGAGGAACCTGAACGGCAGGAACTTCGCCATCTTCCCGAGTGCTCCGAAGACTCCGAGGATCACCCCGATGAGCTGGCTGATGATCGCGATCGAGACGGTCAGCCAGAGGCCACCGATGATGAGGTCGTCGGGACTCAGGATCGACTGGGCGAACAGGTTGGCGTCGAACTTGTAGCTGCTCGGCTGGGATGAGCAGCCCGCCACGACAAGTGCCATGAACAGGGCCCCGACGGGCAGGATTGCCCGCCGGGGCCCGCGACCGCTGGATCTGCGACGCCGATCCACGGTTGTTGCCGGCTGCTACTTGATCTTGTTGATCTGCTGGGCGACGTCCGCGGTGATAGCTCCGGAGTCGTCGCCGTACTTCTTCAGGATCGAGAGATACGTGCCGTCATTGATCATCGAAACCAGAGCCTGCTGTACGGCTGTCACGAGATCCTTGTGCGTGGTGTCGTTCTGGACGCTGATGCCCTCGAGGGCCTCTCCCAGGGTCAGTCCGGACAGGGCGAATTGGTCGGGATGCTGGACCGTGTAGTAGCCCGCGACGGGGGAGTCTGCGAAGTACGCGTCAACCTGGCCGGCCTGGAGCGCGAGCAGGGCATCGCTGTCCTTCTGGAACTCCTTGACCGTAATGGCCGCCTTGCCCTTTGCGGTGCAGGCAGCCGACAGCCCCTGACCCTTGTAGTCGCCGGTTCCCTTGAGATAGTCGACTTCGGTGGTGCCTGTCTCCGCCGCGATCTGCTTTCCGCACAAATCGTCCTGCGTCTTGATGCCCTTGGGATTGCCGGTCGCGACCACGAACGACTGGCCGGCCTGGAAGTACGGGATCATGTCGACCTGCTTGATGCGGTCGCTCGTGATGTTCTGGGCCGAAATGATGATGTCGCACTTGCCGCCGGTCAGAGCCAGGATGATCGTGTCAAAGACAGAGTTCTGGACCTGCATCTGGAGGCCGAGGCGCTTGGCGATCTCGGCACCGATCTCGATGTCGGACCCGACCGGGTTTCCCTGCGCGTCGAAGAACTCCTGCGGCGGGTACGGAATGTCAGAACAGACGACGAGCTTGCCCGCGAAGACGAGCTCATTGTCCGGGACGCTCGCGACCGGACTCGGGCTGGCGGCCGGCGACGGGCTGGCAGCCGGTGACGGGGACGCCGCCGGGGAGGGCGACGCGGCCGGTGATGGTGATGTCGCGGCGCTCGGCGCGACGGACGGCACCGGCGATGGGGATGGAGTGGCGCTGCTCGAACAGGCGCCGACGAGGAACAGAGCCGCACCGGCCGTTGCCAGGACGCGGCTGCGCATCGAAAGCATGTGGCCTCCTCTTGACCCCACACGACGGGGCCGCAACCAGTTGAGGCACGGAGAGTACATCCTGCGACGGGTTGCGAGTCGGTGGCGTCCCACCCGGCGCCGTGCCGTTTGGCAGCAATGGCCGCTGGCTGAGGACCAGTTCCTCGAGCGCGGGCGCGCTCCCCAGGGGCCGCAGGTCGCCGATCCCGTCCAGCGCCCTGGAGAGTCGCCCGCAGCGGGCCACGCCGAGATCGCTGTCGACCCGTGGCGCGGCCCGGGGTGGCACAGGACTCCGCCGCTGGGTCGTGTCGAATCGCGTCCACCGGGCAAGCTTGAGCGCCACCCGTCCCTCAGCGTTCGCGCCAACGCCCGCCTCTCGACCCGCGAGCTCTCTCCGGGAACGTCCGGTGCGCCGCATCGCCGAGCCGTTCTTGCGGTGGATGAACCTTCGTCGAGGCTCGACCGTGCCCCGCCCGGACACGCGACGGGGCGGCAAGCCGCGGTATCCTCCGAGGCGTGCCAAGCCTCCTTCCCAGGAAGGTCCCCCTCGCCGAGCTTCACTGCCATCTCGGCGGCGCGGTCACGCCGGCCATCATGTGGGGGATCGCCCACGCGCAGGGAATCCGGCTCCCGACGAAGGACTACTGGGAGTTCAGGGACATCATCACGGTGTCCGCCCGGCACGGCCACACGTTCGACGGTTACCTGGACCTGTTCCACTGGACGGAGCTGATCCAGTCGTCGCCGACGGCCATGGAGCGGTCCGTCTACGAGGTCATCGGCGGGGCGTACCGGAAGAACAACGTCACGACGATGGAGCTCCGCTTCAACCCGATGAAGCGGAACCGGGGCGGCGAACAGGATCTCGACCACATCATCGCGGCGGCCATCCGGGGCATGGATCGCGCCGTCCTCGAATACCCGGTGAAGCCCGGCCTGATCCTCTGCCTGGATCGGGCGTTCGGCTTCGAGCTGAACGAGATCATCGTGGAGAAGGCGATCGCCCGGCGCGATCGCGGTGTCGTCGGGGTGGACATCGCGGGGCCCGAGTCAGAGGGCTTCCGGGTGCGCGACTACCGGCGCCTGATGCAGCGCGCCCGCCGTCACCATCTCGGGATCACGGTCCACACGGGCGAGTCCGGACCGGTCGAAGAGATCGCCGAAGTGATCGAGCAGCTCGAGCCGGATCGCATCGGCCACGGCGTCAAGGCCGCCTATGACCCACGGACGATGGCGATGATCCGGGAACGGGGCATCGTGCTGGAGGTGTGCCCGACCTCGAACCTCAACACCGGGGTCGTGTCGAGCTGGGACGAGTTCCGCTGGATCTTCGACACCTTCCGTCGCAACGACGTCCGCTTCACGATCAACACGGACGGGCCGGAGATGCTCAAGACCTACATCCGCGACGAGCTGGCCATGCTCGGCCGGCTGGGCATCCTGAGCCTGGACGAGCAGCACGAAGTCGCCCGGACGGCGATGGCGGCGTTGTTCGTCCCCAACGTGTCGGAGGTCCCGGTCTCCCGCCTGGAGCCCGCCACGCGCGAGGTGGTCGAGCGCGAAGAGGCCTGACGCGCGTCCCGGGCCACGCAGCCGGCGATGCGAGGACGACGCCGGCGCCGGCGCCGCCTGGCCATCTCTTCGGACCGTCAGCCTGCCGCTCAGGCCTCGCGCGGTTCGATGCGATAGGAGCAGCAGCGGTCCCCGGCGGCAAGGTGCGACGTCCTCGTGACGCGCGCGTCCAGGACATCCTCGAACATCGCCAGCTCCGCCCGGCAGGCGGCCGGGTGGCTGCCACCGGCGCCCCGGATGGCGCAGTTGTGCTCCCTCAGGACCAGCGATCGCGCGTCGCCGTTCGAATCCGACCGGCACACGTAGCCCGCCTCGTCCTGGATCACGGCCAGCTCCCGCACCCGCGCGTCGAGGGGAGCGTCGGGGCCGAGCCGTTCCGAGAGGCGAGAGCGGATGCGCTCGGTCAGCAACCGGCGCCGCGACTCGAAGACCTGTTCGAGCAGTTCGTCGCCGCCGAGCGCGGCGATCGATTCGAGGAGCGTCGCGGCCAGCCGGTCGTCACGCGCCGGCAGACTCCCGCGGGCCGCGTCCGTGACGTCGTACTGGTGCCGAGGCCGTCCCACGCCATGGCGCACGGCGGCCCGCGCGACGAGGCCGGCAGCCTCGAGTGGCCGCAGCCGCTGGAGGAGGCTCGTCCGGCTCATGCCCAGTTTCCGTGCAAGCCCGTCGGGGCTCAACGGCCCGTCCTCGCAGAGGGCGACGAGGATCGCGCGGCCGGCATCGGAACGCGGCAGTGGCTGCGAGGGCTGGTGGTCGGGCTGGGCGGCCTGGTCCATCGGCCCAAGGCTAGCAGTCACGCGCGGATCGCGCCGTCGCGGCCGCAGTGCCCGGGGTCTCGAGCATCGCGCCCCGCCGCCGGGTTGCCCGGTTCGCGGGCGAACCAGGACGGTCAGTGGCCTGAAGCTGCGGCGCGAGGCGCCGATCCGACGAGAGGCGCTGGTCTGGCACGAGGCGCCCGCCTAACGTTCACCCGCCGACCGCCGCGCGAGGCGCCGATCCGGCGCAAGTCGCCGATCCGGCGAGAGGCGCCGATCCGGCGTTCACCCGCCGACCGCCGCGCGCTGGAGGCCAGTCCGCAGCGCGTCCTTGAAGGCCGGCGCCCACGGACCGGGTCCGGCGAGCACGTACGGAGACGCGTCGACCGCGGCGTAGGCGTTCGGGTCGACGACGTAGGAACGCGCGCACGTGTCGATGGCCGGACGCAGCGCCTGGTACACGGTCGCGTCCTTGAACGCGTAGAGGTAGACCCGCGTCGCCGTCGACTGGCCGGCGCCCGTCGCGTCGAAGCTGATCGCCGTTCGCGCCAGGCGCTCGTCGGGGCACCCCGGGTCGCCTTCGACGACGTGGTCCACGCTGATGCCGGCCGCGGCCAGCTCGGCGACGATGCCCGCGAAGTCGGTGGGCGTTGCGGGCGGGCTGCCCGGCGCCAGCGAGTCGCAGCCGGCGACGAGGATGGCGGCCATGACCGCCGCGACCAGGTGACGACCGATCGATCGCCTCGTTCCCGGGGCGGCCCGGTTCCGGGCCGCCTTCGCCGGCGCGCCGAGCTGCTGCTCCATGCGTCCCTTTCCTTGCCTGTCACGTGGAGGCTACGCGAGCGGCCCGAACCCTGCTGGAGACCCGGCCGGCGGGTCATGTCCCCGGACTTGGTGTCATCGGTCGAGGCCTTCCGGACCCGCCGGCTCGCCGACACGCCATATTCGTATCTTTTGCTCGACCGTATCCTCTGCTCGACGCCACCTGCTCAGGGTGCGGGGGCCGGGCGGGTCGTCAGCATGGCGGCCCCCGTCCTCCTCGGCAATTCCCCTGCGCGCCCGCGCGTCGGCGCCCGACCCCGGTCGGGGTGTCGCCGGGATCGATGCCGGCTCAGCGGGCGCCCGCGGCCAGCCAGTCGTCGAACGTGACGCTGCCCAGCCGGGCCCCCTCCCCGGGAAGCAGCACCTCGCCGGCCATCGACGTGTCGAAGAGGCCGCGCCAGGTCGGCACGAGCCGTACCTTCTCGCCGCGTGCCGCGAAGGTGCGCCGTGCCATGTCGACCAGGTCCTGCGTCTCGGGCCCGGCGATGTCGATCGGGCGGCCGAGGGGTGGGGCTGTCGCAACGTCGGCCAGCATCTCGCCCACCTCCCGCTGGGCGATCGGCTGGACGAGCAACGGCGCGATCGTCGCCGTGCCGTCGTGCAGGGTCCAACCGGCGACCATCGCCGCGAAGTCGGGGAACTGCGTGGAGCGCACGATGCTCCACGGGATCGGTCCGGCCATGACCCGCCGCTCCTGCTCGCGTTTGCCGGCGTAATGCGGCACGTGCCGATCGTGATCGAGGCCGACGATCGAGAGCAACACGTGATGCCCCACGCCGACGCGCTCCTCGGCGGCGAGCACGTTCCCGGTGACGGATCCGAAGAAGTCGACGATCTCCGCTTCGTCCTGTGACCGCGTGTTGCAGACGTCGACGACGACGTCCACCCCGGCCAGTGCCTCGTCCAGACCGGCGCCGGTATGCGCGTCGACACCCGTCGACCGGCTGATCGGCACCGTCTCGTGCCCCGACGTCTTCAGCGTGTCCACCGTGTACCGGCCGATCCGGCCCGTCGCTCCGATCACCGCAATCCGCATCGCAATTCCTCCGATCAAGGTGTGGGATCCATTCCCATTGCTCGACGAACGTCCAAGGCGGGATTCGACCGCTCCGCGAAGGCATTCGCCCGAGGCGCGCGGATCGCGGTTCGGATGACGCGGACCCTGTACTTCCTGGTCCGCCGTCTCCTCGGAGCCCGACTCTTCCACGAGGATCTCGCGATCCCCGGCGTGGCCGAGGCGGCCGGAAAGCTCGTGAAACTCAACGCGTCTCGTCGGTGCCCAGGACGAACCGACCCTTCAGGATCAAGGTGTACTCACGAACCTGGCGGCCGGTACCCGGTCGTCCCGTCGCGGGCCCTCCCACCTGCCCAGGAGCCGCTGCACGGCAGCCCATGGATCGACCGTCTTCCACCCTCTCTGCGACGGCCATCGCCCGCCCGCGAGCTACGTGTAGAGCGTGCCGTCCTCGCAGAAGCACAGCTCGTTGCCCCACGGATCGACCACGTAGAAGGATCGCTCGCCCCACGGGCGAACGATCACGTCGCCGGCCGGCTCGCCATGCACCTCATACGGTGCGAGCACCCCGAGCTGTGCGGCGCGGGCGTGGACGGCGTCGATGTCGTCGACGGCGAAGGACAGCGACTTCGGCCCGGGCGTCGGCGGCATGCCTCCCTGGGCGACGTCGAGCACGGCGACGATCACGCCACCGCAATCGAAGTAGTGCCGCGCACCGGGAAGGCGTCGACCTTCCTGGCCAAGGAGCTCGGCGTAGAGAGCGCTGGCCTGCTCGAGATCGGCGACCTCGAGGATGACTCGGAAGAGCTTCGGCGAATCCGTCATCGCTACGTTCCTCTCCTGATTGAGCGGCGGCCAGAGGGCTGCCAGGTCCGATCGGGCGTCGAGGGATCGAGCAGGGCGAGCCACCCACCGACGACGCGCCGGAGCCGTTCACGTTCGAGGCGATAGACGACGTTGCGGCCGTCACGCCGGACGGTCACCAGGCCCGCGGCTTCGAGGACGCGGAGATGGCGCGTGGTCGTCGGCCAGCTGTGAGCGAAGCGTTGCGCAAGGTAGCCCGACGGCAACTCGCCCCCACGGTGCGACAGCAGAACCACCATGTGGCGCCGGACCTCGTGAGACAGTGCCGCGAACACCGTCTCGATGTCTTCGAGCCGGGGCGGCGGGACCGTCGGATCGAGCGGCTGCTTCGCGGACACGACCAGAATATTAGCGTACGCGCTAAGTGTTCACAAGCTGCCATCCGGCTCGCGTTCGAGCAGCCCGACGAGCGAGCCGCCCGGGCCCAGGTGGGCGCGCCTGTTGCCTGCCCGGCGCTCGTGCGATGGGAGCCCTGCACGCGCGCGAGCGCAACGCTCCGCGTGTGCCAGCGCGACGCTCCGCGCGCGCCCAACAGCCGCGCGCGGGCAGCCCCGCCGCCATATCGTTCGGGTCGACGCGCGACGCCGGCGCGGTACACTTCGGGCCAGCGCTCGTCCCAGGTCGACGCGGGCCCGTCCGGCCACCCGACCGGCGCCAGCCCGTTCCTGGCTCTCGCCGCCTGGAGGTCGCGTGCCCGAGATCCGCGCGTTTCGCGCCCTGCGCTACAGCCGCGAGTCGGTCGCCGACATGGCAGCGGTCGTCGCGCCCCCGTACGACGTGATCTCGCCGGAGCGTCGGGCGGTGCTGGCCGCGCGCGACCCGCGGAACGTCGTGCGGATCGACCTGCCGATCGACGCCGAAGGCGCGGCCGACCCGGACGACAAGTACCGCCAGGCCGCCCGGATCTTCAACGGTTGGCGCTCCGACGGGACCCTGACCAAGGACCGTCAGCCGGCGCTCTACGTCTACGAGCAGGCCTACGCCGTGCCCGGATCGGGCGCCCGCCGCGTGCAGCGCGGCTTCTACGGTCGCCTCCGGCTGGAGCCGTTCGGCTCCGAGGGCGGGATCCTGCCCCACGAGCGGACGATGAGCGGCCCCAAGGAGGATCGCCACAAGCTGATGCGGGCGACGGGGGCGAACCTGTCGGGGATCATGGGGCTGTACGCGGACCGGGAGGGCATGGTGGCCGCGACCCTCGCCTCGGCGGTCGGCTCGACACCGCTGGCCGACGTGACCGACGACGACGGCGTCCGGCATCGGCTGTGGAGCCTGCCCGACGGCGGCGAGACGGCAGCGGCCGTGGCGGCGCTGCGGTCGGCGGCCGGCGGCGGGCCGATCACGATCGCCGACGGCCACCACCGATACGAGACCGCCCTGCGCTACCGCGACGAACGCCGCCTGACCTCGTCGCAGGAAGTGGACGCGGCCCACGACTACGTCCTCATGCTGTTCGTGGAGGCGACCGGCCAGCCCATCACGGTGCTGCCGACACACCGGGTCGTGAGCGGGCTGGGCGGATCGGTCGACCAGGCGGGGCAGCCCTTCAGCTCGCTGTTCGAGGTGACGCCGGCGCCGCGGGCCGAGATCGAGGCGACGTTCGGGACCGGCAACGATGGCCCCGTCGGGGGCGGGCGGATCGGCCTGTGGACCCGGGCCGGCGGGGCGATCCTGGTCGCCCGGCGGGCGGCGTTCGAGCCGTTCCTGCCGGCCGGCGGCGAGGCCGTCCGCCGGCTTGACGTCACGCTGCTGGCCGTCGCCCTGGAGCGGATCTTCGGCATCGATCGCTCGGCCACCCAGGCCGGCGGGCGCGTCGCCTACACGAAGTCCGTCGACGAGGCCATGCGCTGGGTCGACGACTCGGCCGGCGGCGCCGACGCCGCGTTCCTGCTCGATTCGACGCCCGTGGCCGACGATCATGGCCGTCGCCGCCGACGGGGACGTCATGCCCCAGAAGAGCACCTACTTCTACCCGAAGCCGCTGACCGGCTTCGTCATCAATCCGCTGGAATGGTGAGCGGCGTGTTCGACGATCCACTTGAGCGCGACTACCCCCGGCCTGCAGAAGCAGCGCCGGCGCCCGGCAACGGCCATGACAGCCGGCCCGTCCGCAAGGACGAGATCGAGCTGGACGAGCGGGGCCTCTATGTCGAGTCCTGGCTGCCCGAGCGGCGCAGCCGCCACCGGCCCCTCTTCTTCGTCCACGGGGAGCTTGGCGGGTCGTGGGTGTGGGAGCGCTGGCTGCGCTACTTCGCCGGCCGCGGCTGGGAGGGCCACGCTCTCAACCTGCGCAACCACTACTGGTCGCAGACGGCCGATCCGGCCACGCTGAGCTTCGAGTCCTACCTGGACGACGTGGTCGCCACGCTGGAGCGGCTGGGTCCCGGGGCGGTGGCCGTCGGCCACGGCATGGGCGGCCTGCTGGCCCTCAAGGCGGCCGCCGAGCGCGTTCGGGTGGCAGCCCTCGTGACGCTCGACGCGGAGCTGCCCGGCGCCCCTTCGCCCGGAGGCGAAGCTCCACGTCATCCGCGACGTGCCGCCGGTCTACGGGCGGGCCGTCATCGGTTGGGAGACCCTGCCGGAGAAGCTCCAGCGAGAGAACCGCGACCTGACGCTCGACGAGGTCCTGCGGATCCAGCACCTGCTGGGCCAGAAGCCCAGGGAGTCGGGCCGCGCCCGCGCCTCGGTGCTGGCCGGCGTCCCGGTCGCCGCGGAAGGGCTGGCCGACGTGCCGACGCTCGTCATCGGCAGTGGCCTGGACGGGTCGCCGACGGCCCTGGCTGCCGAGAGCCTCGCGACCTGGCTCTCCGCCGAGCACGAGCAGTACGGCGCGCACTCGACGTTCGGCCTTGTCCTCGCCGACGAGGGTTTCCGCCAGGTCGCGGAGCGCGTGAAGGGGTTCCTGGAGGGGCACCGGCTGTAGGAGCCGGCGCCCGGGCGGGCGCGCGAGAGCCGGCGCCGGCGAGGGCGCGCGGCCGACGACGGCCGACGACGGGGTCGCGTCCTCGCAGGGAGGACGAAATCGCTGCGCCGTGGTCGACGTATCCGCGCCGATGCGACGGACGCGAATCCTGCACGCTCCGGCGCTCAATTCCGTCCTCCGCAGGCGGACGATGCCCACGCCCGGCCAGGGATGCGGCCGCCGTGCCCGACCCGCAGCTGTTCGACCCGCATTTGCCCGATCGACGGCTCGTCTGGTAGCATCCGGCCGCTCGGGGCCGCCCCGCCGCGAGACGTGCCGCATTCGTCTAGAGGCCCAGGACACCGCCCTCTCAAGGCGGAGATCATCGGTTCGAATCCGATATGCGGTACCAGTCTGAACGCTCGACGCCCCCGGACTCGACCCGGGGGCGTTCCCGTTATCCAGTGGAACCCGCCACACCGCTGGGAGGTTCGATGCATCGCTCGCGCGGCCGCCCCGCCTGTGGCCCCCTCCCCGTCGACCGCGCACCCCATGCGTCCCGATGACCCTCGCCGCGCCGCGCCACCTCGTGATCCTCACCGAAGGCGAGTTCGGGCCGCACAGCAGCAAGACGGCCTGGGGCGTGATCCGCTACGGGCGGGACGACGTGGTGGCGGTGCTGGACTCGACGATCGCCGGACGAAATGTCTCCGAATGGCTGCCGGGACACGACATCCCCATCGTCGGCTCGTTGGGGGACGCCCTTGTCATGCCTGGCCGGGCTCGCCCTGACGGCCTCCTCATCGGCATCGCCCCGACCGGCGGCCGCCTGCCGGATGCGTGGCGGCGCGTGCTGCTGGAGGCGATGGGCGCGGGCCTCGACGTCCACTCCGGCCTCCACACGCTCCTCGGCTGACGACCCGGAGCTGGCCTCCGCGGCTGCCGCGGCCGGCGTGCGGATCGTCGACTACCGCCGGCCGCCGGAGCGGATGGACTGCGCGGTCGGGCGCCGCCACCTGCCCGGGCGGCGCGTGATCCTGACCGTCGGCACCGACTGTGCGATCGGCAAGATGTCGGTTGCCCTGGAGCTGCGTCGGGCCGCCCTGGCCGCGGGCGATTCGGTCGCCTTCGTCCCCACCGGCCAGACCGGCATGATGATCGACGGCTGGGGCGTGGCCGTCGACCGCGTGATCAGCGACTTCCTCAACGGCACGGTCGAGTGGATGGTCGAGCAGGCCGAGGGGGCTGCCGACTGGGTCCTGGTCGAAGGGCAGGGGAGTCTCGATCACCCCGCCTACAGCGCCGTGACGCTGGGATTGATCCACGGCGCGACGCCGCAGGCCATGGTGCTGGTGCACATGCCCGGCCTGGCCGACCACGACTTCGACCACCTGCCCGATCGAACCTTCCCGCTGGCGCCGCTGGCCCCCTTCATCGCCCTGCACGAGCGGATGGCAGCGCTCGTCGCGCCGTCGAAGGTGGTGGCCATGGCGGTCAACACGTCGCGCCTCTCCGATGACGCGGAAGCTCGCCGGCAGATCGCCGCCATTGCGGCCGAAACGGGCCTGCCCGCCGAGGACCCGGTCCGGTTCGGGGCAGGGCCCTTCTGGGCGGCGGTCAAGCGCGGCACCGATGCGGCGATCGCGGCGTCCGGAGTCGAGGCGGCCGCACCCGAGGCGGCAGGGGTACCCGCACCCGAGGCACTGCCATGAGGCTCGAGCTTCGCCACGAGGTCGTCACCATCCCGTTCCGGGATCCGTTCCGGATCGCGCGCCACGAGGGTTCCGCGTCGGCGACCACCGTCCTGGTCGAGCTTCGGGACCTCGACGACCCCGACGGCCCGTTCGGCATCGGCGAAGGCTTTCCCGACCCGTACTACGGCGAGACGCCGGCGACGATGGCCGCCGTCTTCCCGCTCCTCCTGGATGCCGTCGGCCTCCCGGAACTGAGCGAGGCCGGGCTGGCCGCGGCGGCCGGGCGCATGGACGGGGCCCTTGGCAACAACGGCGCCGCCAAGTGCGCGATCGACATCGCCCTCCACGACCTCGCCGGCAAGCGCGCGGGCGTGCCGCTCCACGCGCTGCTCGGCCTGTCGGCCGCGATCCCGCCAACGGACTTCACGCTCGGCATCGACGCGCCCGGCGTGGTCGCTGAACGGGCCCGCCGGGCCGGGCGCTTCCCGGCCCTCAAGGTCAAGGTCGGCGGGCCGTCGGATCTTGCCACCCTCGAGGCGGTTCGCGGGGTCTATGGCGGGCCGATCCGAGTGGACGCCAACACGGGCTGGACGCCGGACCTCGCGGCCCGCCTCGTGCCGGAGCTCGTCCGCCTTGGCGTCGAGCTCATCGAGCAGCCATTCCCGGCCCGGAGGCTGGACTGGCTGCTCGACCTCCAGTCCACGTCGCCGCTGCCGATCGTCGCCGACGAGAGCGCGGTCACGATCGTGGATCTCGACGCGCTGGTCGGTGTGGTCGCAGGCGTCAACGTGAAGCTCGCCAAGTGCGGCGGTGTGGGCCCGGCGAAGCGGATGCTGGCGCGGGCTCGCGAGCTCGGGTTCCGGACGTTCCTCGGCTGCATGGAGGAGACGTCGGCCGGGATCGCGGCGTCGGCGGCGGTCGCGAGCCTGGCCGACTGGGTCGACCTCGACGGTTGCCTGCTGCTTGCCGAAGACCCGTTCGTGGGCCTCGAGCTCGACGATGGATGCCACTGGCGACTGCCGGGGCGGCCCGGCCTGGGCATCAGCCGGCGGGTCTCCCGATGATCCCAGCGCCGGCCCTGCGGCCGCTGCAACTCACCGTCCAACCGGCGCCACCGGCGCGATTCGGGCGCCCTCGGGCACCGGCGTCATCGGGGCTCGGGCTGTCCACCCGGCCCGGCCGGTCGTCCACCGAAGGCCGGTCCGTGTGGACAAGTTCGGGGTCGGATTGGTGGACAAGGTCCTTCCGGTGGGCGGTGCCGCGGCCGTAGGATTCGGCGGTCCCCGTCGCTGCGGGAGCGACGACGGACGGCCCGGGACCAGGTATCGGACCCGGTGGCGCGGACGGTTGGCCCAACTCGCGACCCATGCGCCTGGACTCATCTGTATGCGGGGCGACTCGGCGTTGCCCTGGGGAGGAGTAGATATCGATGGATTCGTGGTCTCGCGTGCCCGACGCGCCGGACCCCGACGCCATGGCGTTCGTTCGTTTCTGCAGGGGACGGCGAAGGGTGGCGTGGCCCGAGCTCTACGACGAGATGTGGGCGGTGGCCAGTCGCGGCCTCTTCCGTGGCTGGGGGATCGGCGAGCTGGAGGGCCGGGGCATCGCGTTCGGCCTCTTCCAGATGCGGAGCCTGGCGGCCCTCGTCGCGCAGGTGATCGAGGAGGAGCCGCGAGGACCCGCGGGACGCCGGCGGGGCGGTGTGCCGGCAAGCCCGCAGCGGCGAGGCCTGGCCATCGTGGCGGACCCTGATGTCGCATCTGCCGAACCCGGCGCCGACGAACCGGGCGCTTCGTGCCAGGTCGAGGTCCAGGGGCGCCAGGTCGCGGGCCCACGCGACGCCCAACCGTTGATGGCCACCGTCGGCGCGTTGGTGGTCGTCGGCTAGGCTCGCGACCTGGACGTCCGTTGACGGTTGTCCTCCGGCCTCCGGCGACCAGGAGACGTGGTCGGCCGGAGCGTGGACTCGCGACGAATCGTCGGGTCCGGCGTGGCGGGCCCGCTCCTCTCCGCTGCATGGACCAGCATCCCTCGTAGCGCCTGATCGCGGGTGGCAGGCTGCCTGCCCAACGTCATCCGAATCGACGAGGATCCAGCGAGTCGCGACACGAGCAAGCGCTCGGGCGGCGACCGCCGTGGTGTCCGGCACGGTGGCCAAGATGAGCAATCGCGCGGCCCCCGGTGGGCGCGGCCGATGGCGCACCCGGCGCCGGACCTCAGGCGCGGATCGTGCGGCGCGCCATCTCGCCCTCGATCTGGCGCTCGGCCTCCACGTACGTATCGATCTGCTCCCGCAGCTGGTTCGCCTCCGGCGTGTACAGGTGGACCTGCTGCTGGAGGACGTAGCTGAGGCGGCGGCTGGTCATCCGGACGTGGTCGAGGTTCTTCATCAGGACCAGCGGATCCATCGCCGCGAGGTCGTCCGGGTGGTACATCTGGCGCATGGCTGGAGTGTAGCGGAGCCGGTTGGGCTCCTGCCCGCGGCCGCCCGTTCCTGCCCGCGGCCGCCCGTTCCTGCCCGCGGCCGCCCGTTCCTGCCCACGGCCGACGCTGGCCGGCCGTGGCCGACACCCGCAATCCGCGGCCGACACTGACCGGCCGTGATCCACGCATGAGTCCGTGCTGACTCGAAGTGGTCCTGAGCGCTCTCGCAGGTCGCGCCATGACGGCCAGTTCGCGTGCATGGGCCCCACCCGCGCGCACGGAACGACGCCCACAGAGTCAACTGGGACTCGCGCGGACCGCGAGGGCGGGCCGCCCGCGGCCCGGGCCGCCTCGGGCCTGGGACGTCTCCGGCCTGGGCGTACGGAGGCGCCCGCCTGGAGCAGCGTCAGCGGCGAGCGTAGGCGAGACGCGGCGTCGGCCCGGCCGGTGGCCAGGAAACCGGCACGCCGGCACCGGCGATGGCCCGCCGGCGACCCGCCTCGGTCGCGCCAAGCACGAGGAGACGGTCCGTCTTGGTGGCCTGCCCGGCCTCGGCGCCCCATAGCTTGGTCATCTTTCGCGGGGCGGCCACCGGGTCCAGGGCGATCCCCGCGAGGCGGTAGCCCTCCGGTTCCGCCGCGGCCTCCCAGGCCGCCTCGGCCAGGCCGACCCCGTTGCGGATCCGACGGCCGCGATCGGCCTCCACGTCGCCGATGACCAGCACGACCACGGCGTCGTCGGCGAGGGCCACGCGCAGCCCGGCCAGCACCTCTCGCAGGAAGACCAGATACGGCGCCCGGTGGTGGGCGTCGTCGAGGTCGCGGTCGATCTGGTCGGCGGACAGGCCAAGGAACCACGTCCGGAGCCAGTTGTAGTAGCCGTACTTGACCACCCGGAGATACGGCGGCGAGGTCACGACCAGGCGGGCTCGGTCGGGGAGAGAGCGCTCACGCAACGCGACCCGGAACCGTGCCCCGGCGTCGCGCGCGTCGCCGAGGAGCGCGACGCCCCGGACGGGCGGCAGTGGGTCGCGGGCGAGGCGCGCCAGCTTCTCCGACAGGCAGGCGAAGGCGTCGCGCTCGGGCGCAACGAAGCCGGCGCTGGCGGCGAAAGCCCGCACGTAGCCGGGCGCCATGCTGAACGTGTTGGGCATGAGCACGGACAGGTAGCTCCGGCTCTTGCCGTGGAGGATGCCCGTGACGGCGGCCGCGAGGTAGCGGTCGGTTCGATCGCCGAGGTCGAGCTGGGAGCGGACGAACAGCAGCTGGCCGAGCGTCACCGGATGGAAGGCGATCGAAACCTCCGCCGGAACCGTCTCCGTCCCGTCGTCGGGTCGCGCGCGCGATGCCGCGCCGGGAACGAGGATCTTCGGCGCGGCCAGTCGATCGCGCTCGAGCCTTGGACGTTCGGCAACGACGCGGTCCCCGAGGGCTCGCCAGGCGAGGGCCGCGCGCCCGTAGTCGATCCGAAGCTCGCTCATCCGGATCGCCACCTCGCGCCCGGTCGGCGGATCCACCTTGGCCGCGGTCAGGACGTGGGCGAACGGATTGAGGTCGTTCCCGGCTCCCACGCGACCCTCGGCGCAGGCCTGCAGCGGCGTGGTGCCGCGGCCGGAGAACGGGTCCAGGACCACGTCCCCGGGTCGCGTGTACCGGGCCACGAAGGCGTGGGCCAGGGCGGCCGGGAAGCTCGCCAGGTACGAGCACATCGGGTGCAGCGAGTGACCCCACAGGCGCGGCTGGTCCTTCCACTCCGGCTCGATCGAGATGACCGGCAGCTCCGGGACCAGGGCGAGGTCGAGCTGGCCCGCGGCGACGGGCGGTCGGCGGGCTGCGCGCGCTCGGGAGGTCGTCGCGACGACGATCGGCGGGCGTCCGACAGGCCCGCCTGGGCTCGGGGTTGCGGCGGGCGCCGGGACGATTGGGGTCCTCGAGGCGGCCGAAGCGCCCGGGGCGGCGGAACCCCCCGGCGCGGCCGATGGATCCAGGGGAGCGGCAGGCTCCGCGGATGTCGCGGGCGCCGTGGCTTCTGCGGGGGCCTCCGAACCGGGCGCGCCGGAGCCGGCGCGTTGGGCGGAGGGACCTGGACGTGACGACACGCGGGGACTCCAGCGGCGCGCGGTTCCCGGACCGCACGGGCCGCGGAGCATAGCACGCGCGTTCGGGCCTCCGCTCCTCCTCATCGGTACTGGCGCCGGTCGCAGCTGCGGCATGGCGGGCGGGCGGGCGGCCGCTGGAGGGAAGACCGCGACGGGCCGCCAGGGACCGACCGCGATCACCAAGGCCATCTTCTGGGGAACGAGCTGGCCGTCCTACAGCGGTGACGAGGTCGCGGGCATCGACACTTTCTACGCGGGCTTCAACAACTCCAACTACGCCAGGACGAGCGACGAGTACACGGGGGGGAACGGCCAGGTTGGCGCCGCCACCACCTACCAGGGCCACGTGATCGACAACTCCGCCGCGTCGGGCGGGGGGAGCACCTCCGTCATCCTCAACGAGGTGGCAAAGGAAGTCAGCGCGGGGCTCGTCACCCTGGATCCGGGCGGGAACACGTACGTCCCGGTGTACACGGACCTGCCCCGCGGCAGGGCCGGCTACTGTGCCTGGCACAGCGCGGGAACCATCAATGGCGCGGTCGTCGAGTTCGCCTTCTTCTGGAAGCTCGACGGCGACCCGGGCTGCAACCCGAGCGACACGTCCGGGCTCCACGGTGAGGGTCTCGCCGCTCTCGCGAACGTCAGCGCGCATGAATTGAGCGAAGCGCGGACCGATCCGGCGAGCCCGGGCGCCTGGTATGACAGCCAGGGCGCCGAGAACGGCGACAAGTGCGCCTGGACGTTCGGCGCGCCGCTCGTGACCTTGTCCAACGGCACGCAGTGGAAGCTCCAGGGCGAGTGGAGCAACGCGGCGTACACCGCGGGCACGGGCTACCCGAACTCCTCGGGCCAGAAGGGCTGCCTGTCCGGCCTGTAGCAGGCCAGGCTCTCTGCCGGCGGGGTCGAGGCGCAACGCCGCGGCGTCGGGCTTGACCCGCGCCGCGACGTAGTCAGCCGTCGGCGCCACATCGAACGGCCCACGCGGTCGGCGGCACATCGAACGGCCCCCGCTCAGCCGGGGGCCGTTTCCCGTCCTCCGCGTGCCGATCGCGAGCGGCCGCGCGTTCAGCGCGCCGGCGAGCGCGTCGCGACAGGGCGGTCCAGGTCCTGGCGACGGCCGGATGCAGGACGGGCCATCGCTCTCCAGCGGCACGGCCAGCGCCTGGACGAGCACCGCGACGACCACGAGCGCGAGCGGCACGATCGATCGGCGTTCGCGGTGATCGCCGGGCAAGCACCAGGCGACGGCGAGCACTCCGACCACCAGCAGGATGTCGTCGTGATATCATCGCGGTATCAACGGCGCGGAAGGGAACGACCCCTGATCTTCCGCGTCGGGAGGGTACTGCGACATGACATTCCACACTGAGATCCCGGTACTGCAGAAGAAGTCTCGAAGCGTCGCACCGCACGTGTCGCATCGTCGTGCTGCGATCGGCGCGATCACCGTGATGGGCCTGCTGTCGGGGTGTTTGGCGGCTCCGCCCAGCTCGCCAGCCGCGACGGCCTCGGCCGCCGCGTCAACGGTCGCCACCCCCGCGGCATCGACGACGTCGGAGGCGTGCACCTGGTCCATCACGGGTCAGGTATCCACCGCAGCCTCGCAGAACGCGGGTCTCCCGGACACTGCCGCCGTCTACTGGCTCGAGCCGTTCCAGGTTGCACCCGGTCTGCGGATCGTCGCATCCGGCACCTTCCCCGACGCCCGCTACGCCTCGCTGCAGGTCTACAACAAGGTCGCTGGCCCGTTCACGCTCAACGGCGTGGGCAATGCCCTGCCGGACTACCAGATCGCCCCGGATCAAGGCAGCGTCAATCCCTGGCAACAACAGGCTGCGCCTGGCGGCCACTTCACGGTGAGCTTCCGTGAGGATGTCACGCCGGGCCAGGTCAATACACTCCCGCTGGCGCCCGCGGGGACGACGAGCGGGCGCGGCTATCTCGAGTACCGCGTGTACCTCCCGGCCGGAGGCGACTTCTCGAACGTCACCCCGCCGACGCTGACCCTGGAGGAAGTAGCCGGGTCAGGTTCACCCCCGCCCTGCGTGGCCCCCACGCCCAGTTCAACGGCACCGGCATCTGCGCCTGCCGCCACGCCGACCGCGACGCCCGCGGCACCCGCGCCACCCAGTCCATCGGCCGGCCGGCCGATCCCGCAGCTGGCGTTCTTCAAGGAGGCCTTCGACGCGGCCACCCCGAACGTGGACGCGGCCTACGCCCTCGCCTCTCTGACGCCGCCGGGACCGGGCGATGTGGTGGTGATCCAGGCCAAGGCACCGACGTACCCCGCGGGCGAGCATCCAACCCCCTGGCCCGCCGCCAACGTGGACGTCCGCTACTGGTCCATGTGCATCGGGCTTGCGACGGCAACGCTCCCCACGGTGATGAACGCCGTGTCGGGTGGAGGAACGGACGCCGGCTGTCGCGCGGACGACCAGACGAAGCTCGACGCGAGCGGCGACTACACGTACGTGCTGGGAACCGAGGCACAGCGGGCCGCCATCGAGGCCATCCCGGGAGCGACCTTCCTGCCGTTCTCCGCTGCCAAGCCAGGCGTCACGCACATCCTCATCTTCCGGGAGTTCCTGGCGAGCCCCGGCCTTGCCTCCGCGGTTCAGAAGGTCAGCCAGGACAGGGACCCGGCGGCCACCGCCGCGGTCATGGGCGCCTTCTACCCGCGCGCTGCGATCTGTTCGTTGGCGACCCTCGTCGCGGGTGGTGTGGCCGGGTGCACCAAGTGACCGTCCCTCATTCATATCTTCCTGATATCGTCGCTCCATCAGGAGGGCCGATGATTCAGGAGCGAGATGGTTGGTCAGTTGCCGGGTACCCGGTGCTGTTCGGGTGGCTGGTTGGACTCGTCGTGGTGCTGGCCGCAATCGCGGCTGGCGTCATCGATCTGCAGCTGTGGCCGCAGGCCACGCAAATCG
The DNA here is from genome assembly GCA_963821595.1 of uncultured Chloroflexia bacterium. Lineage (GTDB taxonomy): Bacteria > Chloroflexota > Limnocylindria > Limnocylindrales > CSP1-4 > CTSoil-043. The sequence continues at coordinate 86,497 of CAWGEL010000029.1, read as the reverse complement.
GCGCGATCCTTGTCGTTGTTCTGATCGGGGCTCTCGGGTTGAGCGGCCTGACGGTCGTGAACCCCAACGAGGCGCGGGTCCTCGTGTTGTTCGGGCAGTACGCGGGGAGCCTGAAGACGCAGGGGTTCTGGTGGGTGAACCCGTTCACCCGGCGGCTGCGGATCTCGCTCAAGATCCGCAACTTCGAGAGTCAACGGCTCAAGGTCAACGACCACGACGGCAATCCGATCGAGGTCGCGGCCGTCGTCGTCTGGCGAGTGGTCGACGCGGCCGAAGCCCTGTTCGAGGTCGACGACTACGAACAGTTCCTGCGAAATCCAGACCGAGGCCGCCATCCGGACGATGGCGACCGCGTACGCCTATGACGGCCACCGCGAGGACGAGTTGTCGCTGCGCGGCAACCCGCACGAGGTGGGCGCGCAACTGCAGACGGAAGTCCAGAGCCGCCTGCAGAAGGCCGGCATCGAGGTGCTGGACACGCGCATCAGCCATCTCGCCTATGCGCCCGAGATTGCGGGCGCGATGCTCCGACGCCAGCAGGCGAGCGCGATCATCGACGCCCGCACCCGCATCGTCGGCGGGGCGGTGAGCATGGTCCAGATGGCCCTGGAACAGCTGTCCTCCCAGCACATCGTCAACCTCGATGAGGAGCGCAAGGCGGCGATGGTCAGCAACCTGCTGGTGGTGCTGTGCAGCGAGCATGAGACGCAACCAGTGGTCAACACGGGCAGCCTCTACCAGTGATGCAGGACGTGCGATGAGGGACGTGGTCGTGACCGAGCGCAAGCCCTTCCTGCTCCGGCTCGATCCCGCAACCATGACGGCGCTGCGGGCCTGGGCGGCCGACGACCTTCGCAGCCTCAACGGGCAGATCGAGTTTCTGCTCAGGCGAGCGCTCCGCGAGGTGGGGCGACTGCCCGGAGCCGCCCGCGCGAATGCGGTCAGTCCAGGCGAGGACCGGTCGGGACCGGGGTCGGACCCGGCGCCGGCAGGCAGTGTCCAAGCGAGGCGAACTCGACGGTCCCCTGACCGGCCGGTGGCATTAGAGGTGGAATGAGCAGCTCGGTGCGAGCGCTCGAGATCGACGGGATCTCGAAGCGGTATGGGCAGACCGTCGCCGTGCAGGACCTCACGTTCGAGGTGCGCGAGGGCGAACTGTTCGGGTTCGTGGGGCGCAACGGCGCCGGGAAGACCACGACGATGCGCGTCACCCTTGGCGTGCTCTCGCCCGATGCCGGCGTGGTGCGCTGGCTGGGCGTGCCCCTGACGTTCGAGGCCCGGCGCCGCATCGGCTACATGCCCGAGGAACGCGGCCTGTACCCCAAGATGCACGTGGCGGAGCAGCTCGCCTACCTCGGCGAGCTGCACGGCATGACGGGCGCGGAAGCCCGCAAGGCCGCGCTCAGCTGGCTGGACCGGTTCGGCCTCGCCGACCGGCGCGACGCCGAGCTCCAGGCGCTCAGCCTGGGCAACCAGCAGCGGGTCCAGCTGGCCGCGGCACTCGTCTTCGGACCGGACGTGCTCGTGCTCGACGAGCCCTTCTCCGGGCTCGACCCGGTCGCCGTGGACGTGATGGCGGGCGTCCTCCGCGAACGGGCGGACGCAGGAGTCCCCGTCATCTTCTCGAGCCACGAGCTGGAACTGGTCGAGCGGCTGTGTGACCGCGTGGGCATCGTCGACCACGGTCGGCTGCTGGCGTGCGGCACCGTGGACGAGCTGCGTGCCGGGGGTCGCGAACGGCGCTGGATCGACGTGCCCGCGGCGCCCGACGCCTGGGAGGTCGGTGTGGCAGGCGTGCACCTGCTCCAGACCGACGGCTCGCGGCGGCTGTTCGAGCTGGATCCGGGCGTCGACGACCAGTCGCTGCTCCAGGCGGCGCTGGCCACTGGACCCGTGCGCGAGTTCGAGCGCGTCGAGCCCAGCCTCGGCGAGCTTTTCCGGACCGTCATCGGGGAGGCAGCGGCATGAACGCGCCGTCTTCGAGTACGGGCGGAGGGCGCCACATGCCGACGATCGTCCTCGTCGCCCGCCGCGAGGTCCGCATGCGGATGCGCTCGCGCATCTTCGTTGGCGGCACCATCGTGATGACCGCCCTCGTCGTGATCGGCATCGTCGCGGCGTCGCTGCTCGCCGGCAAGACCACCCCGGTGCGGGTCGGCTTCAGCGGCGGATCGCAGGCGCTCGAGCGGACGTTCGCCGCAACGGCCGCGGGCCTGGGCGCGAAGGTGACGGTCAGCGACATCGCCGACGTCACCGCCGGGGAGGCTCAGGTGACGGCGGGAACGCTCGACGTGCTCGTGACCGGGTCGGCAACCGCACCGACGGCCGTGGCGAAGGCCGCAGTCCCACAGAACGTCGAGTCCGCCCTGTCCCTGGCCGCGGAGGCCGCACGCCTCTCCGACGCCGGCCTCTCACCGGCGGACGTCAAATCGGCGATGGCCCTGGTCCCGGTCCGGCTGCTGCAGCCCGCGAATCCCAAGGACACCCAGAACCTGTTCGCCAGCCTGGCCCTCGGCGTCCTGCTCTGGATCGCGCTCGGCCAGTACGGGAACATGGTGGCGCAGAGCGTGGTCGAGGAGAAGGCGACGCGGATCATGGAGATCCTGCTCGCCACGATCCAGCCGAGCCGCCTCCTCGCTGGCAAGGTCATCGGGATCGGCCTCGTCGGTCTCCTGCAGCTCACGATCGTGGGCGCGGCGGCGCTCGTCGCGGTCCAGGTAACCAACGTCGCCGCGATCCCGGCCCTCGCCGTGGCCTCGATCCTGGGCGACATCTTCTGGTTCCTGCTCGGCTTCCTCTTCTACGCAACGGCCTACGCCGCCGTCGCCTCCCTCGTCTCGCGCCAGGAGGAGGTCCAGAGCGCCGTCGGGCCGATCTCGATCCTCCAGATCGCGGGGTACCTGCTCATGTACGCCGCGCTGCCGGATCCGAGTGGCCCCCTGGCCACGGTCGCCTCGCTGCTTCCGCCGTTCACCCCGATCCTGATGGCGGTGCGGATGTCGGTCACCGATGTGCCGTTCTGGCAGACCGGCCTGGCCGCGGCGCTGAGCATCGCCAGCATCGTCGGCCTGACCTGGCTGGCCGGCCGCATGTACGCCAACGCGGCCCTGCGCCTCGGCACACGGGTGCGATTCATGGATGCATTCCGTGGGAGCGCCCGCGGTGGCTAGCTTGTTGCGGCCCCGGCGGGCCACCTTGATCGGAGGAACCAGATGCCGCCTCGCGTGAGGGCCCATCCGTACTTGACCCTGATGGCGGTCGTCTCCGCCATCCTCATCGTGATCGGCCGAATCAACAAGGACATGTGGTGGGGCGACTGGGCGTTTGTCGCCGGAATCGCGGTGCTCGTGGTTTCGGGCGCCCTCTTCCTCCTCCTGGCAAAGAGGTGATCAGGAGACGCCTCCTGCTGCCATCGTCGCCCACTCCGCCGTCGGGGACGAAGCACCCGATTGAGCAGCTCAGCACGATCGAGGACCGGGCAGGACCCGGTCAACGGGAGTGGCCACGGACGGGGTCAGGTCATCGATTCCGGGCGACGTGGGTTGCGACGACGACCGAGGGCAGCGGCCTAGATGCGGGCGGCCTTCTCGGCCCTGGTCGCCGAGGGATGCAGGGCAAATGAGTCGCGTAGACTGCTCTGTGCGTCGAATTCGTGCGTCGTCTCGGTCATCGCGGCCATTGTTGGCTGCGCATTGAAGCGTCATGGCAAGACAAGCGAGCCGCCCGAGAGGCGTGAACGGCGCCGATTCGTGCGTCAAGTAAGCAGTCAACGTCGCCCCCGTAGCTCAGGGGATAGAGCAGCCGCCTTCTAAGCGGAAGGTCGCAGGTTCGAATCCTGCCGGGGGCGCCACTGTCTTGCGTCGCGACATCGGTGACACCTGTGATCAGCCGGTCTTCCTGGACCCCAGCCATCGGCCGGGGCTGGTGCGCGGCCGGCGTGACCACAGCGCGCCCGCATCGACGCCGTCGTCGCGGAAGTGGCGCAGGAGCCGACCCCGCTGACCGCGGCTGATGCCGGACCGGCCGCGGCGGCGGTGACCGACAACTGCGCTGCGGCGACCCTGAGGACGGCCACCCGGCGCTTCGACATGCGCCGGACTGTCACGCATGTCCCGACTCACCGGTCACCGATCAGGTGTCACCCATGTCCTGGGCTCAGACACTGCCGGGGGCGCCACGTCTGTCCGCTGTTCGTTCCAAACCGGGCTGGCGCCAATGGTTGCCCGTTCGCCGCCTCCGGCGGTCGGCGGACACAAAGCGCCCGCCGGACGCTCGGGCGCTCCGGCGGGCGATTTGTGCGAAGCCGGAGCGCTAGCCCGGCAGGACGTCGCGCCCGAATGCCTCGTTGATGATCGTGCGGGCCGAGGCGTACCAGGCCGCGACGGCGGTCAGGAGGCCAAGGTAGCCGCCGATCTTGATGATGTCGGCGTTGCCCTGGTAGTTGCCGACGGCGAGCACGAAGAACGTGATCCAAAGGAGCAGGAACACGATCATGACCGGCCACCGGTGGCGAAGCGTGGCGACCCACATGTAGACCGTGAAGATCCCCCAGGCCGCGAGGTATGCGCCGATGGCGTGGGCCACGTCCTCGGCCTTCATGTTGCCGGCGAAGAACCAGACGAAGAACGCGTAGCTCAGCCAGAACGCGCCGAATGAGCTGAAGGCTGTAGCCCCGAACGTGTTGCCGCTCTTGAACTCCCACATACCGGCCAGGAGCTGCGCGAGCCCGCCGTACGCCAGCGCGAGCGCGACCACCACCTCGACCGAGCTGTCGCCGATGATCTTGGCGTTCGTCAGCGACAGGATGAACGTCGTCAGAGCGAACCCGGCCAGCCCGAGAGGCGCCGGATTCGCCGCCGGCGTCGCTGCGGGTGTCGCGGACGACGATTGGGCCTGAGCCACCGAAGACTCCTTTCGTCGCGGCGTGGGCCCCTGGCCCGCCGCCATCCACCGAATGCCACCGCCAAGTGGCGGGCATGCCGCCCGTGCGGCCCGTCGGACGCCGCCGTCCGATGGGCTAGTCGGCCTCGGTCGAGTCGGCCTTGCCGCGAATGGTCTCCACGATCCCCGCGTCCGCGAGCGTGGTGACATCGCCGAGCGGCCGATGCTCGGCGATGTCTCGGAGGAGCCGCCGCATGATCTTGCCTGAGCGGGTCTTGGGCAGCTCCGGCGTGAACATCAGCATCTTCGGGCGGGCGATGGCCCCGATCTTCTCGGCGACATGCTCGCGGAGCTCGGCCGCGAGGGCATCGCTGGCCTGGATGTTCGCCTTGAGGATCACGAAGGCCGAGATGGCCTCGCCGGTGATCGGGTCTGCGCGTCCGACCACCGCGGCCTCGGCGACCGCGTGGTGGTCGACGAGGGCGGACTCGACCTCGATCGTGCTGATGCGGTGGCCGGACACCTTCATGACGTCGTCAACCCGGCCCAGGAGCCAGTAGTAGCCCTCCGCGTCGACTTTGCAGCCGTCGCCGGCGAAGTACATCCCCGGGAAGCGGCGCCAGTAGGTATTCACGTACCGCTCGGGATCCTTGTAGATCCCGCGCAGCATGGCCGGCCAGGGCTTCGTCAGGACCAGGTAGCCACCGCCCGTCCCGTCGACCACTTCGGTGCCGTCGGCGTCGACCACCTTGGCCGCCACGCCCGGGAAGGGCCTGGTCGCCGAGCCCGGCCGCAGTGTCGTGATGCCGGGCAGCGGCGTGATCAGGATCATGCCCGTCTCGGTCTGCCACCAGGTATCCACCACCGGGCAGCGGCCGCCGCCGATCGCCTCGTGGTACCAGAGCCAGGCTTCAGGGTTGATCGGCTCGCCGACCGAGCCGAGCAGCCGCAGCGACGACATGTCGTGCTTGGCCGGCCACGTCTCGCCCTGCTTCATGAAGGCGCGGATCGCCGTCGGCGCGCAATAGAGGATCGAGACCTTGTACTTCTCGATGATCGACCACCAGCGATCGGGCTCCGGGAACTGGGGCGCGCCCTCGTAGAGGATCCCGGTCGTGCCGTTGGCGAGCGGCCCATAGACGATGTAGGAGTGCCCGGTGACCCAGCCGATGTCGGCCGCGCACCAGTACACGTCGTCGGGCTTGACGTCGAAGATGTAGTGGTGGGTCGTGCTCACGCCGGTCAGGTAGCCGCCGGTCGTGTGCATGATCCCCTTGGGCTTCGCCGTCGTGCCCGACGTGTGCAGCAGGTACAGCAGGTGCTCCGAATCCACCGGCACGGCCGCGCACTGGTCGGACTGGCTTTCCACGACGTCGTGCCACCAGTGGTCGCGGCCGGCCTGCATGGTGACGTTGTTGCCCGTCCGCTTGACCACCAGGACGTTCTTGATCGTGGTGGCGTTCGCGGCGGCGGCGTCGGCCGCGGTCTTGAGGTCGATGACCTTCCCGTTGCGCCAGCCGCCGTCGGACGTGATGAGGGCCACGGCCTCCGAGTCGATCATCCGGCCTTCGAGCGCTTCCGCGCTGAACCCGCCGAAGACGACGACGTGGGGAGCCCCGATCTTGGCGCAGGCGAGCATGGCGATCGGCAGCTCGGGGATCATCGGCATGTAGATCCCGACCCGATCGCCGGTCTTGACGCCGAGGGCCGTCAGCGCGTTGGCGCACTTGTTGACCTCGCGCTGGAGGTCCGCGTAGGTGAGCGTGCGCGTGTCGCCCGGCTCGCCTTCCCAGTAGTAGGCGACCTTGGCGCCGAGCCCGCCTTCGACGTGCCGATCGACGCAGTTGTAGGCGGCGTTCAGCTGGCCGCCGAGGAACCACTTCGCGTAGGGCAGCTCCCACTCGAGGACCCGATCCCAGGGGCGCGACCAGCTGATCCGACGGCCGGCCTCATCTGCCCAGAAGCCCTCCAGGTCGCGATCGGCTCTCGCGTAGAGGTCGGCGGTGGCGTTCGCCTGTGCCGCCAGCGCGGCGGGCGGGGGGAACTCGCGCCTCTCTGCGAACAGGGCCTCGATCTCGGGCTGCGTGACGGACATGCGACCACCTCCACAGCGTGGATCACGTGCCGGGGGGCAGCGCTCGAGAGTCCGCGGGGACGCTGGCAGCCCAACTCGTGCGATGGCTGGAAGGCTAGCCGCGTGCCGGAACCTGTCAAGTGATGCCGCCACCGACCCCGGGAAATCGGGCAGAAATGGGCTGGCTGATCCGCACCGTGAGATTCGGCGCCGTCGCGATCACGCTCGTCCCATGGCCGGCGCCAGGGAAGCAGGTCGCCGTCGCGTCGGCGAACGGCTGCCGCAGCGTCGCTTCACGGATGCGGGGCCTGCGCCGTACCCCGACGCGTCCGTCGCGTCGCGCGGATGGCCCCGGCCGGTCCTACTCGGGACCGGTCTCGGCAAGAACCCGGAGCGTGTGCTCCAGCGCGACCTGTGCGGTGGCCAGGTTTCGGGCCGCGTGCCCGTCGCGGCCGGACGGTGCCAGGTCGGCCGGGTCCAGCATCGCCACGGGTGGCGGCGATTGCCGGTGGCGGGCCGCGTCGGATGCCCAGCGCTCCCGCCATGACGGCGGCGTCGCCTCGGGAACGGGCCGGTGCGCCTGGGCGAGCCACACCAGCGCCCATACCCGCGGAACCACGCGGTACACGTCGTACCCGCCGCCCCCGGTGGCCAGCCAGCGGCCCTCGGCGTGCCGGTGGGCGACGTCGTCGAGCAGGCGGGCGGCCCGCGACATGGCCGCGGTCGTCAGGAGAAGGTGCGCGAGCGGGTCGAGCGCGTGGCTGTCGCTGCCGTGCTGGGTCACCAGCAGCGTGGGCCGGAATGCCGCGGCGACGGCGGGCACGACCAGCTCCACCACCGACAGCCAGGAGGCGTCGGACGTGCCGGGCTCGAGCGGGATGTTGACCGCGCTGCCCGGGGCATGCTCGCCGCCGCGATCCTCCACGAAGCCCGTCCCCGGGAACAGCGCGAGTCCCGTCTCGTGGATGGACACCGTGAGCACGTGAGGGTCGTTCCAGAAGATCGCCTCGACGCCATCGCCGTGGTGCACGTCGAGGTCGACGTACAGGACGCGGTGGCCGGCGTCGCGCGCACGGGCGATGGCGAGGCCCGCGTTGTTGTAGATGCAGAACCCGCTCGCGTGGCCGGGGAACGCGTGGTGCAGGCCACCGCCCGGGTGGAAGGCGTGGATCGCCTGGCCGTCGAGGAGTCGATCGACCGCCGCGAGCGAACCGCCGGCGACGGTCGCGGCGGCCTCCTGCATGCCATAGAACGGCGGCGTGTCCGGCGAGTCGAAGCCGGCAGTCGCCGCGGCCTCCGGGTACTCGGACAGCATGCGGACGGTGGCGATGTAGGCGGGATCGTGGACGCGTCGCAGCTGCTCGTCGCTGGCCGTCGGCGGCGCCTCGAAGGCCTCCGCGCCCGACCTCACGCAGCAGGTCGATGCCCGGGCCGAAGCGGCGCGGCGTCAGGGGATGATGGTGGCCGAAGTCGTAGTCGCGGGACCGCTCGCCGTAGATGACCAGGGGCTGCCCATCGGAGAGGTGCTGCACGGTCCCGGCCCGGACTCCTGCTGCGATGCGTCCGCCACGAGGCGGTCGATGGCGGCGCCGTCGATGCCGATGCCGCACGTGCTGGCGTCGTCGTGGCGACCGCCCGGTGGGCCACAGTAGCACGAGGCGCCACGGCGGGCCGGCGAGCCGGCCGGCCTGCGCGAACGCCGTGCCCCGCGCCACCAGCGCTCACGGGATGCCCGAACCGGCGAGACGGCCGGGAGGATACTGGCGTCACCATGACCACCCCCACGTCGCGGGACCAGGCACGGGACAGCATCCTGCGGGATGGCGCGTCCATCCGGATCCGCCCTGCCCGAGCCGCGGACGAGCCGGCCCTCGTCGCCTTCCTCGAAGGCCTGGCCCTCGAGACGCGACGCCTCCGCTTCGCCAGCCTCGGCACCGACGTCGCCGCGCGAGCGCACCGCTGGGCCGTTCCCGAGCGACCCGACGACGTCTCGCTGGTGGCGGAGTCGGGGATCGCCGGACGCATCATCGGCAACGGCAGCTACGATCGCGTGGGGACCGACTCGGCGGAGGTCGCGTTCGTCGTCACCGAGGAATACCAGGGCCGCGGTGTCGCGACGCTGCTCCTGGAAGGACTGGCCCAGCAGGCCCACGAGGCCGGCATCACCACGTTCTGCGCGGAGGTGCTGCCGGAGAACGCGCGCATGGTGGAGGTCTTCCGGGCCAGCGGCTTCCCGCTGCGCGTGAGCGCCGAGCCGGGCGCGATCCTGGTCGAGTTCCCGACCGCCCTGACCGGCCCGGCCCGCGACAGCTTCGAGCGGCGCGAGCAGACCGCCGCCGCCGCGGCCGTGCGGGCGCTGCTCCACCCGGCCTCGGTGGCCGTCATCGGGGCGTCCCGGCGCCGGGCCACGATCGGCGGAGAGCTCTTCCACAACCTGGTGACCGGCGGCTTCGCCGGGCCCGTCTACCCGGTCAATCCGAACGCCGACGTGGTCCAGTCCGTGGCGGCGTACCGGTCCGTCGTGGCGATCCCGGGACCGGTGGACCTGGCCGTGCTCATCCTGCCCGCCGGCTCGGTCGTGCCCGCTGCCCGGGAGTGCGCGACGAAGGGCGTCAGGACCATCATCGTGATCTCGCCCGGCTTCGCCGAGATCGGCGAGGAAGGCGCCGAGCGCCAGCGCGAGCTGGTGGCCGTCTGCCGGGCTGCCGGCATGCGGCTGGTGGGCCCCAACTGCATGGGCGTCATCAACCTCGAGCCGGACGTGCAGCTCAACGCCACGTTCTCGCCCACGGTGCCGACCCACGGCCGGGTGGGGTTCCTCTCCCAGAGCGGCGCACTTGGCCTGGCCATCATCGAGCACGCCAACCGGCTCGGGCTGGGCCTGGCCAGCTTCATCTCCATCGGCAACAAGGCCGACCTGTCGGGCAACGACTTCCTCCAGTACTGGGAGGACGACCCGGCCTGCGCCGTGATCGCCCTGTACCTCGAATCGGTGGGCAATCCCCGCAAGTTCTCGCGGATCGCCCGCCGGGTGGGCCGGGTCAAGCCGATCATCGCCGTGAAGAGCGGCCGGTCTGCCGCGGGCGCGCGCGCGACCTCGTCGCACACCGGCGCCCGCATCGGCGCCTCGGACGTGACCGTCGACGCGCTCTTCCACCAGGCGGGCGTGGTCCGCACCGACACGCTCGGCGAGTTCTTCGACGTCGCCTCGCTCCTGGCCAACCAGCCCCTGCCGGCCGGCCGGCGGGTGGGGATCCTGACCAACGGCGGCGGTCCGGGGATCCTGGCGGCGGATGCCTGCGAAGGGGACGGCCTGGTCGTGCCGCCGCTCCCGGACGAGGTACGGCGAACGCTGGCCGGCTTCCTGCCGCCCGAGGCCGCGCTCGGCAACCCGGTCGACACGATCGATTCGCTCGCCGGAGTCGTTCCGTCGGGCGATCCCGGCGCTGGCCGCGTGGGATGGCATCGACGCGATCATCGTCCTGTTCGTGCCGCCGCTGGCCGCCAGCACGGACGAGGTTGCCGCCGCGATCCGCGATGCGGTGCTGGAGCTGCCGCGACCCGTCCCCGTCCTGGGCGTCTTCATGTCCGCGGAGGGGGGGCCGGCGGCGCTCCGCGGTCCGCTGGTCCGCGTCCCCACGTACAGCTATCCGGAGGAGGCGGCGCGGTCGCTCGCCCACGCCGTCGCCTACGCGGAGTGGCGCGCCGCCCCCGTCGGCGCCATCCCCCGGTTCGACGACATCAGGGGCGACGAAGCGACCGGCGTCCTCGCCGCCGCGCTGGCGCAGATCACGCCCGAGGCGAAGACGGCCGGCGGCACGCTGGCGGGCTCGTCGCTGGCCGGCCACGCGACCGGCGAAGGATCGCGCTGGCTGCGGCCCGACGAGGTGGCCTGCCTGCTCGACTGCTACGGCATCACGACCGCGGACTGGCGGCTGGTCGGACACGCCGGAGGCAGCCGGCCGCGCAGCGGAGGAGATCGGCGCGGCCGTGGCCCTCAAGGCCGTCGCCCGCGGGGTGGTCCACAAGGCCGAGGCGCGGGCCGTGGCCCTCTCCCTCGATGGCGCCGCGGCGGTCGAAGATGCCGCTCGCGAGATGGCTCGGGCGCTCGAGGCGTCCGGCCATCCGGTGGAGCGGTACTTCGTCCAGCGGATGGTCGATGGCGGCGTCGAGATGCTGGTCGGCGTCGTCCACGACCGGCTCTTCGGGCCGGTGATCGCGTGCGGCGCGGGCGGGTCCGAGGTGGAGCTGGCTGAAGGACGTCGCCGTCCGCATCACGCCGCTGACCGACCGCGACGCCGGCGAGCTGGTCCGATCGCTGGCCATGTTCCCGGTGCTCGAGGGTCACCGGCACGAGCCGCGGGTGGACGTGGCCGCGCTCGAGGAGACGCTGCTGCGCGTCAGCGCCATGGTCGAGGCGCACCCGGAGATCGTGGAGATGGACTGCAACCCGGTGATCGTGCTGCCGCAGGGCGCGGTCGTGGTCGATGCCCGGGTCCGCATCGAGGCGTCGTCACCGCGTCCGATAGCCGGCGAGGGGCCCGGATGCACTCGAGCCGTGTAAGAGGAGGGGCCCGCCGGACGTTGTATCGGTAGAACGGCCGTACTCGAGGCAACTAGTGCAGGCGGCGACCATGGGGCAGGTTCGGGGCGAGGTGGTGGATGGCCAGCTCCTCCTGGTCATCCCGGAGCTGCTCCCGCGGCTCTACAACCACGCTCGCTACCTCCTTCGGCCGGAGGATGCCCGCGACGCGGTGTCGGCGGCGCTCGAGCACCTATGGCGCAACCGCGGGAAGTACCGGGTGACCGGCGATATGTCGATCGACCGCTGGGCGAGTCGGGTCGCGATCAACAAGATCCGCGATGAAGCCCGACGTCACCGCCGCCGCACCAGCCACCTATCGCTGTCCGACGCCGATCTCGACCTCTCCGTCGGCGATGGGGCAGAGCAGCGCGCCCTCCTGGGTCAGGTCAGGCAGGCCATCGACACGCTTCCGGAGCGCGATGCGGAGCTGATCGCTCTCCGATTCGGCGCCGGGCTGTCGAATTACGAGATCGCCGAGCTCCTGCATCTCACCGCAGGCGCCGTCGCGGTCGCACTTCACCGGGCCATCCATCGCCTCAGGACCGCAGCAGGTGAGGAGCACCCGCAATGAGCGAGCTCGACGACTCCGAATTCACCGACCTGCTGGGTCAGCTTCGCTACACAGCGCCGGAGCTCAACTCGCTCTGGGAGCCGACCCCCCGCACACAGCCCCGCTCCCGCCGTATGTGGCTCGTCGGCATGGTCGCAGCCATCATTCTGGTGGCGAGTGGAACGGTCGTCGCGGCGACGAACAACTGGTTTGCGGCGTTTGTTCCCAGCAACGCGTGCGTCACGAATGACCCATCGTGCGGTGCTGACTTTCACCAGGTCGGCATCATCGTCGATCACGAGTCCGACATTGTTGCCGTGAACGTGCTCGTGAAGCCCGGCCTGACCCGCGAGCGCCTCAGGGCGATCGCCGTCGGCGTCGCGGCGCAACAGCGGGCACGCCGAGTTATCGTCTATGTTCTCGACGATCTGCCACCGGGACCGATGATCGCGGGCTTCCCGGAACTACCCGCGGACGTTGCCGTGTCGCCTCCGCCGCCACTGGCGGCCCTGGTTCCGTACCTGCGCCTGACCTACGACTCCGGCCCCGGAGGCGCTGTGTCGATCTGGCCGTAACCGGCGGCCCGTCAGCCTCGAATTCCGCGGCGCCACAGCGATCGCAGGACGCAACACGGCCCCGGCAGTCCTACTGCCCCGGACCCACCCTAGCCGGATGGTACGGCTTCCGCGGCGGGGCCCCGCACCCCTACGCTCCACCCGTCAGCGGGTCGAACCGCCCCCGACCACCGCGTACGTGCCCGGCGCCGCTCAGACCACACACGAGGATGCGAATGGCCGTCAGTGAGCTTGGACCGCTGCTCACCGCCAGCGAAGTGGCGGAAATGCTGCACCTCCACGTGAACACCGTGAAGCGCCTTGGTGACCGCGGAGAGCTGCCGTTCTTCCGCGTCTGCCGCCGGGGAGACCGGCGCTTCCGGCTCGAGGACGTGGTCGCCTTCCTCGCCCGCACCACGCGCGCGCAGTAGTCCGCCCTCGGGCGTTCTCCCGGCGGCGCGACGCGACGCCGGCTTGTCAGCGTCCGTCAGGCGAGTTCGCGCGCCTCGCGGGGCCGGGCGGGACGGAACACGAGGTCACGCGGGCACGGCCCGAAGGACCCGGCCGAAGATCTCCAGCGCCTCGTCGATCTCCTGCGACGTGACGTCGAGCGGTGCGATCCAGCGGATCACGTTGTGGGCGACCCCGCACGAGAGAACGAGCAGCCCCTCGTCGGCGCACCCCTGGATGACCGCCTCGCAGAGCGCGCCGTCGGGCTCGCGCGTCGCCCGATCCTTGACCAGCTCGACGCCGATCATCAGCCCCGGCCCGCGGACGTCGCCGATCCGGGGGTCGTCGGCGGCGATCCGGCGCAGGCCGGCCGTCAGCTCCGCGCCTCGGACCGCCGCGTTCTCGACCAGGCCCTGGGACCGGATCGTCTCGAGCACGGCGAGCCCGGCCGCGCAGCACACGGGGTTCCCGCCGAAGGTGGTGCCGTGGGCCGACTTGCCCCAGCGCTCCTGCAGCGCCCTGGAGCTCGCGATCGCCGACAGCGGCAGGCCGTTGGCCATCGCCTTCGCCATGCAGACCACGTCGGGGACGATGCCGGCGTGCTGGAAGCCCCACATCCTGCCGGTCCGGCCGTAGCCCGACTGGACCTCGTCCAGGATGAGCAGGATGCCGTGCTCGTCGCAGATCGAGCGGAGCCCGCGCAGGAAGGCCGCCGGAGCCGGGATGTAGCCGCCCTCGCCCTGGACGGGCTCGATGAGGATGGCCGCCACGCTGGAGCCCGGGATCGTGGTCCGGAGCAGGCTGCGGAGGTGGCCCAGCGCGCTGCGGACGGCGTGGTCCTCGTCGCCCTTGTACTCGCGGTAGACGGACGGGAACACGGTCAGGTAGACGCCCGGCAGGAGCGGCTCGTAGCCGGCCCGGTAGTTGACGTTGGAGCTGGTCACGCTGGTCGCACCCAGGGTGCGGCCATGGAACGCGCCCCGGAAGGCGATGATGCCGGGCCGGCCGGTGACGCGGCGGGCGAGCTTGAGGGCGGCCTCGATCGCCTCCGAGCCCGAGTTCATGAAGAAGACCGAGTCGATGGGATCGGGGAGCTCGCGGGCAAGCTCCTGGGCGAGGCGGACCACGGGCTCGGCGTAGCCCATCGCGGCGGTCGGTGCCATGAGCGTCTCGGCCTGGCGTCGGACGGCGTCGACCACGGCCGGATGCGCGTGGCCCAGCACGCTCACGGCGATGCCGTTGGCGAAGTCGAGGTACGCCTTGCCATCGGTGTCGTACAGGCGATGGCCTTCGCCGCGCGCCCACGATCGCTCGAAATAGCGGCCCAGGACGGGCGTCAGGTTGTCGGCGGCAAGCGCGGCGAGGTCCAATCCGGCCGCGCCGGGGCGGGCGATCGTGTCCATTGGATGGCTCCCGGTTCGTCGCCGGCCGGGCCAACGGCGGGCTGCGGCGGACCTGGGCCGGAGTATACGGGCCGGTGCCGGCTGGCAGCCGCACGGCCGGCAGCCGCACGGCCGGCAGCCGCACGGCCGGCGGCCGCGAGTGCCCCCGGCGTGCCGCCAGGCGGGCGCCCGACGAGACGTCCAGGGCCGTCGGCGCCGCCGCCACTAGAATCGGGCCCGCCGCCAGACACGTGCCGCGCCCCCCGACATCGCCCCATCCGCCCATGGAGTCCCGCGTCGTGATCGATTTCAGCCTGACCGAGGAGAACCGCCTGCTCCGCGAGGCCGTCCGCGAGTTCGTGGCCGCGGAGATCGCGCCGAACATCCGCGAGTGGGACGAGCGGGGCGAGGCACATCCGGAGGTCTTCGCGAAGATGGGCGAGCTCGGCTACCTCGGCGCGCCGATCCCCGAGGCGTGGGGCGGCGCGGGCATGGACTACGTCAGCCTCGCCATCCTGTGCGAGGAGCTGGAGCGGGCCGACACTGCCTTCCGCGTGGTCATGAGCGTCCACGTCGGGCTGAATTCGCTCGCCCTCCTCCAGTGGGCCACCGACGAGCAGCGCCGGCGCTGGCTCATCCCGCAGGCGCAGGGCCGGAAGCTGGCCACGTTCGCGCTGACCGAACCGGGCGTCGGCACCGACGCCGCCAACCTGGCCACGACGGCCCGGCGGGAGGGCGACGTCTATGTGCTCAACGGCAGCAAGATCTGGATCAGCCTCGCCGACCTCGCCGACCACTTCCTGCTCTTCGCGACGGTGGACCGGGCGAAGCGCCACCGGGGCGTGACGGCGTTCCTCCTCGAGCGCGGCATGAAGGGCCTCTCCACGGGCACGCTCCACGGCAAGATGGGGATCCGCGCCGGCAACACCGGCCTGGTCAACCTGGACGCGGTGGAGGTGCCCGCGGACCACCGGATCGGCGAGGAGGGCGAGGGCTTCCTGGTCGCGATGAGCGCGATCGACCAGGGACGGTTCACCGTTGCCGCGGGCGCGGTCGGCCTTGCCCAGGCCTGCCTGGACGCTTCCGTCACCTACGCGCGCCAGCGCGAGACGTTCGGCAGGGAGATCGGCGAGCACCAGCTGGTCAAGCAGCTGATCGCGAAGATGGCCGCCGGCACGGAGGCCGGTCGCCTGCTCGTCTGGCGGGCAGCCTGGCTCAAGAATCACGGCGTCCGAACCACCCGCGAGACGTCGCTCGCGAAGTGGCACGCGACGGAGCATTCGGTCCAGAGCGCCCTCGACGCGATCCAGGTCCACGGCGCCAACGGCTACTCGAACGAGTTTCCCGTGGAGCGATACCTGCGCAACAGCAAGGCGGCCGTCATCTACGAAGGAACCAGCCAGCTGCACACGCTCATCCAGGCGGACTACGCGCTCGGCTACCGGGAGGATCGGCCCATCCGCTGCGAGCCGGTCCCCGCCGAAGGGTTCGACCGCTGGCCGGCCCTGGGGCGCGCCCAATGACGCCGATGGCGCCGCGGCCACGAAGCGCGCCATGGGGGAGCGCGCGCGTGATGCGCGTCAACGCATCACGGCGGCATGGACGGCGGCAGGGCCCGCGGGCCGGGCCGGGCTCGCGTCGGGCATCGTCGCCGGTGCGCTGCTCGCGGGCGCTTTCCTCTTCGGCGCGTGGCATGTCGTGTTCGGCTGGGCCGTCAAGGGCAATCCGCGGGCGGGTCTCTTCGGCCTGGTCCTGGCGTTCGTCGCCGGGGCAATGCTCGCGGCGGGCCTCGCCGCTGCACGCCGGTGGCTCCCCCGGGGTTGACGTTTGGCCTGAGCCGGGGAATGACTGTTGTCGCCTCCGGGCGGGACGGTCGTCCGATGTCGGGAGGGCCCGGGGCCGCGTAGGTTGATGGCCTGAAAAGGGGCCGCCCAACGAGACCCCAACGGGATCCACAGCTCGCGATCCTCCCGACGGGATGCCGGGAACCCGCGGCGGACCCCACCTTCCCACCGGGCGGCCCCTTTCTCGTGTCCGCGGCAGGGCGTGAGCCGCCGGCGCGCACCGCCGACGTCCCCCAGGACTCCACGGCTACGCCGGTGGGCAGCCGCGCTGGCTGGAGCTGCTGGGTCGGGTGGCGGCGAGGACGGGTTGAGCACCGGATCGTGGCATTCGCTTCCCATGGGAGACGGTGACGCTCAGTCGAGTACGCCACCACGGCCGTCCCTCTACGGGCCCGATGCGCCGGCCTGGGCAGAGCCCGCGCACGGAGGGACCGAGCGGAGCACGATTCGGTCAAACACGCCCGCTGGTGTGACGATGATCTGTCAAGTCCGCGACCGCGTCAGGCGGTGGCGCGATCCTGATCGTCACCCGGACGGCTCCGTCGATCGGCGTGTCGCCGCCCGGCCCGGCCATCCAGTCCCCACGCCACTCGAGGTCAGCTCTACCGCATGCGGGCACGAACGTGTCCACGATGCCGGTCCCGAAGACGATCGGCTGGCTCGTCTGATTCAGCACCGTCAGGTGGGAGGTACCGGCGCCGCAGGCGACGAGGACTGGGCCCAGCAGAGCCAACCCGAAGCGGACCCGGAATCCGCGCGTGTCATCTCCGCCTCCCCACGAGGTCGAACCGCAGCGCCGCCGATCTGGGCCGCGGCCGGCCGACGGCACTCATCCTACGGGGCCGGCGTCACGAGAAGTGACTCGATCTGGGTTCGCCCGTTGGCCCCCGCGCCGGGAACGACGTGGGGCATGAGCGTGCACCGGGTGCCCGGTCCGAAGGACACCACGTCCTCGTCCGTGGGGCCCGGCGTCGTCCTCCGCACGCCCTGGCCACCAGGGACCGCCGTTGGCAGCGGGCCAGGCGCCCTCGCGGCCCCATCCCCTGCGAACTGACCTCTTGCAGATCTTGCATGTCGATGTATAGTGATGGCGACTTTCAGAAAGGAGTCACAAGCATAGGACGGTTAGTGCCATGAATGTTCAGACGACGACGCGCGGCGCGGCACGAGGGCGGACCGACCGGCGGCGCTGGTGGGCACTGGGCGGGATCAGCCTCGCCCTCCTCGCGGTCGGTCTCGATGCCACCGTGCTGAGCCTCGCGCTGCCCACGCTGGCGGGCGCGCTCAAGGCGTCGGAGAGCGACCTCCAGTGGTTCGTGACCGCGTACACGCTCGCCCTGACGGCGGCGATGCTCCCGGCAGGGCTCGTCGGCGACCGGTTCGGCCGCCGCGCGGTCATGCTCGGGGCGCTCGTCGTGTTCGGCGCAGCGTCGCTCGCCTGCGCCTGGGCGCCGTCGCCCGTTGCCTTCATCGTCGCGCGAGCGGTCCTTGGCCTGGCCGGCGCGGCGATGATCGTCATGGCCCTGTCCGTGATCACGGTGCTCTTCGACGAGGCGGAGCGACCGCGGGCGATCGGCATCTGGGGCGCCGCCAACTTCCTGGCGATGCCCATCGGGCCGATCCTCGGCGGCTGGATGCTCGCGAACGTCTGGTGGGGCTGGGTGTTCCTGCTGAACGTCCCGGTCGTCGTCGTGGGGATCGCCGCCGTCGTCCTGCTGGTGCCGGAATCGCGCGCCGCGCAGCGGCCGCGGATCGACTGGCCCGGCGTCGCCGGGTCGACCGCCGGCCTGACGCTCCTCATGTACGGCGTCATCGAAGCCGGCCGGAACGGCTGGTCCGACGCGACCGCGATCGGGCCGGTCCTGGCGGGTCTCGGCGTGCTGGCCCTGTTCGCTGCCTGGGAGGCGAGCGTGATCCGTCGCGGCGGGCAGCCGCTGGTGGACCTGGGCCTCTTCCGCTCGCCCGCCTTCACGTGGGGCGTGGTCCTTGCCGGCATGGGGATCTTCGGCCTCTTCGGGCTGCTGTTCACGCTGCCCCAGTACTGGCAGGCCGTGCTCGGCCTGGACGCCCAGGGTGCCGGCTTCCGGCTGCTGCCGGCGATCCTGGGCATGGCCCTGGCCGCCATCCCGGCCGATCGCGTGGCCGGGCGCCTGGGCCCGAAGCTCACGGTCGCCCTCGGGCTGACGTTCCTGGCCGGGGCCATGGCCGCCGGATCGACGATGGCCATCGGGACGAGCGAGGCGGTCGTGGCCGCCTGGACGTTCGTCGCCGGGTTCGGCGCCGGGTTGGGCCTCTCGACGGCCGCGTCGGCGGCCATGCTCGAGCTGGACGCGGAGCGCAGCGGCGTCGGTTCGGCGCTCGTCCAGGCCGTCATCAAGCTGGGACCGGCATTCGGAGCCACGATCCTCGGCAGCGTCCTCACGGACTCGTACCAGCGACTCGTGCCGCTGGCCGGCATGCCGGCCGAGGCGGCGGCTGCGGTCAAGGCAAGCGTCTTCGGCGGGCTGGCGGTCGCCCAGCAGGCCGGATCACCGGCTCTGGCCGACGCCGTACGCTCGGCCTTCGTGACCGGGATGGACGACGCGCTGCGCGTCGGCGCCATCATCGCCGTCGCCGGGATCGCCCTCGCGCTCGCCTTCATGCCGCGACGATCTTCCGCGGCGGCAGGGGAGGGGGCACAATCCGGGCATGAGCCACTCACGGTCGCGAGCTGAGGCGCCGGCGGCAGCGGACGCTGGCGGACTGGCCGCCGATCCGCCACCTCTCGCCTCGGCGGTGCGGGCAGACGGCCTGCCGGCCGGGCTGCGAGAGCGGAAGAAGCTGAGGACCCGGCTCGCGATCCAGGAGCACGCCCTGCGCCTGTTTCGCGAGCAGGGCTACACCGAGACCACGGTCGAGCAGATCGCCGAGGCGGCCGAAGTCTCGCCCTCGACCTTCTTCCGCTACTTCCCGACCAAGGAGGACGTGGTCCTCTTCGACGCCCTCGATCCAGTCCTCTTCGAGGCGTTCCGGCGCCAGCCCGGGCAGCTGACCGCGCTGCAGGCACTGCGCGGGGCCATCCACGACGTCTGGGGGACGCTCTCGCCGGCCCAGGTCGAGGAGCAGCGGGAGCGAGGTCGGCTGGCCATCCAGGTCCCGGAGCTCCAGGCGGCCTGGGTGGCCGACCTCCTTCGGACGGCCGGGACGATGGCCGAGCTGCTGGCGGAGCGCACCGGGCGCGACCCCGCCGACGAGCGGGTGCGCATCTACACGGGGGCGGTCATGGGGGCGATGATGGCGGCGATGGTCCCGCTCATCGATGATCCCGCCGCCGACCTCGCCACGGAGATCGACCGGGCCCTGGACCTGCTGGAGGGCGGGCTCAGGATCTGAGCTCGCGGCCCGATCAGGTTCCGCGGGGCGCGAAGCGCGCATCCGATCGCCATTGACGTCCGCCGCACCAATCCGGAAGGGGGCACGAGCAGTTGGAGCGGGCACGGCAGCGACTGGGTGGCCTCCTCTTCCTGGCCGTGGTCGCCGGAGCGATCGTCCTGCTGATCCTCGGGTATGGCGTCCCCGTTGGCCTCGGGGCGCTGGCCGGGCTCATCCTCGGCACACTCGCCGGCGCGCTCGGCGTCCTCTGGCTTGGACGCGGACACGGCCGCGCGATCTCGTTCGGCGGCGCCGAGTGGTCCTCCGACCTTATGACCACCGCGTCGCCCGATGCGCGGATGGCAGAGATGGAGGAGCTGGCCGAGGTGATGGTCGTCGACCTCGGCGCTCTCGACCGCCTCGTGCCCGTCCTTGCCACGGTCGAGGAGGCTGCGCTCGTCGTGACGCTCGTCGCGATCGAGTGGCGGGAGGCGGGGCTCGTCTGCTGGCTGGAGGCCGGCACCCGTCCCGGCGGGAGCATGCCGGCATCGACGGTGCGGGTTTCCGTTGAGGACGATGTCGACACCTCGTACCGCGCCGCCGGCCAGGGCGGGGGCGGCCGCTATGGTGTCGCTCGCTATGAGGTCACGATCACGCCGCGCCCGCCAGCCAGCGCGCGGCGCCTGACCCTTCGGGTTGACCGGTTCTTCGACATGTTCCCCGGGTCGAATCGCGAGCAGGTGGGTCCATGGGCCTTCGTGGTCGAGTTGCGTTCGCCGGACCCGGCCTGATCAGGCGATCGGCTCGAAGCGGGCCTGGAAGAAGCGCAGGTACTTCGGTTCGTAGGTCATCCGGAGGCCGCGCGCCGCGTCGCGGGCGTCGAAGCAGGCCTTGACGCTCTCGGCCACCACGTCCATGTGGGCCTGGGTGTAGACGCGGCGGGGGATCGTGAGGCGGGTCAGCTCCAGTTTCGGGCGCTTGTGGTCGCCGGTCTCCGGGTCGCGCCCGGCGGACACGATGCCGCGCTCCATGGAGCGGATCCCGGAGTCCAGGTACAGCTCCGCAGCGAGCGTCTGGGCCGGGAAGACGTCCTGGGCCAGCTGTGGGTAGAAGCGCGCGGCGTCCAGGAAGACGGCGTGGCCGCCGATGGGCTGGACGATCGGGATCTCCCACTCGGTGAGCAGCTCGCCGAGGTAGCGGACCTGGCCGACCCGCGACCGGACGTGCTCGTCCTGGACCGCCTCCTCGATGCCGATGGCCAGCGCCTCCATGTCGCGGCCAGCCATCCCGCCATACGTGTGAAGGCCCTCGTACACCACGACCAGGTTGCGGAGCTCGTCGAAGAGCGCGTCGTCGTTGACGGCCAGCCAGCCGCCGATGTTCACGAGGTTGTCTTTCTTGGCGCTCATCCACGCGCCATCGGTGTGGGAACAGAACTCGGCGAGGATCTCGGCGATCGAGCGATCGGCGTAGCCGTCCTCGCGTTCCTGGATGAAGAGCGCGTTCTCCACCATCCGCGTGGCATCGAGCAGAACGCGGATCCCGTTGCGTGTGCACAGCGCCTTGAGCTCCCGCGCGTTCGCCATCGACACCGGCTGGCCGCCGGCCATGTTGACCGTGCCGGCCAGGGAGACATAGGGAATGCGGTCGGCGCCGACCTGGTCGATCAGCGCCTGCAGCTTCGTGAGGTCGACGTTGCCCTTGAACGGGTGGAGCGACTGCGGGTCGTGGGCCTCGTCGATGATCACGTCGTGGAACGTGGCCCCGGCCAGCTCCTGGTGCAGGCGCGTCGTCGTGAAGTACATGTTGCCGGGGACGTGGTCGCCGGGCTTGATCAGGGCCTGCGAGATCAGGTGCTCGGCGCCCCGGCCCTGGTGCGTCGGGACGACGTGGAGGTAGCCGTAGAAGCGCTGGACGGCCGCTTCCAGGTGGTAGAAGTTGCGGCTGCCGGCGTACGACTCGTCGCCCAGCATCATGCCCGCCCACTGGCGGTCGCTCATCGCGGACGTGCCCGAGTCCGTCAGCAGGTCGATGTAGACGTCGTCGCTCCGCAGGAGGAATGTGTTCCGGCCGGCGGCCGCCAGCGCCTCCTCGCGCCGGTCGCGGGTCGTGACCGTGAGCGGCTCGACCATCTTGATCTTCCATGGCTCCGCCCACGATCGCCGGTCGTGCTGCTGGCCCATGGTGTGCAAGGTCCGGTGCGGCATCCTGTCCTCCGGGCGCTGGCGGGCGGTTCGACAGCACGGTCGCTGCGGCTCGACCCGCGGGTTCTTGCCACGTGGCCGGACTCTGCCACACTCGCGGCCATGCGGCGCTTCCGTTCCTCGCCGACGCCGGCGAGATCACCCACGGCCAGGCGCTTGCCGAGCGGGCGCGGTGAGCGGGCGCGGTGAAGGCTCGCGTGCGACCGGGATTCGCTCCCCGGCGGACTTGACCCGATGAGCGCCGAGCGATGGCCCGTCGCCTGGGCTCGGCGATGAGCGCCGAGCGATGGCCCGTCGCCTGGGCGCGAGCATCGGTCCGCCGGGAGTCAATGACCCTCGCGGCCGGGGGCGATGTATCCTCGGGCCATGCCTGAGACCATCGCCGCGCCCACCTTCCGCGACGCGTCGCCGGACGATGCCGACTGGATCGCCGGCCTCCTGTCCGACGAGGGCTATCCGGCCGGCGGCACGGACATCGTCCGACGCCTGGAGCGCTTCGCCGAGATCGGCTCCTCCGTGCGCGTGGCCGAGGTCGGCGACGAGCGGCTGGGGTTCATCTCCCTGCTCCTGATCCCGCGCTTCGAGCACGGCGACCAGGTCGTCAGGATCATGGCCCTCGTCGTGGATCCGGCGGCCCGGGAGCGAGGCATCGGCCACGCGCTCATGGCGGAGGCCGACCGGCTCGGCACCGATGCGGGCGCCGCGTTCGTCGAGGTCACGGCCGGGCACCACCGGCAGGAGGCGCGCCGCCTGTACGAGGCGTGCGGCTTCGACGCGTCGCTCACCGCCTACCTGCGGAAGCGGCTCTGACCAAGCGTTCGGCCACGGCCGACGGCCTGCCGTTCCCGCGTCTCCGACTGCGGGTCGCCTCGGAGGCGTTCCTCGGCCTGCCCTGGGAGCAGCCCCTCGCGGACTGGTGCCCGGACGACGTCGTCCTGCGCGAGCTGCCGGTCGGGCCGTCCCGGCACCTGGTCCGGTTCATCGCTCTCGAGGGGGTGACGTACGCGCTCAAGGAGGAGCCCCTGGGCGTGGCCGTGCGCGAATACGACATGCTCCGGCGCATGGAGACGCTGGCCCTGCCGGCCGTCCGCGCCATCGGGATCGCCGAGCGGGCGGACCGGGGCTCGGCGGTGCTCGTGACCGAGTACCTGAACCACTCGCTCCAGTACCGCCGCCTCCTCTCCCGCGTCCCGCTCAGGCCGGGCGGGTATCGAGATCGCCTGCTCGACGCGATGGCGTCCCTGCTCGTGGAGCTTCACCGGGCCGGCGTCGTCTGGGGCGACTGCTCGCTCGCGAACACCCTCTTCCGGCGTGACGGCGACACGCTCCAGGCTTACCTTGTCGATGCCGAGACCAGCGAGGTCCACGCGGAGCTCAGCGACGGCCAGCGGACCTACGACCTCGACGTGCTCGTGGAGAACGTGGCCTTCGGCCTTGCCGACCTCGCGATCGCTCGGGGCCGGCCGGCGCTGATGGACGAACAGGTCGTGGCGGCCGAGGCTGTCCGGGCGCGCTACGAGGCCCTGTGGGCCGAGGTCCACCGCCAGGTCGACATCGTCCCCGGCGACCGCTTCGCCATCCAGGCGCACCTGCGTCGTCTCAACGACCTGGGCTTCGCCGTGGGCGAGATCGACCTCGCTCCGGGAGGTGACGGTTTCCTTCGACTTCGAGCGGCGGTCACGCGGCGCGACTTCCATGCCCGCGAGCTGCGCCGGCGAACGGGCATCACCGCCCTGGAGGGACAGGCCAGGCTGCTGCTCAACGATCTGCGCGAGTACCGGGCATGGCTGGCGTTCTTCGACCAGCGGGCTGTCGGATCGGCCGAAGCCGCGCGGCGCTGGCAGGCGGAGGTCCTGGAGCCGTACCTGGCCCGCCTCGTGCCGGTGATCGGCCCGGCCCGTGACCCGCTCCAGGCGTACTGCGATCTCCTCGAGCACAAGTGGCTCCGGTCGGAGGCCGCGGGCCGCGACGTGGGGCTCGAGGCGGCCTTCGCCTCGTACGTGGCGGCCGGTGCGCCGGCCCCCGAGCCTCCGACGGCGCTGGCGGCCCTGGATGCGGCGGACGACGCCGAAGCGGCCGAGGACGCCGAGGAGGCATCGTCCGCGGCTGCCGCCGATGCGGCCGAAGCCGCCCGGGACGCCGACGACGCGGCGGCCGCGGCGGCCGCTGCCGCCGCCGACGCAGCCGAGATCGCCCGGGACGCCGACGCCGCGGCCGCTGCCGCCGCCGACGCAGCCGAGATCGCCCGGGACGCCGACGCCGCGGCCGCCGACGCGCCGGCCGGCGACCGCGCGTGGCCGCCCGATGCCCCGGTTGAGCGACGGGGCGCGGACGTGGCCGGCCCGGTCGGGTAGGATCTAGCGGCCCGCCTGGCCTGCGACGGTCCTGGCGCCGCCACCCCGTCCCCGCGGAGGCCCGCGCCGGGCCACCCACTCGCCTCGAGGTTCGGGCGCGTGCGTCGGACCGCACCTGGAGAACCGTCCGTGATCGATGCCTCGACGGAGGCCGTGATCTCCGTCACCGACCTTGCCAAGCATTACGGCGACGTGCTCGCCGTGGACGGCATCACCTTCGAGGTGCGGCGCGGCGAGGTCTTCGGCCTCCTCGGGCCGAACGGAGCCGGGAAGTCGACGACGATCGAGATCCTGGAGGGGCTGCGCGCGCAGGACAGCGGGCAGGCAACCGTCCTCGGACTCGACGTTCGCCACCAGGCGGATGCGCTCAAGGAACGGATCGGTGTGCAGCTCCAGACGGCGGCGCTGTATCCGCGGCTGCGCGTGACCGAGATCCTCGACCTGTTCGCCAGCTTCTACCGGCACTCCCGCCCGACGGGAGAGCTGGTCAAGGCCCTGGACCTCGAGGAGCGCCAGCACGCCCAGTCGAAGGACCTCTCCGGCGGCCAGCGCCAGCGGCTCTCCGTCGCCCTCGCCCTGGTGAACGACCCCGAGCTCGTGTTCCTCGACGAACCGACGACGGGGATGGACCCGGCGGCCCGGCGCTCCCTCTGGGACCTCATCCGCTCGCTGCAGGCGCGCGGGCGCACCGTCCTCCTGACGACCCACTACATGGAGGAGGCGGAGGAGCTCTGTGACCGGATCGCCATCATGGACCACGGCAAGATCCTCGAGATGGGGACGGTCAGGGAGCTGATCAGCCGGCGCTTCCACGAGCGAACCGTCCATTTCGATCGCCTCGAGGGCGTGACCGACGACGACCTGCGGGCGCTCGACGGCGTCTCTCGAGTCGCCCACGAGGATTCGACGGCCACGGTCCTCTACACGAGCGACATCGCCGGCACGATCGGGGCACTGCTGGGGCTGGCCGAAGCGCGGGGCACGGAGCCACACGGCCTCGGGATCCGGAACCCGTCTCTCGAAGACGTCTTCCTCGACCTGACCGGTCGGGCCATCCGCGACTGACGAAGGAGAGGATCCGGGCATGCGCACCTTCGTCCGGCTGACCCAGGCGAACCTCCGCAGCTTCTTCCGCGACCGCGCCGGGCTCTTCTGGACCATCGCGTTCCCCCTCATCTTCATCGTCCTGTTCGGCGCGATCTTCTCGGGCGGCGGGACGAAGTCGACGGTCGGGCTTGTCGACCTCGACGGAACCCCGATCTCGCAGGCGCTCGCCCCCGCCACGTCGCCCGGGTCGACGGCAGCGCCATCGGCCACGCCGTCGGCGGCGCCGGGCGCGGCGGCGTTCGGGACGCTCAACGACGTCTTCACCGTGACCCGCTACGCCACGGAGGCGGACGCGACGGCCGCCATGAAGGACGGCAACGTGCAGGCCGTGATCGTGATCCCGAAGGGCTTCGGTGCAGCTCGTGGCCGCAGTGCGCGCGGGCTCCCCCACGACGCCGCTCGGCGTGGCCGTGTACGTGGACCGGAGCAGCCAGGCCGAGTCGGCCACGATCATGGGGATCGTCGGTTCGATGCTGGATTCGGTGAACCTGCAGGCGACCGGGCGAACGCCGGTGCTCGTGCCCGACTTCCGGGACCTCCAGGGGACGGGACCTGACGGCGATCGCCTATCTCGTGCCGAGCATCCTGGCGATGGCGCTCATGCAGGGAGGGCTGTTCTCCGCCATCCCGATCGTCGAGCAGCGCCAGAACCTCATCCTCAAGCGGATCGCCGCGACGCCCATCAAGCGGCGAACGTTCATTGCCGCGGCCGTTGCCAGCCGGCTGGTGGTGGCGGTGATCCAGGCTGCCATCGTGCTCTACGTCGCCCAGGCCATGTTCGGCGTCACGCTGCTCGGCAGCCCCGTCGTGTTCGTCGGGCTGGTCCTGCTGGGCTCGTTGGCCTTCATCGCCCTGGGCTACGTCGTCGCCTCGTTCGCCCCGACGGAGGATGCGGCGAGCCAGATGACGAGCATCCTGCAGTTCCCGCTGATGTTCCTGTCGGGGATCTTCTTCACCATCAATTCGCTGCCCGACGTGCTGCGCGGCGTGGCGACGTTCATGCCGCTGACCTACCTGGGCGACGCGCTGCGCCAGGTCATGGTCTCGGCGCCCGCCTTCGCCCCGCTCGGGGTCGACGTCGCGGTCGTCGCAGGCTGGCTGGTGGCCTGCTTCGCGATCTCGGCCCGCTTCTTCCGCTGGACAGTAGGGCTCGCCCTACCAGCGCTCCTGCGTGGACGATCTCGGCGAGCGCGCGACGCTTGCCGGGCCGCTTGGGGGCGGTGAGCAGCGATTCGTCCGCCGGGTAGCCGAACGAGAGCAGGTATTCGCAGTGCCAGTCGGCCGGGTAGCCGAGCAGCTCGCGCGCGCGGTCGTGCTCGTAGACGGTCGCCGGGACGCTGCCGATGCCCAGCTCCCAGGCCGTCAGGACCATGTTCTGGGCCGCCCGGCCCAGGTCGAACATGACGGACAGAGGCGCATCGGCCGTCACGCAGGATCGGGCGTGACCAGGGCGATGGCGACGGCCGCGCCCGGCAAGGTGGCCCGCCCATGGGCCCAGCGTCGCGAGCTCGGCGAGGTGGGCGCGGTCCCGGCAGACGACGTAGGCCCACCGCTGCAGGTTCTTGGAGCTGCCCGCCCGCCGTGCCGCGTTCATGATGCGGGCGAGGGCGGCGTCGGAGATGGGCCGGTCGGAGAACTGGCGGACGACGCGGATCGAATCGACGGCTTCCCAGGTACCCAGTGCGGGCACGAGTTCCGGTTCCATGTGAACCTCCAGGACGATCGCGCGGCGGGCCGTGGTGCGCGCCCGGTGTGCACGCGGTGCGCGCCCGGTGCAGCAGGCGACCGGGCGACGCGCCGCCACGGGCGGACGATGGCGCCGCGCGCGACCGCGCACTTTCGCTGACGGCCTGCGGTCGCATGGCGCCAGCCTATCGCGGGTCGCCGGGGGTGGCCAGCCGCACGGGCCTGCCGCGGCGGCGGAACCGCGAGCGACGGCGCCAGGGCAGACCGTGGCGCCCGGGCCTGCCGCGGCGGCGGAACCGCGAGCGACGGCCGCCTGTTCGGCCTGCCGGCCCGGCGCGTAGGATGAGGGGATGGTCGCCCGCGATCCCTACGAAGTGCTCGGCATCGAACCGGGTGCGTCGGCCACCACCGTCAAGGCCGCGTGGCGCCGCCTCGCCCGGGCTCACCACCCCGACCTGGCCGCCGATGCCGCCACGCAGCGGAACGCCACGCGCCGGATGGCCGAGATCAACGCGGCGTACGAAACCCTCCGGCACGCTCCGCGCTCCGGCCCAGCGCGGGCACGCCCGGCGACGGCGCCGCAGGGCGACGGAGCCACGGCACGGGATCGCGCACGGCCGGACTCGAACGAGGCGCGCCCGGCCGGGCCGCCGCCGCCGCCCCCGACGCGGCCGGTCACGGCCCGCCTGGACACGACGGAGCTGTTCCGGCCGCGAAACGCCACCACGACGCCGCATGGCGACGGGTACCGGCACCGCCCGCGAGGCCACGTTCCCCGTCCGGCCCCACGGGAGGCAGCCGAGCCGCCGCGAGCGTCCACGCCCACCGGACCGGCGCGGCCGGCCGGCCGGCGCCGCATTCGTCAGGCTCGGCCGACGCTGGACGCGGCGCGCTCGCTCGCCATCACGTTCGGCAAGTTCCATGGCCTGACATTGGCCGAGATCGCGATGCGCGAGCCGACGTACCTGGCGTGGCTGGCACGCACGATCACTCGCGATCCGGACCTCGTGGCGGCCGTGCGCGTCATGCTCTCGGACCTCGGCATCGAGGTCGGCGAGGTCGGTGACGAGCGCCCCCGTGAGACGAGGGCAGGCCCACCGGAGCCAGTGGCCGCGTGGCCACGTGACGCCGGGGCGGGGGGACGGGAGGCATAGCTCGCCGCTGGGGGCGACGAACGCCGGTTCCCGGATATGGGAAGCGGGGACGCTGGCCGGCGTCCCCGCGCTTGACATCGATGGTGGGTCCGGGGCAATAGCACCCCGGCCCGATGATTCCGGGGCCGCCGTCACGGTCCGGGCCTGATGGCCGGTAGAACCTTGGTTACTCGACTCGTGACCCGGTTCGGAGGGACTCGCACTACGACGCCCCGCGCGGCGTCCTCGACGATAGCGCGTCCCGAGAGCCGGGTCCGTGGCCGACGCCCTAGGTAGTTCCCGGAACCGACGTCCGACGGCTCACGTGGGCTACCGTACGTCCGCGTCCGGGCCCCGGCAATGCGTCGAGGGTCCCGATCCGGGCCGGTCGGATGGGTGCGGGCATCGGGGCAACAGCCCGTGACCTCGGTACCAGGTGCCCGCTGGCACCTCCCCTCCGGCACCTTCCCGCGGACTGCCCCGCGCCGCACGCAACCGAACGCCCGCGGCCGCCGCGGCCACGGGCTCGAAATCAATTCCAGGGAGTCGCCGGTCCGCGCCACGCGAGCGCCAGCTTCGCGCTACCCTCCCGATCGATGCGCCGACCACGTCTCGCCCTCACGCTGTCGCTCCTCATCGGGGTTGCCGCCGTCGCTGCCGGCTGCGACAGTGGCACCGCCGCGGCATCGTTCGACCCATCCACGCCGTGCGCAGGTGCCGCCCGGCAGATCATGTCCGGCGCCTATCCGGACCTCGAGGCGCGCATCCCGGCGACACTCCAGGGAAAGACGCCCGATCAGCGCGACTCGGGTCGCTTCTGTGCCCAGGAGACGCTCGGGTCGCTGTGGGACGCCGGCATCCACGAGGAGCAGTTCGGCGGCGCGATCTGGGCCCTCGGCAACAAGGCCGGTGGCGTGCAGCTGACCGTGTTCCGGGCTCCGGGGCTGACCGTCCAGGCGATTGCTGACGAGTACCGCGGCAGCGCCGCCAAGGAAAGCACGGTCACCATCGTGTCCGCCGCCACGCTCACCGTCGCCGGCCGCAACGGCTACCGGCTGGACGTCCTCAACGGCGAGTCGCGGCAGGCAATCGTCATCTGGCCTTCATCGGACGGCGCCGTCGTCCAGGTGGTCGTGGCCGCCGACGTTGACGAGGCCACCGTCCAGGACGGCATCAAGGCCCTCGGCTGACGGCAGGTCGAGCCACCGCCGCGCGAGCGGTCGCGGCCGCGTCGGCGCGAGCGCCAGGTCCCGCCGCGGCGCGCGAGCTGACGGGGCGCCGCGGCGGCGCGCGAGCGGCAGGTCGGGCTGCGGCGCCCCGCAATGGGGGCAGGTCGCGGCCCCCGCCCAAGGGGGCAGGTCGCGGCCTCCGCCGCAATCAAGTCGCAGCCACCGCGGTCAGGACCGCAGCGAACCGGGGCGCGTGTCGCATGACACGGGACGAGCGGCCCCTGACCGGCAGGCTTCCTGACGCATTTCTGGGCTGCGACTAGCATCGCCGCCATGACGTGGCAGGCCAGGAAACGCGCCTGGGAACGCGACCGGCTTGATCCCGCGCGCGCGCGCCAGCCGGAGCGGCGAACCGCCTTCCGGACGATCTCGGACGTGGAGATCGCCCGCCTGTACGGACCGTGGAGCCTGGCCCCCGGCGACGCCGCGGATGACGCGACGGCCGGAGGCGGTGGACCCACCGCGGTCGACCATCACGGCGCGCCCCTTCGTCCGGAGCCGGGGCGCTGGGACGCCGTTGATCCGCTTCGCGACGTCGGCTTCCCCGGCCAGCCGCCGTTCACTCGTGGCATTCACCCGACCGGCTACCGCGGCCGGCCCTGGACGATGCGGATGTTCGCCGGGTTCGGTGCCGCGGAGGACACGAACGCCCGCTTCCACGAGCTGCTGGCGGCCGGGCAGACCGGCCTCTCGATCGCCTTCGACATGCCGACGCTGTACGGCTACGACACGGACGATCCCGAAGCGGAGGGCGAGTTCGGGACGTGCGGCGTCGCGGTCAGCTCGCTGGCCGACATGGAGGTCCTGCTGGACGCCCTGCCCCTGGATCGGGTCAGCACGTCGATGACGATCAATTCGCCGGCGGCGCCGGTCTGGGCGATGTACGTGGCGGCGGCCGAGAAGCGGGGCGTGCCGCGGGCCGCCCTCGAGGGCACGATCCAGAACGACATCCTCAAGGAGTTCATCGCCCAGAAGGAGTTCCTCTTCCCGCCGGGCCCGTCGATGCGCCTGGTCACCGACACGATCGAGTTCGGCAGCCGCGAGCTGCCGAAGTGGAACACGGTCTCCATCAGCGGCTACCACATCCGGGAGGCGGGGAGCACGGCGGTCCAGGAGTTGGCCTTCACGATCGCCGACGGCATGGCCTACGTGGAGGCCGCGCTCGCCCGGGGGCTGGCGGTCGACGAGTTCGCGCCGCGCCTGAGCTTCTTCTTCAACAGCCACTCCGACTTCTTCGAGGAGGTCGCCAAGTTCCGGGCTGCCCGCCGGATCTGGTGGAAGCTCATGACCGAGCGGTATCGGGCCTCCACGGAGCGCTCCGCGTGGCTGCGCTTCCACACCCAGACCGCCGGCGTGTCGCTCAGCGCCCAGCAGCCGCTCAACAACCTGACGCGGGTCGCCCTTCAGGCGCTGGCGGCGGTGCTGGGCGGGACGCAGTCGCTCCACACCGACGCGTACGACGAAGCGTGGGCCGTGCCAACTGCCGAAGCCGCCCTGCTCGCCCTTCGCCAGCAGCAGGTCATCGCCGAGGAGTCCGGCGTCGCGAGCACGGTCGACCCGCTCGGCGGAAGCTGGTTCGTGGAGGCGCTGACGAACCGGACCGAGCGGGAGGTGTGGCGCTACCTCGACGAGATCGACCGGCGCGGCGGGATGGTGGCCGCCGTCGAGCAGGGCTTTCCGCAGCGCGAGATCGCCGACGCGGCCTATCGGTTCCAGCGCGAGGTCGACCGCGGCGAGCGCGCGATCGTCGGCGTCAACGCGTACGTCGACGAATCCGAGTCCCTGGCCGTCCCGCTCCTCCAGGTCCCGCCGGGCTCGCTGGAACGGCATCTTGGGAGGCTGGAGCGCGTGCGGCGCGAGCGGGACGCCGAAGCAGTCACGGCCGCGCTGGCCGGGTTGCGCGACGCGGCCGGCCGGCCGGAGTCGTCGGCCACCAACCTCATGCCCCACTTCATCCGCTGTGCCGCGGCCTACGTAACGCTCGGCGAGCAGTGCCGCGTCCTCCGCGAGACGTTCGGCGAGTACCGAGAGGCGGCAGCGGTGTGACGGTGCGTCGCGCGATCGAGGTTCCCGACCTGGCGGCGTCTGACCGGAGCAGCCTCCTGGTCGGGGATACCACCACGACGATCGCGGTCCAGCGCGTGCCGTCGATCTCCGGCCGCGACCGCTGGCTGGTCGCCGCCGCGGTCGTGAGCGTCATCGCCGTCGGCTCCTTCATGTTCGGTCGCCAGGCATCCGCGACCGTGCCAACCGGGTCGCCGCTCGCGTCGGCATTCGCCGCGGTCGCGCCGGAATCGCCGGTCGCTCCGGCGCCGACGGACGCGCCGCCGGCGGCGAACCCCGTGGCGCCGCTGGTGCGCCCGGCCGAAGTCTCACCCGACCTGGAGCTGGCCGCGGCCAGGGTCATCGCCTACGGCGAGTGGGCGGTGTGCCCGGCCGCGCCGCCGATCGCGTGCGACTCCGCGGCGCACCTGATCCTCACGCCGCCGCAGGCCAGCGACGCCCGCCGCGCCTGGCCGGGCGTGTCTCCGGTCGTCGTCCCCGGGGGCGACGTGATCCTCGCGGCGGCGCAGCCGGGGATCGCCTACGCGCTCCTGGTCTCGTTCGTCCCCGGGAGCACGCCGACGGTCCTCGACCCGGTCCTCTCACGGGCCGGGATCGCGTACTTCGACCTCGGGTCGACCCTCGCGCCCGGGCGCTACATCGTCACCATCGCCACCGGCCCGGACGAAGCCGGCCTCGACCAGTTCGCGGCTGCCGGCCTGATCGTCAGCCCCTGACGCCGCCCGGCGGGCGCGGAGGGCTCGGCGGCCGCCGCGATCGGCGTGCCCCTGCACGCGACGCGTCCCTCCACCCGGCGCCGCTCAACTCGCGCGCCACGTCACTCCGGCGACGTGCCGTGGGGACGCCGCGCGGACCGTGGGATGCGCCGCGCGGCCCGTGGGCCGTGACGCGGCCTCACGCGACCGGTACGCGTGTTGCCGCGCGCGGGCCGTGACGCGGCCGGTACCATGCCGTCATGTATTTCGATGCGCTGTCGTTCCTCGAGGACGAGCGGGATGCATGGCGCCCGTTCGAGGCTCTCCTGACGCTGCCGCCGGCACGGCTGGAGCAGCCCGCGGATGGTGCGCACGGCTGGTCGGGCCGGGACCTGCTGTCGCACCTCTGCATGTGGCAGCAGCACGCGCTGGACGTCGCCCGCGAGCTCGCCGTCAACGAGACCAGCCCGGCGCACGACCGGATGGAGGCCGCGTGGGCCGAAGGCGGCGACGCTCTCAACGATCGCCTGCTGGCCGAATGGCGCGCGCTGCCCCTGGCGGAGGTGCTCAGGCGCGCGGACATGATCGGCGGTGAGCTGCGCGGCTACCTGACGGTCGTGCCGGAGACGCGGTGGGTCAAGCACCCGGTCTACGGGCCGTTCTTCGAGGAGGAGACGCTCGACCACTACGCCGAGCACGGGTCGGACCTGGCGGCGATCCTCGGCGGGGCAGGGTGAGCGACCCGGGCCTCGTCGAGCTCATGATCGAACGGGCCGCGCTCCTCGAAGGCACCGCGATCGCGCCGTTCCCCGGCGGCGGCTCCGAGCTTCGGCTCGCCGGCCGGCCATTCGCGACGGTCGAGCCGGGCCGCGCGGCGTTCGAGCTCCGTCCCGACGTGGCCGCGGCGGCGCTCCGGACGCCCGATGTCAGCTCCGGCAGTCGCGGCGCGGGCTGGGTCTCGTTCGCGCCCCCGGTCCTCGACGACTTCGCCCGCGACCGCGCGATCGCCTGGCTGGAGAGCGCCTGGCGGCTGGCGGACGAGGCTTCCGCCTGAGAATCGAACGCCCCGCCGGTGGACCGGCGGGGCGTTCGATGGTGCGGGGTGCGTCCAGCGCGCGACGCGCCGGAAGATGGGTCAGCTCACGGGCTTGGCGTAGGTCGCGAGACCGAAGCGCGCTTCGAGCTGCTCGGCGGGCTGGAACCCGACGACGCCCATCGGCTGCTTGTCGCCGCCCGGGAAGAACGCCACGGTCGGAATGCTCAGGATGTTGAAGGCCCGGCTCAGGCCCGGGTTGGCATCGACGTCGACCTTGACCACGTCGACCGTGCCCTCGTACTTGTGGGCGAGCTTCTCGAGCTCCGGTGCGACGAGCCGGCAGGGCCCGCACCACGCCGCCCAGAAGTCGACGATGACCGGACGGTCGGCCTTGAGGACCATCTCCTCGAACGTGGTATCGGTGGCGTGCTTGATCTCGACCATCGGTGGCGAGGTTCCTTTCTCCCGGCTGCGCGGGCTCGGAGCGGGCTAGCGAGCCAGCCCCTGGATGAGACGATAGGCCTCGAGGACCCTGGGGTCCGCGAGCCGGTAGTAGATCGTGCTGCCGACACGTCGCGTCGAGACCAGCCCGGCCGCCCGCAGCACCGCGAGGTGCTGGGACATGTTGGGCACCTGGCATCCCGCGCAGGCCGACAGTTCGGAGACGGACGCCTCGCCGACGGCCAGCGTCTCGAGGACGCACAGGCGCTTCGGATCTGCCAGGGCCCGGCCGATGGCGGCCGCACGCTGGCGTTCGATCTCCGCGGGGCTGTCCTGCACCGTGTCCACGGGCGCAGTATCTCAGAACTTGCGCAAGGACGCAAGTACCATGGACGCAAGTACCAACCGGCGGGCGGCCGCGCCGCCCCGGGCCGCGCCGCGCATCCACCCGAGGCATCCTATGCGGCCGGATGCGCCGATCGTTCGCCATATATCCGCCAGTGGGATGCTCGGCGGGTCGCGGCGCCCCGGCGGCCCCGTCGCCGGGCCTCGCCGAGCGTGATCTTGATCCGCGACCCCGCTCGAGACTCGGAATCAGTCGCCCGGCGCCGCCGAAGATCCCCGTGGTGGATATCCGGTGCCAATGGCGCCGGTCGCACGGGCCCCGGTCGCACTGGCCCCGCTGCCAGGGTCTCGCGCCGTCGGCACGTGGCCGTCGTGGCCGCGCCGTCCGGCCCGGGCCGTGACGGGATCAGGCCGTATCGGCAGCGACCGGATCGGGTCGCTACGGGGCGCTGCGCGCGGATCGGGTCGCGACGGGGCGCTGCGCGCGGATCGGGTCGCGACGGGGCGCGTGATCAGGCGAGCATCGCCAGGACCTCGCGCGGGCCTTTGAGCGCCGAGCCCTCCTCTCGGCCGACCTGCTGGAAGAACTCGCACTGCAGGCAGTTGGCGAGTTTTGTGGCGAACGTCCCCTGGACGGTCCCGCCGCAGAGCGTGCCGGCAATGGCCCAGCAAGCGCGTCCGGCGTTCCTGCCGCCGTTGGCGCCGTTCGCCCGTGACTCGGTCGACGCGGCGCAGACCCCCATCTGCTGGACCTTGGCACCGCCCGGCGCCCGGCCGCATTGCTTGACTTCCCAGCAGTTGAGCTTCGCCATCTCGACCTCCTACGCCTGCGGTCGTCGCGGCGGCACCGTGACATGCCCGCGCTGCCCGGCGCCCGCCCAGCCCCATGGTTTCGCGAGCCACGCGCCGCGTGATCGGTGACCGACGGCGAGGCCGGCGTCCGACTCCGTGGCCGGGTAATCGGCTCGGATCACGAACCCTGAAGGGCCGGTTGCATCGGTCGAGTCGGCGCGACGGGCGGCCCGGGGGGGCGCCGCATTGCCGGCGCGTCCCGCGTCGTGGGGCCGCGGGCGCCGCACTGCGTGGGCACCCGACGCACGTCGCACGAGTCGGCGCGACGGGCGGCCCCCGGGGCGCAGCACTGCCGGCGCGTCCCGCGTCGTGGGGCTGCGGGCGCCGCACCTGCGGGCGCCGCCGGTGACGCCGGCGCCTCTGGATGTCCTCGGCGCGCTAGCATCCGTCCATGCACGGTGATGCCGCCACGACCTACGCCGGCCTGGCCCACCAGCCGGCGGCCGCCGCGGCCCCGGCGACCATCGAGCTCGACGAAGCCACGTTCGCCCTGATCGCCGAGGGCAGCCAGCCTCGGGTGGTGGCCTATCGGGACCTGGCCACGGTCGCCATCACCGGGGGCATCGGACTGCTGGTGATCGGCGATGGGCCTGGCGCGGAGCGCTGGCTCCTCGAGCAGTTCGGCGCCGCCATTGGACCGCTGCTCGCGGAGCTTCGCGAACGCCGACTGCGCCAGCGCCTCGCCGACGGGCTGGTGGAGTTCCCGACCGGCGAGCCAGTGGAACTCGTCGAGTACGCGATTGGCGACGAGGCGGGCGTCGCGCAGCTGGCCCTGGATGGCTGGGGCGTCACCCTCGCCCCGCTCGACGAGCGCCGGCCCGTTCACCGCACGCGGCGCGCCGACATCACGCGCGTCGACGTGCGTCCCGAGGTCGGCGGGGTCCGGGTGGCCGCCGCGGCCGGCGGCTTCGACCTGCTGCGCCTCGGGTCGGCGGCGACGCGGCACCATGACCGGCTGGCGGCGCTGCCGGCCGGGGCTTCGCTCGACGCGGGCCGGCTCGTGGCGGCCCTCGTGCCCGACGCTCCGCCGGCGGTGGCGGCTCGAGCCGCGGGCGCCCTCATCGATGGCCGGCCGGCCTCGCCGGCAGATCTCCTCGACGCCTGGCCCTGGCTCGAGGCCAACGTCCTGCGCGAGCCGGCCTTCGCGGCCTCGTACGCGGGCCTGCGGGCGCGTGCCGGTGGCGATGCCGCCCTTCGCTGGTTGGCGCTGGCCCCGGTCGAACCCGGCGCCGACGAGATGAAGGCGTGGTTCCTCGTCGCCTTGCCGGGCAACCTCGTCGCCCTCGAGCTGGTCAGCGAAGGCGCTCACGCGACCTACTGCTTCCGGGTCGTCCCGCGCTCCACCTATCGGGGCGGGATCGATCCGGTCGCCGCGAGTGCCGCCGTGCACGGGATCTCGAATGCCCTGCTCGACGCGCGGTTCCTCCGCGAACCCATCGCCATGCCGGACGACCAGCTGGGGACGCCGCGCGGCATCCGCTGGCGCCTGGCCCTTCGGGCGATTCCGTCGCTCGCCCTGGCCCGAGCGCAGTTCGTGGGCCGGCTGGTCCACCGCGACGAGGCGCGCTGGGAGGCAGCGCTCGACGACCTGATCACGTGGCACGGAGCGTGCCGGGACGAACGGGCGGCCTGGCCTGGCAGGCTCGCCGAGGAGGCGGCGATCGACTCGATCGCTGGCGGCGCCGAGGATGCGGCCACGCCGAGGATCTCGACGGCGCGGCTCGCGGGCGCGGAATCCCAGGCTGCGGGCGCCGTCCCACGTCCACCGACACCCTGAGGGAGCGAGGCCATGCCGACGTTCAAGCATCCGTGCCCGCACTGTGGCCAGTTCATCGCCCGGGACGTCGTCCGCTGCCCGTTCTGCGGGGCGATGGATCCGTTCGTGCCCGGACGCTGCCCGAAGTGCCGGACGCCCATCGACGACCCGCGCTGGGTCGCCTGCCCGAAGTGCGGCGCGGAGCTCGGCATGTCCGCGGCCTCGGGCGCGGCCACGCCCGGCACGACGGCCTCGGGGAACGCCGCGGCCGCGCCGGGCCCATGGGGGGCGCGGGCGGAGTACAGCGGCGAGGCGGCGCCGCCGGCCCCGCCGCCGACGCACACGCCCGGTGCGCCCGCGCCCGGCCCATGGGGCGCCGCCGTCGGCCAGGTCCCGCTACCAGGCGGGACCGCCGTTCAGCCCGCGGCGGCCACCACCGCCGCCGGGGGTGCGCCGGACTTCCCGTCGGCGCCGCCGCAGCCGACCGCGGCGGCCATGGCAGCGGCGAAGTGCAGCGGCTGTGGGTCCGCCCTCGCGCCCGGCGCCAGGTTCTGCAGCGTCTGCGGGACGCTCGCCGGCTGACGCGAGACTCGGGACGCGCCGAACGCGAGGCGGGCGCGCCCGGCGACGCCGCGGCGCCTTGGCCCGCCGTGCACGCCCGTGCCGACTCGGCGCCTGGGCCCGCCGCGGCGCCTTGGCCCGCCGTGCACGCCCGTGCCGACTCGGCGCCTGGGCCCGCCGTGGCGCCTTGGCCCGCCGTGCACGCCCGTGCCGTCTCGCCGCCTGGGCCCGCCGTGGCGCCGACGCCCGGCGTCCCTGGCCCGCCGTGGCGCCCCGTGCCCACCCGGCGCCTGGGCCCGCAGCGGGTCCTGGACCCGCCGTGGCGCTGGACGTCCGGCGCTGATCCTGGCCCGGGTGGCTCAGGCCGTCTTGGCGCCGCAGTTCCCGCAGAAGCGCGCGCCCGTGGCCAGCTCGCCGCCGCACTGGGTGCAATGGGCGAGGCCCAGCTGCGTCCCGCAGTTCGCGCAGAACTTCTCGGTGCCAACCGGTTTCCCGCAGCTTGGGCAGACCGTCTGACGGGCCGACACGTCACCGGA
Source organism: uncultured Chloroflexia bacterium (assembly GCA_963821595.1). Classification (GTDB taxonomy): domain Bacteria; phylum Chloroflexota; class Limnocylindria; order Limnocylindrales; family CSP1-4; genus CTSoil-043. The sequence continues at coordinate 48,827 of CAWGEL010000029.1, read as the reverse complement.
GAAGACCGTCTGGGTTCGCATCTTGTCGCGCATCTGGTCGAGTTCGACCGCGGCGCGCTCCTGCTCCAGCTCGGCGGCCAGGTTGGGCGCACAGCCCACGCACAGGTTCCGGTCGCGGTTGAAGCAGGTCTCATCGACCCACTTGCTGCACCGGGCGCACCGCGTGAAGAGCGGCATGATCTCGTTCGCCGCCTTCTTCAGCGCTTCGTCGCGGGCGCCGCGGTCCATGAAGTCCTTCGCGTTGCGGGCCGCGCTGGAGGCGCCCCACAGGCGGCCGCCGAGGAAGTTGCTGGCGCCCGACAGGAGCGTCCCGGCCGTGCCTGCCGCCGAGCGGATGAACTCGCTGCGATATCCCGACCGGCACTGGTCGCAGTAGAACTCGAACTGGTAGCCGTTCTCGTCCGACAGGTCCGAGTAGTTGTTGGTGAACGGGGTGAAGCCGGGCATCGGTTCCTCCAGCCGGGCGTGGGTGGAACGGTGTGCGGGGACGCGCGGGGTCGTGGCCAGAGGATAGCGCGCGGAATCGGCTCGATGGCGACGTCCGGCACGGAGGTCCGCCGATCGAAGCGCCCGCCGGGGCGCACGGTCACCATCGATTCCGCGCCTCCCGTCCGTCGGCGATACTCCGCGCCATGACCGACATGCCCGACGAGGCCGCCCTTCGACGCGCCACCGACCCGGCGGTCTTCGACTCCGCCCGAGCCCTCCTGGCGGGGCGCGTCGGCCGAACGCCGGTGCTCTCGTCCTCGACGGCGGCCCGGGTCCTGGAGGCGGCCCGTGGCATCCAGCTGGCCGATGGCAGGCTGTACGCGAAGGCCGAGCACCTCCAGCGCACGGGATCGTTCAAGCCCCGGGGTGCCACCGTGCGGCTGGCCGGCCTCACGACGGGCGAGCGGGACGCCGGCGTCATCGGCATCTCGGCCGGCAACCACGCGGCCGCCCTGGCCGAGGCGGCGCGCCAGCTCGGCATCCACGCGGTGGTGGTGATGCCCGCGACGGCCGTGTCCTCGAAGGTGGACGCGTGTCGCTCCTATGGCGCCGAGGTGATCCTGGAGGGCGACGACACGCGCGTCGCCTGGGCCGCGATGGAGCGGATCCGCGATGAGCGTGGCCTCACGTTCATCCACCCCTTCGACCATCCCGACACGATCGCCGGGACCGGCACCGTGGGCCTGGAGATCCTCGACGACCTGCCCGACGTCGACGTCGTGGTCGTGGGAGTGGGCGGTGGCGGCCTCGTGTGCGGCATTGCCGCCGCCGTCAAGGGACGGCGGCCCGGCGTGCGGGTGTACGGCGTGGAGCCGGAAGGCTCCGACGCGCTTCGCCTGGGGATCGCGGCCGGGGCCCCGGTTTCGGTGGTCCCGACCAGCGTCGCCGACGGCCTGAATGCGCCGTTCGGCGGTGCGTGGACGATCCCGATCGGCGCTCGATTCCTCGATGACATCGTGCTGCTGAGCGACCCCGAGATCCTGTCGGGGGTGCGTTTCGCGGCCGAGCGCATGAAGCAGGTCGTGGAGCCGGGCGGGGCCGCCGCCCTGGCGGCAGTGCTGCATGGGCGCATCCCGATCCGGGACGGGGAGCGGGCCTGCGTGGTCCTGTCCGGCGGCAACGTGGCGATCGATCGCCTCGGCAAGCTCCTGGCTGCCGCCGCCCCGATCCAGGGCCTATAACCGCTCGATCGACTTCCTGCGAGGCGGCGGCCGGACGCGGTCCGGCGCTATTCGCGGCGCGTGCGCCGGAACAGCAGGCGAACCCGATCGAAGAGTCGAGGGCGTCGGCCCGTTTCCGGCGACCGGTCGACGAGCGCCTCCATCTCGACCTCGTGGAGCTGCGCGGCATGGCGCCGGACCGACTCGTCGGCCTCGGTCTCCAGGTGCTGCGCCCACTGCTGGTCCCGCCAGCCCATTGTCGACCCCCCTTGCCTGCGTGTTCGGTGCCGCCACCCTGCGCCGCGTCCACGAGCCTGACAAGAGCCATCTGGATGTCGCGCTCAGTCGACTCCAAGCTCCTCCAGCCGATCGTCGTCGATACCGAGGTGATGGGCGAGCTCGTGGATCACCGTGATCCGCACCTCCTCTTCGAGGTCGCCCGGGTCCGGGAAGTCCTCCTCGAGGGGAAGGCGGAAGATCGTGATCGTGTTGGGCACCGGGATCTCGTCGGCGCCCCAGGCGGTCCGCGGCACGCCGTCGTAGTAGCCGTACAGCGTGTCGTCCGGGCCCAGGCCTTCCTCGCGGCGCAGCTCGCGGCTCGGCTCGTCGGCGATGATCACGGCCACGTCGCGGAGGGCCGCCGCGAACGGCATCGGAATACCGGCGAGCGCTCGATCGACGAGCTCGTCGAAGCGGGTGTGCCGGGCTGCCCGCCGCCGGCGCAGGGCGGCGAGGTCCGCAGCCGGGATCCCGCGCCGTCGCTTCGCCATGTCGACTCTATGCTAGGCCCGATGGAGCCGATGAGATCGGTGGCGCGCTCGGCCGGAGGCACGGCGGAGGCGGGCCTGGTGGCCTTGACGCCTGCCGAGAGTGACGCCGGGCTGCCCCCGGATCCTGATGCGGCGCCGGAGGGATTCCTCGTCTCCTCCGACGACGGCACGCGGGTCCACTACCTGGATTGGAGCGGGACCACGACACCGGACGCGCCGCGCGTCCTGCTCATCCACGGGCTGCTCGGGACGGCCTGGGCCTGGTCGTCGGTCGCGCGCCGCCTGCGCGCGCGGACCTTGGTGGTGGCGATGGACCTGCGCGGGCACGGCCTCACGGACCCGTCGCGGACGGCTACGACGAGGCGCACCTGGCCGCCGACGTCGTGGCGGTGGGCGAGGGGAGCGGGCTGCTGGCGCCCGGGGTTGTGCCGGCTGCCGGCGCCGACGTTGCCGGGCCCCTGGTGATCGCCGGCCACGGCTACGGCGCCATCGTGGCCGCCTGGACCGCCCGCGCCCTGGGCGAGCGGTGCGCCGGCCTGGTGCTCGTCGACGGCGGCTGGGAGCGGTTGGCGGATTCGACCGGACAGGACCCCGGCGAGTGGCTGGGCCAGATCGAGGAGCCGCCGGAGGTCCTCCGCTCCATGGCGGCGTGGCTCGCCGACCGGGCCGCCTTCGATGCGGCGTCCTGGGATGCCGATGCCGAACGGGCCGTTCGGGCCCAGGTCGTCGAGACGGCGGCGGGCCGGGTCAAGCTCGCTGTCCAGCCGTGGGCGCTCGCGGGCTCCGTCGTTGCCATGTGGTCGTACGAACCGGGCGCCGTCCTGCCGGCGGTCCAGGGCAACGTCGTGGCTCTCGTCGCCGGCCCGGACGAGGACGGCTCACGGCTTGCACGCCTGCGCGAGGTGGCGGCGAAGCGGGCCGCCGCGGGCCGGCCGCCGATCCGGGTCGCGTCCTTCCCGGATCGCGGGCATGGGTTGCCACGGTCCGTGCCGGGCCGCGTGGCGGCCGCGATCCTCGACGCTGCCGCGCGCTGAGCGGGACGGGCCAGTACCGCGCAACGGGCTCCTCCCTGTCGAGCCGGCCGTCACTCTTGCGCGGCGAGCCTGCCGTGACTCTTGGGTGGCGAGCCGGCCGTCACTCGTACGCGGCGAGTCTGCTGTGACTCTCTGGCGCCCAGTTCGTGCTCGTCGAACGCGCCGAAAGGCTCGTGTTGGCCGCCGCAACGTGACCGCCGGGATGGCTCAGTGCAAGGACGAGTCCCCGATGACTCGCAGTGCTCAATCCGCCCCACGCCCCTGGCGGCAACGACCGGTGTCCTCGCCCGCGGCCGCTCAAGGGAGCGGTAGGATGCCGCCATGCCGACTTCGGATCTCCCACCCCACGTCCGCGCCATCGTCGCCGAGATCGAGAGCGAGATCGGCGAAGAGGAGGACGCCGGCATCTCCCCCGATGTCGCCGAGGCGCTCCACCCGGCGGCGACCATCGAGGGGCGCGGTGCCGCCTCGCGACGCGCCCTGCATGCCGGCAATGGCAAGGTGGAGGCGGCCGTGCGCGAGATCCTCATGGAGATGGGCGAGGATCCCGACCGCGAAGGCCTGACCGGCACGCCCGGCCGGGTCCACCGGATGTATGCGGAGCTGACCGCCGGCTATCACGTCAATCCCGAGCGACTCCTCAACGGCGCCCTCTTCGACGTCGACTACGCCGAGATGGTGGTGGTCAAGGAGATCCCCTTCTACAGCCTGTGCGAGCACCACCTCCTGCCCTTCTTCGGCGTCGCGGCCGTCGCCTACATCCCGGATCAACGAGTGGTGGGGCTCTCGAAGATCCCTCGGATCGTGGAGATGTACGCGCGGCGCCTGCAGGTCCAGGAGCGCCTCACCCGGCAGATCGCGGACTTCCTCCAGGACCGGCTCCAGCCCGTCGGAACCGGCGTGGTCATCGAGGCGACCCACCTCTGCGCCGTGATGCGAGGCGTCCGAAAGCCCGGCACGGTCATGACCACGAGCCATGTCCTGGGCCTGTTCCGCCGCAGCCAGAACACGCGCGCGGAGTTCTTCGCCCACCTGCAACGAACGCCACCGGGGGCGTAGCGAGGCGGGCGCTGCACGCAGACCCGGCCCGCCGACCCAGCTCGGCCCCGCCGACCCGGCTCAGTCTCGCCGACCGGCCCGGCCGACCCGGGCTCGGCGTAAGGATCCGGGGGCAGCCGCGTCCTATCAGGTGACGGGTCGGGCGCAGGGCCCCGGCGGCCGGCCGTCATCGGAGGGAGTTGTTGGTGTTCCGGGCCGAGATCGCGGACTTCGGAGCGTTCTACGAGGCCATGTACCCGGCCGCGTACCGGACCGCGTATGGCATCGTCGGCGACCGCGGCGCCGCCGACGACATTGTCCAGGAGTCGTTCATGGCCGCCTACCGGGAACGCGACCGCTTCCGGGGCGACGCGCCCGCACGCGCCTGGCTGCTCCGCATCGTCGTGAACCGGGCGATCTCGTCGGTGCGCGGGTCTCGCCCACGCGTGGTCACCCTCGACGTCGTGGACCGGCCGGACCCCGCCGATCCTGACGATGCGCCGGCCCGCATCGCCGCACACGTCACGCTCGAGGAGGCGCTGCGCCACCTCGCCCCGCGTGACCGGGCCGCGATCGTCCTGCGCTACTACCACGACCTCGACCACGCGACGATCGCGGGCATGCTCGGGACGAATGCCAACAACGTCGGCGTGATCCTCCACCGAAGCCTGGAGCGTCTCCGCCGGGCGCTCGCGATCGACGAGGAATCCAGGCTCGTCGGGGAGGCATCAGATGGCTGAACTGCCGGTGGAGATCGAGCTCCAGGCCGAGCTTCGGGCGTGGCTGGACCGCCAGGCCGGACCCCATCCGCAGTGGGCCACGGCGCCGGCCGCCTCCCGGATCGCGCGGCTCGATGCCCGTCCCAGGTGGGCGGCGCTGCGCGTGTCGGCCGCCTTTGTGGCGGCGGCCGCTGTCATCGTCATTGCCGTCCTCCTCACCGGCCGGACCGGCCCGACTCCGGCGGCGACGCCCCGTCACCGCGGCCCCGTGGCCGTCGGCCATGCCGTCGAGCGCCGCGCCGACCCTCGGTGAGGTCGCGCTCGGCCAGGTCGCGATCTCGACGTCCGGGGGTCATCCGGCGGTCCTCGTCCGCGTCTCGCCCGTGACAGACGTTCCGGGCGGCTCCTCCTACCGCGTCGAGTACCGGGTCGTCGGGGCCGTCGGTGAGCGCTTCGGCAGCGACCGCCTGGTCGTCGTGCGGAACGGGGTGGTGACCGCGGAGCGTGTCGGTGCCGCGGAGGGCGTCGCCGATCCGCTGGAGATCCTGCCCGGCATGGCGATCGGGACCGAGCGGACGCTCGACGTGGGGATCACCGTTGGAGCGAATGAGAACGTCGACCTGGGGTTCATCGGGGCGGGCACGGCCCCGGTGTTCTGGTTCCCGATCCGCCACTTCGTCATCCCGTCGGTGGCCGTGCACGGCTGCCCGACGCTGGCGGACTACCCGCCGGCCTCGGTCGGCTCGCTGAGCACGCCCATGCCCTCGGTGCTCCCGTTCCCGTCAATGGAAGCGGCGGCAGGCGGGCTGCATCCGAGTACCGGCACCCTGGCGCCCGGCCAGGTCGGCGTCATGGCCGCCCCGGACGGCAGCGCGGGCGCCCTCGTCCGCGTGTCCAACGTGCGCTTCTGCGACCGCCTGCCGGACGTCCGACCCGAGGTGCTCCACCTTGGCATGCCCGGCGACTACGCGCTGCTCCTCGCCGACGTCGACATCCAGGTTCTCAAGCAAGGCACGGTCAACGGGTTCATCCCCGACGCCGAGCCCGTCTGGGCGAAGTGGCGGACCATGCAGGCGGTCACCCCGGTGCCGTACACGTTCCCGGGCGGCCTCTGGCAGACATCGCTCTCGACCGGCGCGGGCTGGGCGGTCAGCGGAACGATGGCCTGGGTGGTCGGCTCCGAGCGGAGCGACGGTCGCGTGGCCATCGAGGTCGGCTCGCAGGACGCGCCGCAGTTCGAGTACCTCGTTCGCGACGGCTCGACGGACCCGGTCCGGTCCAGCCAGGCGCCGCCGATCGCTCCCGGCGCGACACCGACCACGGGCACGCTGCCCCCGGACACGAACGCGGTCGTCGCGCGCGACGGCGTGCTCATGCCAGTCTGGGTCGGGGGCATCGCCGTGGTGGACGGGTACCCGAACCTGATGCCGTCGACGACCGGCGACCGCTTCGTGGAGGTTGTCGTCCGGTTCGGCTCGCCGACAGCGCCGTTCACCTTTGACCCGAACGATTGGCGCCTCCTCGGGCCGGACGGGCGTGCGCTCGCGCCGGCTCCGATCGAGCAGCGTGATGGGTCGACCCTTGTCCCCTGGATCGGCGGCGCGCCGTCATCGCCGGTGCCCCTCGAGCCCGGCACGGGTTCGCGTACCCGATCACGCTCGTCGCGGAGATCCCACCGGCGGGTCGCATCACCCTGGAATACCGGCCGCATGGGGGCCCCGCCCAGGTCACGTGGATCGTTCGCGACCACTGACGGCGGCGCGCTCGCGTTCGCGGGCGGCCCGCTACCGCAACGCTGCCGGCGGTCAGCTTCGGCGCTCCGGCCCTCGCCGGCGGGCTATGATCGGCGCCATGAGCACCCGCCCGATCAAGGTCCTCATCGCCAAGCCCGGCCTGGACGGCCACGACCGGGGCGCCAAGGTGCTGGCCCGCGGCCTCCGCGACGAGGGATTCGAAGTCGTCTACACGGGCCTGCGCCAGACCCCGGAGATGGTCGCCACGGCCGCGCTCCAGGAGGACGTCGACGTCGTCGGCTTGTCGATCCTCTCGGGCGCGCACCTGACGCTGCTGCCCCGGATCACGCGGCTCCTCCGCGAGCGGGACATGGATGACGTCCTGGTGGTCGCCGGTGGGATCATCCCGGACGACGACGTCGCCACGCTCACGGAGGCGGGCGTGGCCGCGGTGTTCGGCCCGGGCACGACGATCGCCCAGGTGGCCGACTTCATCCGGGCCCACGTCCGCTCGCTCGACTGACGGTGGCCCAGCCGGCCGTCCTGGCGGAGGATCGCGGCGCAGCGCTGGCGGCGGCGGCGCTGGCGGGCGACCGCCGCGCCCTCGGCAGGCTGCTGACCGCCGTCGAGAATCGGAGCCTGGTCGCGGAGGCGGCGCTGCGCCGGCTGCACCCGCTCGCCGGCCGAGCTCACCTCGTCGGCATCACGGGAGCACCCGGCGCCGGCAAGTCGACGCTCGTGGCCGCCCTCATCGCCCGGATGCGAGAGGCTGGCCGGCCCGTCGCCGTCGTCGCCGTCGACCCGTCGTCGCCGATCACCGGCGGCGCCCTGCTCGGCGATCGCGTCCGGATGCAGCAGTACGCGACCGATGACGACGTCTTCATCCGGAGCATGGCCTCGCGCGGCCACGCGGGCGGGCTGTCGGCGGCGAGCGCGGCCGTGGCAACGGTCTTCGACGCCGTCGGCTTCGACGTCGTCATGCTCGAGACGGTCGGCACCGGCCAGAGCGAGGTGGAGGTCGCGGCTGCCGCCGACACGACCGTCGTCCTCGAAGCTCCCGAAATGGGCGACGAGGTCCAGGCGATCAAGGCAGGGCTGCTCGAGGTCGCCGACCTGGTCGTGGTCAACAAGGGCGACCGGCCCGGGGCCCAGCGAACCGCGGCCCAGCTGCGAGCGATGCTGTCCCTGCCGACAGGGATGGCTGCCCACGGCCACGAAGTCCGCGCCGGCGATCCTCCGGACGGTCCGCGACCGAAGCGTCCGGACGTCCTCGTGACGACGGCCACGACCGGCGAGGGAATCGCCGAGCTGGTGGCGGCCCTTGACCGGCACCGGGCGACGCTCCGGGGTGACGGCGGCGCCGGCGCCCGCCTGGCGCGCGCCACCGCGCTCGTGTGGAGCCTCGTGGCCGACCGTGTCCGTGCCCGGCTCGCCGAACCGGACCTCGCCGGGGCCACCGAGGCCACGCTTCGACGCGTCGCCGCCCATGAGCTCGACCCCTTCTCCGCGGCCGACCGGTTGCTCGAATCGGTCACCATCCGACCGGGCTCGCTCCCGCCGGACCACCGCGAGTAGCCCGAACGGGGGGGCTCGATCGCGCCATAGACCGGTACCGGGTCCGGGCATAGGTTCGCGCCCATGGATCGGCTTCCGCGCCGGCTGGCGTTGCCGACCCCCGCTCGGTTGCGTCTCCCTGGGCGATGGTCGAGCCGTCGGCCCGTGCTCTTCATGCTCGTGTACGCGGCCTGCCTGGCCCTCGTCGGGATCACGGCCGTTGCGCAGGCGGCCGTCATCACGACCAACTTCCAGACGACCACCGTCGACGCGATCGTGGCCAACAACACGGCCCTCGTCCGGGTCGTCGTGAACACGTTCCTGGGCGTCCACGACCTCGGCCCCGGAGCCCTGTCTCCGGCCCGGCTCCAGACGCTCGACGCTGCCCTGGACGCGATGGCGTCGCGCGCCGGGATCGTCCGGATCGAGCTCGGGACGACGGACGGCCGGGTCGTCGCGGGAAGCGCGGGCGTCGCCACGGGGGCCGCCTCGACCGCAGACGCGGGGCTGGCGGTGGCCGGTCATGGCAGCGCGGCCGCCCGCCTCGTCGACGCGGCCTCGGCCGGACCGGCCGGCGCCGCGCTTGGCGCCGGCCAGCTGCTTCGCGAGGACCTGCCCATCACGAGCCAGGAGGGCGGAGTCGACGGCGTGCTCACGCTCTGGCGCGATGCGCAGCCCATCCTCGACGACGTCCAGCGGGCCCGGCAGGAGGTCGTCGTCCTCACCCTGACCGCGGCGGTCGTCCTCTGCGGCGTCCTCTACTTCGTGTTCCGGGCAGCCCAGGACCGGATCCGCCGCCAGACGGACGCCCTGGTCGAGGCGACCCGCCGGGACACGGTCACGGGCATGCCGAACCACGGCAACCTGGTGGAGCTCCTGGCCACGGCCCTGGAGCATGCGCGGCTCGAGTCCCGGGCGGTCGCCATCGCCCTGATCGACATCGACGGCTTCCGGCTCCTCAACGAGACGAGGAGTCACGCGACCGGCGACGAAGCCCTGGTGATGGTTGCCGACGAGCTGCGCACGCATGTGGGGCCCGGCGCCGTCGTCGGCCGCTACGGTCCCGACGAGTTCCTGGTCATCGGGGACGGGCCGGCCGCCGGCACGCTCGAGTCGGTCATCCAGCAGGTCCGCGCCGACCTTGCCGCGCTCGCGATCGAGGCGCGCACCGACGACGCGGGCGGCGAGCGGCTGCCGATCACGATCAGCGCCGGGATCTGCACCTACCCGGCCGACTCCGACAACGTGACCGACCTGCTCGCCGTCGCCGCGAGGACGCTCAGCGAGGCGAAGGCCGGCGGCGGCGACGCAATCCGCTTCGCGCGCACGGGCGAGACCGTGGCTGACCAGCGGGGCTTCGACGTCCTCAAGGGCCTCGTGATCGCGATCGACACGAAGGATCGATACACGAAGCGCCACTCCGAGGACGTGGCCCGCTACAGCCTGTTCATCGCCGACCGGCTCGGCCTCGACGAGGCGATGCACCGGACCATTCGCCTGGCCGGGCTGCTCCACGACGTGGGCAAGATCGGCATTCCGGACCAGATCCTGCGCAAGCCCGGCAAGCTCACCGATGCCGAGCGCGAGATCTTCCAGCAGCACGTCGCTCTGGGCGACCTCATCGTGCGCGACCTTCCGGACATCGAGACGGTGCGCGTCGGCATCCGCCACCACCACGAGCGATGGGACGGCCGGGGCTACCTGGACGCCCTGGCCGGTGGGGACATCCCGCTCGTCGCTCGCATCCTGGCGGTCGGCGACGCCTTCTCGGCGATGACGACGACCCGTCCGTACCGGAAGGCGATGCCGGTCCAGGAGGCAATCCGAAGGCTCGAGGACGCCGCCGGGACGCAGCTGGACGAGCACGTCGTGCGGACGTTCGTCGAAGGCCTGGACGTCGATCCGGACGCCCCGCTCCCTGGCTCACCGGCGCAGATCCTGTGGACGCCTGGCTCGATCCTGAGTCCACGCGCGCAGGTCGCGGCGGCCTGACGCCGATGCCCGCTCGTCGTCCCGACCGGCTCGCCCCGAACGAGGCCCGGGCCCGGGGCCGCGGTCCCGTCCGCTCCCGGTCTCCGCGGCTGTGGCTGGCCACGGCCGCCGCCGCGGTCACGCTTTCGCTGATGGCCCCGCTCGCCCTGGGCGTGCGCGCCTCGACGACCGGGGTGCCCCCGGCGGTTCGGCCGGCCGCTTCGCCCGCCGGAGGGATCGGGCACGTGCCGCGGGCGGCGAAGGCGTCGCCCACGCCGACGCCCACGCCGACGCCGGCTGCCTCGAAGGCGCCGCGGCCGTCCAGATCGCCCAATCCAACGCCCTCTCCCAACGGCACGAGGCCACCGAAGGCGACGCCGCCGACGAAGTCGACGCCGCCGCCGAAGTCGACGCCGCCGGGGAAGCCGTCACCGTCGCCCGCGTCCACGCCGGTGCCGACCGCGACGCCGGGACCGACCAAGACACCCAAGCCAAGCCGGTCGCCCGCGCCAACGCCGCCGGGGAAGGCCTCACCGTCCCCCGCGGCGTCGCCGATTGCGAGCCCGGCCACCACTCCCACGCCGACCTCCGTGCCCAGCGACGCGCGACATGGGTTCCCGCCGATCGGCCCGTCGGTCCCAACGCCCGGGCCTCAGGGCGGCCGGCCACCCACGTCGTCATCTCCAGGGTCGCTGCAGGGGCCCGATGCAGCGCCCGCGGGCGCGACGCCATCGCCGTCGCCGGACGTCTTTGCCGTCGGCGGCGTCGTGCCGGGCTCGAGCCCCGACGTGGCCGTGTCATTCCGTGACCCTGGCCTCATCGACCCGGTGGCGTGGCTGGTGCCGGCCACCGGAGGCAGCACGTCGGTGGGGTTGGTGCTCGTGGCGATCGTCGCCCAGCTCGTCGCCGGCGTGTGCTGGATCCCGGTGTCGAAGCGGGTGCTCGGTGGTCGACGGGGTCGGCCGGGACCGGCGCGGTCCGGCTGACCGTCGCGGGCGGCCGGCTCCCGATCCCGCCCACGATCCGGCCCGTCGGCCGGCCCACGATCCGGCCCGTCGGCGGCCCATTCCTGCGGGCAGCCGTCGCCGCCGGGCGTAGCATTCGACCTGGCCTGCTGCGTCAGCACCGACCAGGAGCGTCGACTGCCCGTGGCGGCGGCCGCACCATCGGACGAGGAGCACGCGATGGAGATCCGGCGATGCGTGGTGGCCGGCGCCGGCCTCATGGGACACGGGATCGCCCAGGTCCTGGCCGCCTCGGGCCGGCACGTCGACCTGTACGAGCCTGAGCTGGCGCGGGCCGCCGCAGGCCGCGCCCGCGTGCTCGCCAACCTGGACCGGGCCGTGGCCAAGGGTCGCCTGGACGCGGCGACCCGGACCGGGATCGTCGACCGCATCAAGTCCACCGACAGCCTCGCGGCGGCAGCCGAGGCGGACCTCATCGTCGAAGCAGTGTTCGAGGACGAGGCGGTGAAGCGCGAGCTCTGGTCGCGCCTGGACGCCGTCGCTCCTGGCCGGACCGTGTTTGCCACGAATACCAGCTCGATCTCGATCGACCGCCTGGCGGAGGCGCTCGCTCCGGCACGTCGACCGTCGTTCTGCGGGATGCACTTCTTCAGCCCGGTGCCGGTCATGCCGCTCGTCGAACTCGTGCGCGGCGCGGCGACCGACCCCGGGACGGAGGCGACCGTTCGCGCGCTGGCGGCCGAGCTGGGGAAGCAGGTCGTCGTGTCGGCGGACCGCCCGGGCTTCCTTGTCAACCGCATGCTCATGCCCCTCCTCGCCGAGGCGATGCGGACGCTGGAGGAGGGGACCGGGACGGCCCAGGACATCGACACGGGCTGCCGCGTCGGCCTCAACCATCCGATGGGGCCGCTGGCGCTCGCCGACTTCATCGGCCTCGACGTGGTGCTGGGCGTGATGCGGGTCCTGGAGGCCGACCTGGGCGACGACCGCTTCGCGCCGCCGCCGATCCTGGCGCGCCTGGTGGCCGAAGGAAAGCTGGGCCAGAAGACCGGAGCGGGCTTCTTCTCCTACCCGCGCTGAGCGGGCGGCTCGGTCGGCCCCGACTCGGTGCCCGGAGCCGGAGCGCCGGTCATCCCGCGCTGGTCGGCAGCGGGCAGGCTGAGGCGGAAGGCGGCCCCGCGCCCGTCGCGCGGAGGGAGCATCGACAGCGTCCCGCCGTTCGCGGCCGCGATGCGGGCGGCGGCCCACAGTCCCAGGCCCCGGCCCGCCACCCGCGACGTCACGAACGGCTGGAAGAGCCGCGGCGCCACGTCCGCCGCGACTCCCGGTCCGTCGTCGCTCACGTCCAGGTGAACACGACCGTGCCGGTCCCCGTCGGCGGTGACCCGGATCGTCCCGATGAGCGCGAGGTCGCGGGCCTCGTCGCGGACCGCGTCACGGAATGCTTCCAGGGCGTTCTGGAGCAGCGCGACCAGGATGTGCTCGAGGGCGGCGCGGTCGGCAACGACGTCGGGAATGCCGTCCGGCAGGTCCACCTCCAGCCGGGCGTGGCCCGACCATGGGCGGCGGGGCTGCATCAGGTCATAGCCGATGAGGTCGCGAACACCGGCCATGAGGCCGGCGAGGTGGATGCGCGACGGCGCCGGGCGGTGCTCGCGAGTGAGCTCCGCAAGGGACGCCACGAGTCGGACGATGCGCCCGCCCGCGTCGGAGACGAGCACCGCGTCCTGCCGGGTCTGGAGGGAGGCGGCCGGATCGGCGGCGATGAAATCCGCGTACCCGCGCACCACGGTCAGTGCGTTGTTGATCTCGTGGGCCACGCCGGACACGAGCGTCCCGACGGCGGCCATCTTGTGGGCGGCGACCAGCTCATCCAGCAGCGTCCGGGGGGCGCTCGCGTCCGCCACGACCACCATCGTGCACGCGCGCCCGTCGATGGTCACCGGCAGCCGGGCGGATTCGCCGACCGCCTCGGGGTGGTCGCGGACAAGCTCCGCGACCGTCGCGCCCGCGAGCTGCCCGGCCTGCCGGCCGAAGAGATCCTCGGCCGCGGCGTTGGCATCCTCGACCCGCCCGTCCTCGTCCTCGACAAGGATCGCCGTCGGGCTGTGGCTGAACAGGGCCGCGAACGCGCCGGGATGCGCTGGGGCCGGCGCTCGGGCGCCGGGCCCCGCGCCGATCTCCGTCGTCTCGTGCGCGCCGTCCTGGGGCAGCCCCTCGGCGGCCAGATCCGGGCCAGCCATGTCCCTATGCTAGCCGCCCCCTTCCGAGCCCGGAATGGGTTCACCCGGCGAGGACCAGTGCTCCGGGTGCTCGATCGGTCGCCCGCTCGCGCGCTCGCTCGCAGTTCTCGCGCCCGCTCGCCGCCGGCCCTGTAGATTCGACCGATGCAGGAACGTGCGGCACCCGCCGGGCCGAACGGCGGCGTCTACATCGTCTCGGCGGCGCGGACGCCGATCGGCCGCTTCGGCGGGGCGCTGAGCCAGACCCCGGCCACGACGCTCGGCGCGGTCGCGATCCGCGCGGCCGTGGAGCGCGCAGGGCTGCCTCCGGGCGCCGCCGTCGACGAGGTCTACATGGGCCAGGTGCTGCAGGCGGGCGCCGGCCAGGCGCCGGCCCGGCAGGCCGCCCTTGCCGCCGGCCTCGCGCCGAGCACGCCCGCCACCACGATCAACCGGGTCTGCGGTTCCGGCCTCAAGGCGATCATGCTCGCGGCCGCCGCGATGAAGGCCGGGGACGGCGACCTGTTCGTGGCCGGGGGCATGGAGAGCATGAATCTCGCCCCGTACCTGCTGCCCAAGGCCCGCTTCGGCTATCGCCTGGGCGACGGGGTCGTCCGCGACGAGGCCGTGCTCGACGGCCTCTGGTGCGCGATCGAGGACTGCCACATGGGCACGCACGCGGAGCGCGTCGCGCTGCGGGACCGCATCAGCCGCGAGGACCAGGACGCGTTCGCGCTCGAGAGCCACCGGCGGGCCGTCGCGGCCCAGGATGCCGGCCGCTTCGACGACGAGCTGGTCCCGGTCACGGTTCGCGACGATCGCGGCCGCGAGAGCGTCGTGGCCGCCGACGAGTCGCCCCGCCGCGACACCAGCGCCGAGGCCCTGGCCCGGCTCCGGCCCGCCTTCGGCGTGCCCGCTCCCGACCCGCGCGACCCGGACCTCCCGGTCGCCACGACCGGCACCGTCACCGCCGGCAACGCGCCCGGGGTCACGGACGGTGCCGCGGCCGTGGTGGTGGCGAGCGAGCGCGCCGTGGAGCGGCACGGTCTGCGCCCGCTGGCCCGGATCGTCGGCTACGCGCAGGCCGAGGTCGAGCCGCGCTGGCTGTTCCTGGCCCCGGTGAGCGGCGTCCGCGCGCTCCTCGCGCGCATCGACATGGCGATCGATGCCTTCGACCTCATCGAGATCAACGAGGCGTTCGCGGCCCAGGTCCTGGCCGACGGCCGCGAGCTCGGCTTCGACTGGTCCAAGGTGAACGTCAACGGCGGGGCGATCGCCCTGGGCCACCCGATCGGCGCCTCCGGCGCCCGCATCGTCGCCACGCTCGTCCACGAGCTGCGCCGTCGCGAGGGGCGGTACGGCCTTGCCACGCTCTGTCTCGGCGGAGGGGGATCGGTGGCGATGGCGGTGGAACGGGTGTGAGCGGTCGCGGAGTGGTCGAGTGCGCACGGCGCGCGACGCCGGGCCAGGCCCGACCCGCAACGAGCGACGACCGATGAGCCAGCGCGACGGGGGAGCCATGACCGGCCGCCTGTTCATCGCCGGCGAGTGGGTCGACGGCGTGTCCGGGCGAACGTTCGAGAGCACCAACCCGGCCGACCGCACGGACATCGTGGGCCGCTTCCAGGCGGGCACGGCGGCCGACGTGGCGATGGCCGTCCGGGCCGCCGAGACGGCGTTTCCGGCCTGGCGGGCCACGCCGGCTCCGCGGCGCGGCGAGATCCTCTACCGCTACGGGGCCCTGCTTGCCGAGCACAAGGAGCGCCTCGCGCGGGCGATGACGCGAGAGATGGGCAAGGTCATCGCGGAGGCCCGCGGCGACGTCCAGGAGGCGATCGACATCGCCTTCCTCATGGCCGGCGAGGGCCGGCGACTCTTCGGCGACACGGTGCCCTCCGAGCTGCCGGACAAGTGGGCGATGAGCGTCCGCCAGCCGCTGGGCGTGGCCGGCATCATCACGCCCTGGAACTTCCCGATGGCCATCCCGGCCTGGAAGACGATGCCGGCGCTGGTGGCCGGCAACACGGTCGTCTTCAAGCCGGCGTCGGACACGCCGGGCTGCGCGACGCTCCTCGTCGAGCTGATGGCCGAAGCGGGTTTCCCGGCGGGCGTCGTCAACCTCGTCACGGGATCCGGCGCGGATGTCGGCGACGCGCTGGTCGAATCGCCCGACGTCCCGGTGATCTCCTTCACCGGCCACACCACCACGGGCAGGCGAATCGCCGAACGCGCCGGACGGCGCCTGAAGCGGGTGAGCCTGGAGCTCGGCGGCAAGAACGCGATCGCCGTCCTGGCGGATGCGGACCTGGACCTGGCCGTGGACGGGATCGTGTGGTCCGCCTTCGGCACGACCGGCCAGCGCTGCACGGCCTGCTCGCGCGTGGTCGTGGAAGCGTCCGTGGCCGACGCGCTCGTGGCAAAGCTGGAGTCCCGCGCCCGGGCGCTCCGCCTCGGCGACGGCCTGGATCCGGCCGTCGACGTCGGGCCCCTCATCAATGAGGCCGCGGTGGCCAAGGTGAAGGAATACGTCGAGATCGGGCGTCGCGAGGGAGAGCTGGTCGTCGGCGGACGTCGCGCGACGGCGGGAGCGCTGGCCGGCCGGCACGTTCTTCGAGCCGACGATCTTCACCGGCGTGGCCCCGATGGCCCGCATCGCCCAGGAGGAGATCTTCGGGCCGGTCCTTTCGGTCATCCCGGTGCCGGACTACGCGGCCGCCGTCACGGCCGTCAACGGCGTGCGCTACGGCCTGTCCGCGTCGATCTACACGCGCGACGTGAACGTGGCATTCCGGGCGATGCGTGACTTCGAGGCGGGCATCGTCTACGTCAACGCGGGCACGATCGGCGCCGAGACCCACCTGCCGTTCGGCGGCTGGAAGGACACCGGCAACGGCCACCGCGAGGCGGGCCACGCCGCCCTGGACACGTACACGGAGTGGAAGGCCGTGTACGTCGACTTCAGCGGCCGCCTCCAGCGGGCCCAGATCGACAACCAGCCGGGCTGAGGCGGGACCTGGTTGATGTGCGCCGCGTCTGCGATCTGGCGCGGCCTTCGCTAGCCTTTGCACGTGACGAACGCCGACCCACCACCCTGGTCCCCATCGGATGCGGATGACGCTTCCATCGAGCCGGCCGACGCGGAGGAGCCGGCGAGGATCGCCTTTGAGGCGATGGTGGACGCGGCGGTGGACGACCTTCCGCCGGACTTCGCCGCCCAGCTCCCGAGCGTGGCCATTCTCATCGAGGACGACTCGCCGCCCGGCCGGAGCCTGTTCGGGCTCTACGAGGGCGTGCCACGCACGCGCCTGGGCGCCGACGGGACGGCCTGGCCGTCGCGGATCACGCTCTACCGGCACCCGCACGAGCTGCACTTCCCGGACCCCGCGGCGCGCCGGGAGGCCGTTCGCAGCACGCTCCTGCACGAGGTCGGCCACCATCTCGGCATCGACGAGGCGCGCATGCAGGCCATCGAGGCGGGGCGGCGCCACGGCGGGCGGGCGCGCTGACCGCCCGGAACGAGGTTGCACGCGGGTCCGGCGCCGGATCTCGCGTTCCGCTCGCAGGCGACCGCGCCCGGCGCAGGGGACGCCGTCCACGGTGCGTTCGGCCGCCCGCTTCGGGCGACCCGGCGGAGCGTCAGGATCCCGCACGACGTACGCACCCGGAGGAGCGCGACGGGCACCGGCGAGGGTGATCCTGCTAGACTCCCGGATCGCGGGCCGGTAGCTCAACGGTAGAGCAAGTGACTCTTAATCACTAGGTTCAGGGTTCGAATCCCTGCCGGCTCACCAGCATTCCGCGCACGAAGAGGCCCCTCCCGAAGACCCGGAGGGGCCCTGTCTTACCCGGAACCACGCCGGCCGCGTCGATCCTGGTCCAGGGCAGAGGGCGCATCGACGGGCACCGGACGCGCTCCGGAACGTGCCCCAGGCCGAACGGAGATGCTCGGCGCCAGGCTTCAGTCGAGGACCTGGCGATGGTCTGCCCGAATGCGTTCGGTCATCTCCATCAGGACGCCGAGCCGGACGGAACGAGACGCTGTTGATGAGCGCCAGGTAGTCCGGGTGCTGGATGAACGAGCGCCTGGAGCGGGCTGGTGGCACCGCCCGACCTGGGCGGCCCACCGGCACTTGACGCCGGTGCCAGGGCCGCACAGGCTGGATGACACACCTGACGCCTGGGGGAGTTCACGATGGTCGACCAGCGGCGCCCGGTAGCGGCTCGGGCATCCGGCCTCCTGCACAGGATCGGTCAGATCGGCAGGCGGCGGGCCGCCGTGGCGGCCTGTTCGGTCCGGGAGCCGTGTGTCACCTGCGGCGAGGAGACGGCCGTCGGCAGCGTGTTCTTCTCCGACCGCCTGAAGGTCGCCCAACGCGGCGGCATTGACGCATTCCTCTGCGGACTGTGCGACGAACGGATCCGGTCGTCGCGCAAGGGCCGGCGCATGACCGACGCGGAGGTCGCCGACTTCATCCGCAATGCGAACGCTGCCGCTCTCACCTGGGGCAACGGCGGACCGCACGTCTGACGTCGCGGGGGTGGCGCGCGGCGAGTGGGTCGATCAGGGTGCGCTTCTGGTGGTCTCGCGGGCGGACTCGGCCGGCCACGGAGGTCGGGGCGCCGGGCCGTCAGTCGCCGCTCGCCTGATCGGCAGCGGCAAGCTCGACCAGGCGACGCAGGAAGGCGGCGGCGCCGGGAGGCGAGCCGTTCAGGCCGTAGCGGTTGCAGGCGTGCGCCACGGTGACGGTCGGCACCCAGGCATCCCCGTCGGTGCGCATCCCGCCGGCGGACACCAGGTCCCAGAGGATCGGGTCACTCTCCGGGAGTTGCCGGACGTGCGAAGCGAGAGAACGCAGGGCCGTGGCCGCTTCCACGTTGCGGTGGTGGTAGGGATAGACGCGCGCCTTCCGATCGCGCCAGGAGGCCTGCTCCTCCAGGTACTCGGCCACGTGCTCAGACGGCGTTCGGTTCACGACAGCCCTCCCTCCGGGGACGCG
This sequence comes from uncultured Chloroflexia bacterium, assembly GCA_963821595.1. Classification (GTDB taxonomy): domain Bacteria; phylum Chloroflexota; class Limnocylindria; order Limnocylindrales; family CSP1-4; genus CTSoil-043. The sequence goes on along the minus strand of CAWGEL010000029.1, from coordinate 30,175 downwards.
GGTGGGTAGGCGGTGCAGCGGACGGGGACATTTTCGCGGAGCATCGACCGGATGACACGAACAAGGGTCCGTTGCCCGCCGTGCGAAACGAAGGAACCCGTCCCGACGTTTGGGCCGTTCCGACAGGCATGACGGCGGACCATCGGGCGCTGGCTTCGGCGGAGCGAATCGCGGCACGGTCAGACCTGCCGACCGAGCGCCGGGCTCGCCAGCGCCCCCGGCACGGTTCATCCGGGTCCGATGCTCCCTTCCCGCGGGCTCGCCATGCGGAACGGAGGCATGCCCTCCAACGCTTCCGGCGGCATGAAGAAGTTCGCTGTAACGACAGTCGACCCGTCGCGTCTCACTGGCCGGAGGCGGGAAGCTCAGACGCGCGGTCCATGCCCACGGTCGCCGGGATCGCGCCGAGCCACTGGCGAGACCGACCCGCCACGGTCTGAGGTACGTGCCATGCGCAGGATCCTCGCGGTCGCGGGCTCGCTCCTGGTGGCGCTCGCGCTCACGGCACCGGCCGCTCTGGCCGCCCCCGGAGACGTCACCGGGATCACGGTGCAGTCCGCAACGGTCGACAAGGCCGGCCGGGTCATCGTCAGGGGCACCATGTACTGCCAGAACGGCCTCCCCGGTGTCGAGATCACCGGCGCCGTGACCCAGGCCATCGGCCACAAGACCACCGTCGTCGGTGGGTTCGGCGGCTGGACGGACTGCCGCACGAACGGCCCCACCGACTTCGAAGTCGCCGCCTATGCGAACCCTGGCACGTTCGCGGGCGGCTGGGCGAACGTGCAGATCGCGTTCGGCCTCACGCAGCGCAACGAGTTCGGGTGCTGGTTCGACTGGTACGGCGGCAACGACTTCTACGTCAAGGTCGCGAAGCGGTAGGTCGTACCGGAGAACGGACGCGGCGCCGTCCACCAGGGCGGCGCCGTCTCCATCGGCCAGCGATGGCGCGACGGGCGTGTCGCGGCCGGCGACGGCCCGCTCGATCTGGTTGCCCACCGGCGGCCCGGCGGACATGGCATGCTGTGCGACGTGCCCATCGCCGCCGGCCCCGTCAACGTCTCCTGGCCCGACCTCGACGGACTCGTCGAGCGCCTCGCGACAGAGGTCGGCAGGGACCACGACCTGGTCCTGGCCATCACCCGGGGCGGCCTGGTTCCTGCGGGCATGCTTGCCTACCGGCTCGACCTGCGCGAGATCCTGGTCGCCGGCGTGGAGTTCTACCTCTCCAACGGCGAGATGCACCCGGCACCGGTCGTCTCGCACTTCCCGGACGCCGCACTGATCGCCGGCAGGCGCGTGCTGGTCATCGACGAGGTCTGGGAGACCGGCGAGACGATGGCCGAGGTGGTGCGCCGCGTCCAGGCGGCCGGCGCCGATCCCGTGACGGCTGTCATCCACTACAAGCCCGGACGCTCGCGGGTCGGCCTGACGCCCGACCACTACGCAGCGCTGGCCGACGGCTGGGTCACCTACCCGTACAAGGCGGGCGGCTGACCGGGGGACCGCGCCGCGCGGCCGCGGACCTACCGCCAGAGCAGGCCGTACGGGTGCTCGCCATGCAGCACGCGTCCGGCCGCGAACCGCTCCAGCCCGTACGGTGAGATGTCGACCGTGGTGGATTGCCCATCCAGGATCAGCTCGGCCATGCAGGCGCCGATCGCCGGTGACGTCTTGAAGCCCGTGCCGGAGTGGCCGCAGTCAAGGTAGAAGCCGTCCGGCCCGGCCTGGCCAAGAATCGAATGCTGGTCCGGCGTGATGCCGTCCTGCCCGCCGTGCGACGTGTGGAACGTGCCCGTCGCCATCCACGGCACGCGGCCGCAGACCGCGTTGACCATCGTCTCGATCGACGGCTCGTCCATGGCGACCAGGGGCCGGTCCGGCGATCCGCCGATCACGTTGCCGCTCTCCAGGCCGACCAGCATGAGGTCGCGGCCCTCCGGCCGGAAGTAGCACTCGTGGACGTCGTCGATGACGATGGGGAAGTCGGCCGAGTGGCTGTCCGGGAGTCCGAAGTAACCGGTCTCGTGGCGCCACGGCTGGACCGGGACCTCGACCCCGGCGGTCGCCGCCAGCTCCGCCGCCCAGGCGCCCGCAGCGTCGACGACGATCGGTGCGTCGAACCGGCCGCGGTCGGTCTCGACGCCGACCACCCGCTCCCCATCCACGACGACGGTCGCGACCCGGCAGCCGTGGACGAACGTCGTCCCCGATCGACGGGCCGCCGCGAGGAACCCGGCCGCGGTCCCGGTCGGATCGCCGTAGCCAGACTCGGGCTCGTGGGCGGCCGCCACGACGTCATCGACGACGATGCCCGGCAGGAGGCCGGCCACGTCCGCCGGCCCGACCACGGACGTGGCGATCCCGATCTTCTGGTGCATCGCCACGTTCGCCCGCAGCGCGTCGGCCAGGGCGGGTGATACGAGCTGGACGAAGCCGGTCCTGACGAAGCCACAGTCGCCGTCGCCGACCCGATCGGCCCATTCGCGGAAGTAGGGGAACGACGCCCAGGCCAGGCGGGCGTCGCTTTCCAGGTCGTAGTGCATGCGGACGAACCCGGACGACCGGCCGGTCGCGCCGGCCGCGACGTTTTCACGCTCAAGAACGGCGACGCGGACGCCGCGCCGGGCCAGGTGGAAGGCGAGGCTGGCGCCCTGGACGCCGGCACCGACGACGATGACGTCCGCGGTCTGGACCATGATTCCTCCTCCGCGAGCGGGCATCCCGGGCCCGGTTGCCGGACAGACTCCCGACAGACTAGGGCACGCGCGATCGCGATGCCGCGGGGTCGGCGACCTCGGCCGGGCCAGCGGCCTGGCGACGCGTCACGCAGCGGCGCCGCGGCCGTCCGCGCCCGGCAGCATGAAGGCGCTCGCGTCCTCGGCGCTGAGCGGGCGACTGAACATGAAGCCCTGACCGAACCTGCAGCCGAGCCGCTCCAGCTCGGTGAGCTGGGCCACCTCTTCGATGCCCTCCGCGACGGTCTCCAGGCGGAGGCTCTGGGCAAGGGCGATGATCGTTCGGACAAGGGACACGCTCTGGCTGTCGCGGCCCATCGCGGCCACGAACGAACGGTCGATCTTGAGGATGTCGATCGGGAAGCGAGCCAGGTAGCTCATCGCCGAATAGCCGGTGCCGAAATCGTCGACGGCGATGCGCACGCCGAGTTCGCGGATCTCCCGGAGGACGGCCAGCGCCGACTCGAAGTCGACCAGGGCGCTCTCCGTGATCTCGATGACCAGGCTTGATGGCGGCAGCCTCGTGCGCTCCAGCGTTGCCCGGACCGTCGCGGCGAAACCGTCGCGGGCGAGCTGGACGGGGGAGACGTTGACCGAGACGTAGGAGTCTCGCCGGGCGCCGGCGTCCAGCCATGCCCGCATCTGGCGGCACGCCGTCTCGAGGATCCAGGCTCCAAGCGGCACGATCAGCCCGGTCTGCTCGGCAACCGGGATGAACTCATCGGGCGGGACCAGCCCCCGGTCGGCGTGGTTCCAGCGGACCAGCGCCTCCACGCCGGAGTGCGCCCGCCTGCCCAGGCGCTCGATCGGCTGGTACAGCAGCAGGAACTGCCCCTGCGCGATGGCGCGCTCCAGGCTGGCGCGAAGGGCGACGCCTGACGTGAGCTTGGCCTGCAGGCTGGGGCTGAACCGCTCGAACCTGCCCTTGCCCTGCCCCTTCGCCAGGTACATGGCGATGTCGGCCTGGCGCAGTACCTCGGTCGCGTCGGCGGCGTCGGTAACCATGGCGATGCCGACGCTCAGGCCGACGTCGAAGGTCCTCGATCCGACGACGACCGGCTCGGAAAACGCCTCGACGACTCGAGCGGCGATCATCTCCGCCTCCGCGGGATCGGTGATGTCGTCGAGGTAGAGCGCGAACTCGTCGCCGCCGAAGCGGGCGGCGAGGTCTCCCGCACGGATGCACCCGGTGAGGCGCCCGGCGACGGCGCGGAGCAGCGCATCACCGGCTTCGTGGCCCTCGGTATCGTTGATGGTCTTGAAGTCGTCGAGGTCGCAGAAGAGGACGGCGCCCGCGCGGCGATCCTGGGTCAGCTCGCGCTGCAGGCGTCCCTGGAAGGCCGTCCGGTTCGGCAGCTCGGTCAGGCTGTCCGAGGCCGCCTGTCGCTGGAGCCGTACCTCCAGCTGGTCGCGGGCCGTCAGGGCGCGTTCCAGGCGGAGGATGCTCAGGATCAGGCGCACCGCCACGAGCCCGGCGACCACCAGGGCGCTGATGCCAAGTTCGAGTCCGAGCGAGGGCAATCCTGCGGCAACCGGACGGTCGACCGCGCTGCCGTGGTCGGGAGAAAGGCCGTAGCCGATCAGGATCAGCGGCGTGATGAAGGCAGCCAGGACGACGGCCCCTGGTCGCAGGAATCGCATCGCTCCGGCGTGCGCATCCCGGCTGGCAGGACTGAGAGGGTCCTGGATCGAAGGGTGAAGCGCCGCGGCCGCCACCAGCACCATGGCCAGGTACTGGCCGACGTCTGTCAGTTGGCCCGGCGCGTAGCCGATCCACGTGTAACCGGCGGCCACGCCAAGGTCGATCACGAGGTTGGCGGCGAGCGCGGCCGCCAGCAGCCACATCGACGGGCTGATGCGAGGGTGCCGCCAGGCAACCCGGATCGCCAGGAACAGCATCGCCAGGTCGAGGCTTGGATAGACGACCGCCATGCTGGCGTCGAGATACCCCTGACCGCCGGTCAGCTCGAGGTGTTCACGGATGAGGGGAAACCATTCGAGGACGCTGGCACCGGTGGCCACGATCAACGCGTCGATGACGGCCGATACCGTGCCGTCGAGCGTGTCGTCACGGATCACCATGAAGACGGCAACGACGACGATGACGTACCCGACGAATGTCGCCGTGGACGTCGCGGCGGCCTCTGGCCCGGCCGGGCCCAACAGGTCGGGCAGGGCGCCGACGGCGACCAGCGCCATGCCGATGGCGAGCAGGCCCCAGGCGCCGGCTCGAGGCGGACGCCACCGCCGGATGCCGACGGCGATCGCGACCGGGGCCGCCAGCACGGCCGGGAGGAGGAGCAGGCCCTCGACGGCACGAGCGGGCCCGAAGGCGAGGAGCACCAGGCCGCCGAGCCCGAAGAGCACCATGAGCCACGCGCTCGCCCAGTGGACGTTGCGCACGGCTGACGCGACGTGGCTGACGCGGGCGCGATCGGCCACGGATGATCCTCCGATCCGTGATGGGTACTGGGAAACCGGGGCGCAGTCGGACGGTACCGGCCCGTGCCGGGTTCGGCGACGGGCCGAAGGTATGGGCCGCACCTGCGAACGTCCGCGCAGGACAAGGGTCTGCCCTGACCCGGGCCGGCGGTGGCGCCCGGTCCAGGAGTGGCGCTGGATGCCTTCTGCCGGGACCTCTCCGGCCGGGACCCTCAACCCGGTCAGGCCGCGCGGCATGCTACCCTTCGGGCATCCTTTGCGGCCGGTCCCGTGAGACCGGCGAACCGGTCCCGTGAGGCCGGGAAGGAGGCATCGTGCGAAGCTGCGCCACCGTCCATCGCGCCCGCCGGGCCGGTGGCGTTTTCATGTCCGCCGCGTGACGGCACCTCCTCCGGCCGGGCCGCCGCCGGCCGGGCCGCCGCCGGCCGGGCCGCAGTCGGCTGGGCCGCCGCCTCCTTCGGCGCCGCGGCCGGTCCCGCCGCAGCCGGACCCCGACTCGATCGTCGACCCTCGCGTCGGCGCCCGCGGTCCCGCCATCCTGGCGCTGGAGGACGGCTCGCTCTTCCCGGGGATCGCGTTCGGCGCCGACGGCAGCGCCGGCGGAGACCTGGTCGTGAACACCAGCCAGACCGGCTACCAGGAGGTCTGCACGGACCCCTCGTACGCCGGCCAGGTGGTCGTCATGACGTACCCGCTCATCGGCAACTACGGGCGCGTCGACGCCGACGACCAGTCCGCCGGTCCGTGGCTGCGGGCGCTGGTCGTGGCCAATGCCACGGCCGCGGTCCTGGAGGACGCCCGCCAGCTGGCGGCGCTCCTGCGAGGGTCGGGCATTCCCGCGATCGCCGGCGTCGACACCCGTGCGCTCGCCCGCCACCTGCGGTCCACGGGCTGCCTGCGCGGCATCGTGACGGCGCCCGGCGAGACCGACCCCCAGGCGGCGCTCGCCGCCGCTCGCGCGGTGCTCCGCTGGGAAGACCAGGATTTCGTCAGCCAGGTCTCGCCGACAGACCCGTTCGAGGTCGGCGACGAGGCCGCCCAGCCGCTGGTCGTGATCGTCGACTTCGGGCTCAAGACGAACATCATCCGCAGCCTCCGCCGACGCGGCGTCCGCGTCCGGGTCCTCCCGCACACGGCCACGCCCGGCGACGTCCTGTCGCCGGAGGTGGCGGGAGTCATCCTGTCGCCTGGGCCGGGCGATCCGGCGCGCCTCGCCGGGCCGGTCGCGCTGGCGGCGCGCGCCATCGCCGACGGCCGGCCGCTGCTCGGGATCTGCCTGGGCCACCAGATCGTGGCGCGGGCGGCGGGTGCCGAGACCCGCCGGCTGCGCTTCGGCCATCACGGCGCCAACCACCCCGTCCGCGACACGGAGACGGGCATGGTGCAGGTGACCGCCCAGAACCACGAGGTCATGGTCGACGCGGCGTCGCTCCCCGCCGGTAGCGGCTTCATGGTCAGCCAGGTCAACCTCAACGATGGCTCGGTGGAGGGCCTGCGCCACCGGACGCTGCCGATCGAGACGGTCCAGTACCACCCGGAGGGCGGACCAGGGCCGCTGGACGCCCTGGCCGTGTTCGATCGCTTCGTCGCCCGCGTGTACGCGCGGGCCGGGACGCGCGCGTGACGGCCGGCCCGACCGGGACGGGAGCTCCGGACCAGGGGTCGCCGAAGCCTGCCAGCGTCCTGATCATCGGGTCCGGGCCGGTGGTGATCGGCCAGGCCGCCGAGTTCGACTATGCCGGCACGCAGGCCTGCCGGGCACTGCGCGCCGAGGGCGTGCGCACCATCCTCGTGAACTCGAACCCGGCCACGATCATGACGGACCCGACCGTCGCGGACGCGGTCTACCTGGAGCCGCTGACCGTCGCCGCCATCGAGCAGGTGATCGCCCGCGAGCGACCCGACGGCCTGCTCGCCGGCCTCGGCGGCCAGACCGCGCTCAACCTCGCGATGGCGCTGTCGCATGCTGGCGTATTAGCACGCTACAACGTGAGACTGCTCGGGACGCCGCTGCGCGCGATCGAGATGGCCGAGGACCGCGAGAAGTTCCGCGACCTGCTCGACCGGCTCGGCCAGCCGTACGCGCCGTCGGCCATCGTGGAGGGGGCCACGGACGACGTGCGCGCCGCGAGCGCGGACGCAGCCCTCGCGCAGATCGGCCTGCCGGCGATCATCCGGCCGGCCTTCACGCTTGGCGGGACGGGCGGCGGCATCGTCGAGACGGAGGCCGACTACCGCGAGCGCGTGCGCTCGGGGCTCCGCGCCAGCCCGATCGGCCAGGTCATGGTGGAGCGCTGCCTCGTCGGCTGGCAGGAGATCGAGTACGAGGTCATGCGCGATGCGGACGACACCTGCATCGCGGTGTGCTCCATGGAGAACGTGGACCCGATGGGCGTCCACACCGGCGATTCGATCGTGGTCGCGCCGGTCCAGACCCTGCCCGATCCGGTCCACCAGCGCCTCCGTTCGGCGGCGCTCGCGATCATCCGCGGCCTCGGTGTCGAGGGCGGCTGCAACGTCCAGTTCGGCCTCTCGCCGGACTACCGCGACTACGCGGTCATCGAGGTCAACCCCAGAGTCAGCCGGAGCTCGGCCCTGGCCAGCAAGGCCACCGGCTACCCGATCGCGCGGGTTGCCGCCCAGATCGCCGTGGGTCGGACGCTGGCCGAGATCCCCAACGTGGTCACCGGCACGACGGTCGCCGCTTTCGAGCCGGCGCTCGATTATGTCGTGGTCAAGCTGCCGCGCTTCCCGTTCGACAAGTTCCCGCGCGCCGACCGCTCGCTGGGCAGCCAGATGAAGGCGACCGGCGAGGTGATGGCCATCGACCGGACGTTCGGAGCGGCGCTCAACAAGGCGCTCCGAGGCCTGGAGCAGGCTGGCGCCGGCCCCCTGGCCGAGGATCCGGCATGGGCGCCGACGCTGGCCTACCTCGAGGCGGCCCTGGCCGTCGATCCCGACGCGGCGGGCGAGGCCGACGCGGCGGGCGAGACCCGCCCGGCGGGCGAGACCCGCCCGGCGGACGAAGCCGACGCCGTCATCCGCTGGCTCGGCGAGAACGGCGAGGCATGCGAGAGCACCAGGCTGGCCCAGCGGACGGCCGCCCCGATTGTCCTCCGCCGCTTCCTCGCCCCGTCCGACAACCGCCTCTGGCGGATCCTCGCCCTGCTTCGCCGCGGCGTGCCGGAGGAGGACCTCTGCCGGGCGACCGGCATCAGCGCCTGGTTCGTCGCCGAGCTGGGCCGCTCGATCGCGCTGGAGCGGCGGCTTCGCGCGGCCGGGACCGCGCTCCTCCACGCCGGCTATCACCCGCGGCTCCGCACGCTGCTCGCGACCGCCAAGCGGGCCGCCCTGGGAGATGCGGAGATCGCCCAGGTGGCCGGCATCCGGCGCCACGAAGTGGCGATCCTGCGGGGTCGGCTGGGCCTGGCGCCGGGCTACGCGATGGTCGACACGTGCGCCGCCGAGTTCGCGGCCGAGACGCCGTACTTCTACAGCACGTACGCGGCCTCTGGTTCGCCGCCGGAAGCGCCGCCCGTCCCGCGGCCGGCAGCCCTGGTCATCGGCTCCGGGCCCGTCCGGATCGGGCAGGGGATCGAGTTCGACTACTGCGCGGTCCGCGCCGCGGAGAGCCTGCGCAGCCTGGGCTGGGCGGCCGTCATGGCCAACTCCAACCCGGAGACCGTCAGCACGGACTTCGACGCCAGCTCGCGGCTCTACTTCGAACCCCTCGATGCGGAGAGCGTCATCGAGATTGCCCGGGCGGAGACGCCGGAGGGCGCCGCGCTGCTCCCGGCGTTCGTGCAGTTCGGTGGGCAGACGCCCCTCAACCTGGCCAAGCCGCTGGCCGACGCCGGCGTGCCGCTGCTGGGCGCCTCGCTGGAGACGATCGACCAGGCCGAGGACCGGGTTCGCTTCTCGGCGCTCGTCGATCGCCTGGGCATCCCACAACCGGAGGGCGGCATGGCCCGCTCGGTCGACGAGGCCGAGGCCCTGGCCGAGCGCATCGGTTACCCCGTGATCGTGCGGCCCAGCTTCGTGATCGGCGGCCTGGCCATCGACTTCGCCTACTCGCGCGACGACCTGGTGACCCAGCTGGCGGCGGCCACCGTCGTCGACCCGGACCGGCCCGTGCGGATCGACCGCTACCTGGAGGGCGTGGAAGTCGATGTCGACGCGGTCGCTGACGGCGAGACTGTGCTGATCCCGGGGCTGCTCGAGCACGTCGAGAAGGCCGGCGTCCACTCCGGCGACTCCGTCGGCATCTTCCCGCCCCAGACCGTGTCCGAGGCCGACCAGGCCCTGATCGTCGCGTCGATGGAGCGGATCGTGCGCGCCCTCGACGTGCACGGCCTGGTCAATGCCCAGTTCATCGTCCGCGAGGACGGCGTCTACCTGATCGAAGTGAACCCGCGGGCGTCGCGCACGGTGCCCTTCATGAGCAAGGTCACCGGCGTCCCCATGGTGGACCTTGCCGTGCGGATCGCGCTGGGCGGGCGGCTGGCCGAGCTCGGCTGGCCGAACGGCCTGCTGCCGGAACCTTCGTTCGTGGCGGTCAAGGCACCCGCGTTCTCGACCGCCAAGCTGCGCGGCGTCGATCCGTCGCTGGGGCCGTTCATGCAGTCGACGGGCGAGGTCATCGGCATCCACGGGGACCCGCGCGTCGCGACTGCCAAGGCGCTGCTGGCCGCGTCGCTGGTCCCGCCACGGCCGGGGCCAGGCGGGGACCTCGTCCTGCTGTCGGTGGCGGATCGCGACAAGCCACTGCTGGGCCGGTTGGCGACCGCGCTCGCGCGGGCGGGCTTCCGCTTCGCGGCCACGGCCGGGACCCGCGCCGCGCTCACCGAGCTCGGCCATGCCGCCGAACCCGTGGCGAAGCTTGGCGCGCGCGCGGCCGTCGGTGAGCGGCCGATCCTGGACGTCATCACGAGCGGCGCGGCCCGGCTGGTCGTCAACACGCCGACGCCGCGCTCCGGGGCGGTCCGCGATGCGGCCGGGATTCGCCTGACCGCGATCGCCGAGGGCGTCCTCTGCCTGACCGCGATCGAGACGGCCGTGGCCGCGGCGGAGGCCCTGGACCCGGACCTCGAGGAACGCCTCTCCGACGTGCGGGCCCTGGGCGAGTGGGTGCCCCGTTCGACGCTTTCGCCGTCGACGTCTCCGCCACCGCATGGGCCGCCGCCGGATGGGCCGCCACTGGCGGGGCCGCCACTGGCGGGGCCGCCGCCGGCGGGGCAGCCGCGGGCGCCGTCAGCCGGCTGAGCCCGACCCGGCTTCGTGACCGGGACGAGGAAGGTCAGGCCCGGATGGCCCCGGTCCGCTCGTCGGGGCAGGGCGTCGGCTGTTCCAGCAGCTCGCCGAGGCCGATCAGGGTCCGGCCAACCAGCCGCCGAAGCCCGTTCCGCCGCGCGCGCGCGGCGGCCGACCGCCCACCCGACGCCAGGCGGGCGCGGTCGGCCTCGCCACGGAGGCGCTCCATTCGATAGGTGATCTCGCTCTCGTGCATGTCGCCCTCCCGCGCCCCTGCCGCGCCCGCGGGCGCGGCGTCCTCGATGTTCCTCAGCTCGTGATGCTCAGCGTACGTGATCAACTGGTCGTCCTTCTGTCAGCATTTCATCTAACGTGCGGGCGTCGCGCGAGGTACTCGTGCGAAGCGACATGGCGTGTCGTGCGAGACGTGATGTCAGCCGAGCCCAAGGCCGAGGTATCGCCCGAGATCGGGTCCGGCGTCGGCGATGCGCTCCCGGCGCAGCGAGTAGTAGGTCAGGTTGCCCGCTTCGGTCATCGTGACCAGGCCTGCCGCCCGCAGCTGGGCAAGGTGGTGCTTGGCGGTCGGCTTGGAGATGCCGAGCCGATCGGCGATCTCGGTGAGGTAGAGGTCGCCATCGACGAGATGGCGGAGGATCCGGAGGCGGCTCTCGTCGCCCAGGGCCCGGAACATGCGGACCGTCGACTGCGGCACTGCGCCACGATCGCCGCCGATCGCGGCTTCCGCCATCGGATACGCGATGAGGTGCCAGTCGTCGCCGTCGAACGTGTAGTTGTAGGGACGGGCGAAATACGAAGGGACCAGGTCGAGGCGCACGCGGGCGTCGAACGACGCGCGGATGCCGTTCGTCGCTCGCTCGACCGCGTCGATGAGCGGGAGCCGCTCGAAGTCGGGCCGCCGGGCCGCCACGTCGCGCTCCTGCATGGAGCCGACGCGATCCTCGATCGTGGTGAACTGCTCCCGCCATGCGCGGAGAATCCGGCGCAGGGCGCGGATCTCCCCGTCGGGGTCGGCCGCGAGCCGCTCCAGCGCAGCCCGATAGTGGGCCGGCGTGCTGGCCATGAGCTCGTCGCGGACGCCGGTCTCGCCGACGAAGAATCGCTCGGCAAGGACGCGCATGCCGGCGAGGTCGGCGTCGTCGCAGGCCGCGACGACGATGGCGGCAGGCGTGATCGTTCCCGCCTGGGCCAGGACGTCCGCGGAGGACACCACGTCACGCCGCCCCACGAGCGAGGCGACGAATCCCCAGCCGACGAACTCCTTGTCCGCGAGCTCATCGTCGTGGCTCTTGTCGTGGGACCCGAAGACGCGCTCCAGGTCGCGCGCGACCGGGGCCGAGAGCGACGCTCGTGCGTTGGCCCGCCACTCCAGGTCCGCCGGCAACAGCTCGGGCTCCGTGTCGCCGACCAGGCTGATGAGGAAGTCGACGGCAGGTCGAACGTCGAGGCTGACCGCCGGCCGCGTCGCCGCGCCTCGCGGCGCCAGCTCGCGGACCAGCCCTCCGGCCCTCGCGGAGGCGGTATCGGTTGTTCGTGTGGCCATGTTTCGGCTTTGTCTCCCTGCTGTTAGATGAAAGGCTAACATAAGGTTCCTGCTGGAGTCAACGGGGAACGTCCGCGGGCGTGAACGTCCGCGGACGTGAACGGGTCGTCGGGCGAGGCGGCGCACCGCCCTTGCCGTCCGCCGTGGGAGGACGGAATCGAGGCCCGGAGCGTGGGAAGTCCGCATTCATCGCGACAAACAGGAATCCGCCACGCGTGGAGCAGCGATCGCGTCCGCCCGTGGAGGACAGGATCGCGAGGCCGGATCGCGATGCGGCAGGATCGCGAGGCAGGATGGATCGCGAGGCAGGATCGCCAGGCGACAGGATCGCGATGCGGCAGGATCGTCAGGCGTCATTCTGCGAAGGGGCCTCGCGTCCGCCGGCCGCTCCGCGCCGCGGCCCGTACAATCGGCGAGGCTGCCGCGGGTGCGGCACCGCCGACCGCCCGGGTAGGCCCGGGCCGGACGGCCGCCAGCCTTCCCGAGCCCATACCCACCCGGCGATCCGCACGAGGCCCCGCATGCCCCCTCCCGTCGTCGCCTTCACCGACACGCACCTGGCCAACGGCCTGCGCGTGATCGTCAGCGAGGACCACCTGGTTCCCGTGGTCGCCGTGAACCTCTGGTACGACGTCGGCTCGAAACACGAGCAGCCCGGGAAGACCGGGTTCGCCCACCTCTTCGAGCACGTCATGTTCCAGGGCAGCCGCCACGTCGCGAAGGCGGAGCACATCGCCCTCGTGCAGGCCGCCGGCGGCTCGATGAACGGCACGACATGGCTGGATCGCACCAACTTCTTCGAGACCATGCCCGCCCATCAGCTGGAGCTGGCGCTCTGGCTCGAGGCCGACCGCCTCGCGACCCTCCTCGACGCGCTCTCCCAGGAGAACCTGGACAACCAGCGCGCGGTCGTGAAGAACGAGAAGCGCTTCTCGTACGACAACCAGCCGTACGGGACCTGGCAGGAGAAGATTCTGGGCCATCTCTATCCGGCCGATCACCCCTATCACCATCCGACGATCGGCTCCATGGACGACCTGGATGCCGCGTCCCTGGACGACGTGGTCGCCTTCTTCCGCGCGCACTACGCGCCCAACAACGCCGTGCTCTCGATCGTGGGCGACGTCGATCCGGCGCAGGCCCGGGTCTGGGTCGAGCGCTACTTCGGTCCGATCCCGGCCAATCCTGCGGTGCCCCCATTCCGGGTTGACCCCCTGCCGCTCACGCTGGGGGGCGAGGTGCGGGAGACGGTTCCGGATCGCGTTCCGTTGCCGCGCGTCTTCGTCGGCTTCCGCGCGCCGCCGCTCGGCGATGCGCGGCTGTACGCACTCGAGATCGCCGGCCAGGTCCTGGCCGGCGGCAAGGGGAGCCGCCTCCATCGCCGGCTCGTGCGGGAGGAGCGCATCGCCCAGGACGTCGCGATGTTCGCCCTCGGTTTCTCTTCGGGCCCTTCGATCTTCATGGGCTGGGCGACCGTTCGGCCGGAGTCGTCGCCGGCTGCGGTCGAGACCGCCATGCACGAGGAGATCGCCAGGCTCGGAGCCGAGCCGATCACGGCCGACGAGCTGGCGCGCGCGCACGCGCTCATCGAAACGGACGAGCTGGGCGCCCTCCAGCGGGTGAGCGAACGGGCGGATCGCCTGTCGATGTACGCGACGCTGCTGGACGATCCCGGGGAGATCAATCGCGAGCTCGGGCGGTACCTCGCCGTCACGCCCGGCGATGTCCGGGCGGCAAGCGCCGCGCTGCTGGTGCCCGACAACCGCGTGGTCCTCACCTACGTTCCCGCCGAGGGGGCGCGGGCCGCCGAGCCGGAGTCGGACGCGGCCGCGGATGGCGACGCCGGCGGTGCGGTCGCGGACGCCGCGGCCGGCGCGGCCCCGGCCGGCGCGGCCCCGGCCGCCGCGGCCATCACCGACGAGGAGGGAGCGGCATGAGCGCCATCGACCCGCTGGAGGCAGCGCTGGCGACGCGGCCGGTGGCGGGCACGCCGCGCCCGTTCCGGTTCCCGGCATTCGAGCGCGGCCGGCTCTCGGGCGGGCTCGGCCTGCTGACCGTGCACCTTCCCGGCCGACCGCTGGTGTCGGCCTCACTCCTGCTGCCTGCCGGAGCCGTGGACGAGCCGTCGACGGAGGGCGGCGCGACCGTGCTGGCCGCGCGCGCACTGACCGAGGGCACGCTGCGGCACGACGCGATCGAGCTGATCGAGGCAGCGGAGCGCCTGGGGGCGTCGCTCCGCGCCGAGGCCGGCTGGGACACGACGGTGATCGGCGTGGACGTGCCGGCCGAGCGGCTGGCGCCGGCGATGGAGCTGCTCGCCGAGGTGGTCCACGAGCCGGCCTTCCCGGACCGCGAGGTGGAGCGGCTCCGCGACCAGCGGCTCAACGCGATCCTCCAGGCCCGGGCCGAGCCGGGCCGCCGGGCCGAAGAGGCGTTCGTGGAGCGCATCTACTCGCCGGTCACGCCCTACGCGCGGCCGTCGGGCGGCCGCGAGGAGACGGTCAGGAGCCTCGACCCGGCGATCCTGCGGCGCGCCTACCTCCGGCGGGCGGGCTTCGAGCGGGCCGCGCTCATCGTCGGCGGCGACCTCTCCGGCATCGACGTGGCCGCGCTGGCCGAGCCGCTGCTCGGGCCGCTCGGGCCCGGCGGGGCGGCGACCGATGGCGTGCCCGTCATCGCCCCGGCCGACGGCGGACCGCGGATCCGCCTGGTCCATCGTCCCGGGTCCGTCCAGTCGGAGCTGCGGGTCGGCGGGGTCGGCCTGGCCCGGCGCAGTCCCGACTACTACCCGGTCAGCCTCCTCGCGATGATCCTGGGCGGGCTCTTCAACTCGCGGCTCAACATGAAACTTCGCGAGGAGAAGGGCTACACGTACGGGGCCCACGCCGGCTGGGATTTCCGCCGCTTCGCCGGCCCGTTCTCGGCACGCGCCGCCGTCAACACGGATGCAACGGTGCCCGCGCTGCGCGACTTGGTCGATGAGCTGCGCCGGATCGGCGACGAACCGGTGACCGACGCGGAGCTGCGGGCTGCGCGGGACTTCCTGGTCGGCGTCTTCCCGCTGCGATTCGAGACGCCCGGGCCGGTCGTCGCGGCCCTGGGTGGACTCGCGACGTACGGGCTGCCCGACGACGAGCTGGATCGGTACCGGCCGAACGTGGAGGCAGTCTCGGCCGCCGACGTCCTGGCCGCGGCGCGCGCCCACCTGGACGTGGAGCGGCTGGCAATCGTGCTGGTCGGTGACGCGGATGCCGTGGGGAGCGACCTCGAGGCGGCCGGCCTGGGCGACGTCGAAGTGGTCCGCGACGAGGAGCCGGCGTCGGCCGAGCCCCGCGGCGACGCCCCCCACGCCTCCGCGGAGGCGACCGAGCTGGCCTGAAACCTTTGTTCGAACGCCTGCCTCACCACGAGTAGCGGACCGGCCGGGAGACCCGGCGGCGCGGAAGTCGGACGCCCGGACGGCCCGCTCTCGAGCCGGATCGCGTGGAGAGGTGACGCAGGTGGATTCGAGAGGCCGCGTGGCGGCCGACATTGCGCTCGCATGCGTGGTGGCCGCGTTCCTGGTGGCAGGGGCGGCCTTCACGGCGAGCGCCGTGCTCGGCCCGCGACCAGCGCTCGACGTCGCCGTCCCGGCGGCGGCCAGCCGCGGGGGAGCGTTCATCGCGGACGCGCCCTCCGGCCCGCGGCCCGGTCACCAAGCGGCGGGGCCGGTGGCCTCGTCGCGCGCGCCGTCGTCGGGTTCGCAGCCGTCGGGCTCCGCGAGCGCGACAGGCTCGGGCTCGCAGCCGTCGGGCTCCGCGAGCGCAACACCTCTGCCTCGACCCGTGGCTCGCGCCGCCACGAGCCCGTCGAATGACGGCGGTCCGGTCCAGGCCGGGGGCGACATCCATGCCGGCGACGGAGCCGGCGACCACGACGGCAACTGAGCCGTCGTCGGGTAGAGTTGAGGTCGTCCGCCCCACCGGGCGGATGCATGGGACAGGTGACGATCGTCATGCGGCGCTTCTCGATGCGGCTGACGTATCGTCGCGTCGGCCGGCCGTGGAACTCGCGGTGGGCGTCCCCGCACCAGGAGTTCGAGCGATCCACCCGGCCCCTGACATCCGAGCCGACGACCTGCCCGACGGTGACGATCCCCAGGCCCGTCGCGTCGTTGCCGCTGTCCTGGAAGGCGACCGCGACGAGTTCCGGGTCCTCGTGGAACGCGAGTCGCGCGCCGTGGTCCGCACCTGCTATCGCGTCCTCGGCGATCTCCACGAGGCCGAGGATGCGGCCCAGGAGGCGTTCGTGAGCGCTTACCGAGCGCTCGCCACCTGGCGCGGCGACGGTCCGTTCGGTGCCTGGCTCAGCCGGATCGCGGTTCGGATCGCCATTCGCAAGGCGTCCAGGCGCCGGCCCGTGGCGTGGATCGACCCGTCCCCTGGAGATGCGAACGGGCGAGCGGACGACTCGTCGAGGATCGGCGAGGGCGCGCTGCTGGCCCTGCTCGGAGGCGACGCCGGCGATCCCGCCGGGCATGCCATCCGCTCCGAGCGCGCGGCCGCGGTCCGGGCTGCCGTGGCCTCGCTCGAGGAGCCGTATCGCGAGGTCGTGGCCCTCCGCTTCTTCTCCGACCTCTCGCTCGCCGAGATCGCGGCAGAGAGCGATCGACCGCTGGGGACCGTGAAGACGCACCTCCACCGCGGGCTGCTGCGGCTGCGGCACGCCCTCGAACAGCAGGGCGTGGGCGGATGACACCGCGAGCAAAGCGCTTCCGGCTCGACGAGCTCGCCGACGATGGAGCGAGCCTCGAGGACCAGGTCGACCTGCTGGGGCTCGCCCGCACGCTCGAATGGGTGGCCGCGGACGACGACGTGATCCCGCACACGGGTTTCAGCGACCGCGTCATGGCGGCGGTCGCGACGGAGCCCGCGCCGCGCCCCGTGGTGGCGGCCATCGGCGCCGCCCGGGCACGCCGCCCGCTCGCGGCACTGGCCGCACTCGGCGACCTCTGGCGGGTGGCCTGGACCGGTGGGCGGCCGCTCGCCGTCCGTGCCCCGGCCATGGTGCTGGTCTCGCTGATGCTGCTCGGGTCGATCGCGGTCGGTGCGCTCGGCGCGGGAGCGACGCTCTCCGTGCTCGGCCTCCACGGCGACGAGCCGAGCCCGGTCGTCTCGCCTGGACCGAGCCTGGGCACGAGCCCGCTGGTGGTCGCCTCGCCCAGCGACGAAGTGTCCGAGTCGCCGTCGGAGGTGTCGGAGTCGCCGTCGGACGAGCCGTCCGTGTCGCCCGACCACAGCGCCAGCGCCTCGCCGTCGTCCGAGCCATCGACCGAGCAGGGTGGTGGGGCGCCTGCCCCGGCGCCTGGCGATACGCCTCGCCCGACGCCTCGCCCGACGCGGTCGCCGGAGCGGACCGAGACGCCCGACCCGACCCAGACGCCCGAGCCCACCGACACGTTCCAGGGGACGCCCTATCCGTCGTCCAGCGCGTCGCCGACGCACCACGACTGAAGGGGCCGAGGGGATTCGCTCGGCCGGCGGCGCGCCGCCGGCCGTGGCATCGCGTCCGCCGGAGACGCCCGCCCGAGTAGCCGGGCCGTGGCGCCGTCTCCGCCGGCCGGCGCGCCGTCTCCGCCGGCCGGCGCCGAGCGGCCTGCTGCCGCCATGCCTGCCGCCGCGCCGCCCAGATCGCGCCGCGCACCGCGCCGCGACGCCGGGTCGCGCCTGTTCTCGCGCCGCCGGATCGCGCCGCGCGCCGCGCCGCGAGCGACTCCGGCTGCTAGGCTCCCGCCATGATCGTCGTGCTGGGCCTGCCTTCGGCTGCGGCCGGACCCGACGGAAGTATCGTGCCCGCCGGACTGGCTTCGGCGATCGCGATCGCGGGCGCTTCGGCTGGCTCCGACGTCGAGCTGGTCGGCCGCGTCGGCGACGATCCGGCCGGTGAGGCCGTGCTCATCGCGCTCGGCCGGGCCGGCGTGGGCCACCGGGCGGTGCTGCGGGATGCGCGGCCGACTCCGGCCGCCGCCGCGGCCGCGTCCGCCGAGGACGTGACGTCAGTGGCCGACCTGCTGGTGGCTGGATCCGAGGACCAGGCTGACGCGGCCGATCTTGCCGCGGGCCCGGTCCTCGATGCGGGCGACATCGCCATGGGCCTCCGCTACGTCCCCGAGTTCCGCGTGCTCGTCGCGGCCGTGGCCGTGGACGCGGCCGGGGCGGCGGCCGTCACGGAGGCCGCCGCCTTCGCGGGGGCGGCACTCGTCGCCGTGACGTGGGCGAACCGCGGCGCCGATCCGGTCTTCTCGACGGCGACGGTGCTGGCGGCGCCGGCATCGGACCCTGATGGTGCGTTCGCGGCCGTCGTGGCCGGCTACGCGGTCGCCCTGGACCGCGGCTCGGACCCCTCGACGGCATTCCGGTCCGCGGTTGCGGCCGGCGGCTGGGAGCGGACGGAGGACTAGGCGCGCGACCGGACCGCCGACGGTGGCCCTCCGGCTGCCCGCAGCCAGGTTGCCTTGAGTGGGAGTTGCTCTCCGGCCGCCCGCGACTGAAGGAGGTCTGGTCGGCTGGATCGTGGACCCAGGGCGAAACGTGGGATCCGGCGTGACCGGCAGCTCACAGCAGCTGCCTTCGACCAGCATCCCTGGTCGCGCCTGATCGCAGGCGGGGGCCGGCCCCGATCGTCATCGGAACCGACGAGGATCCAACGAGTCGCGCCACCAGGCGCGCGCGGCACCCCTCGGCGGCATCGAAGCGCCTCGCCGCGTCAGCGGCCGCCCGTCTCCTCCGGATCGAGTGGCGCTCCCCGGCTGCCCGGCTCCGGCCCGAGCGGGCCGAGCGGAACGATGAGGTCCGGGCCCTCGCTCCTGACGTCCCCGACGCGGCGCGACACGGGATAGCGCAGCAGCAGGTCGTCCGGCGCGGGCACGAGCAGCCCCAGCAGCTCGGCGGGATCAGCCGGGCGGGGATCGAGCCACCGATCCCACGCCTCCTGCGGGAGGATGACGGGCATCCGGTCGTGGATCGGCGCCAGCGTTGCGTTGGCGGCCGTGGTCAGGATCGTGAACGTCCGGATGAACTCCGCATCAGGGTCGGCCGGGTCGCGCCACAGCGACCACAGCCCCGCGAACGCCATCGGAGCGCCGTCCTCGCGCCGGACCAGGTTCGGCTGACGGATCTTGTCGGTGACCTTCTCCCACTCGTAGAAGGCGTCGGCGGGGACGAGGCAGCGCCGGCGGGCGAAACTGGCCCGAAAGGCCGGTGTCGAGGCGACGGTCTCCGCCCGTGCATTGAAGAGGCGGTTGCCGATCTTCTCGTCCTTGGCCCACGTCGGGATCAGGCCCCAGCGGTACGCGACCAGGCCCCGCCGGAGATCGTCGCGCTGGACCACCACCAGGCCGTCCTGGCGCGGCGCGAGGTTGAACCGCGGCTCGACCTCGCCGGCGCGATCCTCCGCGCCGAAGAGCTCGGCCAGCTCGGCGCTGGGGCGCTGCTGGGTGAACCGTCCGCACATGCCGTGAGTCTACCGGCGGCCCACGGTGGCGGCGCACATCTGCTAGCGTCCGCCGCGTGACATCGCCGTCGGCCAGCAACCCGTTCGTGGCCGGTCCGCTGGACCGGACCACTGCAGAGGCGCTGCTCGCGCAGGCGGATCGGCTGCTGGCGTCCAGCGAGTTCCAGGACGCAGGCGCTGTCTATACCCGCCTCATCGGCTTCGACGACCCCGCCATCACGGGCGCCGCGTTCGTCGGTGCCGGCGAGGCTCGCTACCGCCTGGACGACGAGGCGGGCGCGGAGCAGTTGTGGGAGCAGGCAACCAGGCTGCCGGAGAACCCGACGACGTACATCGCCTGGCGCCAGGTCGCGGCCGCGCGCGTCCGCTCCGGTCGCCTCCAGGCAGCGCGCGACGCCTACCGCGAAGCCGAACGCCGGGCGCCGCCCACCGACCGCGCGGAGATCTCGTCGCGCCTGGGCTGGCTGACCAAGGAGCTCGGGGACACGCGAGGCGCGGGCCGCTACTTCGCGCGCAGCCGCGGCGCGGAGACGACGCCGATCGTCTGCTACACGATCATGGCCGTGACGGTGGTCATGTGGGTCGTCACCCTGCAGCCGGGCGCCGCCTGGATCCTCGACCTGCTGGCCCTGGACAAGGTGGCCGTCGCGCACGGCGAATGGTGGCGGCTGATCACGCCGGTGCTGCTCCACGACCCGCAGAACATCCTCCACATCCTGTTCAACATGTACGCGCTGTACCTGTTCGGGCCGCTGGTGGAACAGCTGTACGGCTCCGCGCGGTTCCTGCTGATCTACCTGCTGACGGCCGCCACGGCGTCGACGCTGTCGTTCCTGATCGGCAGCGACCGCTACGTGATCGGCGCGTCGGGCGCCATCTTCGGCCTGCTGGGCATGCTGCTGGCGGTCAGCTTCGTGCACAAGCCGGTGCTCGACCGGCGCGGCCAGGCGATGGTCAGCCAGATCGGCTTCATCATCATCCTGAACCTCTTCCTCGGGTTCGGCGTGATGGGCGGTTACGTGGACAACTGGGCCCACATCGGCGGCATGCTGGGCGGCCTCTGGCTGGGGTTCATGCTGCCGCCCGTGAACGCGGCGACGTTGGCCCAGTACTGGCGCCGCCCGACGGGTTCCGGCACGTACGAGCCGCTGGCAGGCGCGGGCGATCACCGGCTGGCCAACGTGCTGCGGGTCCTGGGCGTGGTGGCGCTGGTCGTGGCCGTGGCCGTGGGCGTGGTGATCGGCACGCCAACCTGGGCGTAGCCGGGCGGGTCGGCCGGGGTCGGCGGTCGGCCGGCCCCGCCTGGCGGCGGGGGGTTCGCGGTGGCGGGTGGCGGTCGCAGGTGCTGCGGCGGTGCTCGTGGGGCGCAGCCGTACCAGGTTGCGTGGTTGGACAGGCCGCGACGCGCCACGGCACCAGGTCGCCTGGTTGGCCACGCGGTGGAGTCACGTCCACGCGCGGATCCGATGTGATGCGCCTGGGGTCGGCACCAGACAGTCTGGTGGCCGGCCCCTGCCAGGTTGCCTCGTGAACCAACCCTCCGTGCTCGCCTGCGGTCTGGCCGATCGGGATGGCCGAAACCTGCCAGCATTCGACAACCCCGCGTGCGACGATCCAGGGCATGGACGTCACCCCCGACTTCGAGCGCCGGTACCGCGCCGTGCAGAGTCGCGACCCCCGGTTCGACGGCTACTTCTTCACGGCCGTCACTTCCACGGGCATCTACTGCCGCCCGAGCTGCCCGGCGCGAACGCCGGCGCCGGACAACGTGCGCTTCTACCCGACGGCGGCCGCGGCCCAGGCGGCGGGCTTCCGCGCCTGCAAGCGGTGCATCCCGGGCGCCGTGCCCGGCTCGCCGGATTGGAACCTGCGCGGCGACGTTGCCGGGCGAGCGATGCAGCTCATCGGCGACGGGCTGGTGGAGCGCGCCGGCGTGCCGGGCCTGGCGGACCACCTGGGCTACAGCGAGCGCCAGCTGCGCCGCGTCCTGGGCGAGGCACTGGGCGCCGGCCCGCTGGCGCTGGCTCGCGCGCAGCGCGCCCACGTCGCGCGGCTGCTGCTGGAGACCACGGCGTTGCCGGCCACGGAGATCGCGTTCGCGGCCGGCTTCGGGTCGTTGCGGCAGTTCAACGAGACGGTTCGCACGGTGTTCGCGGCCACGCCGATGGAGCTGCGCCAGCGGGCGAGGGCGACGGGCGCGGGATCGACGGGCGCCCGAGGCCTGGATCGCGCGGCATCCGGGCCGACGCCCGATGGCGGCCGCGGCGCGCTCCGCGTCCGCCTGGAGCTGCGGCTGGCTCGGCGGGATCCGTTCGACTTCCGCGCGCTGCTCGCGTTCCTGGGGCCGCGCGCGATCCCGGGCGTGGAGGAGGTCGAGGGCGAGACATACCGCCGATCGCTGTGCCTGCCGCACGGGCCGGCCGTCGTCGAGGCGACCGACGATGGCCGCGCGGTGCGCTGCCGGCTGGCGCTGACCGACCCCCGCGATCTCGCGCCGGCCGTGGCGCGCGTCCGCCACCTGCTGGACCTCGACGCCGACCCGGTCGCGGTTGCGGACGTGCTCCGCTCGGGCCCGCTGCTGGCCGCGCTCGTGGCAGGCTCGCCTGGCCGGCGCGCGCCCGGTGCCGCCGACGGCGCGGAACTGGCGATCCGTGCCGTGCTGGGCCAGCAGGTGTCGGTGGCCTCGGCGCGCGCCGTGGCTGGACGCCTGGCGGTCTCCTTCGGGACGCCGCTTCCGGAGGCCCGGGGCCGCGTGACGCACACGTTCCCCGACGCGGCCACGCTGGCGGCCGCCGATCCGGCGGCATTCCCAGTGCCGCGAGCGCGCGCGCGCACGCTGATCGCGCTGGCCGAGGCCATCGCCGGCGGCAGCCTGTCGCTGGAGGCCGGGGCCGATCGAGGCGCGGTCCGATCAAGCCTGCGGGGCATTCGCGGCGTCGGGCCGTGGACCGCGGGGTACGTGGCGATGCGGGCGCTCGGCGACCCCGACGTCCTGCTCGCGGACGACCTCGGCGTCCGCCACGCGGTCCGAGCGCTGGGCGGGCCGGATTCTCCCCATGACATCGCCCGGATCGGCGCGGCGTGGGGGCCATGGCGATCGTATGCCGTTCATCACCTCTGGGCGTCACTGCCGGCCGCCGGCGGCGCCCGATCCAGCAGGAGCGAAGGAGCGTCCCGATGACCACCCTGTACGCGCACCGGCCAAGCCCCGTCGGATCCCTGTTGCTCGTCGGCGAGGACGGTCCGGACGGGTTCGCGCTCACCGGTCTCTACCTGCCCGACCACCGACGCGGGGTGGCCGTGCAGGCGGACTGGCGCGAGGATCCCGGAGCGTTCCGCGAGGTCGCTCGCCAGCTTGACGCCTACTTCGCCGGCGATCGCCGGGCCTTCGACCTGCAGCTTGGTCTCCAGGGCGGGAGTGCCTTCCAGCACGACGTCTGGGAGGCGCTCCGCGACATCCCGGTCGGGACGACCGTCACGTACGGGGAGCTGGCCGCACGGGTGGGCCGCCCCGGCGCGGCGCGGGCCGTCGGGGGTGCGGTGGCCCGCAACCCGATCTCCATCGTCGTGCCGTGCCACCGCGTCGTGGGCAGTGCGGGGTCGCTGACAGGGTACGCCGGCGGACTGGCCGCCAAGCGGCGGCTGCTGGCGCTCGAAGGAGCAGCCGGACGATGACGCAGGGGCCGCCCGGGCGGGCAACAGGCACGGAGCGCCAGGCGCGCGCTCCCGGCAGCGGACCGCGGGCGGTCCCGTGGCAGGCCGCGTTCCTTGTGCTCGCCGCGATCTGGGGTTGCTCGTTCTGGTGGATCAAGCTGGGCCTGGGGACGTTCGCGCCGGTCCAGGTCGCGTTCGTCCGCCTGGCGATCGGGGCCGCCACGCTGGCCATCATCGCGGCCGCGACCCGGACGCCGCTGCCGCGCCGCCTCTCGACCTGGCGGCACCTCTTCATCGTGTCGCTGTTCTTCAACAGCGTGCCGTTCACGCTGTTCGCGATCGGCGAGACGCACGTGAGCTCCGTGCTTGCCGGCATCATCAATGCGACGACGCCGCTCACGACGCTGGTGGTGGTCATGGCCGCGTTCCCCGAGGAGCGGCCGACCCGGGAACGCGTCGCCGGCCTGCTGGTGGGATTCGCCGGCGCGCTGGTCGTCGTGGGCATCTGGCAGGGTCTCGGCGCGGGTGAGTGGCTGGGCATCGCGGCCTGCGCCGGTGCGGTCACCTGCTACGGCGTGGCGATCCCGTACCTGCGCCGGCACCTGAGCGGGCTGCCCGACGGCGCGATCGCGCTGACCACGGGCCAGATCGTCTGCGGGGCGGCCGTGCTGCTGCCGTTCGCCGTGCTCGCCGGTCCGATCCCCGGCCCGGTGCGCACCGATGCGCTCCTGGGCATGCTCGGGCTCGGCGCCCTGGGCTCCGGGATCGCGTACCTCTTGAACTTCCGCGTGGTGCGGGAAGCCGGCAGCACGACCGCGAGCACCGTGACGTACGTGACGCCGCTGTTCGCGGTCGTCGTTGGCGTCGCCTTCCTGGGCGAGGGCATCAGCTGGAACGAGCCGGTGGGCGGCCTGGTGGTGCTGGCCGGCGTGGCCATCGCCCAGGGTCGGGCGCGAACGCTCGCGAGCGCCATCGCGCGGGCGCTCGGCCGCGGGACGCCCGAGCGCGACGTCCCGACGACGGGTTGACGACGGGTTGACTGCAGCGTGTCGAGCGGCTCCGGCGCCACCCGCGCGGGCGGCCGGGATTCGAGAACGTGCGGCTCAGCCCGCCCCTGATCGGAGGTCGGGACGGTCGCGGAATCGATCGAGCACGAGGTAGAAGTTGCGTCTCGACTGGCGGTCGCGATCCGCGTCCGTCAGCCGGGTCCAGCCACGGTCGTCGTGGCGGGCCAGCGGCACGTCGACGCGCCGGGCGGCGCGCGGCGGCCGATCCGGATCGGTGCCGGCACGCAGGAGCAGGCTCCACCAGACGTCCAGACTGCGGTGGAACCCGAACCGCTCGTCGAGCGGGCCGAGCACGCGATAGTCGTCGCGGCGAAAGGCCAGCCAGAACAGGCCGATCACGTCGGCCTGTTGTCCGGATGCCTCATCGAAACGACGCAGGTCTCGCGTGATGAAGCCATCCGCGCCGGCTACGGCCACGGTCTCGTCGTCGAGCGCAGTCTCGAGCGGCGTGAACGCGTCACCGGTTGGATCCACGCACGTGTCGGCAAGGACGACGATCGCCCCGCGAGCGCGACGCAGCCCGACGTTGCGGGCCGCCGCGTGGCCGAGGCGGGCGCTGGTCCAGACGACTTCCGGTTCCCGACCGGCGATCGCCGCGATGTCGGGCGACCCGGCATTGAGCCGGGCGGCCTGGGCCGCCGACGGGTTGTTGGCCACGATGACGACCTGGGTTCCATCGGGGGCGTGAGCGCGCATGCCGCCCAGCGCGCGCGCGACGTCGTCCGGCCAGTCGTCGGCGAGCAGCTCCACCGTGAAGCGGGCCGTGGCCGCCTCGTCGAGCGCGGACGGCACGGCTGCCGCGCTGCCGTAGCGCGTGCGACCGTCCTCCTCGAGCGTGGGCGGTGTCGCGGGCTCGAGCCGGAAGCGTGAGCCGCGATCGATCACCTTCCAGCCAGCCGCCTCGATCTCCGCTCGCAACACGTCCGCGCGCGCCCAATCCCGGGCCGCTCGCGCGGCCGCTCGTGCGGCCGCAGCGTCGGCGACGGCCTGGGGCGGATCCTGCGTGTGGCGCGTCACTGGCGGAGTGTAGCCGGGGCCGGCCGGTCGTCGACCGCCCGAAGCACCGACGCGTGGCGCCCGCCGAGGCCGGCCGGCCGGTCGCCCGGGCCCTGGCCGGCGCCCGGACGGCGAGGTCAGCCCGTGGGCGGCAGCGGACCCTGGATCGACGGGACGAGCGGCATGACCACGCTCACGCGCGCTCCCCGAGGGGCGAGGTTCTCGGCGAGGGCGTCCCCGCCGTGCGCGCGGGCGAGCTCGCGCACGATGGCAAGCCCCAGGCCGGATCCCGGGCCGCTCCGTGCCGGGTCGGCGCGGTACGACCGCTGGAATGCCCACTCCAGCGAGCCGGGCGGGAAGCCGGGCCCGTCGTCGGAGACGGAGATGAAGACGGCGCGCGAGCCGGACGGCATCGAACCGCCGCGGGCGGCGAGCATGATCCGTCCACTCGGCGCGAGCGCGGGTGGCGGCGCATCGCCGGCGACCTGCGGACCCGATGCCGCGGGGGAGGGCATTGCGCGGGCCGGCTCCCCGTGCGCCGGCCCCTCCCGCGCCGGCCCGCTCGCGGCGACGGAACGGAGTGCGTTCTCCACCAGGTTGCCGACGATCCGCTCCATGGCCAGCCGGTCCGCGGCGAAGGCCGGCGTCGCCGGCTCCACCTGGACCGAGAGATCGATGCCACCGGCAGAGGCGCGAGGCCCGAACCGGGCTGCCGCGTCGGCCAGCAGGCCGGCCGCGTCGAGCGGCTCCGGCCGCAGTCCGCGGCTCCCGGTCCGGATGGTCTCCAGCGCACCAAGCTCGTCGACCATGGCATCGAGCCGGGCGGCCTCGTCGGCGATGGCGCGGGCGGCGCGGGCCGCGGTCTCGCCTTCGGCCGTGCCGTCCACCAGGGCCGTCGCGAAGCCGCCGATGACGGTGAGGGGCGTGCGCAGGTCGTGGCGCAGGTTCGCCAGCAGCTCCTGCTCGGCTCGGCGCGTCCGCGCCAGCTCGGCGGCCATGGCGTTGAACCGCTCCGTCAGCTCGCGCACCTCCGTCGGCCCTTCGGGCTGCAGCACGGGTGGTTCCGAGCCGGCGTCCGGCACGCGAGCGGTCGCGGCCGCCAGCCGGCGCAGCGGCCCGGTGGTCGAACGGGCGAGCCACAGGCCGAGCCCGCCGCCGGCGACGACCACGACCAGCGCGACCAGCGGGATCGTCCGCAGGAGGTCGCTCACCGTGTCGGCCCCCGAACGGTCGGGCGTCGCGAAGACAAGGCCGCGCAGGGCCACGGCGCCGAGGGGTGCGAGCGACACGGATGACGTCGCCCAGCGCTGGCCGTTGTTGAAGGCCACGATCGCGTCGGCCCACGTGCCGCGGCCGCTGGTCGGCACCGGCGGCAGCGGATCGTTCGGCGTGGCGGCCCCGGTGAGCGCGGTGACATGCCCCTCCGGACCGACGAAGTAGGCGGCGATGCTCTGGCCCGTCAGGTCGTCGCGCAGCACGGCCAGGGCGGCCTGGGCGTCGCCCAGGGTGGGGCGGGCCGCGAGCTGGGCGAGGATCGTCGAACCGGCCGCGTGCAGGCGCGAGTACTCGGCCCGCTGGTAGAGGTCGCGCAGCACGACGAAGAGGGCCGCGCCGACGGCGAGCAGGACGGCGACGGCGGTGACGGTCAGCGCGAGCGTGATCCGGGCGGCCAGGCTGCGCGGCATCGCGATCAGTCGGCGCGGGGGACGGGCGCCCGCTCGGGCAGCGGCGCGCGTTCGGGCGGCACGAGCCGGTAGCCGAGCCCGCGGACCGTTTCGATGGCGGGCCCGTCGTCGCCCAGCTTCTTGCGGACCTCGGCAACGTGGACGTCCACGGTGCGGGTCTCGCCGGGGAAGTCGGTGCCCCACACGTCCTCGAGCAGCCCGTCGCGCGTGAGCACGACGCCCGGGTCGCGGGCGAGGGCCGCCAGCAGGTCGAACTCGCGCGCCCGCAGCTCCAGTCGCCGGTTGTTCACGTATGCCTCGCGCCGGCGGGAATCGACGCGGAGCCCGCCGACCTCGATCGGCCGGGCGCCCGAGGCGGTCGCGGTCGTGCGCCGGAGGATCGCCTTGATCCTGGCGACCAACGCGCGCGGGTTGAAGGGCTTGGTGACGTAGTCGTCGGCGCCGAGCTCCAGGCCGACGATCGCGTCGACGTCGTCGCTTCGAGCGGTCAGCATGAGGATCGGCGTGTCGCCCCGCCGGCGGAGCTCCCGGCACACCTCGTAGCCGTCGAGCTTCGGCAGCATGAGGTCGAGGATCACGAGGTCGGGGTCGTGGCGGAGGTGCAGGGCCAGCCCCTCCTCGCCGTCGCGCGCGGCCACGACCGCGAAGCCCTCCTTCTCCAGGTAGAGACGCAGCAGCTGGACGATGTTCGGCTCATCGTCCACGACGAGGATCCGCTTCATGGGTTGCGAGTCTACGGCCGGCGGGCAGGGGGTCGGGCAGCCAACGTAAGGGCAACGTAAAACCGGGACGGGCCGGCCGTCGATGAGGGCCGTGGAGGCGGGCGGCCGCGTGGGCCGTCGCGGCGGCCGGCGATCCAGGCAAAGGTTTCTTTGCCGGGACATAAGCGCATCGTGCTAGCGACTCCCCGCGCGGGCGTCCTAGGCTGCGAGAAGCGGCGGGCCCGTGCCATGGGTCTGGGCGACGCGGGTCGCTCCCCAGCCGGATCCGTGTCCTGACCGAGCTCCTGCAGAGGCAGAAGTGGCGCCGCGGCAGAGGTACGCGACCATGACCAGGGCGGCGCCTGCTCCCACGACTCCCACCTCTCCCAATCACGCGTCCACGGCGATGCGTCCCGTGACCCGGCGGGCCATGGCGATCTGGCCCCGCCTCGACGGCCCCAGCCTGGCCCGATGCGGCGACGACCCGCGCAAGGTCGCCGCGCTGGTTGCCCGCCGGACGAGCCTCCCGGTGGAGGTCATCCTGGCGATGCTCGAAGACCGTGAGCGAGCGGAGAACGCACCGTTGTTCTACTTCGGCTGAGGCGGGCTTCGTCGGGGGCCGGGCCGGACGCAGCCGAGTCAGCGCCCGTCAGCGGCCGAACACGAGGACCACGATCCCGACGACGACCAGGACGACGACCAGGACGAGCACCAGTTCGCCGGACCAGAGGCTCGGCCCGCGGTACTCCGGCCCCGGCGGGGGCATGCGGGCGGCTCGCCGCGGATCCGGAGCGGGAGGGGCCGTCGCCGGCCGTGGTGGGCGGCCTGCGTCGCTCGAGCCCGGGGCCGCAGATGCCCGCGGCACGGTCCGGGAGGGGAGGACCGGCATGGCCGGCGAGTTCGGCTCCGGCGGGGGAGCGACGTGCGTGGGCGCGATCGCGGTCGCGGCCGGGGCTCGGACGGCCGGCGCCGCGGGGCCGGCGCGACCGACGGCCGTCGCCGTCGGTCCGGACGGGGGAGGTGCGGCCGCCACGGGGACCGCGTCTGCGAGCTCACGGAGCCTGGCCGCCAAGGTCGCCGCGCTGGGGCGCGCCGCGGGGTCCGCGCGCAGCGCGCTGCTCACGAGGGACGCCAGCGCCTCCGACACGCCGGGTGCCGCCTCGCGGATCGGCCGCGGTCGAGCGTCTCCGGGAGCGCCCTCGGCATCGCGGCCGGGTGGCCGGCCCGCGAGGGCCCGGTAGGCGACCGCGCCCAGGCCGTAGACGTCGGCCGCGGGCCCTGCCGCCCGGCCGGCCCGGACCTCGGGCGCGAGGTAGGCGGCCGTGCCCACGGTCACGCCCGGCGGCGTCAGGTCGAGCATCGCCTCGGACCGCGGGCCAACGCGAGCGAGGCCAAGATCGCCCAGCCTGGCCCGGGCCCCCGCCAGCAGGATGTTCCGCGGCGTCACGTCGCGGTGGACCAGGCCCCGTGCGTGGAGCGCGGCCAGGCCTTCGGCGGCATCTGCCAGGAGGGGGATGGCATCCGCTGCGGCGATCGAGCCAGCCTCGTCCAGCAGTGCGCCAAGCGACCCGTCCGGGCACAGCTCCATCACCAGGAACGGCTCCCGGCCCGTCGCCGGGTCGCCATCGACGACGTCGAAGACCGCGACCACGTGGGGATCCGAGATCGCCGCCAGCGATCGGGCCTCACGGTCGAAGCGGGCGGTCATGGCCGGGTCGCCGGCGAGGTTGGGGAGGAGGACCTTCACGGCGACGTCGCGGTCCAGGCGCAGGTCGCGCGCTCGCCATACCGTGGCCATGCCACCCGCTCCCAGGCGGCCGTCGATGCGGTAGCGGCCGGCGAGGACGTCGCCAATCGAGGGCATGGGGTCACGGTAGTCCTCCCGGACCTCGGCTGGGCGCCACCGGTGCACGGCGCGGCCGGGTGGCCCGCAAGCTGCCGGGCGGCGCCCGTGGCCGGCGGCTGCGCCTATGATCGATCCCATGTTCGCGACCCTCGCCGGAGACCTTCCCCACGCCCGCGCTCCGCGGGCATCGTGGGTGCGGCGGGCCATCGCGCTCCAGGCCGAGGCCGGGCTGGGCATCCTCTCCGACGGCCTCCTCCACGCGGAGGACGTCGCCCTTCTCGTGGGTTCGTGGAGGCGGGCGCGATCCCTCGCCGACGAGCTCGGCATCGAGCTGCCCATGAAGGCCGCCGTGCTCGGGCCCTGGGCGAGGGCCTCCCGCTCGCCCACCCGAGCCGGGCTGGTGACGCGGGCCATGGGCGACGCACTGGCGGAGCTGGCCGCGGCGGGGTGTCCCGTGGTGGAGATCCACGAGCCCGCCGCCACGCTTCCCACGGACGATGCGGGCGCGGTCTTGTTCGTGGCCACGCATGCCGCAATGCTCGCGGGCCTGCCTCCGGAGCTTCACCTGTCCCTGGCCGTCACGGGCGGCGATACCGGCCGCCTCGGCGCCGACCTGCTGGCGACGCTGCCCTATCGCAGCTACCTCTTCGACCTTCTCGAGGGCCATGAGAGCTGGCGCGTCATCGTCAACCTGCCCGGCGATCGGGGCGTGATCGTCGGGGTCGGTGACGCGTCCGGGCGCGA
>CAWGEL010000028.1:0-315449 GCA_963821595.1 uncultured Chloroflexia bacterium | reverse complement strand
CGCTCTCGCCGCGGATGAGGACGCGCACGTCGATATCGGCGACCTTGGCGATGGTCGTCCGTATTCTCAATCGCCGCGGAGCGGCCGAGGATCTGCTGGTCGCGGCCGCGCAGGTCGTCGATCTCGCGGCGGAGCGCAAAGTGCTCGAGCGCGTTCTGCACGGATTTCAGCAGGCGCTCGCGGCTGAACGGCTTGTCGATGAAATCGTGTACGCCGAGGCGGATGGCCTCGAGCGTCTCGGCCATCGACGCTTCACCGGAGACGACGATCGTCGGCGGCCTGGAGTCGCCGAGGCGGCGCAGGAGCTCGATGCCGCTGATTCCCGGCAATCGCACGTCAGAGCATCAGGTCGATGGTCTTCTCGGCCAGCCATCGCTCGGCGTCTTCGGCCGATCGCAACGCCTGCGCTCCGTCGCCCGCATCGCGCAGGCGCAGCACGATGCTGGCGAAGATCTTTTCGTCGTCTTCCACGACCAGAATCAATTCATCTCTGCTCCTCGGCAGCCGGGAAGTTGAGCCGGAAAGTCGTCCGGATGGGCTGGACTCGACGAGCTCGAATCGCTGTCGTGGTCGAGCATGATCTTGCGGCAGATGGCCAGGCCGAGGCCCATGCGTTCGCCGATGCGGCGTGTAGTGGCGTATGGCTCGAAGAGGCGCGGGCGCAGCGATGGATCGATGCCGCGGCCGTCATCGCTCACGTCGACGAGGACGCGGCCGTTCTCGCGGCCGACCGTGAACGCGACGGTTCCGTGGCCCTCGACAGCATGGCCGCTGTTCGCGCAGAGGTTCGCGAGAACCTGCCGAAGCATGTCGCGGTCGGCGAGTGCGGTGAAACCGTCACTGTAGGGCACGGCCGCGCCGTGCCGAATTCTGGTGGGTGGTTGGTGTCGGAATCGCCCGCCGACCACCCACGGGGATTCGGCACGGCGCGGCCGTGCCCTACGGAAGATGTGCAGCGGAGCGTCAGGTTGGGCCAGGCTCCGGCAAACGCGGCGCAGAGTTGTCGACGACGTCGCCGATGCGCTCCGGACGAGAACGGCTGCGGGAGTTTGGCGAAGGACGAGAACTCGGCGGTGTAGCGACCGAGGCGATCGAGCTCCTCGAGCGCGCTCGTCTTCGCGGAATCGATGGCGTGCGGATCGCGTCTGCGCCGGCCAGTGTCGCCAGGCGCTCGATCTCGAGGCGCGCGCGTGACGGCGTGCGGATCTCGTGCGCATGACGTCGGGCCGCTTCCTGCCACGAGGAGAGATGCTGCAGCGACTCGATGCGGCGGCGCTGACCGGTCACGACGCGCGCGGTCTGTTCGATCATCCTGCTCATGCGGCCGAGGACGTCGCGACGCGGGTCGCCGACGACGACGTGAACGTCGCCGCGCGAGAGCGCCTCCAGTCCCGACTGAATGGCCGCCAGCCGGCGCTCTTCGCGGCGGCGGCGCTCCCATTGCACCATCACGACGAGCGCGAGCACTGCCGCGAAGACGCCGGCGAGAACGAGCTCGTAACGGCGCAGCAGCTCGGCGCGGCTGATGCGAAGAACGTCGATTCGTGCCGCCAGCCGGTGCATGTTGTCGAAGCGGCGCTTGTATGCGTCCGACTTCGCAGGATCGAGAGTGCGCAGCTGCTTCTGGTCGTTCATCGACTCTTCGAGCGCGTTGCGGATCTCCGGCCTCAGCGAGGCTTCGAGCAGCGTCGAAGAAATCTGGTGCTCGGCGAAATAGAAGAGCGCCGTCGCCAGCACGAGCGTCAGGACGGCGGTGATCGCGACGCGGCCGTTCTTCATCGCGCTCCCTGGAGGACGAGCTCAGCCCGCCATCGGAAGGTGATCATCGGCTTCGCGTCGAGCGAAGTCCCGATCAGCGCGTCGATCACGCCGGCGGACGGCAGGCGCGCTTCGGGCGTGGCGGCGCTCCGCTGCTCCGTTACGCCGCCGCTCTTGGCGAGCCATTCGCGAGCGTCGCGGCTCTCGGCTGCTGAAAACGGCAGAACGCGCAATTCCACATCGATCGATTCGGGCACCCGCAGCGCCGCGATCACGACAGCCGCGATGCCGAACGGCACGTTCACGAAGAAGATCCAGCGCCAGGAGAGGCCGGTGGTCAGCAGGCCGCCCGCCAGGGGGCCGATCGCGACCGCCAGGCCGGTCTTCCCGCCCCAGATGCCGAACGCGATGCCACGTTCCTTGCCGCGGAACGCGTCAGCGAGCAGGGCCAGCGACACCGCGAACATGACCGCCCCGCCGACGCCCTGCAGGCCCCCGGGACAGTTGCAGCATCAGCGTGCTGGTGGCGAAGCCGCACAGAGCCGACGCCGCGGTGAAGATGACCAGGCCGACCAGGTACATCAGGCGGCGGCCGTACATATCCGCCAGGCTGCCCGCCGCGGTGAGCAGGAACGCGGCCAGGGTCAGCGCGTAGGCGTCGACGACCCACTGCAGGTCGGAGAAGCTGGAGTGCAGGGCGTGCTGGATGTCCGGCAGGGCGACGTTCACGATCGTGATGTCCAGCAGCAGCATGAACGTGCCGACGCAGACCGCGACGAGCGTCCACCACTTGTTGCCGCGCTGGGTGTTCTCCTGCTGGGGCTGCTGCTGGACATCACGATCGTGAACGTCGCCCTGCCGGACATCCAGCACGCCCTGCACTCCAGCTTCTCCGACCTGCAGTGGGTCGTCGACGCCTACGCGCTGACCCTGGCCGCGTTCCTGCTTTTCACCGCGGGCAGGGTCAGCGCGTAGGCGTCGACGACGCACTGCAGGTCGGAGAAGCTGGAGTGCAGGGCGTGCTGGATGTCCGGCAGGTGCTCCGTGGTTCGGGTTCGATGGGTGGTTCTCAACCCATCATTCCCGTTCGGCGGAACACTTGTTTGCACCGTCCCGGATCCTGAATCGCGTCAGGCTCCGGTGCACCGCTGGGGCCCATTTTCTGAGCCGGGCTGCATTCGGTCAGAGGGCAGGGCGACCGATCCGCTATCTGGCAGTGCTCGGGCTGGGAGCAGGCGAAGCGCCCGGCAGCGGGCCCAAGCCGTCTACTTCTATCGTGTTATCAGTGACGCTGCAGACTTGGAGGTCCGCGAACCGGTCGCCATCACGTGCGATCACCGATCCGTCCGGTCCGAGGAGGACGCCGCCGTTGACACGCTGCTCGACGTGGTAACCGTCCGGCCAATTCACTGCGTAGCGTTTCGTGGCGCCCGTTAAGGTGTCGATCATTTCAAGCGCGCCCGCTCTTCCGAATGCGGCATCTGCGCGGAAGACCGCGGATAGGCCGACTCCAGCACAAGCACTGCCACTCGGATACACGATGGACAGCGGCTGCGTATCTGTGGCGCCGTTGCTCGCACAAGACACCAACAAAGTCGCCAAAGCGAACGCCCAAACCACATGACCACGGGGAAACTGGAGCCGCGATTGAGTCCGAGAGGAAGTCATGTGCACGACGCGTCCAGACATGGCCGCACTGCCAGCTCATTCCAAAGCCCATCGACGGTCGAGTAGATTGCATTGGTGGCAGTCGACCCACTCAGAATACCGAAGAGAGTGTGCAGGTACAGCATCGGGCTCCCGCTGCCCTTTTCGGACACGCCGAAACTGACCTGCCATTGATGGGTAAGTCTCACACCGCCGACAGTCGTCGTGTAGTTCGCCGTAATGATCGTTCCGCAGTGCCAGTAGTTGTTCCAACCGTCAGAAACGCACACGCCGCCGCCGACAGGTTGGCTGGCGTTGCTCGCCTTGGCAGTCATACCACGAACGTCATTGCCGCTGCTAGCGTACACTAGGTTCCATGGGCCAGAGCCCGAGTAGCTGATGGCGCCCGAGTCAGCCTGCGAGTCGGTATAGTAGGAGTGAAACGCTGCCGTGCCGAAACTCGTTCCGTGGTGCGTCCACGCCGTGCCAAGCCCAGACAGCTTAAGGCAGTGGCCAGCCGTGACAACATAGCGAGAAGAGCCCGCACTCCTGCCGTTGAAGGCTGAAGTGCAATGCACGCCATTGGTCGACAGGATCGCCAATCCGCCTTTCATGGGGCTGCCACAATTGGTTCTTGTGCACGACGTCGTCGACGGAGCATCAACCTGGACTACTTCAACGCGGTCGCCGAACCGAGCGCGTATGGCCGCAATCGTGGCAACGTCTGTCACCTCGACCCCGACATAGACTGCGCCGACCTTCGGATCGATCCATGTTGAGAAGGCCGAGGCTCCCCCGGCCTGCAGTGCCGGCATCGCGGTCGTCACTTCATCCTGCAACTCTTCGAGCACTTGAAGGGGTAGGGGAGCGAGCCAGAAGCGCAGCGAGGCACCTGCGGGGGCCAAGGCTTCAGCGTTGGCTTCAATCGCCTGGTCCAGAACCGTCAGGCCGATGACGACCTGCCCGTGATTGAGCTGATCGATATATATGCCACCAAAGACGTCTGCCTGCGAGGTCAGGTATGCAACCATCGGGTCAAGCGCGAGTTGGACGGCCATGCGTGCATCGAGATCGGCCTTCTCCTCGGCTGACAGAGGAACGCCGTAGTCCATCGTATAGGACGCGTTCGAGAAGCTCGCGATGACCCATGCGGTGTCCAATCGAAGGCCAAACTCCGATCGAAACTCAATCGCATCCGCGATGGCGGTCGCTGAAGGAGCGGATGCGTCGACGTTCGAAGACGACTCGACGCCCGATCCTGCCTGGAGGCCCGCGCGCGCTCCAGCTGTAGCGGGCGCCGAGATCGTCATTGCGACGATGACGGACAGGACGACGGCCAGAACCGATCGCTTCAATCGCTGATGGGCGCCCACCGATCCCGCGAGCGCGTCGATCAACGCCTCGCGCTTGCCATGGTGACCCTCACCGTGATCACCGTCGTGACGGCGAGCTGCGAGATGGCGCCTGCCGCATCGTTGCTGCCCTCCGCGTCGTCTCTCCCGGCGAGCCCGACCAAGGATCCACAGAGCCCATTCGGTACCACCAGGGATCAGTTCTTCCTGGGTGTCAAGGCGTGCCTGGCCGCCCAGGGAATTGAAGTCACGGTGGATCCCGCCAAGTACTTGATCGCCTACAACGGAACGGATCCGCAGTACCAGGACGCAGAGCGGAAATGCTCGGAGTCTGTCGACGCGGCCCGGGTTTCCGTCCACTTCCAGCCATCGGAGGCGCAGCTCAAGGCCCTGTACGCGTTCATGGTCGACAAGGCAACCTGCCTTCGCGACGCTGGCTACCCTGTCCCCGCGGCCCCACCAGAGCGCGTCTTTATCGACTCCGGCGGTGAATGGGACCCTCTCGCGCCGCTGGCGGAGGCGCAGATCCACCCGTCTGGCTCCAATTCGCAGCGCTGCGACCGCGTGCCCAGCCGCCCGGCATTCCTCGACTGGTGACCGCGATGCGGGGCGCGGGCATGCTTCGATGGGTCGGCGTTCTCGCCATCGGCATCGCGGTGGGCGCCTTGGCAGGTGACATCGTCGCCGCGCATGTTGGCGCCGCACTGCCCAGCGCCTCGCCGGTCCGCCTGACGACACGTGTGGCGAATGCAACGCTCGAACGGACGCTCCGCTACCCTGCCACCGCCGACTGGACCGCCGATGGCCAGGTGTACGCGCCGACGGGAGGCATCGTCACGCAGGTCGCGACGCCATCGGGAGTGTTCCACGCGGGCGACATCGCCCTCCTGGTGGACGAGCGGCCCATGGTCGTCATCCCGGGCCCGTTGCCTGCGTTTCGGGCGCTCGCTCTCGGCTCGCGCGGCCGCGACGTGAGAGCGCTCCAGGACTTCCTCGTCAAACGTGGCTACGCAGTCAACCAGGACCACAGCGTCTATACAGCCGCGACCACGGCCGCGGTCAAGCAGTGGCAGCGGTCGTTGCGCGCGCCAGTAACCGGTTCTGTGGCACTGGGCGACGTCCTCTTCATGGACCCGACCTACCTCGACGGATCGCCGCTGCGATGGACTGACGTGGTGCACGTCGGTGCACCAATCGTCCCTGGCGTGCCGATCCTCGACCGACTCGGCGGCGTTCCCTCATTGCGGCTTGAGTTCGGTGGCTCGCTCCCACCGCAGGTCACGCCGGGTCTCCGCGGCGTTGCGGCGTTTCCCGGCGGCGGAACCCTTGACATCGTGGTGGGCGCCGTCTCCGCCAGCCAGCAGAGCACAATCGTGGAGCTGACCACCGCCACCGGCCTCCTTTGTGCGACGGCCGACTGCCTCCGACTCGTGCCCGCGGCCGGCACCACGGACGTCCAGGTGCTGTTCACCCTCGTGCCCAAGACGACCGGACCATCCGTCCCGGCGTCGGCCGTGCAGAGCGCGGCCGACGGCACGAGTTTCGTGGAACGCGCGGACGGCACGAGGGTCCCCGTGCGCGTAGTCGCCACCTCCGGCGGGACGGCAATCGTGGACGGCGTCTCCGTCGGCGACGAGGTGATCCTGCCGTGAGGGAGCTGAGGCGGTGAGCGTGCTCGAGGCCCGGGACCTCTCCTTCTCCTACGCGCGTACCGTCGAGCCGGTTATCCGCGACGTGGCTCTCGCCCGCGAACCCCGCGAGATGGTGGCGGTGACGGGTCCGTCCGGCTGCGGTAAATCGACGCTCCTGTTCCTCCTCGGGTTGTTCCTGGATCCCTCGGCAGGCGAGGTTGTCATCCTGGACCGCCCGACGAGACGCCTTG
The DNA here is from genome assembly GCA_963821595.1 of uncultured Chloroflexia bacterium. Lineage (GTDB taxonomy): Bacteria > Chloroflexota > Limnocylindria > Limnocylindrales > CSP1-4 > CTSoil-043. The sequence goes on along the minus strand of CAWGEL010000028.1, from coordinate 308,810 downwards.
GGGATGCCGACCGGAGCCACTTGCGGGCGCACGAGATCGGGTTCGTCTTCCAAGACGCGGCGCTGCATCCGTCCTGGTCCATCGCCGAGAACGTCGCCGAGGGCGCCCTATACGGGGGAGCGACTCGCCGCGACGCGATGGCAGGGACGCGTGAACTCCTGGCGACCTACGGCATCGAAGCACTCGCCGGCCGTCGGGCGGCCGAGGTCTCAGGGGGCCAGGCGCAGCGCGCCGCTCTCTGCCGGGCACTGCTCCGGCGGCCGTCGATCGTGCTCGCCGACGAGCCCACTGGCAATCTCGACACGGGGAACGCCGACGCGGTCATCGCCGGCCTTCGGGCTGCCGCTCACAGTGGAGCCGGAGTGCTGCTGGTTACGCACTCGCCCGAGGTAGCCTCGAAGTGCGACCGAACGATCGCCCTGGCGTGACGGACCGCGTCCGGCTGGCCGGGATCCGCGCGCCCGTCCTCCTCCAACTGGCTGCCGCCGGCGTCGAGCGCCAGCGGAGTCGGTCGATCCTAACGATGGCCGTGGTGGCGTTGGCCGTCGCCGCCGCAGTCGCGACGGTTGGCCGGACCGACGCGACGCGGACGAGCATCCTGGCTCGGCTCGAGGATCCCTCCGCCCGGTTCGTCCGGATTCTTGACACCGGTGGCTCCGGGGGGATCAAACCCGATGCGATCAGCCGGATCTCAACCTTGAGTACCGTCGCTTGGGCGATCGGCTTCAGCGCGGCCGGTCCACTTGGCTACAACACCGCCGTCGGAGGCTGGAGGGAGGGCTTCGCGCGTGAGCCCGTCGGCACGCGGATGTTCTGGGGAAGCCTCGTCGAGCCCGGCGCGGCCGACTTGGCGGCCGGGAGGACGCCGAATATCGGCGAGGCGATCGCTGGTGCGGCGGCGGCCAAGGACCTCGGCCTGGCAGACGGAGTCGGCGAGGTCCTCGACGACATTCGGGGGCCCGTGGCCGTCGTCGGGACGATTGCGTTCCCATCTTGGGCGGAGGCCCTGGGCGAGTATGTCCTCATCCGTGGCCAGGTTGCGACCGGGTCCGTGGCCGAAATCGACGTGCTCGCCGGCACGAGCGGCGGCGTCGACCCGCTGATCGCCCGGCTGCCCGACCTGCTCGGCGTCGAGGATGCGCGATCGATCACGGTCGACCGTCCGGCCCAACTGGTCGACCTGCGTACGGCACTGTCGCGCGACATCGGCGAACTCGACGTCGCCATCCTGCTCGGCTCGCTCACGACGAGCGCGCTCCTGGTGGCGGCGATCCTCTACGGAGCGATCGCCGAACGCCGGCGGGAGTTCGGCCTGCGACGCACACAGGGCGCGACGCGGACAACGATCGGAGCGCTCGTGATGGTCGAGGCGCTGACCCTTGCCGTGATCGGAGCCGCGATTGGCGCGGCTGTTGGCGCGGCGGTCGTGGTCGCCCAGGTTGGCACGCCACCCGACATGCGGCTGACCCTAGCCATCGCGACACTGGCGTGCCTCGCGTCCGCGGTCGGGGCCTCTCCTGCGTCTCTCCTTGCCGCGTATCGTGAACCGCTCGTCGTACTGCGGTCGGGGTAGGAGGGCGCCGTCTGGCGATCCCGAGGCGGTCTTGATTGTCCATGAGGCGAGACACGGTCAGGCTGTCCTGGGTACTGGTGCGTTTGCCAGCGCGGGAGTCGCGGCCACGGCCTGGGCGACACGACGAGATCTCGCGTCGCGATGGCGCCTGATCCACCATGCGGCGTACTTGGCATTCGCTCTCGCCACGATCCATGTCGTGGCATTCCATCCGGCCGGCATGCCGCTGGCGGAGGCGGCGATGTACGGGTCCGGCGTCGCCGCCGTGGTGGGCCTGGCCCAGTGGCGAGCCCGGATTGATCGGTCTCGCCCGAAGGCGTTAACGGGACGCGCGGGTCCGCTCGGCTAGTCATACTGGCCGCTCCAGGTGTGGCCGTATTCGTACATCGGGAGTGTGTGGACTCAACCGAGGGGGCGCTCGCTTGTTACTTCGGCCTCAAGTCCAGGTGAGCCTCCGACCTTGTGAGCGGCCCGGCGGTGATCAGCCAGCTACAGCAGGCGATCACCCGTGCCTTCACCGCCTCCCGACCTCCGTCTGTGGGCGAGAGCGGTCAGCCGGGCCGCCGTCGCGGCAGCGGTTGAGGATGCGCAGGATGGCGCGGTCGCGGATCGGGAGACGACCGGGATCCAGGCGGAGCGCGCTGCGGCGGCGCGGAAGCGGTAGGTCATCGTTGTCCGGAATCCGAGCCGGCCGATTCGAGCGTGGACGCCACCAATCGGAAGGCAACCCGGATTCGCGTTCCGATGTGCCTCCGATGTGCGGCCTGGCAGTCACACCCCGGCGCGCTCACCTCTTGTCGGTCCCTGCGGGAGGCGGCTCCCCTCCGGCTCCCGGCCGGGTCTGCCCATTCCCCTTCGGCGCGGGCTGTGTCCGCCGGCCCACTTCGGCAGCGACGATGTGGGGTAGCCGCGCGTCGCGGCCGTCACAGGCAGCCACGATGGCCCTCGCACGCGCGTCGTCCGGCACTCCCGGTGGGTTGACACTCCCGCCGTGGACCGCGGGCCGGCCGTCAGGTCCGGGGGTTCGGAGGAGCACCTCGTATCGGCGCATGGGCCGTCAGTTCGTCGACCGACACCGGAGCGACAATGCGTCGGAGCGCGCGCAGGTCGTCGGCTCCGGGAGCGAGAAACGCGAGCGTGGCGGCGTTCGTGAGGACCGGGCTCCGGAGCGGCTCGCCCAACCCACCTGAGCGACTGGCTCGCGATTGCGAGCCCAAGGCCGAACTTGCGGCCCTTGACCGCGATCGTGGCGAACGCCCTGGTGTCGAAGCGCTGGGCCTCGTCGACCACGGGGACGTGCTGGCGACGCGCACGCGACTCCGCCGGACACGCGTGGGTGTGGGCGTTCGATATCCGCGGAGAGTTCCGGCCGGTGACGTGCGGCAGGTGTGCATCGGCGAGTGGGACTTGCCCGCTCAAGCGAGCACGTCGCGGGGACCCGTGGCCAGCCGCCGGGTCGGCCCCCCACGCGAATCGCGATAGCGATGTGCCGGGTTCGCGCCGTCCACGCTCGCCGAGCGGCCCGGAAGCTGCCAGGGGCGCGACCGTGGTCGCGACAGGGCCTCCCGCCGAGTCAGCGATGCCCGCGCAGGAGCTCGATGGCGTCGAGGACGCCCTCGTCGAGCACGGGCAGGGTGTCGGGCTCGGCCAGGCAGCCAGCGGTGATGATCGGCCAGGGGTCGTCAGCCCAGTGCGGGGCGGTGAGCTCTCCGCACAGGAGCTTTCGTCAGCACCCACGCCCGCCCGCTGGTCCCTCGTCGTCATCGTGATGGTCTCCTGCATCCGCGGAGACTGACAAAGTCACTGATCAGTTGGCACTGACAAATTCACGGACCAACAACATACGGGATAAGTACTGATTGACCACTGGGGGGATAATCGGTCTGGTAGCTCCCATGGGGGGGGGCAGCACGAGGATGAGTCCATGAGGCGCTCCATCTTGTCCGTTGCCTTGGCAGCGGTGCTCGTTGCCGCAGCCGCGTCACCGGTTGTAGCGGCTTCCGCCTACATCACACCCACGACGCAGAGTCACGCACACGGCGTGGCGTCTCACTGGTCCCTGTCCTGGGGCGGTTACTCCCCGTATACGGTCGTCTGGGACCGCGGGGATGGCTCGGGCTTGTACTGGGCTTCGACGACGTCCACGAGCTATCCCGACAGCCACGTGTTCTATCCGTGCACCACGACCCGGTTTCACCAGTACCTAAATGTGTGGGACTCGCACAACAACCCTGCGCAAGACGACAGCTATGCCACGGAGAATGGCGGCAATCCGTGCTAGGCCACGTTGACTGAACGCCCCTCGGTCGAAAGGGGTTCGTCGCGCAGAATAGGCATCGTGGGGACCCTGATCGGCCGAGGCCTGCCTCCATCCTGGGTACGGCTCGCGCGACACCGGCCGATGCTGCTGGCGACCACGCTCGCGGCCGCGGTGGCCATCGCCGCGGGCGCCGTAGCGGACGCGGCTCACGTCCAGGTCACGAGCCAGGTCGACGCCCACTGGCGCGGCGCGTACGACATCCTCGTGCGGCCGAAACACAGCCGCCTGGGCATCGAGCAAACCGCCGGTGTGGTGGAGCCGAACTTCCTCGGCTTCACCGGCACCGGCGGCATTACCCTTGACCAGCTGGCCGCCATCCGCGGCATGGCAGACGTCGATGTCGCGGCACCGGTGGCATTCATCGGGATGCTATCGACGGTGTCCGCATCGACCACCATCCACGTGTCGTCATTGCCAACGCGCGCCACGTTGTACCAGATAGCATTCATCGTCACGACCTCCGACGGGCTCGGTCCGCGGCCCGTCGATGCCAGCACGATGCGCATCATGCTTGGCCCCGGATCCGTGCCTGGCCAACCGCTCGTCGCAACCGATCAGCAGGGAGCAAGTTGGGGGCCGAGCCCGGACGGAGGGGTGGACATCACCACGAGCGCATATCTTCCGCCGTTCCTGAGTCCTGTCCTTGCGGTCGATCCCGATGCCGAGGAGGCGCTACTTGGCCCGGCGGGTGCCTTCCTGGAGCCGCTTGCCAAGATAGCGGCGACAGGGCCGTACACCGCCTCGACGTTCGACCCAGCCGTCATGCTGCCGGGTTTCGACGCTCGGCTCCAGATCGGCATCCTCACCGGGAAAGGCAGCACGCAGGCTATGCAGCGGCGGCCGGTGTTCCCGGTCCTCGTGAGCAGCCGGGTCTACGCTCCGCTTGCCGCCGCCATGACCGTGGTCCAGCTGGGTAGCCCGTTCACCGCGGACTTCTCGACGTCCGACCCAATCGCCCAGATTGACGAGGCCGCGCGCCTTGCCGGCCCGGGTGCCACGCCAGTGGGAACGGCCCGCGCGGATTTCACGCAGGCGATGCGACCGCTTCGGATCAACTCCGCGATCATTGCGTGGCCCGGATCGTCGCCACAGCCGGGTCCAGTCGGCTTCAAACGCCCGACGGCGTACCTGGACCAGCTAACGTCACGGCCCAGCTACTCCGAAATGCCGGCTCAGCAAGCCGGGCCGCTCCGGTTCACCATCCAGCCACTCGGAGTCGTGGGTTCCGGAGGGGGCCCGCTCACACCGGACACGTCCGCCGGCACCCCGGGCACGAAGGTCGGTGAGCAAGCGTATCGGAGCGTCACGAGCATCGTGAACCCGCTGACCGCGGACTTCGTTCCGTCCACTGGCACCGACCAGCCGTTCGTCCTTGCACCGGTCGGGGAGTTCGATCTCAACTCCCTGGCGTTACCGTCCGATCCCCTCACGTACGTGCCCCTGGGAGCGTACGACCCGCCCGACACCACGTATGTCGCCGATCCCTCGGGTGCGGCGGTGACGCCAAAGGCGATGACCCCGACGCTCAACCCGGCGGGCCTTATCCAGGTGCCGCCGCTCGCGATAGCCGACCTGTCGGCCGCGGTGGCCTTCCGGGGTGCCGCGCCGATCGACGCGATCCGGGTCCGAGTGGCCGGCCTGTCGGGGTTCGACGAGGCGGCCAAGGCCAAGGTGGAGCGCGTCGCCTCGCAGATCGCGGCGATGGGCCTCGACGTGGACATCGTGGCCGGTTCCTCGCCCCAGACCGTGAACGTGTATGTCCCGGCCTACGAGACGAGCGTCAGCCCGCCGGCCGACCTCGGCTGGGTAGAGCAGGACTGGACGACGCTAGGTGCGGCCACCCGGGTAGTGACGGGCCTCGGCGATACGAACACGGCGCTGCTCGGCCTCGCCACGCTAGCGCTGCTCATCGTGATCGCCGGCCTGGAGGTGCTCTTCGCGGCGACGCGCCGGCGCGACGCAGCGGTCCTCGCCGCGGTGGGCTGGAGCCGCGCCGCGCGGGTGCGCTGGCAGGCCAGCGAGGCGCTCACCGCGGGGATCCTCGTGACCGCCTGCGGGCTCGTCGCCTGGAGCACCTTCGGGCGGAGTCCGGCGGCGCTGGCCGTGGTGGCCGGCATCGGCGCGGCGTTCCCGATCGCGGGCCTGCTCGCCGCGCTGGCCGTCCCGGTCAGCGCCAGTGCAGTGGTCAGCTCCGGCCATGGCGGCGGGCTGCTGCGGCGGGTCCCGGTCGACGGTCTCACCGGGTTCACGCTCCGGTCGCTCGTGGCGCGACCGGGTCGAACACTGATTACGATCCTCGCCCTCGGCGCCGCGGCGGCGACGACGGGCCCCGCCCTCGCACTCGTTGCCTCGGTTGGCCTGCGGGTCGGGCCGACGCGGCTCGCCGGAGCGGTCGGTGCCCAGCTCGCTCCCTACCAGCTCGCCCTGCTCGGCCTCGCGGCGGCGGGTTCGGTCGCCTTCGCGCTCGTAGCCCTCCGCTCGTCGGTGGCCGACCGCGAGGAGGAGTGGCGCAGCCTGCTCGCCGCGGGCTGGCTGCCGGGGCACCTCCGCGGCCTGCTGCGCCGCGAGCGGATCATGATCGCCCTGCCGGCGGCGCTCCTCGGCGGCATGTTCGCCTGGGCGGTGGCGGGTCCGGTGACCGAGGCGACGCCCGGCTCCAGCGCGGCCGTCGCCACCGGACTGGCCCTCTCGATGATCGCCTGGGGCGGCTTCGTGGCCCGGCCGGAGGTCCTGGGGCGGGCTCGGGCAGGGGTGGCACGGTCGAGCCGTCCGCGGACCACCGATCGAACTGGTAGGGAACGATGAGCACCGAGGCGGTGCTCGAGCTTCGGTCGATCGGCATGGTCTACCCGCGCGGCGGGACACCGGCGCCGCTGCGGGTCCTCGACGAGGTGTCAGCGATCGTCCACCGGGGCGAGCTCGTGGTTGTCGCCGGGCGGTCGGGCTCGGGCAAGACGACGCTCCTCAACATCGCCGCTGCGCTCCTCGTGCCCACGGCGGGCGCCGTTGCCTGGGGCGACGCCGATGTCGTCTCGCTCCGCGCGCGCGACCTCGCTGCACTCCGGGCCCGCCACCTGGGCGTCGTGTTCCAGGGCGCCGCCCTCATCGAGTCGCTCACCGCCGCCGAGAACGTCGCCCTGCCGGCGCTTCCACGGGGCCGGCGGGAGAGCGGCAGACGGCGAGCCCAGGCGCTCCTCGCCGATGTCGGCCTCGGCGCTCGCGGCACCCACTTCCCGCGACAGCTCTCGGGCGGCGAGCGCCAGCGCGTCGCCATCGCCCGGGCCCTCTTCAACGATCCCGCGCTGCTCCTCGTCGACGAGCCGACGGCCAATCTCGACCGGGCCAGCGCGGACGCCGTAATCGACCTGCTCGCCGAGCTCGCGGTCGACGGCAAGGGGGTGTTCGTCGCATCCCATGACGAGCACCTCATCCGCCGGGCGGCCGACGTGATCTGGCTCGAAGGCGACGAGTCGGCCGACGGCCGTGTCCCCCGCCAGGCGCACCGGGCAGGCCCGTCGGGCTGACACGGCCAACCGGTCTCGCCCTTCAGCCGGCCTGCGCCAGTTCTCGTTGGGGTGCCAGTGCCCACGTGCAGGGCGACCTCACAGAGGGACCTTGTCGCACCTCAATTTCGACGGACTGGCCGCGTCCAGGTCACCTCGACCAGCCTCGCTCGTGGGTCATCACGACTGGGACGATCCGCCGAGTATCGGCCGGTCCAGCGGACCAGTCGCGAGCTCACGGTCCACGAGGTGCGACGTTCCTTGGGCTATCGGAGCGCTCGGTGTGGCGGCTGCGGGCTGCGGCCTTCGCCAGGCACGGGTCCGCGGCCCTGGTGCACAGCACCCGGGCGCGGGTTCTGGACCTGGCCCGGGCCACGTATGCCGGGGAAGCGCGGTTGATGCGCGGCCGGAAGCGGGCGCATCGCGGTTCGAGGAAGCCTGCATCCCAGAGCCGCCGGAGCCGGATCTGGGCGTAGTGACGATTGCGGTAGGCGAGGACGGCGAGCTGCGCCGCGGTCGCGCCATGGCAGCGGTTGAGGATGCGCAGAACGGCGCGATCGCGGATCGGCAGGTGGCCGGGATCGAGGCGGAGCGCCGAGCAGGCGGCGTGGAACTGGTACGTCATCGTTGTCCGGGAACGGGCTCGGGGAATTCGAGCTCGGAATCCATGCGTCGGGTCGTACTCGGAACGCATGCCGCCGCGCATGTCCGGGCGCATACCCCTGTCGGTGATGCCGCGGACCGCACACGATCGCCGTTCTCGCACCGGGCGGTGCCGGCAACCGCCGCGGCGACCGCGCACGCGCTCCCGCGTGACGCAACAAGTCTTGGCATGGCCGTGCCCGGGTCAGCCGCCACGCAAATCGCGATAGCGATGTCCCGGCTTCGTGCCGTCCACGCTCGCCGAGCGGCCTGGAGTCTGTAACCTCCCTCGTCGTGACGTCGTCGCGACCCGGTCGCGGCTCATGACGAGGGACGTGCGCGGAGCGCGACCGTGGCCGCGACAGGGACTCCCGAGCGTCAGCGATGCCGGCGCAGGAGCTCGATCGCGTCGAGGACGGCCTCGTCGAGTGCGGGCAGGGTGTCGGGCTCGGCCAGGCAGCCTGCACTGATGATCGGCCAGCGGTCGTCGGACCAGTGCGGCTCGAGCTCGAGCGTCCGCACCGCGTCGAACCCGGGCGATACCCAGATCGCCCGATGGGGGTCGCGGGTGAGCTCGGGCTCGGTGACGAGCCAGACCCTGAGGAACGGTGACGTGTGGCGGCTGCTGCGCAGGGTGCGCAGGACCGCCGAGGCGCGACGCCTGCTCTCGACCACCATCCCGACGTGGAGCGGGCGGGGGTCCTTCTCCCGGTTGAACACGGCGTCGTAGCGGTCGAGCTTTTCGAGCAGCATCCCGCCCCGCTCGGTGCCGAGGTCGCGCTCGACGAAGAGCACGATCATGCCGTCGCCGCTGCGAACGACGGCGAGGGCGTCGGGGCGCAGGTAGCCGGTCTGGGTCATCCGGACGAGCGCCCGCTCGGGGACCCAGGCCGCGAGGCCGGTCCCAGCGTCGGGATCCGCCGCGCGCAGAAACGCCGCGAAGATGTCGTGGGTGGCGAGCTGGTGGATGACCGGCGACACCGTCTCGATGCCGCCCTCGATCAGCTTTGGTCGGCCCATCGGCCACACGAGGCGCTCGAGCTCGAGGCGGGCGACCTTGGTCAGGGCATAGGCGTAGCGTCCCCGCGGCCGCTGGCGGTTGGCAGCCCAGAACCCAGCGAGGATGCCGTAGTCGACGAGGCGGGCCAGCCGGCGCTGGGCGATCCGCAGGTGGCCGTAGGCGAGCAGCGCGGCGAGCTCGGCCGTCACGACGTCGGCCTGAAGGAGCCAGAGCAGGAGCGCCCGGTCGCGCTCGGGCAGGCCGGTCCAGGCGGACACGCCGGGTCCAGCCCGGACCAGCGGCCGACGGGTCGCCGTCAACCCTCTCGGACCCGTCGACGAGCCCGCCTGCGGCGCGCCTTCGCCGACAGGTACGCGAGCCGGGCGAAGTGGGCCGACCGGGCGTGGGCGGCTCGCCTGATCCGCTCGGCCGGCGGGAGCGACCCGTCCGGATCGACGAGCCGCTCGAACGACGCCAGGAAGGCGACCCTCCCCGGCTTGGAGGTCTCGCGCGAGTCGTGGGTGGCGTGCAGCCGGTACGCGCCGATCCGGCCGCGCAGGGCGCGGTCAGCGCGATCGATGCCTGCCACGACCGAGACGCTTCGAGATCATCGTCACCTTGCCCAATGCCAGCTCTAGCCCATGCCAAAATAGGGACCTGGCAGTACGGAAGGCTGACGGGTCCACGGCGCCACGGCCTTCGGCTGCGACGGGCACCCGGCGCGGCCTCGAGACGCAGGTTCGATCACCCGGGTCTCCGCCACCTCGATGACGACGGACGCGGCGTCCCCGACGTGGATGGCCGGCGCGCGGTTGTCCCGCGATCCCGGTCGCCGCTCCTCTCTCCAGGTGCCGCGCCAGTGGGCGTCAGCGCCATCTCTGAGTTCGTGGTCCGCCGCCGTCCTTCATCGAGACGGCCAGATCCCCACCCTATGACGGGCTCCGCCGGAACTCAAGGTACTTGTGTGGACTCGTTTGTGTATTTGACTTGTCCTCGGTCGCTCCACCTCTGGCTCCGTGCCAGCGAGCTCGGGCCGCCCGGATCGCATGGGCTGAGCGCAGGTTGCGGGCCCGCTTGAGGATCTCCTCCTCCGTGAGTCCGGGGTGGTATCGACGAGCTTCATCGACGAAGCGATCGTCAGCCGCTTGCCGGGCAGGGGCGGTCGCCGCGCTGCGATCGCGGACCCGTGCCCAGCGCTCGTGGGCGGCCAGGCGGGCGAGGGTGACGCGGTCAGCCGCGCCGGGGCCACGACCGGCCCGATCTGGCCGGCCGCTCGCTTCCCGCCGTCCCGCTCTCGGCTCACGTCCCGCTCTCGGCTCACTGGAGCGCTTCATCGGTGTCCTCCCCGCCGCCGTAGCCGAGGACATGGAGCCAGGCATCGGTGCCGACCGGCGTCGGGCAGCGGCGCGGCACGGGATCGGTGACGAGGTCGCGCAGGGCGCGACGCGGGCCCCAGGGGGCGAGGGGGAGCACGGCGGTCGCCAGGCCGGCGTCGGAGAGTTCCCGGAGCACCAGCGCCCAGGCTCGCCCGGCCAGGTCCGGGAAGCCGCCGCCGCGCTTGGCGGTGCAGGTGAGGAAGTCGACGCGCTCGCGACTCGGGGCCACGAACGCGGCGTGCCAGCCCGGGCGGCCGCTGAGCGCCGTGCTGTAGCGGGCGAGCTTCTCGCGGAGCTGCGGCCCGTGCTCGGTCGCCTCGTCGATCTCGAGGCACAGAACGGCCGAGCCGCCCGGCGCTTGGAGGGCCACGACGCTGTCGGGGTAGACGCCGGGCAGGAGGTCGGCGGCGAGGTACTCCGGATGCCAGACCTCGACGAGCGGCGCGCCGGACGGCACCGCGGCTCGGACGAGGGCGCAGACGGTCTCCACGACGTTGAGCGAGTGGCGCAGCTGGGTGCCGGCGCGGGTGCGGGTGAGCGGGAGGTAGCCGAGGCGGCGTCGTGCCTTGGCGGAGATGCGGAAGGCCAGTGGGTCTCCGCCGCGGGTCGACGGTGGCAGGACGGCGCGATCGAGATAGCCGAGGCCGTAGAGAGCCGCCAGGCGTTCCTGGGCGGTCTGACGCCGGCGGTAGACGAGGGTCGTCAGCCGGGCCGTCGTGGCGACATCGCAGCGGTAGAGGATGCGGAGGCAGGCCCGGTCCCGGTGGCCCAGGAATCCCGGATCCATCGCTCGCCGGCGGTCGAGTGCGGGAGCCGACCCGAACGCACCGATCACGGGAGAGTGGTCCCGCGCCAGCCGCTTCCGTGCCGCGCACGACTCGGGGGGCAGCGATCGGGGCGCCGAAGACCCCGACCGACGACCAACCAAATGACCACTCCCGCGTCACCCGGGAGCGGCCGCCGGCCAGGGGATTGATCCGCCATGAACATGTCCGCGTAACCCAATTCGGGGCGACCTCAACCGGGGGCCTCGATCCTTCGTTCTTGAAGGCGGCCCAGGCTATGAACCTGCGGCGGCAGGCCGGGACCGTGTCCGTCCTCGTCGATCGATGAGCGCCGGCAGTCGCGCAGGGACTGGGCGTCCGATCGATCGACCGGCCACGGCCGAACGGTCACGGCGCGGACCTCGGCGATCACCCACCCGACCCGGCATCAGCGATAGGGGAGCGGCGGCTCCAGGGCGGATCGACGCGACGGGCAGCTGCGGTGGCAGCGGATCCGCCGAGACGACGAGCGGGGCGGTCGACAACCGAGGCCAGCCGCCATGCCCGACGGTACCCCGACACGCCGCCGGTGGGAACCCGGTTTGTGTGTATGAGTTTGTGTATTGTCAAGGGAAGACGTCCCGATTGACACCCAGGACGACGTGTGCGAGGCTCCAATCGTGCTCAAGACGAAGCGGACGTACAACCTCAGCCGGCGGACGATCGAGACGGTCCAGGCGCTCGCCGATCGCCGCATCGCACCGACCCAGGACGCCCTCGTCGAGCTCGCCGTCGACGAGCTCGCACGCCACGTCCGGGAGGGCGATGAGGCCGACAGCTGGGCCGCCGCCGCTGCCGATCCGGAGTTCGTCGCCGAGGCGGAGGAGCTGGAGACCGCCTATCGGATCGCAGACGCCGAGACGTGGCCGCGGGCGTAGGCCTTTCGCCGCTTCGCTGGGCCGTCGTCATCGTCGCGCTCGATCCAGTCGAGGGCCACGAGCAGGCCGGTGAGCGACGGGCCCTCGTCGTGTCCTACGAGGCGTTCCACCGTTCCGGACTCATGACCGTCTGCCCGATCACCGCCGCACGCGAGACCCCCCGGTATCCGGGCGAGGTCGCGATCCCGGTCGGGCGAGGCCGGCCAGACGAAGGCAGGACTCATCCTCGCGGCCCAGGTTCGGACGATCTCCGTCCGCCGCGTCCGGGCGACCGGAATCCTGCCAGGGGGCGGTGTCGCCTACGTCGCCGACCCTCGGATTCGGTCGGCGGTTCGCGCCGCCCTGCGTCACCACCTCGGGCTCGACATCCCGGCGGTTTCGGATGGAGCGGCGACCGCGTAGCGATCAACGTTTGTGACGAATGTTCCGGGCCTCGTCACAAACGGGTGCGGTCGTGCACCTGCCCAGCCGCCGGCCCGCGTAGAGCGAAGCGAGTCGGATTTCAGGCGGGCGGGCGTCTGAGCACGGTTTCCTGTCGGATTCATCGTCGCCCTACGGTCGCCTATGGTGACGACGAGCGCGACGATGAGCCTGACGATGAGGATGACAGTGGGACGACAGCTCAGCGCCCGCCGCGCGCGAGCCGATCGATCGGGCTGCGGTACGCGGCTCGTGCCCGCTCCGCTGCGGCTGACGCGCCGTAGCGCGACAGCATCGAGCGGTCGGTCCAGCCGCCCAGTTGCATGACGTCGCCCTCGCTGTGGCCGGCCGCCAGCATGCTCGACGCCCAGGTGTGGCGAAGCTGGTGGGGATGGACGCGAAGGCCGGCTTGGCGCGCCCGGCGGCCAATCGTGTGGAAGATCTCGTTGCCGGTCAGCGGTTGCCCGGTTCGCGCGATCCAAAGCGACGCTTCGTCGGCTCGCGGGGCCTTCGGGTGGCGGAGGTAGCGCATCAGCGCCTTCGCCGTCGAGTCGCCGTAGACGACGGCCCGGCCGCGACGGCTCTTCGAGGTCGCGGCCTCAATGAAGGCCAACCGCTGCCCGAGGTTGAGGTCGCCCAGGCGCAGCGCGGCCAGCTCGCCGCGGCGGATGCCGGTGTCAAGGAGCAGCGACAGCATCGCCAGGTCGCGCCGGGCGATCAGGTCCGTCCCGCGGCAGGCGGCCAGCAGCAGCGCGGACTGATCGTCCGACAGGACCGGCGGCGGATTGAGCGGCACGGATGGCGCTCGCATCCGCTCCATCGGCGTGCGCTCGATCTCGTCCTCCTCGACGAGCCAGCGCCAGAACGGCCGCAGGGCGCGGAACAGGATGCTGATCGTGGCTGGCGCGTTGCCGTGTTCACCGAGAGCGACGAAGAAGGCATCGAGATGCTCGCGGCGGATCGCGCCAAGGGCCCGCGGCATCCCCCGCTCGACGAGGAAGGCATCGAGCCGATCGAGCGCCCGCAGATAGGTGCTGATCGTCCGCTCGCTCTTACCCTCGCTCCGCAGGTGGAGGATCCAGTAGTCGCGCGTGCTGGAGAGCGTCGGCCCGTCGGCTAGACTGGCGGTCTTGGTGGTGGCTCGTGGCATGGAAACAGGCCTCAGAGACGCGGAAACGAACTGCCAGAGTTATACGCGTCTCATGCCCTATGCGCAAGCCCTCCACCGAGGCATACGCGCTTCGCAAGCGTGAAATCATGGGCGAGTGGCGGAATGGCAGACGCGCCGGCCTTAGGAGCCGGTGCCCCGTGAGGGGCGTGTCGGTTCGACCCCGACCTCGCCTACCAACTCCTCCGGTATGCGAACCAAGGCCGGCACCCGGTACGTCGGCCGGATGTCGTCGGGCGAGACGACCCGGATCTCGCCGACCAGGAGCCGCAGCAGCGCCTTCGTGCGCGCCCGCGGCCCCTGGCGCAGGACTTCTCCCAGGGCCCGGCTGAGCGCCCACGACACGATCGCGAACTCGACGGGCCCGGCCGGCGATCCGGCTTCGACTCGCGGCGCTTCGGCCAGGCGGGCCGCGATCGCCGCCAGCTGCGTCTGAAGGTCGGCGACTCGTGTCTGCACGATCGGAGCGTCGAGCACGACTGCCTCGAACGCGGCAAGATACCGGCCGAGCTTGCGGCGCACCTCTGCCGCCTCCCGCGTCAACCCGTCGTCGAGCTCCCGCTCCGCCTCGGCCTGCGCGGCCCGACGATCACCTGGACGTATGATGCGGCCGGACGGACGGTCTCCCGCGCCTACCTCGACGACGCAGGGGGGGGCAGGACCACGACCTACACGTACGACGCCGCAGGTTCCCTCGCCTCGGCGACCGACGGCGCGAGCTCGATCTCGATCACGGCCGATCGCCTCGGCCGTCCCACCGCCGTGAGCGTGTCCGGCGATGCCGGCGCCGCCACCACCTATGAGTACAGCTTCACGGCGCCGACGCGCACCGACGCGTCTGGCTCGTACACCATGGCGGTCGATCCGTTCGGGCGGATCACCTCGATGGCCGACCCGATCCACGCGAACCCGTTTGCCTGGACGTACGGCGCCGACGGCCAGCCCACAGCCGCCGCTGCCCCCAACGGCAACAGCACGGCCCTCACCTACGACCAGCTCGGACGCCTCCTCACCGAGGTGACCGGGAACCGCGTCTCCTACACCTACGCGTACAACCGGGCGGGCAACCGTCTGTCGGAGGCCTCGACGATCACCGGCGACCCGGCCAACGGGACCGCCACCTTCGGGTACGACCCACTCGACCGCCTGATCGCCTACGACCTTCCCAACATCCGTACGATCGCCGACACCTGGCAGGCCGTCCCCAACCGCGACTCGCTCACCATCGACGGCGGCCAGCCGGTCTCCCAGTCCTACGACGCGGCCAACCGCCCGGACTCCAACAGCTATGCCTACGACGCCGACGGCCGCATGACCGCCCGCCCGGGTGCCAACGGTGGCTACCTGGAATGGGACAGCCTGGGACGCCTGGTCCGGGTCCGGGCGAGCCAGGGCGGCGCGATCGTCGCCGCCTACACCTACGACGCCCTCGACCGCCTGCTCACGGTCGAGCGCTCCGGGTCACGGATCCGCTTCCGCTACGGGGGGACCAGCACCGCCGTTGCCCAGGTGGTCGACGATATCGGCGGCTCGGTCATCCGCAACCTCGCCACGGGGCCCGACGGCACCGTGCTCGAAGACTGGCTCGGCGCCAGCCGCGCCGTCTACGGCACGAACGCCCACCACGACGTCACCTGGACCGCCGACGACACCGGAGCCGTGACGGCCACCGCCCGCTACGACCCCTGGGGAAACCTGCTCGCCTCGACCGGCACCCTGCCCGACTGGCGCTTCCAGGGCTCCTGGTACGACACCGCCACGGACCTCTCCTGGGCCGTCGCCCGCTGGTACAGCCCGGCGCTCGGGGCGTTCATCAGCGAAGACACCCTGCTGGGGCAGCCGTCGCAGCCAATGAGCGGGCAGTTGTTCGCGTACGCGGCAGCCGACCCCGTCAACGTTTGGGATCGAATTGGCGCCGCCCCAGGCTGGACGCAGCCCGGAACTCGAGCGACACCCGCCTATCGTGACTACAGCATCCGTAACCCGAAGGCCGGGCGCGGTCGGCTCATGCTGGCGCTGTTCATCCAGAGGAAGACAGTTGGTGTCACGCTATTTGGCGTGCAGGTCGGGGTACTTGACGGCGACAACCGTAAATTCAGTGGCAGCGACGCAGTCTGCGCGAACAACTCGCGAGTCTGCATCACCGTTGACTTCGATCGCAAGCGCGTAACCACGCGAGTGAACCCGTCATGCGGCACTTATGTGTCGCCCTACTCGTGCAATGACGCTTACACCATCACGAACAAGGTCCATCTCTACGACAATTTCTACAACTTGATCGACGTTCGCGAGAAGAGCGATGGTACTCTGTTGCTTGGCTGGAGCGTCACGCAAAGCCGTGTGTGGCCAATCAATCGGCCGAGTGCTACAGTCGAGGGATCGATGGACATCGCGCCAAACAAGCAGAACGGAACGATTCGGTATCAAGCCGACCAATCCCATCGCAGGAACTATACTACTTCATCCTGTCGCGAGGAGACACGTTGTTCCAGATCCAGGAGGGGAACCCCAACAACGGGCTAAACAGACGTGGACCCCAGTACACGAGAACCTACAGAACAAACTACGTCTAGGGCCGAGTTTTGACGTGCGGACGATTGGATCTCGAAATGAATGAGAGTCGCGGGATCACGACCTCGTCTGGTCGCGAAACCTGTCTACTGCCTCATACGGGCAAAGGTCGGCCGAGTGGACAATACGCCCGGGACGGACGCTGGCACTCGATCGGTTTCCAGGTCGCCACTCTCGTGATCCTTGCGTGGATCTCCGTGGCCGGTTGCACATATACGACGGTCGCTGAACCCCACTCCAGCGCCGCGGTGATCGGCGTTCCGGTGAGTTGCGGGATCAACACTCAGTGTGGGATCTATCAGAGCCTCTTCGACTTTGATGGAAGCCTGTGGCTTCCGCAAGGTGTGGACCCCAATGAACATCAGGCGCCGGCTGGCGTAGATAGCCCATACGACAATGGTACGCTCACGCTGATCGCGGCTGATCACGCGGAGTACCGGAGCAGTCACGGGCAGGTATTTCAGTTGATCCGCAGCCCGGGGAGTATCACGACCGGTAGCTGTTGACGTAAGTGGTCGGACCGGCGCGACGGCATCCCTGGAGTGGGCATGAACCAGCGACCGCGATTCTCTGAGGAGGTCGACGGCGGTCCACGCGCGCGCCGCCGTGCCGTAGAGCAACCAGATCCTCTCCCGGCCTCCTCAAACAAAGGCGGCGGGCGACCGGGCCGGCTAAGCCGGAGCAGTCGCAGAGTCCTCGTGATTCCTGGGAGTCCACCCTGCCGCGTGACGAGGGGCGCCGCCCCTCCTACGTGGCGTCTCAGAGGGACGAGGAGGACGTGCTCTCGGGGATCGGACATGATCGAGCATCGGACTGCCGCCCGTGCGAGCGCCCCATCGACGGGACGACCGGGGACGTTGATGAGGCGCGAAGGAGGGCGCCATCCATTCGGCCCGACCGGTTCAGGCGCGCCGAGACCGGCTAGCCACCGCCAGCGATCGCCGGATTGAGCCCGCCTTTCGGTTCGTATTCCGACCGGTATCCTCTACCAGAGCCTCGGCAGCAGTGAGGTCAGGGGAGGTCCTCGCCGAGCGCGGCCGCGTGCCCCAGCTACCACCCGAGGATGAGATCGCCCTCAATGACCGCGGTGATAGCTTTTGGTCGCTCGGCCGCTTCGAAGAAGCGCTGAAAGGACCGGTCTTCGGCGCTCGATCGAGACTCAGAGCGTTGAGCGTCTGAGAGGCGACCTGTCGCCGACGGACCAGGTGTGGCCGAACGGGTCGCGGAAGCCGCCCTGGCGGTGCTTCCCCCACGGCCGCTGGTGATCCGCTACCTGCGATCCCGCGCTCGCGCCCGTGGCGATGGCACGCTTCACGAAGCCGTCCGGATCCTCGACGAACAGCTCGATCCGTGTGCTCGTGACGCCGAGCCGGTCAGGGCTGTCCTCCGCCGGATTGTTCGGGTTGACCTCATGGAGGAAGAAAGGTGCGCCATGGATCTCGAGACCGGCGACGCCTCCGAGGTTCCACAGCTCGGTCGCGCCAAGCGCGTCCTTGTACCAGGCGAGGGCTGCCTCGGCGTCTCGGACGATGAGCATCACTGAGATCAGTGCGGACGCCCCCTGACGTTCCGGCAATTGCTCCTCCTGCTCATGTCGTCGATTGCGTCCTTCTTCGGTAGTCTGCCAGCCTGCGGGCAGGTCAGCATGTGCGACATCCTGTCATGCGGACGGGGCAACACCGGCGACCCCTCGGCCCGAAGCGACGTCGTCTCGGCATCACGGCCGGCCACAACGTCCGGTTCGCGAAAGGCGACTCCCATGAACACAACACCGTCTTCGACTCCGCGCATCAGCTCGACGACCAGTTCCGATGGCATCGCGGTGCGGCGGACGCCACGGCAGGGGAATTGGACGATGCCCGACCAGCAGGTTGACGCCACAAGGCAGGCGGGCAACTCAGGCAAGCGAGCCCTGGTTCTCGCCGGGGGCGGCGCGGCAGGCAATGCGTGGGCGCTCGGTCTCATTGCCGGCCTGTCCGATGCCGGGGTTGATGTAACCGGGGCTGATCTCATCATCGGGACGTCATCAGGATCGACGGTGGCTGCCCAGATCACCAGCGGGACCCGGCCGGCCGACCTGTATGCGGGCATCCTCGCCGCTGCGCCCCGGCCACAGGCTGGCGACGCCGGATCGGAAAGGGGACGCCCTCCGAATTTCGCGGGGCCTGACTACTTGGAGTGGTCGAACGGAATCATCGGTGCTGCTCAGGATGCGTCCGACATGCGCCGCAGGATGGGCGCCGCAGCGCTCGAAATGGATGCGTCCGACGGCTCTGGCCAGACGCGCTGGCGCGACATCGTCGCGGCTCGGCTTCCCAGCCAGCGCTGGCCGCAACAGCCCGTGCTCATCGCGGCTGTCGATGCGCATACCGGGGAACCGGTCGTGTTCGACCGCCACAGCCAGATTGACCTGGTGGACGCCGTCGCGGCCAGCGCCAGCAACGGCTTCGGCCCCTTCCCTCCCTACCGCATCGGCGAGAAGCGATACATCAACGGCGGCTATCGACGCAATGAGAACGCCGACCTGGCGGCTGGATACGGGCGGGTGCTGGTGCTGTCACCATTCGGCGGCAGGTCGCGGATGCCTGCGGAGTGGGGCATGGATCTCGCAACCCAGGTCGACGAACTTCCGCGCAGGGGGCAGCAGGGTGGAGACCGTCTTTCCAGATGGCGGCGCGGGTGACGTGTTCGACGCCAATGCGCTGGATCCGTCAACGCGTCTGCAGGCTGCGCGAGGAGGCTACGAGCAGGGCCGAGCCCTCGCGGAGCTGCTTGCCGAAATCTGGCAGTGATACCCGAAAGCAGTCGACTCGGTACGCAATGATGGCAACTGCTCATGCCTCATGGCATCGCGCAAGCCGGCCTGCGCCCTGGAGACGGATTGGATGGCCATGAACGACGTCGCGACGCAGCTTCGAACGACCTTGCTCGACAACGCCGCCGCCTACGCGCGCGTCGCCCTGGCCAACATCGGGCGCGAGTATCCGGCCGACGTGTGGCAGATGCTCCACGGCCCCGACGATCCCCGGCCCCGGCCGAGCGAGCGGACGCCGGTCTTCTACGGCAGTCTCGACTGGCATTCGAGCGTCGAGATGCACTGGCTCCTGGTGCGCCTCCTTCGCGCCGTCCCCGAGGCGATCCCGGCCGACGAGATCCGCGCCACGCTGGAGCGCCGGTTCAGAGCCGAGGCGCTGGCCGCAGAGGCCCGCTTCATCGGCCACGCGGACAACCGAAATCGCGAGCGTCCGTATGGCTGGGGATGGGCGCTGGCCCTGGTCGCCGAGGTCGACGCCCTGGCCGGCGCGGCGCATGATCCCGACGGCGCTCGCTGGGCGGCCCGGCTGCGTCCGCTCGCCGAGGCGGCCGCCGGGAACTTCCTCGACTGGCTGCCGCGCGCGACGTACGCCGTCCGCTACGGCGTCCACACGAACAGCGCCTTCGGCCTTTCGCTCGCCCTGCCGCATGCGCGGTCCCGCCGGGACGCCGGCGACGCCGCGCTGCTGGACGCCTTCGAAGGAGCCGTGGCGCGCTGGTTCGCGGCCGACGCCGACTATCCCGGCGGCTGGGAGCCGTCCGGCTTCGACTTCCTCTCGCCGGCCCTGGTCGAAGCGGAGCTGATGGCGGGTCTTACGGCGCCCGCGGAGTTCGGCGGCTGGCTGGCGCGCTTCCTGCCCGGGCTGCCGGACGGCCAGCCGGCGTCCCTGTTCACGCCGGTGCGCGTATCGGACCCGACCGACGGCCACATCGCCCACCTCCACGGCCTCAACGCGAGCCGGGCGTGGTGCTGGCGCCGGATCGCGGAATCCCTGCCGGCTGGCGACCCGCGCGCTTCGGGCGCACTCGCGGCCATGCGACGCCACGCGGACGCGGCGCTGCCGCACGTCGTCGGCGACGACTACATGGTCGAGCACTGGCTCGCGGCCTACGCGGTGCTGCTCCTGAGCTGAGGCGGGCACTCGGCCGCCGGCACACCGCGCGTCGCTCGATGCGCAGGCGGCCCCCGCAGGCGTCGTCGCTTGACGCCGCGCGCGCATCGCATGAGGCAGTCTTGGACGATCTCGGAACCTTATCGCCCTCGCCACGGTGCTCGACATTGATGAGGAGCAACGAATGAGTTCGATCGTCTCCGACGACCTCTGGTTCGGCCAGGACTGCTACGTCACTGCCGCGGGGGACCTGCGACACCAGGAGTTCGACCCCCTGAAGGCGGAAATTGGCACCGCGTGCTTGGTGACGTTCAGCTCAGGTCTCTTCCGGAAGGTCGATGAAAGGCTCGATCATGTCGTCACGGAGTTCGAGTGGCCCTACGCCACGACGCCGTTGCGCGTGTGCACGACCCGGAGCGGGAAGCGTTTTGCCCTCCACTTCCCTTCCTACGGTGCCTCGCGCATCGCGAACTCCCTGGAGCAACTGGCGGCGTGCGGAGTCCGACACGTGATCGGCCTGGGGATGGGAGGGACGCCGCAGGACACCATGGAGATCGGGGACACCGTCTTGCTGGAAGGCGCAATTCGGGGAGACGGAGTGTCCCGGTACTACTCGCCTGTGGAATTCCCTGCTGTGGCCGACCTGGACTTGACGGCCCGGCTGCACGCTCACCTCGCGGCGCAGAACTCAAGACATCACGTCGGGCTCTCGTTCGGGACGGATGCTCTGTACAGGGAAGGGGAGAGCCTCGTCATGCGCCTCAAGGAGCTTGGGGTCCTCACCATCGACTTGGAGTCGTCTGCCTTTCTCACCGTGGGTCGCAGGTTGGGTCTGAAGTGCAGCTGGATCGGCGTGGTGTCGGATCGCTTGAATCAATCGAACCACGAAGGAAGCATCCACTCCGAGCACATCATCGACAACCTGTTGCGCCTCAGCGATCTCATCGTTCAAGTCATCGATTCCGATCTCTGAGAGCGCTGTGCCGACCCATCACCTACCGGACAGACGCAGGCGCGGCCATAGCGCCTGCGACGACCAGTAGGCGGAGGCCGTCCCTCCCAGCCCCTCTCGGCCGGGCCCCTCCGACCCCGGGCGGGGCACGCCCGCCGAGGCGCCACCTATACTTCACCGGCCATGCACGTGACCAGTACACCAGCCCCCCGAAGCACCGTCGTCCTCGAGGTGGAGCTGCCCGCGGAGGACCTCGCCCGGGCCGTCACCGCCGCCACCCGGCGCCTGTCCCAGCGCACCCGCATCGCCGGCTTCCGACCCGGCAAGGCGCCTCGCAACATGCTCGAGCGAGTCCTCGGGCCGACTGCCGTCCTCGACGAGGCCGTCGAGGACCTGGTCGACCGGTCCTGGCGCGACGCCGTGCTGCAGGAGCAGCTCGTGCCGATCGCCCGGCCGAGCGTCGAGGTGCTCGACGCCGAGGAAGGCAAGCCGCTCCGCTACAAGGCCACCGTCCAGGTCCGCCCGGAGGTGACGCTCGGCGACTACCGCAACTTCCCGTTCCGGCCCGAGATCGACCCCGTCGACGACGCCAAGGTCCAGCGCGTCCTCGACGAGCTTCGCGACCAGCAGGCCACCCTTGCCCCGGTCGAGGATCGCGGCGCCCAGAAGGGCGACTGGGCGGTCATCGGCTTCGTCGGCACCCGCGACGGGGAGGCCTTCCCGGGCGGCACCGTGGAGCGGATGCCGCATCGTCGTCGGCGACGATCGGCTGATCCCGGGCTTCGAGGATCACCTCGAAGGGCTGCGGCCGGGCGAGCGCGTCGAGTTCGACATCACCTTCCCCGACGATTACGCGGAGGAGTCGCTGCGCGGCGCGCAGGCGCACTTCGACGTGACCGTCAAGGAGCTCCGCGAGAAGATCCTGCCGGCGGCCGATGACGAGCTGGCCCGATCGATGGGGGAGTACGAGGACCTGGCGGCGCTGCGCGCCGAGATCCAGCACCGGCTCGAGCGGAACGCCCTCGACCGGGCCCGCCATGGGTTCGCCGACCGGATCATCGACTACGCCGTGAAGAACGCCACCGTGGAGATCCCCGACCTCCTCGTCGACGAGGAGGTCGAGGTGATGCACGACGAGCTGAAGGCCTCCCTGGCCCGCCAGGGCATCACCGAGGAGGCGTATCTCAAGGCCGCGGACAAGACGTCGGAGGCGCTGCACGCGGACCTGCGGCCGGGTGCCCAGGAGCGCGCCCGGACGCTGCTCGTGCTCGGCCGCGTGGCCGACGCGGAGGGGCTCGAGATCTCCGAGGCGGAGGTTGCCGCGGAGGCCGCCCAGGCCAGGGCTCGCTACGCCCAGCAGCCGAAGCTCCAGGCCTACTTCGACAGCGAGCGAGCCCGGACGGCGATCCGGTCGTCGCTGCGGCGCTCCCGCGTCGTCGAGCGGCTCATCGACGAATGGCTGGCCGCCCATCCCGAGCATCCCGCGATCCCGCACCTCGAGGACGCGCCCGACGCGGCGCCCGAGGCCGCCGGCGACATCGTCGCGGCCCATGCCGACGCGGTCGCGGCCGATATCGACGCGGAAGGCGCCGCCGACGTCGATGCCGGCGAGCTCCAGGCCGAGGCTGACGCCGGCCCCGAACCGCCACGCGTCGCCGGCGACGCGGACGTCACGACGGCGCCGCCCCCGGTCGCCGCACGGGCCGCGGCCGACGCCCAGGCCGGGTCGCCGGATCCGGGCTGAGCCGCCGTCCCATGAACCGCCCATTTCCCCTCGCCCGCCGCGCCGGCCCGCAGGACCGGCCCGGCGGGACAGCCCCCGGAGGGTCCCAGATGCTCGTCCCGATGGTCATCGAGTCGTCGAGCCGCGGGGAGCGCGCGTACGACATCTACTCGCGCCTGCTGCGGGAGCGGATCATCTTCCTGGGCGACCAGATCGAGGACAACCTCGCCAACCTGGTGATCGCCCAGCTCCTGTTCCTCGACTCGGAGGATCCGGAGAAGGACATCAACCTCTACGTCAACTCACCCGGCGGGGTGATCACCAGCGGCCTGGCCATCTACGACACGATGCAGCTCGTCCGCGCCCCGGTCAGCACGATCTGCGTCGGGATGGCGGCCAGCATGGCGGCCGTCCTGCTCGCGGCAGGTCACCCTGGCAAGCGCTTCGCGCTGCCGCACAGCCGGATCATGATCCACCAGGGCTCGGGCGGGTTCCGCGGCAACACGCCGGACGTCTTCATCCAGGTCAAGGAGATGGAGACGATGGTCAACGCGAATCACGCGCTGCCTGGCGAAGCACACGGGCCAGCCGATCGAGAAGATCATCAAGGACACAGAACGGGACTATTTCATGAGTCCCGAAGCGGCCCAGGCATATGGCATCATCGACTCGGTGTATACGCCGGTCGAGAAGGCGGTCAGCACGGCAGCCGGCAAGAGCGGCGGGACAAGCGCCACGATCCGGCCGGAAACGGGCGGGGATGGCGGAGCGGAGCCGGCGGGCGCCTAGTCACGCGCGAGTCAGGCCGCGAGCCTGGCCACGGAGCAGGAGCGAAGAGACTCGGAGATGACGGCCGGCAAGACGCCCAAGGTCCCGTATCGCTGCTCGTTCTGCGGCAAGAGCCAGGAGCAGGTCCGCAAGCTCATCGCCGGGCAGGGCGTCTACATCTGTGACGAGTGCATCAACCTCTGCCAGGAGATCATCGAAGAGGAGATGCTCGAGCAGCCGCGCCCGAAGCAGGCCGCGGCGAAGCTCCCCTCGCCCCGCCACATCAAGGACGCGCTCGACAGCTACGTCATCAGCCAGGAGCGGGCCAAGAAGGTCCTCTCGGTGGCCGTCTACAACCACTACAAGCGGATCAATGCGGGCGGCGCCACCGACGACGTCGAGCTCCAGAAGTCCAACGTCCTCCTGGTCGGCCCGACGGGCTCCGGCAAGACCCTCCTCGCCCAGACTCTGGCCAGGGTCCTGGACGTTCCCTTCTGCATCGCTGACGCGACCTCGCTGACCGAGGCCGGCTACGTCGGCGAGGACGTCGAGAACATCCTCCTCCGGCTCATCCAGGCGGCCGACTTCGACGTGGCCCGCGCCCAGCGCGGAATCATCTACATCGACGAGATCGACAAGATCGCCCGCAAGGCCGACAACCCGTCGATCACCCGGGACGTGTCCGGCGAGGGCGTCCAGCAGGCGCTCCTCAAGATCCTGGAGGGAACCGTCGCCAACGTCCCGCCCCAGGGCGGCCGCAAGCATCCCCACCAGGATTTCATCCAGATCGATACGACGAACATCCTGTTCATCTGCGGCGGGGCGTTCGACGGGCTCGAGAAGATCATCGAGGAGCGCGTCGGCAAGCGCGCGCTTGGTTTCGGGTCCGAGGAGCGCGGGTCGCGGCCGGACCGGCAGAAGATCTTCGACCGGCTGATGCCCGAGGACCTCCTGAAGTTCGGCCTGATCCCGGAGTTCGTGGGCCGCCTGCCTGTCGTGGTCACCCTGTCCGCGCTGACCGCGGCGGACCTCGTCCGCGTCCTCACCGAGCCGAAGAACGCGATCACCCGGCAGTTCCAGCGCTTCCTGGGCCTCGACAAGGTGGACCTGGTCTTCACGGACGGCGCCCTGCGGGCAACCGCGGACGCGGCCCTCGCCCGCAAGACCGGTGCCCGCGCGCTGCGGACGATCGTGGAGGAATCGCTCCTCGAGGTGATGTACGACATCCCGGACCGGACCGAGGTCCGCAAGTGCCTCATCACTGAGGAGACCATCCGCGACGGACGCCCCCCGCTCCTGCTCACCAAGATCGAGCTGGACAAGGGCGTCGACGAGACCAACTACGCGGAGTGGCTCGCCGCCCAGGGCGAAACGGCCTAAGTCAGTTCCGGCGCGCACCGGGCCGCCCGGCAGGGGTCCTGTCGCGCCCGCCGACGGATCGCTGGCGGTCGCCTTCGCCGCATCGAGTTCCTGCCGGGAATCCACGGAGGGGATGCTCGACGACTTCGCACCGGGCGCGATCGGGTGGCGGCTGCCCATCAGCGGGGCGCGTGAGCGTAACGAGCGCCTCCACGGAGCCCGGCGCCGATCCCGGCCCCACCCATCATTCCACGGGTGGATTCGCGGGGCCATCGGCGCCCCTCTGGCGGCTTTGGATGCTGTGCGTGGATACGTGGTCCCAGCGGGCGTTGTGCAGCGCATTTCGAGCTGCCGCGCTGGAACCGGGCACCGCGCCGCGACGCTGCGGCGCGTGGTCGCGCCCCTGCGATAAGCTCGGGTCCCCAGCCGACCACCCGCCTTCCCAGCCGAACGGAGCCAGCCCATGCCAACGCCGCCGTACCTGGACCGCGCCGCGTTCGTCGCCAGCCGCGAGCGCTACGACGCGATGCCCTACCGGCGAGTCGGGCGGAGCGGCCTGGAGCTGCCCGCCCTCTCGCTGGGGTTGTGGCACAACTTCGGCGAGGACCGGCCGATGGCGACGCAGCGCGCCGTCATCCGGCGCGCCTTCGACCTCGGGATCACCCACTTCGACCTGGCCAACAACTACGGCCCGCCGTACGGTGCCGCCGAGGAGACGTTCGGGCGCATTCTCGCCTCCGACCTCCGCCCGTACCGCGACGAGCTGGTGATCTCGACGAAGGCGGGCTGGGACATGTGGCCGGGCCCGTACGGCGATCGCGGGTCACGCAAGTACGTCCTCGCAAGCCTGGACCAGAGCCTGGCCCGGATGGGCCTCGACCACGTCGACATCTTCTACTCGCACCGGTTCGACCCCAACACGCCCCTCGAGGAGACGATGGGAGCCCTCGATACGGCCGTGCGAGCGGGCAAGGCGCGCTACGTCGGCATCTCGTCGTACTCGGCCGAGCGGACGCGCCGCGCGCTCGACATCCTGCGCGGCCTCGGCACGCCGCTGCTCATCCACCAGCCCTCGTATTCGCTCTTCAACCGCTGGATCGAAGGCGGGCTGCTCGACCTCCTGGGCACCGAAGGCGTCGGCTGCATCGCCTTCGTGCCGCTCGCCCAGGGCATCCTCACGAGCCGGTACCTGGCCGGCGTGCCTGCCGGCTCGCGCGCCTCGCTCGGCGACTCGCTCGCGCTGGACCTCCTCACCGACGAGACGATGGCCAAGGTCCGAGGGCTCGACGCGATCGCCCGCGGCCGGGGCCAGACGCTGGCCCAGATGGCCCTCGCCTGGGTGTTGCGCGACCCCCGCGTCACCTCGACGGTGCTGGGCGTCAGCTCCGTGGCGCAGCTCGAGGAGAACGTGGGCGCGATCCGCACCCTCGCGTTCGCGCCGGACGAGCTTGCGGAGATCGACCGATTTGCGACGGAGGCGGGCGTGAACCTGTGGGCCGGCGCGACCGAAGCGTGAGCCGAACCGCCGGCGCGACGGCGCCTGGCGGCGATGCTCGAACAACCCGGGGACGATCCCCGGCGCGGCCTGCCGGTCGCCCACGGACCTCTCGACCCTTGACGGGCGTTCGATGGGCGACCCCGGGCAGCCGCGATCTCCGCCATGGAGCGCGGTGCCGCGGAGTCCGGGCTCGAGGCCATCGTCCTCCGTTTCGGCCGCCTCTGGGGCCCGGGGACATGGGAGCCGGAATCGGCACCGGAGCCTCCCGCAGGACACGTTGACGAAGCCGGCCGGCGGGCCGCCACGCTGATCCTCGCCGCGCCGCCGGGCACCCACGAGATCGCCTGACGGGCCCGGCTGGGTCGGCGGACCGCCTCCCCGCTCAGAGCGGCGTTCGGAACTCCCACGGGCCGTCGATCGAGGTCCTCGACTGGGGAGGTATCCCGCTCGCGAAGCCCGGTGGATCCCAAGTGTCCAGTCGGAGGATCGAGATCCGGAGTTCCGATGCCTCGGCCGGGGGCCGCGGCCGGAAGTAGAACTCATGCGGCGTGCCCATTGCAGCTCCGTGCCACGGGCGACTGCGAGTGTCGTAGGCGGTGCCGGCATCGTCCCCGATCTCGAGGGTCGCGATGAGCGCGCCCTGGATTCCCTGGTCGTGGGGTCCAGCCGGGAAGCCGAACCGTACCGTCCCGCGACCGCCGGCTTCACGCACCTCGATCGCGAGCAACTCGGCAGTCACTCCATTCGCCTCCGCCACGGCACCGATCCCGATGTCCCGCAGGTGCCCGCTGCCGGCGATGGTGTCCGCAAGCCCTGCCGCGGCGACCAGGGTGCGGAGCTGCGCAGCCTCCGCGGGCAGAAGGGACGCGATGCCCACGCCCGTGAAACCGCCCGTTCCGACGCGCACGTCGCTGCTCACGACGGCGAAGCCACTCGGCGCGTCGACGGCGGCCGCGATGAAGTGGGGGAGGAGGGTCGTCCAGCCGCCCCGGTTGCGATCGCGCCACGACGCTCCGTCGGCGCCGAGCCGCTCCCAGCCGCGGTGCTCGATCTCGACCCGGGTGGTCGCGTCGCCGATCGGCACGAACCGGATCTCGACCTCCGTCGCATCGGCACGGTCCCGTCGCAGGTGCCACAGGTAGGCGAGTCGACGGGGCGGCTCCCAGGCGGTGATCTCGCCCCAGTCATGCTCGACACCGGCCGTCGTCCGCTCGAAGATCCTGCCGCCGGGCCTGCCTTCGAGGACGATCGCCAGGTCACGCTCGGCCGTGACGGTGTGGTCGGCCGGCCACCACTGGCCGATGCGCCGGGTCCAGACGATGAAGGCATGGTCGGCCGGGCAGGCGACCTCGAACGCCAGCCGGATCGGCTCGATCACGCGTCGTCGCTCCGGAGATCGTCGCTCCGACGGTCGCTGCTCCGCCGGTCGCTGCCCGGATCGACGACGCTCCGCTCCTCGCCGCGATCGACGGCGACGTTCTCGGCCACCAGGCGGAATCGAGCGCCGACATCGCCCCAGACCTGCTCGAGGTACGACCGTACCGCCTCGACGCCTGCGTCGTGGAGCCGGTGGACGCGGCGCGTCCCGCGTGGCTCCTCCACGACCAGGCCGGCCTGCCGCAGGAGGCGAAGGTGCCGCGACACCGCCGGTCGGCTGATCGGCAGGGAGTCGGCGAGCTCCTGGACGGACCGTTCGCGCACGCTCAGCAGCTCGACGATCGCGCGCCGATTGGGGTCCCCGAGCGCATCGAACGGGTCGCCGCCCGGCAGGGTGCGGGCGGGCCTGCCGGTCACGGCCCCGCGCCCCTGGCCCAGGCGCCGGCCCGCCAGTGCGCCATGACGGCGAGGTCAGCGGGCCCGCATCTGGTTGTTGCGCGCATCGTGGGTCACCTCAGCCAGGCCGAGCGCCTCGAGCAGGGGCGGCAGGTACATGCCGAACCGGCCGCGGAGGCCCTTCTTCAGCCCGTACCACCCGCCGACCGGATTGTCCGCCGAGCGGCCCCAGGATTCCACGGTCCCGTCAGCGGCCGGCTTCTGCTCGTCCGCGGCGCCAAGGAGCATCCAGTCGCCGCGGGCTACGAGCATCGCGTGGAGATCGTCGATCGCCCGCAGGTGATACCGAAGCTGGGTCGATCCGACCTGGCAGACGAGCGCCGGCGGATCGGCCGCCTCGTCGCGATACATCGTGTAGTCGGAGGTCCCGGGCGGCGTCCGCAGGACCCACGGGTCGGCCTTCGTGCCGCTTCCGATCGCCCTGCCGGCCATCTGGCATCCTCCCTGCGGCTGGTGGGTAACAGGGTGGCTACGGTAATGAGAAGGTCACCGACTGGCAAGCTGCGCCTTGTGGCCCTGGCCCCGTGGCACCAGCAAACGCGACGCCGGTGCGCCGGGGTGCCGCCGTGGCCTTGACGGCTGAAGATGAATGACCCCGTGCTACACTCCCGCCACGCCGGCGAAGACCGAGAGGAGTAGCGCTCCGACCGCCCACCAGAGACCGCGGCGCCGAAGGCTGGAAGCCCGCGGGGGACAGGGACGCGCGAAGGTCGCTCGAGAGCCGGGCGGGTGGCGCCCGATAGCGCGCCGACGAGGGCAGCCGGGCGCCCGTGCCCGACCGGTGATGACCCGGCCGGCCGGCTGCCGAACCAGCAGGTGGTACCACGAACCCCGTTCGTCCGCTGGGACGAGCGGGGTTGGTTCGTTCTCGGGAGTGGGCGTGATGGCGGATCGGGATCGGTCGGCGGAGGAGCGGGGCTCGGGCGCCGCGGCGGGCGGAACGGCGACGGGCCGCGGCGCCACTGCGGGCCGCGGCGCCGCACTGGGCAGCGGCGGGCTGGCGAAGGCCTACCGCGCACCCGACGTCGAAGGACCGATCTACGAGCGGTGGCTCGCCGCCGACGTCTTCGCCCCGGATGGCACCGGCAGCCGGGCCGATTCCTCCAAGCCGCCCTTCGTGATCATCCAGCCGCCGCCGAACGTGACCGGCAGCCTCCACCTCGGCCACGCGCAGCGGTCGACGGTGGAAGACCTGATGATCCGCCACGCTCGCATGCAGGGGCGGCCGGCGCTCTTCCTGCCGGGCCTCGACCACGCCAGCATCGCCGCCCAGTTCGTGCTCGACCGCATCATCGCGGCGGAGGGGGAGACCCGCCAGAGCCTTGGCCGCGAGCGGTACCTGGAAAGGATGCACCGCTTCATCGCCGAGACCCGGGGCGTCATCCTGGGGCAGGAGCGCCGGCTGGGCGCCAGCCTCGACTGGAGTCGCCTCCGCTTCACGATGGACGACGTGTCCGCGCGGGCCGTGCGCGAGGCGTTCACCCGCCTCCACCGCGAGGGGCTGGCGTACCGGCACGAGACGCTCATCAACTGGTGCCCTGGCTGCCGCACCAGCCTGTCCGACCTCGAGGTGATCGCGACGCCGGAGACGGGCACACTGTGGACCGTCCGCTATCACCTCGTCGACGAGGCGACCGGCGCCGACGACCCCGACGCGACCATCGCCGTGGCCACGACGCGCCCCGAGACCATCCTCGGCGACACGGCCGTGGCCGTCCATCCGGACGATCCCCGCCACCGCGGCCTGGTCGGCCGCCACGCACGGATCCCCTTCGTCGACCGGATCGTGCCGATCATCGCCGACGCGGTGGTCGATCCGGCGTTCGGCACCGGGGCCGTCAAGATCACCCCTGCCCACGACCACGACGACCACGCCACCGGCGAGCGCCACGGCCTGCCCGAGGTCGACGTGCTCGAGGACGATGGGCGCATCTCGGCCGTGGGCGGCCGTTTCGCCGGCCTGGACCGCTACGAGGCCAGGCAACGCATCCTGGCCGAGCTGGCGGCGAGCGGCGACCTGCTGGCGACGACGCCCCACGAGATGATCCTGGGCCGGTGCCAGCGCAGCCACGACGCCGTGGAGCCGCGGCTCAAGGCCGGCTGGTTCATCCGCGTCGCGCCACTGGCCGAGGCGGCCCTGGCCGCGACGCGCTCGCGGCGAACGGTCATTCTTCCCGAACGGTTCGAGAAGGTATGGGAGCACTGGCTTACCGAGATCCGCGACTGGAATGTCAGCCGCCAGCTCTGGTGGGGCCACCGGATCCCGGCCTGGTACTGCCCGGACGGCCACGTCACCGTGAGCGCCGAAGCCGCCGGGCCGCCGGCGTGCGAGACGTGCGGCCGCCCGGCCGCCGAGCTGGTCCAGGATCCCGACATCTTCGACACGTGGTTCAGCTCCGGCCTCTGGCCGTTCTCCACGCTCGGCTGGCCGGAGGCGACCGCGGACCTCGCCCGCTTCTACCCGGGCACGGTCATGGAGACCGCCTACGACATCATCTTCTTCTGGGTCGCCCGGATGATGATGCTGGGCATCCACCTCACCGGCCAGGCGCCGTTCGACTGGGTCTACCTGTCCGGGCTCATCCGCGACCCGTACGGCCAGAAGATGTCGAAGACGAAGGGAAACGTCGTCGACCCGCTCGAGGCGATCGACGAGGCAGGGGCGGACGCACTCCGCTTCGCCGTGATTCACGGTGGGGCGCCCGGCAACGACCAGAAGTTCAGCGCAGAACGCCTCGAGAACGCGCGCAACTTCGCCAACAAGCTCTGGAACGCGGCCCGCTTTGTGCTCGGCGCACGCCCTGCCTCGATCGCCACGGGCACGGCCAGGGTCGCGCCCGATCCGGCCGAGCTGGGCCCGGCCGAACGCTGGCTGCGGAGCCGCGTGGCTGCTGCCGTGGCCACGGCCGACCGGGCCATCGCCGACTTCCAGTTCGGCGAGCTGACCCGGGCCCTGTACGACTCGATCTGGGCCGAGTTCTGCGACTGGGGGCTGGAACTGGCCAAGGTCCGCCTCGCGGACCACGGCCTGGCGCCGGCGCAGCGCGAGGCGACCTGGTGGACGCTGGTGGAGTCGCTCGACACGTACCTGCGGCTGCTGCACCCGGTCATGCCCTTCGTCACGGAGGCGATCTGGGGCGAGCTGCCGAAGGCACCCGCCGACCCGGACCTCCTCATGGTGGCCGACTGGCCGGCCGCCCCGCCGGCCGACGCCGCCGCCGAGGCCGAGGTCGGGCCGCTGCTGGACCTGGTCCGGGCGCTCCGCAACGCGCGCTCGGAGGCGAGGCTGGAACCGTCCGCGTGGCTGCCGGTCGACGTCGTCGTGCCGGCTGGCCTGGTCGGCGCGTTCGACGGGCTCGCGCCGGCCCTCGAACGTCTGGCCCACGCCCGCCCGCTGCGCCGCGTCCCGGACGCGGCAGCCATCCGTGAGGGAGGGTCCGGCGGGCTGGCCGTGGTGGCCGGGTCGATCGAGGCGGCCATCCGGCCGGCTGCGCCCGACGCGGACGCCTCGGCGCGCGACCGGGCGCGCCTGGAGAAGGAGCTCGCCGAGGCGGAGTCCCAGCTGGCCGCGGCGCAGGCCCGCCTGGCCGATGACCGCTTCACGAGCCGGGCGCCGGCCGCGGTGGTGGAGGGGGCCCGCGCCCGCGTCGCGGAGCTCGAGGAGCGCCTGGCGATGCTCCGGGGACGCCTGGCCACGTAGGGGATCCGGGACCGGCTCGAAGGACCGGCTCGAAGGACCGGCTCGAAGGACCCGGTCGCGGAGCGCCCGGCCTGCCCCGCCCGTCAGGCCTTCGGGAACAGGCCGGCGAGCGCCTCGCGGGTCAGTGACGCCGTGGACTCGACGCGCCAGTCGGCGCCGGGCAGGTCCCGGCCCACGCCGATGGCGATCATCCGTGCCGCCTTGATGGCCTCCACGCCGGCCCGGGCATCCTCGATGCCGACGCAGTCCTCGAATCGGACGCCCAGCTGTTCGGCCGCGGTGAGGAAGATCTCGGGATCGGGCTTTCCCTTCACGAGCGCGCCCGGGTCGACGATCAGGTCGACGTCGTCCTCGATGCCGAGGCTGTGCACGACGTCCCACACGTTGTGGCTCATGGACGCGATCGCGGTCTTGATGCCGGCGGCGCGCAGCTCGCCGAGCAGGGCACCGATCCCCGGCAGCAGGTCGGCCGGGGTGATCGCCTTGATGAGCTCGCGGAAGTAGGCGTTCTTGCGGTCAGCGAGGCGCACCCGGTCCTCCAGGCTCTCCGTCCGGCCGGCGTGCTCGAGGATGATCTCCAGGCTCTCCATCCGGCTGACGCCCTTGAGGCGCTCGTTGAGCTCGCGGTCGAAGGGCAGGGAGATCTCCTCGGCCAGCCGCTGCCACGCCCGGAAGTGGTGCTCGGCGGTGTCGGTGATCACGCCGTCGAGGTCGAAGATGACGGCCTCGAGGTGGGGATCGAGGCCGATCGTGGCCGGTGCGCCGGCGGTCACCCGCACCGGCCGGCCGAAGTGCTCCACCTCGAGCTCCGCGCCCCCGAGCAGCGCGTACTCGGCCGTGCGGGCCGTGATCGTGACCTGGAGGAGCGTCCCGCGCAGGCGCATGCGAAATCGCAGCCGGCTCCAGGCCGCCGGCAGGCGCGGTGAGAAGGAGACCCGCCCCGCGTCGTCGCGGAACCCCGCGAACCCGTGCACCAGCGAGACCCACGAACCGGCCATCGCCGCCGCGTGCACGCCGTGGGACACGTTGCCGTTGACGTCGTCGAGGTCCATCCGCGCGGTGCGCATGAAGTACTCGTAGGCGCGGTCGGCGTAGCCCAGCTCGGCGGCGGCGACGCTCTGGATGCACGGCGACAGCGACGAGTCGCCGGTCGTGATCGGATCGTAGTAATCGAAGTTGCGGCGCTTCTCAGCCGTCGTGAACTGGCTGCCCAGGAGGACCTGGGCCAGCACCACGTCCGGTTGCTTCAGGACCTGGTGGCGGTAGATGACCAGCGGGTGGAAGTGGAGGAGGAGCGGATAGCACGAGCGCGGCGTGCTCGCGAAGTCCCACGGCGCCAGGGCCAGGAACTCGTCGTCCTGGGCGTGGATGCCGAGCTCCCGGTCGCGGGGGATGCGCATGAGGTCGGCGGCACGCCGCCACTCCGCCACCTCCCCATCGTCCAGGCCGATGCGGCCCGCCAGCCGGTCGAAGGCCGGGCCCGCCTCGAGCCGCAGCTCGTCGGCCAGCGTCGCGGCGTAGCGGAGATGGGCCCGGGCCATGAGGTTCGTGAAGCAGTTGTTGTTGACCAGCGCGGTGTACTCGTCGGGCCCGGTGACGCCGTTGATGCAGAAGGCGCCGCCCTGCGACGGGACGTAGTCGCCGAGATCGGCCCACAGGCGGGCGGTCTCGAAGACGGCCTCCGCGCCGCCGTCGAGCAGGAAGCCCCGGTCGCCGGTGGCGGCGACGTAGCGGGCGATGGCCAGGGCGATGTCGGCGTTGATGTGGTACTGGGCCGTGCCGGCGGGGAAGTAGGCCGAGGCTTCCTCGCCGCCGATGGTCCGCCACGGGAAGAGCGCGCCACGCTGGCTCATCTCGGCCGCGCGTGCCCGCGCCTTGCCGAGGATGCGGCAGCGGAACTGCAGGAGGTCCCGCGCGATCTCCGGCTGGGTGTAGACGAAGAACGGCAGGGCGAAGACCTCGGTGTCCCAGAAGTAGTGGCCCTCGTACCCTTCGCCGGTCAGGCCCTTGGCGGCCAGGCTCGTCCGGCCGTCGCGGCCGGCGGCCTGGAAGAGGCTGAAGAGGTTGAAGCGGACGCCCTGCTGGAGCGTGCCGTCCCCGTCGAGCTCGACGTCGGAGACGCTCCAGAAGCGCTCGAGGATGGCCCGCTGTTCCCCGGCCAGCCCATCGAACCCGCACGCGCGCGCCGCCGCCAGCGCCGCCCGGGCTTCGCCGACGAGGGCCTCCTCCGGGTGGTCCAGCGACGTGCAGTAGGCGAGGTACTTGGTCAGGACCAGCGCCGCCCCAGCCTCGGGCTCGGCCTGCACCGTGAGGGCGACGACGTCTTCGCCGGCGATCGAGGAGGTTCGAGCGGAGCGGGCCGGCGTGCCCGCTCCGCCGATCTCGTGGTCCATCGCCGCCGCCACCGCGAGCCGCGTGTTCCGGGTCCGCTGGACGATCGTGCCCCAGGTTCCCGACGCCTCGCAGTGCGTCGTCTGCAGTGAACCATCCGGCAGGTGGGCGCCGACGCGCGGGTCGTCGGTCCCCTCCTGGTTGCGCACGCGGCCGTTGATCGCCGAGACGATCCGCAGCGGCGCGGGCCGGTCGACGGGCGTGACCGTGAACTGGATCGCGGCGATCGCCGGGCGGGCCAGCGAGACCAGGCGGCGCGATGCCACCTCGACGGTCGACCCGCCGGGTGCGCGCCACCGGATGGCCCGCGTGAGCAGCCCCGTGCGCAGGTCCAGCGACCGCTCGTACGCCTCGATCGTGCCCGTGGCCAGGTCGAATGGGTCGTCGCCGACGTACAGCTGGATCCGTTTCCCGTCGGCGACGTTGAGCAGCACCTGGTGGTTGCGCGGGTAGCCGTAGGCGACCTCGCCGTAGCTGATCGGCGCTTCCTCGTAGAACCCGTTCACGTACGTGCCGTGGTCGACGTTGCCGGGCTCCTCGTCGAGGTTCCCACGCAGGCCGAGGTGGCCGTTTCCCAGCGAGAAGATGGTCTCGTTGCGGGGCGCGAACGCCGGATCGAAGGTCAGCTCGCGGATCCGCCAGGCGTCGATCGGGTAGAGGGGTCGTCGGTCTGACATCACGCTCGGATCAGGTCGGTGAGTTGGGCGCTCCGAGGTCGGGCGCGGCCCACGGACGCCGGTGAGGGCCTCAGCCGCGTGCGGGCCGATCATGGTCGATTGACGGGCGCGGCGTGCGGCGAGACACCCGCGCCCGGAATGCGGTCACCCCTTGACGGAACCGCCCACGATGCCGCGGACGAAGTAGCGCTGGAGGGCCAGGAAGACCGCCAGTGGCACCGCCATCGTGATGAACGCGGCCGCGGCCAGGTACTGCCAGCCGCCGCCGAGTGAGCTCACGAGGTTGGACACGACGATCGTCATCGGTGCGTTGTCGGGATTCTGGGCGCCGAGATAGACCAGGGCCACCAGCAGGTTGTTCCAGGTGAACAGGAACTGGAAGATCGCCAGCGCCGCGATTGCCGGGATCGTCATCGGCAGGGCGAGCCGGAAGAACGCAGTCACCGGGCTGGCGCCGTCGATGGCGGCCGATTCGAACACCTCGCGCGGCAGCTCGCCCATGAAGTTGCGCAGCAGGTAGATCGCGAACGGCAGGCCGTAGCCAGTGTGGGCCAGCCAGACGGCCAGGAAGGATCCGGCGATGTTCAGGCCCTTCGGACCGTAGAGCTGCAGGATCGGGATGAACGTTGCCTGCAGGGGCACGACCAGCAGGCCCACCACCGCCACGAACAGGATGTTCCGGCCGGGGAAGCTCATCCACGCGAAGGCGTACGCCGCGAAGGCGGCAACCATGATCGGGATGATCGTGGCCGGAATCGAGATGAACAGGCTGTTGACGAAGCCCGCGCCCAGGTTGCTCTGGTTCAGGACGTGGGCGTAGTTGTCGAGGGTCAGCTGCGACGGCCCGAAGAACACCGTCCACCAGCCGGATTGCGTCACCACGCTGGGCGGCCGGAACGAGTTCACGAGCAGGCCGATCGTCGGGATCAGCCAGATCACCATCAGGAAGATGACGACGACGTGGAGCGGGATCCGGCGTGCGAAGCGCGAGCCGCGGCCGACGCCGGCGGTGCGCACGGCCGTGGAAGGGGTGGACAGGGCGGTCATCGGATCGCCTCCTGGGCCTGGAAGCGGCGGATGTTGAAGGCCATCACGGGGATGATCGCCAGGAGCAGCACGATGCCGATGGCGCTCGCGCGACCGGGGCTGTTGAAGTTGTAGAGCTGGTTGATCAGCTGGAACGCGACGACCTGGGTGTCGAAGTTGCCGTTGGTCATGACGTAGACGATGTCGAAGGCCTTGAGCGCCGTGATGATCATCGTCGTGATGACGACCGCCAGCGTCGGCGCCAGCAACGGCAGCGTGATGCCCCGGAAGACCTGGCGCTCCGATGCTCCGTCCACGCGGGCCGCCTCGAGGAGCTCAGGGTTGATGCCCTTGAGCGCGGCCGAAATGATGACCATGCAGAAGCCCGTCCACATCCAGGCCATGACCACGACCAGCATGATGCTGTTGAAGGCGAAATCCGAGACCTGGTACCAGGCGACCGGGCCGACCCCCAGCGCCCCTAACGCCCCGTTGAGCGTGCCGATCTGCGGGTCCGGCGGCGTTGTCCGCCAGTACATGAACGTCCAGATCACGCTGGCGGCGACCATGCTGATGGCCAGCGGCACGAAGATCACCGTCTTGGCGACCGTCTCATAGCGGACGCGGTCGACGAGCAGTGCGATCAGGAGGCCCAGGCCCACCGTCAGCGCCGTCAGGACAACCAGCCAGATGAGGCTGTTGCGAAGGGCGATGAGCGACGAATCGCTGTTGAAGAACCAGGCGAAGTTGTCGAGCCCGACGAACCTGGTGCCGGTCTTGTTGTCCTGGAGACTCCGGACGAACGTGCCGATCGTCGGGTAGACGAGGAACACCGCCAGGAAGGCCAGGGCCGGCGCGAGCCACAGCCACGGCCGGAGCCTGGGCTTGACGCGTTCACCGAACAGGTGCAGGACCTGTTCGGTCAGCCAGATGTACGTGACCAGCACGGCCGGCACGCCGACCACCACGATGATGGCCGTCACCAGGCGTTGATCCATCGCTGGAGCCTCCGTTCAGCGAGGAGCCGGCGAGGACGGCACGGGGGCCGCCCTCGCCGGGAGACGAGGAGGAGCTACTGGCTGTAGGCGTCCGCCTGGGTCTTGTCCAGGTCGGCCAGGAGCGCGTCGAGCTGGTCCGGGTGCTGGACGTACTTGACGATGTCGGCCCAGAACTTGTTGTTCATGGCCGTCGGCATGAGGTCCGACGCGTCGAACACGAAGGTCTTGGCGTTGGCCAGGAGATCCGCGGAGCGCTTGCTGATGGCGTCCGGGTAGTCCGTGGCGTTCTTGTTGGCGGAGATCGCGCCGCCGATCTTGACCCAGATGTCCTGGGCGGGAGCGGTCACGAGGTAGGCCATCAGCGACGCCGATGCCGGCGTGTTGTGGAACATGCCGAAGAGGTCGCCGGCGCCCTCGATGGCGCCCGTGTACTGGGTGTTGATGTCGGGGAAGGGGAAGAAGTTGTAGTCGGTGCCCGACTGCATCTTCGGGAACTGGCCGAGGCCGGTGATGAAGCTGGCCTGGTGCAGGAACAGGCATCCGGGCGGGGTCTTGAAGAGCGGGTCACCGGCGTTGGCGAAGTTGGTCGCGTTGACGGCGGTGGAGCCGCCGTAGCTCTGGGCCACGATCTGGCCGAAGGACTGGAAGGCGGTCTTGATGGCCGGATCGGTCCACTTGGTCTTGCCCTGCCACCAGCTGTTGTACACGTCGGGGCCGGCCTGGCGGAGGACGAAGTCCTCGATCCAGTCCGTGCCCGGCCAGCCGGATGCGGCGCCGGACTCGACGCCCAGGCACCACGGCGAGGCCGCCTTGCTCTTGTCCGTGCTGATCAGCGTCTGGAGCGCGTCCCAGGTGGTGGGGGCGCTCGTGGAGAGGTCGCCGACGACCTTGGGGTCGTACCAGATCAGGCCCTTGATCGAGGTCTTGATGAAGACGCCGACCATCTTGCCGTTGACGGTGCCAAGGTCGACGAGGGGCGCGGCCGTCTCGGACTTGTAGGTGTTCACGTCGAGGACCGTGCTCAGGTCGGTGAGGCTGCCGGCCCACTCGTTCATCTGGCCGGGGCCGGGCAGGCCGGCGAGGTCGGGCAGGACGCCCGAGGCGACGCCGGTCGTGAGGACTGTGTTGAGGTCGCGGGTGCCGGTGTACTTCACCGTCGCCCCGGTCTGCGTCTCCCACGGCTTGACCATGGCCATGAAGGCGTCCTGCTCGGAGCCGCCCCACGTGCCGATGACGGTGACGGACTGGCCGGCCAGCGAGCCGGCCGCGCCGGACGCGGAAGCCGCCGCGGACGCGGCCGCCGACGGCGAGGCCGCGGCGCTCGCGGGCGCACTTGCGGGCGCGCTGGCGGCGGTGCTTGGCGCGGGTGTGGGCGTGGCGCTGCCGCCGCAGGCGGCCACCACGATCGAGATGCCGGCGGCCAGCGCGGCCGCCCGGCCCAGGGTGCTTCGCTTCGCTTCGATCACGTCAGTTCACTCCTCCTGCTTGCGTACCGGACATGCTCCGACTCTCCTCCGGCTCCTCTCATGGCCCTCCTGTACGGTTGGAGCGGGCAGCCGTCGAATTGCGGACGATCAGCTCTGTCGGCAGGAGCGTCCGTTCGGCCGTCGGCCGGCCCGCCAATCGATCGACGAGCGCCCGCCCGGCCGCCGCCCCCAGGGCGTTCGCGGGCAGGCGGATGGTCGTAAGCGGTGGGTCGAAATGGCGAGCGAGGGGGATGTCGTCGAAACCGACCACCGAGATGTCCCGTGGCACCCGGAGGCCGGCCTCGCGCAGGGCGCGCAGCGCCCCGAAGGCGACGACATCGCTGGCGACGAACAGGGCGGTGACGTCGGGCGCCTGGGCGAGCAATCGGCGCATCGCGGCATGGCCGCTGGCGGCGTCGAACTCGCCGGCGATCACGAGGTTCTCGTCGGGGGCGATGCCGGCCGCGTCCAGGGCATCGCGATAGCCGGCCACGCGGTCGGCGGCGGCCGTGTAGGCGAGCGGCGCGTTCGTGATGCAGCCGATGCGCCGGTGGCCCAGGCCGACCAGGTGGTCCACGGCCGCGCGTGCTCCCGCCCGGTTGTCGACGTCCACGCTGGGCGCCGCGACGGACGGCAGGGAGCCCTGCAGGATGATCGGGAAGCCGTCGGTGACGAGCGAGGCCAGCTCTGCGTCGTCGATGCGGGGGCCAGATACGATCAGGCCGTCGGCCCGCTGGGAGAGGAGCAGGTCGCTGTAGCGTCCCCCGTCGGGCGAGAGCGGCTCGACCAGGACGCGATAGCCGCTGATCCGCGCCTCGGACGCCACGCCCCACAGGGTCTCGGCCAGCAGCGCGTCGGCGGCGACCTGTTCGGCGGACTGGCGGAGGACCAGGCCGATGGTGTGCGTCGAGCCGCCGGCCAGGGCGCGGGCCGGGGAGTGCGGGTGGTAGTCGAGCTCGCGGGCCGCGTCCTCGACGCGCTGGCGGGTGTCGGCCGGGATGCCGACGTCGGTGCGCGCGTTGAGGACGAACGAAACGGTCGTCCGGGAGACGCCCGCCCGGGCTGCGACATCGGCGCTCGTTGGACGCCGCCGCTGCTGGGTCAACCGGTCCTCCTGCCAGACGGCCACCGCAGGCGCGGTGGGCGGGCTACCGAGATGACGCTGGTGGACGCTGATCCGGGACGTTACTAACCCGCGTTAGTAACGCGCATTATCTCTCAACGGAACCGGCCGTCAAGCCGAATCCGCGAGGGATCCAGATGGTCCCCGCCGCAAGATGGGGCAGCATCCCGGGCCACCCCGCCACCGGCCCGCTCTGGCCCGCTCTGGCCCGCTCTGGCCCAGCCTCAGTCGGAGACGGTCACGGTCAGCTCGCCACCCCGGACGACGGCCTCGACGCGCGGCCGCCCGCGCCGGCGGCGGACATGGAGGTCGACCATCGCCGTCCCAATCGCCAGCCCGGAGATGGCGAGGTCGTCGACGCCCTCGGGCAGGATGGGCCGGACCAGGTCCAGCTCGCGGTCCGCCGCTCGAGGCCGGAGGCCGAGCAACGACCGCAGGACCAGCAAGGGCGCCGCTGCCGACCACGCCTGCGGCGAGCAGGCGACGGGGTAGGGGACAGGATCCTCGACCTCGTCCCGGCTGAAGCCGCAGAACAGTTCGGGCAGCCGGGCGTCCGGGAATCGTGTTGCCGCGTCCAGCAGGCCGGCAGCGAGCCGGCTCGCTGGGGCATCGAAGCCGTAGCGGCGGAGGCCGGCGATGGCGATGGCGGCGTCGTGGGGCCAGACGGTGCCGGTGTGGTACCCGAAGGGCGTGTACCCCGGCTGGCCGGCTGCGAACGTGCGCATGCCCCAACCGGAGTCGAGGCCCGGACCAGCCAGGCGCTCAGCGACACCCTGGGCATGGCGCTCGTCCACGATCCCGCTCCACAGCGCATGGCCCTGGTTCGACCCGATCGCGTCCATTGGGCGCTTGGCGCCGTCGAGGGCGAGGGCGCACGTCGCCAGGTCGGGCACCCAGTAGGCTTCGGCGAACCTGGCGCGGAGGCGGCCGGCATCGGCGTCCAGTCGCTCCGCGAGCGGCATGTCCCCGACGGCGCGCGCCAGGCGCGCCATGCGAATCCGTGCGTCGTAGGCATACCCCTGGACTTCGACCAGCGCGATCGGGCCGTCCGCGACACGCCCTGCCCGATCCTGGACCGCATCCAGGGCGTCCTTCCAGCCCTGGTTCACGAGTCCGCCGGGCGCGCGTCGCCGGTACTCGATGAAGCCGTCGCCGTCGGGGTCACCGCCGCGTTCCAACCAGTCGAGCGCGGCGAGCGCGTTCGGCCAGAGCTCGCTCACGAGGTCTACGTCGCCGGTCCAGTCGAACGTCTCGCCGAGCAGCACGAGCCACAGCGGCGTCGTGTCGGCGGCCCCGTAGTAGCGGCCGAACGGAACCTCGCCTGTCCTGGCCATCTCGCCGTCTCGGATCTCGTGCGGGATCTTGCCCGCTTCCGCGTCGTGGGCCGGGTCATCGCCCGTGGCCTGGAGACTCGCCAGCACGCGGAGCGTGTCGACGGCCAGCGACGGGTCGACCAGGAGCGCGGCGAAGCTGGCCAGGATGGCGTCCCTGCCGAACAGCGTCGTGAACCACGGGACGCCCGCCGACAGGTGCCGCTGGCCCGGTCCGGGCCCGGGCGTCACGAGGAGCGCGAGATCGGCCATCCCGCGGGCGATCACCCGGTCGAACGGCTCACGGTCCGAGCGCACGGTCGTCGCCTCGGCGCGTGTCACCGCCGCGGGGGCGGGCGATCCGAGCGGCGCCGGGTCGGCGGAGTGGTCGCCGGCCCCCGACGAGGTCGCGGCCCCGAAGCTCTCGAAGCGGACGGACCAGGTCAGCGTGACGGTCTCGCCGGCCTTGACGGCCCGCTCCCAGCGAGCCGACACGGCGCCGTTACCGGCGGCGCCGTTACCGGCGGCGCCGTTACCGGCGGCGCCGCCCGCCGCGCCGGACCGCGTGCAGGCGGGCACCCGGCGCGGTGAGGATCGTCCACCGGTCCACGCCGTCGAGCCCGTAGTACGGGAAGCGTGCCTGCTCGCCGCCAAGCTCCATCGGGCCCATTTCGCCGCGCCGAGGCCGGACGTAGCCCCGGACCTCGAAGATGTCAGCCATGTCCACGTCCACGGACAGCTCGATCACGATCGACTCGGGACGACCCGCCACGTTGGTGACAGCCAGCACCTCGTGCAGCCCGTCCTCGATTCGACGGCGGCGGGTGATCGCCAGAGACCGCCGCGCGAGCGTGCCACCGGGCGCGGTCGCGCGGCGCCGGGGCCGTGGCGGGTCCGGGTTCGTCAGGGCGATGGTCCCGGCGGCCGCTCCACCCGGGTCGGCGCGCATCACCGCGGGCGGCTGGCCGTTGATTCGCAGGACGAGGCGGGAAACGAACCGCGTGTCGCCGTCGTACAGGCCGAGGCCGCGGGCGTCGGAGTGGATGTTGCCGGCGGCGTCGGCGAGCAGGAACTGCCGGCCCCGCTTGAGGACGCAGACACCGCCCAGGTCGGTCGCCGGGATGATGGCCGGGGCCGCGTGCGGCACCGTGCGAAGGGGTTCATGCGGCCGTGGCACGGTCGCGAGTGTAGCGGTCGCGGTCCCGCATCCGCCGGGCATGCATCCGCCGGGCATGTGTCCGCCGGCGTGCATCCGTCGGGCATGCATCCAGGGGCCTGCATCCGCCGGGCCCTCCGCCCACGCCACGGTCCTGGCGCGGCCGGGCCGCACGGCAGCAGGCGCGATCAGCCGGACCTTCTGACGCGGTCGTCGCTGGTAGCATGCCGACCAGACAACCGTGACCGAGGTCGATCGCCGATGACCGCTCCACCTTCAGGGCCCCCCACGTCGCCGGCGATGCCGGCATGACGGCGGAGCCGGTCCTTGCGCTGGACCTCGGTGGCACCCAGGTCCGTGCCGCGGTGGTGGCGCCGGGCGGCCATGTCGGACCCGTCGAGCGCCGGCCCACGCCGGTCGAAGGCGGGGTCGACGCCGTCGTCGCGGCGTGCATCTCCGCGGTCCGGGCGGCACGTGACGCCCATCGTGCGGCTGGCGGAGAGGCTCCGTGGGTCGTCGGGATCTCGTCGCCCGGCCCGGTCGATCCTGATCACGGCGTGGTCGTGGATCCGCCCAATCTCGGGCCGGCGTTCCGGGACGTGCCGCTCGCGGCGGCACTCTCCGAGGCGACGGGCCTGCCGGCGGTGCTCGATCGCGACACCCAGGTGGCGGCACTCGCCGAGGGAACGTTCGGCGTCGCCCGCGGGTGCCGCGACTTCGTCTATCTCACGGTCTCGACCGGCATCGGCGGGGCCATCGTGAGCGACGGGCGACTGCTGCGCGGACCCGATGGGGCGGCGGGCGAGCTCGGGCACCTCGTCGTGGACCGGACCGGGCCTGACTGCGCCTGCGGCGCGCGTGGCCACCTGGAGGCGATCGCCTCCGGGAGCGGCATCGCCAGAGCCGCGCGGCGGGCGTGCCCGGCGGGCACCGTCGGGCCCCTGGCGGACCTGATCGTCCTTCACGGCCCCGCCTTCGGCGGCCGCCACGTGGCCGAGGCGGAGCAGGTCGGCGACCCGCTCGCCGTCGCCATCATGGCCGACGCTCGCGACGCGTTCGCCCAATCCTGCGTCGCGATCGTCGACGTGTTCAACCCGGAGCTGGTCGTCGTGGGCGGCGGGCTGGCCGCGGGCCAGGGTGACGCCTGGCTGGACCCGGCGCGAGCGGCGGTGCGGGCGCTGGCTTTCCGTCGGCAGGGCGCGCGCGCGCGGATCGTCCCGGCCGCCCTCGGCGACGCGGTCGGGCTGGTCGGGGCCCTGGTCCTGGCCGAGGAACGCCTGCGAGGCGTGCAGCCGGGGGGTTCGCACGCGACGACCGGGAACGGCGTGGAGCCGCATCGTGGCTGACCAGGGCCGCCGGATCGGCATCGGCCGGGACTCCTGCTCCGCCTGCTAGGATTACGGATCATCTGAACCGAGGGAGGGTTCGTGCCGCTCGAGTTCCTCAAGCGTCGCGGGCGGGAGGAGGCGCCTCTCGCCGCCGCGGCGATCCCGGAGGAAACGTCCGCCCAGGAGCACGTCCTCAAGCTGTACTACGCGGGGAAGAGCAGCGAGGCCGTGCGGATGAAGGGCGGCCCGCGCGCGAACGCCGAGCTGCCGAACATGCTTGCCGGACTGGTCGAGGGCGACGTTGAGGTCGTCGAGCCGCGTCCCGTCGAGTACGCCGAGGCGAGCCCCCAGATCATCCGTCCGTCGCAGGCCATGC
Organism: uncultured Chloroflexia bacterium; assembly: GCA_963821595.1. Lineage (GTDB taxonomy): Bacteria > Chloroflexota > Limnocylindria > Limnocylindrales > CSP1-4 > CTSoil-043. The sequence continues at coordinate 264,925 of CAWGEL010000028.1, read as the reverse complement.
AGTGGGTGAACGCCCACCATGCCAACAGCCCGGTGACGCGCCATGCCATCTACGTGCTGGAGATGATCGACGCGCTCGACCTGACCTTCGACACGCTGGTCTGCGGGCTCATCGACGGAGAAGTCGACACGGCCGGTTATCCCGACTACAACGCCATCGTCGGCGGGATCGCATCCCACTGGGATGAGAGCACCGGCGACATGCTCGTCCGCGCCGTCCTGGGCTGGGGCGGGCGGGGTGCTCGCGGCGACACGGATCGCACCGCCGGCCGCCTCCTCGGCGGGATCTTCCAGAACGTCCTTGCCAGCCAGTACGCGTTGGGTGTGGTGCCACTGGACCGGCCGATGCCGGCAGCCGGGCGTGGCGGGCTGGTCTGCGCGCACTGCGGGTTCGCGTCCGCTCATGAGCGGGCGTTCTACTGCCCGAAATGCGGCATGCGCCTGCTGCGCGGCTGAGCCTTCGACAATCGAGAGAGAGCGTTCGTGCCGATCTACGACTACGTCTGTACCGCCTGCCGCCACCGGTTCGAGGTGTTCCACGGTCTGAACGAGGCCGGCCCGCACCAGTGCCCGGTGTGCGGGAGCCCCGTATCGCGGGTGTTCGCGCCGCCCACCATCGTGTTCAAGGGCAGCGGCTGGGCCAAGCTCGACCGCCGGTACTCCGGCGCGCCCGAGAAGAAGGCGTCCGCGTCCGGCTCCGGCAAGGGCTCGGATGGCGGGTCCGGCGGGACGACCTCGCGAGGCGGCGGCGGCGGCGGCGGCGGCGGGTCGGATTCCCCCTCCTCGTCGTCCTCCTCTTCCTCGACCTCGTCGGGCGAGGGCGGCGGTTCCGGCAGCGCGGCCAAGGCCGCCACGGATTAGCCGTCGGATCGAGCGATGCCGCGCCCGCCGTCGGACTGGATCAGCCTGGGAGATGCCTCGGGGTTGCTGGCCGGTGCCAATGTCCGCTTCAGCCCTGCCACGATCGGCCGCTGGGCCCGTGAGGGCCGACTCCAGACGATCAAGCTCGGAGGTCGCCGGTACGTCCGGCGAGCCGAAGTCCGGGCGCTGCTGCGGCCTCGCCACCGCGTGAGCGCGGACGAGCTGGCGCTGCAGACGGGCCTCTTCGAGGAGCTCTGACGGGGACCGGCGAGCCCGGCGGGGAAGCAGGCGCGCGGGCCGACCCGGCGCTCTGGTGGTCGGGCAAGGTCGCCCGGGCCCGGGCACGTTTCGAGGTCGCCGCCACCCGGCTCCTTGGCGTTCCCCGCGTCGCGACCGCCCGCGAGGTGCTGCGTCGCTATGACGCCGCCGGGGGCGGGTTGCTCGCCAGGGGTCTGGCGTTCGTGGCGATCTTCGCGCTCGTCCCGGGCATCCTCGTCATCATCGCCATCGCCGGCCTGTTCGTCGGTGACGAGCCGTCGCGCGACCGCCTCGCCGAGCTGCTGGCAGGGCAGTTCGCGCCGCTCGCGCCGGTGGTCCGAACCGCCGTCGACGGAGCCCTCCGGGCGGCACCCGGGTTCTCGATCGTCGGCATTGGGCTGCTCGTGTGGTCCGCCAGCTCGTTCGTCCGGGGGCTGGACGCCGCCATCGGCCTGGTCTTCGAAGAAGCGCCCGGAGCACGGGGCCTGGGCCGGCTCGTCATCGAGGTCGTCGTCGTGGCGATCGCGTTCGTCGGGCTCGCGATCGTGGTGGTCGTGCTCATCGTCCCGGGCCCGGTCACGGAGCTGTTCGGAGCCGGTCCGGCCGTGCGCGTGATCGCCGTGCCCGTGCTGGCCGGTGCCTGCGCGCTGGCGTACCGGTTCCTGCCCCTGCCGCGGCCCGGCTGGCGGCCGGCGCTCTGGCCGGCCCTCTGGATCGGGCTCGCCGTCTCGCTGATCACCGCGCTGTTCGGCGGCCTCGGCCAGGTGTTCACGTCTTCAGCGGCGCTGTTCGGCACGTTCGCGGCGGCGTTCGCCGGCCTCCTCTGGCTGGCCTGGGTCGCCCAGCTGTTCCTGGTCGGAGCGGCCTGGGTGCGGGTTCGGGCCAGGGGCCGGCGTCCTGCCGCCGGAGCGCAACCCACCTCGGCCACGGGCCCCTCGTCAGGCGTCCGGCTCTGAGCCGCCCTGGTCGGACGGCGCCAGCTCCGCGGTGAGCACCGACACGGTTCGGCGATCGGTGGGTGGGTCCACGCGTCCCTGGTGGCCCCTCGACCGCGTCAGCCCTGGCCCGCCCCGCAGCGCCGGCAGAATCGCGCGTTGGCCGAGAGGGCCAGGCCACACTGGATGCACGGCTGGACCGATGGCGCCGGTGCGCCCGCCTGCGTGGTGACGACGTCCTGCGCTGAGATCGCCCAGACGTCGTCGGGCCGCGCCGTCGCCAGCCGGGCTGCCCAGGCCGAGGGTGGCAGGTCCAGTGGCCGCGGGGCCGGTCGCGGCCCGGGCGTCCAGGGCAGGGCGGGCTCCTCGTCGGTGTCGGGCGCGACGACGCTCCAGACGGGCTGGCCGACGACGTCGCGCGCCGCCGCAACCGGCGTGGCCGCGGGTCGCTCCGCCCGCGCCGGCCGGCGCGATGGCGCGGGTTCCGCCGCGGGAGGAGCCGGCTCGGTGTCGGCCGGCGGAGCTGGCTCAGTCGGACGATCCGGCGCGGGCTCCGGCTGCAGGACGGCCGTGTCCCGGTCCGCCACGGACTCGCCCGGGACGGCTCGGTCCACGGCGACACGTTCGTCGGCGGGTGCGTCCCCGGCGACGGCTGCGTCGACCGGCACGGCCCCGCCGGCCGCGCCAGGCGCGGGGTGGGTCGGCAGCAGCTTGTCGCCGGCCGCTGGTCGGTACCGGTCCAGGAGGCCGCCGGTGCGAAGGCGGCCGAATCGCCCGGGACGATCGGGCGCCGATGCCCGGCGGCCGTCGAGGGTGGAGGCTTCGGGCTGTGGCTGTGGCTGCGAGGCTGGCGGTGGAGCAACCGTCTCGGGCTGATCAGCTTCGGCAGGGATGGGGGCTGCTTCGGCCGCGGGCAGGGCCGTTGCCTCGGCAGTGGTCGGCTCGACGGCCGTGAGCTCCACGGCCGCCTCGACAGATGAGGGCTCGACGGCCTGCTCTGCAGTGGTCGGCTCGACGGCCCCCTCGGGTGCCGCGAGCTCCGCGGCCGCCGGCCAGGCGCCGTCGGCGCCCGGGACCGCCCCGAGCGCCTCGCGGACCGTCTGCAGCTCGGCTGCGGTGAGCTCGTCCGCGGACGCCCCCTCGGCAAGCGGCGCTTCGGCAGGCTCCTCGACCGTCCGGGGTTCCGCGACGTCGGTTCGTGGCCACGCCACGGCCTCCAGGCGCGGGCGCAGCAGCGGGGCCGCCCCCGTGGCCGCGATCGCTCCCTGCGGCGCCTGGTCGGTCCCGGTGGCGCCGGCGGCCATGGAGCCGTCCACGGCCGGCAGGGCAGCGTCGAGCGCAGCGGGCGGCTGCGCGGCCGGCACGGCCGTCTCGGCAACCGGGGGAGTCGCCTCGAGCGTGGCCGAACGCTCGAACTGGTCGATTTCCAGCGGGTTGCAGGTCAGGCACGTGCCCGCGAGGTCGTTCCAGCAATTGGCGCAGATGTACTGGCGGCAGCTGAAGCAGAAGTTGAAGGTTCGATGGAAGGCGTCCATCTGCCGCGCGGCGACGGCTCGCTCCTCATCGTTGCGCGCGGCCGCCATGGCCTCCGACAGCGACGTGTCGTCGTTGGCGATGAACGTGCGCAACCCGAGGGAGAGGACCCGCAGGCGGGACGTGCCGCCGCGCCGCCGCTGGCTCGCCTCGAACGTGTAGCGAGTGCCGCAACGTTCGCAGAACGATTCGGTGAGGAGTTCCGTCATCGAGTTCCCGAGCTCGCGCATGGCCGGATCCGGAGCCTCGCCCCGGCCGCGCGACCGAGAGTACACCGACGGGCGCAAATGGCTCGTGGGGACGACCGTACCCGTCGTCTCCGCCGTTCGTCCCGCGCCGCCCGGCCCGCAGGTGCGCGCAGGACGTCGCCAACCGCGCGACAATCCGAGGTCGATGTCGATCCTGACCTCCCTGGAACGGTTCCTCGAGCGGCTGTTCGAACGCCCCGGCCGGCGGCTGCCGGGCGCCCACCTTGAGCCGCTCGCCCTTGTCGCTCGTCTGGACCGGACGATCGACGAGGAGCGGCGCCCGGGACCGGAAGGCCCCGTCGCCCCGACGCGATTCGAGGTCGCCGTGTCACCCGTCGACGCCGCCCGCCTGCGGGACCGGCAGAAGGTCGCCGGGGACCTGGCGGCGGCGGCGCTCGAGCACGCCCGCCGGCGCGGCTATCGCATCCCGGAACGGCCGCTGGTCCGCCTGGTCGCCGACCCTGCGCTGCCGAAGGGTGAGGTGCGGATCGTTGCGTCCTTCGCCGAGGAGCGCGGCGCCGAGCGGCCGGATGACGGCTGGCGCACGGCGCTGGCCGCCGACCGTGCGGGCGACGGCGTCCCGCCCTCCGACGCCACGCGCGCCCACCCGACCGCGGTGGCCCGTCCCATGGCCGTGCTGCGAGTGGTGGCGCCGGACGCTTCGGAGCGGTGGGCGGTCGTCGACGGCCGGCCGCTGGACATCGGGCGCGGTCCCGAGAATGGCCTCGTCCTCGTCGATGCCCTCGTGTCGCGGCACCACGCGCGCCTGACCCGGCGCGGCGATCACCTGGTGATCTCCGACGCGGGGAGCACGAACGGGACGCGCGTCAACGGGCTCGTCGTGCGCGAGGCCGTCCTCGACCTGGGAGACGTGATCGACGTGGGTGCGCACCGCCTGGAAGTCCTGCCGCCGGAGCCCGGATGGACGGGCTGACGGTTGCCGTCTGGGCGGTCCGGTTCGCCTTTCTGGCGGGTATCTACCTGTTCCTGGTCGTCGTCGCCCGGGCTCTCATCCGCGACGTTCGGGCCGCGGCACGCGACCCGGCGGGCGCGCTCGGCCGCCTGGTGGTGGTCGCAAGCGGCGGCGAGCCGGCGGCGGGCACGGTGTTCCCGCTGGACGCGGTCACCACGCTCGGCCGCGACCTCGGCAGCAGCGTCGTGGTCGAGGATCCGTTTGCCTCGGCCAGCCACGCGGTGCTGACCTTCCGCGGTCGAGGCTGGTACGTGGAGGACCTGGCGAGCACGAACGGGACGTTCGTCAACGGGTCGCCGGTCGCGGGCGTCGCCCCACTCGGCTTCGGCGACGAGATCCAGGTGGGTGAGGTGCGCCTCCGCCTGGAGCGGGGGACCGGGTGACGCGAGCGGCCCGTCTCGCCGGAACAGACGGTTCGAACCCGCCGCGGGCGTCCCCCGGCGGCCGGCGCACCTGCGGCGGGACGCCGGTGACGGGCGCCGTCGCCGCGCGGCCCGCCCTGCCGGCGCTTCCCCGGCCGGTCGCTCGACGACGCGAGCTCGGCCTCCTCATCGTGGTCGCGGCGACGCTGGCGATCGGAGGACTGTCGCTCGGGCTCACGACGACCGGCCGGTTCACGGTGGCCGCCGCTGTCCCCCTGGCCGCCTACGTGTCCGTGCTCGTGGCGGTTCACCTGGCCCTGGTCCTCGCCGGACGGCGAGTCGACGAGGTGCTGCTGCCGGCGGTCGGGCTGCTCGGGGGCATCGGACTCCTCCTGATGGAGCGGCTGCCGCAATCGCTCGTGGAGCAGCGGGTCGCGGGCCTGGACCTCGGCCTCGGCGACCTCCAGCTCTCCTGGCTGGTGCTCTCGCTGGCCCTCGCAGCCGTCGTGGCGATCGGGCTGCGGAGCGACCGGTGGCTGCGGCTGTACAAGTACACCTGGGCTGCGTTCGGCCTGGTCCTGCTCGCCCTGACCCTGGTCATCGGCAACGACATCAATGGATCGCGGCTGTCGCTGGAGCTCGGGCCCCTCTCCGGGCAGCCGTCCGAGCTGCTCAAGGTGATCCTGGTGGTGTTCTTCTCCGGGTACCTGGCGGACTACCGCCCGCTCCTCGCCGACGCGCGGGTCCGCCTCGTCGGCAGGATCACGCTCCCGCCGCCGCCATACCTGATCCCCATCGCCGCGATGCTCGCGCTGGCCCTCGGGATCGTCGTCGTGCAGCGGGACCTCGGCGCCGCCCTGCTGTTCTACGCGGTCTTCCTGGGCATCTTCTACGTCGCGACCGGGCGGCTCGTCGACGTCGTGCTCGGCCTCGCGCTGTTCCTTGTCGGTTTCGTCATCCTGGCCGAACTCTTCCCGACCGTCCGCGAGCGCGTCGACCTCTGGCTGAACCCGTGGGCGGATCCGCTGGGCAGCGGCTACCAGATCATCCAGGCGCTCCACGCGTTCGCCCGGGGCGGGCTCGTGGGTACCGGCCTCGGCGCCGGACTGCCGCTGGTCGATGGCAACCTGCCGATCCCCGCGGTGCACACCGACTTTCCGCTGGCCGCGATCGGCGAGGAGCTGGGGCTGCTGGGCGTGCTTGCCCTCATCGGCTGCTACCTGGTGGTGGTGACCCGCGGCTTGCGGATCGCGGCCTCGGCGCCGGACGATTTCCGGGCCCTGCTCGCGAGCGGCCTGTCGCTCGTCCTCGGCGTCCAGGTCGCGATCATCGCGGCCGGCAACCTCGACCTGATCCCCCTGACCGGGATCACCCTGCCGTACGTGAGCTACGGCGGATCCTCGCTGCTCGTGAACGGGCTCGTCCTGGGCATGCTGCTGGCGCTCTCGGATCGCGGTCCGGTCCCGCCGAGGCCGCCGGGCGCCCGGCGGTGGCGTCTCGCGCCGGGGGCAGGCAGGTGACCGGCCGTCCGCTCGGCTGGGGGCCGACCCTCAGGGGCGGCCGGGCCCGCGGCGGCCCGCGCCGTCGCGAGCGGCCGCTGGGTGGCCGCGTCGCACGACTCGGCCTGGCCGTGGCCCTGGCCTTCGCCGGCCTGGCCCTCGGCGCCGGCTACTGGCAGGTGGTGCGGGGCCCGGAGCTCGCTCGCGATCCGTCGGACGCGGCGGTGGTCGCCGCGGCGCGATCGCTGGTCCGGGGCCGCATCCTGGATCGTGACGGCAACGTCCTCGCCAGCACGGTCCGCGACGCGAAGGGCCAGCCGTACCGGGTCTATGCCTCGCCGGCGATCAGCAATCCCATCGGCTACGCATCGCGGCTGTATGGGACGTCGGGCCTCGAGCACGCCTACGATGCCGAGCTCACGGGCGAAGCGACGGGCGACCCGCTCGACCTGCTGTTCGGGCGCTTCCGGCCGGTCGACGACCGCCGGATGGACCTCCAGACCAGCCTCTCGCTGGCGTTGCAGAAGCAGGCGGTCAAGCTGCTCGGCTCCGACCGTGGCGCCGTGGTTGCGCTCGATCCGCGTACCGGCGACGTGCTCGCGCTCGCGTCGACGCCGACGTTCGACGCCTCGGCGATCGCCAATCCGGCCACGTCGAAGGCGGCCTTCGCTGCGGCGATGGCGAACGCCAGCTCGCCGCTCGTCGACCGGGCGGTCCAGGGGACGTACGTGCCGGGTTCGGTGATGAAGATCGTGACCGCGATGGCCGGCCTGCAGTCGGGCGCCATCACCCCGGCCACCACGTTCGCGCAGCAACCCGGGGCGGAACGGACCGGCCTGCTCGTCGACGGCTACCGCGTTCGCGACGGGCACCACCTGTTCACCGGCTCCGAGCTGCTGGACTTCGACCGGGCGGTCGAGGTCTCCTGCAACATCTGGTTCGCGCTCGCGGGCCTGCGCACGGGCGGGTCCGCGTTGGACGCGACGGCGCGGGGCCTCGGCTTCGGGGCGCCGATCCCGTTCGACCTGCCGACGGCGACGTCCCAGCTGACGAACGGCGGCGGGCCGCTCCCGGGCGGGTTCGCCGACAACGTCGAGCTCGCCAACGCCTCGTATGGCCAGGCCGAAGTGCTGGTGACGCCGCTCCAGATGGCCCTGGTGGCGGCGACCGTCGCCAACCGGGGCATCGAGCCGGCGCCCCGCCTGGTCACCGGCTTCGTGGATCGCACCGGCGGCGTCCGCAGCCTGTCGCCCCGATCCCTGGGACAGGTCGTCTCCGGCCAGGTCGCGGCCCAGATCACGACGGCGATGGTGCAGGCCGTCCAGGGCACCGATGGGCGCCGGTTCACGACGGGCGCCCAGGTCGCCGGTGTCACGGTGGCAGGCAAGACGGGGACGGCCCAGCTCGGCGGCACAGGCGAGCCTCATTCGTGGTTCATCGGGTTCGCTCCCGCCGACCATCCGACCATCGCCATCGCCGTGATCGTGGAGCAGGGCGGGAGCGGGGCCACGCGGGCGGCGCCGCTGGCCGGGGCCTTCCTTTCCGCCTACTTCGCGGGGCTGAAGTGACCGGCACGGGCGGCGACGGGCCGCCGGGCGGCGACGGGCCGCCGGGCGGCGACGGGCCGCCGGGCGGCGACGGGCCGCCGGGCGGCGACGGGCCGCCGGGAGTCACCCCGCCGGGAGTCACCCCGCCGGGCGTCCTCGAGAAGCCGGCGCCCGAGGGCGACCCCGCGACAGCCGCGGGTGCGCCGGCCGGGCGCACCGAGCGGCGCCCGCTCATCGAGCGCCTCGGCATGGCCGGCATCGCCGTCGCCATCGCACTTGCATTCGGCGCCATCGCCGCCGCGTTCCTGGCCGGCAATGAGCCGATCTTCGCGGCCATGGCCGCGCTCGGCGGCCTCATGACGCTGTGGGCCGGGACGGTGACGCTCCTCCGCGGCTGAGCCGGTCAGTTCCGTGGCGCTCGGCATGCGACCGGCGCAACGGCCGCGAATTTCGCGGGCCGACGGCCTCCAGCGCAACTGAATCGCGCGCTCAGACGTACTATCACCGGACCCCAACGACCACCCACTCGCGACCCGCGGAGCCGGTGCTGTCCCGCCGTCCGCACCCGCCCCTCGGTCGCGTCGCAGGCGCTGCCAGGCGAGGAGCCCGATGACCAAGATCCAGGAATCCGGCGACCGGGTCGTCGCGAACGTCGAGCGTGTGATCGTCGGCAAGCATGCCGAGGTTCAGCTGGCCCTGGTCGCCCTGCTGTGCCGGGGGCACCTGCTCATCGAAGATGTGCCCGGTACCGGCAAGACCGTCCTGGCCAAGGCCATCGCGCGCAGCCTGGGCTGCACGTTCCGGCGGATCCAGTTCACGCCGGACCTCCTGCCGTCGGACGTGACCGGCCTCTCCATCTACAATCAGAAGGTGCAGGAGTTCGAGTTCCGCCCCGGCCCGATCATGAGCCAGGTCGTGCTCGCCGACGAGATCAACCGGGCGACGCCCAAGACGCAGTCCGCGCTGCTCGAATGCATGGAGGAGCGCCAGGCGACCATCGACGGGATCAGCCATCCGATGCCCGACCCGTTCCTGGTCATCGCCACCCAGAACCCCATCGAGTACGAGGGCACGTTCGCCCTGCCGGAGGCGCAGCTCGACCGCTTCATGCTCCGGCTCCGCATGGGCTACCCGACGCCCACCGAGGAGATCGTCATCCTCGACGAGCAGAAGCGCGTCCACCCGCTCGATGAGCTCGAGGTGGTGTGCTCCACGGTCGAGATGCGGGAGATGCAGGCGGCCATTCGCGAGGTCTACGTCGACCCGGCCGTGGCGGAGTACATCGTCCGCCTGGTGAACGCCACGCGCGTCCACCCGGATGTCTACCTCGGCGCCTCGCCGCGTGGCTCGATCGCCCTCTACCGCGCCGGCCAGGCCCGGGCGGCACTCCTCGGCCGCGACTACGTGATCCCCGACGACGTCAAGGCCCTGGCGGAGCCCGCGCTGGCCCATCGGCTCATCATCAAGACCAGCTCCTCGATCCGCGAGGTCGACGCGTCGACCATCGCTCGCGAGCTGCTGGAGACGGTGCCGGTGGAGGCCCCGGCCGGCCGGTCCGGCGGCCCGCGGCGAATCGACGCGGAGCCCACCCGGGCCCGCTGAGCCGCTCGCAGCACCACAGCGAGGTCCCGATGCTGCGCTTCGTGCGCCGGATCCCGATCACGGTCCTGGCCGGCCTGCTGATCGTGGCGGCGTTCAGCACGGGCTACGACTTCCTCTTCTACCTCGTCTATCTCGGCGTCCTCGTCGTGGGCGGCAGCTACGTGGTCACCCGCTTCGGCCTGGCTGACCTTGAGGCCGGATATGCCGTGAACGCGCTCCAGGCCCACGTGGGCGACCAGCTCCGGGCGACGTACACGCTCCGCAACACGGGCCGCTTCCCCAAGCTGTGGCTGGAGGTCCACAACCCGTCCACGCTTCCGGTGCCATTGCCCGGCCGGGCCATCTCGCTCGGGCCGCACCGCGAGCGATCGTGGGTGGCCCGCGTGCCGCTGCTCCGGCGGGGCCACTTCCGCGTCGACCCGCTCCACATCCGGACCGGCGATCCATTCGGCTTCTTCGAGGCCACGGCCAGCGTCGGCCGCGGCATCACGCTCGTCGTGTACCCGCGCCTGGAGCCGATCCCGCGCTGGCGGCTCCAGGCGGTGAGCCTGGAAGGGAGCCGATCCACCCCCGTCCGGACGCTCCAGACCACGCCGCTGGCCACCAGCATCCGGCCGTACGCTCCTGGCGACAGCTTCAACCGCATCCACTGGCCGTCGACGGCCCGGACGGGCGAGATCCAGGTCAAGGAGTTCGACCTGGAGCAGACCGCTGACGTGTGGATCGTGCTCGACCTGGAGCGGGCCGTGCAGCGGGGACAGGGCGACGACGCCACGGTCGAGGTCGGCGTCCGCGTCGCGGCCGCCCTGGCGGAGCGGGCCCTGGGCGACAACCGGGCGGTCGGGATCACCACGACGGGAGCCCACGCCACGAGCCTCACGCCCGACCGCGGGCCGCGCCAGCGGCTGAAGGTGCTCAACCTCCTTGCGGCGGTCGAAGCCGACGGCACCACGCCCCTGCTCGAAGCGCTCGTGGCGGGCATCCCGCTGATGCGCCGGGGCATGTCGGCGCTGATCATCACGCCGTCGATGGACCCGGCATGGGTTCGGCCGCTCGCGTCGCTCCGGCCGCGCGGCATCGGCTGCCAGGTGTTCTGCCTCGACAACCTTGCCTTCGAGCGCCGCGCTGCAATGCTTGCCGGGCGGTCGGTGGAGCCCGACGCAGACCCCGAGATGGCGCCGATCGAGCAGGGCGCCCGGAACCTTCGCCACGCCCTGGCCGAGTTCGACCTCCGGAGCTACCTGGTTCCGCCGGCGATGCCGCTCGGCGAGGTCCTGATCGGATGAGTGACGCGCGATGATGGCCCCTCCCACTCCGTTCGACCTGGGGGCGGCCCGGCCCGTCGTCCATGGCGAGGAGCGCTCCCTCAGGCTCGGCCCTGCCGAGGGCTGGGTCACGGTCCTGTTGCTCGCCCTCATCTGTGCCCTCGTGGGCTGGGCGATGGACGACAGCCGCTGGGTCCTCGGCGATGGGACGCTGACCGACTTCCTGCCGTGGGCCGGCGCCCTTGGCGTCGCGTGGGGATTCGGCGCGGCCAAGCTGCATCGCGGGCGGCTGGTGGCGCACCTCGGCGGCGCGATCGCCGCCACGACGTTCCTGACCCTCACGATCGGAGCGCGCCTTGCCCCCGGGGCATCTCCGATCGGCATGTTCGACGCGACCGCCGCCTCGGTTGCCAACGCCTGGATCGACCTGGCGATCAAGGGTCATGCGACAACGACCTCCATCGCCCACTTCCTGCTGGTCCTGGGCGGGCTCTGCTGGGGCACCGGCCAGTTCGCCGCGTACGCGGCGTACGCCCATCGCCGGCCGCTGGCGGCGGTCGTCGTGCCCGGATCGCTGCTCCTGGGCAACGTCGCCCTGACCACCCAGAACCAGTACCCGATGCTGGTCGTGGCGACGATCGCCGGGTTGCTGTTCCTGGTGCGATTCCATGTCGCGGACGAGGAGCGGGCGTGGGTTCGCAACCGGATCGGCGACGTCGGCGACGCCGCCGGCCTGTCGGTCAGGGCCGGCCTCACATTCGTCTCCATCGCCGTGGTCGGCTCCCTCGTGCTGACCGGCGTGGCGTCGTCGGCGCCGCTCGCCGACGCGTGGTCGGGGATCGACCAGCAGTTCGTCGATATCGGCACCCAGATCGCGCGCTGGTTCCCGGCCGGTGGTCCCGGCACCCGTATCGGCGGCGTGAGCTTCGGGCCGAGCGTCACGATCACCGGCGTGTGGATCACGGACAACGCGCCGCTCTACACCGTGTCGGTCTCGCCGGGCACGCCGGCGCGAAAGTGGATCGCCGCGACCTACGACCACCTGTCGGGCAACATCTGGAGCTGGAGCTCGCACGCCGACACGACGGTGGCCGCGGGAACGAGCCCGATGGCGGGAACCGCGGACGCGCCGCTGGACGGCGTGTCCTACGCGTCGCAGACGTACACGGTGACACCGGTCGCAGCAGGTGCGCCTCGAGTGCTGCTGGCGCCCGGCATCGTCACCGACGTCAGCCAGGACACGAGGCCGACCTACGTCACGGGGGGCTCGTCCTCGTTCTTCGCCCTGATCGGCACGACCAAGGGCGGCGCGTACAGCGCCACCGCCGCCGTGGCCCGAACGGACGAACCGAACAGCCCCGGCGACCTCACCGCCAACCGGCTGCGCGCCGCGGGCACGGACTACCCGGCCGACGTGAAGGCCGTCTACACGAGCCTGGATCCGGGCACGGCGGGCCAGGAGACGCAGAAGCTGCTCTCCACGATCCTCGCCGCCGCCAGGCCCGACAACCCGTACGACGTCGCGAAGGCGATCGAGTCGTACCTTCGCGACGGCAACCACTTCACCTATTCACTCGACGTGTCCAGGAACGACTGCAGCGGGCTCAGCATCGTCGACTGCTTCGTCACCTACCGGACCGGGTACTGCGAGTACTACGCGTCGACGATGGTCGTGATGCTTCGCCTACAGGGTATTCCGGCGCGGCTGGTGGAAGGGTTCCTGCCGGGCCAGGCGGACGCGAACGGCGTCCAGACCATCCGGCGAAGCGGTGCCCACGCGTGGGTCCAGGCCTACTTCCCGGGCGTCGGCTGGGTCGACTTCGATCCCACCGGCGGCGGCGTCGGCCAGCCGGTCGCCCTGCCCGCGGGCCCCGTGCCCTCTGCCTCGCCGAGCGCCGGAGCCACCTCCAGCGTGGGCCCGGGCTCGTCGCGCGGGCGCAACGAGGACCAGCGGTCGATCCGGCCCGGCGGCGCCGTCGGGCCCGTGCAGCCCCAGGAGGGCATCGGACCTGCGATCGTCCTCGCGATCCCGGCGGTCGGCTTCGCGATCCTGCTCGTCGCGCTGTGGTTCCGGCGGCGCTGGCGGCGGCCGGTCCGACCGGAGGCCGCCTACCGGACGGTCGCGATGATCGCCGGTCGACTGGGCTACCGCCGCCGGCCGACGCAGACGGTGTACGAGTACCTCGGGACGATCTCGGACGCGCTCCCCGTCGCGCGACCCGACCTCCAGCTCGTGGCGAGGTCGGCCGTGGAGGCCACGTATGGCCACAAGCAGCTCTCGTACGCGCGGATGATGACGCTCGGAGAGGCGCAGCGGCGCCTCCGGCTGTTGCTGCTGCGCCTCGTGTTCCGGCGCCGGCGCGACTAGGCTCGAGCCCGCCGGGCGATCCGGCGTCGCCCGCGATCACCTCACCGCTACCAGGGATGGTGGTCGAAGGCAGCAGCCGGGAGCGTGCCGGTCACGCCCGATCCCGTGACTCGTTGTGACTCCACGCTCCAGCCGACCAGGCCTCCTGGTAGCGGGCGGCAGGAGAACCTCGGCCACCGGGCCTCCTGGTCGCCTACCAGGCACGCGGCTTGGCCCGCGTGCGGGTCGACCGTGCCCCGCGGCGGGCCTGGAGAGGGCCGCCATCCACCGCCGACGTCGGGGAGTCAGAGCGCGCCGGTGCGGGACTGGTCGGACTGCTCGGAGGCGGCGCGCGCCGCCTGGGCGTCCTCCTCCTCGATCGGCGCAAGGTGGTCCGTGCGGTTCCAGGCGCGCACGGCCGCCCTGCCGTTGCGGACGTCCACGATCGCCAGCGCTGCGGGACCCATGGGGAAGCTCCAGAAGCGATCCAGCGCGAGGCCCAGCAGGGCCAGCATCACCACCTGCAGCGCGCCGCCGTGGCTGACGATCACCGCCCACGGCGCCTGGTGCAGGTCGTAGAAGGATCGCGCCGGCGCCCTGCCCGGCGCCGGACCGCCCCCGCCGACGCTGCCGCCGGCCGCGGCAGCAAGGTCGCCGAGGATCCGTTCGAGGCCCACGCGGACGCGCGCGTCGACCGAGGCCAGCGTCTCGCCCCCGGGGGCATGGACGGTGACGGGGTCGCGCCGCCAGCCGTCGATCACGGCCGCATAGCGCGACTCGATCTCGGTCTGGAGCAGGCCCTCCCAGGCCCCCTGGGCGATCTCGGCGAGGCGCCCGTCGGGGACGAGGGGAGGAGCATCGGCCGCCTCCGGGCCGCCGAGCGCGGAGGCGATCGCGTCCGCCGTCTCGCGCGTCCGCGCCAGCGGCGAGTGGAAGATCGCGATCGGGCGGCCGGCCGGGATCGGGAGCCGCGGTGGGCGAGTCGCCGCTGCGATGCGCTCGCCGGCGAGGCGGGCCTGGCGCCGGCCGAGGGGCGTCAGGGGAGGGTCTGCCTGGCCCTGGAAGCGGCCCTCGGCCAGCCACGTGGATTGGCCGTGCCGGACGAGGACCAGGGTCGCCTCGAGGTCCGGCGGCAGCGCGAGGCGAACGGTCGGGTCCGGTTCGGGCGCGCCCCGCTGCGCCGGCGCGTCCACCGGCGCGTCCACCGGCACGTCCACCGGCGCGTCCACCGGCGCGTCCGTCACGCGCCGATCCCGAGGTCGATCACCCACAGGTCCAGCACGCCGTCGATCTCGCGGATCGTCGCGGCCACCGGGTCCGGGACGGGATCGTCGATGGCCAGGAGCATGAACGCGTCGCTGCGCGGCGCGCGCCGTCCGAGGTGCATCGCGCTGATGTTGATGTCGGCGGCGCCGAGGGCGAGACCCACGCGACCCATCATGCCAGGCCGGTCCTGGTGTCGCGTGATCAGCATCCAGGGGGCGGGGGCCATCTCCAGCCAGTCGTCGTCCAGCCGCACCAGGCGCTGCTCGCCGTTGGCGAGGGTTCCCGCGACCGTCCGGCTCCGGCCGTCCGCCTCGCCCGTCACCGTCACCAGCGTCGCGAACGCGCCGGCGTCCGGTGTGCGCCGCTCGACGATGGTGATGCCCCTGGCGCGCGCCAGGTGGGCCGCGTTGACGAGGTTGACACGCTCGGTCGTGGTGCCCTCCAGGAGGCCGCGGAGGACGGCCGCCTGGAGCGGCGTGACGTCGTGGTCGGCGAGCTCTCCCGCCACCTCGAGGGTGAGCGTGTTCACGGAACCGCGGGCGAACTGGGCGAAGAAGCGGCCGAGCGTCTCGGCCAGCGGCAGGTACGGCGCGATTGCCTGTGCCGTCTCCGGCGTCAGCAGGGGCGCGTTGACCGCATAGCTCGCCGACTTGCCGTCGAGCACTTCGAGCACCTGCTCGGCCGCTTCCTCGGCGACGGCCACCTGCGCCTCTGCGGTGGAGGCGCCAAGGTGGGGCGTCAGGACGGTGTTCGGTGCGTCGAGGAGCGGCGAGCCGACCGGGGGCTCCGTCGCGTACACGTCGACGGCGGCGCCGCCGAGCTGTCCGGACCGGAGCGCGTCCGCGACCGCGGCCTCGTCGATGAGGCCGCCGCGGGCCACGTTGAGGAGGAACGCGCCGTGCTTCATGCGGGCCAGCTCGGCCGCGCCGATCAGGCCGGCCGTGGCCTTCGTCCTGGGGATGTGGAGGGAGACCACGTCCGCCCGCTCCAGGAGCGCCTCGAACGGGACCAGCTCGATGCCATGGAGGGCGGCCTGGTCCGGCGTGACATAGGGGTCGGAGCCGATCACGGTCATCTGCAGGCCCCGCGCCCGGTCGGCCAGGGCCCGGCCGATCTTGCCCAGCCCCACGATGCCGATCGTCTTGCCGCGCAGCTCGACACCGGTGAACGCGCTGCGTTTCCACTCGCCCCGGCGGACCGAAGCGTCGGCGGCCGCGACGCGGCGGGCCAGCGCGAGAAGGAGTGCGAGCGTGTGCTCGGCGGCCGCGATCGTGTTGCCGGTGGGCGCATTGACCACCGTGATGCCGGCGCGGGTCGCCGCGTCGAGGTCGACGTTGTCGACGCCGACGCCGGCGCGGCCGATGACGACCAGTCGCGTACCCGCCGCGATCATGGCTGCGTCGACCTTGACCTGGCTGCGGACCAGGAGCGCGTCGTAGTCGGGGAGCATCGCCCGGTATTCGTCGGGCGTGGCCCCGATGCGCTCGTCGACGTCGTGGTGGCGGCGCAACAGCTCGACGCCGGAGGCGGCGAGCGGCTCGGCGACGAGGATCTTCATCGGGCGGAACCCACCGCTGCCGTCCGCGCCCCGGGTCCCACTGCTGCCTCTGCCACCGCAAGGGCGGCGCGCTGGGCGGCCGCGACCGCCGCCCCTCCCTCGACCGGCCGCCCGAACGCCCGGCTGACCTCCTCGAGGACGGCCATGAGGCCCAGGATGTCATCGAGGGTCACCGCGCCCAGGTGGCCGACGCGGAAGATCCGGCCCTTGAGCTTGCCCTGGCCGCCGGCCAGGATGACCTGGCGCGCCTTCACCTCGCCGTTGAACGCCTTCCAGTCGAGCCCGTCGGGCACCCAGGCCGCGGTGACGGTGTCGGAGGCGAAGGCCGGGTCCGCCAGCAGCGCGAAGCCGAGCGCCTGGAGGCCGGCCCGGGTCGCGGCCGCGCAGGCGGCATGGCGGGTGAACACGCCGGCGGGCGTCTCCTCCTCCATGAGCCGAAGCCCCTCGTCGACTTGGTACATGATCGCCACGGCCGGCGTCCACGGCGTCTGGCCGGAGGCGGCACTCTCGCGGTGGCGCTTGAGGTCGAGATAGAAGCGCGGCATCCGCGCGGCCTCCGCCGCGGCCCAGGCCCGCGGCCCGACGGCTGCGAACGACATGCCGGGCGCGCTCATCCAGGCCTTCTGCGAGCCGGTCACGACGAGGTCGAGACCCCAGGCGTCCATCTCGAACGGCACCGCTCCGAGGGCGGATACGCCGTCCACGACGACCAGCGCGTCCGGGGCGGCCCGATGGACGGCCGCCGCGAGGTCGGCGATGGGATTGGTGATGCCGGTGGAGGTCTCGTTGTGCGTGAGGAGGACGGCCTTGACGTCGGCCTCTTCGGCGAGGGCGGCCTCCAGGGCTTCGGGCCGAGCCGCCTGGCCCCACTCGGCGTCGAGCCGCCGGACGCTGGCGCCGTAGACCTCGGCGATCTTCGCGAAACGGTCGCCGAAGGCGCCCACCGTCACGGCGACCACCCGGTCGCCCGGGGAGAGGACGTTGACCACGGCCGCCTCGAGGCCGCCCGTGCCGGCCGCGGTCAGCAGCAGGATGTCGTGCTCCGTCCCGAAGAACGGCCGCATGCGGCGGACGATCCGCTCCATCAGGGCGGCGAACTCCGGGCCACGATGGTTGATCATCTGGCGGCCACCGGCCTCGCGCACCGACGGCGGCAGGAACGTCGGACCGGGGATCCGGAGGTTGGGCTCGAAACGCTGCACGGCTGGCCTCCTCGCGCTGGGACGGACGTTCCGGCCGAGCACGGGGCGGGCGGCGACCGGGGGCCGAGCGTAGGCGACGGGCGCGTCACTGTCCATCGTGATATATATGACCGCATATGAGCCGCCTGCACCGGACGACGATCCTTGCCGATCCCGACCTGCTCGATCGTCTCGACCGCCACGCCCGGGCCGCCGGGTTGACGAAGACCGCGGTCATCACGGCCGCGCTGGAATCGTACCTGGCGGGCGGCGGGTCCGCGGCCCCGCTGCCCTTCGTGGCGATCGGCCGCAGCGGGCACGGCCGCCTGTCGCTCGACGCACGCCGCATCGCCGGCCGCGAGCTCGGCACGCGGCGCCGCGCCGACGCGTCGGGCTAGGGCAGCGGCGGGTCGGGGCAGGGCGGGAGCACGCCGGCATGGCGGTACTGCTGGACGCATCGGCGATCCTGGCCGCGGCCGACGCCGCGGACCTCAATCATGCGGCGGCCCGGGCCTGGTTCGAACGGGTCGACGAGCCGCTGTTGATCGGGGCGCTCACGCTCGCCACCGTGGATCACCTGCTGCAGCGCGAGCTCGGCCTCCCGGCCACGCTGGCCGTCCTCGACGCGGTGACGTCGGGGGCCATCCGCGTGGTCGCGCCGACGCCGGAGGACGTGGCCCGCGCGGCGGCCCTGCTGTCCGCGTTCGCGGAAGCCAGGCCGAGCCTGTCGGATGCGCTGCTCGTCGCAGCCGCTGAGCGGCTCGGAGTCCGGCGCATCGCCACGTTCGATCGCCGGCCGCTCGCGGTCCTCTCGCCGCGCGGACCGCGCGGCGAACGCCTGCTCGACCTCGAGCCCTGAGCTCTGCCGGCCGAGGGGACTCGGCGCGGGGATTCGGCGCGGGGACTCGGCGGCCACCGCCCGCGAGCTCCGATCGTTACTGGCGGCGATCCCGGGGATCCCGTGCGGGGCTCTCCAATTGCCACGCCACCCGCCGACCCGCGCCGCCGCCTGGCGGCGGGCCACCTTCGGCTCGATTTCGGAGCGTTCCGGTCGGCGGCGCTCGGCGGGCTCGTCGGCCACCGACCACAGAGGCAATCATTCCTGCGTTCGCGCCCGGATCGTTGGTTGAAGCGGGCCGAATCCGGGCGCCGCGCACGATGTACCGGGCGCCGCGCACGACATACGGACCGTCGCGGTCGAGGTTCCGTGCGCTCGCGCTTCGGGCGCATCCCGAGCGCACCGATCATTGCCGGAACGGCAGAGCAGGAACGGCAGAGCCGGAACGGCAGAGCAGGAACGGCAGAGCAGGAACGGCAGAGCAGGAACGGCAGAGCAGGAACGGCAGGCCAGGGACCCCCGGACCTACACTTGGCCACGTGGCCACTCGCCGGACGACGGGAACGAGCGCACGCGCGGGTGCGGCGCCGGAGCCCCTGTTCGTGCCGCCCCCCGGTCAGGCGCCCCTCGCCGCCCGGATGCGACCGCGCACGCTCGACGAGGTCGTCGGCCAGGTGCACCTGCTCGGCCCGGGCGCGCCGCTCCGACGGCTCGTCGAGGCAGGCCGCCTCCCGTCCATGCTGCTGTGGGGCCCACCGGGCTCCGGCAAGACGACGATCGGCCGGCTGCTCGCGGAGGCGGTCGGCGCGAGGTTCGCCCAGCTAAACACGACCACCGACGGCGTGGCAGCTCTGCGCGAGGTGGTGGGGGAAGCGCGGTCGGCGGCGTCGCTCCACGGCCAGACGACCGTCGTCTTCCTCGACGAGCTCCACCGTTACAGCAAGGCCCAGCAGGATTCCCTGCTGCCGCACGTCGAAGCGGGCACGATCGTGCTGGTCGGGGCGACCACGGAGGCGCCGTTTGGCGGCGGGCTCACCCGGCCACTGCTCTCGCGCCTGCGAGTGTTCCGCCTCGACGCGCTCGACGAGGCGGACCTGACCGTGATCGCCGACCGTGCGCTCGGCGACGCCGAGCGTGGTCTCGGCGTGGCCGTGGTCCTCGACGACGCCGCACGCCGCCAGCTGCTCGGTTTCGCGAGCGGCGACGCCCGCCGCCTGCTCGGCATTCTCGAGACCGCGGCCTCGATGGCGGAGCGACGGGCCATGGAGTCGAACGTCGATCCGGCGCTGCCACTGCCCGTCGACGGTGCCGACATCGCCCGGGCGGCCCAGTCGGCGACGCTCGACTACGACCGGTCGGGTGTGATCAGCGCGTTCATCAAGAGCATCCGCGGCAGCGATCCGGACGCCGCGCTGTACTGGCTGGCGACGGCGCTGGAGGCGGGCGAGGATCCGCGCTATGTCGCGCGCCGCCTCGTGGTGTCCGCATCGGAGGACGTGGGCAATGCCGAGCCGCGAGGGCTGCCGCTGGCGGTCGCGGCCCTGGAGGCGGTGGAGAAGATCGGCGCGGAGACGAACGACGAGGGCCTCTACGCACTCGCCCAGGCCACGGTCTTCCTCGCGGCCGCCCCCAAGTCGCCCGCCGCCGGCCGCGCCTTCTTTGCGGCCCGTGAGGTCGTCCGGGCCAATGGCACTCGTCCCGTACCGGGTCACCTCCGGCCCGTGGCGCGCACCTATCGCAACCCCCACGACGATCCCGACGGCGCGCGGCTCCAGCAGTACCTCCCGCGCGGCGTCGGGGGCGGCTGGTGGCACCCGACGGGAGCCGGCGCCGAGCGCGAGCTCGCCCTGTGGCTCGACCGCGTCCGGAATGGGAGCAGCGAGGCGCGCCCGCCGGGGGAGTAGTCGCGACGACCGGCAGGCGGCTGCCTCGCTCGCGCACACGCTCCCGCGCGCACGCGAGAGCTGCCGGGGAGGCTACTTGACGATGCCGCCCACGATCAGGACGAGGTATGAGACCAGGAGGAGGCCGAAGATCAGGGCGAACATGACGACGATGCGCCGGAGGTCCCGGGCCACGTACCGGTACTCGTCCGCGGCGACCACGGACAGGGAGCCGGAGAGCCGCGTCCGGCCGCGCGTCATCGTCGTGTCGTCCGCGCCGGTGGCCCGCTTGCGCTCCCTGCCGCGGGCGAGCGACGCGGCGGCCGTTCGCTCCTCCTCGACGATCTCGGCCTCGAGGGCGGCCGCCCGGTCGAGGTCGTCGTCGGTCAGCGAGCCGGTGCGGATCGGGGCAGCCGGTCGCGTCACGGGTCGCGTCGCCGCCCGCTGGGCGGGTCGCTGGCCGGGGCGGGTTCCGCCGCGCTGGCGCTTCGCCATGCTGGGGTGAGCCTCCTGTGGGATCGCCTCGCCGGGGCTCGGCAAAGCGGGCGCGCGTGCGACGGGCGCCGAGGGCGAAGGATAGACGATGCGGCGGTCGTCGGTGGCCGTCGAGCGCCGCGGCCGCCGGTGAGCCGGGCCACGGCCGGACCAGACGGACCCGCGAATCGCGCGGGGCACGGCCCGCGGTGAGTCGGCCCTGCTAGACTCCGGCCGATCCAAGGGAGGATTCCGTGAGCGACCTCAACGCGCTCGTCAGTTCGGCCCTGGCGCCCATCGTCATCCTGCTCGGTGCCGTCGCGATCCTGCTCCTGGTCGCCATGCTCGTGCTGCTCCGGCGCGTCCGCAGGCTCGCCGCCCACCTCGCGCTGCTGACCCGCGGCGAGGACGGGCGGGACCTCGGCGACGTGCTGGAAGCGCACCTGGCCAAGGTCTACGCCGTCTCCCGTCGCCAGGACGACATCGACGCGCGGGCGGGAGCGCTGGAGCGACAGGCCCGTCGATCGATGCAGGGCGTCAGCGTCGTCCGCTACAACACGTTCGAGGATACCGGCGGCAATCAGAGCTTCGCCCTGGCGGTGTGCGACCCGGAGGGCAACGGCGTGGTCCTGTCGAGCCTTCACGCCCGCAACCAGACGCGCGTCTACGCGAAGGGCGTCGCGGCGGGAGCCGCCGAAGGTGCCCTCTCCGAGGAGGAGACCGAGGCGCTCCGCCAGGCGATGACCCGCGCCGTCGGGCGCTGACGGCCCTGGGCCGGACCAGCATGGCCCGCAAGACGTCGTCGCCCGGACCGGCAGGGGCCGCTCCCGCGCCCCGCGCGGGCTCCCGGCCGCGGAACGTATCACCCGGCCGGGCTCGTCGCGGCCGCTTCCTTTCGCCGGAGCAGATGCCGGTCTGGCGAGACCACGCGCTCGCGCCGGATGCTCCCGAAGGGTCGCCCGAGCGGATCGGGGTCGAGGCGCTCCTGGCGGGTCTCAATCCGGAACAGCGCCGGGCTGTCACGCACGGCGACGGACCGCTCCTCGTCGTTGCCGGCGCCGGCACGGGCAAGACGCAGGTGGTCACGCGGCGGATCGCCTGGCTGATCGCCACGAAACGGGCGAAGCCGTCGCAGATCCTGGCCCTGACCTTCACCGACAAGGCGGCCGAGGAGATGCAGGCGCGCGTCGACCAGCTGGTCCCATACGGCTACACGGACACGGTCATCGGCACGTTCCACGCGTTCGGTGACCGGGTGATCCGCGAGCATGCCCTGGAACTCGGCCTGCCCACGGAGCCGCGGGTCCTGTCGCGCCCGGAGACGGTGATCTTCCTGCGCGAGCGACTGTTCCGGTTCGAGCTGGACGAGTACCGCCCGCTCGGCGACCCGACCCGCTTCCTGGGCGCACTCGCGACGCTCTTCTCGCGGCTCAAGGACGAGGACGTCAGTCCGGCCGGCTACCTTGCCCATGCCGCGCGCCTCGCGGCGGACGCCGACGAGATGGAGGCCGGCGATGCGCGCGGCGCCGCTCTCGAGGTGGCACGGCGCCAGGGCGAGCTGGCCCGCGCGTTCGCCCGCTACCAGGAGTTGCTGGGGGAGGCAGGGGCGATCGACTTCGGGGACCAGGTGAGCCTGGCCCTCCGCCTCCTCCGCGAGCACCCGGCAGCGCGGGCCACGCTGCAGGCGCGCTTCCGGTACATCCTCGTTGACGAGTTCCAGGACGTGAACCGGGCGCAGTCCGAGCTCGTCGCCCTGCTCGCCGAGCCGCGCCGGAGCCTGACCGTCGTCGGCGACGACGACCAGTCGATCTACCGCTTCCGGGGCGCCGCGACGGGCGCGATCATCGACTTTCTCGAGCGGTTCCGGGCGGCCCGGACGATCGTCCTGCGCCGCAACTACCGGTCGCTGGCGCCCGTCCTGGACGCCGCCCACCGGCTCATCAGGTTCAACGACCCCGATCGACTCGAGGTGCAGCGCGGCATCTCCAAGCGCCTGGTGCCGGTCCGGAGGGCCGCCACCCCGGCGCCGGTTCGGCAGATGGCATTCCCCAACGGTTCGGAGGAGGCCGACTGGCTGGCCGCCGAGATCGGCCGGCGGATCGCTGCCGGGGCGTCGGCCCGCGACCACGCGATCCTGGTTCGCGCCAACGCCGACGCCGACCCGGTGCTGCGCGCCCTGAACGCGGCCGGCGTGGCCTGGCGATTCTCGGGGGCCTCGGGACTGTACGCCCGGCCGGAGATCCGGCTCCTGCTCGCCTTCCTCCGGGCGGTCGGGGATCCGGGGTCGTCGGTGGACGTCTACGCGCTGGCCGCCTCCGAGGTCTACGGCCTGGGCGGCGAGGACCTGGCTGCCCTTGCGAACCGCGCGCGGCGTACCAACCGGACCCTGCTCGAGACGCTCGAGGAGATCGCGCGCCAGCCGGGACTCCTCCGCCTGGCACCCACCACGCGGGCAGGGATCGACCGACTGGTCGCCGATCTTCGCCGCTACTGCGATGAAGGAGGCCGGCGCCCGGCTGGCGAGATCCTTTACGCGTTCCTCCGCGATTCCGGTTCACTGCGGAGCCTCGCGAGCGCGGGGACGGCGGCCGCCGAGGAGGCACTGGGCAACATCGCCCGCTTCTTCGAGATCGTGCGGGCGCAGTCGGACGTGCTCGCCGACGACCGGGCCGTCTTCCTGGCCCCGCATCTCCAGACGCTCATCGATGCGGGCGACGATCCCGCCACGGCCGACCTCGACCCGGACCTCGACGCGGTGGCAGTGGTCACCGTCCACAAGGCGAAGGGCCTCGAATGGCCGGTCGTCTTCCTGGTCGGACTCGTCGACGGCCGGTTCCCCGCGCGCGCCCGGCGCGAGCCGCTGGCCATGCCCGACGCCCTCGTCCGCGGCGTGCTGCCGGAGGGCGACGCTCACGTGCAGGAGGAGCGTCGCCTCTTCTACGTGGGGATGACGCGTGCCCGCGACGAGCTGATCCTGACGCACGCGCTCGACTACGGCGGCAAGCGGACGCGGAGGATCACGCCCTTCGTCCTGGAGGCGCTGGACCTGCCGGCCGGGACGCAGCCGGCGACGCGACCCAGCAGCCCGGTCGAACGGCTGGCCGGTTTCGAGGCGCCGCCCACGGTCCCCGTGCCGGCCGTCCTCGCCCGGCCGGCGGGGACTGCCTCCGAGCCGCTGCTCCTCTCCTTCTACCAGGTGGACGACTACCTCACGTGCCCCCTGAAGTACAAGTACGTCCACCTGCTGCGCGTGCCCGTCGCACCGCACCACGCCATGGTCTACGGGGCCGCGCTCCACGCCGCGGTGCAGGAGTTCCACCGTCGCCATGCCCGCGGTGAGGTCATGACCGAGGAGGCGCTGGTGGCCGCCTTCGAGCAGGCATGGTCCAACGAGGGGTTCGTCAGCCGCGAGCACGAGGAGGCGCGCCTTGCCGCCGGTCGCGAGGCCCTCCGCCGGTTCCGGGCGGAACAGCTCCTGCCCGGCGCCGTGATCCCTGCGTACGTCGAGCGCGAGTTCGCGTTCACGCTCGACGGCGACCGCGTGCGGGGTCGGATGGACAGGGTGGACGTCGTGCCGGCCGCGGATGTGTCGGTCGCGTCCCCGGGAGACGCTGCGCCGGCGGGCGAACCCTCGTGGCCGGAGGACGCGCCGCGCGCCGGCGACGTCGCGGACGTCGTCTCGCCGGTCCTGCCCATGCTTCGCGAGCGCGTGGTCATCACCGACTACAAGAGCTCCGACGTCCGCGACCCGGTGCGTGCCCGCGAGCGTGCCCGCGACTCGCTCCAGCTCACGATCTACGCGATGGCCTGGCAGGCGCAGACGGGCCGGCTTCCCGACGCAGTCCAGCTCCATTTCCTGGAGTCCGGCCTCGTGGGGGCGGCCGAGGTGACCCCCGCGCGCCTGGAGAAGGCCGTCGCGAGCATCCGCCAGGCGGCCGCCGGGATCCGGGCCCGGGCGTTCGAACCCACCCCGTCCTACCTGGCCTGCTCCTGGTGCGCCTTTCGCGACGTCTGCCCGGCGAGCGCGGTCCGGTGAGCCGTTCCGACGGTATCGAGGCCGTCACGTTCGATTTCGGCAACACGCTCGTGCCGGTCGGGAGGGCCGACCTCGCCGCCGTCGTCGACGTGCTCGCGGCCGGGGTCTCCCGCCGCTCCGGCGTCGATCGGGCGGCGTTCCTGGAGGCGTGGACGCAGGAGCGCGACCGCCAGTTTCGCGAGGAGCCGCCGCGGTTCCGCGAGGTCGACCTGGCGGTCCGCCTGCGACGCGTGCTGGCGCGCCTGCGCGGGCTCGGCCCGCCGCCGGCGGCCGAGCCGTGGGACGATGCGGCCGCTGGCGCGCTCGTCGATCCTGCGGAGGTCACGGCCGGGCTCGACACGTACAGCCGCGCCTTCGCCGACGTGATCCCACCGGATCCAGCCGTGGGCGCGCTGCTCGGCCGTCTCCGAGCGAGTGGCCTCCGCCTCGGGATCCTCTCGAACTGGCCGCTGGCGGCGGCCATCGACCGCTACGCGGAGGCGGCCGGCTGGATGCCGCACCTGGCCGCGGTCGTGGTGTCGGAGCGGGTCGGGGTCATCAAGCCGCACCTGGGAATTTTCACCGCGGCCCAGGCCGCCCTGGCAGCGCCCGGCCCGCCGCTCCCGGCCGCGAGCGTGCTCCACGTCGGTGACGACTGGGCCGCCGACGTCGTCGGCGGACACGAGGCAGGCTGGCGGGTGGCCTGGCTGCACTCCCGGCCGGCGGACTCGCCGCTGCCGTCGAGCGAGCCGGATGACGCGCTGGAGCCGGACTTCGTGCTGGATCGGCTGGGCGACGTGGAGGCCGCGTTCGCGCCGGGCGGGTGACGTCGCCGCCCGCGATGGCGCCGGCGTCCGCGGGGGCGACGCGGTGCGCTCCGGCGGTACGGGCCCGGCCGCAGGTACAGCGACGTCGCCGCGACGATGCCCGCCCGCTATCCTCCCGGGTGATGGAGGCTCGCGATCGTCTCGCCAATCTCTCGATCTTCGGTGCCGCCGCGGTCGCGTGGATCCTCGTCGGGCTGCTGGTCACCACGCGGGATCCCCGCCTGGACCCGGTGGCCGGAATGGTGGGCGCGGCCCTCATGGGTGCCGCGCTCGGGCTGACCATGGTCCCGCTGTTCTGGCTCGGGTTGTTTGCGCGTCACCGTCGCATCGCCTACCGCGGGGACTGGCTTCGCGCCGGACGTCGGGGCCTGTGGGTCGCGATCGTCATCGCCCTCTTCGTCGCCCTGCGTCTCCAGGGCAGCTTCAGCGTCCCGATCGGAATCTTCGTCATCGCCCTCGTCGTCGTCGCCGAGGCCACGCTCTCGATCGAACGCTGACCGGACGCCAGCGCCACCGGAGGTCGCCCATGCCCGCTCCCGCCGAGGTCAAGGCCCGCGCCGCGGCTGCCATCGTGGGAGGTCGCGAGGAGATCCTCGCCCTCTCCCACGCCATCCATGCGGATCCTGAGCCTGCGTTCGAGGAGCATCGCGCCGCCGCCCGGGTCGCCGAGGCGATCGCGCGCCATGGCTACGCGGTGGAGGCGCCGGCCGGACGCCTGGCCACCGCCGTGCGTGGCCGCCTGGCGGGAGGGCGGGGGAGCGAAGGTCCGCGGATCGGCATCCTCGCCGAGTACGACGCGCTGCCCGGCCTCGGCCACGGCTGCGGCCACAACACGATGGCGGCCCAGGGCGTGGCCGCCGCGATCGGCCTGGCCGCGGTGCGCGACGCGTTCGCCGGCGAAGTCGTCTTCCTCGGCTGCCCGGCGGAGGAGCGGGGGAGCGGCAAGCAGTTCATGCTCGACGACGGCCTGTTCGACGGCCTCGACGCGGCGCTTCTCTTCCACCCATCCGACCGAACCCAGGTCAATTGCGCGCTCCTCGCGAGCGAGGACGTCGACGTCACGTTCACCGGGCTGCAGGCGCATGCGGCCTCGGAGCCGTGGATGGGCAAGAACGCCCTGGACGCGCTCGTCCTGCTGTTCCAGGCGATCGGCCTGTGGCGCCAGCAGCTGCCCCAGCACGCCCGCGTCCACGGGATCGTCCTCGAGGGCGGGACGGCGGCCAACATCATTCCCGGACGCGCGGTCGGGCGGTTCATGATCCGCAGCTCGAACCAGGCCTTCTACGAGTCCATGCGCGGCCGGTTCCGGGCGATGGTCGACGGGGCGGCCCTGATGACGGACACGATGGGAGCGGTGGTCTTCTCCGGCGGGTCGGACACGATGAAGGACAGCCTCGTCCTGGCCGACCGCTTCCGCGACAACCTGGCGTCGCACGGCATCCGCGACGAAGGCCTGGACCTCGAGCACCTCGGCAGCTCCGACATGGGCAACGTGAGTCGCCGCCTGCCGACCATCCACCCGTCCGTGGCGATCTGCGACGAGGGCGTGCCGGGCCACTCGACGGCATTCTGCGACGCGGCGGCCACGCCCCGCGCCGACGACGTGACGCTGGTCACGGCCACGGTTGTTGCGGAGACGGCGCTCGACCTGCTCCTGGACGCCGACCTCGTGGCCGTGGCCTGGCGCGAGTTCCGCGGCGAGGGGTAGGGCAGGGCGAGCGCGCCCGCCCGCGAGTCCCAGCGGACTCAGATCCGCCCGGTCCTCGCACGGCGGACGACGCATGGACGCGCGGGCGACCGGTTCCGCGCCATCGCCACGCTGCAACGGCGCCGACATGAGTCCCAGCGGACTCGTGCGCGGTTGGACGCGCGCGGATGCCCCGGCCGCCCTCGGCGGGCGTCGAATCGCACCCGCGCTATCATCGCGACGCGCCCCGCTGGACGGTGGGTCCGAACCGGCGGCGCCAGCACCGGCGAGCCGCCCCGCGCCCCGGGTGAGCGATCGTGCAGGCGACGCACACCGATCCGTGGCCGGCCGCCAGGAGGACCGTGCGTGTCCGACGGACACCCGCCCGATGCGGCGCCCGACTTCGCCCACGCCAACGGCTGGGACCGCGAATACCAGACCTTCTCCGACTACGACCTGCCGGTCTACGTCGGCCCGTCCACCTTCGCGAAGCTGCCATGGGTGACGGAACCCGGCGAGCTCCGGCGCCGCGAGGTCGACGTGGCCATCGTCGGCGCCCCCTTCGACGACGCCGTCAGCCACCGTCCGGGCGCGCGCTTCGGGCCCCGGGCGATCCGCGAGGCACAGTACGCGACCGGTTCCGTCAACTCGCTCCAGTTGGGCGTGGAGCCGTTCGAGGTGCTGACGGTCGTCGACGCCGGCGACGCCAACATCGTCCCGGCCTGGATCGAGCGGGCGCACGCCCTGATCTACCGGAAGGTTCGCGAGGTGGCCGGCACGGGAGCCATCCCGATCGTGCTCGGCGGCGACCACTCGATCACGTGGCCGTCGGCGACCGCGATCGCCGAGGTGCGGAGGCCTGCCAGCATCGGCATCGTCCACTTCGACGCCCACGCCGACACCGCGCCCGAGGACTGGGGCGTGCTGGCGGGCCACGGCACGCCGATGCGCCGCCTGATCGAATTGGGCGCCGTCTCGGGGCGCAATTTCGTGCAGATCGGCCTGCGCGGCTACTGGCCGCCGGTCGAGGTCATGGAGTGGATGAGGGAGCAAGGCCTGCGCTGGCACCTGATGCGCGAGATCGAGGAGCGCGGAGCGGAGGCGGTCATCGACGACGCCATCGCGGAGGCGCTCGACGGGCCTGACGCCGTCTACCTCTCGGTCGACATCGACGTCATCGATCCGGGCATGGCGCCCGGCACGGGCACGCCCGAGCCTGGCGGGCTCCTGACCCGCGAACTGCTGCGGGCAGTCCGCCGCATCGTGGGGCGCGTCGAGCTGGCCGGCATGGACGTCGTGGAAGTCTCGCCGCCATATGACCACGCCGAGGTGACCGCGATGGCCGCCCAGCGCTGCGCGATGGAGGCGATCTCGGCGCTGGCCGTCAAGAAGGCCGCCGGGAGGCCGGTTCGCCTGGCGCGTCCGTAGCGCGCCCGCCTCCCGCGGAGCGCGACGGTCGGCGACAATCCACGGCATGGCAGCGGGCCGACGATCCTCCGGCGGCAGGTCCTCTCCGGGCGGCGACCAGCCCGCCGGCGACGAGCCCGCCGGCGGCGAGCCCGCCGGTGAGCCCGCCGCGCCCGAGCCGCTCGCCGACGCGCTCGCCCGCCTGTACGACCTCGACCTCCAGGACGACCCCGGCGACCTGGACCTGTGGCTCGCGCTGGCCGCCCGGACTGGCGGCCCCGTGCTCGAGCTCATGGCCGGCACGGGCCGCGTCGCGGTGCCACTGGCACAGGAGGGCTTCCACGTCGCGGCGGTGGACCTCGACCCGGCGATGCTTGCGCGCGCCCGGCGCCGGGCCGCCATGGCCGGTCGCGACGTCGAGGCGAGGCTGGACCTCGTCCACGGCGACGCCACCTCGGTGCGACTGCCGGGCGAGCCCCGCTTCCGGCTCGCCTTCATCGCCCTGAACTCGATCCTGCTCCTGCGCACGGCCGCGGCCCAGCGGGCGGCCTGGGAGACGCTCACCGCGCACCTGGCCCCGGGCGGCCTGGCGGCCGTCGACGCGTGGCTGCCTGACGCCCACGACCTTGCCCGCTACGACGGCCAGCTCCACGTCGAGTACGTCCGTCCCGATACCCTTTCGGGTCGCTGGGTCGCCAAGACCGCGGCCGCCCAGCACGATCCGGCGACCCAGACCATCGCCCTGACGACGTTCTACGACGAGGGCGATCCGGGCGAGCCGCCGGTCCGCTGGATCCGTCGCGACATGGTCCGGCTCGCCGGCGCCGACGAGTTGCGCGCCGGTGCAAGCGCGGCCGGCCTCGAGGTCGAGCTCGTGGCCGGCGGGTACGACCTGGAGCCGCTGGGGCCCCACGGCGAGCGCGCCGTGGTGCTGGCGAGGAAGCCGGGCGGGCCGGGACGGCGAGGCCGTCGGCGGCCCGGCGGAGCCGAAGGTCCCGCCGACAGTCCCACTGGGGCACCCCCCCGCACGGGCCGTCGCGGAGTGGCCGGGTGAGCGTGGTATCGTCGGTCGCGATGCCCGGAAGCCAGAGCCAGATTCGATTGCTCCTCGTCGAGGACGTGCCCCAGGTCGCGCAGTACGTTCGCGGCCTGCTCAACGCCCAGCAGGCGATCAAGCTCATCGACGTGGTCACGGACGGCGGGCGGGCCGTGGCCCAGGTGCAGCAGCTCCGTCCCGACATCGTGATCGTGGACTGGCTGCTCCAGGGGCGGGTCAAGGGCAACCGTGTCATCGAGCAGATCGCCGCGTCCGGACTGGGCATCCCGGTGGTCGTGCTGACGGTTCCCCAGAGCCCGGTCAGCCGCGACGAGCACGCCGACATCGCCGCCGTCCTGGCGATGCCCTTCTCGGGCTTCGAGCTCGTCAACCTCATCACGAGCGTCCACAAGACGGCCGCCAACGACGACCGCACCCGCCAGTCGAGGATGGTGGCGGTGTTCGCTCCGAAAGGCGGCGTCGGCAAGACCACGCTGGCGTTCAACCTCGCGGTTGCGCTGGGACAGGTGGGCGAGCGGACCGTGCTGGTCGATGGCAGCCTCCAGTTCGGCGACCTGCGGTCGCTCCTCAAGGTGCCGGTCGACGCGCCGTCGATCCTCGACCTGCCGACCGACCGGATCGGCGAATTGGACCTGGCCGACGTCCTCTGGCGCGATCCATCGGGCATCGACATCCTGCTCGCGCCGCCGCGCGTCGAGCTGGCCGAGATGGTGACCGTCCGCGACGTCGACAAGGTGCTCTCCCTGCTCCGCCGCGTCTACTCGGCCGTCGTCGTGGACATGCCCATGGCCCTGAGCGACGTCACCCTGGCGATCCTCGACGCGGCCGACGCCATCCTCCAGATCGTGACCTACGACTCGACGACCATTCGCAACACCCTGGCCGTTGCCGATGCCTTCCGGGCGATCGGCTACCCACCGGGCAAGGTTCAGTACCTGGTCAACCGCTCCGACTCGCCGGGCGGCCTCCATCCCGACGACCTGGCGCGGGCGCTCGGCCGGACGCCCGAGTGGACCGTCGTGTCGGACGGGCGCCTGGTCGTGCAGTGCAATAACGAGGGCGTGCCGTTCGTGCTTGCCCAGCCGGATGCGCCGATCAGCCAGGACGTCGCCCGGATCGCCCACGGACTCGCCGCCGGCCGGCCCGTCGCAGCTGGAGCGCACCGCTGACCGCGATGGCGGATGCGCGGCCAATCGGCGTCTTCGACTCGGGGGTCGGCGGGCTGACCGTGCTGCGCGAGGTCCTCCGGCGCTCACCGCATGAGAGCCTGGTCTACCTGGGCGACAACGCGCGCGCACCGTACGGCGTCAGGTCGGACGACGAGGTCCGGCGGTTCTCGACGGAGTGCCTCGACCGCCTCGCCGCCGAGAACGTGAAGGCCCTGGTCGTCGCCTGCAACACGTCCACGGCGGTGGCCCTGGGCGACTACCGCCGCCGCTACGACCTGCCGGTCCTCGGCGTGATCCGGCCTGGCGCGCAGGCCGCCGCGCTCGCCACGCGGACGCGTCGCGTCGGCGTCATCGCGACGCCGGCGACCATCCGCTCCCATGCCTACTTCGATGCCATCAAGGAGGAGAACCCGGCCGTCGAGGTGTACGAGCACGCGACGCCGGCGCTGGTGCCCCTCGTGGAGGCCGGTCACCTCGCGGGCCCGGCGGCGGAGGCCAGCGTGGCCGAGGCCCTGGCCCCACTGCTCGGGCGGCGCGGCGTCGATGGCGAGTTCATCCATCCGCTGCCGCCGTCGGCGCGCATCGACACCATGCTCCTCGGGTGCACCCACTACCCGCTTCTTCGGTCGGTGATCCAGGCCGCGGTGGGGGACTCGGTCGCGGTCGTCGATTTCGGCCGCGGCCACCGCCGGGGCCCTGGCCGAGCTCCTCTCGGTCAACGGACTGGAGGCGCCCGGCACGACCCGCGGCACGGCGGCCGATGCCGGCCGCGCCGGCCACGAGCCCCCGACGATCCGGGCTTCGCCGCCGACCAGACGTCTCCTCACGACCGGCGACCTGGGCCGCTTCCAGGCCCTGGTGACCCGGCTCTTCGGCGAGGCGTTCCCGGCGGCGGAGAGCGTCGAGCTCGTGGCGGCCACCCGGTGAACGCGGCCCGCCCGAGCCAGCGCCGCGGGCCGGCGCGGCAGGCGAACCGGCGCGACCCGGGCGGCCCGGAGGGAGGCAGCGGCCCCGTGGGTGGCAGCGGCCCGGAGGGTGGCAGCGGCCGCCTCTGGCAGGCCGGCTTCCTCGTCGGCGCCGCGGTCGGGGCGGCCGTGACCGTGCTGGGCCAGCGGGCCGAGGCCCGTGCGCGGGAAGGCCTCGTGGACTGGAACGCGGTGGCCAGGCAGGCCGAGGCCCGCCTCCGCCATGCGCCGGGCTCGCTCCCTGCCTGGGAGGTCGCGGCCGCCACGCCCGTCTACCGGGCGGCGATGGCGAAGGTCGTGCCCGCGCTGGAGGAGACGCTGGGGACGGACCTGCCGGGCATCGTCGAGCGCGTCAGCGTCGTGGACCGGGCCGGCTGGCTGCGGGCGAACCTGGCCACCTTCTCGAGCCTGTTCGACCAGCTCGAATCCGACGTGCTCGATCAGCTGGTGCCGCCGGGTGCGGGCCTTGCCAAGGCCAGCCTGGCGCTGGCCAACCGCTGGTTCACGACCCGCCAGCTCGGCTACCTGCTGGGCTTCCTCGGCCAGCGCGTGCTCGGCCAGTACGACCTGGCCCTGCTCTCCGCGGAGGCCGAGCCCGGGCAGCTCCTGTTCGTCGACGAGAACATCCGGGCGACGGCGGCCGCGCTCGGCGTGGAGCTGGACCCGTTCCGCACGTGGATCGCGCTCCATGAGACCACCCACGCCTTCGAATTCGAGGCCCACCCCTGGCTGCGGCCGTACCTGGCCGAGCGCCTCGAGGCGCAGCTGCACGGACTCTCGCGCTCGACGACGTCACTCGGCCGCGACGCCGGCCGCATCCTGCGCAGCGCGATCCGCGGCGAGGGCCACTGGATCGAGCGCATCATGCCCGACGAGCAGCGCCGCCTCTTCCGCGAGACGCAGGTGGTGATGAGCCTGCTGGAGGGCTTCGGCGACCATGTCATGGACCGGGCCGGCGTCGGCCTGGTCCCCGGCGTCGAGGCGATCAGCGCGCGCTTCCACGCGCGACGGGTGCACCGGGCCCCGATGGAGCGGGCGATCCTGCGGATCACCGGCCTCGACCTCAAGTTCGAGCAGTACGCGCGCGGCGAGCGTTTCGTCGCCGGCGTCGAGCGGGAGGGCGGCCCGGAGGCCCTGCGCCGTCTCTGGGACGGCCCGGACGCCCTGCCCCGGGAGGACGAGCTGGACCAGCCCGGCCGCTGGGTTCGCCGCGTCGTGGGAAAGCCGGCATGACCGCGGACGCCGGCCGCACCGTCGAGGGCGCCGGCCGTGGCGTCGCGGGGGTGGCCCTGACGCCCATCCTCTCGGCGCGGTACCGGCCCGAGCATCTCGAGCGGATCCGGGCCGCCGCGCCCTGGGCGCGCCTCGTGAGCGTGTCACCCGAGGGTCTCGCCCAGGGCCCGCTCGACGACGTGGAGGTCCTCCTGCACGGCTGGCTGGCCGACGATGCCTACGAGCGCCTGCTGGCCAGGGCCCCGCACCTGCGCTGGATCCACTCGGCGTCGGTCGGCGTCGAGCGACTGCTGGTGCCGGCCGCGGCCTCGCGCGGCATTGCCTTCACCAACGCCCGGGGCGTCTTCTCGCGGCCGGTCGCGGAGTACGTGCTGATGATGGTGCTGGCCGTGAGCCGGCGGCTGCCCGAGCTGCTGACGCTCCAGGCGGAGCGGACGTGGCAACCGCTCGAGGGCCGCGAGCTGCGCGACGTGACCCTCGGCATGGTCGGCTTCGGCAGCATCGGGCGGGCCATCGCCGATCTCGCCGCGCCGTTCGGCTGCCGCATCCTCGCGGTGCGCCGGGACGCCGCACCCCGGGCCGACGAACCGCCGCTGCCCCCGAACGTGCAGGTGCTCGGGCCAGAGTCACTGCCGGAGGTCCTGGCAGCGGCGGACTTCGTGATCCTGGCGCTGCCCCTGACCGCCGACACGGAGCGCCTGGTGGACGCGGCGGCCCTGGCGCGGATGAAGCGGACGGCCTGGCTGGTCAACGTGGCGCGCGGTCGGCTCGTCGACGAGCCGGCTCTCCTGCGCGCGCTCGGCGCGGGCTCGATCGGCGGCGCCGTCCTCGACACGTTCGCCGAGGAGCCCCTGCCGGCGGCGTCCCCGTTCTACGAGCTGCCGAACGTCATCGTCACGCCCCTGACCTCCTGGTCGAGCACCCGCGTCCTGGACGCGAGCATCGACCTGTTCTGCGAGAACCTGCGCCGGTTCGCGGCGGGCGCGCCGCTCGTCAACGCCGTTGATCCGGGGGCCGGATACTAGGCCGCATGCAGATCGCCATCGTCGGCCTCGCCGGGTCGGGCAAGACGACCGTCTTCAACACCCTGACACGGGGCGACGTCCAGACCGGCGGCTTCGGCGGGATGGAGCTCCACGTCGGCGTCGTCAAGGTCCCCGACGCGCGCCTGGACCGCCTGGCCAGCATCTTCCATCCGAAGCGGATCGTGCACGCCGACGTCACGTACGTGGACCTGCCCGCGCCGCCGGCGTCGTCGGAGGGTCACGTCGGGACGGAGGACCTGCCGGCGGAGCACCTCGCCCGGCTGCGCGACGCCGACGCCCTGCTCCACGTCGTCCGGGCTTGGGACGACCCGGCCGTGCCCCATCCGTCCGGCTCGGTCGATCCTGCCCGCGACGTCGAGCAGCTGGAGCTCGAGTTCGTCCTGGCCGACCTGGCCGTGATGGACCGCCGCCTGGAGCGCCTGCGGGGCAGCGGCCGCCACGGCACCCCCGCGGAACGGGAATCGAACGAGCGCGAGCAGGCGCTGCTGGAGCGCCTGCGGCCGGACCTGGCCGCGGGGCGGCCGTTGCGCGACGCGGCCATCGATCCCGACGAGGAAAAGGCGCTGCGCGGCTTCCGCTTCCTCTCGCAGAAGCCAGTCCTGGTGCTGCTCAACGTCGGCGAGAGCGACATCGCCCGCGGCGCCGGCGCTCGTCGCCGAGCTGACCCGCCGTGACGAGCACGGGCACACGATGGTCGACTCGCTGTCCGCCCGCATCGAGATGGAGCTGGGCCAGCTCGAGCCCGACGAGGCGGCCGTCTTCGCGGCCGAGCTCGGCATCGTCGAATCGTCGCTCGACCGGGTCATCCGCCTGTCGTACCGGCTGCTCGGCCTGGTCTCGTTCCTGACCGCCGGTCCCGACGAAGTGCGGGCCTGGCCGGTCCACGACGGCGCGACGGCGGTCGATGCCGCGGCCGCCATCCACACCGACCTCGCCCGGGGCTTCATCCGCGCCGAGACGGTCGCCTACGAGGACCTGCGTGGCGCTGGGCTCGACGGCCGAGGCGCGCCGCCACGGCAAGCTCCGGTCCGAAGGGCGGACCTATCGCGTCCACGACGGCGACGTCATCGAGATCCTGTTCTCCAAATGACAGCGAGACAGCGGGCCGTGCCCGAGATCGTGGTGGTCGGCGCGGCCGCCCGGGACCTGGCCGACGACGACCCCCGCGGCTGGCGCCTGGGTGGCGGCGTCGCCTACTCGGCGCTCACCGTGGCGAAGCTGGGCGTCCGCACCGGCGCCCTGGTCGGCGTGGACGCCGAGGCGGCCACGGCGTCCGAGCTGGACCTGCTCCGCGAGGCCGGCGTGGAGGTGGTCCTGGCGCCGATCGCGCGGGGCCCGGTCTTCCAGAACATCGAGCGGCCCGAAGGCCGGCTGCAGTTCTCCGGCGGCCCGTCCGAGCCGGTGCCGACGTCCGCGCTCCCGGCCGCCTGGGCGGCCGCGCGCGGCTGGATCCTGGCCCCCGTCGCCGCCGAGCTGCCGGACGCCTGGGCCGACGCGCCGCCGGCGGACGCGCTCGTGGCCGTGGGCTGGCAGGGCCTGCTCCGCGTCCTCGAGCCGGACGTCGCGGTCCGCCACGTGCGCCCGTTCGAGACCCGGATCCTGCGCCGGGCCGACCTCGTCGGCGTCAGCCGCGACGACGTCGACCGCCGGGTCGAGCTCGGCGAGCTCTGTGCGCTCCTTCGGCCCGGCGCGACGCTGGCCGTGACGCACGGCGAAGGCGGGGGCCTGGTCATGGAGGCGACGCCTGGTGGGCCCATCGACCTGCGCCACTATCCCGCCATCGCGGCCCCGGCGCCGGTCGACCCGACGGGAGCGGGCGACGTCTTCCTGGCCGCGCTCGCGGCGGCCCGCCGCCGGCCGGGCCTGGTCGGTGGACGGCTTGCCGACGGCCTGGACCTGCGCCTGGCGGCCGCGGCGTCGTCGTGCGTGCTGGAAGGCCCGGGCCTGCTCGGCGTCGCCGACCGCGTTGCCGTGCGGCGGCGCGCGGCCGCCGCGCCGCGACCGTATCGCCGGGCCCTCGACGTGGAGAACGCCGCCTCCCGCCCGGTCCACGTCCTGCACTGACCGGCCGGGCAGGCCGCCCGCCGGCAGGCCGGCCTGCTGCACGGCCGGCAGGCCGCTCGGCCGCCAGGCGCCGCACACCCGGCAGGCCGCCCGGACTTCCGCGGAGCGGGCGATGGCCCCGGCTCGTCGCCGGAACGTTCAGGTCGCGTGCGTCGGGGCCGGAGGGTCCGTCGGCGGGCTGGTCGTGGCGATCTCGTCCGGCAGGGCCGCGCGCTCGATCGTCCGCACGTCGGCCGACATCAGCTCGTCGAGCTCGCGGGCGAGCTCGGCGAGCTCCTCGCCGCCGCCCATCAGGCGGAGCAGCTCATCCTGGGTCACCTGGCCGCGCACGAACTCGCCGGCCAGCCGGCCATGGGAGAGGATCGTGAAGCGGTCGCCGACCGGCAGCGCGTGCTGGACATTGTGGGTGATGAAGATCACCGCCAGGCCCTTGGCCCGCGCCCGGATGACGTGGCGGAGGACGATCGCGGCCTCCTTCACGCCGAGGGCCGACGTGGGCTCGTCAAGGATCAGGACGCGAGCGCCGAAGTACTCGGCGCGGGCGATGGCCAGCGTCTGGCGCTCGCCGCCGGACAGGGTGCCCACCAGCTGGCCGGGGTCACGGACGCGGATCCCGATCTCCAGCATCTGCTCGGTCGCGATCCTGCCGGCGGCGCCCACGTCGAAGCGACGGGCCGGGCCCCAGCCCCGCGTCGGCTCGGAGCCGATGAAGAAGTTGCGGCTGATGCTCATCAGCGGCAGGACGGCGAGGTCCTGGTAGACGGTCGCGATCCCGCGGTCGAGGGCGTCGCGCGGCGACTGGAACTCGACCTCCTTGCCGTCCATCAGCATCGCGCCCTCGTCGGGCCGGTGGACGCCGGAGAGGATCTTGATGAGCGTGGACTTGCCGGCGCCGTTGTCGCCCAGCAGGCAGTTGACCTCGCCCGGCCGGACGGACAGCGAGACGTGCTCGAGGGCGATGACGCGGCCGAAGTACTTGGAGATGTCGCGGGCCTCGAGGACGGGCATGGCCGAGCCCGCCGGCCCGGGCGTGCGGGCGGCCACCCGCTGCATCGGCCGCCGCAGTCTCGGCAGGGAGCGTGAACGGCGCGTTGTCGTGCACGATGGGCTGATCGTCGAGCGGCGTGTCCATCAGCGGGTCCCCGATGCGCGGCGGAGGACGGACGTGTTCACCAGCGCCGCCAGGAGGAGCAGCAGCCCCAGGACGACGTTGTACCAGTCGGTGTTGATGCCCGCGTAGAAGATGCCGAGGTTGGTCGCGCCGAGGATGAACGCGCCCAGCGCCGACCCCACGACCGAGCCGTACCCGCCGGTGAGCAGCGTGCCGCCGACGACCGCGGTGATGATCGCCTCGAACTCCTTGTTGGTCCCGTTGATCACGTTGGCGCTGCCGTTCAGCCCGAGCACGATGCAGGCCCACAGCGCGGCTGCGGCGGCCGTGGCCATGAACAGCATGATCTTGACCCGATTGACCGGGACGCCCACGTAGCGGGCCGCCTGGGCGGAGCCGCCAACGGCGTAGATCCAGTTGCCGAACCGGGTCCGGAGCAGGACCCACGAAGCAATGACGACCACGACCAGCCACCAGATGAGCTCGATCTTGAAGTGGCCCGTGTCGATCGCGAACAGGTCGGCCGAGAAGATCTGCATGGCCGGGTTTGACTGGTTGTCCTGGGACAGGCTCACGATCGTGAGGCCGGTGATGCTCCGCGTGAGCGCGATCGTCAGGCCCCGCAGGATCAGCTGCGTGGCCAGCGTGACGATGAACGACGGCAGGCCGGTCCGGATCACCAGCACGCCGTTGACCGCGCCCAGGCCGAGGGCCACGACGAAGGTCAGCCCGATCGCCACGATGGGCGGCAGCCCGTACTGGGTCATCATCATTGCCGCGAACATGCCCGTGAAGCCGGCCATCGCGCCGAGCGACAGGTCGAACTCGCCGGCGATCATCAGGAGCGTGATGGGCGCGCCCAGGATGCCGATCTGGGCCGCGATCTCCAGGGTTCCGGCCACGCCCGACGAGCGCAGGAACCCGCCGCCGAAGCCAAGCAGGATGAAGACCGCGTAGACGATGACGGCCGCGAGGAGGGCCCCGAACTCGGGTCGCGACGCGGTCCGGCGGATGCGACCCTCGGCGCGGAGCCGGCTCGGCGGCGCCGAGGGAGAAGCCTCACTCATCGATCAGAGCCCTCCTCGCGCGGCGGAGTGAAGGCCGGCCGCCTCGGCGGCCGGCCTTCACCGGAGCTCCACGTTGTCGGCGGCCGCCTAGCGGGTCGTCCCCGTGTTGGCGATGACCGTGTCGACGTTCGTCTTGTCGACGACGCCGGGCCCGGTCAGGATCGGCTGGCCGCCACCGGGCAGCACGCCGTAGAGGTGGTAGTAGACGAGGAACACGACGGGCAGGTAGCCCTGCAGCCACTGCTGCTGGTCGATGGCGAAGAGCATGGTGCCCGCCTTGATGGCCTGGAGCACATCCTGTGACAGGTCGAAGGTGGCGAGCTTGACCTTGTCGGCGCCCATGTTGAGCTGCTGGAGGGCCTTGAGGGCCGGCGCCGCGCCGGTCGGGCCGAGAGCCATCACGCCGTTGATCGTCGGATCGGCCTGGAGCGCGGCAGCGATCTTCTGCTGCGATCCGGTCTGGTCGCTCAGGGTGACCTGGAGCACCGTCGACTTGCCGCCCAGGCCCGTGGCGAAGCCCTTGCAGCGGGCGTCGAGGCCGGCGTTGCCGACTTCCTGGTTGATGCAGATGGCGTTGGTGACGCCGGCCGCCTTCATGAGCGCGCCGGCCTTCTCGCCGGCGATCTCCTCGTTCTGGCCGACGTGGGTCAGGATGCCCAGGCTCTCGTAGACGTCGGAGCCGGAGTTGGCGGAGATCACCGGGATGCCGGCCGCGACCGCGGCCTTGATGTGTGAGCCTTCGGCGTTCGCGTCGGGGATCGACACCACCAGGCCGGCCGGCTTCTTGCCGACCGCCGCATCGATGAGCTGGTTCATCTGGTTGATGTCGAACGTCGTCCCGGACGGGGCGTTGTAGTTGACGGTCGCGCCGGTGTCCGCCGCGGCCTGCTTCGTCCCGTTCACGAAGATCGACCAGAAGGGATCCGAGCTCTGGCCGTGGGTGACGACCTCGATGTCGAGGCCCTTGCCGATCCCGGCGGTGCCAATTCCTCCTCCGCCGCCGCTGGCGGCCGCAGACGGCGCTGGGGTTGAGCTGCTGGAGCAGGCCGCCGCCGTGAGGGCGATCATGCCCATCGCGGCGAGCGTTGTCCGGAGCCTCATCCG
Source organism: uncultured Chloroflexia bacterium (assembly GCA_963821595.1). GTDB lineage: Bacteria > Chloroflexota > Limnocylindria > Limnocylindrales > CSP1-4 > CTSoil-043. The sequence goes on along the minus strand of CAWGEL010000028.1, from coordinate 225,544 downwards.
ATACCTCCTGTGCGCGGCCACGACGTTGTCGTGGCCCTCCTCCACGCGGCGCCTCACGCGCCGCCACTCGCCTTGGCCATCGGTGACCCGGCACCTCCTTTCGGACTGGATTCAGGATCCCCGTATCGTCAAGGGTGGGCGGAGGCGACCCTGACCGGGCCGTCCGCGAGGCCCTTCGATCCGAGCCCGGCGGCGGGCGCCGGCTCAATTGAGGAGGCTTCGGTCGTCCTCGTCGTCCTCGATGGCGTCGATGGGGAGGCTCCGGTAGTCGGCGCCGGAGAGACGGACCGCATCGAACTCGTCATCCGTCGCGATGAGGAAGTTCTCGTCGTCCGTGGTCGACACGTTCACGGCGGCGTGAATGCGCTCGTCGGAGACGTAGATGAAGCCGTGATTGCGCTCGAGCTCGACCGCGATGGCCTCGATGAGGGTGTCCTCCTCGAAGTTGTCCTGGATGGCGCGGCGGATCGACTGGACGAGTTCGAAGAAGTCGTCGGCCGACGTCTCCTCGTCGCTGGCCAGGACCACGTCGGAGTAGATGTCGTCGTCGCCCTCGTGGAGCTCGTAGAAGTACACGGTGTCTCCTTCGTGCGTTCGGCCAGTCTACCGCTGGGTCGGCACGTTCCGAAGGGGCTCGCGGACCGGCCGGCGCGTCGGCGTGGGGTGCCGTCGCGCTCCGTCGGCGTCGTCCGCCTCGGCCCGGAACCGCCGATCGGTCCGGCCGACCGGCTGGGGCGCCGGACTGGATCGTCCCGGAGTGCGCCCTCAGCCGGCGGCGATGCGCTCGAGCGCAGCCAGGGCCCGGTCGACCTCGGCGGCGGTGTTGTAGTGGACGAGGCCCAGGCGGACGACGCCGCCGCTCGGCGCGAGCCCCAGCCGCTCGATCAGCCCGGTCGCATAGAAGTCACCGTCCCAGGCGAAGATGCCCGCGGCGGCGAGCAGCTCGGCGGCCCGCCGCGGCGCCGTGCGCTCGAACGTCACGGCCACGGTCGGGGTGCGCTCGGCGATCCTGCCCGGATCGGCGATGCCCCAGGTGCGGACGCCCCGGATCGACGCCAGCCCGGCGATCAGCCGGCCGGCCAACCCCGCTTCGTACGCGGCGATGGCTCGCATGGCGGCGACCAGCTCGCGGCGGCGGGGCGTCGCGCCCGGCGCGGCCTCGACGTCGCCGAACTGCCTCCCGACGTCGCGCAGGTAGTCGACGGCGGCGAGCGTGCCCGCCAGCGATTCGAAGCTGGCGGTGCCGGTCTCCACGCGGTCCTGGGCTGGACGAACCTTGTAGGCAGGGAGGCCTGCCAGGACGTCAGCGCGGCCGTACAGCGCGCCGACGTGCGGCCCGAACCACTTGTAGACCGACGTCACGAGGAAGTCGGCGCCGAGCTCCGCAACGTCGATCGGGCCGTGTGGCACGGCGTGGACGGCGTCGACGTAGACGAGCGCGCCGGCCTCGTGGGCCAGCGTGGCGATCTCGCGGACCGGGTTGATCGTGCCCACGGCGTTGGAGGCGGCGCCGACGGCCACGACGCGCGTCCGCGACGAGAGCTTCGACTCCAGGTCCGCCAGGTCGAGCGTGCAGTCTTCCCGGTGGACGTCCACCGTCCGCACCACCAGGTCGCGGTCGCGGGCGGCGGCCGCCCATGGTGAGACGTTCGCGTCGTGGTCGAGCGTGGTGACGAGGATCTCGTCGCCCGCGCCGATGGTCGCGGCGATCGAACGACTGATGTGGAACGTCAGCGTGGTCATGTTCGCGCCGAGCTTGATCTCGTCGGCCGACGCCGCCCCGACCACGTCGGCGACGGCCGCGTGCGCCTCGGCCGCCATCGCGTCGCTCTCCACGCTGGTCGCGAAGGCCCCGTCGTGGTTGGCGTTCATGGTCCGGAAGTAGTGCGCGAACGCGTCGATCACGCGTTCCGGGACCTGGGTACCGCCGGGGCCGTCCAGGTAGACCACCGGCCGCCCGTCCTGTTCCCGAGCCAGCGCCGGGAACTGGGTGCGGAGAGCTTCGGGGTCGAACGTGCTCATGCGGCGCTCCTCGGCGGCTGCGGTGAGGATCGAATTTCCTGCAGCCCGCGACGGCTGGCCGCGGTGCCGGTGGCAGGGCCGGCGCTGGGCACGGTCGAGCATGCCACGACGCGGACGCCGGCCGCTGGGCGGCGCGCATGCGCCGGCGGCTGGGTGGCCGGCGGGCGCCGGCGGCTGGGTGGCCGGCGGGCGCCGCCGGACCGGGCGGGTCAGGCCCGTGCCGAGCGCGCCGTGCCCGCGGGCTGCCGATCCAGCCGCTCCCGCAGCCGATGCAGCCGGGCGGCGAGCCGGCCGTCCAGGTCCGGGTCGGGCCGGCCGCCCAGCGCCCGCTGGCGATCGGCCGCAGCCTCGGCCGCGCGGGCCGCGACGAGCGCTCCGGCGTGGTCGCGCAGTCGATGCTCGCGCAGCTTGGCGACCTCCACCCATGCCCGGGCCGCCAGCGGTCCGCCGGCTGCGGCCAGCTCCTCCCATTGCGCCGCCGCGTCCCCGGCCCGATCCAGGCGCCGCAGCGTGCGCGCCCGCTCGGCGCGGATCCGCCAGCGGCTGACGGTGACGGGCGCGGGCATCGTCGATCCGAAGGGCCATGCCTCGGAGCCGAACCGGGGCGGACGCCAGGCGGCGTCGGCTTCGTCCAGGCAGGCCAGGGCCTCGTCGTGACATCGCTGGCGCGTATAGGCGCGGGCCAGCGCGGCGAGGTCGCCAGCGGGGGCGAAGCGCCGCCGGTCGGCGTCCGCGTAGTCCGCGTCGAGGTGGACGAGGAGCCTGGCCAGCGATCGCACGTCCTCGGCGTTGTGCTGGACGACCGCGATGAGTGGCTGGGCCGGCCCGCCGCGGACGAACTCGAGGTAGCGGTCGGGGATCTCCCAGCTGGCCACGTCCGCGTCGCGATGGACGCCGAGGACATCGCGCTCGACCGTGGCCAGGCGGGCGTCGCCGAGCCGGTGGCGGAACAGGCGGCGGACGTGCATGAGCAGGTCGAGGTGACCGCCGAGCGCAGGCGCCGACACGCCGGTCCAGGCGGTAGCGGGTGACGAGCAGCGGCCAGTCGAAGCCGCGACCGTTGTACGTGACCAGCCACGCGTCGGGCGGCAGCGCTGCGGCCAGCGCGTCGAGCAGCGCGGGCTCGTCGGCGTGATCGGGCAGCAGCAGCTGGAGCTGCTCGAAGCGCGGCCCGTTCCACCAGCCGAGGCCGACCAGGAAGGCGAGCGTGCCCGTGGCCGTGCCCAGGCCGGTCGTCTCCGTGTCCAGGCAGACGAGGGGCGCCTGGGCGGCGGCTGGCCGGGCAGGCCGGCGAGCCGGTCGCGGTCGACCGGCAGGGAGTCCGGTGCCCGCTCGATCCGGACGAGCGTGCCTCGCTCGCTGGTGGTCACCTCGCCGTCGACCGCCCGTGCCAGTCGCTCGGCGAGGTCGCGCGATGGGATCCGTGCGACGGTGCGGCGCCGCGATCGCGCCGGGGTGGGCCGCTCGGTACGCGGCGAGGCGCCGCCCGAGGGTCGCCGGCGAGCTCATGCCGCCGAGCCGACGCGACCCGATCCGTGGGACCGACACCGGACGGCCGGGCGACGCGCTCGACGCACGGCGCCGCGCCGTGGTGCCCCGAGCTCGGCAAGCAGGCGCAGGGCCAGGTCGCGGGCGTCGAGCGTCCGCCTCGCCGCCGGCCGGCCGCGGCCCCGTGCAGGCGGGGCAGCCGTGCTCGCAGTCGCAGCCGGCGATGAGGTCGGCCGCCCCGTCGACGAGCTCGTCGTGGCGGTGCCACAGCCGCTCGGCCATGCCGACGCCGCCCGGCACGGCCTCGTAGAGGTAGATCGTCGGCGACCTCCGAGTGCGGCGACCGCACCTGCGTGACGAGGCCGAGGTCGCGCGGGTCGACCATGAGCAGGACGCTCGCCACGGTCTGGATCGCCCGCCCGGCGCCGAGCAGCGCGACGTCGAGCTCGTCGCGGCGCCAGCGCCCGTCGCAGTCCGTCCGCGGTGACCCAGTAGGCCGTCGTCTGGAGCTCGAGCTCCGGCAGGTCGATCGGGCCCCAGCCGACGTTCTCGTCGGTCCCGAACTTCAGCTTCTTGTAGAGGGTGACGAGGCTGGCGACCATCACCTCGCCGTGGACCCGCCGGCCGCCGCGGCGCGGGGGCGCTCGCGAACACGTCGAGCGGCTTCAGGGTCACCGCCCGATTGGCGTAGGTGTAGTGGTCGGCGTCGATCCGGTGGACGTAGGCCTTGCGCTCGCCCCATTCGAGCCGGTCCACGTAGTACTGGACCGACTCGTGGATGTAGATCGCGTGCTCGTGGACGAGGACCTGGGCAGAGAAGAGGTCCACCTCGCCGAGCACGCGGGGCCGATCCGGCGTCGTGTCGATGATGACGACGTTCTCCGGCGCCGCCGTGCGCAGCGAGATCTCGGAGGCGGGGAAGTTCTCCGAGCTCCAGTACCAGCGGCCGTCGTCGCCTGGCGGCACGTGGCCCTCCTCCGCCAGGAAGGCGAGCAGCTCGTCCGCCGGGCCCGGCCCGAAGGCCTCGCCGGGCGCGAACGGCAGCTCGAAGGTCGCGCGCCTGAGGTGGGCGAGCAGGACGTGGAGGTTGTCGGGGTCGATCCGGGCCTCCTCGGGCGGCCTGGTCGAGGAGGAACTCCGGGTGGTGGACCACGTACTGGTCGACCGGCGCGCCGAGCTGGCCACGAGCACGGCCGACGCTGCTGCCGGCGCGGCGGCCGGCGCGGCCGAGCTGCTGCCACGTGCCGGCGACCGAACCCGGGTAGCCGGCCAGGACCGCGACGTCCAGCGCGCCGATGTCCACGCCGAGCTCCAGGGCGTTGGTCGCGACGACGCCGAGGATCTCGCCGTCGCGCAGCCCGCGCTCGATCGCCCGTCGCTCGGTCGGCAGGTAGCCGCCGCGATAGCCCCGAACCCGCGAGCGCGGCCCGAAGCCCTCGCGCAGCGACTCGCGCAGCCCGGTGAGGATCACCTCGACGGCGGTCCGGGCGCGGCCCGAAGACGATCGTCTGGCGGCCGGCGCGGAGGAACGGCAACGCCCAGCGCTGGGCAAGCGTCAGGGCCGAGCCGCGGGCCCCGGTCGCCGGCGTCGATGACGGGCGGGTCCACCAGCAGCACGTGGCGCTCGCCGGAGGGCGCCCCGTTGCGGTCGACGACCCGCGGCGCGCCGGCCGGTCAGGGCGGTCGCCAGCTCCGCCGGGTTCGCGATCGTCGCCGAGCAGCTCACGATGACCGGGTTCGAGCCGTAGTGGCGGCAGACGCGGAGCAGCCGCCGGATGACGTTGGCGACGTGGCTGCCGAAGACGCCCCGGTAGGTGTGCAGCTCGTCGATGACGATGACCTGGACCTGCTCGAACAGCTGGAACCACTTGGTGTGGTGGGGCAGGATCGCCGCGTGGAGCATGTCCGGGTTGGTGACGACGACCTGCCCGGCCGTCCGGACGGCCGAGCGGATGGGCGCCGGCGTGTCGCCGTCGTACGTGGCCGCGGAGACGGCCAGGCCGGCCGCCGCGGCGAGCTCCCGGAAGGCGACGCACCTGGTCCTCGCCGAGCGCCTTGGTGGGGAACAGCAAGAGCGCGCGCGCGGACGGATCGTCGGCGAGTCGCCTGCAGGACGGGCAGCTCGTAGCACAGGCTCTTGCCCGATGCGGTCGGCGTCACGACGCACGACGTCGTGGCCGGCGCGGATCGCCTCCATCGCCTCCGCCTGGTGGGTGTACAGCGACTGAATGCCGCGGCCCGGCGAGCGCCGGCCTGATCCGCGGGTCCAGCCAGTCGGGGAGGGGACGTCGTGCGGGCTTCGCGCGCCGGGATGACCGCGTGATGGCGGACGCCGCGGGCCAGCGAAGGCTCCTCGAGCAGGCGCGCGAGGACGGCATCGGCGGCGGCCGGAGCGTAGATGCGCACGGGCCCATCCTCCATATTGGAACCGGTGTTCTATTGATCGCCGAGTGTAGCAGCCCGTCCCCACCCGTTGGGATCCTGGCCGGCGCCCGTGCCACCTTGTCTGGCACGACACCGGGCGGCCCGCGTGAACGTTTGACACGGCAGCTGTGACGTAGCGACCATCCCGCGCCATGGCGCGGACGAGCCGCCCAGCCACCCCGGCCTCCGAGGCGCCCGAAGGCGACGCCCGGGGCATCGCCGCCGCGCACGCCGCGGAGCCGCTCGCGGGCGCGAAGCCGCCCCGGGACGACGCGGGCCAGCCGTCCCTCGCCGGCCTCGGCATCGCCGGCATCTCCCGCCGCCGGATCGTGGGCTTGCCGGCCTTGGCCTCGCCCTCTGGATCGGCATCGGCTTCGCGGGCCAGGCGACCGACGCCGCGCGAGCGGCCGACCAGGCGAGCCAGGAGACGGCCGCGAACGCCGCCCTTGCCGGCCGGCTCGCCGGCCTGGACGACGAGCTCGACCTGGTGGTCCAGCGGCGCTGGTTCCTCCAGCAGGCACGGGGCTACGACTTGGGCACGGCCAGCGAGCGGCCCTTCGCGCTCAGCCCTGCCGCGCCGACGCTGCCACCCGACGCCCCCGGCTCGCCCGAGCGCCGCCTCGGCACGGAAGTCACGACGACGACGCCCCTCGACAGCTGGCTGGACGTGCTCTTCGGGCCGGCCCCGGGCGGCTGAGCAGGTCCGGTCCGTTCGCCCTGTGAAGGGGCTACCGTGGGTTCTCGGCCGAGGACGATGTGCCGGCCGGCGGCGCGGGCGCGCTCTGCCATACTGGCCGCGAGGCTGGGTAGCTCAGTGGTAGAGCAAGCGGCTCATAATCGCTAGGTCACAGGTTCGAATCCTGCCCCAGCTACCAGCCCTGGCTTCGTCGGAGACCGGCCCGATCGGGCCGGTCTTCTCGCATTCGCGGCAGATCCGCGCCTTTCGCGGCCGATCCGCCCGTGGGTCGCACGCGCACGGCGGGATGAGCGGCGCCTCCGGCGCGGTCTCGGCGGCCCCGGCCAGCAGCCCCGGCGGCCCACGAGGATCGCGACAGGGGCTCGGACAGGCCCCGGGCCGCCGAGTGTTATTCTCGCGGGGACGTCGGCGGAAACCCGCCGGCTTCGCTGACCCGGAGGCCAGGTTGAACGGCAAATTCCTTCGCAACGGCATCGTCATGCTCGTCCTCGTGGTGGGCACGGTGGCGCTGCTGATCACGTTCCTGCAGTCGCCGACGAGCGGCGCGGACACGCCCTATTCCACAGTTCCTGTCGGACGCCAAGGCGGAACGATCTCGACAGGTGGCGCAGCAGGACCTGACGCTGACCGTCACCAAGACGAACGGCAGCACCTACCAGGTCGTCGTCCCGGGCGTCGGCTTCCAGAGCGCCTACAACGACATGGTCCAGGCGGCCAAGGACGGCGGCCAGAACCCGACCAACATCACGTTCACGGGCACCAAGGCGTCGGACGCCGGGCAGTGGATCAGCCTCCTCGTGGGCGCGCTGCTGCCGGTCGCTGCTCATCGTCGGCTTCTTCTTCTTCATGATGCGGCAGGCCCAGGGCACCAACAACCAGGCCCTCAGCTTCGGCAAGAGCCGGGCCCGCATGTTCCTTGGCAACAAGACCGTCGTCACGTTCATCGACGTGGCCGGCGTCGACGAGGCCAAGACGGAGCTCCAGGAAGTCGTCGAGTTCCTGAAGTACCCCGAGAAGTTCAACTCGCTCGGCGCCCGCATCCCGCGCGGCGTGCTGCTGGTCGGCCCTCCCGGCACGGGCAAGACGCTGATGGCGCAGGGCCGTCGCCGGTGAGGCCGGCGTCCCCTTCTTCAGCATCTCCGGCTCCGAGTTCGTGGAGATGTTCGTGGGCGTCGGCGCCAGCCGCGTGCGCGACCTCTTCGACCAGGCCAAGCGCAACGCGCCGTGCATCGTCTTCGTCGACGAGATCGACGCGGTCGGCCGCCAGCGCGGCGCCGGCCTGGGCGGCAGCCACGACGAGCGCGAGCAGACCCTCAACCAGATCCTGGTCGAGATGGACGGCTTCGACACGAACACGAACGTCATCGTGATCGCGGCCACGAACCGCCCCGACGTGCTGGACCCGGCGCTGCTGCGGCCCGGCCGCTTCGACCGCCAGGTCATCCTCGACCGGCCCGACATGAAGGGTCGCGTCGAGATCCTGCGCGTCCACACCAAGGGCAAGCCGCTCGACAAGCAGATCTCCGTCGAGGACATCGCCAAGCAGTCGCCCGGCTTCTCCGGCGCCGACCTCGCCAACCTCGTCAACGAGGCTGCGATCCTGGCCGCGCGCCGGAACAGCAAGCTCATCGGCATGTCGGAGTTCGAGGAGGCCCTCGAGCGGATCGTGGCCGGCCCGGAGCGCAAGAGCCGGGTCATCTCCGACGCCGAGAAGCTGATCATCGCCTACCACGAGGGCGGCCACGCCGTCGTGCAGCGCGATGCTCCCCAAGTGCGACCCGGTCAGCAAGGTCACCATCATCAGCCGGGGCATGGCCCTGGGCTACACGATGGCCCTGCCGTCCGAGGACCGCTACCTCCAGAGCAAGAGCGAGTTCGAGGACAAGATCGCCGGCATGATGGGCGGCAACGCCGCCGAGCGGCTGGTCTTCGGCGACACGACCACCGGCGCCTCCAACGACATCGAGAAGGCGACGGACCTCGCCCGGCGCATGGTCACCGAGTTCGGCATGAGCGAGAAGCTCGGGCCGCTGGCCTTCGGCAAGCGCGACGAGCTGGTGTTCCTGGGCCGCGAGATCGGCGAGCAGCGCAACTACTCGGACGACATCGCGCGCCAGATCGACGAAGAGGTCCGGACGATCATCGACCAGGCCTACGCGCGAGCCCAGCAGGTGCTCAGCCAGCACCGCGACAAGCTGGACGAGCTGGCCCGGAAGCTCGTCGAGCAGGAGACGCTCGACGGCGAGCAGTTCGAGGCGCTGTTCTCGGACCTGCCGCCGAAGCAGCCCCTTCGCGGCATCGTGCCGAAGCTGGCGCCGGTCTCGCAGCCGGCCTGAGCCAGCGAGGCGGCGGGGGCGCCTCTTGCCCCAACGCCACCACCGGAAGCGGGCCCGAACGGCCCGCTTCTTCATGTCCGGGGGGCCGCGGGCGGCGCCCGGGGGCGCGGCGGGCCGGTCGGGCCGGCGGTGGGGCGCGATGCGGCCTGCGCGGGCGGCGCCCGGGGTGCGGCGGGCCAGGGGCGCCCCGGGCGCGCGGGCCGCGCGCCCGGCAGCGCGCTGCCCCGCCGATGCCGCGCGAGCCGACGGCCGGCCGGCCGAGCCCAGCCCGAGATCGAACTGCCGCGAATCCACCCCGGGGATCGTCGGTGGCGGGAGCCGGCCGATTGGCCTCCGACGCGCGGCACGGGCCTCGACGCACGCTCGACGGGGCGTTCGGGCGAGCGATCCATCGCCATCCGGTTCCCCGAGCATTCCCCCGGTGGATACCTGGCAGGAATTGCGCGGATTCGCTGCGCCGGACCGTGCCCGGGGCCGCCCGGGGCCGAGTGCCGGGCGCCAGGCCGGGGCGGTGCTGCCGGTCGTGCCCGGCAGAGGTGTGGCCGCGCCCGACTGCCGCCCGCTCGCCGTGCCACAATCCGGCGATGAGCGACTCGACCGACAGCCTCGACGCCTATCTCTCCTCCACGGCCGAGCGGCGCATGAGCCGCTACCTCGACCTGCTACGGATCCCCAGCATCTCCGGCATCCCCGCCCACGCGCCCGATTGCCGGCGTGCCGCGGAGTTCCTGTCCGCCGAGCTGACCGAGGCGGGCCTGGAGCACGTCGAGGTCTCGGAGACGGGTGGACACCCGGTCGTCTACGCGGACTGGCTGCACGCCCCCGGCGCTCCCACCGTCCTGTATTACGGCCACTACGACGTGCAGCCGGTCGATCCGATCGAGGAGTGGGAAGCGACCCCCTTCGACCCCATCGTCAAGGACGGGCGCGTCCTGGCCCGCGGCGCGTCCGATGACAAGTCGAACGTCGCGATCGGCATCCGGGCCGTCGAGGCCGTGCTGGCCACGCGGAAGGCGCTGCCGGTCAACCTCCGCATCGTTTTCGAGGGCGAGGAGGAGTCGAGCTCCGTGCACCTCGACGCGTGGCTGGAGGCGAACAAGGGGCGCCTCGCCGCCGACGTCGCCATGGTCGCCGACAGCGGCTTCTTCCAGGGCAACGTGCCGGCCGTCACCGTCGCGCTCCGGGGGATCTGCGCCGCCGAGATCCGCGTGTCCGGGCCGTACCAGGACGTCCACTCGGGTGTCTACGGCGGGGCCGTCGTCAACCCCGTCAACGCCCTCGCGACGATGATCGCCGCCCTCCGCGGCCCCGACGGGCGTGTGCGCGTGCCCGGCTTCTACGACGACGTGGTGCCGCTCTCGGAGGCCGATCGGGCGGCGATCGCGGCGTTGCCGTTCGACGAGGAGGCGCTCCGCGCCGAGCTGCACGTGCCCGCCCTCGCGGGCGAGACCGGGTACACGGTGATGGAGCGGCGTGGCGCGCGGCCGACGCTCGACGTGAACGGGATCTGGGGAGGCTTCTCCGGCGAAGGCCCCAAGACGATCATCCCGGCCCGGGCGGGCGCCAAGGTCACCTGCCGGCTCGTCGCCAACCAGGATCCGCAGCGGATCTACGAGGCGCTCCGTGACTTCGTCCTGCGCAGCGCACCGCCCGGCGTCCGCGTCGAGGTGGAGCCGCAGGGCCACGGACGCCCGACCCTCACGCCGACGGACCTGCCGGCGACGCGGGCGTATGCGCGGGCCCTCGAATCGGTCTTCGGGCGGGCGCCGCTGTTCGTCCGGGAAGGTGGCTCGATCCCCGTGGCCGCGAGCTTCGCATCGATCCTGGGTCAGCCGGTCACCGTGATGGGCTTCATGCCGCCTGACGGCAACTTCCACGCCCCCAACGAGTGGATGGACCTCGCCAACTTCGAGCTCGGCATTCGCACGCTCGTCGGCTTCATGGACGAGCTGGCGGCGAACCCGGCCTGATCGCCGCAGCCGGCGCACGTGGCCGGAGCGGGGCCGCCCACCCCGGCCGCCCCGCAGGCGACAGGTCGCAGCCCGGGCCAGCGCCGCCCCGCGGCCCGAGCGCCCGCCGGGGGCGCCGCCGGGTGCCCGCCCGCGGGATCACCTGTGCGGATCAGGCAGGTCTGGGAGGGTGTCCCTCGCGGGGAGCGGTGCTACGATGCCTGGGCCCACCGGGGGTCAGCCCCGGCCGTGCCATCCTGGAAGGGAGTTGTTGCGGCGTGAGCACCGAGACCGAGCCGACCCAGAGTCCTCCCGTTCCGGTCCAGCACGCCTCGAAGGCGGAATGGCGCGTCGACGCCGCCACGGGCAGCCTTGCGCCACGTTCGGCACTCGACGTCCTCGTCGACCTCAACGACCGGATCACGACGGGGAACCTTTCCGACTACCAGCCGATCCCCCTGGATTCACGCCGCTCGACAAGACCATCGGTTCCGGCCTGCGGCCCGGCGAGCTGCTGCTCATCGGTGGCGCGCAGGGCACGGGCAAGACCACGATGGCCCTCCAGATGGCGCGCAACGTGGCCTCGGGCGGGCAGGCGAACGTGCTCTACATCTGCTTCGAGCATGAAGAGCACTACCTGATGAACCGCCTCATCTCGCTCGAGTCGGCGCTCGCGCACCTGCCCCACAAGACCGGGGCCATCAAGATCCAGGACGTCCGCCGGGAGATCCTTGGGTCGTGGGTGGCCGAGGGGCAGGGCGGGCCGCAGCTCGCGTCCAACCCTCGTCTGCGCCCGTCGCTGGACCGCATCGGGCGATACGGCCAGAACCTGTTCCTGATGCGCGGTACCCAGACCGCCAGCACGGTCGAGAACATGCGCCGGCTCGTCCAGCAGCACAAGGAGCTGTCGGGCGAACGCCAGCTGATGGTCGTCGTCGACTACCTCCAGAAGGTCCCGATGATCCCGGAGCCAAACACGGAGACGGAGAAGGTCACCGTGGTGGTCAACGGCCTCAAGGACATCGCGCTCTCGGAGCAGGTCGCGATGGTCGCCATCGTGGCCGCCGACAAGGAGGGCCTCAAGGCGTCCCGCCTGCGCAACCATCACCTGCGCGGGTCGTCGGCGATCAACTACGAAGCCGACATCATCCTGATCATGAACGAGAAGTACCACATCGTCGCCCGCGTCAACATCGAGTTCAACCCGTACCAGGCGCAGCGGTTCCGGGACTGGATCGTGCTGACCGTGGAGAAGAACCGCGGCGGGCAGGACAACGTGGACCTCGAGTTCGAGAAGCACTTCGAGTTCTCCTGCTTCGACCCCAACGGGCGAACGGTGCAGGAGAAGCTCATCGAGGAGCGTCTCTACAACGACTGAGGCGCCTCGCTGATCCTGGCGCCCCGGCGGCGCTGTCGGCTGCGGGCGCGGACCCGGCGGGCGCGGACCCGGCGGGCGCGGACGCCGCGGGCGCGGATCCGGCGATCTGACTCGATCCGTCACGGATGAGCACAATGTGCTCCGGCGTTCGACCATGCGCTCGGGTCAGCGAGCCTGGGCCACGCTCAACCGTGGGGCGTTGCGTCACGCGCCGCGGCGGCATCGCCCGGCCGGTCATCCCGTGGTCCCTCGTCGCGTCACTGTCGCCGTTCGGCTCCGCCATCAGTCCGAGCGGAAACCACCATCGGACGCGTTACCCGCGCGCCGCCGCCTGCCCCGCGCGCCGGCCCGCCGGCCCGCCGACGCAGCCCGTGCGCAGCCCCGGCGCACCTGCCGTATCGTGCGCGCATGAGTGCCGCCCAGGACTTCGCCGGCCGCTTCCCCGACGTCGTCGAGATCGTCGTGGAGATCCCGCGGGGCAGTCGGAACAAGTACGAGTACGACGAGAAGGCGGGCGTGTTCCGCCTGGATCGGGTGCTGTCGTCGGCCGTCTACTACAACTTCGACTACGGCTTCATCGAGGGCACGCGGGCGGACGACGGCGACCACACGGACGCCCTGCTCGTGATCGACGAGCCAACCTTCACCGGCTGCCACGTCTGGGCCCGCCCGATCGGCGGCCTGGAGATGCGCGACGAGAACGGCTTCGACTTCAAGGTCCTCTGCGTCGCCCTCGGCGACCCCCACCAGGCGCACATCACCGAGCTGGACCAGGTCCGGCCGCACCGGCGCGTCGAGATCGAGCACTTCTTCCAGACGTACAAGCTGCTGGAGAAGAAGGAGACGGACGTCGTGGGCTGGCGGGATCGGGCCCGCGCGCACGAGGTGCTCTCGCTCGATCGGGCCGCCTGGCAGCGCGAGCACGAGGGTGGCTGAAGGCGGGCCGCCGCGCCGACCGACCGCCGGCCGCCTGTCCTCCGTCGTCCCGCGCTGATGGGGCGGGCCCCACGACTGCGCCCATCGGCGGGCGAACCACGCGACGTGCCCGTGACCACGGGACGCGCCCGTGACCACGCGACGCGCCCGTGATTGAGCGGCGTCCGCGCGACTGGCGCGAGGTGGCCGCCATGCCCGGCCGTCGCCTCTTCGTCGCCGTTCCGCTGGCCGAGCCGGCCCGCCAGGCGGTGGCCTCGCTCATGGAGGAGCTGGCCGCCAGGCCACCGCGGCTCCGCTGGGTCCGTCCCGAGTCGCTGCATCTCACGCTCCGCTTCCTGGGCCCGACGCTCGACGAGGTCCTGCCGGGCGTGCGCGAGGCCGTGACCGAAGCCGCGGCCCGGATCCAGCGGTTCGACGTCCGGCTCGGTGGGACGGGCGCCTTCCCGCCTCGAGGCAGGCCGCGCGTCCTCTGGGTGGGCGTGGCCGAAGGCGAGCCGGAGCTCGTCGGCGCTGGCAGCGGCGCTCGAGGATGCCCTGGCGGACCGCGGCTGGCCCCGGGACGACCGCCCGTTCCGCGCCCACCTCACGCTCGCCCGAAGCGACGGTGTCGCCGATGCGGAGCGGATCGTGGAGGCGGCCGCGGAGCTCGGACGCGACCTCGCAGCCGCCTGGGCGGCGGACCGGGTCGTGCTGTTCGAGAGCATCAGCGGTGGCGGTCCGGCCCGCTACGTGCCGCTCCACACCGTCCCGCTCGGGGAGCGGCCGATCGAACCGTCCATGCCGTCCTTGCCGTCCCCCGTTCCGGTGCGGTAGCCTCGCCACGCCGCGGCCACCGCGCCGCCCGCAGTCGCATTCCAGCGCAGCACCCCAGGAGGGCGATCGTGGCCACCGACCGGACGAAGTACGTGCTCGACGAGGAGCAGATCCCGCGGTCCTGGTACAACGTCGTGGCGGACCTCCCGGGACCCCCGCCGGCCGTCCTCCACCCGGGAACCGGCCAGCCGATCGGGCCCGCCGACCTCGCGCCGCTGTTCCCGATGGCCCTGATCGCCCAGGAGGTGAGCGCGGACCGGGAGATCGAGATCCCGGAGCCGGTGCGGGAGGCGTATCGCCTCTACCGGCCGTCGCCCATCTACCGTGCGCGCCGCCTCGAGAAGGCGCTCGATACGCCCGCCCACATCTACTACAAGTACGAGGGCGTCAGCCCCGGCGGGTCGCACAAGCCGAATACCGCCATCGCCCAGGCCTTCTACAACAAGCAGGAAGGCGTCAAGCGCCTCGCGACGGAGACCGGCGCGGGCCAGTGGGGGACCGCGCTCGCGATCGCCGGGGCGCTGTTCGACCTCGAGGTCAAGGTCTACATGGTCCGGGCGAGCTACGACCAGAAGCCGTACCGCCGGATGCTCATGGAGGCCTACGGCGCGTCCGTCGTCGCCAGCCCCAGCTGCGACCACGGGCTACGGCAGGATGGTCCTCGAGGAGCATCCGGACAGCCCCGGCTCGCTCGGCATCGCCATCAGCGAGGCGGTCGAGGACGCGGCAACGCGGAACGACACGAAGTACTCGCTCGGCTCGGTGCTCAATCACGTCCTCCTGCACCAGACCGTGATCGGCCAGGAGGCGATCCTCCAGATGGAGATGGCCGGGGAGAAGCCGGACATCCTCATCGCGTGCACCGGCGGCGGCTCCAACTTTGCCGGCCTGACGTTCCCGTTCATCGGCCAGATGCTGCGTGGCGAGGCGACGTACCGGGTGATCGCCGTCGAGCCGGAGGCCTCGCCGTCGCTCACCCGCGGCGTCTACACCTACGACTTCGGGGACACGGCCCGCCTGACCCCGCTCGTGAAGATGTACACCCTGGGCCACGACTTCATCCCCGAGCCGATCCACGCCGGCGGCCTGCGCTACCACGGGATGGCGCCGCTCGTGAGCCTGCTCAAGAACCAGGGCGTGATCGAGGCCCGCGCGGTGCACCAGAACGCGACGTTCGCGGCCGGCATCCAGTTCGCCCGGACGGAGGCCATCCTGCCCGCGCCCGAGTCGAACCACGCGATCCGGGCGGCGATCGACGAGGCCCTGAAGGCCAAGGCCGAAGGCGTGTCCCGGGTGATCCTGTTCAACCTCAGCGGGCACGGCAACTTCGACCTGACCGCCTACGAGCGCTACCTGTCCGGCGCGCTCGAGGACTACGAGTACCCGGCCGATAAGGTCGCCGAGGCGCTGCAGCGGCTGCCCGTGGTGGGCTGAGCCGCGCGGGACGTGACGCGGGCCGCCCGGAGGGGGATCCCGGGCGACCCGCATGAACGGCCACCTGCCCGAGTGACCGCGGGCGCCGCGGCGGCGTCCGGCCGAGGTATCGGTGTCGGGGGGCCGGCGCATGAGCACCCGGCAGCCCTCCATGCCCGTCGCAGGGGGCCAGCGGGTACGATTCGGGCATGCCCCGCCTCGCCTGCTGGTCGTGCGGCCGCCGGATCTACGCGACGTCGCCGCTCGAGTCCCTCTTCACGGAGGAGCGCCGCTGTCCGGACTGCGGCGCGCTCATGAACGCCGATCGCCGCGAAGGCGAGCGCCGCGAGCGGCCGCGCCGCCTGAATCCGCCGGGCGATCCAGGGCCGCCGGCGCCGCACGGAGAGCGGCGCCTGGAGGAGCGCCGGAAGTTCCAGCGTCGCCGGGACTCCTGACCGGCACGTTCGACGGCCTCAGTCGCGGGCGGCAGGCCGGCGTGGCAGGACTCGCGTCAGTCGCCGCCGTCGCCGCGGGGCGGCTCCACGATGCGATGGCGGATGGCGAACGAGACCGCCTCGAGCTTCGAATGGACGTGGAGCTTGCCGATGATGTTCTGGACGTGGGTGCGGAGCGTGTTCGGGGCGATGGCGAGCTGCTCGCAGATCTCGCGCCCGGGCAGGCCCTCGGCGAGCGCGCGCAGGACCTCCAGCTCCCTCGGCGTCAGCGGCTCGACCGTTCGCCGCTCGACGGTGCCCTCGCGATGGGCCGCGACGCGCTGGGCGATGCCGACGATCACCGAGCGTGGGAGCAGGATCTCGCCGGCGTGGGCGGCCTTCACGGCAAGGACCACGTCCTCGGGGGAGGTGGTGGGCTTGGCAAGGTAGCCGTCCGCGCCGGCCTGGATCGCGTCGAGGATCGTGGGGTCGTCGGCCACGCCGCTGAGCATCACCACGCGGGCGGCCGGCCAGCGCGCCTTGACTGCCCGCGTGGCCTCGGCGCCCGTTCCGTCGGGCAGGAGGTAGTCCATGAGGACGACGTCCACGCGATCGCGGAGCATCGTCCGGACCTCGGCGACGCTGGACGCGACGCCGACGACGTCGAGTCGCGGATCACCTGCCAGCGCGCGCCGAAGGAAGGTCGCAAGCAGGGCCTCGTCCTCGACGACGAGTACGCGGATCGGCTCGCCATCCGAGCGTCCGCCGGGTGCTGGCCTCACTCCTGACGTTCCCCGTGTTCATGCGAGGACAACCGCCCTCGTCCCTCCGGCCATGATACAGCGGCCCGTTTCCCGGCCCGCCCGCTGGGAGGCGGCGAAGTCCGACACCTGACGCGCGAACGGCCGTTCTGCGGGGCTCGCGGGGCGCCTCCCCGCCCGCGCACGCGAGGGTCCCGCGCCGTCTCCCGCCGGCCCCCGCCGGACCGGCGCTGCCGCCCGGTCCGGCGGGCCGCGGCGGCTCGCCCGGGCATATTCCCGCCCCAGGCCCGCCCCGGAACGGTAGACTCGGGACACGGCTCAACCATGAAGGTCACCTTCCTCGGCCTCGGCCTGATCGGCGGCTCGATCGCCCGTGCGATCCACGCGGGCGGCTGGACCGTGTCCGCCTGGACGCCGAGCGGGCGCGGGCCGGCGGCCGCCCTGGCGGCGGGCGTCGCCGACCTCGCCCCGCGCGACCTGGCCACCGCCGTGGGCGGGGCCGACCTGGTGGTCCTGGCCGCGCCGCCCACGGCCTGCCTCACGCTCCTCGACGCCCTGGCGGGCCCGGCCGGAGACGCTCTCGGCGGCGCCGTCGTCACGGACGTCGCCAGCACCAAGGCGGTGATCGTGGCGCGGGCCGCCGAGCTCGGTCTGCGTTTCGTGGGCGGGCACCCCATGGCCGGCCGCGAGGTGAGCGGGTTCGATGCCGCCGACGCCGACCTGCTGCGCGACCGGCCGTGGGTCGTCGTGCCGGTTCCGGGCGGCGCCGATCGCGATCCCGACGCCATCGCTCGCGTGGAGGCGCTGGCCCGGGCGTGCGGTGCGCGCCCGGTCCGCATGGACGCGGCCGCGCACGACGCCGCGGTGGCAGGCGTGAGCCACCTGCCGCTCGTGCTGGCCGCGGCGCTGGTCGAGGCGGTCGCCGGAGGCCCCGGCGCACCACCGGCGCCGGGCTGGGACGCCGCCGCATCGCTGGCGGCGACCGGCTGGGCCGGGGCGACGCGGCTGGCCCGGGGTGATCCCGCGATGGCGGCGGGGATCGCGGCAACCAATGCCGGCCCGCTGGCGGCCCGCCTGCGGGCGGTGCGCGGGCGCCTTGACGAGTGGCTGGCGCTCCTCGACGCGCCCGCCGCGGAGAGCCGGGGCGGACTGCCCGACGAGGCGGTGCTGCGCGATCGCTTCGAGCGAGCCAGGGCGAGGCTGGAGGCCCGGGATTGAGGGTGCGCCGGTGAGTGCCGACGAGCTGGTGCTGGTGGTGCCCCGGGCGTCGATCGTCGACGGCACCGGCTGGCGCGGCGTCAGGGCGACGGCGCCGGGCCCGCTCCTCGACGCCGTGGCGCGATTCGGCCGCTTCGAGCGGCGATCGAGCGCGGAGCACGACGCCAGCCTGAAGCAGGTGATCCCGTACCTGGTCCTGCGCGACGGGCCGCGCTGGTTCCTCATGCGCCGGACGCGAGCCGGCGGCGACGCACGGCTCCATGACCTCCATTCGATCGGCGTGGGCGGCCATCTGAACCCGGGCGACGTCGACCTTGCCGGTGGCCTGGCCCGGGAGTGGGCCGAGGAGCTGGCCGCGGACTTCGTGCCGCGCTTCCGCTTCGTCGGCATCCTCAACGACGACAGCACCGAGGTTGGCCGCGTCCACGTTGGTGCGGTGTACGAGGCCGATGCGGCCGGTCGTCCGGTCACCGTGCGCGAGACGGACAAGCTGGAGGGGCGGTTCGTGGAAACCGCCTCGGTCGCCGCCGCGTACGACACCATGGAGACCTGGAGCCAGCTCGCGTTCGAATTCCTGGCCGGCCGTCCGGCCTGACGCCGCGCCGCCCAAAGGGCTCCCGCGCGGCCGGGCGCGACTTCCCGGGTGAGCGCGCTCCGGCGCGGCCCGTCATGCGATCGCTGCTGCGCCCGCTGCCGGCGGGTGCCATACTTGCGGCGAGGGGTGAAGCCGATGCGCGTGTTCGGTTCGATCGGCCGTCTCGCCCGGGCGATCGTGCCCGCGGCCGGGACCGTGGCGATGGCCGCGCTCATCGCGGCCACGGCCGCCCCGGTCAAGGCGGCTGGCCCGGGAACGGTCCTCGTGCTGGACGCGAACGGTCCCATCGACGGCGTGCTCGCCGAGTACCTCAGCCAGGGCGTGGCCCAGGCCGCCCGCGACGGCGACGCGGCCGTGGTCGTGAAGCTCAACACCCCGGGTGGCGACCTCGTCGCCATGCAGACGATCACCGGTGCGTTCCTCGAATCGTCCGTTCCCGTGATCGTGTGGGTTACCCCGGCGGGCGGCTGGGCGGCCAGTGCGGGCACGTTCGTCACGCTCGCCGCCAACCTCTCGTACATGGCCCCGGGCACGAGGATCGGGGCGGCCAGCCCGATCGACTCGTCCGGCGCGGACATCCCGGGCACGCTTGGCCTCAAGATCAAGAACGACTCCATCGCCAGCATCATGTCGATCGCGCAGGCCCGCGGACGCAGCGCGGCGGCCGTGGCCTGGGCGGCCTCGACGGTGCGCGACGCGATCAGTTCGCCGGCCACCGAAGCCGTGTCGCTCGGCGCGGTCGACGGGATCGCCGCGACGCTCGATGACGTCCTGCGGGCGGCCAGTGGCCACACCGTCACCGTCAGCGGGGGGCGCCAGGTCACGCTGGCGCTCGCCGGCCTGGCGACCGATTCGGCACCGATGAACCCGTTCCAGGCCCTGCTCCACCTGCTGGACGACCCCAACCTCGCCTTCATCCTCCTGCTGGTCGGGCTTGCCGGGCTCGGCTTCGAGTTCGTCCACCCCAACTTCCTCTCGGGGATCGCCGGCGGCGTCGCCCTGATCCTCGCGGCATTCGCGTTCGGGAGCCTGCCGCTCAACATCACCGGCCTGGCCCTCGTCGTGCTCGGCGTGGCGCTCCTCCTCATGGAGATCGCCATCCCCAGCCACGGAGCGCTGACGATCGGGGGAGCGATCTGCATCACGCTCGGTGCGGCGACGCTGTACACCCAGCCGGCCGGCCCCCTGGGCCCGCCGACGGAGGTGGCCCTGCCGATCATCGTGGTCACGGCTGCCTTGACGCTCGGGTTCGGCATCCTGATCACGCTGGTCGCCGTCCGGACCCGCAACCTGCGTCGCAGCCCGGTGCTGGTCGGGTCGCTCAAGGTCGTCGGTACCGAGGGGATCGTCGCCCATCCGCTCGACCCGCTGGGGTCCGTGACAGCCGCCGGCGAGGAGTGGAGTGCCCGGTCGGCCGGCCCGAGCCCGCTCCCGCGCGGCACGCCGATCCGCGTCATCGGCCAGGAAGGCCTGGTCCTCATCGTCGAACCGGTGGCATCGCCCGGGGCGGTCACCGCCTGATCGGCCGGGCGTCGCCCGGCCTCAACCGTGGAAGGAGCGCGCGCGTGGAGGTCGCAGTCCTCGTCGGAGTCGTGGTGGCGATCCTCGTCCTGATCCTGATCCTCCTGTACCTGTCGGTCCGGATCGTTCAGCAGTACGAGCAGATGGTGGTCTTCCGCCTCGGCCAGACGAACGAGGGCCTGGTTCGCGGACCGGGCCTGCGGTTCCTGATCCCGGTGGTGGACCGGCCCGTGAAGGTGGACGTCCGCGAGCAGTTCATCGAGGTGCCCAGCCAGACCACGATCACCAAGGACAACGCCCCGATCAGCGTCGACTTCCTGATCTACTGGCGGATCAGCGATCCCCTCAAGAGCGTCGTCAACGTCGCCTACTTCTCGGGCGCCCTCCAGGGCGTGGCGACGACCACGCTGCGGGCCGTGATCGGCGACATCCTCCTCGACGAGGTGCTCTCCAAGCGCGAGCAGATCAACGAGGTCCTCCGGACCAAGCTCGACGAGGTCACGGAGCGGTGGGGCGGCAAGGTGACCACGGTCGAGATCCGGGAGATCACGCCGCCGCGGGACGTCCAGGATGCGATGAACCGGCAGCTCTCCGCCGAGCGCACGCGGCGTGCCGTCATCACCGAGTCGGAGGGCGCGCGCCAGTCGGCGATCAACATCGCCGAGGGCAACAAGCAGGCCGCCATCCTCAACGCCGAGGGCGCCCGCCAGTCGGCCATCCTCAACGCCGAGGGGTTCCGGCAGGCCCAGGTCCTCAACGCGGAGGGCTTCAGCCTGGCCCTGGAGCGGATCTACGGCGCGGCCCGGAACATCGACCAGAAGACGATGCTGCTCCAGTACCTCGAGGCGCTCAAGGCGCTGGGGTCCAGCCCGTCGACCAAGTTCGTGATCCCCACCGAGTTCACCCGGATCCTGGAGCCGCTGGCGCGCGGCCTGGGCCTGGGCATGGCGGCCGGCGCCGAGACCGGCGCGGCAGGGCCGGGTCCGAGCGCCGGCTGACGTTCGCGTGGGGGACGCCGCCCCGGTGAGGAGCGGGCGCCGGCGCCCGGGCCGCCTGCCGGCGCCCGCCGCCGCCGCGAGCGCGCGCTCGCGGCGGACACCCGCGGTCGCGCGGACGCCTGCGGTCCACCGGTCCGGGCGGGCAGACCCGGGCCTGGGCGACATTGGGCGTGGAGCGCCCCGCGTCTCGGCTATCATCGGGCCCAACGCGCCGGTGGCAGCCGCGCAGGCCGGCCCATGACGTCCGCTAGCACCATGGGAGCGAAGCACCAGGCATGGCCGCCAAGATTTCTCGTCGTCGACGACGACCCCAACGTCCAGCGCCTCCTGAGCTTCTCGCTCAAGCAGGAGGGCTATGAGGTCGTCGTGGCCGCGGACGGGGCCGAGGGCTACCGGCTCTGGGGCCAGGAGTCACCGGGCCTGATCCTGCTCGACGTGATGCTGCCCAAGCTCGACGGATACACGGTCGCCCGCAAGATCCGCGACGAGGAGGGGATGGGCGGCCACGTCCCGATCATCATGCTGACGGCCGAGAGCGAGGTCGAGCAGAAGATCCGGGGCCTGCGTGCCGGCGCCGACGACTACCTCGTCAAACCGTTCCATCCCGCCGAGCTGCTCGCCCGTATTCGCAGCCTGCTGGCGCGGTTCGCGCCGAAGGAGGCCCTGGTCGGCCGGCCGCCGATCGGCCACGTCTACGCGTTCTACGGCGCGAAGGGCGGCGTCGGCACCACCACGATCGCCATCAACACCGCGATCTCGCTCCATCGCGACCTGGGCCGCAAGGTCTGCCTGATCGACGGAAACCTGCAGTTCGGCGACCATCGCGTGTTCCTGGACCTCGGCCTGGACCGCAAGAGCATCGTGGACGCGGTCACGGCGCAGTCGATCGACCAGGAGATCCTGCGCACGGTGGTCGTCAAGCACGACTCCGGCGTGGACCTCCTGCTGGCCCCGCCCACGCCGGAGACCGCCGAGCTGGTCACGCGCGAGCACATGGCCACGATCCTCGAGACGTTGCGCCTGTCGTACGACTACGTGGTCGTCGATGTCGACAAGCGGCTCGACGACCTCAACCTGGCCATCTTCGACGCGGCCGACTGCGTGTTCGTCGTCCTCACGGCCGACCTGTCCTGTCTCAAGAACGTGCGCCTGGTCCTGGAGACGCTGGCCCACATCGGCTTCGACGACAAGCGCGTCCGGCTGGTGCTGAACCGGGCCAACGCGTTCACCGGCATCTCCGTGAAGAATGCCGAGGGCGCCCTGAAGCGGCCGATCCAGCACCAGGTCCTCAACGAGTACCGGGGCGCGATCAGCGCCCTCAATTCGGGCGCCCCGGTCATGGTCAACAAGGGCGACTCGCCCCTCGGGCGGTCGTTCCACGAGCTCGCGACGGCCGTCGACAAGCTGGCCCGGCCGGCCACGCCCACCTCGGCGGTCGTGCCCGTCAAGTAGCCCGACGCGGGCGGCCGATCGCCCGCGCCTCGTGGCTCGGGGGCAGGCGCCCCGGCCGGGCGGCCATCGCGATCTCGCCGTGACCGGAACGATGAGCGCCGGTGCGTCCGGCCGGAGGTGATCGAGTGGTGATCGCGGGCACGGCCGACCGGCGGATGGTCCACGCGACCGTCACGCTGCGCGGTCCCGACGGCGCCCTCCTGGCCGACCGGCGAGTCCGGGTCGCCCAGCGGAGCCACGCCTTCCTCTTCGGCTGCACCGGGTTCGAGGCCATCCCGCTCGCCAGCGGCGAGCTCGCCGGCGCGGACCGCGCCGCAGCGGAGCAGCTGTACGAGCGCTGGTTCGAGCTCTTCAACTTCGCCACGCTGCCGTTCTACTGGGGCAACTTCGAGCCGCGCCGGGGCGAACCCGACACGCGGCGCCTGCGGGCGGCGGCCCGCTGGTTCCGGGAGCGTGGCGTGCCGGCCAAGGGCCATCCGCTGTGCTGGCACACCCTCGCGCCGCCGTGGCTCCTGGCGCTGTCGAATGCCGAGATCGCCGAGGTGCAGATCGCCCGCATCCGGCGCGAGGTGACGGACTTCGCCGGGCTCATCGACACCTGGGACGTCGTGAACGAGGCCGTGATCATGCCGGTCTTCGACCGCGCCGACAACGGCATCAGCCGGATCGCTCGCGAGCTCGGTCGGGTCGAGATCGTCCGCCGGGCATTCGAAGCCGCGCGGCAGGCGAACCCCGGCGCGTTCCTCCTGATCAACGACTTCGACCTCTCGGAGGACTACGAGCGGCTCATCGAAGCGTGCCTCGATGCCGGCGTCGTCATCGACGCCATCGGCATCCAGTCGCACATGCACCAGGGGGCCTGGGGCGAGGAGCGGCTGCTGAGCGTGCTCGAGCGCTATTCGCGCTTCGGCCTGCCGCTCCACTGGACGGAGAGCACGATCGTCTCCGGGCACGTCATGCCCGCCGAGATCGTCGACCTGAACGACTACCAGGTCGACGATTGGCCGACCACCCCGGACGGGGAGGAGCGCCAGGCCGAAGAGGTCGTCCGCCACTACCGGACGCTGTTCGCCGACCCCACCGTGGCGGCGCTGACGTGGTGGGGCCTGCCCGACGGAGGGTGGCTCAAGGCGCCGACCGGGCTCGTTCGGGCGGATGGCTCGCCGAAGCCCGCCTACGACGCGCTGCGCCGCCTGGTCAAGGGCGACTGGTGGATGGCGCCGATGGAGCTCCCGACGGACGCGACCGGCCGGCTCCGCTTCAGCGGGTTCCCGGGCTCCTACGCCGTCGAGACGCCGGGCGGCTCCGCACTCGTCACGCTCGAGCGGCCGGGGACGGTCTCCGTGGAGGCGCGCCTCGTCGCATCCACCTGACGGACCGGGGTCCGACGCTGCGACCCGGCCCGTTGCCGGCGGCGCCGCGCGCTGCCGCGGCCTGTCATCGAAGCGCCACATGGCTGCGGTAGCCTGTCGTCATGACTGACGAGAAGACCGCGACCACGGCAGCAGCCGCCAGGTCGGACGCCGAGTGGCGCGCCATCCTCACGCCGGAGCGGTACCGCGTGCTGCGCGAGAAGGGAACCGAACGGGCCTTCACCGGCGAGCTGTGGAACGAGCACCGGCCCGGCGTGTACCGGTGCGCCGGGTGCGACACGGAGCTGTTCCGATCCGACGCCAAGTTCGACTCGGGGACCGGCTGGCCGAGCTTCTTCGCCCCGGCGGACCCGGCGGCGGTGGCCACGAAGAAGGATCGGTCCCTGTTCACGACCAGGACGGAGGCCGTGTGCGCCACCTGTGGCGGGCACCTTGGCCACGTGTTCGACGACGGCCCGAACCCGACGGGCCTCCGCTACTGCATCAACTCGGCGGCCCTGGAGCTCGATCCGAAGGAATGAGCGGCCCGGCCCGGGACGATTGACGCGTGAGGTACCTCCGACGCGTCCGGGGTAAGGGAGAGCAGGCCCCTCCGGAGTAGAGTTGGCTCCGTGAAGGGTGATCGGGTCGAAGCGGTGGTCGACACCGGCCAGGGCGTCCAGACGTTCGAGATCGTGGCGACGCGGGCCGGGCGTCGCATCGAGGTCGTGACGGCCCGCGGCGTGGTCGAGGTGCGCGAGGTGACGAGGACCGGTCAGCCCGTGCGGACCGGCCGGTTCATGACCAGCCGCCTGATCGCCCTCGTGGAGCATCCGGCGCTCGATGAGCGCGGCCGTGTCGAGGTCTCGACGCGGCATCGTCTCCAGCCGCGCGAACGGCCGTAGTCAAGGGCATCGCGGGTAGGCCGGGCCGCCATCCGTCGCCGGCGCGGCCGACGATCGACGGCGCCGTCCGCCCCGCCCGTCAGATCGGGGACCGGCTCAGCTCAGCTCGCCGCGCAGCATGTCCATCAGCAGGCCGTCGTGCCAGGTGCCGTCGTGTCCGCGTTCGTAGGCGCGCATGACCCCCACGGGTCGGAAGCCGACGCGCCGGTAGGCCCGGATCGCCCGCTCGTTGGCGGCAGCGGGATCGATCGTGAGGCGGTGGTGGCCGCGCACCTCGAAGAGGTAGCGCGCCAGCGTGCGAACCGCGTCGCTGCCCAGGCCCCGGCCCTGGTGGGCGGTGTCGAGGAACACGTCGATCGACGCGTGGCGGTAGTCGGGCGTCTCCTCGTCGAGAACCTGGATGCTCCCGACGATCACGCCGTCGGCCTCGATCGCGAAGGCCGTCTGGTGGGGCTCGAACAGGTCGTCGGCCGCCTTCGCGGGCGGATCGGACCCCCACCAGCGCGCAACCTCAGGCTCGGCGAGGATCGCCTCCAGGCGCGGGCGATCGTCGGCGCGCAGCGGGCGCAGGATCACGCGGTCGCCATGCAGCACTGGCTCGGCCATCGTGCGGAATTGTCGCGCGCCACCGGCCGTGCGGCCCCGGCCGTGCTCCACCGGCCGTGCGGCCCCCGCCGTGCGGCTCCCGCCGATGCTCGGATACGATCGCTCGCGTGAGCAGGCGGCCAGATAGCGTGGCTGGGGCGGGCACCGCGGCCGCGGCGGCCGCTCCCGCAGGCAGGGGATCGGGGCAGACCGATCCTGGGCCAGGATCGCTCGTCCTCACCCCGCGCGACCTCAACCGGGCGATGCTCGCCCGGCAGCTGCTGCTCGAGCGCGCCGACCTGTCGATCACGGCAGCGCTGGAGCGGGTCGCGGGGCTCCAGACCCAGTACTCGCCCTCCGGCTACATCGGCCTCTGGGCGCGCCTGCGGGACTTCCGACGGGAGGCGCTGACGGCCGCGCTCGAGGAGCATCGCGTCATCCAGGCGACGCTCATGCGCTCGACGATCCACATGGTCGCGGCTGCCGACTACTGGCCGTTCGCCCGGGGCACGATGGCGGCGCGCCGCGAGTGGTGGCTGCGCACCCGGGGGACGGAGCTCGGCGGCCGGGACGCCGATGCAGCGTGCCGGCTGGTGCGGGAACAGCTGCACAGCCATCCGTTGCCGGCCGCGGAGATCCTGCGGATCCTCGAGGCGCACGGGTTCTCGCGCGGGGACTGGAATGGCGTCTCGACCGGCGTCGAGATGGTGCGCGTGCCGCCGTCCGGGACGTGGGCCCGGCGTCGAGCCGACCGCTACGGGCTCGCGGAGGAGTGGGTGGCGGCGTCGCAGGCGAGCGAGGACGAAGGCCGGGAACGGCTCGTGGCCCGCTATCTCGGGGGCTTCGGACCCGCCCCACTGGCCGACGTCGGCAGCTGGGCGGGCGTCCCGGTGGCCATGCTTCGACCCGTCCTCGAGCGGCTCGAGCTCGTGCGGTACCGCGACGAGCGGGGCCGTGAGCTGCTGGACCTTCCCGGCATGCCGCTCCCGGGCGCCGACGCCGTCGCGCCGGTGCGCCTGCTGCCCGTGTGGGAGACCGCCCTGCTCGCGCACGCACGGCGGACGGACGTCCTGCCGGAGCGGTATCGACCGATCGTCTTCAACACGAAGACGCCTCACTCGGTCAACACGCTCCTGGTGGACGGCCAGGTCGCCGGCACGTGGCGCTTCGCGAAGGGTCGCGTCGTCGTGGAGCCGTTCGATCGATTGGGCCCCGTGGAGGCACGCGCCGTGCAGGCAGAGGCGGAGCGACTCGCCGACTTCCACGGGGAGTGACGAGCCCTTCGCGGGTCGCCCGAGGTAAGGGCCAGGTGAGAGCGGCCGCGTAGCGTGCGGCCATGCTCGCCACGGTCCTCGCCGCCACCCTCCAGGGGCTCGAGGGACGCCCCGTCCGAGTGGAGGTGGACGTCGCTCCCGGCCTGCCCGGCTTCACCATCGTCGGCCTCGCTGACGCGGCCCTGCGCGAGGCCCGCGAGCGCGTCAGGGGTGCGCTGCGCAACAGCGGCTTCGTCCATCCGCCCCGCCGCATCACGGTGAACCTGGCCCCGGCGGACCTGCCCAAGGCGGGCTCGGCGCTCGACCTCGCCATCGCGATCGGGATCCTGGTCGGCTCGGAGCAGCTCCGGCCGGCCGGGCGCTGGGCGCTGCTGGGCGAGCTGGGGCTCGGCGGCGAGATTCGACCCGTGCCCGGCCTGCTGCCGATGATCGCCGCGCTGGCCCGGCGCGGGGCTGGCCGCGTCGTCATCCCGGCGGACTCGCTGGCCGAGGCCCGCCTGGTGCCCGGCATCACGGCCCTCCCGGCGACCACGCTGGGCGAGGCCGCGGCACTCGTCCGCGGCCGGCGCGTCGGCGGCCGGCACGCACCGGCCAGGTCCGAGCTCATCCCGGCAGTTGCCGGCGACGGGGCGGCCCCGGGCGCCGCGTCCGTATCGGACCCGGAGGCCGGCCTCGACGGTGCGGCCGACATCCCGGATCTCGCGGACGTGCGCGGACAGGCGGAGGCCCGGCGAGCCCTGGAGATCGCGCTCGCCGGCGGCCACGCGCTCCTCCTCGTCGGACCGCCAGGATCGGGCAAGACGCTCCTGGCGCGCACGATCCCGGGCCTGCTGCCCGCCCTCGACGACCGCGAGGCGCGGGACGTCACGGTCGTGGTCTCCGTGGCCGGCGAGGCGCCCATCCGGGGGCTCGTGCGGCGGCCGCCGTTCCGCGCTCCCCATCACAGTGCCTCGTACGCCGCGCTCGTCGGCGGCGGCCCGCACCTGTCGCCGGGCGAGGTCACCCGGGCCTTGCACGGGGTCCTCTTCCTTGACGAGCTTCCTGAGTTCGACCGGACGTCACTCGAGGCCCTGCGCGGGCCACTGGAGGACGGCCAGGTCCTGGTGGCGAGGGCCGGCCGGTCCGTCGCGATGCCGGCTCGGTTCCAGCTCGTGGCGGCGATGAATCCGTGCGCCTGCGGCTTCGCCGGCGACCCGTCGGGACGCTGCATCTGCTCGGACGCGGAGTGGCGGCGGTACGGGGCGCGGGTCTCGGGGCCGCTCCGGGATCGAATCGACCTGTGGGTGGCAATGCCGCGAGTTCCGGCCGCCGTCCTGGTGGCCGGCCCGACGCCGGAGGCGAGCGCGACGGTCGCGGCCCGGATCGAGGCGGCCCGGGTCCGCCAGCTGGCCGTGAGGGGCCGCCTCAACGGCCGCCTGTCGGGCCGGCCGCTGCGCACGGCGTGCGGGCTGGGCAGGGCCGGCGAGGCGCGGGCGATCGAGCTGGCCGAGGCGGGCGGCCTGACGGCGCGGGCCACCGAGCGGCTGCTCCGCGTCGCCCGGACGATCGCCGACCTCGACGCGGCGGGCGCGGTGGCGGCGTCCCACCTGGACGAGGCGGCTCGCTATCGCCCGATCTTCTCGACGGGGAGCCAGGGCCGGGGTGGGGGACCGGCGTGATCGGCGTGGGTGCTGCGGGACCGTGCGGGCAGCCGTCCGCGAGCGAGGCCGGGCCGCGCGCGGCCGGGGGATGGCACGGGGCCACCACGCCCGAGGACCCGGCCCGCCCGGAGCGGGAGGCCTGGGCGGTCCTCACCGGCGTCGACGGCCTGGGGCCTGCCGGGATGGCGGCCCTGCTTGCCGCGCTGGGGGACGGCCGGACCGTGCTGGCGACGGCCGCGGGCTCCGGGGGAACCGCCCGCCTCATCGGGGCGGCCCAGTCGCTCGGGCACCGCCTCCCGCCCGACGTGGCGGCCCGGATCGCCGACGCGGCACTGGCCGCCCCGGCGTTCCTCGACCGAGTGCGCGCGCTCGGCGTGGCCATCGTGACCCTTGCCGACGCGGCCTACCCGGCCAGGCTGCGCCGCGTCGACCAGCCACCGCCGGTCCTGTTCGTGGCCGGCGACCTCGCCGCTCTGGACGCGGCCCACGCGGTCGCCGTCGTCGGCACGCGCCGGCCGACGGAACGCGGCCGGCGGATCGCGGCGGCCATCGCCGGCGGGGTCGCGGGAACCGGCGCCGTCGTGGTCTCCGGTCTCGCGGTCGGCATCGACGGGGTGGCGCACCAGGCCGCGATCGATGTCGGGGGGCGGACCGTCGCGGTCCTCGGCGGCGGGCACGCGCGGCTCTACCCCCGCGTGCACGCCCGCCTGGCGTTCCACATCGCGGAGCGCGGCGGCGCGGTGATCAGCGAGCTCGCCCCTCACGTGGAGCCGGTCGCCGGCACCTTCCCGCGCCGGAACCGCGTGATCAGCGGCCTCTCCGACGCGACGATCGTGGTCGAGGCGCGCGCCCGCAGTGGCGCCCTCATCACGGCCGGGTGGGCGCTCGAGCAGGGACGCCCGTGCTTCGCGGTGCCGGGCCCGCTCGACGTGGAGCAGAGCCTGGGCTGCAATCGGCTCCTGCGCCTCTACCCGGGCGAGGCCCGGGCCGTGGCCACCATCGAGGAGCTGCTCGAGGACCTGGAGCTTGGCCTCGCGCCGGAGCATGGCAACGCCGGACCGACACCGGTCGAACCGGCACTTCGTCCGCCTCGGCCGCCTCGGTCGCGGTCCATCCTCCCGGGCGCCACGAGCGGTGCCGCGCTCGCGGCGCTGTCAGGCCCGGAGCGGACCGTCGCCGCGGCGCTGCTGGCCGGAAGGGCCACGGTCGACGAGCTCGTCGCGACGACCGGCATGGCACCGGCATCCGTGCTCGTGGTGCTGACCCGGCTCGAAGACCGCGGAGACGCCGTCGCAGTGCTGGGCAGGTACGTGCCGGCGGGACCGCTGGCCGCGGCGCCGATCGCGATCCGCGACCGCGCCTGATTCCCGGCCCCCGGGCCGGCGTCGATCGTCCAGGTCGCCGATGCCGCCGACGTCGCGGCCGCTGACCGGGCTGGCGCAGCGTTCCTCGGCCCCGCCCGGCTCGACGGCCCGGTCGAGTCCGGCCGTGGCGGTCCTGATACCGTGGACGCTGCGCGGGGGCCATGACGCGCGATCCGTATGTCGGTCGCCTGGATCGCGCCGAGCCAGTGGCGAGACCCACCCGCCCGCGGGCGTCCCGGGGCAGGTACACCATGCGGCGACTGGTGACGTTGGCGATCCTGGGCAGCCTGATCGCCGCCGCCTCGGCCGGTCCGGCCCGGGCGATCACGTTCGGACAGCCTGATGGCAGCGGCCACCCGGCGGTGGGAGCGCTGGTGATCGAGACGGCTCCCGGCGTCAAGGACTGGATCTGCACCGGCACGCTCGTCGCACCGACGGTCTTCCTGACCGCGGCGCACTGCCTGGCCGGATCCGGCATCGCCCCCCACGACGTATGGGTCACGTTCGACCCTGTCTTCGATCGTGAGGGCACGTTCGACCGCGGCACGTACCACCTGAACCCGGCGTACGCGACGCCGCCCCGCTCGGACGCCCACGACATGGCCGTCGTGGTTCTCGATCAGGCTGCGGCCGGCATCACCCCGGCGCAGCTGCCGCCCGCGGGCTACCTCGATCGGCCGGGCGTCCGCGGCCAGGTCTTCACCGCCGTCGGCTACGGGGGTGTCCGCGACACGAAGACGGGCGGGCCGAAGACGATCACGTACGACGGGATCCGCCGCTTCGTCAGCCAGACGTACCAGTCGCGGACGGACGCGTGGCTGACGCTGTCGATGAACCCGTCGACGGGCAATGGCGGCACGTGCTACGGAGACTCCGGCGGGCCGCACTTCGTGGCCGGGACGACCATCGAGGTCTCATTGACGGTGACCGGCGACAGCGGCTGCCGCTCGACCGACAAGACGTACCGCATCGATACGCCGGAGAGCCTGGCCTTCATCGCCGCCTGGCTCCCGTAGCGCAGCGCAGCGCTCCGGGCGGCAGATCGCGCCGTCCATCGGCGCCGAACCGCCCCCGGCGGCGATCTGGCGCTCCCGCGCCGTGCCCCCGGGCACCACGGTCGCGGCGCCGGGCGCCTGACCCGACCCTCGCCGGGGTTGCCCGCGCTCGCCGCGCGATGGTATGGTGGGCTTCGACCAGCGGGGAAGCAGGTCCGGACGCACCTGCCCGCGCCGGCCGCAACGAGGAACCCGGATTGCGGAAAGTCGCGGCCGCGGTGCTGGCCGCTCCCGTGTTGGCGGCCATCTACGCTCCGGTCGTGCTCCGGCGTCGGGTCGCGGTCCGCGTCGGACTGGCGCTCGCCTTCGGGTGCCTGGTCCTCGTGACGGCCCTGGGAGCGTTCCCGCGCGGAGCCGCCGCCGTGCCCGCGTCCACGCCCGCCCCGGTGCCCCAGGCCCGCTTCGGCCCCGTCGTGAGCGCCGGGCTCGCCCTGGATCTGCCCGTCACCATCGACTTCAGCGCCCCCATGGATCGCGCCTCGGTGGCGGCTGCCCTCACGGTCTCGCCGGCGACCACCGTCGGGCTCGCCTGGCAGGCGGGCGGCGCCCGCCTCGTCGTCCAGCCGTCCGCCACGTGGCAGGCCGACACCTACTACACGGTGACGATCGGGGCGACCGCCCGTGATGCCGTCGGGCACGCATTGGGCGCTCCGGTCCGGGCGGGCTTCCTGACACGGCGGGCCACGACGTCGACGATCGAGGCGACGAAGGTCTCGGGCGCGTCCGCAAGCGTGCAGACGGCCTTCACGGTGACGTTCGACGAGCCGGTCGTGGCATCGTCCGCCCGGGCCGCCTTCGCGATCACGCCGCACGTGAGCGGGCAGCTGACGGTCGACAGCGAGTCGGCGACGCGCGTGCTCACGTTCCAGCCGGCGGCGGCGCTTGCCCCGGGCACCGCGTACACGGTGCGCCTGGCGGGGCCCGTCACGGATGCCGAGGGCGCCGCGGTCGCGAGCCCTGACGCGCTGACCGTCCGCACGGTGGCCGGGCCGGGCGTGGTCCGCTTCCGCCCGGTCGACGGCACCAGGGCCGTGGCGCGCTCCGCCGTTCTCTCGGTGCGCTTCACGGAGGCCATGAGCCGTGCCGCAACCGCCGGCGCGTTCAGCGTCACGGCGGAGGGCAAGCGCGTGGCCGGCACCGTCGTCTGGGCCGAGGGAAACACCGTCCTGGTGTTCACGCCGAGCGCCCAGCTGCCGGCCGGCGCCCCGGTCGTGATGACGGTGGGGCCTGGCGCGGCGGCCGCGACGGGAGCCACCACCGGGACCGCGATCGTCGGCAGGTTCACGGTGGTCGCCGCACCCACGCCCGCGGCGAAGACGGCAAGCAAGCCGGTCGCAGCACCGAAGCCGGCACCCAAGCCTGCGCCGAAGCCAACCCCGAAGCCGGCGCCGAAGCCCACGCCGATCCCGAAGCCCGGCACGGGGGCCGGCTCGGCGGCCTGGGCGGCCGTCGAGCGCTACTACCTCTCGCTGATGAACTGCACCCGCGGCGGCGGGCTCGTGACGAGCAGCGGGGCCTGCTCGAGCCCGGGTGGCTCGGGCATCAAGCCCCTCGTGATCGACAGCGGCATCAGCAGCAAAGTCTCGCGGCCGTACGCCAAGCTGCTCGCGACGACCGGTGTGTGCAGCCACTTCTACACGAGCAACCCCGGCACGCGGCTCAGCCGGGCGGGTTACACCAGCTACAAGTGGGCGGAGAACCTCGGCTGTCGCGACACGTCGAACCTGTACGCGTCGGTGCTCGGGACGCATCTCTACTTCCAGGGCGAGCGGAGCTGGAGCCCGCCGGGCGGCCACTGGGTCAACATGATGAACCCGCTCTACGACCGGGTCGGGATCGGCCTCTGGTCGGCCAACGGCCACGTGCGCCTGGTGATCGACTTCTACCGACCGTGACGAGCGCGTGATCCGCAACGCCTTCCTGCACCTCCTCGGCGAGCAGCCGCTCCTCGTGGACCTGCCCGAGGACCCGGGCCCGACCGACATCGTGCTGGTGTGCACGAACCTGCGGACGACCAACGGGAAGCGCCCGCATTTCGTCGACGACGGCAACGCCACGTTCGTGTTCCCGTACGCCCAGATCCGGTTCGTGGAGATCCCTTCCCGTGATCGCGTGGCCGGCACGGCCTCCGCGAGTGGCGCCGAATCCGCGCTGGCCGCTGGGGACGACGAGATCCTGGAGCTCGACGAGGACTTCCTGCGCCGCGTCCGCGACGTTTGAGGATCGCCGGCTCACGCGCGCTCGCCTTCGGCGAGCGGGTCGGTGAGTGAAGCGGGCGGTGCTAGACTCCGGCGCCATGAGCCGCAACCTGGTCATCGTCGAGTCGCCGGCAAAGGCCCGGACGATCGAGCGCTACCTCGGCCCGGGCCATCAGGTCCTCGCCTCGTACGGTCACGTCCGCGATCTGCCCGAGAACCCCGGCAAGGGCCAGCTCGGCGTCGACGTCGACCACGACTTCGAGCCGACCTACGAGGTCACCGCCGACCGGCGGCGGCAGCGTGAGCGCGATCGAGAAGGCGGCCCGCGGCGCCGACCGCGTCTACCTGGCCACGGACCTCGACCGCGAGGGCGAGGCGATCGCCTGGCACGTCGCCGAGGCTGCGGCCATCCCCGCAGCGCAAGCGCTCGCGGGTCACCTTCTCGGAGATCACGGAGCCGGCCATCCGGGAGGCGTTCGCCCACCCGCGCGAGCATCGACCGCGACCTGGTCGACGCGCAGCAGGCCCGCCGCATCGTCGACCGCCTCGTCGGCTACACGCTCAGCCCGCTCTCTGGCGCGCAAGGTCCGCTCCGGCCTGTCGGCGGGGCGCGTCCAGTCGGTCGCGGTGCGGCTCGTCGTCGAGCGCGAGCGCGAGATCCGGGCGTTCACGGCCCGCGAGTACTGGACGATCGAGGCCCTCCTCGAGTCCGCCGACGGGTCGACGTTCACGGCGGAGCTGGTCCGGGTCGACGGCAAGAAGCCGCGAGATCGCCGACGGCGAGACCGCCCGCCAGCACGCCGACGGCGCTGCGCGCCAGCCACCCGGTCGTCGACGCCGTGACGGTCAAGTCGTCGAAGCGCAGCCCGGCGCCGCCGTTCACGACGTCCACCCTCCAGCAGGAGGCCAGCCGGCGGCTGGGCTTCAGCCCGAAGCGGACGATGTCGGTCGCCCAGCGCCTGTACGAAGGCGTCGAGACGCCGGAGGGCCAGGTCGGCCTGATCACCTACATGCGGACCGACTCGGTGGCGCTCGCCGGAGCAGGCGATCGCGCGAGGCGCGCGACGTCGTCGACCGACCGCTACGGCGCGCCGTATGCGCTCGCCCAAGCGGCCGCCACTACAAGACCACGACCCGCAACGCCCAGGAGGCCCACGAGGCGATCCGGCCGACGTCGTTCGCGCCGCGACCCGGAGGAGCTCGGCCGCCACCTCGGGCGCGACGAGGCCCGCCTCTATCGCCTGATCTGGCAGCGCGCGCTCGCCAGCCAGATGGCCGAGAAGGTGCTCGAGACGACCACCGCCGATCTCGTCGACGGGCGTTATCGAGCCTCCGCGCCTCGGCGACCCGGACCCTCTTCGACGGCTTCAGCCGCGTCTACACCGAGGGCCGCGACGACGGGCGAGGACGAGGCCGAGCGGAGCCTCCCGCCGCTCCGCGCGAGGGCGACCGGACGTCCGTGCGCGACGTCGACGCCGACCCAGCACTTCACCGAGCCGCCGCCGCGGTTCACGGAGGCCATGCTGATCAAGGCCCTCGAGGAGCACGGCATCGGACGCCCGTCGACGTACGCCGCCACGATCACCACGATCGTCGACCGCGGCTACGTCGTGGTCAAGGAGCGCCGGCTCCACCCGGAGCCCGTCGGCCGAGATCGTCACCGACCTCCTGGTCGAGCACTTCGGCGACTACGTCGACCTCGCGTTCACGGCCCGCATGGAGGAGGAGCTCGACGAGGTCGCCCGCGGCGAGCGCGCCTGGGTGCCGCTGGTCCGCGCGTTCTACGGTCCGCTGCGGACGCTGGTCGACGAGAAGCGTCGCGAGCTGCGCCGGCGCGACCTGACCACGGAGCCGACCGACGAGGTCTGCTCCCTCGGCCATCCGATGGTCATCCGCCTCGGCCGCAACGGGCGGTTCCTCGCCTGCTCCCTGTACCCGGAGCACAAGGAGTCGCGTCCGCTGCCCGGCGAGGAGTCGGCCACGCCCGAGCTTCCCGGCGTCGGCGAGACGTGCCCGGTCTGCGGCGCGACCGAAGGCGGGACGCTGGCCGTCAAGCGCGGCAGGTTCGGTGCCGTTCGTCGGCTGCAACCGTTACCCGGAATGCACATACATCAGGCGGGACGGCCCGCCGCCGCCGGAGCAGCTCCCGTTCCAGGTCGCCTGCCCGCTGTGCCACGAGGGTCACCTGACGGCGCGGCGCGCGCGCCGAACCGGGTTCCGTCTTCTGGGGCTGCTCGCGCTATCCGAAGTGCAGCTTCACCACGTCGCGCGAGCCGGCAGGGCCGGTCCACGAGGCCGACGGCGCGCCGCTCGCGCGGGCCGACGAGACGACGCTCCTGTGCCTTGGCTGCGGCGCGAGCGTGGCGGTGCCCGACGATGGCGCCCTGACGCCCGGCCGGCCGCTCGCCGGCGGCGAGCCCAACCCGGCGGCGCTGGCACGGCCGCGCGGACGAGGCCGGGCGCCGGCCGCTGAAGCCACCGCCCCGAGGGCCCGCCCGGGCGCTACGCGCGAGCGGCGCGGCGCGCCGGCAAAGGGTGCGCGGACGGTCCGGCCCGGCGCGGCCACGCCCCGCGCGCCGGCGAAGCGGCGCGGCAGCGCCTGACGGCCGTGGACGCGGCGACGGCCCGCGGCGGCTTCCTTGCGAGTCTCGCCGCCCGCGACGCGTCGACCCACACGCAGCGGGCCTACGCAACGGCGGTCGGCGCCTATCTCGACTGGCTGGACCGGCGCGGCGTCGCGTGGGAGTCGCCCCCGCGGACGACCCTGCGGGCGTACCTCGCCGACCTCGCCGCCGGCCGGGCCCGGACGTCGGTGGCGCAACGCCTCGCCGCGATCCGGTCCTTCTACCGCTGGGCGCGTCGTGGCGGGCTGGTGAGCACCGACCCGTGGGCAGCCCTGGGGACGCCGCGCCGGCCGCGACGGCTGCCGTCCGTCCTGAGCGTCGCCGACATCGACGCGGTGATGGCCACCGCCGAACGGCGCCGCGACGGCGGCCAGGGCGGCGAGCGCGAGGGCGATCGGCGCGTTGTCCATGGCGAGCTGGCGCACGCGCTGGCCCTGCGCGACCTCGCCATGGTGGAGACCGCGTACGCGGCGGGCCTGCGGATCGCGGAGCTGGCCGGGGCCACGCTGCCCGGCCTCGACCTGCGGCGGGGCGAGATCCGGGTGGCCGGCAAGGGCCGCAAGGAGCGCATCGGGCCTGCTCGGTCGGCCGGCCCGGGCGGCGATCGCCGCCTACCTCGACGAGGGGCGGCCGGCACTGGCCCGCCGAGGCGGCGGGAGGCCGGCCTCCGCGCTGTTCCTCAACTCGCGCGGCGGCGCGATCGGCGAGCGCGGCATCAGGCTGCGCCTGGATGACCTGTTCGTGGCCGCCGGCGCGCCGGAGGGCACGCACCCGCACACGTTGCGGCACTCCTTCGCCACGCACCTCCTGGACGGCGGGGCGGACCTGCGGGTCGTCCAGGAGCTGCTCGGCCACGCCAGCCTGGCCACGACCCAGGTCTACACGCACGTGTCGCCGGCGCGCCTCCGGGCGGCCTACGGCGGCGCGCACCCTCGCGCGCCGGCGGGCCGCCGCGGCGCGCGTCCGCGACCACTCCGCAGGCCACGTCGCCGTCACCCGTCGCAGCGCGTCCCGGACCGGACACGGTCCCGCGGTGACGGCCGGGCGCGATCTCGCCCGAGCCGGGCTGCTCGTCACCGGGGCCTACTTCGTCTCGCGCCTCCTGGGCTGGGCGCGGTCTGGGTCATGGCCACGACCTTCGGCCTGCCCGCCCTCGGCCCGTTCTTCGCGGCGTTCCGCATCCCGGACCTCATCTTCCAGCTCGTCGCGGCCGGCGCCCTGGCGTCGGCCCTCATCCCGACGGTCGCCGCGCTCGTCGCCGAGGGCGGCGGGTCGCGGGTCTGGGCGCGTCGTCTCGACGATCACCAACCTCATGCTCGTCGGCGCTGGCCGTCCTGGCCGGCGCCCTCTTCGTCCTGGCGCCGTCGGCTGATGCCCCTACATCACGCCGGGCTTCGACGCGCCGCGGATGGCCGAGGCCGTGGACCTGACCCGGCATCATGCTGCTCTCACCGATCTTCCTGGCGCTGGGCTCGGTGGCGACCAGCGTCCTCCAGGCGCGCGGCCGCTTCGCGGCCTCGGTGGCGGCGCCGATCGTCTACAACCTCGCGATCATCGGCGGGGCCGTGTTCCTGGCGCCGTCGATGGGCGTGACCGGGCTGGCCGTGGGCGTCGTGGTGGGTTCGGCCTGCCACCTCCTCGTCCAGCTGGGCTCGCTGCGGTCGACGGGGTTCCGGTACTTCCCGCGGATCGACCTCCACGACCTGGAGGCCCGGCGGACGCTCCTGCTCCTGGCCCCGCGGGCGATCGGCCTCGGCGGCGCGCAGCTCCAGCTGGTTGCCGCCACGACGCTGGCGTCCGGCCTTGACGAGCGCGCCATCGCGGCGTTCAACGTCGCCTTCCTCGTGTTCCAGATCCCGATCGGGACGCTCGGCGTCCCGCTCGGCGTGGTGGCGCTCCCGGCGCTCTCGCAGCACGTCGCGAGCGGGGCGGTCGTCGAGTTCGTGCGGCTGGCCGGGCGCGCGCATGCGGCTCATGGCCTTTGCCATGGTGCCCCTGGCGATCTTCGGCCTGCTGGCTGCCCAGCCGGTCGTGACGCTGCTGTTCCAGTACGGCAAGGTCGACGCGGGTGGCGTCGAGCTGACCGCCCAGGCGCTGGCGATCTTCCTGGTCGCGCTCCCGTCGGAATCGGCGATCGTGCTCCTGGCGCGCGTCTTCTACGCCGGCCGCGACACCCGGACGCCGGTGGCGGCGGCGCTCCTGGCGGTCGCGGTGAGCGTCGCGGTCGTCGGTGGCCGCGGTCGGGCCGATGGGGACTGCCGGGACTCGCGCTCGGCATCGCCGTCGCCTCCTGGGTCGAGGCGATCGTGCTCGTGGTCCTGCTCGAGCGGCGGATGCCCGCACTCGAGGTGATGGCGCTCGTGCGCGGGCTCGGCACGATCGTGCTGGCCTCCACCATCAGCGGCGCCGTCCTGTGGGCTGTCCTGGCGGGGCTGGACGGCGCGATCGGGGCCGCGCCCGGTAAGATCGTGCTCGCCGCCGAGCTCGCAGCCGCCAGCCTGGCCGGCGGGCTTGCCTACCTGGGACTGGCGCTGCTCCTGCGAATCCCGGAGGTGTCCGACGATCACCCGGCTGCTGCTCTCGGCGGTCCGGCGCGACCGCTCCGCCGGCGTGACCGGGCCGCATGACTGACGCGGCGGCCCCGGCTCCGCCCGCTTTCCCGCCGCTCGACGATCCGGCGCCGGCGGCGCCGACCCGGGCGTGACTGGGATGGCTTCGTCACCACCACGGCGCTCGGCTCCTACCTGCAGCGTTCGGCGTGGGCGCGCGTCAAGGCCGTCAACGGCTGGCGCTCCGCCCGCGTGATCGTGGCCCGGCCGCCGAGGCCATCGCCGCCCAGGTGCTCCTGCGCCGGCCGCGACCACTGCCCGTGGTCGTTCGCCTACGCGCCGCGCGGGCCGGTGGCGAGGGCGTGGACGCCGGACGCCGTGGCCGCCTTCACCGACGCGCTCCGCCGCGCGCCGTTGGGCCGCGTCTCGCACGTCCGGATCGATCCCGAGGTCGAGCGCGACGGGCCCGACGACCCGGACGGTCGCCTGCGGCGTGCACTGGCCGATGCCGGCTGGCGGCCAGCGCCGCCGATCCAGCCCGCCACGACGCGCTGCATCGACCTCGCGGCAGGCGAGGATGCCCTGTGGGGCGACCTGCGCAAGAAGTGGCGCCAGTACGTCAACAAGGCCCGGGCCAACGGCGTCACGGTCATCGCGGTCGGGGCGGGCCGTGCCGAGGCGGGCAGCTCGCCCGGCGGGCCGTCCGGGGCCGACGCGCCGGACCGCCTTCGCGGCCTCCGTCGCCGCCGACCCCATTGCCCCGTTCTACGCGATCTATCGCGAGACGGCGACGCGGGCGGGTTTCCTCATTCGCATCGAGCAGGCGTACCGGGACGTCTGGGACGCCTTCGGACCCACCGGCGACGCCGCGATGCTGTTCGCCGTGGACGCGGAAGGCACGCCCCAGGCCGCCCTGTTCCTGGTGCGGAACGGCCACCGCGTGGTCGAGCCGTACGGCGGCATGACCGAAGCGGGCGCCGAGCTGCGAGCCAACTACCTCCTCAAGTGGGAGGCCATCCGGCGCTCGCGGGCGGCCGGTGCGGCAACCTACGACCTGTGGGGGCTCGCCAATCCCGGGATCGCTCACTTCAAGGCGGGCTTCGGTGGCCGCGAGATCGCCTACGTCGGGGCCTGGGACCTCGTCCTGGACCGGCTTGGACGAGCGGTCTTCGGCGGCGCCCAGCGCGCCCGCGTCAGGGCGGCCCGGGCTCGCGCCGGCCTTCGCGGGCCGGCCGCCGCGGGCGGTGCAGGGTCGGGTGATCCGTCCGGCGCGGCCGGCACCGCGGACAGCGGTCTCGGGGACGCGGGATGAGCGCGGGCGCCGGCAGCGGCGCTGGCGCGCGGCCGGGGCACGGCCACCGGCCCGGGCGCGGGC
The DNA here is from genome assembly GCA_963821595.1 of uncultured Chloroflexia bacterium. Lineage (GTDB taxonomy): Bacteria > Chloroflexota > Limnocylindria > Limnocylindrales > CSP1-4 > CTSoil-043. Next base: position 186,188 of record CAWGEL010000028.1, on the reverse strand, counting down.
GAGGCTCTCGAATCTGCGCGGCGCCGTCGCCGACGGGCACGTGCGGAGGCCGGGCCCGGGGAGCTCGAGCGCTGGGACGCCTGCACGGTCGACGTCGAGGGCGGCGACGTCCAGCAGTCGCTCGCGTGGGCAGACCTCCGTCGCCGACTCGGCTGGCGGGTCCACCATCTCATCCTGCCGGACGGGTCGGCCGCCCTGGCCGTCGGCTGGCGGTATCCGGTCATCGGCGGCGGCCGACTGTTCGTCACGAAGGGCCCGGTCGCCGCGGGCGCGGGCCCGGCCGAGGTGGCCGGCCGGCTCGCGGCGATCGCCGGCTGGGCGCGCCACGCCGGCTACGACGCGGTCTACAGCGACGCAGAGATGCCGGCCGCGACCGGCTATCCCGGCCGCGTCCGGGCGCTGGGGTTCCGCCAGGTCGAGGAGATCGGGCCATCGCGCCATCGCCTCGCCGTTCCGATCGAGCCGGGCGCCGAGGACGCGGCGCTGGCCGCCTCGATCGCGAAGACGACCCGGCAACGGTGCTTCGCCGCGGAGCGGCGCGGGGCGCGGGTCGTCCGCCTCGCCGGTGGGTCCGCCGCCGGTGCCGGGCCCGCCTCGACCGTCCCCGGCGTCGAGGAGCCGCACGGCGACCCGCGGGCGGCCGCCGAGGCCGGCCTGCGCCGCTTCTATCCGCTCCTGGTCGCGACCGGCGCCCGCCGGGGCTTCTCGATCGGGCCGGAGGAGACGGCCGTGTCGTGGTGGCTCGCCGCCATGACCGCCGGCCACCTGGTCCTGCTCGAAGCGCTCGCGGCGGACGGCACGTACCTCGGCGCGGCGATCTTCTTCCGCCACGGCGACCGCTGGACGTACGGACACTCGGGCGACGTCGTCGCGCTCCGCCACGCGCATCCCGGCGCGGTCCACCTGATCCTGTGGCGTGCCCTCCAGCTTGCCGCGCGGGACGGCCGGAGCGAGCTCGACCTCGGCGGCGTCGACGTCGCCGGCGCCCGCCGCGAGCCCCACCCGGGGGAGCCGATGTACGGCCTCCTCGAGTTCAAGCGATCCTTCGGAGGCCGCTGGGTCGAGCTGGCCGGAGCCCACGAGCTGACGCTCCGGCCCGCACGCGCGGCCGCCGGAGATGCGATCGCGGCCGTCGGCCGGGCTGCCCGCCGGCTCGTCGCCGGCCGGGCCGCCCGCCGGCCGGCCGCCGGCCCGGCGCGTGATCGGCGATGACCCTCCCCGACACGGAGCGAGCCCTTCGCGCCGCCCTGGCCGCGGCCGAGCCGACCGGCGCGCGCCCGCTCGGCGACCTCGTCGAGCGGCTGCGGTCGGCGGGGCGGTTGCGGGACGTGGTGGCCCCGGGCGGCGTCGCGGCGGAGCCGTCGGCGGTGGCATCGCTGCCGGTGGCCGGGATCGCGTACGACTCGCGCGCCGTCGTCGCCGACGGCTGCTTCGTGGCGGTGCCCGGTGCTCACGTCGACGGGCATGCGTTCGCCCGCGCGGCGGTGGCTGCCGGGGCGCGATCGCTGATCGTCGAGCGGCCACTGCCGGCAGACTGGGCGGGGCCGGCGGTCCAGCTCGTGGTCGATCGGAGCCAGTGGGCCCTCGCCCCGGCCGCGGCGTGGTGGTACGAGGATCCCGGGGCCGCCCTCGGCGTGATCGGCATCACCGGCACGGACGGCAAGACGACGACGGCGGCGTTGGCCGTTGCGGCCCTCGAGGCAGCCGGCGTGCGGACCGGCCTCATCAGCACCGCGGAGCAGAAGGTGGGCGCGCTGCGCGCGACGACGTTCAGCCACGTGACGACCCCGGAGGCGCCCGAGCTCCAGCGCTCGCTCCGCGCGATCGTCCGGGCGGGCGACGCGGCGGCGGTGGTGGAGACGACGTCGCACGGGCTGGCCCTCGAGCGGGTGGGGGAGATCCCGTACGACGTGGCCATCTTCACGAACCTGACCCACGAGCACCTCGAGCTGCACGGGACCTTCGCCGCCTACCGGGCCGCCAAGCTCAGCCTGTTCGAGCGGCTCGCGGCGGCCGGCCGCCCGCCGAAGCCGTCGACGATCCCGGGAGGCTGGCCGCGCGGCGGCATCGTCAACGCCGACGACCAGGCCGCGCCGGTGTTCGGCGCCGCCACCCGTGCGGCCGGGGCGCGCCTGATCACCTTCGGCGTCGGCCCCGGCGCGGACGTCCGCGCACTGGACATCCGGGAGGATCAGGCGGGGATCCGCGCCCGACTCGCCACGCCGCGGGGGGGCGGCGAGCTTCGCCTCCGGCTCATCGGCGGCTTCAACGTCGCCAACGCCCTCGCCGCCGTCGCGCTCGGAGAGCTCCTCGGGCTCGATCCGGACGCCGTGCTTGGCGGCATCGCGGCGTTTCCCGGTGTCCGCGGCCGGATGGAGCGCATCCCGACCGGGCAGCCATATCAAGTCGTGGTGGACTATGCTCATACGCCAGCGTCGCTCGAAGTCGCCCTGGAGGCCCTTCGGCCGCTGCTCGGGCCCACCGGCGGCTTGATCGCCGTCTTCGGCTCGGCAGGGGAACGCGACGTGGAGAAACGGCCCCTCCAGGGCCGCGTGGCCGGCGAGCGATGCCGGCTGGTGGTGCTGGCCGACGAGGATCCGCGGGGGGAGGACTCGATGACGATCCTGGACGAGATCGCGGTTGGTGCCGAGGCCGCGGGCAGGCGGCGCGGCGAGGATCTGCTCCTGATCGCCGATCGCCGGGAGGCGATCGCGGCGGCCCTGGCGCGGGCTCGGCCAGGCGACGTGGTGCTGCTGGCCGGCAAGGGCCACGAGCGCTCGATCATCTACGCGGACGGCGAGCGGGCCTGGGACGAACGGGCCGTCGCCGAGGAGCTGCTGGGTTATCCGGGGCCGGTCGGACCCGGCGCCTGAGCGGGCGGGCACAGCATGCGCGGCTGCCTTTTGTTCCTCGTGTTCGCGGCGGTCCTGCTGGCCGCCCTGGCCTGGTTCGGCGTGCCTCCGGCCGCCGACTGGATCGTCACCCAGATCGTCCGCGGTTCGATCTCCGGCGACGTGCGCGCCCACGTGGCGGCCGACCCTCCGCCCCGTCTTCTCCTGCTCCACGCGGACACGCTCCAGATCGACGGGACGGGCGTGACGCTGCCCGGCGGATCGATTTCGGCGGCGTCCCTGTCGCTGACGCTGTCGGACGTGAACCTCCTGAGCCGCCACGCGGGCTCGGTCACCGGGCGCCTGGGCGACGTCGCGGTCGCCGCCGCGGGCCTGGCCGGTGGGCCGCTGCCGATCCGCTCGGTCACGCTTTCGGGCCCGCCCGACAACGTCGCGGCGGTCATGACCGTGGACGCGTCGACCGCGCTCGCGATCGCCCGGGCCGAGGTGACCCGCCTGACGGGCGTGGTCCCGGCCGACGTCAGCCTGCTGGCCCCGGACTTCCTCCGGATCGTCGCGGCGGGCCAGGTGACGGTGGCCCAGCTGGTGGTCGTCCAGGGCAGCCTGGTCGCCCAGCCGTCATCGGCCACGATCGGCGCGATCACGATCGTTGACGGCGCCAGCCTGGGTCCGCTGCACCTGACGTCGGTCGAGGTGACGGCGTCGACCGTCGTCCTCGCGGGCCGGCTGAACCAGGCGGCGCTCGGCTTCTGACCGACGCCGGCCCCCGCTTTGGCGGCCTGACCCCGCCGTCGCCGCCTCCGCGGACGGTCACCCCTGGCGGTGGCGGACGGATCCCCTGCTATCCTTCCGGCAACCGATGTCGCTCGAGCAGGCAACGCCGCAGGTGGTCGCTTCGCGGACGACCCGGGCGCGAACCACCCCGGACCGTCCGCCGTCCTCGCGCGCCGCCCGCTCGACCCGGCCGCTGCCCGACCTTCGCCGGGAGCTGCTGGCCGAGGTCGCCGCGCATCACCCCGGCGTCGATCTGGGCGGGGTCGAGCGCGCCTTCGATTTCGCGGTGCTCGCCCACGAGGGCCAGGTGCGGGCGACCGGCGAGGCCTACGTCACGCACCCGATCGCGGCCGCCCGGACGCTGGCCGAGCTCGGCCTCGATCCCCACTCGATCCAGGCGGCGCTCCTGCACGACGTGCCCGAGGACACCGACCGCAGCCTGGGCGACATCGAGGAGACCTTCGGGCCCGAGGTCGCCCACCTCGTCGACGGCGTCACCAAGCTCTCGAAGTTCAGCACGCACAGCCACGAGGAGCAGCAGGCGGAGAACATCCGCAAGATGCTCCTGGCGATGGCCCAGGACATCCGGGTCGTCCTCATCAAGCTCGCCGACCGCCTGCACAACATGCGGACGCTGTCGGGACTGCCCGCCGAGAAGCAGATCCGGATCGCGCGCCAGACGATGGAGATCTACGCCCCGCTGGCGGAGCGGCTCGGGATCTGGCAGTTCAAGTGGGAGCTCGAGGACCTCGCCTTCAAGTACCTCGACCCGGATCGCTACCGGGAGCTGGCCGCGAACCTGGACACGCGGCGCCAGCATCGCGAGTCCTTCATCGACCGCGCCATCGGGGTCCTGCGCCCGGCCCTGGAGGCGGCCGGCATCGAGGCCGACCTCAACGGCCGCCCGAAGCACCTCTACAGCATCTGGAAGAAGATGCAGCGCAAGGCCGCCGCCTTCGGCGAGATCTACGACGTCTACGCGATCCGCGTCCTCGTCGACGAGGTCCGCGACTGCTACGCAGCGCTGGGCGTCGTGCACAGCATGTGGAAGCCGATCCCCGGCCAGTTCGACGACTACATCGCGGTCCCCAAGCCGAACGGCTACCAGAGCCTCCACACCGCCGTCATCGCCCTGGACGGCAAGCCGCTCGAGATCCAGATCCGCACCCACGCGATGCACTCCGTCTCGGAGGTCGGCATCGCCGCCCACTGGCGGTACAAGGAGGGGTCGCGCTCGGACCGCGACTACGACGCGAAGCTCGCCTGGCTGCGCCAGCTCATGGACTGGCAGCGCGAAGTCTCCGACGCGACCGAGTTCGTCGAGGGCATCAAGCTCGACATCTTCCAGGACCAGGTCTTCGTGTTCACGCCGCGCGGCGACATCAAGGACCTGCCCGCCGGCGCGACGCCGCTCGACTTCGCCTACCGGATCCACACCGACATCGGCCACCGGACGATCGGCGCCAAGGTCAACAACCGCCTGGTGCCGCTCGACTACCGGCTGCGCAACGGCGACATCGTGGAGATCGTGACCACGCGGGCCGAGCACGGCCCGTCGCGCGACTGGCTGACCATCGTTCGGACCTCGCATGCCCGCGAGAAGATCCGGCAATGGTTCAAGAAGAAGGACCGCGACGAGAACATCGTCCACGGCAAGGAGGCCCTCGAACGCGACCTCAAGCGGCTGGCCCGGACCTCGATCGCCGGCGTCGGCGCGGACCGACTGCTCGAGGTGGCGAAGCCGTACGGCCACGAGACGCTCGACGACTTCTACGCGGCGATCGGCTACGGGGCCGTCTCGGCCCAGCAGGTGGTCGTGCGCCTGGGCGTCGCGGACGACGGCGCGCTCGCCCTGCCGGCCGTCGCGCCGCCCACGGCCCGCGACGGGCGGCGTCCGCGTCAAGGGCGTCGGCGACCTGCTGGTCCGGTTCGGCAAGTGCTGCCATCCGATCCCCGGCGACCCGATCGTCGGCTTCATCACCCGCGGCCGCGGCATCACCGTCCACCTGTCCCGGTGCCCGACCGTGGTCAACGAGCGCGAGGCGGCCCGCCTCATCGACGTCGAGTGGGAGGCGTCGCCGACCCAGACGTACCCGATCGCGATCCGCGTCGAGGCCCACGACCGGACCGGCCTCCTCAACAACATCGCCGGCGCGGTGGCCGAGAGCAGAGTCAACATCCTGGCCGCCAACGTCTCGGTCCTGCCCGACCACACGGCCGTCGTCGTGGCGACGCTCCAGGTCGCGTCGGTCACGCAGCTCGCCCGGGTCATCGGCCGCATCGAGCAGGTCAAGGACGTGCTGTCGGTGCAGCGCGACCTGGGGTAGGGGATCGGAGCGGGCCGACCGCCGAACGGGCCGCGGGTTCGTCGCAGCGGCCGGGTCCGGCTGAGAGGACCCAGGGTCGCGCGACGGGCGGCCGGACCGCGCGCCGGATGTCCGAAGCTTCATCCAACGTCAGCCCGCGGCACGTTGATCCGGCCGGGGCCCGCGTCTATACCGGGGCCATGACCGACATCGCCGCCGCCCGGCGATCGGGTACGCGCGGCCGCCGTGTGCCCGGGCGGAGCCTGCGGCTCTCGCCCGGGCATGGATCGCGGGTCGCTCCGGTCAGGCCTTGGCCAGCGTCGCGATCGCCTCGTTCGTACCGTCGCCGACCAGGATGGTGACTGCGGTCCGGGAGCGGGCGCTCTTGATAGCGGACCACTGCATCTGCGACAGGGTGACGCGAACCGTGCCCGAGCCGACGCGGTCGACGTCGCTCCGGGCGGCCTGGAACAGGACGGTCGGATCCTCCGCCTTGGTCTCGGGCTCGACCAGGACCTGGACGCTCATGGTCGGGTTCGGCGCGAGGCCGTGCATGGCGAGCGTGAGCGTCGCCGTGCCGTCGGTCGCGGGCGTGAAGGTCGCCGTGCCAGTGAGCGCGAGCGGCTGGACGGCCGCCGACCACACGGTGGACGCCGTGCTCGAGCCCGACGGACTGCCTGCGGCCGGGGACGTCGTCGGGACCGGCGTCGGCGTTGCCGACGGAACGGTCGACGGCGCCGGGCTTGCCGACGGCACCGCGGACGGGCCGGGCGAGGCGGCCATGACCACCGATGCCCCGAGCAGGACGGCGGCAGCGCCGCCGACGATGGTGAGCTTGCGCATGCTGGTGACTCCGTGGATCGCCGCCCCTGGCGGGGACGGCTGTCGGGGTCGAGGATCGCGGTCGGCCGGTGAAGCGACCGTGAGGCAGAGATGAGGATTCAATGAGAGGCGGTGCCTGGTGTCGCATCGACGCCCGCCCCGGAGCGGGCGAGCACGCGAAGGTCGAGGGTCGACGGTGCGCCTGCTGATCGTCGAGGACGACGCCCGCCTTGCCGGCCTGCTCCGGCGTGGATTCGAGGCCGAAGGGTATGGGGTCGATCTCGTCGGCACGGCCGAGGACGCGCGCTTCATGGCCGTGGAGAACGACTACGACGGGATCGTCCTCGACCTGATGCTGCCCGACGGCGACGGCATCGACGTGTGTCGCGACGTGCGGGCATCGGGCCGCTGGAGCCCGCTCATCATCCTCACCGCCCGGGACGCCGTCGCCGATCGGATCCGGGGCCTGGACGTGGGCGCCGACGACTACCTCGTCAAGCCCTTCTCGTTCGCCGAGCTCGCGGCGCGGTTGCGGGCGGTCGTCCGGCGCGGGGCGCGCGAGCGTCCCTCGGTCCTGCAGATCGGCGTGGTCGAGCTGGACCCGGCGGCGCGGACGGTGAGCCTGGCGGGACGGCCACTCGACCTGTCGCTCCGCGAGTACTCGTTGCTGGACCTGTTCCTGCGCCGGGCCGGCGAGGCCCTCACCCGGACCGAGATCCTCGAGCACGTCTGGGACTGGGCCTATGACGGTGCTTCCAACGTCGTCGACGTCTACGTCCGCTACGTGCGTCTGAAGCTCGGCACGGGTCCGGGCGTGCCCTGCATCGAGACCGTCCGGGGTGTCGGCTACCGGCTGCGCCCTGCCGACGAGGCCGGACCGTCGGACGATCGACTGGCGCAGCGGGCCTCCCGCCTCGGAGCTGCGGCCCGCCGCCGCGCTGCAGCCAGGCGCCCGAGGGCGACCCCGGTGGCAGGCGGCACGCCGCGTCGGTGACCAGGTGAGCATCCGCCTTCGCCTCACCCTCTGGTTCGCCGCGACGGTGGTGACCCTGATCGGGATCGTCGGCGTGGTCATCTGGGTCCAGTACAGCCGGATGCTGCGAGGCACCGAGGACCAGGCCGTGACGGCGAGGGCCGAGGACGTCCGGGCGAGCCTCGCGACGACCGAGGGTGGGCACCCCGACACCACCGACCCGGCCTGGCTGGGCATCTTCGCCGTCGTCTTCGATCGTCAAGGGGCCGTGATGTCGGCCAGCCGCGACGCGCCGATCGGGCTGCAACGCCCACCGGTCGGAGGCGCCACGATGCGGCTCGGACCTCGCGACCTCGCCTACGCGGTCGAGGCGATCGCCGGCCCGGACGGCACGACCATTGCCGCGGGACGTCCCCTGGTCCAGATCGACGCGAGCCTGGAGACCCTCGCCTGGCTCATGGTGGGCGTCGGCGTCCTGGCCGGGGGCGCAGCGATCGTCGGTGGCTGGTGGCTGGCGGGGCGGGCGCTGCGGCCCGTCGACACGATGGTCCGCGAGGCGAACGCCATCGACGTGGCCGACCTGGACCGGCGTCTCCCGACGCCCGTCGCCGACGACGAAGTCGGGCGCCTGGCGAGGACGCTCAACGCCATGCTCGACCGCGTGGCCGACGGCGTCCGCCGGGAGCACCGGTTCGTCATGGCCGCCTCTCACGATCTTCGCACCCCGATCGCCGCCCTTCAGACTGAGCTCGAGCTGGCCGCGACCTACGAGCGCGACCCGGCGGCGCTCCTCGTCGCCGTCCGGGCCGCCCATGCCGACACCGTGCGCCTGGCTGCCCTGGCGTCCGACCTGCTGCGCCTTGCCGAGGCTGACCCCGCCGGTCGTGAGCTGGTATGCCAGGACGTGCCGCTGCGGGACCTCGTCCACGGCGCGGTGGAGCGGGTGCGTCCCCTCGCGGTGACCCGGGGCACGGCCATCATCGAGCGCGCTCCCGACGCGAACGCCTTCGTCGATCGCCTCCGCATCGAGCAGGCGATCACCAACCTGGTTGCCAACGCGATCCTCGAGTCCCCTGAGGGCGGCGCCGTGGAGGTCCGGGCCCGCCTCGAGGCCGTCGGGCGACGCCCCGCCGGCGCACCCTCGCAGTCCGCCCAGGACTCCCGGCTGGTGATCGACGTCCTCGACCGCGGACCCGGCGTGCCGGCGACCCTGCGAGACCGCCTCTTCCGCCCGTTCGGCTTCGGGCCGTCCGGCCGTGATGGGCGCACGGGCCTCGGCCTGGCCACGGCCGCGGCAGCCGTCCGGGCCCACCACGGCACCATCGAGTACCGCGACCGGCCCGCCGGCGGAGCGTGGTTTCGCTTCGTCGTGCCTGCGACACCGGTCGGGGCAGAGGCAAGCGACGCGGCGCCGGCGCCGGCTGACGCGACTGGGCAGCGCGCGAACCACCTCGCTGCGAGCACCGCGCATCGGGGAACGCTCCGCCGCCGCGACCGTCTACCATCCCGGCCAGGCGTCCCGCGGCACGGCGCCTCCGCGCCGGCGAACCACCTGCCAGCCGGGAGGACGGGATCGTGACCTTCACCTACGCGGTCGTCGGGGCCGGGCGCCAGGGCACGGCGGCGGCGTACGACATGGCCCGGTTCGGGGACGCCAGCAGGGTGCTCGTCGCGGATTCGGATGCGGCCGCGGCCGCCCGGGCCGCCAGCCGCGTCAACAACCTCCTGGGCCGGGACGTCGCCGAACCGCGCCAGGTCGACGCGACCGACGGCGCGGGCCTGCGGGCCTTCCTTGCGGACGTGGACTCGTTCCTGTCCGCTGTGCCGTACTGGCTGAACCCCGAGATCACCCGGGCCGCCATCGATGCCCGGGCCTGCATGACCGACCTCGGCGGCAACACGGACCTCGTGCGACGCCAGCTCGCGCTCAGCCCGCAAGCCGAGGCGGCGGGGGTCGCGGTCATCCCCGACTGCGGCCAGGTCCCGGGCATGGGGACGTGCCTCGCGACGTACGCCATGTCCCTGCTGGACGAGACCGACGAGGTGACGTTCTGGGACGGCGGCAATCCGCTCCATCCGGAGCCGCCGTTCCGCTACATCCTGACCTTCAACATCGCGGGCCTCACGAACGAGTACTTCGGCGTGGCCAACTTCATCCGCGACGGCCGGCGCGTGGAGGTGCCCACGTTCCGCGACGAGGACTACGAGCTGGTCGACTTCCCCGAGCCGATCGGCCGCATGGAGGCGTTCGTCGCCGGCGGCGGCACGTCCACGATGCCGTGGACCTTCGAAGGGAGCCTGCGGACGCTCTGGAACAAGACCCTGCGCTGGCCCGGTCACTTCGCCGAATGGCAGGCCTACATGAAGGCCGGGCTGCTGGACACGGAGCCCGTCGACGTGGGTGGCCAGCGGGTGGTCCCGCGCGACGTCCTGCACGCGCTCCTCGAGCCGAAGATCCGGGCGAAGCCGGGCGAGCCGGACCTCGTGATCGTGCGGGTGCTGGCGAACGGCCGCCGGGACGGCCACGCCGCCCAGGTGCTGCTCGACCTGGTCGATCGTTTCGACGCGGCCACCGGATTCACCGCGATGGAGCGCACGACCGGCTGGGACGGATCGATCAAGGCGATCATGAACGCCCACGGCGTGACGCCCCGCGGCGTGCACCCCGCCGAGCTGGCCGTACCGCCTGCGCGGTACGTGGAGGAGTTGCGCCGGCGCGGCTTCAGCCTGGCCGAGACGGCGACGACGGCGGGTGCGTGACGTCCGGCGGGTGCGTGACGTCCGGCGGGTGCGTGACGTCCGGCGGGTGCGGCGTCCGGCGGGCGGCTTCGGCACCAGCATCCAGGAATCCGCCCGCCGGTCGTGAAACCTTCCGGCGCCTCGATGCATCAGTGTGAGATAAGAGAACGGGCGCGGCTCTCCCCGGACATGCAGCCCGCTCTCAGCCCGCGACGGCGGGCACTCCCTCGAGACCGCCCGCCTTCTCCCCCAGGCGGGCGGTCTCTCTTCGTGTCGGGCGCCGCGGTCCGGAGGCGCCAGGCTGGACCGCCTACGCGTACCCGTCCAGGGCACTTGCGAGTCGCTGGAGGCCCTGGCGTTGCTCGTCGCTCAAGGCGAGCGCCGCGACCGCGGACGCGAGCGCCTCGTGGCGCACGCGGAGGATGGCCTCGCGGTGCGCCAACCCAACCTCGGTGAGCCGGGCGCGCGCCGCCCGTCGATCGCGATCGTCCGGCGCGACGCTGACCAGGCCTCGCCGCTCCAGGCGGCGGAGCTGACGTCCGGTCGCCGGCAGCGTCACGCCGATCCGCTTGGCGACCGTGCTGATCGTGGCACCGTTGGCGGAGTCTCCGAGCACCAGGATCACGCGCCACTGCGGGAACGTCAGGTCGAGCCCCGTCGCGCCTCGGTCCAGGGCAATCGCGGTGAGCGCCACGCCGGCAACAACGATGCGCTCGAGCGTCTCGACAACCGTCTCGTCCGGATCCACCCGAGGTCCTCCGCTGCACCGGGACTCACCCGCACATCATCCACGTTTGGCCATCGCGTCGCGGGCGGCACCGCACCCACCGGGGCTGCCCCACGATCTTCCCCGGGTCGCCTCGCGCATACACCGCCTCGTGCATAGTTGCTAGCTGGCATGTATCTGTGTCATCATGTGGGAGAAGAGCACGGAGGCGACGATGCTGCAGATCACACCCGAGGCGACCAGCCACCTGCGCCGGTTGCGCGAGCAGCGAGGCATGTCTGCCGGGGCGGCAGCTCGCCTGGAGCGGGCCGCGGACGGCCGGCTGCGGCTGAGGTTCGTCGAGGAGCCACAGGCGGGCGACCAGGTCCTCGAGGAGGTCGATCCGCGTGTCTTCATCGCCTCCGATGTCGCGTCGGTGCACGACCGATGGGTCATCGATGCCACCACCAGCGAGGGTCGCACGCACCTGAAGGTGCTCCGCTCGCGCGCGGCGACCGGCGCCGGCGCGGGAGCGTCCGCCAGGACCGGCGCGGGAGCGTCCGCCAGGACCGGCGCGGGAGCGTCCGCCGGGAGCTGATCCCGCACGCGTCGCCCCGGGGTGGCGCGACCAGTCGACACGCCGACGACGGTGAGGACGCCGCGCCGTGGCGATCGCCTCATGGGCGGCCCGGCCAGTCACGCCGCCCGCCGCCACGTAGCCCGTCGTCGATCAGCCTTCCCTACGACTGGTCGGGCAGGGGCTCGCCGAACGTCGAGGCGGTGAGGTCGCGCACGTGGCAGCCGCCGCCGATTGCCGCCACGCTGACGGTTCGCGTCTCACCGTGCGCCGCGGGCAGCCGGGCCGTGGCCGTCACGAGGTCGTTGGCGGCCAGCTCCAGGATCGAGCCGTCGAGGATCAGGCGCAGTCGCAGCCGGCCGCCCGGCAGGGGCGGCAGTATGGCGGTGCCATGGGGATCGCGACCGGCGACCCGCACGTTGCCGGTCCGGACGATGGTGACGCGCCGGTCGCGTGGATCGAACCGCACCTCGGCGAGCGGCGATGCGTGCGTCGCGATGTCGATGCGCACGGAGGCGGCGTGGTCCGGGACCAGGGTCATGCGGAGCTCCAGCCGCGGCGCCCTGAACGCGCGATGCCACGGCGACCCGTCGGCGATGGCCGCGTCGGCCAGGCGGAGCCCGGGTCCGGCCGCCTGCTCCACCTCGTCCGCCAGCGAGATGCGGAAGCGGCTGGCGTCATCGAGCGAGGCGACCCGGGGAAGCGTGAGTGACCCGGCCCAGGTCCGGTGGCTGGAACGGGAGGGTGGGTCCTCCGGGATCCAGCCGAACAGCAACGCCCGCCCGTCCGGTGCGGTGGTCGCGGCCGGCGCGTAGAAGTCCGGGCCCAGGCCCACCCGGTCCGCATGGCGCACGAGGAAGCGGTCGCCCTCCATGCGGCCCACGAAGGCCACGACGTGGGCCGGCCGCACCTTCGGGGCCCGGTCCTCGATGGAGACCACCAGGGCGTCGAACTCGCCGAACCGCAGCAGCTGCGGGCACTCCCAGCACGGGCTGTCGATGTCGTCGACCACCACGGCCGGGTCCGCCGCGACCACGTCCCCGGTGGTGAGGAAGGGCCCGTGGTAGCGCCAGGTCCGCAGGTCGCGGGACCGGTAGATGAGGACCGCACCGCGGGCATCGCCCGTGCCGGCACCAACCAGCATGGCCCAGCCGCCGCCGTCGCGCCACACGAAGGGGTCCCGGAACTGGTTGGCCCGGATCCGCGCCGGCGGGCCCTCGATCACCGGCCGGCCCAACTTGGCCCACGTGGTGAGCCCGTCGCTGCTGGTGGCGGCGCAGATCGACGCCCGGCGAACCCCCGCCCGCAGGACCACGCCGGTGTAGAAGATGGTGGGCACGCCGTCGTCATCGATGACCGTGCACCCCGACCAGCAGCCGAAATCGTCGACGCCACCGTCGTCGGGCTCCAGCGCGATCGGGAGGTGCTCCCAGGTGATGAGGTCGCGGCTCACCGCGTGACCCCAGCGCATCCGGCCCCAGCGCAGCGCGTCGGGCTCGTGCTGGTAGAAGGCGTGCAGGACGCCGTCGTTGAAGATCAGCCCGTTGGGATCGTTCATCCAGCCGGCCGCCGGCGTGAGGTGCAGGCGCGGCCGGTCCCCGTCCGTCACCGTCGCCCCGATCGAGGACAGATCATTGCCAGTAGGCTATCATCTTGGAGCCGATCGGTGCCCGAGTCTCATCGCTGCAGGAGCGCCCGTTTCCGGCGAGAAGGAGGGCCATGTCAGACCTCCCGTCACACCACCTCATGATGATCTCCCTCCATGGCTACGTGTCGGGTCGTCCCGAGCTCGGCCGCCCGGACACCGGAGGCCAGGTCGTCTACGTGCTCAAGCTCTCCGAATCGCTCGCCCGGCTTGGCTACCAGGTTGACATCCTCACCCGTCGCTTCGAGGAGCAGCCGGCGGTCGAGCCGCTCGGCAACGGCGTGCGCATCGTGCGGGTCGGGGCCGGGGGCCGGGACCTGATCCGCAAGGAATGGATGGTCGACGTCATCCCGGAATGGGTCGCGAACGCCGAGCGCGAGATCGCGCGGTTCGGCTACACGTTCGACCTCATCGACAGCCACTACTGGGACGCCGGCCTCGCCGGCACCGCGCTGGCCGGTCGCCTGCGGATCCCCCACATCCACACGCCGCACTCGATCGGCGCCTGGAAGCGGGACACCATGGACGGCGACCCCGCCGAGCTCGACCGCCAGTACAATTTCGTCCGCCGGATCCGCGGGGAACGGGCGATCTATCGCGCCGCCGACGCCGTGATCGCGACCACGCCCCAGCAGCGCGACCTGCTCGTGACCGAGGAGTACGGCACCGATCCGGCGCGGATCGCGGTGATGCCGCCCGGCTATGACGAGACCCGGTTCTTCCCGGTCTCCGGGGCCACCAGGACGGTGCTGAAGCGATCGCTGGGCATCGACGGGCCGCTCGTCCTGGCGCTGGGCCGGGTCGCCGCCAACAAGGGCTACGACCTCCTCCTGCGGGCCATGCCGGTCGTCGTCGAGCGGATTCCCGGTGTCCGCCTGCTGCTGGCGGTGGGATCCACCCAGCCGACGCCCGGTGAGGTGGCCCAGGTCGACGAGCTGCGTGAGCTGGCCCGCGAGCTCGGCATCGCCGGCCAGGTGACGTTCGCCGATCACATCCCCGACGACCGCCTGGCCGACACGTATCGGGCTGCGGACGTGTTCGCCCTCAGCAGCCGCTACGAGCCCTTCGGCATGACCGCCATCGAGGCCCTGGCCTGCGGTACGCCGGTGGTCGTCACCACGGAGGGCGGCTTGTGGCAGATGCTGGAGTGGGGGACCGAGGCCCTGTACGCTGACCCACGCGACGCATCGGCGTACGGCCACGCCATCGCCGCCGTCCTGCGCTATCCGGCCGTGGCGGCCCAGCTGGCGCGGCGGGGATCGGACCGGGCCCGCGCCACGTTCACCTGGAACGGGATCGCCCAGCAGCTTCTGAATGTCCTCTCCGACATGGAGGCGGCGCCCCGGCCGACCCGGGCCGTCCCGGCGGCGGAGCCCCGGGCGGTGACCCGCCAGCCGGAGGCGGGATGGGTGCCGGTCGCCTCCTCGTAGCCGACCTCGACGGCACCCTGCTCGGCGACGACGGCGCCCTCGTCGACTTCGGCGCGTGGCTGGCTCCGCGCCGCGCGGAGCACCGCCTGGTGTACGCGTCGGGGCGGTTGCTGCCATCGGTTCGGGCGGCGATCCGGCAGACGCCGCTGCCCCGCCCGGACGCCACCATCACGGGCGTCGGGACGGAGGTCCACGACGCCGATGGCCGGCCCTGGCCGGGCTGGCTGCAGCGGCTGGGCGACTGGGACGCGGCCCCCGCCCGCCGCGCGCTGGAGCCGGTGTCCTGGCTGTGGCCCCAGGAGGCGGTCCACCAGACGCGGTTCAAGGCCAGCTACGACGTCCCTGGGCTCGGCGCCGATGCCCGTGCCGAGCTGGAGCGGCGACTGCATGACGCGGGGATCGCCGCGGCGCTGGTGTACAGCGGCGACCTCCACCTGGACATCCTGCCCCCGGCGGCGGGCAAGGGTCGAGCCGCGTCCTTCCTGGCGGACGCCTGGTCCATCGCCTCGGAGGACGTCCTGGCGTTCGGCGATTTGGGCAATGACCTCGAGCTGCTGAGCTCGGGATTCCGGGGCACGATCGTGGCCAACGCGCTGCCCGAGCTGCGCCTGGCGGTGGGCGCGGATGTCTACCGGTCGCCGCGACCCTACGCGGCCGGAGTCCTCGACGGCATCCGCCACTGGACGTCCGCCTGACCCGTCCTCCGGACGGACGGGCGCGGGGGCGATGCTGGCCGGGCTGCGGATTCGCGGCCAGGGCACGGCGCCGCGGCCGGCGCGCCGGCCGCTAGACTTCGCGGCGATGCCCACGTACCGAGCCCCCCGGGGCACCCGCGACCTCCTCCCGTCCGACCGGGCCGCGTTCGCGCGGCTGGAGCGCCTCGCCGCCGACCTCGGCGCGAGGTACGGCTACCGCGAGATCGAGACGCCGCTCTTCGAGCAGAGCGCGGTCTTCGAGCGCGGCATCGGCGAGGTCACCGACGTCGTCGAGAAGGAGCTGTTCCGGGTCGTCCCGAGCCGCGGCGAGGAGCGCGAGCGCTGGGCGCTGCGCCCGGAGGCAACGGCGGGCGTCTGCCGTGCGTACGTCGAGCACGGCATGCAGACGCTGCCGCAGCCGGTGCGGCTGGCCCTGACCGGGCCCATGTTCCGCTACGACCGCCCCCAGGCCGGGCGCTACCGGCAGTTCTGGCAATGGGACGTGGAGGCCATCGGGGACCCGGGGCCGGCCATCGACGCGGAGCTCATCGAGCTCGGCGCCCGCTTCTACCGCGAGGCCGGTCTCACCGATGTCGAGATCCTCGTGAACTCGATCGGGGATGCGACCTGCCGGCCGGCATACGTTCGGCAGCTGGCGGCGTACTTCCGGGGCCATGTCGACGCCCTCCCCGAGCTCGAGCGTGCCCGCCTGGAGACGAACCCGCTGCGCCTGCTCGACTCGAAGGAGCCTTCGATGGCGGCCCTCGTGGCGGCGGCGCCGCGCATCACCGACTGCCTGTGCGAGGCCTGCACCGGGCACTTCGACGCCGTGCGGCGTCACCTCGACGCGCTCGGCATCGCCTATCGCATCGAGCCGACCCTGGTTCGGGGCCTCGACTACTACACGCGCACGGCCTTCGAGTTCTACCGGCGCGGCGCGGAAGGGCAGCAGCAGGCGCTTGGCGGCGGCGGCCGCTACGACGGCCTCGTCGAGCTGCTGGGGGGCAAGCCCACGCCGGGCATCGGGTTCGCCCTGGGCCTCGATCGCGTCGTGCTGGCGCTGGAGGCGGCAGGGTCCGCACATCCCTTCGACGGCGCGCCGGTGGCAGTCGTGGTGGGTGCCGATCCCGCGGATACGGCTGGCCGGCTGCGCGTGGCCACCGCCCTGAGGGACGTCGGGCTGGCTGTCCGCGCCGAGCTGTCAGGGCGGAAGCTCGGCCGCCAGCTCGAGGGCGCCGTGCGCGACGGCGCGCACTTCGCGGTCATCCTCGGCGACGAGCTGGCCGATGGCTCGGTCCAGCTGCGCGACCTGCGGGCGGCGTCCCAGAAGCCGGTCCCGCTCGCCGACCTGGCTCAGCTCCTGCTGCGCAAGGCCGCCCGCGGCTGACGCCCGGTCAGGCGGGCCGCGGCCGAGGGCCTGTCAGCCGGGATTCCCGCGGCCCAGGGCCGCTCAGATGGGCTCCATCGCCGGCGCGACCTGCGCCGCGAGGTGGGCTCGGGCGTCACCGACAAGGACGTCGAAGCCGGCCGTGACGTGCAGCACGCGTCGCCGGCCCGCCCGGAAGCGGTGGCCCAGCTCCAGCTCCTCGGACCAGCCGGGACCGATCGTGGCCGTTCCGAGGTCAAGCGCGCCGGCCGACCACGTTCCGACGAGGTCGAAGTGGCCGCGCCAGACGGCCGCCTCCAGGCGGAGGCTCGCGGGATCCACCTCGAGCGGCTCGCGGCCGCGGTGGCGGAGCGTGGCGGACCGCCAGTCGTCGGCCACGGTGAGCTCCACGGCGGCCAGGGGCCGATTCGTCAGGCTGTCGAGCAATCGCCGCCCGGCCACGATCAGCTCACGCCAGGCGCCCGGCGCCTCCCGCCCTTCGGTGACGAGGAGGACGGCGTCATCCGCCATCCAGCGCTCGGCGCGTGCGTCATGCGGCTCGATCGGCTGGGCCGCCGGCGACGAGGACGGCCGTGCGGTGGCAGCACGGCCCACAGGGGCCCCGGACGCAGCTGCCGACGCCCCGGAGGCCGCGGCCGCTGCCGCGGAGAGGCGCCGGAGCTCGGCCAGCGCGTCGGGCTCGAGGTGGCCGGCGAAGCGGCCGACCACCGGCGAGCCGCGGAGGCGCCAGAGCTCGAAGGCGCCGGTCCGGTACACCTCGAGATGCTCGCCGTCGAGGAGCCGCAACCCGCTGCCGCCGAGGTCGTAGCGCAGGATCATCGCGGGACGATTCTCCACGTTCCGTCACGCGGCTGCGCAACGATGCGCGGGGAGCGCCCGGGCGTGGGCCGCGCCGGGTGTCCGGAATCCACCGGGAGCATGGCATGCCCGCCCGGCCGCCCTCCCCGTGCCAGGAATTCACCAGGGGGATGGTCGGGATCGGCAGGGTGGGGTTCGGCGCTGCAGCACGGCGCCGCCGAGCGTGCGAGATGCGCGAGAACGCCGCGGAGCTGTCGATCCCCCCGCCAGACGCCGCCGATGATCCCCGCGATGGATACGCGGTGTCGACAGGCGGCCGGTTCCTGGCGCAGTGGCCGGAACGCGCCCGTCCGCCGTCGCGCACGGCCGCCGAACGCGCCCGGCCGCCGTCGCAGCCGGGCATCGCGGCAACCCCGCGGCGGCCTGCCCGTGGCGCCCGCGGCGCTCGGCTAGGATTGCGGCCATGTCGAACCTCGCCACCGCGTACCGCACGCACACCTGCGGCGAGCTCCGGGCCACGGACGCCGGCTCCGCCGTCCGACTGGCCGGGTGGGTCCACCGACGTCGCGATCTCGGCCAGCTCATCTTCCTCGACCTCCGCGACCGTCACGGCATCACCCAGGTGGTGGCCGACGCGGCCGACGCCCCGATGGCACACGCCGTTGCCGCCCGCTGCCGGCCGGAGTTCGTGGTGGCCGTGGCCGGAACGGTGGAACGGCGGATCGACGGGAAGGAGAACGCCGGCCTCGCGACGGGCGACATCGAGGTCCAGGCGAGCAGCCTCGAGATCCTGGCCGAGGCAAAGACGCCGCCTTTCTACATCAACGAGCCCGACGCGCCGGTCGACGAATTGGTGCGCCTCCAGTACCGCTACCTGGACATCCGCCGCGAGCCGATGCTCGCGCGCCTGCTCCTCCGCTCGAAGCTGGTCGAGGAGATCCGTCGGGTCCACCACGAGCACGGCTTCGTCGAGATCGAGACGCCGATCCTCATCAAGAGCACGCCGGAGGGTGCGCGCGACTTCATCGTCCCATCCCGCCTGCAGCCGGGCACGGTGTACGCGCTGCCGCAGAGCCCCCAGCAGCTCAAGCAGCTGCTCATGGTCGCGGGCGTCGATCGCTACTTCCAGATCGCCCGCTGCTTCCGCGACGAGGACCTGCGCGGCGACCGCCAGCCGGAGTTCACCCAGCTCGACCTCGAGATGAGCTTCGTCACCGAGGAGACGGTGATGGAATTCGTCGAGACGATGGCGATCGCCGTGAGCCGGGCCGTGACGCCGGAACGGCCGATCGCGACCGTGCCGTTCCCACGCTTCACCTACCACGAAGCCCTCGAGCGCTTCGGGTCCGACAAGCCGGACCTGCGCTTCGGCATGGAGCTCGCCGACCTCGCGCCGGTCCTGACCGATGGGGCGGGCAGCCCGGCCTCCGGCTTCAAGGTCTTCGACGACACGCTGACCGCAGGCGGCAGCGTGAAGGCGATCGCCGTGCCGGGCATGGGCGGCGCCAGCCGGTCGCAGATCGACGAGCTGACCGCGACCGCCAAGCGGTTCGGAGCGCGTGGCCTGGTCCACCTGGCGGTGACGGATGCCGGGGTGCACGGGCCGACGGTCAAGTTCCTCGGCGACGAGCGGGCCCACGCGATCGCCGCGCGGGCCGGCGCGACGGAGGGCGACCTCGTCCTGGCCGTCGCCGATCGGCCCGCGGTGACCGCCGACGTGCTGGGTCGGCTCCGCGTGGAGCTGGCCGGCCGGCTCGGCCTGGCCGACCCGAACGTGCTCTCCTACTGCTGGGTCCATCACTTCCCGATGTACGAGTGGGACGAGGAACGGCGCGGCTGGCATGCCACCCACAACCCGTTCAGCGGCGTGGTCCCCGAGGACGAGCCGCTGCTCGTCACCGCGTCGGGCCATCCCGAACGGCCGTCTCCCGACGATCCGGCCGGCCGCGCCCGGGCCATGCAGTACGACATCGCCCTCAACGGCTGGGAGCTGGGCGGCGGCTCCGTCCGGATCCACCGGCGCGATCTCCTCGAACGCAGCTTCGCCCTGCAGGGCCATACCTTCGACGGCATGCGCCAGAAGTTCGGGGGCATGCTGGAAGCGTTCGACTTCGGCGCCCCACCGCACGGCGGGATCGCCCTCGGCATCGATCGCTGGGCGGCCCTGCTCGCCTTCCAGGTGAACATCCGCGAGGTGATGGCATTCCCGAAGACGTCGTCGGGATCGGACCTCATGCTCGACGCCCCGTCGGAGCCGGATCCCGGCCAGTACGCCGAGCTCGGGCTCCGCTTCGTCGGCGTCCCGAGCACGGGGCTGACATGGACGCGGCTTCGGCCGGCCCGGATCCGGGCGGGCAGCGAGTCCCGGACCGGAGCTGCCTGCGCTGCGGCGGCCCGATCGTGAGTCACGGCGTGGAGGAGTTTCGGACCGGCGGCACGAGCGGTGGGTGGAAGCTCCTGTTCGGGGAACTGGCCGAGCTCGGCGAGGGAATGGTCGCGTTCGAGCTCCTGGCCTGCCATGAGTGTGGTCACGTGGAGTTTCGCCTGCCCGCTCGCCCGTGAGCGGGGCCACGGCACGCCCGACCCCGAGCGGCCTCGCCGCCGCACCGCTGCTCGCCGGGCTGGCCGCGCATCCACGAGGCTCCGCGGTCCTGGGCGCCGGGGCCATCGCGTTCTCGGGCATCCTGTTCCGCTGGTCGGGCGTCGAGCCGACGACGGCCACAGTCTTCCGGACGGCGCTTGCGCTGCCGTTCCTGCTTCCACTGGTCATCGCCGAGGACCGGCGTTTCGGCCCGCGCTCCCGGCGAAGCCGGCTGCTCGCGCTCCTGGCCGGCGTCTTCTTCGCCGCCGACCTCCAGGGCTTCCATGCCGCGGTGGTGTACGTCGGAGCGGGGCTGGGGACGGTGATCCCGAACAGCCAGGTCGTCATCGTGACGCTGGTCACGTGGCTCCTCTTCGGGGAGCGACCGCCCGGGCGCGCACTCGCCGCCGTCCCGATCGTGCTGCTCGGGGTCGTCCTGATCAGCGGTGTCGTCGGGCCCGGCGCCTACGGCCGGGACCCGGCGCTCGGCGCGGTGGTCGGCCTCCTGTCCGCGGTGGCGTACTCCGCGTTCCTGATCGTCATGCGGCGGATCGGAACGGACCGCCGCCACGTCGCCGGGCCCCTCTTCGACGCGACGCTCGCGACGGCCGTCGTGGCGCTTCCCTTCGGCCTGCTGCCGGGGGCGTTCGACCCGCTGCCGTCACTGTCCGCGCTCGTCGTCCTGCTCGTGTACGCGGTGACCAGCCAGGTGATCGGCTACCTGCTCATCACGTCGGGCCTGCCGCGGCTGCCGGCGATCGTCGGCTCCATCCTGCTGATGGTCCAGCCCGTGGCGACCATGGCGCTCGGGGCGCTCCTGCTGGGCGAGCGGCCGTCGCCGGTGCAGCTTGCCGGCGTGGCCCTGGTCCTCGGCGGGATCGCCTTCGCGACGCTGCCGTCCCGGCGGAATCATCGGGCCGAGGGCGCCGAAGCCGCCGTCGAGGCGTGACGGGCCGCCGTCACGGCGTGACGGGCCGCCGCCGAGACGCCGGGGCGCCCGCTCGGCCTGACTGGCCGCCGAGACGTCGGGGCGCCCGCTCGGCCTGACTGGCCGCCGAGACGTCGGCCAAACGGCACGACCGGCGGCCGCGTCGCCGGTCGTGCGGCGGCCTGACCGGCGCGCGCCGCGAGGCGGTCCTACGGCACGATGCGCGGCGGCGCGGCTGGTTCGTCCTGGGTGGCCGCGACCGCCGCACCCCACTCGGGGCTCCCGGTGCCGGCAGGCTCCGCCGGGCCCTCGAACCGGGGCATCTCGGAGGCGGGCGTGTCGAGGTCGTGCGTCGTGCCCGGGTCGCCCAGGTCGACCAGCCGCGACGGCAGGGACTCCGCCAGGGCCGCCAGGAGCTCGGGCGGCATCAGGGCCGGGGCGAGGGCGCGCAGCGACTCGAGGTGCTCGAGCGGGATCAGGGCGGGCCAGCCGGGATCGCCATGGAAGGCCGGCCGCAGGATCGCTCCCGGCGCGGCGCCGTGCGCTTCGATCAGCGACGTCACCGTCTCCGCGTCCACCCAGCCCATGCGGGCGGGCCAAACGAGCGCTGCCGTGGTCGCGTCCACCAGCTCACGGGCGGCGGCGACGGCGCGGCAGATCTGGCCGGCCGGGCCGCCTTCGGTCGGCGCCGGCGCGGCATAGGCGGCCTCCGAGCCGGCCAGGGCAGCCACCACGCTCCCATCAACGTCTGGCGCCACGACCACGATCGGGAAGGCGCCACCGGCCCAGGCGACGTCGGCAAGGCGGCGCACGTTGGGGACGCCGTCGACGGCACGAAGGGCCGACTCCGGCGTCGCGGCGAGGATGCAGGCGGCCACGGTCATCGCGCGGATGCTACCAGCGCGAGGTCGCGGCCTGACCTACTCCGTGTGTAAGTCCCCGATCAGCCTGACCGTTTCGTGCAACAGAAGCTGTCGCGGCCGGGCGGCACCCTCCGGCCATGGCTGGCCTCTTCGAGTTGACCGACTGGCAGTGGGCCTCGCCGAGGACCTCTTCGACCTGCCCGGCCGGTAGCACGATCAGAGGCTCTTTGCGAGTCGCTACGGCCTGTGCGTGTAACAGTGCTCCGCCTGGCCCAGGCCGGTCTCGACAATGCCCTGGGCGACGAAGGGCCGGTCCCTTGTGCCCTTGGTCGGGTCCAGGCTTAGCTGGACGAGTGTCACCGGACTTTCGCCGTCGATGAACACCGCCCCGGCTTCGTCGAGGAGCGTGGGGCCGGGATCGAAGGTGGCCGAGAAGCCTCTCGGCCACACGACGAAGAGGCGCTGGCCGTCGACGGCCCGCAGCCAGACCGGCCAGGAGGTATCGAACCGATCGCCCGCCAGGACACCGACGACGGGATGGGTCGCTGCGCCCAAGGTGCACAGGACACCGCTCTGCTCGCTTGGCATTAGGTTCTCGTCGGTGGGCACGGCGACCGCCCCGGGCGGAAGGGAAACTCGTGCGCCGCAGCCACCAGCCAGGACCAGCACTGCGACGGCGGCGACCAGACGTCGCCCTGAACGGCTTCGAGCGGTCTCCGCAACTCCCCCGGTACCCACGGTGCAGACGCTACTCGCCTCAGCTCAGGTCGTCGCCCTTGACGTGCAACGTGGACGGGCGGACGCTTCTCGCGAGAGCGCCTGCCATCTCGCACACAGTCGGTGCGACGGGATCAGCCGAAGGGACGCCCAACGGCTTTCCCCTTACCCGCGCAGGAACGCCAGATGTGCGACGATCGCAGGGCCCATGACGAACCAGGAGCCCCGTTCGACCGTGCCCATCGCCGCCCCCGCCGCGCCGTCCGTGCCTGCCGGCGCCGCCGTCCATGCCATCCGCGGGGACCTGCGCAACGTCGCCATCGTCGCCCACGTCGACCATGGGAAGACCACGCTCGTCGACGCGATCCTCCGCCAGACGGGCGCCTTCCGGGCCAACCAGGCCGTGGTGGACCGGGTCATGGATTCGATGGACCTGGAGCGCGAGAAGGGCATCACGATCCTGGCGAAGCAGACGACCGTCGACTACCACGGCTACCGGATCAACATCGTCGACACGCCCGGCCACGCCGACTTCGGCGGTGAGGTCGAGCGGAGCCTCAACCTCGTCGATTCGGTGCTCCTCCTGGTCGATGCCGCCGAGGGTCCGCTGCCCCAGACGCGCTACGTCCTGCAGAAGGCGATGGCCCGGCGGCTGCCCGTGGTCGTCGCCCTCAACAAGATCGACCGCGGCGACGCCCGCCTGGGAGAGGTCCTCGACGACGTCTACGAGCTGTTCATGGATCTCGGTGCCGATGCCCACCAGATCGAGTTCCCCGTCGTGTACACGAACGCCAGGGCCGGCACGGCGACCCTCGATCCCGCGACGCCCGGCAGGGACCTGCAGCCGCTGCTGGACCTGCTGGTGGAGATCACGCCGCCGCCCGCCCATATCGACGGCCATCCGCTGCAGCTCCTGGTGACCAACCTGAGCGCCAGCGACTACGTCGGCCGGATGGCGGTCGGCCGCGTCATGAACGGCACGATCCGGACCGGTCAACGCATCGTGGTGGTCCGCGAGGAGCCGGACGACGCGTCGGGCGCGGTGGAGCCCGGTCGGACCGTGACCCTGTCGGGAACGGTGACCGCGCTGCAGACGGCCCACGGCATCGACCGGATCGACATCGACGAGGCCGGCCCGGGCGACATCGTCAGCGTGGCGGGCCTGCCCGAGGTGACGATCGGCGACACGCTCACCGATCCCGCCGATCCGCGGCCGCTGCCGCGGCTGGAGGTCGACGAGCCGACATTGCGGATGACGTTCGGCGTGAACACGTCGCCGCTGGCCGGACGTGACGGTCGATTCCTCACCAGCCGCCAGCTCCGGGCCCGGCTCGAGAAGGAGATCCTGGGCAACGTCGCGATCCAGTTCTTCCCGACCGAGACGGGCGACACGTTCGAGGTGCGCGGGCGCGGCGAGCTGCAGCTGGCGGTCCTCGTCGAGCAGATGCGCCGGGAAGGATACGAGCTGCAGGTCAGCCGTCCCGAGGTGATCCTCCATACCGTGGGCGGCGAGGTCCAGGAGCCGTACGAGCGGATCACGATCGACATCCCGCCCGAGTACATCGGCGAGATCCAGACCTCGCTGGCGGGTCGAAAGGGACGCCTGGAGCAGATGTCGACCGACGCAGACGGCCGCGTCCGGATGGAGTTCGTGCTGCCGGTCCGCGGACTCATCGGCTACCGCGGCCAGCTGCTCACCGAGACGCGCGGCACGGCCCTCATGCACCAGATCGGCGAAGGCTACGGCCCGTGGGCCGGCGAGGTGACGCACCGGACGAACGGCGTTCTCGTGGCGGACCGGTCGGGCACGTCCAACGCCTACGGCCTGTTCAACCTCCAGGAACGGTCCGACCTCTTCATCGGTTCGGGCGTGGACGTCTACGAGGGCATGGTAGTGGGCGAGAACGCCCGCTCCGGCGACATGGACGTCAACGTGACCAAGGAGAAGAAGCTCACCAACATCCGGACGCACGCCCACGACGAGGCGCTGCGCCTGACGCCGCCGCGGCCGATGACCCTGGAGGCGGCGATCGAGTTCATCGGCGACGACGAGCTGGTGGAGGTGACCCCGAACCAGGTTCGCCTTCGCAAGCGGCTCCTCTCCGGGCACGATCGGCGGCGGGAGCGCGGCCGCGACGCGGACATGCGACGGGAGCAGGAGGCGCGGTAGGGTAGGGGATGCCCATCGCGGAGCGGCGGGAGGCCCGGCGAACGGCGTGTCCGGCCGCCGCTCGCCCCCGGCGGCTCTCGCGCCGGCGATCGCCCGCTGCCGGCCGGCGCCTGGCAGTCGCGCGCGCACCTGCGACGCGGCGGTCTACGACCCGCCGTCCTCCTCTTCCTGCCCTTCGAACGGGTCGAGCGTCTCCGTATAGACGCGCCCGTAGAAGTTGACGAAGTGGGCGCCGTGGCGGCGCAGCACGGCGCGGATCGCCCGCCGCCGTTCCGGTGAGGTCTCGCGGACGGCAACCACGGGGTGGCCGCGGCGAGCCTGCTCCTCGTACCGTCGGAAGTCGGGCGCCTGGTCCATCTGGGTCAGCTGGACGAGCCGGTAGAGACGGGCCACCAGGCCATGGTGGGTGCCCCGGCCATCGATCCGCAGGGCCGCATCCTCGCCGGCGAAGATCCGGACGTCGGACGGCAGGACGCCGATGGCGCCGAGGTCCGCGGCCGCGCGCTGCGCAGCGGGACCGTCCGGGAGGATCCCGAGGAGGTGGTCGGTGGGATAGCCGAGGAGCCAGCCCGACGGACGAGCCGGCCGTGCGGCTGCCGGCCGTGCGGCCGCGGGCCGATCGGCTCCCGGCCGATCGGCTCCCTGCCGATCGGCCACGTCAGAACACGGCCCGCAGGCAGAGGAGGACGCCGACCGCCAGGAGGCCGATACCGACTGGCGCTCCCACGCCCGTGGCTGCCAGGGCCCCACCGATGATGATGAGGATGATGCCGACGACCAGCAGGACGATCGCCCCGACCAGGCCGAACAGGAACCCGAGCAGCCCGCCGATCAGCCGGAAGGGGAGCAGCAGGACGTCCACGCCGGGAGTGTAGGGGACCGGCCGCCTTGCGGCGGGCCTTCGGTCGGCTCGCCCGGCAGCCGGCGGCCTCCGCCGTACAATCGCCGCCTGATGCCGATGCCGTCGGGCGACCGCGCCTCGCCCTCCGCCTCCTCCCAGCCCGCCCCCGTCTACCTCGACCATGCGGCGACGACGCCCGTCCGCCCCGAGGTCCTCGAGGCAATGCTGCCGTACCTGGGGGCCACGTACGGCAACCCCTCGTCGGCCCATTCGTTCGGGCGCGCCGCTCGCGAGGCGCTCGATGAAGCGCACGAGCGGCTCGCCGCGGCGCTCGGAGGGACGGCCCGGGAGATCGTCTTCACGGCGGGCGGCACCGAGGCCAACAACCTCGCGCTCAAGGGAGCCGCGTGGGCCGGCAAGGCCCGTGGCCACCGCCTGCTGGCAAGCTCCGTCGAGCACCACGCCGTCGGCCATGCCCTCAGCCATCTCGGCAAGTTCGGCTTCGCGACCGACGAGATCCCGGTCGATGGCCACGGCCGCGTCGACCCCGACGCCGTCGCGGCGGCGATCGACGATCGAACGATTCTCGTGTCGGTGATGCTGGCCAACAACGAGGTCGGCACGATCCAGCCCATCCGCGAGATCGCCGATCGCGTCCGGGAGCGGCGCGGCGTCCTGTTCCACGTCGACGCGGTCCAGGCCGCGCCCTACCTCGACCTCGACGTGGCGTCCCTCGGCGCCGACCTGGTGAGCCTCTCGGCGCACAAGTTCGAGGGCCCGAAGGGCACGGGCGCGCTCTGGATCCGGCGCGGCACGCAGTTGATGGTCCAGCTCCACGGTGGCTCGCAGGAACGCCATCGGCGCGCGGGCACGGAGAACGTCGCCGGAGCCGTGGCCATGGCGACCGCCTACGAGCTGGCGTGCGCGGAGAAGGCGGCCACCCGCCGACGTCTGACCGGCCTGCGCGGGCGACTCCAGGCGGCGTGTCTCGCCGTGCCGGGCGTCCGCCTGAGCGGCCATCCGGAGGAGCGGCTGCCGGGCCTCCTGTCGCTCCTTGTGGAGGGCGCCGACGGAGCCGCCGTGGCCGTGGCGCTCGACCTCGAGGGGATCGCCTGCTCGACCGGCTCGGCCTGCGCCACCGGCTCGCCGGAGCCGTCCCACGTCCTGACCGCCATGGGCCTGGGCGAGCCCGAAGCCCTCGGTGCGCTCCGCCTTTCCCTTGGCCGGGCATCGACCGAGGCGGAGATCGATCGGGCCTGCCAGGTCGTCCCGGAGATCCTCGCGGCGATGCGCGACGGCTCGGCCAGCCAGGCCGCGGACCCGCTCGGCCAGCGGCTGGGAGCCTGACGTGGGCCGCGCGCACGCCGCGGCAGGGCGGGTGAGGCCATGAGCCGCGTGCTGGTCGCGATGTCCGGCGGCGTGGATTCGTCGGTCGCGGCCGCCCTGGTTGCCGAAGCCGGGCACGAGGCGATCGGCGTATGGATGCGGGTCCACGACGGCGCCGATGCCTACTCGGACGTCAGGAAGAGCTGCTGCTCCGCGGATGCGGCGGAAGACGCGCGGCGGGTGGCCGCCCAGCTCGGGATCCCGTTCTACGTCCTCAACCTGGAGCGCGAGTTCGAGGCCGGCGTCATCCGGCCGTTCGTCGCCGCTTACCTTGGCGGCGAGACACCAAGTCCATGCGTGGAATGCAACAGCTTCGTCAAGTTTGGCGCACTTCTGGGTCGGGCCCGGCGGCTCTACGCGTGCGACGCGGTGGCGACCGGTCACTACGCACGAACGGACACGATCGTGGCCGCCGACGGCGGGCGGACGTGGCGCCTGCTGCGTGGGCTCGATTCGGCCAAGGATCAGGCCTACTTCCTGTACGGCCTGCGCCAGGACCAGCTCGCCCACGCCATGTTCCCGCTCGGTGGCCTGGTGAAGGCGGAAGTGCGCGAGGCAGCGCGTCGGCGCGGCCTTGCCACCGCCGACAAGCCCGAGAGCATGGAAGTCTGCTTCGTTCCCACGGGCGACGTCCGCGACGTCCTTCGCGCGCGCGCCGGATGGGCACCGGAGCCGGGGCCGCTCGTCGACCTGGGCACGGGCGCGACGGTCGGGCGGCATCCGGGGGCTGCCGGATTCACCGTCGGGCAGCGTCGCGGTGTCGGCGTCGCGGTGGGCGAGCCGCGCTACGTCACCCGCGTCGACCCGACGACGAACGCGATCGTGCTGGGGCGCCGCGAGGACCTGGAGACGCGGCGCTTCGAGATCGCCGACGTGACCTTCAGCAGCGGCCGGCCGCCTGGCTCCCCGTTCCGGGCGCTCGTCCAGGTCCGCCACCGTGCGGCGCCGGTCGCGGCGACCGTGCGCCGGGCAGCCGGTGCGGGCGCCCTCGCTGAGACCGGTGCGCGCACCGGGAGCCGGGCAGGCGTCGCGACGCGCTGGGTCGTGGAGACCGACGCCGCCGTCTGGGCTGCAGCGCCCGGCCAGGCATGCGTCTTCTTCGATCCAGCCGAGCCGGCGGCCGTGGTCGGCGGTGGGCGGATCGTGCGGCCGGACGCCTGAGCGGACGATGGACGTGTCGCCGTCGCTCATCCTGGCCGTCCTCGTCGGCGTGTTCTGGACGGCCGTCCTGGTCCTGGCCCGCGGCGTCGCCGGCGCGCGCCTTCCGTTCGTGATCCTCCTTGCGATCACGGGCGCCTGGGCCGGCGACGCGGTCGGCGGCCGCGTCG
Organism: uncultured Chloroflexia bacterium; assembly: GCA_963821595.1. Taxonomy (GTDB): domain Bacteria; phylum Chloroflexota; class Limnocylindria; order Limnocylindrales; family CSP1-4; genus CTSoil-043. The sequence continues at coordinate 157,670 of CAWGEL010000028.1, read as the reverse complement.
GCGGGCCGCTCGACGCCCTGCGGATCGGCGACTTCCGGCCGCTGGCCGCGTCACTGGGCGCGCTGGTCGGGATCGGCTTCGTGGTCCTCGTGTCGGTCCTGGGACCGTCGGGCGCGGCCGGCGCGGACGGGCGCGGTGCGGACGGGCGCGGCGCCGGCGGGCGCAGATGACCAGGGAGAAGCGAAGTCCCGCGGCCGGGCGCGGTCGTGGCCGCCGTGGAGCGCCGGATCCCGTGATCGACGACGCCGCCGCCGCGCTTGCGGACGTCCGGCTCGCCACGTTCCTCCGGGGCCTCGTGATCGGCGCGTTCGTCGGGGGCGCCATCGCGGGCTCACGGGTGTGGCGGCGGGTCCGGGATGGGGGCAGGCGGACGTAGCGGCGGCGAGGCGCGGCCGCAGCCGCGTCCCGGTGCCCGGGCGGGGTCCGCCGTTCGGTACCATAGCTGGCGATGCCGACCCACGATCAGAGGCCAACGCCGCGCTCTGCCGCCGAGATCCGTCGCCGGTTCCTTGACTTCTTCGTCGCCCGGGGTCACACGGAGGTTCCCTCCGCCAGCCTCATCCCCGCCGGCGACGCGACACTCCTGTTCACGAACTCGGGCATGGTCCAGTTCAAGGAAGTCTTCACCGGCGCGGAGACCCGCAGCTATACGCGGGCGGTCGACGTGCAGCGCTGCCTTCGTGTGGCGGGCAAGCACAACGACTTCGAAGAGGTCGGGCGCTCGCCGCGCCACCACACGTTCTTCGAGATGCTGGGCAACTGGAGCTTCGGGGACTACTTCAAGCGCGAGGCGATCCACTGGGCCTGGGAGTTCCTGACCCAGGAGCTCGGCCTGCCCCCCGAACGCCTCGCGGCGACGACCTATACCGGCGACGAGGTCGCCTGGTCGATCTGGCGCGACGAGATCGGCCTGCCCCCGGAGCGCATGGCTCGGTGGGGCAACGTCGAGGCCGGCGACGACAAGAACTTCTGGCGCATGGCCGAAACCGGCCCCTGCGGGCCGTGCAGCGAGCTCCACTACGATCGAGGCGCCCACCTCTCCGAGGGGCCGCACTGCGTGCCCGACCATTCCGAGAGCTGCCCCCGCTGGGCCGAGATCTGGAACCTCGTGTTCATGGAGTTCAACCAGTTGCCGGACGGCCGGCGCGAGCCGCTGCCGTTCCCCAGCGTCGACACCGGCATGGGCCTGGAGCGAGTGGCGAGCGTCGTCCAGGGCGTCATGTCCAACTACGACACGGACCTGTTCACGCCGATCCACGAGACCGTCCGCCGTCTCCTCGGCCACGACCCGGAGGCCATGGAGGCGGAGCGCTTCAGCTACCAGGTGATCGCCGATCACAGCCGGGCGATGACCTTCCTGATCGCCGATGGGGTCCTGCCGTCCAACGAGGGTCGCGGCTACGTCCTTCGGCGGATCATTCGCCGGGCCGTCCGCCACGGCCGCCTGCTGGGACGCCGCGAGCCGTTCCTCGCCGAGACGGCGCAGACGGTCATCGACATCATGGGCGACGCCTATCCGCTGCTGCGCGACGAGCGCGATCGCGTCCTCGGCGTGCTGGCCCGCGAGGAGGCCCAGTTCGCCCGGACGCTCGACGCCGGCACCATCCAGCTCGAGGAGGCGCTCATCCCTCTCACGTCCGCGGGCCGCGAGGTGGGACGCCGAGCCGAGGACGTTCCCCCGGATGCGCCCGTGCTGGACGGTGAGCTCGCCTTCCGCCTCCACGATACGTTCGGCTTCCCGATCGACCTGACCGTGGAGCTGGCCGCCGAGTACGGCGTCCGCGTCGACCGGGCCGGCTTCGAGGTCGCGCTCGCCGGGCAGCGCGACCGCAGCCGGCGCCACACCAAGGCGGGCCAGTCGGCGGCGGCCGTGCGGGCGTCGCTGGTGACCGAGCTGGCGGGACGGCTGGGGCCGACGCCCTTCCTGGGCTACGAGGCCACCAGGGCCCAGGCCACGGTCGTGGCCATCCTCCGCGACGGCACTGCCTTCGACGAGCTGACGGGCCGTGGAACCGCCGAGGTCGTGCTCTCGCGGACCCCGTTCTACGCGGAGGGCGGCGGTCAGGTCGGCGATCGCGGCGTGCTCCGTGAACCGGGCGGCGGCTCCATCCTGTTCGAGGTCGAGGACACGCAGAAGCCCGCCGGCGGTGTCGTCATCCACCTGGGCACGCTGCGCGGCCGGCTGCGCGTGGGGTCGCCGGTGGCCGCCGAAGTCGACGCGGAGCGGCGCGACCGGACGATGCGCAATCACACCGGCACGCACCTGCTCCACCGGGCCCTTCGCAACGTCGCCGGGCCGTCAGCCCGGCAGGCCGGATCGCTCGTCTCGCCCGACTACCTGCGCTTCGACTACCCGTTCGACCGCGCCCTCACCGACGAGGAGCGCCGCCGGATCGAGGACGAGGTGCGCCGGGTGATCCGGGAGGATCGCCCGGTCACGGTCGCCTTCGGCTCCATGGCGGATGCGATCGCGGCCGGCGCCGACGCCTTCTTCGACGAGAAGTACGGCGAGACGGTCCGCACCGTGCGGGTGGCCGACTACAGCCACGAGCTCTGCGGCGGCACCCACTGCCGTGCGTCGGGGCAGATCGGATTGTTCGTCATCACCAGCGATCGGAGCATCGGCTCCGGGATCCGCCGCATCGAGGCGCTCACGGGCGACGCCGCCGACGCGCACCTCCGGGCGCGCAGCGAGCTGATCGCGGCCGTCGCCGAGCGCCTCGGCGCCCAGTCGGTCGAGGCCGTGCCGGAACGGATCGCCGCCCTCGAGGCCGAGCTCAGGGAGGCGAAGCGCCGCCTGCGGGCGGGCGGGGCGGCCGCCCTCCCGAAGCCGGGTGAGCTTGCCGCGATGGCCGAGGAAGTCGCCCCTGGGGTGCGCCTGGTGGCGCGGGCCGCGGGGTGGGAATCGATGGACGCGCTCAAGGGAACGGCCAAGGACGTCCGCGCGGTGCTCGGCTCGGGCGTGGTCGCCCTCGCCCTCGACGCTGACGAGCCGCAGCTGTTCGTGAGCGTCTCGGACGACCTGGTCGCCCGTGGCGTCGCCGCCGGCGAGCTCGTGCGGGGCGCCATGGTCCCGCTCGCGGGCAAGGGCGGTGGACGACCCGAAATGGCCCAGGGCAAGGGAACCCGCCGCGACGGCCTCTCCGACGCGCTGGCGGCCGTGCGATCCGCGCTCGCCGGCGGCCCGCCGGGCGCGTCCGCGAGCGGATAGGCCCGCTCGACGATGGCCTTCCTGCGGCGCTTCCTCCAGCGTGACGCGGTCGACCAGCTCGCCGCGTGCACGGCCCTTGACGTCGGCACCGAGTTCGCAAAGGCCCTGGTCTTCGAGATCGACGACGCCGGTCATGGCACCGTCCGCGGCGTGGGCCGCAAGCGCCAGGGCCTCGCCCACATGCAGTCGGGGACGGTCGCCGACATCGCCGCCGTCGTCGACAACTGCGGCGTGGCCCTCCAGGAGGCCGAGGAGATGGCCGGCTTCCGGCCCACCGAGGTCGTGATCGGGATCGCCGGCGAGCTCGTGAAGGGCTTCACGACGACGCACAGCCAGGAGCGCCGCAAGGCGGACGTCCCCATCACCGAGGTCGAGCTCCAGAAGCTCATCGACGGCGTGCAGCGGGAGGCCCTGCTCGAGGCGGAGCGGGCAATCACCTGGGAGACGGGCCTGCCCAACGTGGACGTGCGCCTGGTCCACGCGGCGGTGACCTCGGCGACCATCGACGGCTACGCGGTCACGAACCCGGTCGGCTTCCAGGGCCGCCACGTGAAGATCGGCATCTTCAACGCGTTCGCGCCGCTCGTCCACCTCGGGGCGCTCGAGTCCGTCGCCGCCCAGCTCGATCTCCAGCTGCTGGAGATCGTCGCGGAGCCCTACGCGGTCGCCCGTGTCCTCGGCAGCGAGCAGATCCAGCAGGCGGGCGCCCTCTTCATCGACATCGGCGGCGGGACGACCGACGTCGCCCTCGTCCGCCAGGGCGGGATCGAGGGCACGCGGATGTTCGCCCTGGCCGGCCGGGCCTTCACGAAGTCACTCGCCGATCGCATGGACCTGCCGTTTCCACGGGCGGAGCAGCTCAAGATCGACTACGCCATCGGCGCTCCCGTCGAGCGCCGCGAGGAGATCGCCACGATCGTCGCCGACGACGTGGCCGTGTGGGCGGCAGGCGTGGAGCTGGTCCTCGACGAGCTCGCCACGGGCGACCTGCTGCCGGGCCGGATCTACCTCTGCGGCGGCGGCTCGCGCCTGCCCGAGACGGCTGCTTCGCTGCGCGACGAGCGGTTCTGGAAGCGGCTGCCGTTCAGCCGCCCGCCCGAGGTGACGGTCATGTCACCGGGCATGGTCGAGAGCATCACCGACGAGACCGAGCTGCTGGTGGACCAGCAGGACGTGACCCCCCTCGGACTGGCCTACCAGGCGATCGACCTCCAGCGCGAGCAGGATCCGCTCGACGCTGCGCTGCGCCGTGTCCTGCGGGCGATGAAGCTGTAGCCATGGCCACGATCTACCTCGACGTCGACGACGAGATCACCTCGGCGGCCGCCCGCATCCGGGAGTCGAAGGACCTGCGGATCGCGCTCGTGCTGCCGAGCGGCTCGCGCATCGCCACCAGCCGGATCAACTTCAAGCTCCTCCAGCGCGAGGCGCGGGAACGCAGCCGGCGGCTGGCGATCGTGACGCCCGAAGCGTCGGCGCGCGCCCTGGCGGCCTCGGCGGGGCTGGCCGTGTTCGCGTCGGTCCGCGACTACGAGGAGCACCTGGACGACCTCGAGCGTGTGGCGGGCGCCGCCGCCGAGCCGGCTCCTGGGCCGGCAGGGAAGGCGTCGACACTGGACGCCGCCGCGGGCGCACCGGCCGCGAGCGCCGGGGGCACGGGCGGAGGGCCATCAGATGCGGACGCCGATGTCTCCACCGAGCGGGATGTCGAGTCCGGTTCCGCCCGCGGGATCGCGCATGCCCGGCCGCTCTCCGCGGCCGAGCTCGCCGCCCGAGACCAGGCCGGGACCTCTCCGAGCGGCGGCACGGACCGGGTCCGCGACGGCGCGCCGGCTCGCGGCTGGGGCGGCCGCGAGCGCGGCGCCACCGGCGCCGCGCCGGGTCCATTCGCGGGCCTGGCCGGCGGCGCGGTCGCGGGTCGCCGATCGGGAGGGCGGCGCCTGCGGATCGTCGTGGCGCTCGTCGTCGCGCTCTTCGTGGTCGGCGTCGGGGGCGCCGCCGCCTATCTCGTGCTGCCGACCGCCCGCGTCGTGCTGACGCTGCGGACCGTGCCCGTCGGGCCGCTTGAGCTGATCGTCCACGCCGACCCCCAGGCCAGCGCGCCCGATGCCACCGAGCTGATCGTCCCGGCCATCCAGGTGGACCTGCCGCTGAGCGCGTCGGGCACCTTCCCGGCGACCGGCAAGCGGACCGACGACAAGCCGGCCACGGGGACCCTCATGTGGACCAACTGCGACCCCACCCGGTCGTACACGATCCCGAAGGGGGTGCTCGCCAGGACCCAGGCTGGCGTCGGCTTCACGACCGACGAGGCGATCTTCCTGCCCGTGGCCACGCTCAATCCGCCGCGGATCGGCTGCCAGAGCCGGACGGTGACGGCGACGGCCGCCAAGGCGGGCGTCGCCGGGAACGTCGCGGCCGGCACCGTCACGGTCGTACCCGGGTCCTACAACAGCGTCGTGATCAGGGTCAGGAACCCGAACGCGATGGCCGGCGGCTCCCACCAGGAGTTCCCGAAAGTCGTGCAGAAGGACGTCGACGGTGCCCTGGCGGCGCTGTCCGCGCAGCTCGACGAGCAGCTGAAGTCGGCGGCCGCCGCGCCCGCGGATCTGCCCCCCGGCGCAACCGTCTTCCCGGCCACGGCCACGCGTGGCGAGGCCCAGCCGGGCCTCGACCCGGCCAGCCTGGTGGGCACGGAGGTGCAGGCGTTCGACCTCTCGGTCACCGCCACCGGGACCGTCGTGGCGGTTGACCCCAGCCCGCTGCAGGGAATCGGGGCCGCCCGCCTGGCGCAGGAGGTGCCGCCGGGAAATGACGTGGTGGCGGGCTCGACCTCGGTGACCGTCGGCCCCGGGACGGTCGCCGACGGGATCGTCTCGTTCTCCATTACGGCCCGGGAGGAGAGCGTGCCGAGGGTCGACGCGGCGGCCCTGCGGGGACAGCTCAAGGGCAAGACCCCGGCCGAGGTGCGTGCCCAGCTCGGGTCGCTGGGCGACGTTGCCGTGACGCTCTGGCCGGACTGGGTCTCGACCGTGACCGGCTTCGATGCGCGCCTCGACTTCACGGTGACCGGGCCGTCGGCCGGGCCGGCGGCGTCGCCTGGGCCGGTGGCGTCGCCCGGGCCGTCTCCGTCTTCGCCGGCCGCGTCGCCGCTCGTCAGCAGCTCGCCGGGTGCGAGCGGCGCCTCGCCCGCGCCGTCCGCGTCGGCCGCGCAGGGCAGCCCCGGGCCGTCGGCGGTCCCTTCCGCATCGGGCGCCACGGCCGCCTCGCCGAACACATCGCCGAGCGCGTCGCCGGCGGTGTCCGGCGCCCCGTGACCCGCCTCCTCGGCGTCGATCTCGGGTCGCGCCGGGTCGGGCTGGCGGTCGCAGCCGATGGGGACTTCGGCGCGCGGCCGCTGACAACCATCGCCCGGGGGCGCGACAATGGCGCGGACGCCGCGGCGATCATCCGGATCGTGGCGGCAGACGCGATCGACGAGATCGTGGTGGGACTGCCGCTGGACATGTCCGGCGCCGAGGGGCCGGCCGCGGTCGCGGCCCGGGCCTGGGCCGCGGCGATCGCCGGAGCCACGGGACTTCCGGTCCGGCTGCGCGACGAACGCCTGAGCAGCCACGTCGCAGAGGCGCGGCTGGGTCCGGCGGGGCGCGGGCGCTCCGGTGGGCCGCCAGGACCGGTTCGGCGGGCTGCCCACCGCGCTCGGATCGATCGCGAGGCGGCGCGCGTCATCCTCGAGGACGAGCTGGAAGGACGACGCCGGGGGGCGCCGGGTGCGCTGGTCACGACGAGTGCGGAGGGAGCAGCGCCGGACGTGACCCATCGAAAGGAAGGGGCATGACGATCCGCGGCGGGGGACAACCGAGCCATGGCGATCGGGGGAGCGTTCCCCAGATGGCCCACCGGCTCGCGGAGGCCCCGGTCGCCGAGGCGGCGAGCGCCTGGGCGCCGCCGGCCCCTGCCGACTTCCCGCCGGCCCCGGCGAGTCCGCGGTCGGCGCTGCCGGACGGCATCAGGTCGGCGCCGCCTGACGGCATCAGGTCGGCGCCGGGCCGGCCGTTCCATCGCCGGGCCGCATCGCCGCCACCGCCCCCGGCACGGCACGGCGGGCGCGCGAGAAGCCGCGGACGCCGGGACCATCCGGGACCATGTCCGCGTGGGAGGTCGCCAACGGGCGGCACCGCGGGCGCAGGCTCGGCCCGCTTCGCCTCGTGGCCTTCCTGGCGGTGGGCGCGATCGCCGTGCTCGTCCTCCTCGCCACGGTCCTCCAACCGGCAGTGCGCGGGGTGGTGGTCGGATGGGCGTCGGACAACCCGAGCGCGCTCGGGATCGGGTTCGTCCACGACCTCGTGCGCGACGACCTGGGCAGCGCCCTCACCGCTCCGAACACCAGCGATCCGTCGAAGGCCGAGTTCACGGTGGCCCAGGGAGACACCGCGGTGGCCATCGCGACCCGGCTCCACGACCAGGGCCTGCTGCGCGACCCGCGCGCCTTCGTCCTGGTTGCCCTGGACCGCCAGATCACCGACCAGTTCCAGGTCGGCCTCCACGTCCTGACCCGCAACATGACCCCGGACCAGCTGGCGTCCGCGCTCCTGGTGGCGCCGAACCCGGGCATCGTCCTGAGCTTCGCGACGGCCGACCGGCTGGAGCAGGTCACGGCCGTCATCGCCCAGCGCCAGGCGAGCGACGCGTCCGAGCCCATCGACGCGACCGCGTTCTACCAGGAGGTCACGAACCCGCCGGCAGCGCTGCTCAAGGACTATCCGTGGGTGGTGATCCCGAAGGGAGGCACGCTGGAGGGCTACCTGGCCGCCGGGGACTACCAGGTCAAGCCCGACGCGACCGCCGACCAGCTCGTCCGGATGATGCTCGACCGGTTCCTGGCCAACGTCGGGCCGCAGCGGATGAAGGTGGCCGCGAGCCGCGGCCTCACCTGGTACCAGGTGCTCACGCTTGCCTCGATCGTCGAGCAGGAGGCAAAGATCCCCAGCGAGCGGCCGCTGATCGCGGGCGTGTTCGAGAACCGGCTGGACCATCCGACGGCGGAGACGGCCGGCTTCCTCGGCTCGGACCCCACCGTCCTCTACGTCAACGACACCATCCAGCTGGCCAAGCTGAAGCCGCCCCAGTTCGCCCAGTACTACTTCTGGGGGCCGCTCGAAGCGACGCTCCCGGCCGAACTCCCGGCCAACCTCGCCGGCTACAACACGTACACCTCCAAGGGCCTGCCACCGGGTCCCATCTGCACGCCGACGGTCGGGTCGATCGACGCGGCCCTCGAGCCCGACACGGCCCCCGGCTACTTCTACTTCCTGGGGCGCAAGGACAAGCCGACGGTGTTCGCGAAGACATACGCCGAGCACCAGAAGAACATCGCCAAGTACGGGGCCGGGTAGGGTGGCCACGCGGTTCCCGGTCCCGGGCGACTTCGCGCCGCCGCCGCAGGCTCGCCAGCTGCGCGCCTGGGACGAGGCGGACCGGGCTGCCCGTCCGGCGCGCCTCGCGCGCATCCGCGAACGTTTCGCCGTCGCCGGCGTCGACGCGTATTTCGGGCTGCGTCGGGAGGAGATCCGGTACCTGGCCGGCGTGAACCTTGCCGAGGGCGAGGAGAAAGTCGCCGGCCACTCCGGGCGGTTCCTCCTCGCCGGCGAGGAGCTCGTCGTACTTGCCGACAGCCGGTACACGCTCCAGGTCGAGGAGGAGTCCCCCGGGGCCCGCATCGAGGCCGTGACGTACGACCTGCCGGCGCGCTGGCCGGAGCTGGTCCGCTCGATCGGCGCGCGGCGCGTGGCGATTCCCCCGGCGACGTCCCGCATGCCCTGTGGGAGGCGCTGGCGGCCGCGGCGCCCGACGTGGAGCTGGTGCGCGCGGCGCCCTGGGTGGACGAGGACCGCGCGATCAAGGAGCCGGCCGAGGTCGAGCGGATCGCCGCGGCAGCGGCCGTCGCCGACCGCGCCCTGGCCGCGCTGCTCCCCGAGATCCGGCCCGGCGCGCCCGAGGTGGCCCTCGCCTGGCGACTCGAGGTCCTCATGCGCGAAGGCGGCGCCGAGGCCCTGGCGTTCGACGTCGCCGCGCTGAGCGGCCCGCGGGCCGCGCTCCCGCACGGCGCCCCCGGCGAACGCCACGTCCGGCCGGGCGAGATCATCCTGTTCGACTTCGGCGCGCAGGTCGCCGGCTACCGCAGCGACATGACCCGGACGCTCTTCGTGGGCGTGCCATCGGCGACGGACGCCGAGGTGTACGCGCTCGTGGCCGCGGCCCAGGCGGCGTCGATCGCCGTGCTCGAGGCCGGGGCCGCCGCCGGCCGCATCCCGTCAGGCAAGGCCGTGGACGCGGCCGCCAGGGCCGTCATCGAGGCCGCCGGCCACGGCGACCACTTCGGCCATGGGACGGGTCACGGCATCGGCCTGGCGACGCACGAGCGGCCCACCCTGTCTCGTGCCGCGAGCGACGATCCGCTGCCCTCGCCGACGGTGTTCTCGGTGGAGCCCGGCGTCTACCTGGCCGGCCAGACCGGCGTCCGCATCGAGGACCTGCTGCTGCTCGACGCCGGCGCCGGCCGCGTCGAGCGCCTCACGAACTTCCCCAGCGACGTGCTGGTCGTCGGCGGCTGAGCGCTGCCCGTCGTTCCTGCGCCACGCCGTGCGGCCGGGCGCGGGCGCACCAGCGGCCGGGTTGCACCTGCCGTCTGCTACGATCGCCGGAACCACACGAACGGCGCGCCGGCGGCCTGCCCGTGCCCGCCGCGATCCGAGGAGCACCCGAACCCCATGATCTCCACCGGTGAGCTGCGCAAGGGCGTCGTCATCGAACTCGACGGCGACCTCTGGCAGATCCTCGACTACCACCACATCAAGATGGGCCGCGGCTCCGCCCAGGTGCGGATCAAGCTCCGCAACGTGAAGAAGGGTTCGACGGTCGAGCGTTCGTTCCAGGCGGGCGACAAGTGGCCGCGGGCGCAGCTCGATCGGCGCGAGATCCAGTTCCTGTACCGCGACGGCGACGACTTCCACTTCATGGAGATGGAGTCGTACGAGCAGTTCCACCTGAGCGCCGCGCAGCTCGAGGACGTCGTCTCGTACCTCAAGGACGGGATGACGCTCGACCGGATCAGCCACGAGAGCGAGACGCTCGGCGTGGAGCTGCCGATCACGGTCGACCTCAAGGTCACCGAGACGGAGCCGGGCTTCGCCGGCGACACGGCCACCGGAGCGCGCAAGGCGGCGACGACCGAGACGGGCCTGGTCGTGCAGGTCCCGCTGTTCGTCGTCGAGGGCGACACGATTCGCGTCGACACCCGGACCGGCGAGTACCTGACGCGGCTCTGAGCGTCGCCGCCATCCGCTCGAGCATCGAACCAGGATGACGCGCGAGTCCGAGCCGCCCGACTGGGCGCTGCCGTCCTGGGACGCGATCGACACATCCGAACTGCGGCCGGGCGAGGTCGTGCGCCGTTCGCCGTCGAGCCCGGCCACGGCCCCGGCAGCGTCTCAGGTGGCCGGGTCGCCGGGCACGTTCGGCCTCCACGTGCTCGGCGTCTCCGAGGTGACGCGGGCGGTCCGCGAGGCGCTGCGCGGCGATCCGCGTCTGGCCGACGTATGGGTCGAGGGCGAGGTCGGCCGGGTCACCGTCAGCAGCGCCGGCCACGCTTACTTCACGCTGAAGGACGAGCGCAGCCAGCTGGCCTGCGTGTTCTTCCGCGACGACCGGCTCGGCAGCCCATTCGAGGCCCGCGCCGGGCTGCGCGTCGTGGTCCACGGCCGCGTCGACGTCTTCGACGCCCAGGGTGTCTACCAGTGCTACGTATCGGCAATCCAGCCGGCCGGGTTCGGCGACCTCGCGCTGCGGTTCGAGCAGACGAAGGCGCGCCTGGCGGCCGAAGGGCTCTTCGACGCTGCCCGGAAACGGCCGCTGCCGGTCCGACCGGCGGTGATCGGCGTCGTGACCAGCCTGTCGGGCGCCGTGCTCCACGACATCCGGCGGGTCCTGGCGCGGAGGTGGCCGCTGGCCCGGGTGGTGGTCGCCGCGTGCCAGGTGCAGGGCGATGGCGCGGCCCGCTCGATCGTGGCCGCCCTCGATCGGATGGCGCGCTTCGGGGCGGCGTGCCGGGAGGCGGGCGTCCCGACCGACGCCCCGGCCGTGGTCCTGATCGCCCGCGGCGGCGGCTCGCTCGAGGACCTGTGGCCCTTCAACGACGAGACGGTGGTGAGAGCCGTCGCGGCCCACCCGGTGCCGGTGGTGTCTGGGGTGGGCCACGAGACGGACGTCACCCTGGTCGACTTCGCCGCGGACGTGCGGGCGCCGACGCCGTCGGCGGCGGCGGAGATCGTCGTCCCGGACCGCGCGGAAGTCCGGCGGGCGATCCTCCTCCGGCGGGATCGCCTGGACCGCCTGGTCGCCGGCGAGATGGCCACGCTCGTCCGCCGCGTCGGCGCGGAGCGCCGGGCGCTCGACGGCCTCCACCCGGCAGCTCGCCTGGCGGCGTCCCGCGAGCGGGCCGGGTACCTGCTGGACCGGGCGACGAACGCGGCCGCCGGGCAGCTCGCCGCGCGCCGCCGGGCGCTGGAGCGGGCGGGCTCGCGGATGCGCCCCGCGACCAGCGCACGCCTGCGGCGGGCGCGCGGGAGCCTCGACGCTGCGCGGGCCGCGCTGGATGCCCTGGGGCCGGAGGCGACGCTGGAGCGGGGCTACGCGATCGTCCGGCGGGCCGCGGACGCGACCATCGTGAGGACGCCTGCCGAGGCTCCGGCCGGGACCGCGCTCCACGTCCGGCTGGCGAGCGGCGCGATCGCCGCCACGAGCGACGGCGATGCGACCTGAGATCGCGGGACGGGGCGGCCGGCCATGATCGGCGACCTGGTCATCTTCGGCCTGGTCGTCTTCGCGCTCGGAGGAGGCGGGATCGCCGCTGGTATCCTCCTCGGGCGGCGGCTGGAGCGGCGCCTGGCCGAGTCGCGTGAAGCGGACGCAACCGGCGGGGCGGACGACGATCTCGAGGCGGCGGATGCCAGCCTGCCGCCATCGGCGGACGTGCCGGGTGAGCCAGGCGGCGGCGCGCCCCTGGTAGAGGAGGTTGGATGACGGACGCGGTCCAGGCCCCGGTCGACGACCTGTCCTTCGACGACGCGCTCGCGGAGCTTGAGCGGACCGTCGCCGAGCTCGAGGCGGGCGGACAGCCCCTCGAGCGGACGATGGCCCTGTACGAGCGCGGCGTCGCGCTCGAGCGGCGATGCGAGCGGTTGCTGGCGGATGCCGAGCTGCGTGTCCAGCGCCTGGTGGATTCCGCGCGCGGCGCCGTGGTCACGGCCGAGCTGCGCGTCGAGGAGGCCGACGAGCCGGTTTGAGCGCGCGTGCAAGCCTCCTCAGTCCGACCCCACCGGGTGGGCGCATCGGTCGATTGAGATCGCGTCTCGGCGAGGGACCTGCACGAACCGCGGAATCGGCCCGTCCACCCCGGTCCGCCGCGGCCCGCGCTAGACTCCGTCCTGCCCGGGCCGCCGGTGGGCGGTTGCGGGCGATGAACCCGACGCCGCCTGAGCGGGCCGGGGAATGAAGCCGTCGATCGACCGGAGCGATCGCCGGTCACCTGGACCATCACGAACGGTGCGCCCGGACCGTCCGCCACATGCGGAGCACCAGCGCTTTCGTCAGCGCCCGGGCACGCCGCACCAGCGAGGAACCTGCATTCGTGGCGATCCTGCCGACGTTGCGCGGGCCGGGCGACCTGCGGGGCATGTCCGAGACCCAGCTGCTCGCCCTCGCCCAGGAGATCCGCACCACGATCATCGCGACCGTTGCGCGGACCGGCGGCCATCTTGGATCGTCCCTCGGCGTGGTCGAGCTGACGCTGGCGCTCCACCGCATCCTCGAGTCGCCACGCGACAAGATCGTCTGGGACACGGGCCACCAGGCGTACCCGCACAAGCTGCTGACCGGCCGCGCCGCCCGTTTCGGGACGCTCCGCCAGCTCGGCGGGATCGGCGGCTTCCCGCGCCGAAGCGAATCCGAGCACGACGTCTTCGACGGCGGCCACGCCGGGACCGGCCTGTCGCTGGCCGCCGGGCTGGCCACGGCGCGTGACCTGCGCCACGGCATGGAGCGGATCGCCGTGGTCGTCGGCGACGCCGCCCTCATGAGCGGCCTCTCCCTTGAGGCGCTCAACGACATCGGCCAGCGCAAGAGCCGGATCCTCATCGTCCTCAACGACAACGAGATGTCGATCAGCCCGTCGGTCGGTGCCCTGTCCGGCTACCTCTCGGAGATCAAGCTCTCGACCGCCTGGCGCCAGTCGCGGACCGGGTACGACCGCCTCGTCGAGCGGGTCCCGCTGGTCGGCCCCACCGCCCTCGAGCTGTCCCGGCGGGTGCGCAAGTCGGTGGTGAGCTTCGCCCAGCCGGGCCAGCTGTTCGAGGACCTCGGCATCACCTACGTCGGGGTCGTGCCCGGCCACGACCTGCGGGCGCTGGAGCACACGTTCCGGGCTGCCCTCGAGCTCGACGGGCCGGTCCTGGTCCACGTCCGGACCCACAAGGGGCGCGGCTATCGCCCCGCGGAGACGGACCAGGTGAGCTTCCATGGTGCCGCCCTGCCGCCCATCACCCCGCCGCCGTCGGTGGACGGCCACGAGCTGAGCCGACCCCGCCACGGCCCGCTCGGGGCCGGCGAGATCAGCGCCACCGCCTCGCCGATGGCAGCCCACGTTCCCACGGGCATGAACGGCGATGCCGTCGATCCGGTCGCGCCGTCGGTGGGTCCCCGGACCCCGAACTACACGCACTTCTTCGCGAGCGAGCTGATCGCGGCGGCCCGCGAGGACGACCGGATCGTCGCCATCACCGCCGGCATGCCCACCGGGACCGGCCTGGCCCGCTTCCAGGTGGAGTTCCCCGAGCGATTCGTGGACGTGGGGATCGCCGAGCAGCATGCGGTGACGCTCGCCACGGGGATCGCGATGGGCGGCGGGCGACCGGTGGTGGCGATCTACTCGACGTTCCTGCAGCGGGCCTTCGACCAGATCGTCCACGACGTCTGCCAGAACGACCAGCCGGTCCTGCTGGCCATCGACCGGGCCGGACTGGTCGGTGAGGACGGCACGAGCCACCAGGGGATGTTCGCCTTCGCCGCGCATCGCCAGGTGCCGCACCTGATCATTGCTGCCCCCAGCGACGAGCAGGAGCTTCGGTCCATGGTCCGGACGGCGCTGGCGCAGGACCATCCATTCGCCCTCAACTACCCCCGCGACGCGGGCTTCGGCGTACCGGACCGTGAGCCGGCGATCCTGCCGATCGGCCGGGGCGAGGTCCTGCGGGAGGGGCGCGACCTGCTCCTGATCGGCCTCGGGCCGATCGTCCGCCGGGCAGAGCAGGCCGCCGACGAGCTGGCTGCCGCCGGCTGGTCGGTCGGCGTCCTCAACGCGCGGTTCCTCAAGCCGATCGATCGCCAGCTGATCCTGGACCAGGCCCGGGGCAAGCGCCTGGTGGTGACGGTGGAGGAGAGCATCGTGCCGGGCGGGCTCGGCTCGGCCGTCCTCGAGGTGCTCGAGGAGGCCCGCCTCACCGACGCCGCGTACCGCGCCGTCCCGGTGCGGATGGTCGGCCTGCCCGCCGACCGCTTCGTCGATCACGGCTCCGTTGCCGACCTTCGCCACCTCCTGGGCCTCGATTCGACCGGAATCGCGGCCCAGGTCCGCGATACGCTGATGACCTTGCGGCTGGCCCCGGAGGGACGGCCCGCGCCGGAGCCCAGCACCACCTGATCCCTGGTCCCGGCGCCGCCCCGGCCACCCGGGCCCGCAGGATGCGCCGGAGTGAAGCGGCGCGTGGCATGATCCCCGGGTGACGCGAACCTCCTCCGCGCGCACCCGTCTCGACCAGCTGCTCGTGGACCGCGGCCTCGCCGAGACACGCAGCCGGGCGCAGGCGCTCGTGCTCGCCGGGCGCGTGCGCGTGGGCTCGGGTGACGGCGCCCGCACGGATCGCAAGGCCGGCGAGCCGGTGCCGGTGGCCGTGCCCCTGGAGGTCGTGGCGCCGCTCGCCTACGTGTCCCGTGGCGGCGACAAGCTGGCCGGCGCGCTCGATTCGTTCGCGGTGGACCCGGCCGGCCGGACCTGCCTGGATGTCGGTGCGTCGACGGGCGGCTTCACCGACTGCCTGCTCCAGCGTGGCGCCGTCCGGGTCCACGCCATCGACGTCGGCCGTGGCCAGCTGGCCGCGAAAGTCGCCCAGAATCCCCGCGTCGTGGTCCACGATCGGGTCAACGCGCGGGCCCTCGACCCCGCCATGCTGGCCGCGGCCCCGGGGGGTCGGCCCGACGTTGCCGACCTGGCCGTGATCGACGTCTCGTTCATCTCGCTGGCCCTGGTCCTCGGGCCGGTCGCGGCGTGCCTCGGCCCGACTGCCGACGTCGTCGCCCTGGTGAAGCCGCAGTTCGAGGCAGGCCGGGCGCTCGTGCACGGTGGCGTGGTCCGCGATCCGGCGGTGCATCGATCGGTCCTCGCCGCCGCGGTCGCCCATGCCAGGGCCGCCGGCCTCACGCCGATCGGCCTCTGCGCGTCGCCGCTGCTGGGGCCGGCGGGCAACCGGGAGTTCTTCCTGCACGCGGTCCGGGGCGTCGCCGGCGGGCTGACCGCGCGCATCCCCGATGCCGGCGACCTGGAGGCGCGGATCGCCGTGCTGGCACCTGGATGAGCGGGATCCGACGATGACCGAGATCCGACGGCTGGGCTTCGCCTACAACCCGACGAAGGAGGAAGCGGTCGGCCTCTCCGTCCGCGCCGCGGGCTGGTGCGCGCGACGAGGCATCGAAGCGTGGACCGTGCCGGCCGGGGACCACTGGGCGCTGGTCCGTGAGCTGCCGAACACGGACGCCCTGATCATCCTCGGCGGCGACGGGACGTTCCTGCGCGCGGCGCGCGCGCTGGCCGACGTCGACGTCCCCGTCGTCGGCGTCAACCTGGGCAAGATCGGCTTCCTCTCGAAGGCCGAGGCCAACAACTTCGAGCCCCTCCTCCACAAGATCGTCGACGGCAACTACCGGATCGAGGAGCGGCTCGCGCTGCGCGGCCACATCCACGGCGCCGGGGCGCCGGCGGCGGAACCCGGCGCGGCCCCGCCGCTCGGGTTCGTCGCCCTCAACGACGTCGTCATCGCCCGAGGCTCGCTCGCGCGCACCGTCCGCCTGGACGTGGAGATCGGGCCGTCGCACCTCGCGACGTTCGTGGCCGACGGCATGATCGTGGCCAGCCCCACGGGGTCCACCGGCTACTCGTTCTCGGCCGGCGGCCCGATCCTCGACCCGCTGAGCCGCAACCTGATCGTGACGCCGATCGCGGCATACCTGTCCGCCCTGCGCTCGATCGTCGTGAGCCCGGACCACGTCGTGCGCTGCACGGTCATCGAGGCGTACGAGGCGCTGGTCTCCATCGACGGACGGGAGGACTTCCCGCTCGCGGGCGGGGACGTCGTGGAGATCGGTGCACTCGAGCGGCCGATCCGCTTCCTGGAGCCCGACGGGAGCCTGCCGTTCTGGGATCTGCTCCGCCAGAAGGCCCAGCTCCTGCCGTCCTGAGCCGGGGCGACGATGGGCGAGGTTCGCGACCTGGCCGCCGGCCGGCTCCTGGAGCTGGCCGTCTCTGACCTTGCCCTGCTCGAGCGCGTGCGGATCGCCTTCGATGCCGGCTTCAACGTCGTCACCGGCGAGACCGGCGCCGGGAAGAGCCTCCTGATCGACGCGCTGGGCCTGGCCCTCGGGGCGCGGGCGGATCCGGGCCTCGTCCGCCACGGCGCCGAAGGAGCGCGCGTCGAGGCGCTGTTCGATCGCCTGCCGGAGCCGCTCGTGTGCGTGCGCGAGGTCGCCGCCGGCGGCCGGTCGGTGGCCCGCGTCGACGACGAGACGGTCACGGCAGGTCGCCTGGCCGCGATCGCCGGCCCCCTCGTGGAGATCCACGGCCAGCACGAGCAGGCCAGCCTGCTCGAGGAGCGGTCGCAGCGGGACCTGCTCGACGCGTTCGGCGGCCACGCGGCCGAGCGCGCCGCGGTCGAAGCCGCCGTGCACGCGTGGCGGGCGAACGAGGAGGCGCTGGCGGCGCTGGCGATCGACCCTCTGGAGCTCGAGCGCCGCATCGCCCTGGTCGAACACGAGGCGACGGAGATCGCGGCGGCCCGCCTGCGCCCGGGCGAGGCCGAGGAGATCGGCGCCCGGCTGGAGGCCTCGCGCCACCAGGAGACGATCGCCAGGGGATCGGCCGCCGTGGTCGCGCTGCTGGCCGGGGAAGACGGAGCCGATGGCGCGGACGGCCTCCGCGCGGGGTCGGCCCTGGCCGGAGCTCGCGAGCAGGCGGCGCTGGCGAGCCGGGAGGCCGCGGCCGTGGCCCGGCTCGACCGGCGGTTCGAGCCGCTGGTTGCCCGCCTGGCGGGCCTGGCGGCCGAGCTCGAGGATGTCGCCCACGAGGCACGCGACCTGGGCGAGTCCGTCGACCACGACCCGGCCGCGCTCCAAGCGCTGCAGGAGCGGCTGTCGGCCATCTACGCGCTGGAGCGGAAGTACGGGACTGACGTCGCCGGCCTCATCACGCGCGCCGATCGCGCCGCAGACGAGGTCGGGCGGCTTCGGAACGCGGCCGGCGAGCGCGCCCGCCGATCGGCCGAGGCAACTCGCCTCCTCGAGGAGGTGGCCGTCGCCTGCGCGGCGCTCTCGGCGCGCCGAGGACAGGCCGCGGCCCGCCTGGCCGATGCCGTCCAGGAAGCCGCCGCGGGTCTTGGCCTCGCGGGCATGAGCGTGGAGGTGGCCGTCGGCCGGCGCGCTGCCGGGCCTTCCGAACCCGCCGTGGAGCTGGCGGGCGACGCCGTGGCGTTCGACGCATCGGGCGCCGACGTCGTGGTGTTCCGCATCGCCCCCAACCCCGGTGAGCCGGCGCGGCCGCTGGCCCGGATCGCGTCGGGCGGCGAGCTGTCGCGAGTCGCGCTTGCCATCGAGGAGGTGCTCGCCGAGGCGGACGCGACGCCCACGCTCGTCTTCGACGAGATCGACAGCGGCATCGGCGGGCGCAGCGCCGATCCGGTCGCGCGCGCCCTCTGGACCCTGGGCCGGCGCCACCAGGTGCTGTGCGTCACGCACCTGCCCCAGATCGCGGCCTATGCGGACGCCCACTTCGCGATCCACAAGGAGGTTCGCGACGGGCGCACGACGACCCGCGTCCGAAGGCTCGACGACGAGGAACGCGTGGCGGAGCTGGCCGCGATGATCGGTGGCCCTGCCCGTGGCGAGGCGGCGGCCGCCTCGGCACGCGAGCTGCTCGACCGCGCGGCAGCGTTCCACGCCGGCGGCGACGCGCCGCGCGCATCCCGCGGCGGGACCCGAGGCGCCGCCCGGGGGACGGGCGAGCCCGGGCCGCGCTCCGCCGGCGGTCCGGGTCCGCAGCGGGATGGCGTCCGCGCCCGGCCGACGTGAGCGCGAGGCCGAGGACCACCAACCGGCCAGCAGGGGAGGGGGGTGGCGCGCGCCGGTCCATGCGCGCACGGCGGGACCCGGTCGAATCGGGCGTCGCCAACGTGCCGCGAGCGACGCGCCGCACGCCGTTGCCGGCAGGGACGCCCGCGGACCTGCTCGCCGCCATCGACGCGTTCCTGCTCCACCTCCGGGTCGAGCGCGGCCTCGCGCGAGCCACGCTGGCTGCATACGGCGCTGACCTGCGCGACTTCGCCTCCTCGCCCGAGGCCCGTGCGGGAGGATGGGCCGAGGCGCCGGCCGCCGCCCTGGCCTACCTCGGCCGGCTCGCCAGCGCCGCCGGGCCGGCCGGGCGCGTCCTGCGGCCCACGAGCCTCCGGCGCCGGACGGCCGCGCTTCGCGGGTTCTACCGGTTCGCCCTGGCCGAGGACCTCGTGGCGGCCGACGTCGCCGCCCACCTCGACCTGCCGCGGGAGCCGCGACTGCTGCCGGAACCGCTGTCGATCGAGGACGTCGAGCGCCTGCTCGAGGCCGCCGGGCCCATCGAAGCGGCGGTCGACGACGCCGGCCCGGCGCCGGCGGCCAGCCTCCGCGTGCGCGACCGGGCGCTCGTCGAGCTCCTCTACGCCGCCGGACTGCGCGTCTCGGAGGCGACGGGCCTCGATGCCGACGACCTGGACCTCGCCGAGGCCACCGTGCGCGTCATCGGCAAGGGTGATCGCGAGCGGATGCTGCCGCTGGGAGAGCCGGCAGTCGACTGGCTGGCCCGTTACGATCGGGAGACGCGATCGGGCCTGCTGGCGCTGGGCCGTGCGCCGGGCGCGCGCGGTGGCCCGCTGTTCCTGGGTCCTCGTGGACGACGCATGACGCGCCAGGAAGCGTGGTCGGTGATCACCCGGGCGGCCGCCGCCGCGGGCCTCGCCGGGAGCGTCACGCCGCACACCCTCCGGCACTCGTTCGCGACGCACCTCCTCGAGGGAGGGGCGGACCTACGGATCGTCCAGGAGTTGCTCGGGCATGCGAGCATCTCTACCACGCAGATCTACACCCACGTCACCGGGGAGCGGATCCGCGAGGTGTATGCCCGGTCGCATCCCCGGGCGTGATGGAGCCCAACGCACGCAGGGAGGTACAGGCCGAATGGCGCGCTACGCCGACACGCTCCTGACCGACGGGGAGCACGTTGTCTACCGAACCCGCCAGCACCCGTTCGGCCGCCTCGCGCTCGCGCGGTACGGCATCCTGGCCGTGGGCCTGGGGCTGGCCCTGCTGCTGATCATCTTCATCTTCAACGTGACGACCGGCCGCGACATCCTGGGCTGGGTCGTGCTCATCCTGGTCCTGGCCGGCGCCGTCAACATCACCTGGGTCTACCTGCGCTGGTACCAGGAGGACTACCTGGTCACGAACCGGCGCGTCGTCAAGGTCGAGGGCCTGCTCAACAAGAAGTCGGCCGACAGCGGCCTCGAGAAGATCAACGACGCGATCCTGGAGCAGAGCGTCTTCGGGCGGATGTTCGACTGGGGCAACCTGCGCATCCTGACCGCCGCCGAGGAGATCGCCGACGACTACCACATGCTCCACCACGCGCCCCAGTTCAAGAAGGTCATGCTCCTCGCCAAGCAGGACATCGAGGAGGGGCTCATGCGCCGCGTGGCGGCCCCGATCGAGGCGCTCCAGCAGCACGAGGCCGACGAGGAGCAGCGCCATGCCGCCGAGCTCTCCGCGGCGCGGGCGACCGCCGCTCCCGCCGCGCCGGCGCCGGTTGCGCCGTCGCTGGAGCAGAAGCTCACCGAGCTCGCCCGCCTTCGCGACCAGGGCCTGATCTCACCGGAGGACTACGAGGCGAAGAAGACGGCCCTGCTGGCCAACCTGTAGGAGCGAGGTCCGCGCCGGGCGGCGGCCCGGCCGCGGCCGGCAGCCTCGGGCGCCACCGAGGCCCGCGGCCCGCAACTGCCGCCGTCCGGACCGGCCGCGACCGGCAACGCGGTGCCACCGGGCCGCCGACCGGCGCGACCCTCCCGTCGGCTACGATACGCGGGCCCCGGACCCGCACCCCCAGGAGACGCGTGCTCGGCTTCTCGATCGATCCGGCGACCATCGCCGCGGTTGCCATCTTCCTGCTCGTGGGCTTCCCCGTCCACGAGTACAGCCATGCCCTGGTCGCCTACCGGCTCGGCGACGGCACCGCCAAGCTGTTCGGTCGGCTCACGCTCAACCCCATCGTCCACTTCGACCCGCTCGGCGGGCTCATCCTGATCATCTCGGCCCTCTCGCCGGGCGGCTTCTTCATCGGCTGGGCCAAGCCGACGCCGGTCAATCCGAACATGCTCCGCGGCGGGCGACAGGCCGAGGCCTACGTGGCCGCGGCGGGCCCCATCTCGAACCTGCTGATGGCCGCGGTCGCCGGGATCTGCCTGCGCGTCGTGCTGGCCATGGGCGTGGACCAGTTTGACCTGAACGGCAACCAGACTCCGGCGGGCTTCGCGATGGACGTGCTCTACATCTTCACGTTCATCAACGTCGCGCTGTTCATCTTCAACCTGATCCCGATCCCGCCCCTCGACGGGTCGAAGGTGATGTTCGCGCTCATGAACCCGCGCACCGTCTGGCAGATCCGGCCCACGCTGGAGCAGTACGGCTTCCTGATCCTGATCGTGGTGATGATCGTCCCGATCGGCAACGCCTCCCTTGGCGGGCGCATCATCGGGCCGATCCTGACGGACATCGTCCGCCTGCTCGTCGGGCGATGACGTCGGCCGCCTCCTGGTGGGCATGCAAGGTCCGCCAGTTCCGGCGGTACCTCATCGCCCGCGTCAGCGATGCGGAGCGGGCCGAGCTGGCCACCTGGCTGACCCCGGCCCAGCTGATCCTGTTCGACGCCATGCCCGTGGCCGACCAGCGCCACGGACTGGACGTCGCGGCGCGCCTTCGGGCGAACCAGCCGGGCGATCGCGACCTGCAGCTGGCGGCGCTCTTCCACGACGCGGGCAAGGGCCAGAAGGTGCGGCTGTGGCATCGCGTCGCCTGGTCGCTCGGCGAGGTCCTGGGACCGTGGGTCCACCGCTTCGCCGCGCGGCTGCCGGGCGGCTCCCTCGGGATGCAGCGGATGCGCCGCCACGCTGAACGGTCAGCGGATCTCGCGATCGCGGCCGGCTGCCCGGTCCGCACCGGCGCCCTGATCCGAGGCTCGGTCGCGCCGGCAGACGCGGCCGCCGCGGCCGCCCTCCACCTGGCCGACGAAGCGAGCTGATGCGCGGGCCACTGCTTCCCGAGGCCGGCGCCCGGGCCGGTGGTCTGCCCGCCGGGGGCCTGCCTGCCGGAGGTCTGGCTGCCGGGCACCGCGCCGGCGGACGATGGCCCGGCGGGCGCCGGGCAGCGGACCCGCGGGAGATCCCGCTCGTTCCGCTGGCCTCGGAGGGCCGCCCCACGCACGTCGTCTTCGGGCAGCGCCCCCGGCCCGAGGACGGCACGGAGGTCCATCTCCCGGACTGGGACGGGCCGCTGGGGCTCCTCCTGGCGCTCGTCGAGGCGCGCCGGCTCGACGTGCTGACGGTCCCGCTCGGCGACCTCGCCGGAGCATACCTGGACGCGCTGGCGACGCTGGAAGGCGATCGGATCGGCCACGTGTCGGCGTTCGTCGCCGTGGCCAGCCAGCTCATCCTGATCAAAAGCCGGGCCCTGCTTCCCCGGCCGCCGGATCCCGGCGTGCCGATGCCGGACGAAGGCGCCGATCCCGAGGCGGAGCTGCGAACCCGCCTGCTGCTCTATCGGATCTACCGGGACGCGGCCGGCCGCCTGCAGGACCGCGCGCTCGAGGGCTTCCAGCTCGCCCGGCGAGACCCGGCCCTCGCCGGCGCGACGGCGCGGGCCCATGCGGTCGCACCCGAGCCGCCGCGGCTCGACGTCGGGCACCTGGTCCGGGCCCTGGATCGAATGGCCCGCGCCGTGCCGCCGCCGCCACCACCGCCCGAAGTCGTGCCCCGCGCCATCACGCTCGCCGAGCGAGCGGCGGCCATCCGCGGGGCGCTGGCCCGTGCCGGATCCCTGGTCCTCCAGGAGCTGCTCGCCGGCGTCACCGACCGGGTCGTGGTCGCGGTGACCTTCCTGGCCATGCTGGAGCTGGTCAAGCAGCGCGAGGTCTCCGTGGACCAGGCCGAGCCGTGGGGCCCGATCACGGTTCGGCGCCTCGTCCCGCCGTCGGCCGCGCCGAGCGGCGGTGGCCGGCGGTGAGCGACGCGTCGGGCGACTCCAGGCAGGCGGGCGGGACGGCTCCGCGGGCGGGCATGGCGACCGAACCCGAGGCGATCGTCGAATCGGAGGCGGCGAACCTGCCCGGTGCCGCGATCCCGCCGGAGGCTGCCATCCCGCCGGAGGCTCCGATCCCGCCGGAGGCCGCCGGCCCATCTCCGGTTCGCCCGATGCCGGTCCGCCCGATGGCCTGCCCGGCGACGAGCTGACCGAAGCCCAGCTGGAGGCGCTCCTCTTCGTCGCCGAGCGGCCGCTCTCGCGCCGCGACCTGGGCTCCGCGACGGGCGCCGCGCCGGAGGTGGTCGACGCCCGCCTCGGCGATCTCGAGACATCGCTTGCCGGGCGTGGCGTGCGGCTGGTGCTCGACGGCGAGCGGGTCGCGCTGGCTACCGCCCCGGAGGCCGGGCGCCTGATCGGCCGGTACATCGGGCGGGAGCCGGCCCGCCTCTCGCCTGCGACGCTCGAGACGCTGGCGATCGTCGCCTACCGCCAGCCGGTGACGAAGGCGGGCATCGAGCGGATCCGGGGCGTCGACGCCGACTATGCGATCCGCAGCCTGCTCCACCGGCGGCTGGTGGTGGAGCTGGGCCGCTCGGAGGCGCCGGGTCGGCCGATCCTCTACGGCACCGGCATGGACTTCCTCGAGCGGTTCGGCCTGGTGAGCATCGAGGACCTGCCGCAGCTCGATGCGTCCACGGCCCAACGGCTGGCGGTGCCGGATCCCGGGCTGGCGGCCGGGGATGCCGAGGCCGGCGAATCGCCGGGCTCGCCCGGCGACGTCGATGCCTGAAGAGCGAGTCTCGAAGCTCCTGGCGGCGGCCGGCTTGGCCAGCCGCCGCGCGGCGGACGAACTGATCGCGGCGGGCCGCGTGACCGTCGACGGGCGACCCGTCGGGCTGGGAGAGCGCGCCGACCCGGCCATCGTCGAGATCGCGGTGGACGGCAGGCCCATCCCGGCCGCGGCCGCGTTCGTGCACCTCGCCCTCCACAAGCCTGCCGGCGTGACGTCGACCGTCGCCGATCGCCACGCCGACCGCACGGTCCTGGACCTGGTGCCGGCGGGCCTCGTTCCGGCCGGCGCCCGGATCTACCCGGTCGGCAGGCTGGACCGCGACTCGGAGGGATTGCTGCTCCTCACCAACGACGGCGACTGGTCCAACCGCGTGCTCCACCCTCGCCACGGGGTCGAGCGCGAGTACGCGGTCGCGCTGGGCTGGCCGCTCGAGGCGGGGCAGCGGGCGACGCTCGAGGCCGGCATCGCGCTGGACGAGGGTCCGGCGCGGCTGCTGGGCCTGCGACCCCAGACTCGGTCCGAGACCGCCTCGCTGGCTCGGCTGCTCGAGTACCCGCCGGCGCCCGGCCTGGCCTGGTACCGCGTGACCCTGGGCCAGGGCATGCGGCGGCAGGTCCGCCGGATGCTCGCTGCCGTGGAGGCCCCGGTGCGCCGGCTGGTCCGGGTGCGGATGGGCACGCTGCGGCTGGACCTGCCGGCTGGCGGCGTGCGGCCGCTGACGCCTGCAGAGGTCCGCCGGCTGGGAGCCGGCGTCTCGACGGCAGCGGCCGGATCGGCGGCGGAGCCGCGGGCCCTGGCGCCGCCTCGTCGCCGTCGCGCGGGCCGCTGATGCGCGGGGGCGTCTGCGGGGCCTCGCAAGATCCCGCCGTCGGCCCCCGCGCGATGGGGTTCGCCAGGCAACGCCGGCGCCCCACAACCGCGATGGACCCCGCGCGGCGGGCGGGCGCCGGATCCCGGCTCGTATCATCGGCAGCGTGATCGAGACCCTCCGAGCCAGCGGATCGCATCGTCTCCAGGCTCCGGCATGAGGGGCGAGGCGACCGGCGTTCATTCGGGCGATCGCCGCCCGGTCGTCGCCCTCGATGGGCCCGCCTCGTCCGGGAAGAGCAGCGTGGGCGCGGCCGTCGCGCATGCGCTCGGCCTGCGCTTCTTCGACACCGGCCTGCTCTACCGGGCCATGGCGCGGGCGGCCCTCGACCACGGCGTCGATCCCGTCGACGGGCCCGCCGTGGCGGCCCTGGCGAACGGGCTCGAGATCGTGACCGCCGGCGGCCAGGGCGGCGCCTCGGCGCCTGGAGGCGAGTCGCGCGGGGCACGGATCGTCGTCGATGGCCGGGACGTGACCGACCACCTCCGCACCGCCGACGTTGACCGCGTCGTCCCGGCCGTGGCGGCGGCGCCGCAGGTCCGGGCCGCGCTGCTCGTCCGGCAGCGGGCGATCGCGGCGGCCGGCGGGATCGTGGTGGCCGGCCGGGACATCGGGACGGTGGTCCTGCCCGCTGCCGACGTGAAGATCTGGCTCGACGCCACGGCCGAGGAGCGAGCATCGCGGCGGGCCGTCGAGCGCGGCCTGGATCCCGCCTCTGCCGAGGGCCGCGAGATCCTCGCCGACCTCCGCCGGCGGGACAGGGTGGACGGTGGCAGGGCCGTCTCGCCATCGAGGCCGGCGCCGGATGCGATCCACGTGCACACGGACGGGAACGCGTTCCCCGACACGGTGACGGCCGTGCTGGCCGCCATCCGGGCGACGCTACCCGACGCGGGCGGGCCCGCCCGCGCCTCGGGCGCAGGTCAGGGAGACCGCGTCGAAGGCGGATCATCCCGGGCCCGGCCCCGATCCGCGAGCGAGTCCGCCGCATTCTCCGTCCCGGCCGACCACGTGCCGTGGTTCACGCGGGCGACGAACGCCTTCGGGCGCACGGTCCTGAGGTGCTTCACCCGCGTGCACGTCGAGGGCCTCGAGCACGTGCCACGCCACGGCGCGCTGATCCTCGCGTCGAACCACATCAGCAACGCGGACGCCGCGCTGGTCGCCTGCTGGCTGACGCCGGCTCTCGGCCGCCCGGTGCACTGGATGGGCAAGGCCGAGGCGCTCGAGTGGCCGATCGCCGGCTGGTTCCTCCGCCAGAACGGCGTCTTCGGCATCCATCGCGGGGCGGCCGACACGGAGGCGTTCCGCCTGGCCCGGTCCGTCCTCACCGATGGACGGGTCCTCGGCACGTTCCCCGAGGGCACGCGCAGCCCGACCGGCGCCCTTCAGCTCGCGAAGGAGGGCGTGACGCTGCTGGCGCTGCGCACCGGCGCGCCGATCCTGCCGATCGGATGCGCAGGCACGGATCGCTTCTGGCCGAAAGGAAAGCTGCTGTGGCGACCCGGCGGCCACGTCTCGCTGCGGGTAGGGGAGCCGTTCACGATCGAGCGACGCGTCGGCCCGGACGGCCGAAAGGAGTCGCTCGAGGAGGCGACGGCCCGCCTCATGGTCCGGATCGCCGAGTTGCTGCCCGAGCGCCACCGCGGCGCGTACGCGTCGCTGCCGCGTCCAGGGAATCGTGCCGCCGACCAGTAGGTGCCCGGCCCGCGGTCCTGCCGCAACGGTCGATGTTTCGCGCGCTCGCCGGGTCGGTGACAGCCTGGAGTGGCTCGACCGCCCAGAACCTTGGCCGGAATGGCTGTCATTGTGTGCGCTGGTGTCCCGGTGAAGGCTCGAAGCGGGCCATCCGGGCCGCGAACGCACAGGACATTGACCGAACCGGTCGTGGCCGGCGCCGCACCCCCGTCCGTGGCGTCCGGCGGCGCCGGACCGAACCGGTCGCAGCCGGCGCCGCACCCCCGACTGGTGGCGTCCGGCGGCGCCGGGTGGGCGCGCCGCGCCGGTCGTCCCGACGGCGCTCACCCGGGGACCGTGCATACTGGGGCACATGGGATCTGTCGCCGACGTCCGCATCGCACGGCGGACCGGCTTCTGCTACGGAGTCCGCGAGGCGGTCGACAAGGCCAAGGAGGCCGCCGACGCGGGCAAGACCACGCGCACCCTGGGCCAGGTCGTCCACAACGAGGGCGTGATCGCCCAGCTCGAGCGGCGGGGCGTGGCCAGCATCCGCGCGCTCGCCGACGCGGAGCCCGGATCGACCGTCGTCATTCGCGCCCATGGCGTGACCCCGGCCGTCCGCGAGGAGGCCGCGTCGCGGGACCTTGACGTCATCGACGGCACCTGCTCGTGGGTGATCGCGGAGCAGCGGGAGCTCCAGAAGCTCGTCGACGACGGCTACACGATCGTCCTGCTGGGGACGCCGAACCACCCCGAGGTCGTGGGCCTCCTGGGCATCGCGCCCGACGCGATCCTCGTGGACGAGGAGGAGGACTGGGATCGCATCCCGGCCCGCAAGCGGATGGCCCTCATCACCCAGTCCACCCAGCCGCCCTGGAAGTTCGAGCGGCTCGCCGCGCGCATGGTCCGCCTCTCCCACGAGCTCAAGATCGTGAACACGGTCTGCCCGGTGACGATCCGCCGCCAGGAGGACACGGTCGAAGCGGCCCGCGCGGTCGACTTCATGGTCGTCGTCGGTGGCCGCCAGAGCGCCAACACGCGCGAGCTGACCCGCCTCTGCCAGATCGCGGGCACCCCGGTCGTCCAGGTCGAGGATGCCCGGGATCTCGACGACCCGGCGGCGTTCGGCGACGCCCGCGTCGTGGGCGTCACGGGCGGGACCTCGACGCCGATCGAGGACCTGCGCCAGGTCGCGGCCCGCATCCTGCAGCTGGCCGGCACGGCCGAAGCCGCGGCCCGGGCCGACGAGCTCGCCTGGGCCGCGCTGGAGGCTGCCGCAACGCCGGCCGGGCGGACCACGTCGCTGCCGGCGGACGCGGCCGAGGCCAGCGTGCCTGCCGCCCACGTCCGTCCGGCCGCCGGCCACGCGCGTCTCCACGAAACCGCGTCCCGCGAGCGTCCGGCCCGCGCCCGCTCCGCCGCGGCCAGCTGATCGCCCGTGGCCTCCCTGCCCGTCGTCGCCCTCGTCGGCCGCCCCAACGTGGGCAAGAGCACCCTCTTCAACCGCATCGTCGGCGACCATCGCGCGGCGATCGTCGAGGATCGGGCGCGAACCACGCGCGATCGCCTCTACGCCGAGGCTGACTGGAACGGCCGAACGTTCCTCGTGGTGGACACCGGCGGCCTGGAGACCGAGCCCGGTGACGCCATCGAGGCGAAGGTCCAGGAGCAGGCCCGGATGGCGATCGCCGAGGCGGACGTCATCGTGTTCGTCGTCGATGCCGTCGCCGGCCTGACGCCGGCCGACGAGGACGCCGCCGAGCTGCTGCGCCGCGCGAAAGCCCCGGTCCTGCTGGCCGCCAACAAGGCCGACAACGACCGCCGCGAGCTCGACGCCAACGAGTTCTGGTCGATGGGCTGGAACCAGACCTGGCCGATCTCCGCGCTCCACGGCCGCGGCGTCGCCGACCTGCTCGACGACGTCGTCCTGGCCCTGCCACCGGAGACCGACGAGGAGCGCCGCCGGCGCGAGCGCGCCGATGCCCAGGACCACGAAGCGACGCTGGTCGCCGACGAGCTGGCGGCCGGCATCGAGCCGACCGAAGCCGGCGACGGCGAGTGGGCGGACGACGCCTCGCCCGGGCCGGTGACGATCGCGATCATCGGGCGGCCGAACGTCGGCAAGTCGAGCCTGCTCAACGCCCTGCTCGGCGAGGAGCGGATGATCGTGTCCGAGACTCCCGGCACCACCCGCGACGCGATCGACACGCGCCTGGCCTACGGCCGCGGCGAGGTCGTGCTCGTCGACACGGCCGGCATCCGGCGCCGCGGCAAGGTGGCCGGCGGCCCTGCCGCCGAGCGGTACTCGACCATGCGGGCGCTCAAGGCGGTTGACCGGGCCGACGTCGTCGTCCTCGTCATCGACGGACTCGAGGGGCTCACCGCGCAGGACGCCCATGTCGCCGGCTACGCGGTCGATGCGGGCAAGGGCCTGGTGGTGGCCGTCAACAAGTGGGACATCGTCGAGGACAAGACGGACCGGACGTTCGATCGATACGTGGAGTGGATCCGGCGCGACGCGCCCTTCCTGGACTTCGTCCCGGTCGTCTCGATCAGCGCCAGGACGGGCCAGCGCGTCGACCGCGTGCTGGAGCTGGCCGTGGACGTCTGGGGCGAGCGTCGCAAGCGCATCGGGACCGGCGAGCTGAACCGGCTCCTGGCCGACGCCGTCGCCCGCCAGGCCCCGCCACCGGTTCGCAATCGGCGCCCGAAGCTCCTCTACGTGACGCAGGCCGGCATCGCGCCGCCGACGTTCATCTTCTTCGCCAACGATGCGGAGCTGGTCCACTTCAGCTACCAGCGCTACCTCGAGAACCGGATCCGCGACGTCCTTGGGTACCTCGGCGTGCCCATCCGCCTCGTCTTCCGGACACGCGCCGGCGACCGCCACCGCCACGGCACCCGGCCGGGAACTGGTCCGAGCGCTCGTTCATCCGCGCGTCCGGCTGTGCATCCAGTTGGGCGTCCATCGCGCGCCGCGGGCACCGCCAGGCGATCGCCCGGCCGCTGATCGTCCGGTCGCGGCGTCATCCAGCGGCCACTGACGCGCGCCGCCACGCGTCGGTCAGGGCGGGCTCGGGCCGAGGCCGAGCGCTGCCCGACTCCGGACGGGACCGCTCGCGGGCCCCGGTCCTTGGGTCCGGGTGCTAGACTCGGGCCCGTCGGGGTGTGGCGCAGCTTGGTAGCGCACCTGAATGGGGTTCAGGAGGTCCCGCGTTCGAATTGCGGCACCCCGACCATCGATCCACGCACGAACGAGGCCCTCCGGGTGTCCGGAGGGCCTCAACCATTACGGCAGCAGACCTTGTCGCGATGCCAGGCGGGCGGCCCGAGTTGTCGTCACCACGCCGAGACGGTGCCGCAGCTCGCCCAGGTGGTGGTTGATCGTCCACGTCGAGATGCCGAGATCGCGGGCCGCTTCTCTTCTTGGTGTAGTTCCCTGGTGACGATGCGACTCCTCACGCCGCCGTTCGGCGCCCGCACGGCCGCGCGTCCGTCGACGCCGCGCCCGACCACGGGACGCTCGGGCGGCTTCCCCGATGGGAGACGCACATCCTCCGTGTGACGTTCGCGGCTCTCGTGCCCGCTTGCGTCGCGATGGTCTTTCCTCAGCGCACCATGCTCAGGCGCGCGAACGGGTGAGGTCGACAACCGCGCCGACGAGCAGCCCGGCGACGACGCCCACCCCGACCATCAGGGCGAGGTCGGCCGATAGCATCAGACCGAACAGCATGCCGAGAGCGGCGCCGATGGCCATCCCTGTGCCCGCGACCATGACTCGCTGCGAACCCCCGGACGTTGTCATCCTGCACTGGCACCCGACGTCCCACCCCTCTGCGCTTGATGGAACTCTCGGCTGCCGAACCATCGGTGCCCGACTTCCACGCTACTCCAGCAGTCGCGTCGGGCTGTAGTGCCGGACGATCCATTCCCCGGATCCGTCGGCCGCGGCTTCCGTAGCCCCGGGCCCAGCCATCCGGAGGCTCGGAGAGGTCACGTGACGCGATCGCCGCCGCGATGAGCTCGGCCAAAGGGTTCAGGAGGTCCCGCGTTCGAATCGCGGTACCCCGACCATCGATCTAACCACGAATGACGCCCCCGGAAGGGTTCCAGGGCTCCTGATCCAGCGCCTGGCCACCGTCCTGACGCCACAAGCCCGGGCGTGAAAAGGCCCGCCGGGAAACGGCGGGCCATGGCGAAGCGTACCGCGGACGTCCGTTGCGGGGTGCGTGTCCCATTCCCGCCTGCGGTGCGGAGCGGGGGCGCCCTGAGGCTAGTCCCCCCGGACGAGGTTGATGATCTCCTCGTCGGTCATCTCCTCCTCGTCCTCCTCCTCCCCTTCGTCGGGAGGGAGGATCGCGATCTCGCGGAAGGACTCGATGATCTCAGCGTCGGTCATCTCATCCTCCCTGGTCTTGAGTTCATCGACTGCCGTCCGCTCGGCGCGGCGCCATCGCCTGTCTTCGGCGGATCGGGTTGACTCCCGGGCCGATGTGTGCTCGTCGCTCATGGTGCTCGTCACTCCTGCGGGTTGGGCAATCATGCGCGCGAGGGCGCGCAGCCATGCGAGCCGCGACCCTCGCGGCGATTGGCCCCCGGCGCCCGGCCGCAGGCTGGCCGCCCGCAGGTCGGGATCCTCGCAGCCGGCGCGGAGCCGGAGCGTGCCCGACGATGCCCGGCGTGGTTTCGCCGCCGGCTACGTCGGCTGGACCTCTTCGCGATTCGTGGACGAGTCGAGGGTGGGCTCGCCCTCCTGCCGCGCTGGCGTTCGCGTGTAGGTCCCGGGCGCAATCTCGACGGGCCGGATCGAGCGCGCCAGCGAACGGTTCACCAGCAGCACCGGAACGTCCTGGCCCACCAGTCCCGGGTCCAGACCGTAGGCGATCGTGGCTTCGGTGAGGGCGACGAACTGACGCCGCCCAAGGCCAGCGGACGCCGGATCTGAGCCCGGTGGGCCCTGCGCGGCACCGGCGATGCGATACGGCCCCACGACGATCTCGACGGCGACTGACCGGGTGTGGAGGCGCCGCGATGGAGCGCCCCGGTGGCTGGTGACGACGACCGCACAGAGCTCCTCGCGGTCAACCGTCAACTGGGCGAGCTCGATCCTCCGACCATCGGCGAAGGCCTCGATGACCACGTCGGTCAGCACGATTGGTGCACTGCCATTGAGGAACTCGGCGAGGCGGTCGGTCGTGAGATCCAGGCGACCGCTCAGGCGACAATCCTCGGCGAACGCGTCGAAGCTGACCGAGACCGGCGGCCGGTCGGGGCGCGTTGGCGCGGACCCGTCCTCGGGTCGCTGGCGGCGCCGGAATCGATTGCGGATGGCGAGGGCCACTGGAACGAACGCCTCCTGGGGCTGAAGGGATCGTAGAGGCGCGGGACCGGCCGTCCAACCGCCCGTTGGTCCTGTTCGCGGCTACCGACCGCACCGGTCCGCGGCGGCCGGGACATCGACGGCGATGACGGTCGGAACGCGATCAAGGCGGCCCCGACGAGGCGGTCGACGCGACGACGGGTTCGCCGCCCTCCGCTCATGAGGCGGCCCCGCCGGGATTCACCGGCGCGGCCACTGCCGGCCAGGGCTACTGAACCGGCGTGCGGAGTCTAGGCGCCCGACCGTCCTCGCTTGACCGCTCGGGCGGGCGCGGTCAGCCGGACGAATTCCGCCAGGGCGTCCGGATCCTCCGCAAGCGACCGCGCCAGCTGGATCGTATGGCTGGGGCCGCCCGTGACCCTGACCGCTCTTCGGACGCGGGCCTCAGCGGCCTTCGTGAGCGGGTTCTGGCCGGCAACCTGCAGCTGATCCGCGACGAACGCGAGCACCCTGGAGACGATCTTGCGGCGCTCGCCATCGAGCAGGTCCGGCTTGCTGGCGGACGGCCCATCATCTGCCCGGGGGATCGGTGCGCCACAGGCCCGGCACTGTTCCATCGCTGTCTCCCCGATGCCGCGCGCCGCGCGCGCCCAACCGCACGCTAGCCCGCTGGGTCCACGGTGTCATGACGGCTCGTCATCGGCTGCGCGGGGAGGCTTCAGCTCGATCGTCGCCCGACATCAGCCAACGAAAGAGCGGCCCTCGATGAAATCACACGTCCGGGGAGACGACTCTGAATGCTCGAGGACCGCTGCCGCGAGTCTACGGCGATGGGCGGCGACCTTACAAGATGCCTTACAGCCCACAGTCGGATGACGAGGCGGCGCCGCCGGTCGATTGCCGGGAGGCGTTGCCTCCACGCACCGACTTCGGCCCCGAAGGTGGGCGCCGGGCGGCGGCGAATGCGCAGGAGCGTCTAGCGGGTTCGCGTCCGGTACATCTGGACGTCGATGAGCACGCCGGCCGCATCCTTGCGGGTGAGGCTGATGCTGACGATCGTGCCGTCGTGCCCCATGAGGGGCTCGGCAACGTGCGTGGTACCCGGCGGGTCGGTCGGGCCGACGTCGGGATTGTCCGGGTACCAGGTCACCGGTCCCTGCGGCGTGTCCTGGCTCACGACGGGCCACACGTGCCCGGGGTTCGGGACGATCCTCCACTGCATTCGGAGCGCGCTCCTTCCCAGTCGTCTCGAGCAACCCTAGTCCTCGGGGCCGGACGCCGTAGCGTCTGACTGCACGCGCCGTGTCAGGGAGGTCGCTCGTGGAACTGCCGGCGCGCCGGGGCGAGTGCTCCCGGCGCCATCCCGCCTTGGCGACTCGGGGGGTTCGCCGGCGGCGCTTCGCGGGCCGGGGCAGCGGCCAGATCCACGGGCATTGCAGGCCGCGCCCGGGCTCCTCGCGACTCAGCTGCGTCGAGCGCCGCGACGCCACCAGAGGCGCATGCCCACGAGCACGATCCAGACTGCGTTCCAGGACCAGGGGGCGAGGCCGGGATTGACGAGCGCGACAGGGATCGATGCCGCGAACACGGCTGGCGCGGTTGCCGCATACGCCATCAGGTGCTGCACCTCGGTGGCGTCCAGCTCGGCTGCCAGCAGGCCGCTGCGGCTGGCGTGCCACCACATGAACAGCGCCGCGCTGCCGATGATGACGTTGGTGCCGGCGTAGAGGACGATCGCCGTGGCCAGCGACGAATACCGGCCGAGCACGGAGGTCGGAAACGGCAGGAACGCGACCGCAGCAAGGAAGACGAAGTTCACGAGGAGGATCCGGCGGTCGCCTCGCCGCAACGCGCCGAACAGCCGGTGGTGGCTGTTCCACCAGACGGCGATCACGGCAAAGCTCAGCACGAAGGTGACGAACGGCGCCTCGAGGACCTTGAGCTGATCCTGGAGCGCGGCATCGGTCCGGGCGATCGAGTCCGGAAGCCGGATATCGAGGATCAGCAGGGTGATGGCGATCGCCATCACGCCGTCGCTGAAGGCGGCGACGCGGCGCGGATCGAACTGCGGCGTCCGGCCCGTAGTAGATCCGCGGCGCGGATCGAACTGCGGCGTCCGGCCCGTAGTAGATCCGCGGCGCGGATCGAACTGCGGCGTACGGCCCGTAGTAGATCCAGCGTCCGGCGCCGGGCCCTTGTTCCGGCCGTGGGTGGCGTGCCGCTGCTGGGACATGTCGGTGGGCGCCAGCTTAGTGCGTGCGGCAAGACGCCGGTGCCCGGTCCTTCACGTCACGACGGTCTGCGGCGCGATTCCCGGGACCAATTCCCGGGGCTTGCGGAGACGGGTTCCCGGGGCTTGCGGAGACGGGGATACTGGCCGCGTGGTCGAGTACGGCAACGCGGTATCGCAAGGGGCCCAGGTGGCGGGGCACGGCGGGCACGCGACGGGCGGCACCACGGACCTGGGCGCCCAGCTCGGCGCGAGCCTGACCGACGCGCTGAACCACGCCTCGGCGACCCTGGGGGTCCCTTCGGGGGTTCTTGCCGCGGCCGCCGTGGTCGCCCTGCTCTTCGTGCTCTATCGCGTGTTCGCGCGATAGGAAGGCGTCACGCTCCTGAGCCTCGCGCGCCCTCGCGATCCGCGGGACGCTGCCGGGTCGTGATCGTCCCGCACGATGGAAACAACGAACCCCGCCGTCGCTTCGTCTGCGCTGGCGGGGCTCGTGTCTGTCGGCCGGCGGACTGGTTGCCCAGCTGGCTGGTGAGAGGTCAGCCAACGGTCCGCCACCGTCGCCGCCATCCTCGCCCCGACGTTCGCCGGGCTGATAGGGCCGCTCCGCCCGCGCGCTCCTACTCGACCGGGTAGGTCCGGGCGTGCCATCGGACCCAGGCCTGATGCAGACGAGCGATGTCCGGGGCATGCGTCGCGAGATAGCATCCGCTCGCCGACCTTCGGGCCGGCTGGCGCCCTCCGGTATCCCCCCACCGGGGGGCGCCCTTCGTCCGTCGGAGGGCGGAGCCATCGCCGGCGCCGGTGCCACTCGAGCCGGCACGGCGGGTGACATACGCTGATCGGGCGCGGTACCGGGCGCACCAATGCCTGGAGGCCACGCGTGGCCGACGCCTGGAAAGGGAATGCACGCGAAGCGGCGTGGTGGGCACTCCACGACGCGCTGCCGGCCGGCTGGCGCATCGGCGAGCTGACGTTCGATCCCGCTTCTGGGCAGTACGTCCTGGCGGCGATGTCACCCAGGCCGCCTGGCCGCGGGCGCCCACCGGGGCGCGTCTTGGTCGCCCGTGGCGTGGACGAGCTCGCCGCGGTACGGGCGCTGGCCGAGCGCCTCAGGAGTCCGCCGTGGTGCCGCGATCCGGCGTTCACACGCCGGGCTCCCGGGGCGCAATCCGTCGATGGCTGGTACAAGGGCAGTGGTGGGTGAGCCGACCACCGTCGCCGTCGCAGGTCGTCGAGGGGCCGGCCCGCCGCGGGACGTTCGTGGCGCACCCCGACGCATGGGTGGCCACCGTCGCTCTGATCCGGTGAACGTTTTCGCGGGCGCCGCTCGTCGGATAGGTCGGACGCGCAGACGGAATCACCCACGCGGCAATCGAGGGAGCTGTGCAGACCGTGATGGCGATCGATCGACGGGACGCCCTGGCCCGGCGGATCGAGCAGTCACTTGACCGGGGCTACCGCCTGGCTCGAGCGATCCTGGCCGATGAGCGGGAGGCTGAGGACGCCCTCCAGGACGCCTGCATGACCGCCTGGCGTCGCGGCGACTCGCTGCGTGATCCGGATCGCTTCCAGGCCTGGTTCGAGCGGATCCTCATCAACGGATGCCGTGACCGCCTGCGAGGGCGGCAGCGGCAGCGGGTGCGCTCGATCGCCCTCCAGGCCGCCTGGCTGGCGGAGGGGGAGGGGATGGCACCGGATCCCGCGGGTCGGGATGGCGTGCTCGACGACGCCTTCGATCGACTCGACCCGGACCATCGCATCGTGGTCCTGCTCCGCTTCTGGCAGGACCTCACCGTCGAAGACATCGCAGAACGGCTTGGCCTGCCTGCCGGCACGGTCAAGTCGCGGCTGCACTACGCGCTGCGCACGCTGCGCACGAGCCTGGAGGCCTCCCATGGACGAGCATGAGCTGGAACAGCGCCTGCGGGCACGGCTCCATGCCCGGTACGACCGCGGCGGGCCGTCCGAGGCGTTCCGATCCTCGCTGGTGCGGTCGCTGACGCCCGAAGCCGCACGTCGCGGCGGCCTGCGATTCGCCTTCTCGACCGCCTGGCCGATCCTCGCGGCCGCGGCGATCGTCGTGATCGCGGTTGCCGTGCTGGCCCTGCGCCCGGCGCCGAATGTCGGGCCCGGGGCGACGCCGACGGCCACCGCCACCGCCACCGCGACCGCCTCGCCGTCGAGCTCGCCGTCGCCGCATCCGGGACCGTCCGGATCGCCCGCCGCCTCGACCTCGGCTGCTCCGACCAGCCCGACCGGCACCGTCCCGCCCGTCTCGGCGACGGCCTGGACTGGCCTCGACGTCCAGAAGCTGGCCGGCGCCCCCGCGGCTCTCCGGACCATCGTTTCCTGGTCGGGCGGCTACGTGGGCTTCGCAACGAATGACGCGACCAGCACCTCGACCGCGTGGGCCTCGCGCGACGGGCGGTCGTGGAGGTCGCTTCCGGCCACCACGTTCGGGCTGACCGACACCTCGGGAAGCACGGCGTTCCTGGGCGCGACGGCGTGCGGTGAAGGGGTCCTGGTCGTCATGGTCAACGGGAGCGCGGAAACACTCTGGTCCTCGACGGACGGGTCCCTGTGGACCTCGACGCCTCTTCCGGGCGATCGAAGCGGGACCCTGGCCGGCAATCCCAACGGCTCGCTGGCCAGCACTTCCTCCGGCGTGATCACGCCTGCGCAATCGGGACTTGCCGTCGACGTCACGACCGACTGTGCAACCTGGCAGACGGTCCACCTGCCGGGTCCTGCCACGGGCTCGGTGACGGCCGTGGCCGCCAACGCGGCCGGGTTCGTAGCGGTTGGGTACTCCGGCTCAGCGGCGCGTTCGAATGTCGAGCCGCTCGCATGGCATTCGGCGGATGGCTTGCACTGGACCGCGGCAACCGTCGCGGCGAAGAAGGGCGACGCCTTCAACCTGGTCTATGGGGGCGCCTCGGGGTTCGTCGCGACCAGCGACCAGCCGGACTCGACCCCGGGAATCACGTCGATGTGGACGTCAGCCGACGGGACCAGGTGGGCTCCGAGCAGCGCCGACCCGCTCGGGCTCGTTGACCAGTGCGCGGGCAGCGGCAGCATCGCCGGGATGTTCGCCGGCAACGCGACGCACCTGCTGGTGTACGGACCCCAGGGAGGTTGCTCAGGCTCCCTAGAGTATTGGGACTCGCTCGATGGCACCCACTGGACGAAGCTCGCACTGACCGGCGACGCCTCGGCGGTGACGGCCACGAGTGACTACCTCGGCGCCTCCCTCATGCGCGATGGACTGCTGATCGGCGGTTCGTCCGCCACCTGGTTCGGGCAGGCCACCAACCCCTGACGGTCAATGTCGAGGGCGGCCGGGTTCTGCGGATCCCGGCCGCCCTTGTGCGTCCGCCGGCGTGGGCCCGTCCGGCGCTCTCCCACCCGGCGCGATTTCCGATCAGAATTCTCCCCTGGTGACGGTTATCCAGCACGGCGGTCGCGGAACGCCCTGCTTCCCGAGATGAACCGCCTGTCGTGAGCGTGCGGCGGGGGGCAACGCGGCCCGGGAGGGCCCCTTCTGGCCGTGTCCGAGATGGATAACGCTCGTGGGGCGGGAATCTGATAGGAAACCGGAGCAGGGGGGCACTGGAGCAGGGAGGAACTGGAGCAGGCGCCAGCCGCCATGCGCCCGTGCCCCAAGCCCGGGACCCGGCCGCCAGGCGGCGCGCCCATGCGGTCGGCAGGCCGGCCCGGCCCCGGCCCGGCCCCGGCCCGGACCCGGAGCGAGCCCCGGCCCGGACCCGGGGCCACCCCGGCCCACCCCGCACCCGGGGCCGCCGATACACTGCGCTGATGCCAGCGCCTGCGTCCACGCCGACGCCTGTGACGGCGCGGATCGAGCCGCTGCCGCCGGGCGGGCAGACCGCGCCGCCCATCCCCCCGATCACGCGCGAGCAGGGGCTCATCACCGTCGGCCTCATGGCCGCGCTCGCGGTGGCCGCGCTCGACTCCACGGTCGTGGGGACGGCGATGCCGACGATCATCGGCCAGCTTGGCGGCCTCTCCGAATACGCATGGGTCTTCAGCGCGTACCTGCTCGCGTCCACGACCACCGTGCCGCTGTATGCCCGGCTGGCCGACATCCACGGACGCAAGCCGGTGTTCCTGTTCGGCCTGTTGCTGTTCGTGGCGGGCTCGGCGCTGTGCGGCCTGTCCGGGTCCATGCTCGAGCTGATCGCCTTCCGGACGATCCAGGGCCTCGGCGCGGGGGCGGTTCAGCCGATCGCCTTCACGATTGCCGGTGACATCTTCGAGCCCCGCCAGCGGGCCCGCATGCAGGGAGTCTTCTCGGCCGTCTGGGGCGTGGCCGCGATCGTGGGGCCGGCCATCGGCGGCGTGATCACGACCACGCGTCGGCTGGCCGTGGGTCTTCGAGCTCAACATCCCGGTCGGCATCGCTGGCGGGTGCGATCATCGGGATCGGCCTGCACGAGCGCTTCGAGCGCCGGCCCCATCGAGTGGACTGGTCGGGCGCGGCGCTGCTCACCGGGTCGATCGTCCTGCTTCTGTTCGCGGTGTCCGAGGGCGGCGAGCTCTTCGGCTGGACCTCGCCGCTGGTCGTCGGAATGCTCGTCGGCGCCGCGGTCCTCCTCTGGTGGTTCGTCCGCCACGCGCGACGCGCGGAGGAGCCGCTGGTCGATCTCGACCTCCTGCAGGCGCCGATCATCCGGGCCGGACTGGGGATCGGGACGCTGGCCGGCGTCGTGATGTTCGGGCTCACGACGTTCGTGCCGCCCATGGTCCAGGGCGTGCAGGGCGGCACCGCGGTGGACGCCGGCGCCGTGGTCGCAGCGATGTCGATCGGCTGGCCGGTCGGCTCGATCGTCGGCGGCCGCCTCCTCGCGCGGGTCGGGGCCCGGCCCCTCGTCCTCGCCGGTACCGTGCTCCTGGTGGCGGGATCCCTGGCCATGACCCAGGTGGGATCGTTCGCCTCCCTGTGGTTCTCCACGCGCGGCATGCGCCGTCACCGGCCTGGGCATGGGCTTCGCCTCGACCACCCTGCTGATCATCATCCAGGGTGCCGTGCCCTGGCGGCGACGCGCGACCGTCACCGGGCTCGTGCAGTTCAGCAGGACCATCGGTGGCTCGGTCGGCGTGGGCGTCATGGGCGGCATCCTGGCCGCGTTCGTCGGCGCCGCCTCCTCGTCGATCCTGGACCCGATCGCGCGGACCGGGCTCAGCGCCGCGGCGATCGACGCCGCCCGGTCGTCCCTGGCCTCCGGGCTCGGCGTGGTCTACTGGCTGATGGTGGTCGCGGCGGTCGCTGCCTGCGCCCTCGCGTTCCGGTCCATGCCCGACGTGTCGCTTGGGCATGAGGTGCCCGACGCCGTGCCGCGGGCACCCGGGATGAACGCGACGGGCTGATCGAGGCATCGCGCGGGCCGGGCCGCCGGAGCGCCGGGGCGGTCACGCCGCCCGGCGGTCACGTCGCCCGCTGATGGCGCGCTTGTCAATTCCATGGGCGCCCGGTCGTCGTCCAGGTGAGAGGGCTGAGACGCGGCATTCGGCCCCGAAGCGAGGGACAGAGTCATGACCGACGCGCGCGTGATCCACTTCGAGGTGACCGGCAAGGACCACAAGGCGCTGCAGGCCTACTACTCGAAGGTGTTCGGCTGGGCGTTCAACACCGACAATCCCGGCGGCTATGGGATGACCGACCCGGCGACCACGGGCGTCGTCGTGGGCGTCGGCGCCGCTCCGGGCGGCGCGCCCGGCTTTGTCACCGGCTATGTCACGGTGGCCGACATCGACGCGACGCTGGCCCGTGGCAGCGAGCTCGGCGGGAGCGTGATCATGCCGAAGTTCAGCCCGGGCCCCGGGGCGACGATCGCGCTCCTGGCCGATCCGGAGGGCCACGTCATCGGCCTGACCCAGATGTGACCGCCCTCCTGTCATGAGCGGGCGCGCCGGTGGGCCGACAGGCTCGCCGGCGCGCCGTGTGTCCGGGGCGAGCTCCCTGGGGCGCGCGGACGCGGCGTAGAGTAGGGCCAGGTCGAAGGCGCATGGCAACCCGGAGGTGGAGATGGCCGCGCCGCGCGGGCTGGTCCTGGTCGCGATCGCCGCCACCCTGGCGGTGGTCGCCGCGTGCTCCCCGCCGGCGCCGGCGACTCCGGCCGCGAGCCAGTCCGCCGCCCCGGCGACACCGCCGCCGGCCAGTCAGTCGCCCGCGGCGAGCGTGAGCCCGACGCCGGTGCCGAGTCCGCCGGTGGCCGCCAAGGGCCAGGGGATGACGGTCAACTGCGCGAACGACCCGTGCCTGTCGGTCACGGTCGTGAAGTGGGCGGTCGCGGCGACGTACAAGGGATCACGGCCGGCCTTCGACGACAAGCCGGCGAAGGGCCACGTCTTCGTGGCCGTCGACGTGCGGTACACCGCCACCGCGGCCGGCGTCTCCTTCAGCAGCTCGGACTGGGCCGTCGATGTCGGCGGCCAGGGATTCGCCCAGGCGTATCCGATCAACGGTCCCAAGCCGGAGCTCACCAACGGCCAGCTGGCGGAGGGCAAGAAGGTCGAGGGCTGGGTCGTCTTCGACGTGCCAGCCGCGGGACGCGTCGTGCTCTCGTACCTGGTGCAGCAGGCCCCCGCCTTCCAGGTGGTCCTACGACCGAAGTAGGCGAAGCCGGATCGCGGACGCGGCGGTGGCGCACCTCGCGCCCGCGTGCGAGGCTGCGCGCCCCCGCGCGAGGTTGTGCGCGCGCCGGCGAGGCACGCCGCTCCTCCGACGGCGCGCAGGCGCACGGCGTGTCCGGTCGCAGATAACTCGCAGGTAAGTGGCTGTGCATACTCTCGCCTCACCTCCGGCTCGGCTCGCGACCTGGTGGGCCCCGGCATCTCTGGGGGGCTGCCGGCCAGGCCCGGGCCGAGTCGATCCGGGGGGCGACCCGCCAGCGGGCGGCTCGCGCTCCTCCCCTTGGATCAGCACTCGGGCCGCGGCGTCAGCCGTGCAGGCGGTCAGCCGCGCCCGGGGGCATTCGGGCGTCGCGCTCCGTGGGCCGGATGTCGCAGGGCTCGGGCCGGCGTACCCTGTGGCCGGAGGTGCCGATCGTGGATGACCTCGAACGGCAGGAGTGGGAGCGCCTCGAAGCTGCCGCCGACCGTGCCGACCAGGCGCTCCGGGATCACCAGCTTGCCGGCGGCCGCGTGGGCTACCGGGGAGGCGAGTCGCCGGGAGCGTCCCGTCCTCCGACGACGAGCGACCGGGAGTGGTGGGCCCGCCACGACGAGCTGCAGCGGGCAGCGGAGCGGGCGCGGGAGGCGGCTGACCTCTACTGGGAGCACCACCGGCCGCATTGACCGAGCGCGAGGCGGCGTGGCGACCCTGGCGCGACCTGCTGACCCGGCATCGCAGCGGGGCTCTGGCCGGGCTAGGCAGGTCGGGACGGTCGAGCCGGGCTGATCCGGGCGCGATGCAATCGGGCCGTCGCATCGGTGCCCGCCCTGGTTGCTTACCCAGGTCGGCGACGGCGGCACAGTCGGCCACGGCGGCACAGTCGGCCACGGCGGCACGGGAGAGGTCGCTCAGCCTCCGGGAGGTGGGCACTCGGTCGTGGGGCGCGGTCGCGGTGGTGACCACGCCTGCACCTGTCTGGACGTCCTTGTCGTCGGACGTGCCGGTGAGGTTGACCGGGTCGGTGATCTTCACCGTCCAGGTCTGGGTCTCCTTGACGGTCACTCCCGATGCGCTGACCTCGAATTGGGTCTTGGCGACCCAGGGGGTCCCGGCCGGATCCCCGCAGTGCAGCCCGGTGATCGACCCGATGATCTGGGGGCTGTCGAGCTTCCAGCCAACCTGCCAGTCGAAGAACGGCTCCTGCACGTCACCGAGGTCCCAGTGGACGGTCTTCAGGGTGTCGATCACGGGGCCGATGCCGGCCGCGCTGGGACGGATCGGCGCCTAGCCTTCCGCCACGGACGCGATGACACCCCGCAGGACCTCGGCCGAGCGCCGCAGGCTGGCGAGCTCGCCTTCGTCCAGGTCCAGTCGCAGCACCTGCGCGACGCCTCGTCGGTCGACCACGGTGGGCAGGCTGAAGGCGACGCCGTCGATGCCGTGGAAGTCGTCGATGCAGCTCGAGACGGACAGCACCGTGGCCTGGTCACGGATGATCGCCTCGAGCAGGCGCTGCATCCCGGCGCCGATCGCGTAGAACGTCGCGCCCTTGCGTTCGATGATCTCGTAGGCGGCGTCCCGCGTGCGCCGGAAGACGTCCTCCATGGCCGCCGGGTCGAACGCCCGGCCCTGGGCGGCGCAGAACTCGGCCAGGCGCATGCCGGCGATGTTGGCGAGCGACCAGACGGGCACCTCGCTGTCGCCGTGCTCGCCGACGATCCAGGCGTGGACGCTCCGGGGATCGACGCCGAAGTGCTCGCTCAGGAGGTACCGAAAGCGCGCCGTGTCGAGGATGGTGCCGGTGCCGATCACGCGGCCCGAGGGCAGGCCGGCCAGCCGCGTCGATTCGTGGGTGAGGACGTCGACAGGGTTCGTGGCGACCACGATGACGCCGTCCGGATTGGCCGCGGCGACCTGGGGGACGATGCTCCGGAAGATGGCGACGTTGCGCCGGGCCAGGTCGAGGCGGCTCTCGCCCGGACGCTGCGCGGCACCGGCGGTGATCACGGTGGCCGCCGCGCCGGCGCAATCTCCGTAGTCCCCGGCCCAGACGCGGGCGGGCGACGTGAACGGCACGCTGTGGTTGAGGTCCATGGCCTCGCCTTCGGCGCGCTTCGGGTTCGCGTCGATGAGCACGATCTCCGGGGCGAGGCCGGACAGGAGCAGCGTGTAGGCGAGCGTGGCGCCGACGTTGCCGACGCCGACGATGACGATCCTGGTGGGATGGCGATCGCTGGTCACGGTTGGCCCAGCGTACGACGCCGTCCAGTCGCCTGTCGCGCTTCGATGCGTGACGCCAGCTCCCGGGCCCAGGCGGGACCGGCCGCCTGGAGGCGCTTCTTGCCCAGGTTCTCGCGGACGATCCAGGCGATGTCGGCATCGTCGGACGAGACCCACCGCTCGAAGGTCGGGCGGCCGTGCTCGGGGTCGGCCGCGACAACGACGCTCCAGCAGTAGCCGAGCGCCTGGCGCAGGGTCCGCGCCTCGTCCGATCGGCGGTCGACGGCAGCCGCGAATGCCACGGTCACGCGGTCGACGAGTTCGACGGCGCGCCGTGCCGCCGACGGGTCGCGGAGCAGCCTCGGCTCGCTGGCGCCGGCGATTGCGGCACGCTGGACGTACGGCCGGTCGCCGGCCCAGTCGCCGGTGATGTTCAGCATTGCGTTGACGTTGGCGTCGCCGATCCGCTGCAGGGCCATGGCCACGGCCTCGCGAACGCGCCACCGGCCGTCCGAGGCGTGGGTTCGGAGCTCCTCGACGACGTCGGTCCGGCCCTCGGCGGCGAGCCGGCCGAGGCCGACCACCCCGCACGCCACGAGGTACTCGTCCGTCGGATGGGCGGCGACAGGGGCGGCCGCGGAGTCCGACTCGGTCGCGCCGCCCGCGGAGTCCGACTCGGTCGCGCCGCCCAGGGCCGAAGCCACCGCGATCCAGGCCCGGAACGCAGCCTCGTCCCCGAGGTCGACGGCCGCCTGGAGGAGCTCGAGGTTACCTCGCGGCCCGGGCAGGCCCGAGTGGGCGCGGAGGTAGGCGATCTGATCGGCGGCGGCCGCGAACGCCGCCTGCCGCTCGGCGGCCCGGCCCGGCGTCACGCTGGCGGGCCGGGTGCGCGGTTGCTGGTGGTCGATCGCGCTACGGGCGCCAGGTGGCGCGCCATGCCGTGGCCGTCGACGCAAGCTTTCCGATCACCGAGTGGTAGTACACCGATCGCGGGTAGGGCGCGAGGATGCCGGTCATGCCGGGCGTTCGGGCGGACGTGAGGCTGGCCTGGTAGGTGGTCCGCGTGTCGGGCGCGTCCCAGAAGATCGTCCGAATCGATCGGCTCGTCGTGAACAGCTGGCCGATGAACGAGCCGGGCGAACCGGTCGTGGCGAAAACCGCGATCGCGCCGGCTCGGAAGAACCCGGACGCGTAGTTGTCGACCCGCTTGCGGGCGACCGCCAGGGTCGGCAGCGGCTTGCCTGGCTCGGAGCTGCCCGGCGTGTAGCAGGCGTGATTGAGGATGACGATCGCGCCCGGGGCGAGGGCGAGCGTCCGCATGTAGTACTCGCCGTAGTAGTGCTTGTTGTAG
The DNA here is from genome assembly GCA_963821595.1 of uncultured Chloroflexia bacterium. Classification (GTDB taxonomy): domain Bacteria; phylum Chloroflexota; class Limnocylindria; order Limnocylindrales; family CSP1-4; genus CTSoil-043. Next base: position 113,665 of record CAWGEL010000028.1, on the reverse strand, counting down.
TTGCCTCGGCCGGCGACCGAGTTGAGGCCCATTCCGTCGACCTTCGTCGTGTAGAGAGTGCGCAGGTACGGGCTCGGGAACCCATTGCCGTGTCCGAGGTAGATGAGCATGTTCGCGCCCTTGGCCGCGGCCCGGACCCGGGCGAGCGTCGCGTTCGGGCTGTAGACCTCGGTCACGACCGCACCGAGCGACCGAAGCTGGGCCGCGGTCTGCCTGGCCATCCGGATGTAGCTGGGGGTGATGCCCTCGGTGGGGCCGACCACGATCACGGCCCGGGCTACGGGCGTGGCGGCCTGGGCGGGCGTCACCGATGGCGGCGCGGCCGCGAGGAGCGCGGCAACGAGCGGTGCGAGGACGAGCAGTCGAAGGGCCGCGGCGAGCCTGGCGCGGCGCGGGGCAGCGGCAACGTAGGGCACAGCGCATCTCCCGTCGCGGGCCTGCTCGTCAGGCGACACCCGCGGCGTTGCCGCGGATCGAGCGCCAAGGATCGACGCGCCGCACAACGACGCGCCGCGCATCGACGCGAATGAGCAGACCGGCGTCTCGTCGGCGCGGAGCCTGGGGGCACCGGGCCGGTGCGGCCGGGCGAATGTGCCCGGCGGGTTGGGCGGCCGTCGGGCCACGTGGACCGGCGAACCCTACCACCGTCGCTCGTCCCGGGTCCACCCTGCCAGACGGCCCGGGCCCTCGCCGCAACGGCATGCCGGAGCGTCACGCCGGCCGATTGCTCCAGGCCGGCTCGTCGCTCTCGCCGGCTCATCGCCCCGCGCGGGTCATCGCCCGATCAGCCGGGCCGGCGCCCGCGCCTGCCCTCCGGCTGATCGCCCCGGACCAGAGCGGCAGCCCGGCCGGCTGGTCGCTCCCCAGACCAGAGCGGCAATGAATCGTGCGTTCGCGCCCGGGATCGGTGGCCGCAGGGGGCCGAATCCAAACGCCGCACACGACGTACCGACCGTCGCGGTCGAGGTTCCGTGCGCTCGCGGGCTGAGCGCATCACGAGCGCATGGATGATTGCCGGAACGGCACGCGGCACGCGGCACGACCCCGCCGGCACGCGGCACGCGGCACGCGCCGCGACGACCACCCCGCCGGCACGACCCCACGCCGGCACGACCCCCCGCCGGCACGACCGCCGGACCTACACTGCCAGCCATGATCGACGACATCCCGGCTCCAGCCACGAGGATCCCGGCAGCCCTGGCGGAACTCGATGCGGCCCAGGGGGCCGCGTCCGGCGACATGGACCCGCAGCGTTTTCGGCAGGCTGCCCACGCGGCCGTGGACCTGGTGGCCGACTACCTCGCGGGCGTGGAGCGCTATCCGATCCTGCCGCGGATCGAGCCCGGAGCACTCCGGGAGGCGCTGCCGGCCGATCCGCCATTCGAGCCCGAGCCCCTCGCGAACCTGCTCGCCGACGTGCCGCGGCTGGTCGAGCCGAATGCGACCCACTGGCAGCATCCGGGCTTCATGGCCTACTTCTCGACGACGGCGGCAGCGCCGGGCATCCTCGGCGAGATCTTCACGGCCGCCCTCGGCCAGAACCCGATGCTGTGGCGGACGTCGCCTGTGGGCACGGAGCTCGAGCAGGTCGTCGTCGGCTGGCTCCGCCGCGCGTTCGGGCTGCCCGACACCTTCGATGGTCTGCTCACCGACACGGCCTCGACGTCGTCGCTCATCGCGCTCGCCGCCGCCCGCGAGGCGGCCGGCCTCGACGCGTCGGCCCGCGGCCTGGCGGCGCGGCCCGAGATCGGACGGCCGGTGGTGTACGCGTCGACGGAGGCGCATTCGAGCATCGATCGTGCGTGCATGACGCTGGGCCTCGGCCGGACCGCGGTTCACCACGTGGCAACCGACGCGGCCTACGCCATGGACGTGGCGGCGCTGGAGGAGGCCATCCGGGCGGACCGGGCGGACGGCGCCAGGCCGATCGCGATCGTCGCGACGATCGGCACGACGTCGTCTACGGCCATCGATCCGGTCTCCGCAATCGCCGAGGTGGCCGCCCGCGAGGGCTGCTGGCTCCACGTGGACTCGGCCTACGCCGGCGCGACCGCGATCCTGCCTGATCGGCGCGAGCCGTTCGCCGGCTGGGAGCGGGCCGATTCGATCGTCGTCAATCCCCACAAGTGGCTGTTCACGCCGCTCGACGCGTCGCTGCTCCTTTCGCGCCGGATGGACCAGCTGCGGGCCGCCTTCAGCCTCGTTCCGGAGTACCTGCGGACCCTGGACCGGGCTCGACCGGTCCACGACTTCAGCGAGTACCAGCCGCAGCTGGGCCGGCGGATGCGTGCGCTCAAGCTCTGGTTCGAGCTCCGCTACTTCGGCATCGCCGGGTTGCAGCGGCGCCTGACCGGCCACCTCGAGGAGGCGGCAGCGTTCGCGGCATGGGTCGACGCCGACCCCGACTTCGAGCGGCTGGCGCCGGTGCCGTTCTCGACGGTCTGCCTGCGCTGGCGGCCGGCCGAGCTCGCCGGACGCGAGGACGAAGCGGCCGTTGCCGCCCACCTCGATGCCGCGAACGAGGCGCTCATGGCGGCCGTGAACGAGTCAGGGGACGTCTTCCTCTCCCACACGAAGCTGGGCGGCCGCTTCACGATCCGGGTCTCGATCGGCAACCTGCGCACGGAGCATCGCCACGTCGAGCGTTGCTGGGAGCTGCTGCGAACCGAAGCCTCGAAGCTGGGGCGGACTCCCGCGCACGGCTGACATCCCCCCACGCCCGGCCTCCGGCCCGTCCGGCCGCTCCAACCGGCACTCAGGCCGACGGCAGTTCCGTCCGGTCTTCGATCTCCCACGCGTGATCGAGCACGTGCCACGCGATACGCCGCGCCGCCGTGCGCGCGGGCCAGCGCTTTCCCGCGAGCGGTGAGCCGTCGGATGGCAGGCGCAGCAGCGCGGCGATCGACGCCCGCTGCGCGGCGACCGCGTCGCCGTCGGCGGGATCCGGCTCGGACAGCCTGAGGCCGATGACGCGCGCGTAGCTCGTCTCCGCCCGGACGACGTGGCCGAAGACCTGGTCGCGGTCTCGCCCGCCACCGCGTGGCCCTCGTCGCAGCTCGAGTGGCGCAACCGAGACGATCGTGTCGAGGGTTGACCAGGCGGCCTCCAGCAGGGAGACGAGGCGGGCGGCCTGGACGTCGCTGAGCGGTGCGCGGTCGAGCTGGGCGACCTTGCCCGGCGCGCCGAAGTCGGTGGTGGCGTCGCCCGGAACGCGCTCGACCACGTCGAACGGGGTGTCCGGGCTCCACGGCAGGACGAGCCCGGCGGCCGCGGCGATCGGCGCATAGCGGCCGCCCGCCGTGCCGAGGGCGGACAGGGCGGCACCTTCGTCGCGTCCGGCCCTGCACCAGCCCGGCCAGCCGTCGGCCCAGGCAAACGTTCGTTTCGTCCCCACCTCGAGCGCGGCGGAGATGGCGATGCCGAGATCCATGGCCGTGTGTCCTCCGAGCGGTGCGGGCGTCCCGGGTTCGAGTGCGCCGTCCCCCAGTCGCGCAGCCCGGCTGCGGCCGCCGGCCGGCGCGGGCGTCAGAGCGTGGGCTTGTAGACCATGAGCGCGACGATGACGAGCACGATCGACGTGGTGATGATGCCCAGCGTGCGGGAGCGGGCAGCGGCCGCGCGGTAGGCCGGGCTGCTCGGATCGCGCTCCGCCTCGGCCGCCTGGCGCCGGATCGCCGGCGCGAAGACGGTCATGCCGAGGACGGCGACGAAGGCGTAGAGGCCGAGCCCGGCAGTCACCCAGAACGGGCCGAAGCCCCACTCACCCGACGCGAGCATCGCCAGGCCGGATACCAGCACGACGATGTAGGCCGGGTTGGCGACCTTCCGGTCGAGCGCCCTCACGCTGTTGATCACGAACACGAGCCGGGCGCCGTCGAGGCCCGCCCGCCGCAACCAGAACAGGTACGTCAGGTTCGATCCAACCGCGACGATGGCCGCCACGATGTGGATCAACAGCAGCGTGGACAGGATCCATTCGGGCACCCGGCACCTCCCAGCGCGTGTCGCCGCCAGCCTACTGCGCCGCCATGGCGGGGATCTCGGTCTCGCATGCATGGATCCCGGTGGCCCGCATCCCGGTGGCTCGCGGGCCGGTGGCTCGCATGTCGGCGTGGACATCCTCCCTTCGGTCGGGCCGGGCAGCTGGAGGGAGCGCGGGACCAGCCACGCCCGTGAGACGTCACCCCGGCCGGCCTGGTCGGACGGGTAGACTCGGGCAGGCGCCGTCGCGCCCGGCCTGGCGCCGGCGATCCGGCGGTCCGACTCCCGAAGGAGGATCTCGACGCCATGGCCGTCCAGGTCGCCCGCGACTACGCCATGTTCATCGACGGAGCCTCGGCCGAGGCAACCGGCGGTGGCTGGCTGGAGGTCCACAGCCCAGCCACGGGTGAGCTCGTCGGGCGCGTCCCGGCGGGCACCGCGGCCGACGTCGATCGGGCCGTCGCCGCGGCCCGGGCCGCGTTCTCCGACGGCCGATGGAGTCGCCGCTACCTGCCGGAGCGGGTCGCGATCCTGCTCCGGCTGGCGGACCTGATCGAGGCGAACGCCGACGACCTCGCTCGCCTGGAGACGATGCAGACGGGCTCCGCGTACAAGCTGCGCCGGGAGTCGGACCTCCCATTCACGCTCGACAACCTTCGCTACTTCGCCGGCGCCGTTCGACACCTGGAGGGCAAGGCCGCCGCCGAGTACAGCGGCAGTCACACGAGCTACGTTCGCCGCGAGCCGCTCGGCGTCGTCGGCCAGGTCAGTCCCTGGAACTACCCGCTGTGGATGGCGATCTGGAAGATCGGCCCCGCGCTCGCCGCCGGCAACTCGGTGGTGCTGAAGCCGGCGAGCGCGACGCCGCTGACGACCGTCCGCCTCGCCGAGCTTGCCGCCGAGGCCGGCGTCCCGGCCGGCGTCTTCAACGTCGTCACCGGACGCGGCGACGTGGTGGGAGCCGCGCTCGCGGCCCACCCCGACGTGGACCTGGTGTCGCTCACCGGCGACACGGAGACTGGTCGCCGAATCCAGGCCGCCGCCGCCGCCAACCTGAAGCGCACGCACCTGGAGCTGGGCGGCAAGGCCCCGTTCATCGTCCACGCGGACGCGGACCTCGAGGCGGCCGCACGAGGCGCCACTGCCGGTGCCCTCATCAACGGGGGCCAGGACTGCACGGCCGCGACGCGCGTCTACGTCCACCGGAGCGTGGCCGAACCGTTCACGGCGCGGCTCGTGGAGTTGTTCCGGGGGGTTCGCGTCGGTGATCCGCTCGATCCGGGGATCGACCTGGGCACGCTCATCTCGACCGCCCAGGTCGACCGCGTCGACGGCTTCGTCCGGCGGGCGATCGCGGCCGGCGCGCGGGTGCGCTGCGGTGGCGCCCGGGCCGACGTGCCCGGCCTGCCGGACGGCGCCTTCTACCAGCCCACGGTCATCGATGGGGCTGCGCAGGACAGCGAGATCGTCCAGCAGGAGGTCTTCGGCCCGGTCCTGGTGGTCCTGCCGTTCGACACCGAAGCGGAGTCGCTGCGCCTCGCCAACGACACGCCGTATGGCCTGGCGAGCTCCGTGTGGACGAACGACCTCCGCGTGGCCATGCGCGCCACGATCGAGCTCAACTTCGGCCACGTCCTCGTCAACGACCACCTGATGGTGACCAGCGAGATGCCACATGGCGGGTTCAAGCAGTCGGGCTTCGGCAAGGACATGTCCATGTACTCGTTCGAGGAGTACACGCGGGTCAAGCACGTGATGATCGAACTCACCGGCGAAGCCGAGAAGTCCTGGCACTGGACGATCTTCGGCGAGAAGCCGGAGTAGGCCGGCGAGCCTCGGCGCGACACATCCCGACCGGCGTCCGACGGCGACGATCGAACGCCCGTTCACCGATATGCGCTACACTCGGGCGCTCGTCGATCCTCTCCGCATACGGGGGGGGGTGACCCCTCCTGCGTGATGCGCGTCCGCGCATCGGCGTGACCCGCCCGGGCCGCAGGCGCGCACTCCCGCCCCCTCCTGCGTGATGCACGTCCGCGCATCGGCGTGACCCGCCCGAGCCGCAGGCGCGGGCTTCCCGCCTCCCTCCTGCGTGATGCACGTCCGCGCATCGGCCTGACCAGCCCGGGCCACCGGCGTGCACTCCCGCCCGTGATGCACGGAGGCGCATCGCTCGGGAGATGGCCCGCCGCACTCCCGCCCCTGATGCACGGAGGCGCATCGCTCGGGAGATGGCCCGGTCGGTCGCGGCATCCCGAGGCCGCGGCCGTACAATGGCCGCCGTCCCTCCCGACCTCCGGACCCGCAGGAGCCCGCCAGACGTGCCGCCGATCACCGAGCTGACGAGGATCGAGCCGATCCACCTCGAGCGCCTTGAGCGCCAGGGCGTGTTCACGACGGGATTGCTTCTCGAAGTGTCGGAGACGAGCACGCGGCGCCAGACGCTCGCCGACCAGGTGGACGCCTCGCCCAACGACGTCGTCCAGTGGCGCGACGAAGCGTTGCTCCTCAACCTCGTCGGCTTCGGGGCATCCGAGCACACGCTGTTCCGGCTGGCCAGGCTCGACGGCCTGGCGGCCGTGCTGGCGGTCGACTTGCCCGCCTTCAGCGACCGCGTCAGGCGAGCGGCGGCGGCCCTCAAGGTGGACCCGCCGACCGACCTCATGATCGAGACATGGTGGGAGCAGGCTCGGACGCTCGAGGGCGAGTGACCGCGGCGCCGGCTCCATCGGGTGGCGTGTCGGGGGCGGCGGCCGCCTGGCTGACCTCGATCGCGACGGGGTTGGTGCTGGTCGGGGTCACGATCACGCTCTTCTTCAACCCCGTGTGGGTCAGCCTGGAGCAGGCTCGATCCGACGCCGAGGCCTACACCGGCTGGACGCTGGCGGAAACCCAGGCCGTGGGTGCGGACGTGGTTCGCGAGGTCTGGCTCGGCCCGGGTACCTTCGCGCAGGCGGTCGACGGCGTCCCCGTCTTCAACGCCCGCGAGCGGTCCCACATGGACGACGTCCGGCGAGTCGTCCTCGCCTTCACGGTCGTCGTCCTGGCCGCCGCCGTCGTCCTGGTGGCGGGCGCCTGGGTCGCCCGGCGGACGGCTGTGCGACGCGCCCGGTGGTGGCGGGCCGTCAGCCGGGGAGCGGCGCTCACGGCCATCGGCGCGACGATCGCGGGAGCCGGGTTCGCCGTCTTCTTCGAGCAGGCGTTCACGCTGTTCCATGAGCTCTTCTTCGCCGCCGGGACGTGGACGTTCGACCCGGCCACCGACCGCCTGGTCCAGCTGTTCCCGGACCCGTTCTGGACCGAGACCACCATCGTCATCGCCGTCGTCGGCCTGGGCCTGACCGTCGCGACGTGGGTCGTCGCGCGGAGGAAGGCAGTGACCGCGCAGGCTGCCGCGGACGCCGAATTGGGAAGCGGAAGCCGGCCGGCGGCACCGGCTGCCGCGGCGGCCGAGCCGGGCGGAGGCCGATGAAGCCGCTCGGCGCGCGACGCGGGACGCCGGCAATGCGATCCGCGACGTCCCTGCTGCGACGCGCACGACCGGCACGGCCGGCACGGCCGGCAGCACCGGCAGGACCGGCACGGCCGGCACGGCCGGACGGCCGGCACGGCCGGCACGGCCGGCACGGCCACGATGATGCGCAACGGGATTCCCTTCGGTCGAGTCTTCGGGACCGAGCTGCGGGTGCACGTCTCATGGGTCCTGATCGTGGTCCTCCTGATCGTGGTCCTGGGCGCCGGCGAGATGCCCGACCGGTACGCGCTGTGGCCGCCCGCGGTCGGGTGGATCGCGGCGACGGTCACGGCCGTCGGCTACTTCCTCTCCGTCGTCGCGCACGAGGTGGCCCACATCGCGGTTGCCCGCCGGGCCAGGGCGGCCCCGCCCGTCGTGCTCCTGCTGCCGTTCGGGGCGATCGCGCCGGTGGATGCGACCGCCGGGCGGCCGGGCTCAGAGCTGGCGATCGCCGCGGCCGGGCCCATCGCCAGCCTGGTCCTTGGCATTGGCGGCGCTGTGCTCGTCGAGCTCATCGCCGGCGCGTTGCCCGACGCTCCGGGCGTGGCGGCGACGGCCATCCTCGAGGCGGCCTTCCTGGCATCGCTCCTGGCGGGCCTGGTCGGGTTCGTCAATCTCCTGCCCGTCTATCCGCTGGATGGGGCAAGGATGGTGCGGGCCATCGCCTGGGGCTTCACGGGCGATGCGGCCCGAGCCGGCCGCATCGCGGCGCGGATCGGCCGGCTGACCGGGTATGGGATCATGGTCGTCGGCTTCGTCGTGGCCCTTGAAGGCGCTCTCGCCGACGGCGTGATCCTGGTCGCCCTGGGATGGGTGATGCGCGGCTCGTCGATCGCCATCGTCCGCCGCGAGCAGCTCGAGATCCTCATCGAAGGGATCACGGTCGGCGAGGTCATGGACCGCGACCTCCCGGTCATTCCGCCCCAGGTGACCCTTGACACCTTCGCCGATCTCATCGCCGGGGCCAGCATGATCACGGCCATTCCGGTCATGGCCGGCGACACGCTCCTGGGCGTGGTCGGCCTGCGAGACATCCGCCGGATCCAGCGGCGAAGATGGGAGACGACGCGGGCGACGGAGATCATGGCCGGCGCTGACCGCCTCCCGGTGCTGCGCCCCGACGACGACCTGCGCCCGGCCGTGGCGCGGCTCCAGCAGTCGGGGGTCGATGGGCTGCCGGTCCTGGCCGAGGGACGCCTGGTCGGCCTCCTGACCCGGTTCGGTGTCGGTCGCGCGCTCCAGGAGCGCCTGAACGCGGCCCGAACGGCGGCGGCCGCGGCCGCCGCAGCGACTCGGACGGGCGGCCCGACGGGCTGGTCCCGAAGCACCGCCGTGAACAGCGCCGAAGCGGACGCCGCCGCAGTGGACGCCCCGGCAGCGAACGCCGTCGAGAGCGGCCCGCGGACCGGCGGCGCAACCGAGCACCCCCCGGGCGACTCCTCCGACGGCCCCGCGGGCTGCGCCGCGGATGAACCGTCGAACGGCCCCGAGGGCGATGCGCCGGCCGCGGCGGACCTTGTCCCTGGCAGTCCGGACACACGCCCGGCACGGGACGACGCGCCGGGTGGCGCACCGGGCGGCCCTGTGCGTGGCGCGCCGGGCGTGCCGAACCACCCCGAGGAGCTGCCATGACCGGCGACCTGCTCAGCGTCGAAGCCGCGCTCGATCTGGTGCTCCGAGCCGCCGGCGACCCCCTGCATGTGGAGGACGTGCCCCTCGATGAGGCGCTCGGCCGCGTCCTGGCCGAGCCGGTGACCGCCGCGCTGGACCTGCCACCGTGGGACAACTCGGCAATGGACGGTTACGCGATCCGGTCGGCGGACGTCGCGGCCGCCAGCGAGGACGCGCCCGCGCTCCTCCGCGTCGTCGGCGAGGTCGCGGCCGGCGCGGCGCCGGGCGTGGCCGTCACTGCCGGCGTCGCCGTCCGGATCGCCACCGGCGCCCCGGTCCCGCCGGGGGCCGACACCGTGGTCGAAGTGGAGGCCACGACCCCCATCGACGGCGAAGGGCGTCGGGGCTCCCGCGGACGGGATGCGACGGGTCCACTGCCCGCCCAGATCCTCGTCCACGCCGCGACCAGGCTGAACGCGAACGTCAGGCGGCGAGCGGGCGATCTCCGCGCCGGCGCCGTGGTGCTGCAGGCCGGAACCGCTCTCGGCGCCGGTGAGATCGCGCTGGCCGCCGCGGCCGGCAAGGGGCGCGTGCCGGTTCACCGTCGGCCGATCATGGCGGTCATCTCCACCGGCGACGAGCTGCGCCCGGCCGGCAGCGATCCCGGGCCGTCCGCGATCTTCGACTCGAACGGGCCGCTCCTGGTCGCGGCGGGCCGGGCCGCCGGCGCCGACGCCCGCCACGTCGGCATCGCCCCTGACCGCGCCGAGCCGATGCTGGCGATGCTTCGCACCGCCATCGAGGATGCGGACCTCGTGGTGGTCAGCGGCGGCGTCTCAGTCGGGCCGTACGACGTCGTGAGGCAGGCGTTCGAGACGGTCGGCTCGGTCGACCTCTGGCGGGTGGCGGTCCAGCCGGGGAAGCCCTTCGCGTTCGGGTCCGCACCACGGATCGCCGGTGAGCACGCCGGCCCGCCGGGCGGGGGAGCGACCGGTCCGGTGAGCGGCGCGGTGAGCGGTCGAGCGGACGGCACCGCGTCCCCGGCCGAGCCGGGCCCGTCGCGCCGGGTCCTCCTGTTCGGGCTGCCCGGCAACCCCGTCTCCTCGTTCGTGACGTTCTCGCTGTTCGTGCGGCCGGCGATCCGCCACCTGGCCGGCCGGTCCGCGACCGACCTGGGGCACCGGCGCGATCGCGGCGTCCTCGCCGGGCCCGTCACGAAGGCCCACGGTCGCCGCGCCTTCCTGCGCGTGATGGCGGGCCGGGACGCGGACGGACTGGTGGCCCGCGATGCGGTGGGCCGCGTCCGCGTCAGCCCGGCGGGAGCCCAGGAAAGCCACTTGCTGGCGGGCCTCGTTTCGGCCGACGCCTTGGCGGTCGTGCCAGAATCGGCCGACGGGCTGCCCGCCGGCGCCGAGGTGGAGCTGTGGTGGCTGGACCGGCAGTGAGCCGGCCGGCAATCGCGACGGAGGATCGATGGACGAACGCCAGCCGCGCGTCGAGCGTCGGCGCCTGACCCATGTCGACCGGCGCGGACGGCCGCGCATGGTCGACGTGTCCGAGAAGCCGGTCACCTCGCGGCGAGCGGTAGCCGAGGCGGAGGTGGCCTGCAGCCAGGACACGCTGAGCCAGGTCATCGACGGGGGCGGCCCGAAGGGCGACGTCCTCACCGTGGCCGAGCTCGCCGGCGTCATGGCCGGCAAGAAGACTTCGGAGCTGATCCCGCTCTGCCACCCGCTCCCGCTGACGCACCTGGTGGTGACGGTGACGCCCGACCGGACGGCTTCGGCGCTCCGGGTGCGGGCCGAGGCGGCGACCACGGCCCAGACGGGCGTGGAGATGGAGGCGCTCACCGCCGCGGCCGTGGCCGCCCTCACCGTGTACGACATGGTCAAGGGTGTCGAGAAGGGCGTCGAGATCCGCCATCTCCGCCTGGTCAGCAAGACGGGCGGCAAGTCCGGCGAGTGGCAGCGCTCGGCCATCCCGGCCGGCGGGGCAGGGGAGGCGACCACCGGCGAGGCGACGGCGCCGCGCGGGCCGGTCGAGGTCATCGTCCCCGCCGTCCCGCCCGGCGCCCGCGGGCCCCTGCGGGGCGGCGCCCGACCCGGCGGCGCGCGCGCCGGAGGCCCGCGGCCCGGCGGCCCCCGGGCCGGCGGGATCCGCCGCTCGCCCGCGCGGCGTCCCGGCGGCGCGTGACGCGAGGGTGACCGTTTCGTGACGATCCGATCGGCCTTCGTCCTCACCGTCAGCGACGGCTGCGCCGCCGGCGTCCGCGAGGACGTGTCCGGCGATCGGCTGTCGGAGCGGCTCGCGAGCCTGGGATTCCGGGTGGAGCGCGCCGTGGTGCCGGACGACGTCGAAGCGATCGGCGCCGCCGTCCGCGAGGGGCAGCTCGCCATCCACTCGTGCTCACGACCGGGGGCACCGGCCTGACGCCGCGCGACGTCACGCCGCAGGCGACGCGGGCCGCCATCGATTTCGAGGTACCCGGGCTGGCCGAGGCCATCCGGGCGGACGGGCGCCGGTCGACGCCGATGGCGAGCCTCTCGCGGGCGCTCGCCGGCGTCATCGGCCGGTCGCTGGTCGTCAACCTGCCCGGCAGCCCGGGGGGCGCCATCGAATCCCTCGCCACGCTGGAGCCGGTACTCGACCACGCCCTGGAGACGCTGGCCGGGCCATTCGATCACGCCGGTTGGGGGCACGGCGCGCCGGAACGCGCATTTGAACCGGCGTCGGGCCCGGCCCGGGAGCCCGGCCGCGATCCCAACCAGGAGCGGCGACCCCAGCCCGGCCGTGCATCCGGCCGCGAGCCGCGACCCTAGGCCCCAACCGAGAGCGCCCAGGAGGACCCGCGTGATCGAGTCCCTCGCCCGAGTGCCGTTCTACCCGCTCTCGCTGCCCATCTTCTGGGGCGCGTTCGGGATCTTCCTGCTGGTCGTCTGGCGCCACGTCCGCGTCTGGGCCGCGGTCGCGGCGGAGGAGTCGCGGGCCGGCCACGACGTCGCGCGGCGCCTGGGCGGGGTGGTGCGGTACACGATCCTCCAGACCCGCATGTTCCGCGAGGGGCGCGTGGGGCTCATGCACTACGGCCTGTTCCTGGGCTCCACGGTCCTCCTGATCGGCAACATCAACGTGGTCCTCGGCGGCGTCCCCGAGGCCGTCGTCTCGGCACCCGTTCGACGGCGTGATCTGGCAGGCACTGGTCGCGCTCCAGAACGTGGTCGCGGTGCTCGCCCTGGCCGGGGCGGCGTACGCGTTCGAGCGGCGCCTGGTCAGCCGGCCGCCGCGACTCCTGTTCACGCGGACGGCGCTCCTGATCCTGGTGATGATCGTGCTCGTCGTCTCGACCGAGTTCGTGGCCCAGTGGTTCGAGGCGGCCCGCTACGGCGACGTGCCCGGGGCGTTCATCTCGAACACGGTCGCGCCCGCCCTTCGCCCGCTCGGCGACGCCACCACTGGCACCGCCTTCGTCCTGCTGTGGTGGGCCCATATCGCGGTCCTCGCGACGTTCCTCGTGTACATCCCCTTCAACCGCCACTTCCACGTCTACACGAGCTTCGTGAACGTCTACCTGCGCAAGCTCGCGCCACGTGGCCGGCTGCCGATGATGGACCTCGAGCGCGAGGACGCCACCTTCGGGGTCAGGACCCTCGCCGACCTCGGCTGGAAGGACGTCCTCGACGGCTTCGCCTGCACCGAGTGCGGCCGCTGCACCGACGCCTGTCCCGCGCACGCCACCGGCAAGACGCTCGACCCGCGGGCGCTGGTCATGGGCATCCGCGCCCAGGCGACCGCGGCGGAGCGAAGCCTCAACTTCATCCCGAACTCGCCGCTCGTGCGCGAGCGCGGCGGCGCCCTCGACGACTCGCTCCCCGCGACGGCCCTGGCCGATCCCACTCGTCGACCGCGTGATCGACGAGGACGCGGTCTGGGACTGCGTCACCTGCGGCGCGTGCGTCGAGGCCTGCCCCGTCCTCATCGAGCACGTCGACAAGATCGTCGGCCTCCGCCGGAACCTCGTCCTCGAGGAGAGCCGCTTCCCCCAGGAGGTGACGGCGGCGTTCCGGGCGATGGAGACGGCCCGCAATCCGTGGGGGCAACCGAAGACGGCGCGCCTTGACTGGACGAAGCCACTGCCGTTCGAAGTGCCGACCGCCGCGTCCGTGGCGGCGGCCGGCCGCCTGGCCGAGCTCGACGTGCTGTACTGGGTCGGCTGCGCAGCCGCCTTCGACGAGCGCAACGCCCGCGTGGCGCGGGCGTTCGCGACCTGCCTGCACGCCGCCGGCGTCTCGTTCGCGGTGCTCGGCCAGGAGGAGGCCTGCACCGGCGATCCCGCCCGCCGGATGGGCAACGAGTACGTCTTCCAGATGCTGGCGACGCAGAACGTGGAGACGCTGGCGAAGTACGGCCCGCCGGCGATCGTCACGGCATGCCCCCACTGCTTCAACACGCTCGCCAACGAATACCCGCAGCTCGGCGGCTCGTACAGCGTCGTCCACCACAGCGTCTACCTCCAGCGCCTGCTCGACGGCGGCCGCCTGGCCGTGCTCGCCCCGGGCGCGGACGGGAGCACGGCGCCGCCCGCGACCGTGACGTTCCACGACTCGTGCTATCTCGCCCGCTACAACGGCGTGATGGCGGCGCCGCGGGACGTCCTGGCGGCCGTACCCGGGCTCGAGGTGCGCGAGATGGAGCGCTCCGGGCGCCAGTCCTTCTGCTGCGGGGCCGGCGGCGGCCGGATGTGGATGGAGGAGCGGCGCGGCACGCGGATCAACGCGGAGCGGTCGCGCCAGGCGCTCGCGACCGGTGCGGCAGCGGTCGCCACCGCGTGTCCCTTCTGCATGACGATGCTCCGCGACGGCCTGGCCTCGGCCGACGGCAACGACGCCGGCGTCACGACGATCGACATCAGCGAGGTCCTGGCAGGCGTCGCCGCGCCCGGGCCGCACGCCGGCCGCGGCCGGCAGCTGCCCGTGGTCCAGTAGGGGGTCGCTCGCCGGCGGGCCCGGCTCGTGCCGACGGGCCCGGCTCGCGCCCGACGGGCGTGGCTCGCGGCTGGCAGGCCCAGCGCCCCTGCCGCGCAGCTACGGCCGCGCGGCTACCAGGGCCCGCGAGCGGCGTCCGGGAGGGTGCGCCCGCAGCCCACGCAGCGGGCCTCGCTCCAGAGGTTCTCCGTGGCGCAGTGGGGGCAGAGCTTCACGCCTTCCGAGGACGGCGTGATGGGGCTGTCGATCGGTCGCTGCCGGCTCCTGGCGCGCGCGAGGTACGAGACGAGCAGGAGTCCGCCCGCGCACACCAGCACGATTGCGATCAGGAGCGTCGTCGCCTGGTCCATCCGTCACCCCGCTTCGGTGCTGGAAGGTGGGCGTCCCCGCGTCCCTCGGGCCGCGACCCTTCGAGGGTACACCCGACCCGGCGTCGTCGAGCCCGTTCGCGGTGCTAGGATCCACCGCATCGTGCCTCTCGCCTCGCAGTCCGGCCGGCTCAGCGATCAGCAGCGCGAGATCCGCGATGCCGTCCGCACGCTCGCCCGAGAGCGCGTCGCCCCCCGCGCGGCGGAGATCGATCGCAGCGCCGAGTTCCCCTGGGACATCAAGCAGCTGCTGGCCGAGCAGGGAATCCTGGGCCTGCCGTTCCCGGAGCGCCACGGCGGGCTCGGGGCCGACCTGCTGACCGTCTCCCTGGCGATCGAGGCGCTGTCCGCGGCCTGCGCGACCACCGGCCTGATCCTTGCCGTCCAGGAGCTCGCCGCGCTGCCGCTGCTCATGGCCGGCACCGAGGAGCAGCTCGCGCGGTGGATCCCTCCGCTGGCGAGCGGCGAGCAGCTCATCGCCTTCGCCCTGACGGAGCCGGAGGCGGGATCCGACCCATCGTCCATCCGCACGCGCGCCGAGCGGGACGGCGACGGCTACGTGATCAGCGGCACCAAGCGATTCATCAGCCAGGGCAGCGTGGCCGACTGGATCACGGTCTTCGCGGTGACCAACCCGGGGGCCGAGCGTCATCGCCACCTCTCGGCGTTCCTCGTGCCCGCCGACGCACCGGGCTTCAGCGTCGCGCGCGTCGAGCACAAGATGGGGATCCGCGGATCACCGACGGCGGAGCTCGTCTTCGACAGCGTGCGGATCCCGGCGTCGAATCGGCTGGGCGACGAGGGCGACGGGTTCTCCCTGGCCATGCGCACGCTGGACCGGTCGCGGCCGGGGATCGCCGCCCAGGCTGTCGGCATCGCCCAGGGCGCGCTGGACGCGGCGGTGGCGTACGCGGCCGAACGACGGCAGTTCGGGCGGCCGATCGCCGAATTCCAGATGATCCAGGCGATGCTCGCCGACATGGACGCCCGCACGGAGGCCGCCCGCCAGCTCCTGTACGCCGCATGCGACGAGGTCGAACGCGGTGCCCCGGACGCCAGTCGCTGGTCCGCCCTGTGTAAACTCGTCGCCGGCGACGCGGCGATGGCCGTGACCACCGATGCCGTGCAGGTGTTCGGCGGTTACGGCTACGTCGAGGAGTTCCCCGTCGAGCGCATGATGCGCGACGCCAAGATCACCCAGCTCTACGAGGGAACGCAGCAGATCCAGCGGCTCGTGGTCGCGCGAGCCCTGCTTGCCCGGGAGGCATGACGCCGGCCGGGCCAAGGAGCGCAGCGGACCGTGCGGATCGTCATCCTGGCCAAGCCGGTGCCCGACAGCACCGGCCAGGAGCGCCTGGGCCCCGACGGCCGGCTGGATCGGGCCGTCGTCCCGGCCGTCATCAACGGCAACGACGAGTACGTCCTGGAGGCGGCCCTCAAGCTCGTCGAGGCGCACGGTGGCGAGATCACGCTCCTGGCGATGGCCCCGCCGAACGCGCCGGAGACGCTCCGCAAGGGTCTCGCGATGGGCGCCCACCGGGCCGTGCTGGTGACGGACGACTCGCTGGCCGGCTCCTGCTCCCTGGGCACGGCGCGCGTCCTTGCCGCCGCCCTCCGCACGCTCGACTACGACCTCGTGATGGCCGGCGCCGACAGCTCGGACGGCGGGGGCGGCGTGGTGCCGGCGGCCATCGCGACCATCCTCGGCCTGCCGTACCTCTCCTACGCCGGCAAGGTCGAGCCGGCCGGGGACGGCGCGGTCCGCATTCACCGCCTCAGCCCCGTCGGCTATGACGTGCTTGAGGCTCCGCTCCCGGCGATGGTCGTCGGGACGCAGGTCCTGGGCGAGCCACGCTACCCGACGCTGAAGGGCATCATGGGCGCACGCTCGAAAGAGATGGCCGTGCGCTCGCTCGAAGACCTCGACATCGACCCGACGACCGTCGGTGGGTCACAGGCAACCACCGCCCTCCTGGCCCACCGCCAGCCGCCGGCCCGGAGCGCGACGCGGATCGTCCGCGACGCGGATCCGCGCGTCGGTGCGCAGGCGATCCTCGAGTTGCTCGACGCGCGGCAGGCGATCTGATGCCGGGAGCCGTGTGGGTCCTCGCCGAGGTCGACCAGGACGGCGCGCTCACCCGCCTGAGTGGGGAGGCGGCGACTGCGGCCCGGGCGCTGGCCGCCGCGAACGGGCGCGCCGTGGCCGGCATCGTGGTCGCGCCGGAGCCGGCCCGGGCGGCGGCCGACCTCGCCGCCTACCTGCCGAGCGTCGTCGCCGTCACGGCACCCGAGGCGGTGTCCGCGCCGTGGGCGGCGATCGCGGCGAGCCGGATTGCCGCGCTTGCCGCGGCGGCCACGGAACCGCCGAGCTACCTTGTCGCACCGCACACGCCGGAGGGCCGCGACCTTGCCGGCATGCTGGCCGCGCGACTGGGGCTGGGTGTGCTGGCGGGCGCGGCCGCCGTCACGTGGTCGGACGAAGCGGAACCGGCGGAGGGAGCGGCGCTCACCTCCGGGGCAGCGGCCGGCCCACGGGTCGAGATGCCGGTGTTCGGCGGCCGGCTGATCACGACCAGCGGCTTCACCTCCGACCGGGGCATCATCCTGCTGCGGCCGAGCTCGGTTGCCGCCGTCGCGATGGAAACGCCGGGCACGGTCGAGCCGGCCGCGCCTGGCGGCATCGAGGAGGCGCCGGCGGTCCGCGTCGTCGAGCGGGTGGCGACCCAGTCCGGCACCGTCTCGATCGAGGAGGCGCGGATCATCGTCTCCGGCGGTCGCGGCGTCGGCGGGCCGGACGGCTTCGCGCTGCTTCGCGAGCTGGCCGCCCTCCTGGGTGGCGCGGTCGGCGCCTCGCGCGCGGCCGTCGACGCGGGCTGGATCCCGTACAGCGTCCAGATCGGCCAGACGGGCAAGACGGTCCGGCCCGCCGTCTACCTCGCCCTGGGCATCAGCGGTGCGATCCAGCACAAGGTCGGCATGCAGACAGCCGAGACCATCATCGCCGTGAACCGCGATGCGGACGCGCCGATCGCCGAGTTCGCCGACCTCTTCGTGGCGGGCGACCTCTTCGAGGTCGGCGCGGCGCTGGCCTCCGCCCTGCGTGAGCGCGGTGCGTCACCGCGCGAGCGCCCGGCCTGAGGCGGCCGAGGACAGCGATGCTGGACTTCGTCCTCCTGGGAATCCCGCTCGTCCTGTTCGTTCTGCTCGCCGCCACGTTCGTCCTCCTGCTCCGGCGGGCCGCCCGCGTGATGGCGATCGCCCGCCAGCTGGATGCCTTCCGGAACGCCGTCCAGGACCTGGCGTCGCGCTCCGCGGCGTCCCTGGGCAGCGTGGCCGAGCGGATCGACGCAGTCCGCCGCGGCGCCGTCGCCCCGGACACGATCGGCGACGCGCTGGTGGAGGCGGTGGAGGGCGTGGCGCGCCACCGCGCCGAGGCCGACGCGATCGTGGTTCCGGAGGGCTATTCGCGGATCCGGACGCGCCTGCTCGACGAGCTCGAGCGTGCCGATCGGGCCCTGGAGATGGTGGGCCACGGGTGCGACGCGCTCGAGGGCATGGTCGGCAGGCCGCGCCAGGACGAGGGCAACACCGCCGTGAAGCGCGGCTACCTGAACCTGCTCCACGCGCGAGAGGCGATCGTCGACGTCGCCGCCGACCTGCGCGCTCGGCCGCCGAGCCCGGACGGCCACCGCTACTTCTCGGACCGCCCGCCGACGGAGTAGCGCCATCGGGGCGGCGCCCCGCGGCCCGCGGACCAGCCGCGTCGCCGGCCCGGGGCAAACCGCGCCGGCTGCCCTGTATCTTGTGCTATCTTCGCCGTGGAGTACCACATCTTGTGGTGTCGGTGCCCAGGAGGTGTCCCGGTGCGCTGCCCCCAGTGCGATGCCCGTGACAGCCGGGTCGTGGATTCGCGCGACCTCGACGACGCGGCGACGATTCGCCGGCGCCGCG
This sequence comes from uncultured Chloroflexia bacterium, assembly GCA_963821595.1. Classification (GTDB taxonomy): domain Bacteria; phylum Chloroflexota; class Limnocylindria; order Limnocylindrales; family CSP1-4; genus CTSoil-043. The sequence continues at coordinate 95,258 of CAWGEL010000028.1, read as the reverse complement.
AGTGCGCCGCCTGCGGCCACCGCTTCACGACCTACGAGCGCGTCGAGGCGGCCCGCCTGGTGGTGGTCAAGCGCGACGGCCAGCGCCAGGAGTTCGAGCGCGACAAGCTCGCCTCCGGCCTGCGCAAGGCGCTCACGAGGCGCCCCGTCCCCGATGGCGCCGCGGAGGCGGCCGCGGACGAGATCGAGGTCACGCTCCGCGCGGCCGGTGCCACGGAGGTCGCCTCGTCGCGGATCGGCGAGCTGGCCATGGAGCGCCTCCGCTCGCTGGACCAGATCGCGTACATCCGGTTCGCGTCCGTGTACCAGAGCTTCGAGGATCTCGCGACCCTCAAGCGCGAGGTCGACTCGCTCTACGCGGAGCGGGGGCCGGCAGTGAAGCCGGCACGCCGTGACGACGGGGGTCCGGTCGCCGCGGGCGGCGCCGCCACGGGCGCGCCGACATCGGGCGCCGCCACGCCCGGCACCGTCGCGTCCGGCGACGCCGCGTCCGGCGACGCCGCGTCCAGCGACGCGACGTCCCGCGCCGAGCGTGGGGAGGCCGACGCTCCTGCGGTCGCGGCGGACCGCGGCCCGGCGACGGCCGGCCGGCCGTGAGCGTCCTGGCGGACCGCGACATCCGGGCGGAGCTCGAGTCCGGGCGCGTCCGGATCGATCCCTATGACCCGGCGGACCTCCAGCCGTCGTCGGTCGACCTCCACCTCGATCGCAGCTTCCGTGTCTTCCGCAACAACCGCTACGCCTTCATCGACGTCCGCCAGCCCCAGCCGGACCTGACCGAGCTGCTCCACGTGGAGGACGACGAGCCGTTCCTCCTCCACCCGGGCGAGTTCGTGCTGGGCCAGACGCTGGAATGGGTGGAGCTCCCCGACGACCTCGTCGCCCGGCTTGAAGGCAAGAGCTCGATAGGCCGCCTGGGCCTGCTCATCCATTCGACGGCGGGCTACGTCGACCCGGGCTGGAAGGGCAACCTCACGCTGGAGCTGTCGAACGTCGCGAACCTGCCGATCGCCCTCTACTTCGGGATGCGCATCGGCCAGATCAGCTTCTTCCGCATGACGAGCCCGGTCGAACGGCCATACGGCAGCGCGGAGCTCGGCTCCAAGTACCAGGGCCAGCACGAGCCCACGGCCTCCGCCTTCCACCGCGACTTCGAGGCGGGGCGGCGTGCGGCGCTCCGACGGGCGGAGGGCGCCGCGGCGCGCGGGCGAACGAGGGCCCGAGCCGGCCGCAGGGCCGACGGAGGACGTGGCGCGGTGAGCATGAACGACGCGGTGCACTGGTCCGCGGACCTTGGCGGCGGCACCCGGGTGGCGCTGGTGCAGGCCGGGACGTTCCGCTCCGACGCGGGCGCGCTGTTCGGCCCCGTGCCGCGCGTCCTCTGGAGCCGGCTCGTCGACGACGAGATCGACGAGCAGGGCCGCCTGCTCCAGGCCCTCAACTGCCTCCTCGTCGAAACGCCCGCCGGTCGCGTCCTCGTCGAGACCGGCATCGGCGAGCGCCTCGACGAGCGCGGCCGGGCGTGGCGCGGCCTGGCCGGGGAACCGATCGTGCCGACGCTGCTCCGCGCGGGCTTCGATCCGGACACGGTCGACGTCGTGGCCATGAGCCACCTCCACTTCGACCACGCGGGCGGCCTGCTGCGAGCCGACGGGTCGGCCGCCTTTCCCCGGGCCAGGATCGTGGCCCAGCGGGCCGAATGGGCGATCGCCCTCACCGACAACCCGCGGATCGTGGCCAGCTACGACCAGCCCGAACTGCGGCTCGTGCGTCACCTTGGCGAGGTCGGCGCCGCGGACGGCGACGTGGAGCTGCTGCCCGGGGTCGCAGTCCTGCCGACGGGCGGCCACACGGCCGGCCACCAGGCGATCCTGGTGCGTGGCGGGACGTCCACCGTGGCGTTCTTCGGCGACATCCTGATGCGGCCGTGGTCCGCCAACCCCCGGTGGATCCCGGCCTTCGACGACTTCCCGCTCGATTCGGTCGCCCAGAAGGCCACCCTGTTCGCCCGGGCCGCGCAGGAGGGCTGGACCGTCGTCCTTTCGCACGAGCGGCGCCACCCGGTGGGGCGCCTCATCCCGGAGCGCGATCGCTTCGCCTGGCAGCCGATCGGGTAGGGTCGAACGGGGCAGTGCCCGGCACCGGCCGCGCCTGCCGCTTCCGCGGGACCGCGGCATGGCCCGCACCGCGCCCGCGGTCCCGGGGTGCCGGTCGACCCGGGTCACCGCCGCGGCCGTCGCCAACGACACCGCGCTCGCACGCCAAGCGTCGTAGGGGGCAGGCTCCGGGTCTCGACGGGGCGACAGGGGAGGATCGCGGTTGCGCTGGCCCACGAGGCTCCGGCCCGGAGGTTCGCCGGGCACCGCCGACGCGGACGGGCTTCACGACCCTGATGGCGACGGCCGGTCCCCGACGATGACGGGACGCGCCCTCGCCGTCCTCGGTCGGCTCCTGCCCGGCGGCGCCATCACCCTGTCGGTGCTGACCCTCGGCACGTACGCCATGGGCCTGGTCCGCGACCGCATGTTCGCCCACTTCTTCGGCGCCGGCGCGGACCTCGACGCCTACAACGCCGCCTTCGTGCTGCCCGAGCTGGCCCTGGACGTGCTCGTCGCGGGCGGGCTCGTCGCCCCGTTCGTGCCGCTGTTCCTCGGCCTCAAGGGCGAGGCGGAAGAGGCGGCCCGGGCGTTCGGCCGCACCATCCTGACCCTGGCCGTCGTGGTGATGGCGATCGCCGCGGCGGTCCTGTTCGTCCTCGCGCCGGAGACGGTCGGGATCACCGGCCCCGGGTTCACGCCGGCACAGCGCGAGCTGTACGTGGGCCTGTTCAGGGTGATGTGCCTGACGCCGGTGATCTTCGCGGCGTCCGTCGTGCTCGGTGAGATCCTGGTCGCGGAGCAGCGCTTCCTGCTCTACGGCATGGCGCCCCTCCTGTACAACGCGGGCATCGCCGCGGGCACGTTCCTGCTGGCGGACCAGCTGGGCATCTACGCGGCTGCTGTCGGGGCCGTCGGCGGCGCCGTCGCCCATCTCGCCATCCGGGTCGTGGGAGTCCTGCGGACGTCCTTCCGACCGCGGCCGATGCTGGCGCTCCGGACCAAAGGCCTTGGCGAGTTCCTGCGGCTCATGTTGCCCAAGATGGTGAGCCAGCCGATCGAGCCGCTCACGTTCCTGTACTTCACCGCCGTCGCCTCCACCTTCGAGGCGGGCTCGGTGAGCTCGGTCAGCTTCGCCCGCAACTACCAGAGCATGCCGGTCAGCCTGATCGGGCTGTCCTTCGCGGTCGCGGCGTTCCCAGCGCTGTCCGCGGCCGCCGCAGCCGGCGACCGCCGGGCATTCGGCCGGGTGCTCGGAACGAACCTCGCGGCGATCGGCGCCTTCGCCACCTGCGCCGCCATCGCCCTGTTCGTGCTGCGGGGTGTGCTCATCAGCGTGCTCCTGGGCGGTGGCGCGTTCGACAGCGAGGACGTCGCCCGGACCACGCTTGTTTTGGGCGCGTTCACGTTGTCGATCCCGCTCGAAAGCTGGACCCATCTCCTGGCCCGAGCGCTCTACGCGACCCGGACCACGATCCTGCCGACGATCGCGTCCGTGGCGGGGTTCGTGGCCATCGTCCTGGTGACCGGGTTGCTGGCGCCGGGGATGGGGCTGGTGGCGATCCCGATCGGGTTCGCGGTCGGCATGGCCGTCAAGGTGGTGGTCCTCGCCGCTGCCCTGGCGCCACGCGTGGCGCGGATGGGCGCTTCGACTCCGGCCGCTCGTCCGGGCGGGGCGGCATCCGCGGGCCGGCTGGATGTCGCCACGGGCCGGGCAGCGGAGACGGCGCCTCGTGCAGGCCGCCATGGCCGTCGCGCTGCTGTCCCTCGCCGGCGGCACCGTCTATGCGACGAGCCAGGCGCTGAGCGGCGCGACCATCGCCGTCGTCCCCGAGGTCACGCCGTGGGCGCGCGAGCGACCGGCAGCGGTGGTGGTTCTGCCCTCGCCGGCGCCGAGCACGGCCGCGACGGCCCCCGCGTCGGCGAGCGCCTCGCCGAGCCCGGGCCCATCCGCCTCGGCGGCTCCGTCGCCGAGCCCGGTGCCCACGCCCACGCCCGGCCCGTTCCGCATGGACCTCTACCAGAAGGGCGACTTCGTCGGCGAGTTCGCGGACACGTGGTGCGTGCCCGCGGCGATGCAGACCTCGATGAACATCATGGACCAGGGCGCCGACGTGACGAAGGCGACCCAGACGCGGCTCAAGAACCTGGCCTACTCGCTCGCCCCCGGCAAGGCCGGCGGCTCCGATCCCGAGGGCTGGGCCGAGGGCCTCGCGAAGCTCGGCTACGGCAACTACGCGGTGGAGGCACTGCCGACCCTCAAGGCGGCGGTCCACGAGGTCGCCCGCCAGGTCCGGCTGACCGGCAGGCCTGCCGGGCTGGTCGTCTGGAAGGGCTGGCACTCCTGGGTCGTCTCCGGGTTCGCGGCAACCGCCGACCCGGCGACCACCGATGCGTTCACGGTCACCGGGCTCTACATCGAGGACGTCTGGTACAACCGCTTCTCGACGATCTGGGGCTGGTCGCGCCCGCCCGACGCACTCGTTCCGGTCTCGGCCCTGCCGGAGGACTTCCTGCCCTGGAAGCAGGTCGCGCACTACCCTGGCAAGGACGGCAAGTTCGTGGTGGTCGTGCCGGTCAAGTAGCGAAGACGCTGGCCGGCGGCGCCTGCTCCAGCTTCCGATCGGATTCCCGCCCCACGAGCGTTATCCATCTCGCACAAGGAGCAGGGCCCGTCCGCGGCGGCGATGTCCCCCGCGGCACGCTCAAGCCGGGGCGGTTGATCTCGCGGAGCGGGCCTGCGCGAGGTCGCCGCTCTGGATAACCGTCACTCGGCGAGAATTCTGATCGGAAACCGGGCCACGCGCCACGTCGGAGCGGGCCTCCGGTCAGGCCCTGGCCCACGGTGCCGCCAGGGAGGCGGTCCGCCCGGGCCGGTGCACCGTCGTCGCTCAGGGCGCCGCGGCACCTGACGAGGTCGGCGACCCACCTGACGGGGTTGCCGCGGCCCCGGAGGGTATCGCCGATGCGCCCGGCGGGCTCACGCCGATGGCCGCCAGCGCCGCCCGTGCCGTATCCGGCGTGACGGGCCCCTGGATCACCGCCCGCACGACGCCGTTGGCGTCGACGAAGAACTGCGTGGGCAGGCCGTAGACGTGCCACGAGCGAAAGAGGTCGCCGCGCAGGTCGGCGCCGATCGGGTAGGTGAGGCCATACCGCGCGGCGTAGGCACGGACGTCGTCTTCGGTCGCCTCCTGGACGCTGATGCCCACCAGGACGAGCCCCGTCGGCCGGTAGACGGTCCAGAGGTCCCGAAGCGTCGGCGTCTCGGCCTGGCACGGCGGGCACCACGACGCCCAGAAGTTGATCCACACGGGATGACCGCGCAGGTCGGCCAACCGGATCGGGTTGCCGGCGAGGTCGAGAAGCGGCGCCGGCGATCCGTCGGCCGCGGTGACCGTCAGCTCGGGAGCGAGGTCACCGACCGAGAGGCCCACCTGGGCCGGTCCGATCGCGTACTGGGTCGGGCGCGCGTCGAGCGGGCCGGCCGGCGCGGCCGGGGCGATCGGCAGCGTCGCCACGAAGAGCACGAGGCCAACCCCGATCACCGCGAGCGCGGCGGCAACGAGCTGTCGGCCGGAGAACGGTCCCACCAGCCCGGCCGGTCGGGGCCGTCCGGGCGCCGGCGCGGGCGCCGGCGCGGGCGGCACCGCGGGCGCCGCCGCGGGCGCCGGCACCGCGGGCGGATCCGCCTGCTGTCCTGTCCGCTGCCCTGGCGTCATTCAGACGCCGGGCGCGAAGCGCGCCAGGTAGGTCAGCCAGTCGAAGATCATGGCGATCCCGATCAGGGCCACCAATGCCCCGCCGACGACGCTCACCGCTCGTCCGTGGCGCACGAGCGGGCGGATCAGCCGGGGAGCGCGGTCGTAGACGACGGCCAGGAGCACGAACGGCAGGCCCAGGCCCAGGCTGTAGGCGAAGAGCAGGAGACCACCCTGCAGCCCCTGGCCCTCCGTGGCGGCCATCGTGATGATCGCGCCCAGGATGATGCCGATGCACGGCGTCCAGCCGATGGCGAAGACGACACCCAGGCCCATCGACGCCAGCCAGCCGCCGCGACCCGACACGACGCGGCCGCCGAGACGACCCCCGACGCCGGTGCCCCCGGTGCCGGCGAGGGCAACCGTGCCGCTCGCCCGGGCCAGTGAGCTCGCCGCGCCGGCCTCCATGGGGCGCCACGCGCGGTCCAGGGCCGGGATCGTGAGGAGGCCCGCCAGGTTGAGCCCCAGGATCACGAGGAGGATCCCGCCAATCGTCCGAAGCGTGGGCAGCTCGGTGAAGAGCCCGCCGCCTGCGAGCGTCGCGGTGACGCCGAGCAGCGTGAAGACGATCGCGAAGCCGAGCACGTACGCGAGCGCGTGGCGGACCGCCAGCCAGCGCGAGGCGGGAGCGCCGTCGTCTCTGCCCACCACGGCGACCACCGTGAGCTGACCGATGTACGCCGGCACGAGCGGGAGCACGCACGGCGAGACGAAGCTGATGATCCCGGCCCCGAACGCGACTGCAAGCGAGTACGTCTCCGTTGGAGGCATCGCTGGCTAGGCGGCCGGGACGTCGTAGGCGGCGGCCAGGAAGGCCCTGACGCGAGCAAGCCCGATGGCCAGGTCCAGCCGGCGTCCGGCCGACTCCAGAACCGGGATCTTCTCGAACAGGGCCCGCTCGACCGCCGGGTCCTCGTCGATGCCGCGTTCGACCAGGCTCGGCGTCGCGCTCCCGGAGCGCTGGCGCTCCCGGAGCAGGGAACGGACCAATGTGGCCGTCTCGTCGCACAGGTGGCAGCCGTCGCGGCCCCACAGGACGAGGTCGGGGAGGGGAGTCGCGCCTTCAGGGCGGGTCATCGCCGGGATTTTACGCGAGCGCGCCGGGGCGCACCGTCGGCCGAAGCCGGCGCCATTGCCGGATGGCGTCGGCGCATGGTTGAATGGATCGCAAGCCACGCCCGGGGTGTGCGGAGGCGAGGGAACATGAGGGACGAGAACCTGTCCGCCCAGGGAGGCGGGCGCGCGCCGTCGCCGACCATCCTGGTGGTCGACGACGACCCGGCCAACCGGGCCCTGCTCCGGCGCATCCTCGAGTCGGAGGGGTACCGGGTCCACCTCGCGGCGGACGGCGCCGCGTGCCTGCGGCTCGTCGACGTCGAGAACCCGGACCTCGTGCTGCTTGACGTCGGCCTGCCCGACGTCGACGGCTACGAGCTCACCCGCAAGCTGCGTCTCGAGCCCCATTACGCGACGCTCCCGGTGGTCCTGCTGACGGGGCGAACCGCGCTCGCCGACGTGGTGACGGGCCTCGAGGCCGGCGCCGACGACTACATCCTGAAGCCGTTCGCCGAGCCCGAGCTGCTCGCTCGCATCCGCAGCGCGCTCCGCCTGCGGAGGGCGCTGGTCGGCATGGAGGCGGCCCACGCCATCGTCACCGCGCTCGCGAACGCGGTCGAGGCCAAGGATGCCCAGACCGAGCGTCACTGCCAGCGGCTCGCGCTCCTCGCCGCCCGGCTCGGCCGCCAGGTCGATCTCCTCCCTGCGGAGCTGGACGCGGTGACGTACGGGGCCCTGCTCCACGACGTCGGCAAGATCGGCGTGCCCGACGGCGTCCTGACGAAGGCGGGTTCGCTGACCGATGAGGAGTGGTCGCTGGTCCGCCGTCACCCCGAGATCGGCGAGCGCATCTGCGCTCCACTGGGGTTGTTTGCCGCCTTCGGCCCCATCATCCGGCAGCACCACGAACGCTGGGACGGGAGCGGTTACCCGGACGGCCTCCGCGCCGACGCGGCGTCGCTCGGGGCGCGCATCGTGGGAATCGTGGACGCGTTCGATGCCATGACGCACGACCGGCCGTATCGCAGCGCCCGCACGCCGGAACAGGCGCTCGAGGAGATCCGTCGAGGAGCCGGCCGCCAGTTCGATCCGGACCTGGTCCCCCTGTTCGTCGACATGATCGGGGCGATGAACGGCGGCCTGGCCGAGCCGCCCGGCGACCCATTCTCGCTCGTGCTGAGGCACCTCCGGCCCATCGCAACGCACGGCCGCCTCGACGCGCCCGCCGGCTGACCCGAGCTCGACCGGCCGCGCCCGGACGTCCGGGCCGGCTTGCCCGCGCGGCGGCATCCTCCCGCCGTCCTGGTCGAGGGTGGGGCGGAGCAGGGATGCGAAGCGGGTCGAGCGGTGGCGCGGACCCCGCCGCGTCAGTCCGCGGTCGGCACGTCGATCGCGTCGATCACGTTGCCGGCAGCGTCGGATGCGGTGATGTGGGCGGCTCCGCTCGTGCCGTCCAACCGCGCGAGGAAGTAGCCGCCGCCGACCATGGCGTCGACGGTGACCCCATCGGCGGTCGTCACCACGACGGTGGCTGTCCCGGGCGGGACGCGCCCGACGAACACGTGCGTTGCCGGCGCCCCGCTCCTGGTCGGCGGGCCCATGCCCGTGTCGTAGGTGAGGCTCGTCACCGGCCCGGGTTCGTGACCGGCCAGCCAGGACACGGCGCTGTCGAAGCGACCATCGGGGCGACGGTCTGCCAGGCAGACGGCCTCATCGCTGCCGGAGGCCATCAGCAGGACGCTCGCGTCTGCCCGATCGTCGCGGAGAACGAGGCGCCAGTCGAACGTGATCGTGCCGCCGCCCTTGTCCGCGCTCGCCGGGAACTGGCACGCGTCGGCCGCGGTTTCGCAGCCCGCCGATTGGCCGCTGCTCGAACCGCGGAGGGCGATGCCAGCCAGCACGGCCAGTCCGACGAGGATGACGACGCCGCCGACGATGGTCGCCCGCCGGCGATGCGGCCGGGGTGGGGGAGGCATGCCCGGTGCCGAGTCCTCCGCCGATCCGCCTGCGTTCCCGCCGGGCGATGGCCCCGGGCCGGTCGAATTCGTCGGCCACGATCCAGGCCGTGCGTCCGCAGGCCGCGCGCCCCCGCCATCGGAGCCCCGATCCATCGCGCGCCTCCCCCTGTGGTGATCGGATTGTGACCGCCTGCGTGCAGCGCCGCTGGTCTCCGCCGCAGCCAGCGGAGCCAAGACGATCGCGGAGCGCCAGGTCCGCTCGCGCTGGTTCGCCGACGCAGCCGTGGCTGCCCGTGCGTGCCTGCTGTACCCCGTGCGCTACGATGGGCCCAAGCCCCCGTAGCTCAGTGGACAGAGCGAGGCCGTCCTAAGGCCTGCGTCGGCGGTTCGAGTCCGTCCGGGGGCGCCAGAAGCAAACTGTCCGCGGTCGCGAAAGCATGTCGGATCACGCCTGGAATCCGAAGGTTCGACAGGCGAAGCGGCAATGCAGCATTCGAACGCCGATGCCGCAATTCGAGGCCGATAGGGGCCCGCCGCGAGCACAGCTTCGGTCGAGGGCGTCAACGACGGTCGGAGTCCGACCCCTTCCCATGGGTTGAAGACTGACCCGTGGACTGGCCACGGGTCAGTCTTCGTCGACGGCAGGACGAGCGGTTCATCTCCTCGAGAGTTAGCGGATCGCCAATCGGAGACTCAAGGCCGCGGCCTGGCACCGACGGTCGGCGGACATATCAGATCCGCGACGACAACCGCTCGGCCGGCGCTATCCTTCGGACCTCGATCCCGGAGTGGGCTCCGGACTTAGCGGGGAGGCGCGTCATCGGCGAGCCGGGAGATTCAGGCAGGGCGCGGTCCGGCGAGCGAAGCGTGGATCGGGTCGTCCAGTTCAGCGACGGGGTCTTCACGGTCGCGCTCACGCTGGGGTCATTGATCGCACGCTCTGTCTGCAGGGCCTATGGCAAGGCCGCGGGGTACCCTGCGGGGCGCGTCCGCGCTCGCCCGCAGTGGCGGAGACTACGCGGAGGCGGCCCAGATCGGCGAAGAATGCCTCGCCATGTGCCACGCGATGAGCGACCGCGATGGGATCGCGGGCTCGCTCAACAGCCTCTCGGCTCGGCGGCCACCCGATCAGGTTTGGCCACCTAAATCTCGCCAAACAAATCGCGCATCGATCGCACGCTCGATCATGGCGGCGCCATCGGCGCTCGTCGCCTCGCGAAGGGTCACCTCGGCCACGACCGGCCCGGGGTTCGGTTGATCGAGTCCTCCCCACACGAGCCACAGCAGGGTTTCGTCACCTGGAATTGCCAGCAAGGCGATCTCGAGGCCCTCCGCACGCAGCGCTGCTGCGGCGCGTGCCTGGAGCCGTTCGTACCAGTCTGCCGGTCGCCCTCGCAGCCCTGGCACGTAGGCTTCGATGACGCGGACGGTCCGTTGCACCGCTCAACCGTGCACGGGAACGGATCGGTCGGTATCCGGGGAATCACCGACCCTCGGTATGCTGTGAACCGGATGATCACCTCGGCACGTCAGGTGACCGCTGACCCCGTCTCGTCCCTGGTCGGACGCGACAAGGCGGTCGTGCGCGTCCTGGCCGGCGTCCAACCGCCCTACGTCGATGCGCGCGCGGTCCTGATCGACGGGCCGGCCGGAATCGGCAAGACGAGCCTGCTGCGGGCCGGCGTGGCGCAGGCGGAGGCCGCGGGTGCGACCGTCCTCTATGCGCGGCCCGTCGAGACAGAGGCCAGCTATGCCTACGCGACGCTTGGCGACCTGTTGGGACCCGTTCTTGGATCGCTCGACAGTCGCCTCGCAGAAGTCCATCGCGGCGTGCTGCAGCGGGCACTGGCGACGGAGGACCTCCCCGATTCGGCCGACGCAGCCGTGGAGGAGGCGCCCGACGCTCAACGCGTCGCCATTGCGGTCCTGGCCGCCTTCCGGGCGCTCGCTGCCCGTGGGGCGCTGCTGATCGCCATCGACGACGCGCCCTGGGCCGACCCGGCCAGTCGCGATGCGTTGGCGTTCAGCATGCGACGGCTTGCCGGCCTGCCGGTACGACTCCTGATCGCCCAACGCGGCGACATCCCAGGGGCGCCTCCGCCGTTCAGCCTGGCTGAGGCCGCCCGGCCCATCCCGGTCGAGCGATTGTGGCTCGAGCGACTCTCAATGGGGGCGCTCCACCAGCTCCTGCGTTCCGCCACTGGCTCCAGCTTTGCGCGTCCGGCGCTCCTGCGGATCCACGAGCTCTCGGGTGGCAACCCGTTCTACGCTCTCGAACTCGCGCGCGCCCTGGTGGCGTCGAACACGGTCATCCGCCCGGGGCTGGACCTGCCCATTCCATCGTCACTGCGGGGACTTGTCGGGGCCCACCTGGACCGCGTCCCCCCATCGACGCGACGGCTCCTGCTCACGATCGCGTTGAGCACGAAGCCGACGATGGGCCTCCTGGAGGCGCTGGGTGGCCCCGGGACCCGGACGCTCCTTCAACCCGCCATCGATGCCGGTCTGATCTGTGCCGAGGCGCCGACCGTCACCTTCGAGCACCCCTTGTACGCGTCCACGCTGGTCGGCGACGCTTCCTCGGACGAGCTCCGAGCAGCGCACGCGGCGCTCGGCCACGCCGCAGCCGAGGATCCCGAGGCGCGAGCGCGTCACCTGGCGTTGGCCTCAGAGGGCTCCGATGCCAGCGTCGCTCGGTCCCTCGCTCGCGCGTCGGCCCGCGCGCGGGGACGAGGTGCGCCCGCGATGGCCGGCGAGCTCGCCGACATGGCGGCGGAGCGCACCCCATCTGCCGGCCGCGAGCGGTCCGAGCGGTCTCTCGCGGCGGCCGACGCATGGTTTGCCGCCGGCGATCTCCCGGCGACTCGCGACCGGGCTCGGGCACTCATCCCCTCCGTGCGGGGGCCGCTGCGGGCTCGCGCCCTCCTCTTGCTGAGCCTCTGTGCGTGGTACTCGGGGCCGGCCGAAGAGGCGGTCGCCGAGCTGTTGCCCGCCCTCTCGTTCGCCCGCGACGATCGCCCGCTGCTTGGATTGCTCCACTTCTATCTCGCGGTCCTACGCGACTTCGACGTTCCCGAGGCCCGGAAGCACGCGGCGCTTGCGGCGCGGTTGCTCGAAGGCACACCGGACCGCGCTCATCTGGCGGCGGCGTTGCTCCAGACCTTCCACTTGACGGTCCTGCTTGGGCGTCGACCGCCCATGGCCCTTCTTGCCAAGGGGCTGGATCTTGAAGCCGAGGGTCCGTTGACCGATCGGCTGACAAGCCCGGGGATGTGGTGGGCGGGGATCGGCCGGCTCGACCTCGCGCGAGCGCGGTTCCAGCAGATGCTCGAGTTCGACCTTGCCGACGGACAGTATTCCAACGTCGCGGATCTGCGGACGCGCCTGGCCGAAGTCGAGCTGTGGTCAGGCGACTGGCCGGCGGCGCGGCGTCATGCCGTGGCCGCAGCGGAAGCTGGCATGGAGACCGGTGCCGGACCGTCGGAGATGGCACTTCGGGCAGTGGCGCTCGTCGACGCCCACGAGGGGAACCTCGAGCGGGCCCAGGCTGCGGCCGCTGACGGGGTCGAGCGAACCGAACGGGGCGGAAGCGGCGCACTGACCGCGGCATGGCTCCAGGTGACTGCGCTCGTCGCGACGAGCCGCGGCGACGCCGATGCCGTGGAGGAGGCCACCGGACGGGCCTGGCGCCACCTTGCGCAGGTTGGCTACGTGGAGCCGATGCGGCTGGACCCCTCTCCCGAACGCATCGAGGCGTTGGCGACCCTTGGCAGACTCCAGGAGGCTCGCGTGGAGCTTGCCGGGCTCGAAGCGCGCCACCGTCGAGTGGCCAAACCATGGGCTGCGGCAGCCATCATGCGGGGTCGGGCTCGGGTCGCGATCGCCGATGGCGACACTGGGGCGGCGATCGCGGCCACTTCGGCGGTGGCGGCTGGCCCGCCGCCCGGCTGGAGCCGTTTCGACGTTGGTCGGGTGCTGTTGGTGCGCGGCGAGGCCCTGCGACACGCGCGCGGCCGGCGTGACTCGGCTGAAGCGCTCCGGCGTGCGCACGAGATCTTCGTGGGGCTCGGCGCGACCGTCTGGGCGCAGCGCGCCATGGCGGAGCAGACTCGGTTGGGCTTGACCCGCTCCTCCGCCCTGACGCTGACCCCGACCGAGGCCCGGGTCGCGCGCCTGGCGGGGGATGGTCTCTCGACACGCGACGTGGCCGCGGACCTGGGAATCAGCCCGAGAACGGTCGAAACGCACCTCGCCAGCGTGTACGGCAAGCTCGGGGTGACCTCGCGGGCGGAGCTGGGCCGAGTGATGGCACTCCGCGAGAGGAGTTGACCTCCTCCGGGATTCCACGGATACCACGGGCGCTCGGCGTCGATATGGTCGAACTCGCCTCCCTCAAGCGAGGGTTGACCATAGGAGATGCGCCCCGATGCCAACCCGTTCAAGCTTGGTCGCCCGGTGCGGTGCGGCGATCCTTCTCGTTGTGTCTGCCGCGGCCTGCAGCAGCGCGGCGTCCACTCCGCCGGCCGGCGCGCAAGGTTCCGCAGACGTCGCCGTCGCCGGCGCGACCGCCCCAGGACAGGCGCAGGGTGGAGGCGCGGGTTCGGTGAACAACGGCCTCGGCCACACGGTCAACGTCTGCACCTTGCTGCCGGTAGCCACGGTGGCCTCGATCACCAGCGAACCGCTCACCGTCGCCACGGAACAAGACACCCTGTCCACCAAGACCTACGTGTGTGACTACACCAGTAGCGACGGCACATTTGCGGTCCTCATCACGGTGGCGGCAATGGCCGCGGCGATCGGTTACGACGCCGACCTGTCGTCCACCAGTCAGGTCACAACCGCCAAGCAGATAAGCGGGCTCGGCGACAAGGCGTTCTCCGGTCCACTCGGCCTGGAAGCCCTCTTCGGCAACGTCTCTGTCACCGTGTCGAACCTTCAGTCCGACGCCGCCGCCGAAACGTTGATCCGTACCCTGCAGCCAAAGCTCTGATCGAATTCGCGGTAGCACCGATGTCGCAAACGGACCGCGACGCCGCCGGCCTTGGGGTCTCCGAGTCCGACCACCGAGACGCTGGGCGGTGCGAACCATGATTCTTGAAGGAGGAATTCGATGTTGAACAGATCTAGTCGAACTGCACGAGGCGCCTTGGCGCTGGCCGTCCTGTCAATCGTCGCGGTTGCTTGTTCCGGTGCATCTTCCAATTCCCCAAACGGTGGCGGCGATGTGGGCACTTCTGTGCCCCTCGGAGCTACGGCCGGCGCGCCCAGGTTCGGTCCCGGCTCCGGCTGGATCACCCGGCGTAGTCACCGGCCACGTCGGCGACAAGCTGACCGTCATCATGCTCGGCGGCGACAAGGCGGATCTCACGCTCGTCAAAGTGGTAGATCCCGCGACGGTCGTTCACCCCGACGTCGACAACTCCCCGGCCGGCGCACGTTGGGTTGGGCTCGAGATAACCGCCGACGATCATTCGGCCTTTGCCGGTCAGGAGCAGGTCCTCGTAGACGGGATCGGGTCCGACGGCAATACCCTGACCACGGACGCCAAATTCGCGGGCTTCTCTCACGAGATAGGCGCGTTCAAGGAGTGCACGCCCGCCGGCTCAATTGACACGGATCAGGCCTACACGATGTGCCCAGCGTTTCTGGTACCCACAGGCGTGACGCTCAAGAGCGTCGGCGCCAAGGTGGGCGGTGCCGAGATCGGCGAAACCACGGCCGTGGATCAAGCCATCTGGATGGTCCCGTAGCACAGCCCGAACAGGACCGGAGACGCCTGCGTCCTGGAGCCCGGTGGGGGCCGATGAATGCACGTCCGGGCCACCGACAGAGCGGGCAACGCGAGTGCGTGGGTTGTCACCCACGCCAGCCCTGTCGGTCACGGGCTTGCCTCGAACGGCAAGGTCAAGGACACCACCACGATTGGAGCCAGCGTCACCTTCACCGCCCCGGGTGTCACCTTCGCCCTTGTCACCGACTACGAGAGGCGCGGGCCAGGGTCGATCTCTACCTCGACGGCAGGAAGGTCAAGACCATTGACTGCTACGCCGCCTCGCCGATGCTTGCCAGCATCGTCTGGAGCACCACCTGCGCGAAGTTCAGCCAGCACACGGTGCGTGGTCTCACCACCAGGAAGGGCACCACGGCCACCTCCACCCGGGTCGACCTCGATGCCTTCGTCGTGCTCAGTGAGACGACGCTGACGGACCACCACCACTTTGCTTAGCCGGCCCCCGAGTCCGTCCGGGGGCGCTTCTCCTTGCCCAACCAACGATCGTCGGCGAGGCGACCCGGCTGTCAAGGGTCGGCAGACTGCCCTCTGCGCCAAGCCCGGTGGAAGAATGCGACCTCCGTGCCCGAGAAGGTGGCACGCTCACCCGACACGATCCGGGAGATGGCAGGCGCACATCTCGTGATCTCGGGCGGCCGTCATGCCGGTCAGGCGCAGGCCTTGCCGACATTCGGGCCTACCGTTTCACGCCGCACTGCGAGATCGTCTCTTCGCTGACAACGGCCAGTGAATGGGGTGGGATGCGTGCGAAGTGAGATCGTCCGCCAGCTCGGAACGCTGGCTGCGGCCGGCGTTCTGGGGCTGCTGGTCGCCGCGTGCGTGAAGCCGGGCGACAGGCTGGCCGATCACATTCGAGCGGCGAACTCGCCAGTCGTCCGCGAGGTCTTCGTCCACGACGATTGGCTCGATGGCCCCGAGGTCATCCTGTATCTCCGCTCGGGTGCAACCGAGGCTCAGGCAGAACAGCTCTGGTGTGAGGTCATCGAACCCGCCGGAGGCAGCCACCTGGAGGGCGACACGGCCACGACCGTCTGGGACAGTTGGGGCTGGACGCCGATGGCGCAGGACACCAACTGCGGCGCGGGCTCTTCACCGCTGCCTACCACGCTGTCCACCTCGCCGTAACGCCACCGGCGGCGATCCGACAGACTGGCCTGCGGCGGCGCGCGCCGTCATCCTCCAACGCAGATACAGCAGGGATGGGCGCCAGTCCTGCCCAAACCTGTGAGCATCTGCGGGCCTGCCAGGCTGTCAAGCATCGCGGAGCCGGGAAGCGCCATGAGTGTGCACTCCCACTGAGACGTCGAGGAAACGAACCTGGCCGCTGAGCGCCTTGGGCTGGTCGGCGATGGGGTTCTCGTGGCTCGCCGATGAACCCCCGGCCAATGCGGAGTCTGACCATCGACGCTCACTGGCAGGGAGCGATGCCCATGAGGCTGATGGCCTCGGTCGTGCTGACCCTGGAGGCGTGTTCCAGGGCCTCGGCGGCGAGGGCGAGGACCGGCGCGGCGGGTTCGAGCGCGGCGGATGGACGGCGGCGCATGCCGACAAGGAGTCCTGGCCGGTCCTGATCGCGATGTTCGAGCGCGCGGATGCGCAGCTCCTTGGCGCCGCACCCGGGAGATCTGGGAACCGTACCGGCCCATCATGACGACAACCCGATCGGCCACAGATGGACCAGGCTGATCCGGCTTCACGATGTTGACGGCTCCGTGTATCCCGTGTATGCCACTGGCACGAAGCGCCCCGTCCGGCGTTGTGTGGGTGCTTGTGGAGATGGGGAGGCGCTGATGAATTCACCTGAAGCCGCGGTCCGCGCCTATTTCACGGCGCTGAACGCCGCGGATCTCGACGGCATCGTGGCCGTGTTCGCCGACGACGGATCCGTCATGGCTGACGAGTTCCCCAGCGCGACGGGCCAGGAGCAGCTGCGCCGCCTGTTCACCGGGATCTTCAAGGCGCGCAGCTTCGGGCGCGAGCTCCACATCGACCGCATCATCGACGAGGGCGACCTGGCGGCCGTGCAGACCCACACCACGGGGACGCTGACGATGCTTGAGACGAACACGATGATCCAGGGTCTCAGCCGCGAGCTGTGGGTCCTCCGTAAGGCCGATTCCGGGTGGCGGATCGTGGACTACATGTTCAACCGATCCGGGCGTGCGGGGTCATAAAGGCTATCCGGCTCGGTTGGGTCGAGGGTGGGCGTCGTCACGGGATGGTCACGCCCGTCGGCGGCGCCGCTACCCGCACTGGGCTGCCGAGCCCGCCAAGGTCCTCCGCTCAAGCCCGCGCATAACAGGCGAGCGGGTCAGTCGCTTTCCCTACCGCGCCCTCGAGTCTGTCCGGGGGCGCCACTGATGCCCAACCCGTCAGCATCGGCCGAGCCTATCCCTGGTGCTCACGCTCGGTGAAGGACGTCTCGAAACAGGAGCGCGCGTCAGCCGGGCTCCCTACACAAGCACTCTGACCGCAGCGAGTGCCACCCAGCCGAAGTAGGCGAGCATGGCCGCGCGGATCGGCCAGCCGATGGGGACGTCCGGCGAGCCTCGACCGTCGGCAGGCGCATGCCGGATCGTCGTGGCGATGAACCAGATCAGCCCCGCCCAGGGAGCCAGGGACGCAAGGGCAAGGAGCGGGCCGACCGACGCGTCGCCGGCCGCGCTGATCCCGACGATGGTGGCGGCGACCGGGAAGCCGAGGATGTACAGCGACCCGACCGCAGAGTGGATGTTGCCCCTCCTGCTGAACAACGCCCGCGGCGTGGTCACGGGGTCGGTGTCGAAGAAGGCGGCGCCGATCGGGCCGAGAGCGACGATGCAGAGCCCGATGGTGGCGGGCGACGCCACCGGCGCGAGCGCCGCCCCGAGGCTGATCACGGCCGTGCCGCCGGCGATGAAGGCCACGCGCATGAGGATGCCGTACCGCCCCAGCGCGTACTCGCTGGGCATCCGCCACGACGGGTCGAACTCGGGCTCGAGGACGTGGAGGAGTGCCACCAGCCCGATGGTCAGCGAGTACGCGCCCAGCGCGTAGGCAGCGAGGATCGACTCCATCGGGTGGGCACCTCCCGGCTGGACGAAGCGGCTCGGCGCGGCACGTTTCTTCACATAAGCCGGCCGCCGGCTTATTATTCGACGGATGGCTCGCACCGTCAATCCGGCTGCGTACACCGCCCGTCGCGCCGCGTTCGTCGACGCCGCCGTCCGGCTTGCCCGCGAGAAGGGGTACGACCGGCTGGTCATCGCCGACGTCATCGCGGAGGTCGGCGCGTCCAAGGGTGCGTTCCAGCACTATTTCGATTCGAAGGAAGCGCTCCTCGCCGCGGTGGTCGACCGGACCGTGGAGGAGGCGATCGGCGCCGCGACGTCGAACGCCTCGGATCCCGCCCTGACACCCCTCGAGAAGCTCCAGGGAGTCTTCGGCGGCATCTACGCGTGGAAGGCGGCGCGACCCGAGTTCCAGCCGGACGCGGTTGCGGCGTCGCTCCGCACGTGGTTCTCCGACGAGAACCGGGTCCTCGTCGAGCGGATGCGGACCGCGACGGCGAGCCGCCTGACACCGGTTCTCGCCGCCATCCTGGCCGAAGGCGTGGCGGACGGCGCCTTCTCGCTGGCCGATCCAGATGGATCCGCCTCCGTCGTCACGGCGCTCATGCTTGCGCTCAACGAGGCCGCCGTCCTGCTGTTCCTCGGCCGCCGGGAACGGACCGTCCGCTTCGAGACGGCGACGCGCACCCTTGCCTCGTACGCCGAGGCGCTGGAGCGCATCCTCGGCATCCCGGCGGGCTCATGGCCGCTCTTGGACGAGGAGGCAGCGCGGCTCTGGTTCGGCTGACTGGTCCCGCGCCGCAGTGAGACGGTGCCCCGGGTCCCACGAGGGCGAGATGTCGATTGGGACCTTGCGGTCGCAAGCGCAAGCGGGTGTTGCGCCACCACCGCAATTCCCGTTCCGCCGCCGTTCGCCTAGCGCCAGCCGAGCTCCGGCGCCACGTACCTGAGGATGCTCTCGATCGCGTGGGCGTTGTACTCGACGCCGAGCTGGTTCGGGACCGTCAGCAGGAGCGTGTCCGCGGCCTGGATCGCCGTGTCCCCGGCGAGCTCCTTGACCAGGACGTCCGGCTCCGCGGCGTATGACCGCCCGAAGATCGCCTTTGTCTGCGCGTCGAGATAGCCGACCTGGTCCGACTCCTGGTTGCCGCGCCCGAAGTACGCCCGGTCCCGGTCGTCGACCAGCGCGAAGATGCTGCGGCTGACCGAGACCCGCGGCTCGCGCTCGTGCCCGGCCGACGTCCACGCCTCGCGGAACCGTCGGATCTGCTCGGCCTGGAGCTCGTGGAACGGGACTCCGGCGTCCTCGGTCAGCAGCGTCGACGACATCAGGTTCAAGCCCTGCTGGGCCGCCCATTCCGCGGTCGCGCGCGATCCGGCGCCCCACCAGATCCGGTCGCGCAGCCCGGGCGAGTGCGGTTCGGGACGGAGCAACCCGGGCGGGTTCGCGAACATCGGGGAGGGGTTCGGCTGGGCGAACCCGGCGCCGGACAGCGCCTTGAGGAAGACCTCCGCGTGCTGGCGGGCCATGTCGGCGTCGGTCCGGCCGTCGGGCGGCACGTGGCCGAAGTACCGGAAGCCATCGATGACCTGCTCGGGCGATCCGCGGCTGATCCCGAGCTGCAGGCGACCGCCGGCAATCAGGTCGGCCGCGCCGGCATCTTCGACCATGTACAGCGGGTTCTCGTAGCGCATGTCGATGACGGCGGTCCCGATCTCGATTCGCCTGGTGCGCGCGCCGATTGCCGCCAGGAGCGGGAACGGCGACGCAAGCTGCTGGGCGAAGTGGTGGACGCGGAAGTAGGCACCGTCGGCGCCCAGGTCCTCGACCGCCTCGGCGAGCTCGATGGACTGGATCAATGCGTCCGAGCCCGACCGGACCTGCGAGTGCGGCGACGACGACCAATGTCCGAACAACAGGAATCCGATCTTCTTCACGCGCCGAGTCTAGTCGGTGAGGAGTCGATGCCCGCGCACCGCTCGCTGGGCGCTGGCACGCGCGGGCCTGCGGACCGCTCGCCCGGCGCTGGCACGCGCGGGTCGCGCACCACATCGCGACGTCAGGTGGCGTCGGATCACCCGGGACCTCCGGATCGCGCTCGGCATAGATCACGGTCTGGAACGGCCACTCGGCCTGGAGCCAGCCGCTGACGGCGCGCCACAGGGGGACGTCGAGCTCGGCGCGGCTGGCGCGCACCCATGACTGGACGTGCGCGCGGTGCGGCCCACCCGCGCCGTGCGGCCCACCTGGCTCCGGGTAGATGTACACGCAGCCGATGACGTCGGCCGTGGCAGGATCGAGCACCGTGTAGGTGAACCCGCGCCGGTTCGCGAAGTCGTCCGCGTGACGGCGGAGATCGCGCAGGTTGTCGGTGATGGGACGCCCGTCCGGCCACCTGCCGTCCGGCCAGCCAGGCGTGCGGCGGATATGCTCGACCGACGACGTCCAGGCCTCGTAGTCCCTCTCGTTGTGCTGGGGCCCGAGCGGCTCGAGGCGGAACAGCGGCGTCTCCAGTGACGACGGGGCGACGAAGTCAGGCGGGACGAAGGGTGCGGGCTCCACCACGGGATGATCGCCGCCCGCCGACGATGGCGCAACACGGTGAGCGCCTGGTCGCAGCCCGCACGCACGGACGAAGCGCGCCCGCCAGCCGGCTTCCGCCAGCCGCCGCCGCAAGCGGCATCCGGGATCCCACGAGCACCTTGACGATCCGGAACCGTCGCCCGTCCCGGAGCATCCGCACGACGACCTCGTCCTCGGCCGTCGTCCTCCTCGGGCCACAGGGCATGCGGCGACTCCATCGATGACGAACACCGCGGCCGCCGGGCGCCAGCATCTCGTCGATCGCCAGCCAGAAGGCGTCGAACCGGTCGCGGGGGATGTGCGACAGCAAGGCCCCGAACACGACGAGGTCGGCAGGCTTGTCATGGCGCCAGGCGAAGACGTCGGCGGCCACGGTCACGACGTTCGGCGCGTCGACCTTGGTCCGCAGCAATTCGAGCGTCTCCGGCGAGGAGTCGACCGCGACGACCGCCTCGGCGATCGATGCGAGCACGCCGGTGAACGCCCCCGTCCCGGCTCCGAGCTCGATGGCGACGCGCGACCAGGGCGAGCACCCGCAGGTCGGCGACCGCTCGCGAGGTGACGCCCGCGTACGGGTTGCCTTCGGGATAGGCTCGTCGGGCTCGTCGCGTCGTACTCGGGCGCGCGCTCCCGGTAGTAGCGGACCTGCTCGGCGAGCAACTCGTCGGTCATGCCGGCCGGGTCATGTCGCGCGTCGCCATCCACATATCCCGCGCAGGATAGACCGGCCCGGCTCCAGCGCCACCTGACCCGAATTCGACCGAGCCCGCCGAGCGCGACGCGGCGTCCGCGAGGGCCCGCGGCTCAGCCGAGCGCGGCGCGCAGCGCCCGGTCGAGGTCGGCCCAGAGATCCTCGACGTTCTCGATCCCGACCGACATGCGGCAGAGGGTGGGGCCGACGATAGCGGCGTCGCCGGCGTACCGAGCGCGACGCTCGATCAGCGACTCGACGCCCCCGAGGCTGGTCGCGTGCGTCAGCAGCCGCAGGTGCCCCAGGAACGCCTCGGTCTGTTCGACGGTGCCCGCGACCTCGAAGGAGAGCATGGGCCCCGACCCGTTCGGCAGCACCCGCGAGGCTCGCTCGTGCTGCGGGTCACCGGGCAGGCCCGGGTAGTTCACCTTCGAGACGTGCGGGTGCGACGCCAGGCGGCGGGCGAGCTCGGTCGCCGACGCCTCGGACCGGTCGAGCCGGACGGCGAGCGTGCGCATGCCGCGCAGCGCGAGGAAGGCCTCGAGGCCGCCGGGGATCGAGCCGTGATCGTGGCGGTAGGTCGCCATGGCGTCCGCGTGAGCGTCGTCGCGGCAGACGACCGCGCCAAGGAGCAGGTCCGAGTGGCCGGCGACGAATTTCGTGGCGGAGTGGAGGACGATGTCGGCGCCGAGGTCGAGCGGGCGCTGGCGCAGCGGCGTGGCGAACGTCGAATCCACCACGATGACCGCGCCGCGCTCGCGTGCGCCCGCAGCGATCGCCGGGACGTCGGCCACCACCATGAGCGGGTTGGCGATCGACTCCATCCACACCATGTCGGCTCCGTCGAGGGCCGCGAGGACGGATGCGACGTCATCCGGCGGGGCCATGCGGATGTGCAGGCGGCCGCGCGCCTGCATCCGCTCGAAGATGTTCCTGACGCCGAAGTACGTCACCGAGGACAGCAGCACGGTCCCGCCGGCCGGCACGAGGTCGGCGATCGCGGCGGCGGCGGCGAGGCCCGATGCGAACGTCACGGCCCGGCCGCCGTCGAGCGCGCCGAGCGCGGCTTCGAGCGCGCCCCAACCGGCGTTGCCGTCCCGGCCGTACTCGATGGTGGCGTCGTGGACGTACGTCGAGCTCATGACGATGGGCGCATTCATCGGGGCGCCGGGCGCGCGGGCCGGTCGGCCTGCCTGCACGGCGACGGTCTCGGCGGTCCACTCCGGGTCCAGGGCCAGGGGAGCGGGGTACTGCGATCCGGTCATGGCGTGGGCCTCCTTCGGGCGCGCGATGCGGGCGATGGACGTGCGTGGCGGTCTCGATGATCGGGGCGAGGGCACCCGGGCGGCGCCCAGGTCGGCGCAGGCGGCGGTCGGCGGCGCCTATGAGTGGACCAGCCGCCGCACCGCGACGCGGCACAGGATCCGCTCCGCGGGCGTCTGACGTCTATCATCGGCGGCCGGAGGACAAGGATGCGCGCGAGTCTGCTCACGCTGATCTGCATCGCCTTCGTCGCGGCGGCCTGTTCGACACCGACACCGTCCTCACTCCCACCTGCCTCGCCGTCGCCGGTCGCGACCACTGCGACCATTGCGACGCCTCCGCCCTCGAGCTCCGCCAACGCGTTCATCCTCGACTCCATCGGCGGCCTGACGTTCGAGCGCCCCGCCACATGGCTGACCTGGCACCCAACGTCGGCGATCGTCCCGGGAACGTTCGCGTGGCTCAGCTCGGTGTCCCTGCGGCCGTGCGACCCCACGGCCGGCTTCCCATTGGCCTGTGTGCCGGGGATGGTGCTGCCGGATGGCGGCGTCGTGATCGCGTTCGCGTCGGGCGCGGGACTTGTGATACCGGCCGCGACGCCGGTGCCGCTGGCAACCGGCCACAATCCCGGCTGCACGGTTGCCGGTGGCCACCAGGTCGCCACGAGGGTCTGGAACATCTGGATCGATGCGTGCCTGCGTGGTTCGACAGCCGACGCGGCATTCGGGGTGTTCTTCCGATCGCTTCGCCGGAGCGGCCCGCAGGGCTAGGGTCCTCCTCACGGCCGGACGGGCCCACGGTCATCGCTCCATCGGTCAGTCCGCGCCCCTAGGGATTCGGCAGTCGCGAGGCTGCGGGGTTCTCGGGGGCTGGCATCGTCCGGCGGTGCGCCGGATTCATGCGCAATGCGGCAATCTTGCCGAGTCAGGCAACTTCTGCTATCGTAGGGCGGTGAACGAATCGTCCGGCCTCCGCGAGCGCAAGAAAGCGGAAACGCGTTCCGCCCTCGGCGGGGCGGCCCTGGCGCTCTCCCTCGAACGAGGGCTGGAGGCCGTGACCTCGGACGACATCGCGGCGGCCGCCAACGTGTCGCCGCGGACGTTCCGCAACTACTTCTCCGGCAAGGAGGACGCGCTGATCGCGGGCTTCCGCGCGATCCTGGACGGCTACGTTGCCGAGCTCGCGGCTCGCCCGGTGGACGAGCCGATCCTCACCGCGCTCGAACGGGTCCTCGCCCCGATCGCCGCCGCGGCGGCCGCGCGGCGCGCGGAGACCCAGGCCCACCTCGAGCTCCTCTCGAGCCCCGGGCTCGCGCGCCACCGGGGCCTCCTGATCGAGGAGGCCGTCCGCGCATTCATCGACGAGGTCGCGAGCCGCACCGGCACGGACCCGCGCACCGACGTCTACCCTCGCCTCGTGACCACGGCCGCGATCTCGGCCGTGGCGGTCGCCTACGACCTCGTGCCACGCGGCGAGGTTGGCGACGACGGGGAGGGAGCCCGCCGCGTCGCGGAATGCTTCGCGCTGCTGCGCGCCGGGCTCTCCCAACCCGAGGCCGCGCGCCGCTGATCGACCCTCCCGTGGGCGCTTCGCCCGCACCACCACATCCACGTTCCCGCCCGCCCAGTGGAACCGCAGCCGAGCCTCATTCGGCCACCTCCCGACGGGCCCTCACGCAAGGAGTCCAACCCCGTGGCCCACGTGCTCAACCGGCTGGGCCGGGCCGCCTTCCACCGGCGGCGACTCGCGATCGCAGTGTGGGCCGTCGTGCTCACCGCCATGGCCGTCGCGGGTCTCTCCCTGATGGAGCCGACGGCGACCAGCTTCAGCCTGCCCGGGACCGAGTCCCAGCGCGCGCTCGACGTCCTCACGACGGACTTCCCGGCGCTCGGCGCCGACGGCGCGACGGCGCGCGTCGTGATCGGAGCGCCGGCGGGCCAGAAGGTGACGGACCCTGCGACCACCGCGAAGGTCGAAGCCGTCGTGAAGGCGCTCGGCGCCGTCCCCCAGGTCGCCAGCGTCCTCGACCCCTTCCAGGCCGGGTCGGTCAACCTGTTCAAGACGATGGCCTACGTCCAGGTCGGTTTCGCGGCGCCGGCCACGCAGATCACGGGCGCGACGCGCGATGCCCTCATGGCGGTGGCCGCGGACGGGCGCGCCGCCGGCCTCACGGTCGAGGTGGGCGGGGACGCGCTGCTCGTGCCGACGTCGGTCGGCGGCCAGGAAGGGATCGGCGTCCTCCTTGCGGCCCTGATCCTTGCCCTGACCCTCGGCTCGCTGGTGGCCGCCGGCCTGCCGTTGCTGACGGCCCTCGTCGGGATCGGGATCGGGATCTCCGGCATCGCGATCGCCACGCACTTCACCACGCTCTCGTTGTTCACGCCGGTCCTGGCGCTGATGCTGGGACTGGCCGTGGCGATCGACTACTCGCTCTTCATCGTCTCGCGCTATCGCCACGAGCTCGCGACCGGCCGTGAGCCGGGGGATGCGGCGGGCCGCTCGGTCGCGACGGCGGGTTCGGCCGTGGTGTTCGCGGGCTCGACCGTGGTGATCGCCCTCGTCGCCCTGGCCGTCGTGAACATCCCGCTGATCACCGAGATGGGGCTCGCCGCCGCGATGACGGTCGCGATCTCCGTGCTTGCCGCCCTGACGCTGCTGCCGGCCATGCTCGGATTCCTCGGCCGAAGGTTGCGTCCCACGGCAGACCCCGAAGGCGACGGTTCCCGGCCCGGGCTCGCCGTCCGGTGGGCGCGCCTTGTCACCCGTCACCCGATCCCGGTCATCGTCGTCGCCGCTGTCGCCCTGCTCGTGATCGCCGTGCCGGCCATCGACCTGCGGCTCGGCCTCCCCGACGACAGCACGGCCGCGCCGTCCACGACGCAGCGCAAGGCCTACGACCTCCTGTCCGCCAACTTCATCCCCGGCATCAACGGCCCCCTGGTCGTCGTCGTCGACGCGTCCGGGAGCGCCGACCCGCAGGCCGCCGCGACCCAGGCGGCAGCCGTCGTCCACGGCATTCCCGGCGTCGCCTACGCCACGGCGCCGACGTTCGACCAGTCGGGCAAGGTCGCCCTCCTCCAGGTGATCCCCTTCAGCGGCCCGAGCAGCAGCGCGACGGAGACCCTGGTCCACGCGATCCGGACCGCGAGCGCGGGCCTCCAGGCGCAGACGGGCGCGACCCTCGCCGTCACGGGTGCAACGGCCCTCAACATCGACACCTCCGCGCGCA
Source organism: uncultured Chloroflexia bacterium (assembly GCA_963821595.1). Taxonomy (GTDB): domain Bacteria; phylum Chloroflexota; class Limnocylindria; order Limnocylindrales; family CSP1-4; genus CTSoil-043. Next base: position 69,777 of record CAWGEL010000028.1, on the reverse strand, counting down.
TGCAGGACGCGCTGCTGCCGTACCTCGTCATCGTCGTCGGCCTCGCGATCCTCCTGCTGACGATCGTCTTCCGCTCGATCCTCGTGCCGCTCAAGGCCGCGGCGGGATTCGTGCTCTCGCTCGCGGCGACGCTCGGCGCGGTGGTCGCGGTCTTCCAGTGGGGCTGGCTGGCCGGCGTCTTCGGCATCGGGGGGACCGGCCCGGTCCTGAGCCTGCTCCCGATGCTGGTCGTCGCCGTCGTATTCGGGCTCGCCATGGACTACGAGGTCTTCCTCGTGAGCCGGATGCGCGAAGAGCACGCCCTCGGCGCCGCCCCGACCGCGGCGGTCGTGACCGGGTTTGCCCACGGGGCGAAGGTGGTCACAGCCGCGGCCCTGATCATGATCTCGGTGTTCGCCGGCTTCATCCTCTCGGCGGACCCGCTGATCAAGGCGTTCGGCTTCGCGTTGTCGGCTGCCGTCCTGTTCGACGCGTTCGCGGTGCGGCTCACGATCGTGCCCGCCGCGATGGCGCTGCTGGGGCGGACCGCCTGGTGGCTCCCACGCTGGCTCGACCGGCTGCTGCCGGGCATCGACATCGAAGGCGCGAACGCCGACGCCCGCCAGGCGCCGGCTCCGGTCGCCGCCCGCATGGGGCCCGACGACCGTTAGGTTTCCCTCGCTGCCCGACGACCTCGGCGTCGCCGGGCGTCCCTGGTGGCCGCCTCGGCGATCGCCGATGCCACGCCCGCCACCGCCGGGCCCGCTGGCGCACCGAGCGTCGGGGTCCTCCGGCACTTGGCCGTCGTCCGGGGCCGGCGCATGCTCGCCGACGAGCGGGAGACTCCGACGCGCGGCCCGATGTACCGGTCGCCGGGACCGCGCCGAGCCACTGGCGAGACCGACCCGCGCAGGAGCAGAGGGTGCGGTGATGCGACTGAAGCGCACGGCACGGCGGTCGCGAGGTGAGCCGGCAGGGGGCATGTCCCGCTACGCCCGGTGGGCCCAGCGAGAGCACAGCGAGGCGACGAGGATCAGGGCCACGCTCCTCGCAGGCCCCGTCTTCCTGGGCCTGCTCCCGCTCCTGGTGGCCGGCGTCGGTCCACGTCTTGACCGCCGACTCCGCCTCCGGCCCCTCGGGTTCGGGCGCGCGTGCCGGATCCTCGGCGGGCTCGTGATGGCCGTGGGGTTCTCGCTCGGCCTCTGGTCGGTCGAGGCCCAGCTCAGTCGAGGCCGGGGCACGCCGTTGCCGGTGATGCCCACCCAGGAGCTGCTGACGGACGGTCCGTTCCGCTACTGCCGCAATCCGATGACCCTGGGAGCCATCCTCGCCTACCTGGGCATGGCCCTCGCCGCGCGGACGGTCGCCGGCACGGTCCTCATCCTCTCCCTTGCCGCCTCGCTGCTCGCCTACCTCAAGCGACTCGAGGAGCGGGAGCTGGCCGACAGGTTCGGCGATGCCTACCTGGCGTACCGGCGGGCGACGCCCTTCATCGTGCCGCGGCTGCCGAGGCGGGGGTGACTACGACGCTGAACGGTCCCGCGACGGCCGCGCCCGCGCGAGGCGGCAGAAGGCTCCGGTGATCCTGTCCCAGATCGGCCCCCGGGCGCATCTCTAGGACATGAACGGGTTAGCGATGGGCGGACGGACGGTCGCCTCCACGGTCGCTCTCGCGGGGGCCGGCGACGAGGCGGCCTTCGCTCAGCTCGTCGCGACCTATCACGCCGACATGGCCCGGGTCGCTTTCGTCGCGTGCGGCGACCGCGAGCTGGCCGAGGACGCGGTCCAGTCGGCCTGGCTCGTCGCCTGGCGCAAGCTCCACTCGCTCCGGGATCCCGACCGCGTCCGCCCGTGGCTGCTCTCGGTCGCCGCGAACGAGGCCCGCCAGATCAACCGCCGGCGACGTGGGCCCGTCGTCCAGATCGATGTCGAGGCTCCCGGCGACCCCCGCAACAACCCGTCAGCCGGGATCGAGCGCCTTGACCTCCGCCGGGCGCTCGCGCACCTCTCGCCCGGCGACCGCACGCTCCTCGCCATGCACTACGCCGTCGACCTCGACGCGGACGAGCTCGGGGCCGCCGTCGGCACCTCGCCGTCCACCGCCCGCAAGCGCCTGTCGCGGGCCATCGACCGCCTCAGGAAGGAGCTCCGCGATGGTTGAGCGCGATCCCTCCGAGCTCGACCTCGCCGCCGCCTTCCGTTCGTACCTGGAGGATGCGCCGACGCAGGTTCGCCCGGCCGAGCTCGCCCACCGCTTCGCGACCACCTACCCTCACGGGCGGAGCGTGCTGGCCCGGTGGGGGCTGGGGATGACGCCGGCGGTCGCCTGGGTCCTGCTGCTCGCCGGGCTGCTGCTCGCGCTCGTGGTCGGGGGCATCGCGGCGGGGGTCTGGCGCCCGGACCTCGCGGTCGTGATCGCGCCCTCGCCGACGCCGACCGCCATGCCAACCGCGACGCCCACGCCGACGACGTCAGCCGGCCCGACGGGCCCGATGACGATCGATCGGTCCCGCCACACGGCCACCCAGCTGGCCGACGGCCGCGTCCTCATCGCGGGCGGCGTGGACGCGACGAAGGACACGATCGCCTACATGACGGAGGTCACGCTCGCCACGGCCGAGATCTACGACCCGAAGACCGGCGCGTTCAGTCCGACCGGCTCGATGACGACGGCTCGCGAGTCCGCCACGGCCACGCTGCTCCCCGACGGCCGTGTCCTCATCGTCGGAGGCGGGAACTTCTACCAGGCATCCCTCGCCACGGCGGAAATCTACGACCCGAAGACTGGCGCGTTCCTCCCGACCGGCTCGATGACGTTCTCTCGGCGGTTCGCCACGGCCACGCTGCTCCCCGGCGGGAGCGTCCTCGTCGCCGGGGGCGTGGGCTGGAGCGGCTCGACGTTCGCCACGGCCGAGATCTACGACCCGAAGACCGGCACGTTCAGCCCGACCGGCTCGATGGCGGCCGGCCGCTACTGCCACACGGCCACGCTGCTCACCGGCGGGAGTGTCCTCGTCACCGGGGGAGTGGGCTGGGGCGGCTCGACGTTCGCCACGGCCGAAATCTACGACCCGAAGACCGGCACGTTCAGCCCGACCGGCTCGATGGCGGCCGGTCGCTTCTGCCACACGGCCACCCTGCTTGCCGACGGGCGCGTCCTCGTCGTCGCGGGCGAGAGTCTCGTCTCGCCGGAACGCCAGGCCACGGCCGAAATCTACGACCCGAAGACCGGCACGTTCAGCCCGACCGGCTCGATGGCGGCCCGTCGCCTTTCCACCACGGCGACGCTGCTCGCCGACGGAACCGTCCTGGTCGCGGGGGGCTTCCGCTTCAGCGAGGTCTACGATCCGGCGACCGGCACGTTCAGCCGGACCAATCACCAGATGTCGGTCGAGCGCATGTACAACACGGCCACGCTGCTCGCCGACGGACGAGTCCTCGTCGCCGGCGGGAGCGGCGATGCGTCGGTGAGCGCAGCTCTCAGGGCCGAGCTCTACGACCCCAGGACCGAGTCCTTCAGCCCGAGCGGGCCGTAGCCGCGAGACCCTCCCTGCTCAGCGCCCGACGACTGACGGCGGCGACGCTCCGGCTCCGCCCGGGTGCTCCGCTCCGCCACGCCAGGGCAGACGTGCGTGGCTGCCGCACCCGCGAGTCCATTCGAGCGCTCCTCGCTATCTGCCAGGACGGTGCAGTCGGCGCCCGTGACGTTGCCCTGTACAGTGGCGCCCATGGGCAGCTCGATCCGCGTGATGGTGGAGCGGGGCAGGAAGAAGCGGACCGTGGCGTGTGCGTTCGACTGGCCCGGCTGGGACCGGAGCGGGAAGTCGGAGGAGGACGCGCTCCGGGTGCTCGCCTCATACCGACCGCGCTATGCGAACGTGGCGGCCCTGGCCGGCCTCGCCGACGAGTTCGGCGCAGCCGGCGAATTCGCCGTCGTCGAGCGGCTCGAGGGCATCGGCATGACCGACTATTACGGGGTGTCGGGCAGGTGGGCCGCCCCTGAGCAGGAGCAGATGAGCGAGGCCGCGTGCGAACGCAAGGTCGCCCTGCTCCAGGCCTCCTGGGCCACCTTCGATTCGGTCGCCGCTCGCGTCTCGCCGGAGCTGCGCAAGGGTCCCCGCGGAGGAGGACGCGAGCGTGACGAGATCGTCCGCCACGCGAACGGCGCGGAGATCTACGAGTTCGCCCCGAAGGTCGGCGTGCGGGTGCCGCTCGAGACGCGGCAGGACCCGGACAGGCTCCGCGACTATCGCGAGGCGTTCCTCGCGGGGATCCGCCAGTTCAACGCCCGTGGCCCGGCGGCGGGGAGGTGGACGGTCCAGTTCCTGATCCGGCGCTGCGCCTGGCACATGCTCGACCACGCGTGGGAGATGGAGGACCGGGACGCATCGGGCGGCTCCTCGACGACGAGCTCGCGCGGCTGAGCGGCCTCGTCTTCCGCCTCGGACCGCGAAGATCCGTGCGCCTGCACGAACCGTTAGCCTCCACGCACGCACGGGAGCGCTCCCGGGTTCGGCCAGCCCCTGGCCCCGAGCCCCGGTGCGTTCGGGCCGTCAGCCGCGGCTCCGTGACCTGGTCCGCCGCCCGCGGAAGAGGTCCCGCAGGGGAGCAGGCCGTCCTTCGGCCCAGGTCGCGCGCCCTCGGATCGCCGCCACCAGGTCAGCTTCGGTCTCGCCGGGAAAACACGTGCGTCCGCGGCCGACCGAGCGCGCGGCGTGGGCGTCGGACCCGCCGACGACGGCGTAGCCGCAGCGCCGGGCCAGCCGTTCGACGCGTCGTCGCCACCCCGGCAGCCACGCTGCGACCGGGTGCATCGCCTCGAGCGCATCGGGGCGGAAGCGGGGGTCGGTCCCGGCCAGCTCCACCAGCAGGTCGGCGGAGGCTGCCAGGAATGCCGGCAGCAGCGGATGGACGACCACCGCGATCCCGCCCTGGTCGTGGACCGCGGCGATGGCATCGGCGAGCGAGAGGCCGCGCGGCACGACCGATGCGAGGCCGATCCCGACCACGTGCCCTTGGCGAGTGGTGATCTCCTCGCCGACGATCAGGCGGATCGAGAGCCCCTCGTCGCGCGAGCGAGCGACGAGTCTCCGGGCCACGTCGACGCGGTCGTGGTCGGCGAGCACGGCGACCTGGAGGCCACTTGCCCGGAGGGCGTCGTACATCGAAGCCGGCGTCCTGCTGCTGACCCCGTCGCCGCTGGGGTGGACGTGGAGGTCGGCGCGACCGACGGGCGGGGGAGCGTGCATGCGGGAGACATCATCACAGAGGGCGTGGTCGCCGGCCTCCCGCCCGCGCGTGTCCGCCGCCGGCGCGGATCCACGACGTCCGCCGGCGGGACTTCGACCGACGGCGCTCCGCTCACGGGACCGGGAACGTGGTGGTCCCCGCAGTCGACTCCTCAGGTACGATGCAGCGATGACGCTCCCTACCGAACCAATCGGCAGCATCCCTCGTCCCAGGGCCCTGCTGGACGGCATGGAGGCGGCAGCCGCCGGGACGATCACGCCGGGCCAGCTTGATGCCCTCTTCGATGAGGCGGTGCGCGACACGCTGCGGCGCTTCGACGACACGGGCTCGCCCGTCGTCACCGACGGCGAGCAGCGCAAGCCAAGCTTCGCGACGTACCCCCTGGCCGGACTGAGCAGTCTCGCCCCGGGCGGAGTGACGATCCCCTTCAAGGACGGCCACGCGCGCCAGCTGCCACTCCTGACTGCCGGCCCGTTTCGCTACGCCACGCACGCCTGGTCGTACCTCGATCGGCGCCCGAGGGCAGACGACGGCCCGGATGAAGCAGGCCGTGATCTCCGCGTCGGCGTTGAGCCTCATCTATCCACAGGACGGGATCGACGGCTATCCGCGCGAGGCGTTCATCGACGACCTGGTCGACGAGGCCGCATCCGACATCCGCGGCTGCCTCGAGCGCGGCGCGACCGTCCAGATCGACTTCACCGAGGCCCGCCTGTCGCTCAAGCTCGATCCGTCGAAGGGGCTGCTCGACTCGTTCGTGGACCTCAACAACCGCGTGCTCGCGCGACTCACCGACAAGGAACGGGCGCGCGTCGGCGTGCACACGTGTCCCGGCGGGGACAGGGACTCCACGCATAGCGCCGACATCGACTACGCGGACCTGCTGCCCGGCCTGTTCCGGCTGAACGTGAGCACGTTCTACGTCCAGCTCGCCAGCGAGTCGGATCGCGCCCACGTGCTCAGGATCCTGGGTGACCAGGCGACGGGCGACCGCCGGATCTTCGTCGGGGTGATCGATCCGATCGATCCGCGCGTCGAAACGCCGGAAGAGGTCCGCGACCGCGTGCTCGCGGCGGCCCGGTTCATCGATCCCGGCCACCTGGGGACCACGGACGACTGCGGCTTCTCGCCGTTCGGCGACGATACGTCGACATCGCGGGACACGGCGTTCGCGAAGATCCGGGCGCGGATCGTCGGCACGGAGATGGCATCCGGGGCACTCGGAATCTGAAGCTCGCGGGGGTGCCGCGACCGATGCCGCCAGGGCCGACAGCCTCCCGGGCTGGCGCGACCCCCTCTCGGTTCGATCGATCATCGACAATGGGGCCATGACCGCCACCCCCACCGTGGTGCTGCTCGGCACCCTCGACACCAAGGGCACGGAGCATGCCTTCGTGCGTGACCGCCTCCGCGACGCCGGCATCGACGTGATCCTGGTCGACGTCGGCATCCTCGGACGACCGACCGTGGAGCCGGACGTCCCGTCCCGCGACGTCGCCCAGGCCGCCGGGACCACCCTGGAGGACGTTCGGGCGGCAGGGATGGCGGGAGGCAACCGGGCGATCGCCCTCGAGGCGATGGCCCGCGGCGCCTCGGCGCTCGTCGCTGCATGGCGGGAGGAAGGACGCTGCGACGGCGCCATGGGCATGGGCGGGAGCGGCGGCACGGCCATCATCTCGGCGGTCCTTCGGTCGCTCCCCGTCGGCGTGCCGAAGCTGCTGGTGTCGACCATGACCTCGGGCGACACGAGAGGGTTCGTCGGGACTCGTGACCTGATGCTGCTGCATCCGGTCACGGACATCCAGGGGTTGAACCGGATCTCGCGGCGGGTCCTGGAGAACGCGGCGAACGCGATGGCGGGCATGGTCCTGCGGCCCGCGGCCGAGGCTGCCGGCGACGCAGCCCTCGTGGCGATCTCCATGCAGGGCGTCACGACGCCGGGCGTGCAGGACGTCCAGGCACGGCTGGAGGCCGCGGGGTTCGAGACGATCGTCTTCCACGCCAACGGCTCGGGCGGCATGGCGATGGAGGAGCTCATCGAGACGGGCGCCGTCGACGGCGTCCTCGATCTCACCGCCAACGAGCTCACGTCCGAGTTGCTCGGCGGCGTCCTCTCGGCCGGTCCCCGCCGGCTGACGGCGGCCGGGCGCATGGGGATCCCCCAGGTGGTCGCCCCGGGCGCCCTGGAGGTCATCAACTTCGGCCCGCTGTCCTCCGTGCCTGCGCCGTTCGCCGGCCCCGAGCGCCGGATGGTCATCCACAGCGCGGAGATCACCTCGGTCCACGCGACCGCGGCCGAGGCGGCCAGGATCGGCGCCCGCTTCGCCGAACGTGTCAGCACCTCGACCGGCCCGACGATCGTCCTCCTGCCCCTCGGAGGCTGCTCCAAGTTCGAGCTGCCGGGCGGGCCGTTCATCGACCCGGATGTCGACGCCGCGCTCTTCGGGGCGATCCGCGCCGGGCTGCCGGCGGCCATCCCGTGCCGGGACGTGGACGCCAACATCAACGACGCAGCGTTTGCCGAGGCCGCGACGGGCGCGTTCCTGGAGCTCTGGCAGCAGGCCCGGGCACTGCCGGCGCCGCGCGCCTGACCGGAGGCGGCGTGGGCCGAGCGGCTGCGGCCGAGCGGCTGCGGCCGAGCGGCTGCGGCCGCGGCTGGGCGGCTGCGGCCGGGCGGAGATCGACGTCCTCGCCTAGCATGCCCGCATGTACGACCTCGCCAACGCTGCCGTGGAGGCCGCGCTCGCGGCCGGCGCGCGCTACGCCGACGCCCGCGTCATGACCTCCCGATCCGAGTCGATGACGGCCCGCAACGGGGTCGTCGAGGCGCTCGACCGGAGCGAACGCGCCGGCATCGGCGTCCGCGCCCTGATCGGCTCCTCGTGGGGCTTCTTCGCCATCCCGGAGCTCACGCCGGCCGCGACCCGCCGCGCCGGGGAGCAGGCCGCCGCCGTCGCCCGCGCTTCCTCGGCGGTTCCAGGCCCGACCATGGACCTCGCTCCCGAGCCGGCCGTGCATGGGTCCTGGGCGAGCGAGTGCCTGGAGGACCCGTGGGCCGTGACGCTGGGCGAGAAGGGCGACCTGCTGGAGGGAGTGACGCGCGCGATGCTGCAGGGCGGCGCGAACGTCGCGGAAGCCGGCACGCGCGTCTGGGACACGCGCAAGTGGCTGGCGACGAGCGAGGGCACGCAGGTCGACCAGCACATCGTGGAGTGCGGCGCGACCATGAGCGCGACCGCGGTCGGCGAACGGGAGACGCAGCGCCGCTCCTATCCCGGGATCCGCGGCCAGTACGGCACGCGTGGCTGGGAGCTGATCCGGCAGCTGGACCTGCCCGGCAACGCGCCGCGGATCGCCGGCGAGGCCCGCGCGCTGCTGGCCGCGCCCGCGTGCCCGGCGCTCGACGCGACGGACCTGATCCTGGGCAGCGAGCAGATGGCGCTCCAGATCCACGAGTCCGTGGGGCACGCCGTGGAGCTCGACCGGATCCTGGGCTGGGAGGCGGCGTACGCGGGGACCTCGTGGCTGGACCTCGCGCAGCTGGGATCGCTCCGCTTCGGCTCGGAGCTCATGAACATCACCGCGGACGCGACGCTGCCGGGCGCCCTGGGCAGCTTCGCCTGGGACGACGAGGGGACGCCGTCGCATGCCGTCGACATCGTCAAGGGCGGCACCTGGGTCGGCATGCTCTCCGGTCGCGACTCGGCGTCGCTCATCGGCGTTTCGTCGGGTGGGGCGGTGCGTGCCGACGGGTTCAACCGGATCCCCATGGTCCGCATGACGAACGTCGGCCTCCTGCCCGGCGACGACAGCCTGGACGCGATGATCGCGGCCACCGACGACGGGATCCTCATGGACACCAACCGCTCGTGGTCGATCGACGATCGGCGCCTGAACTTCCAGTTCGGCTGCGAGATCGGATGGGAGATCAAGGGCGGCAAGCGCGGGCGGATGCTCCGCAACCCCACGTATACGGGGATCAGCCCGCGGTTCTGGGGCTCGCTCGACATGCTGGGGAACCGCTCGGAGTGGACGTTCTGGGGGACGCCCAACTGCGGCAAGGGCCAGCCCGCCGCAGATCGGCCACACCGGCCACCCCGCGGTGCCGGCCCGCTTCCGCGGCGTGCGCGTCGGCGTGAGGGGATGAGCGAGATGAGCACGAACTCGACATCGCCCGGCCCCCTGGCGACCGCGGAGCACGTGCTGGAGCTGGTCCGCGGCAGGGCCTCCGACGCCCAGGCCGAAGTGACGGTCCGCCGGGGGACCGCCGCGCTCACGCGGTTCGCGAACAGCTTCATCCACCAGAACGTGGCCGAGGAAACGGGCCGGATCCTGCTCCGTGTCGCCGTCGACGGCCGGGCGGCCGCGGCCAGCCTGGAGGGGTGGTCCGACGAGGCGCTCGCACGCCTCGTGGACGATGCGCTCCAGGCCGCGCGGGCTCGCCCGGAGGATCCCGCGTGGCCGGGCGTCGCGGGACCCGCACCCGCCGCAGCGGCCGACCATTGGGATGAGCCGACTTCGGAGGCGACGCCAGGCGAGCGCGCGGCGCGCGTCCGCGCCTTCGTGGACGCGGCGGGCGGCCTCGAGACGGCGGGCGCGTGCGACACGGCCGCAGCCCACGTCGCGTTCGCGAGCAGCGCGGGCCAGCGGCTGACCGGCCGGGCCACCACGGCGTCCATCTCCGGCATCGCCAGGACGGGCTCGTCGGACGGGAGCGCCCAGGTCGCATCGGCCCGGCTGTCGGACGTCGACGGCGGTGGGGCCGGACAGCGGGCCGCCGGGAAGGCGCGGGCCGCCGCCGATCCCACGGACCTGGATCCCGGCCGGTACGAGGTGGTGCTGGAGCCTTCCTGCGTGGCCGACATCCTGCGCTTCCTGTTCCTGTTCGGCTTCAACGGCCGGGCCGTCGAGGAAGGGCGCTCCTTCGCCCGGCTCGGGGAGGGCCAGTTCGACCGGGCCATCACGCTGCGCGACGACGTGGCCGACCCGGGCCAGGTGGGCGTCGGCTTCGACGCCGAGGGGACGCCGAAACGGCGGATGGACGTGGTCAGAGCCGGCGTGACGGCGGGCATCCTCCACACCCGGCGCACGGCCGCGAAGGCCGGGGTCGAGAGCACCGGTCATGCGCACGAGGAGAGCGACCAGTGGGGCGCGGTGCCGTCGAACGTGGTGCTCGAGGCGGGCGCGCGGCCCGCCGCCGAGCTCCTGGCCGGCATGCGGCGCGGCCTGCTCGTGACCGACTTCTGGTACACGCGCATCCTCGATCCGCGGACGCAGGTCGTCACGGGCCTCACGCGCAACGGCGTATGGCTGGTGGAGGACGGGCGCATCGTCCGGCCGGTGCGGAACCTGCGGTTCACGCAGTCGTATCTCGAGGCACTGGCCCCCGGGGCGGTGCTTGGTGTCTCGTCCGACCGCGCCCTGATCATCGACGACGACATCGCGTCGCTCGTCCCCACGCTCCACCTGGCCGCGTGGAACTTCACGGGCGGCGCGAAGGGCTGACCCAGGGCTCGCCCGGTCGGGCGGCCTCCGCCATCCCTGCCGCATCGAACGGTTCGCCGGCGCATCGATCGGGTTCGCCGGCGCATCGGGCGCAACGACCCAGCCGCGCGTGACCCTTGGCAGGCGCGGGGGTCGCGCCACCGGAGCACGATCCGGGGCCTGACGGTGCCGCCCGCGCCGGTCCGGGCCGGGTCGCCGTCCTGCGGGGAGGACAGGCCGTGGCCGAGGCGCCGCGCCCGATGACGATCGGGCTGCCGCGCATGCACAAGGAGGCCGGCGAGCGGCGCGACTTCCTGCCGCCCCTCGTCGGCCTGTTGACCGCGCGCGGCGCCGAGGTCCACGTCGAATAGGGGATCGGGTCCGGGATGGGCTACACGGACCATGACTACGCGGCCCTGTCACCCAACGTGCACGTCACCGACGAGGACGGCGCCTATCGCCAGGACGTCGTGGTGGTCCTGCGGTCGCCCGAGGGCCGCTACGAGAAGATGCGGCGCGGTGCCGTGCTCGTCTCGATGCTCCACTTCGCGACCCGGCCGGCGCGCGTGGCGCTCCTGCGGGACCTCGGGATCGATGCGATCAGCATGGACATGGTCGCCAACGATGAGGGGCGGCGACTCGTCGAGAACCTCCGGAGCGTCGCCTGGAACGGCGTCGGAGCCGCGTTCGCCGCCCTCGAGCGGACCTGGCCGGGACTGACTGATCCGGGCCGGCCGCCGGTCCGGGTCACGATCATGGGCGCCGGCACCGTCGGGAAGCACGCCGTCGAGTTCGCCACCAAGTTCGGCGACGACGCCCGCAACGAGGCGTTCATGCGGGCCGGACTGCCGGGCGTCGAGGTCGTCACGACCGGCCGGAACCTGACCCAGGATGCCGAGTACTTCCGGGCCCGGCTCGCGCTGACCGACCTCCTCGTCGACGCGACGCAGCGCCGCGACCCGTCCGTTCCGGTTGTCCGCAACGAGTGGATCGGCCTGATGCCACGCCACGCCGTCCTCTGCGACCTCATCGTCGATCCCTACCTGGTCGACGCCCAGCCGAGGGTCGTCCGCGGGATCGAGGGAATCCCGCAGGGCGACCTCGGCCAGTGGGAATTCGCTCCCGATGATCCCGCCTGGGAGACGGTGCCGCCGTCGGTTCCCACGACACACCGCCGGACCGTGGTGTCGTGCTATTCGTGGCCCGGGGTACGCCCCGAACCCTGCATGTACGTCTACGGTTCGCAGCTCGCGCCGCTGCTGGAGACGCTGGTGCAGAGCGGCGGGATGGACGGCATCACGGCCCAGGGCCCGTTCCACGCGCGGGCCCTGTGGCGGGGCAGCCTCCGGGCATGGCTTGCCGGCCCGGGTGGCAACCACACCCCGGATGCGCAGGTTCCTTCGGGACTGGTGCCGGGGGCGGTCGCGGTCGATTCGGGCGAGGCGGACATGGCTCACGAACCTGGGCGCAGCGCGGCCACGGCCGTCGGGCAGCTCCGCGCCGGGCGACGCTCACCGGGCTGGCGGGCCCGTTCGCCCAGGTCGGGCTCGTAGTCGAGCGACGAGATCGCCTCGGCACCCGACGGCGTCGGCTCGCCCGTGGGCCGACGACGGATCAGATCGCCGCCCGAACCCGGCGCTGCCCGGTTTCGCGGCCCCCGGGCCGGTCCGGGCCGGGCGGCGCCCGCCGCCTGGTGCACCGGTGACTGCGCTGGTGCCCCGGTGCGTGCCTGGTGCCCCGCCGCGTGCGCTGGTGCCGAATGGGATGACTGCACCGGGTGCATTGCCTCTGTCCTCTCCGGGCCGACGCAGTGCACGGTCCTGGGGCCAGCCGGCGAGCCAGGACAGCAGGAAGCGAATGACCGGGAAGACGAGCGTGGATCTGGTGGTGAACGGCACCCCGCGGCGGCTCGAGGTGCCGCCGCACTGGCGCCTGCTTGACCTGCTCCGCGATGGCCTGGGCCTGGTCGGAACCAAGGAAGGCTGCGACGACGGCACCTGCGGAACCTGCACGGTCATGGTCGACGGCAAGGCGGTGCGCGCGTGCCGGACTCCCGCGAACGGCGTGGCGGGCAGTGACGTCCTGACCATCGAGGGGCTCGGCAGCCCGGAACGTCCGCATCCACTCCAGCAGGCATTCGTGGCGGCCGATGCGGTCCAGTGCGGCTTCTGCACGCCCGGCATGATCATGTCGGCGGCGGCGCTGCTCGAGCGCAGTCCCAGGCCCGGCCGGGACGAGATCGTCCGCTGGCTCGGCAGCAACCTCTGCCGCTGCACGGGGTACCAGGGGATCGTCGACGCGATCGAGTGGGTCGCGGGTGGGCGGCAGGGAGCGCCGCGGCAGTGGCCGTCGCGACCGGCTGCGCCCGGGGACGGCGGTACCCCGCCGCCGGCCGACGGAACCCGGCATCCGCGAGCGGACGCCATGGACAAGGCGACGGGCCGCGCCCGGTACGCAGCCGACCTCGCGGTCGAAGGGATGCTCCACGCCGTGACGCTGCGGAGCCCCCACGCCCACGCCCAGATCGTGCGCATCGACGCCGAGCACGCGCGCCGGATGCCGGGCGTCCAGGCCGTCCTCACGGCGCGGGACGTGCCCGGGGAGAACAGCTATGGACGGAAGCTGAAGGACCAGCCCGTCCTGGCGGACCTCCTGGTTCGCCAGGTAGGTGATCCCGTCGCGCTGGTGGTGGCGGATTCGCCGGAGGAAGCGGCCGCGGCGCTCGCCACGATCGAGGTCGACTACCGTCCGCTCCCCGCGGTGTTCACGCCCGACGACGCGCTCGCGGACGGGGCACCGAGGATCCACCCGGATGGCAACCTGCTGGCCGAGCACTGGCTGCGGACGGGCGACGTCGCGGAAGGGTTCGCCCGCGCCGACGTCGTCGTCGAGCAGACGTACACGACCACCTGGAACGAGCACGCGTATCTCGAGCCGGAGGCGGCCCTGGCGTTCCTGGACGGCGACACGCTCGTCGTGCGGACCGCGACGCAGTACTCGCACTACCACCGGGCCGAGATCGCGAGAACGCTGGGCCTTCCATCGGGGCGTGTCCGCGTGGTCCCCACGGTCGTCGGCGGTGCATTCGGCGGGAAGTCGGACATCTCGTGCCAGTGCCTGGCCGCGCTCGCGACGTTGCGCACGGGGCGGCCCGTCAGGATGGTCTACAGCCGGACCGAGTCCTTCGCCTCGACGACGAAGCGGCACCCGTACCGGATCCGCTGCCGGAGCGGCGCCACGCTCGACGGCGAGCTGACCGCCCTCCAGGTCGACATGCTCGCCGACACCGGCGCGTACGCGTTGTTCGGGCCGGGGCTCATGGTGAAGACGTTCGCCTCGGCGACCGGTCCCTATCGCTGGCCGCACCTCGAGCTCCACGGCCGGGTGGCGTTCACGAACAACCCGACGGCCGGAGCCATGCGCGGCCCCGGGACCACGCAGGTCGCGTTCGCCGTCGAATCGCAGATCGACCAGCTCGCCGAGCGGCTCGGCATGGATCCCCTCGAGTTCCGGGCCAGGAACCGCCTGCGGCAGGGTGACCGGCTCATGTCGGGCCAGGTCCTGGAACAAGACCCCGCCTACGCCGCGACCATCGAGGCGGTGCGGCCGCACTGGCGCGAGGCGCTGGAGCGGTGCGCGGCGTCCGCCGATCTGCCCGGCACGCTGCGACGGGGGGTTGGCGTGGCATCGATCTGGTACGGCATCGGCGGCGGCGGGGGCGGCCCGGTGCCCGGCCAGGACCCGGCCCTGACGGTCGGGCGCGGGCCGGGGCGGGCCGCACTCGACCTTCGGGAGGACGGTTCCATCGCGGTGCGGACCGGAGCGGTCGATCTCGGCCAGGGGACCGCCGCCGTCATGGGCCTGATCGCCGCCGAGGTGCTCGGCGTACCGCCCGAGCGCGTGACGGTCCTGACGGGCGACACGGCCACCTGCCCGGACGCCGGTCCGGCGGTGGGCAGCCGGCTGACGTTCTTCGTCGGCAACGCGGTGCGCAACGCCGCCGCCGATCTCCGCGAGGCGATCCTGGGAACCGCCGCCGGCCTGCTGGAGCGGCCGTTCGGCGAGCTCGAGCTTCGTGACGGTGACGTCAGGGCCCGCGCGGGCGAGGAGGGTCGGGTGACGCTCGCCCAGATCGCCCGGGCCAGGGCGGAGGCGAAGCGCGCCAACTCCTTCGATGGCTACTTCGATGCCGACGTCCCCGCGTACCAGGTCAGCGCCGAGCGCGGCGAGCCCTACGCCATGTACGTCACCGGCACGCAGATGGCGGAGGTCGAGGTCGACACCGCAACCGGGATGGTCCGGGTCCTGCGCGTGGTGGCCGCCCATGACGTTGGCCGGCCGGTCTTCCTGGAGGGCGTCGTCGGCCAGGTCGAGGGCGGGATCGCGATGGGCATGGGGTTCGCCCTCACGGAGGCGTTCGTCCCGGGTCAGACCCGGGGGTTCAAGCAGTACCGGATTCCGCGCACCAGGGACGTTCCCGAGATGGTCACGATCCTCGTCGGTGGCACCGCGGGACCATCGGAGCTGCGGTCCAAGGGCGTGGCCGAATGCTCGAACATGGCTGTCGCTCCGGCGATCGCGAATGCCATCGCCCACGCCACGGGCCGCCGGGTCGTGGACCTGCCCGTCCGGCCCCGGGCCGTCACGGACGGGGTCGCGGCCGGGTAGGGGAGGGCGCGCGGTCGCCCGGGCGTCGCTGCCAGCCGCTCCGGCGCATCGAGGAGGAAGGGATGTTCGAGCTACCGGAACTCGTCACGCTCGCGTCCCAGCTGAACGCGACGGTACGTGGCCGCGTGATCCGCGACGGGTCCCTCGGCAACAAGCCGCACAAGTTCGTCTGGTACAACCGGGCGCCCGAGGAATTCGCGAGCATGACCGCCGGCAGCAGGGTGGGGGAGGCCTCCGCCCGCGGGCGGTGGCTCTTCGTGCCGCTCGAGCCCGGGTACGTGCTGGTCCTCGGTGAATGCGGCGGCAAGCTGCTGTTCCATCCCGCGGGGACGCGTGCGCCCGCGACCTTCCACCTCCGGCTGGCCTTCGAGGACGGCTCCTCCCTGACCGAGACGACGGCGATGTGGGGAGCCATGGAGCTCTTCGAGGCCGGGCGAGAGCGGGAGCGCCAGTACGTGCGGGGCATGCGGACGACGCCCGTTGAGCCGGGGTTCACGTTCGAGTACTTCGGCGGCCTCATCGACGAATTGCTCCGGGGCGAGAAGCGCAGCGCGAAGGGCCTCCTCACCCAGGACCAGCTCATCCCGGGCCTCGGCAACGCCATCGCCCAGGACATCCTCTACCGCGCCCGGCTCGATCCCCGGCACCCACTGTCCGACCTCGCTCCCGAACAGCGCAAGGCGCTCTTCGACGCGATCGTGGCGACGGTCGGCGAGGCCATCGCGCTCGGTGGTCGGCACGACGAGACGGACCTCTACGGCCAGCCCGGCCGCTATGTCCGCCGGATGGACAAGTCGGCGGCAGGGCGCCCCTGCCCGGCATGCGGCGCGACCGTCCAGAAGATCCAGTACCTCGGCGGAGCCTGCTACCTCTGCCCGTCCTGCCAGGTCCAGGGTCGCGACTCGCCGGATCCTCATCGGTCCCGGTGACGAGCGGCCAGCGGGCCCGCCCGCGATCGCGCGCTACCACGGATCCTGGTCGAAGGCAGCTACCGCGAGCGAGCTGGTGACGTCGGACCCCACGACTCGGCGTGACTCCACGCTCCGGCTGACCACGCCTCCTGGTCGCGGGCGGCCGAAGGACCACGGTCCGCGGACCTCCAGGTCGCGACCACGACCCGTCATCACCGGCCTCGCCGGGCTGCGCTACCCGCGGTGCGCCGCGCCGTCCGTCGGTCGGACGGCGAAGACATGCCCCTGCTTCTGCGCGAGATCCTCGAGCTCCGTCGTCGTCTGGACGTCGAACGAGGCGAGCTCCACCAGCGCATCGGCCGGGAGGTAGCGCCGCCGTGGGTCGCCGACCAGCACCTCGATGCCGAGGGCGCACGCGCGCTGCAGCCACGGCAAGGCCCGTTCAGCGAGGCCAGCCTCGTACCAGCAGTCGCCGGCCAGGATGACGTCCGCGGCGGGTGGATCGTCGTCCAGCACGTCCCGCCGGACCACCGCCATCCGGTAGCCGTTTGCCCGTGCATTGAGGTCGATCGCGGCCGCCGCGAACCTGTCGATGTCCGCCGCGGTCGCCGCCGCCGCGCCGGCCCGGAGCGCGGCGATCGCGCACAGGCCAGACCCTGACGCCAGGTCGAACACCCGCCGCCCGGCGACGATCTCCGGGCGCTCCCGGAGGTAGCGGGCGATCGCGAGCCCGCCTGCCCAGGCGAACGCCCAGTACGGCAGGGCCGCATCCGGATCGTCCGTCTCGACCTGGGCTGCGCGCCAGAGTGACAGCACGTCGTCGGCGAGATGGAGTCGGATCCCGTCGAGTCCCGGGACGGGGCGAAGCCGCGTATGGCGCAGGACGAAGGCGCGGGCCGAGGTGCTCATACGGGGACTCTACGGCCCGTTGGCCAGTGACCGTCGCGTGCCAGGTGCCCCTTCGAAGCCAGTTCGGCGCGGTGCGGGTCCGGGAGAGCCGGGCGCCAGCCGCCGAGCACCGCCGGCGACGGCCGCCGCGCTAGACTCCCGCCGTGTCCGCTCTCGATGATGCACCCCACGTCCACGCGGATGATCGCTCCACGTGGCGAGCGTGGCTCGAAGCGAATCACGCGACCGCTCGAGGCGCCTGGCTCGTGACCTGGCGGCCGCGCTCCGGTCGGGTCACCCTCGACTACGAAGCGGCCATCGAAGAGGCCCTCTGCTTCGGCTGGGTCGACAGCACCGGTGGCAGCTTCGATGACGATCGCGGCAAGCTCTACTTCGCGCAGCGGAAGCCGCGCAGCGCCTGGGCCGCGACCAACAAGGCTCGCGTCGAACGACTGATCCGGGACGGGCGAATGGCTCCCGCCGGCCTCGCCGCCATCGAGCGGGCACGCGCCAACGGCTCGTGGGGGCTCCTGGATTCGGCCGAGCAGCTGGAGGTCCCGGGGGACCTGTCGGCGGCCCTCGAGAGCCGGCCCCCGGCGGCCGCGAATTTCGCCACCTTTGCGCCGTCGGCGCGGAAGATGATGCTCGCCTGGGTCGCGGTCGCCGTCCGCCCGGAGACGCGGGCGGCGCGGATCGCCGAGGTCGCGGAGGCCGCCGCCCGCAACGAACGAGCGCGCGGCTGAGCCGGCGATCTGCGCCGCCCGCCCCGCCGCCCGCCGCCGCCGTCGGCCGCCACGGACCCTCACGCAGCCACCGCGACTGCTAGACATTCCAGCCATCTGCGGCAATACTTCATTGGTATGAGAGAGACGCAGGACCAGGCGCCGGCGCGACTGAGGGTCGGCCAGGCGGCCGAGATGCTGGGGGTCTCGGTCGAGACCCTCCGCCGCTGGGAGGCCGAGGGACGCCTTCGGATGACCCGCTCCGAAGGCGGCCAGCGCCTTGTCGAGATGGCCGACGTGGCCCGTCTCCTGGATGATCGGCGCCGGGCCGCCAGCGACCGGCCGATCGTCGCGCAGTCGGCCCGCAATCGGTTCCCCGGCATCGTCACGAGGATCGAGCGGGACCGGGTGGCTGCCGTCGTCGAGGTCATCGCTGGCCCGCATCGTCTCGTGAGCCTCATGACCGCGGAGGCCATCGACGACCTGGGCCTCGAGGTCGGGGACGAGGCCGTCTGCGTCGTGAAGGCCACCAACGTCATCGTCGAGATCCCATCGACAAGGGAGCCCCGCTCGTGACGGTGCGTCGTGCCGCCCTGATCCAGACCCTCGCCCTGGCCCTCGCTGCCTGCTCCGGGAGCGCCACGGCGTCTCCCAGCACGGCTCCGGCGTCGAGCGGCCCTTCGGCGGCCGCGAGCGCCGCCCGAGCGGCGCCACGGGCAGCCTGACGATCTACGCCGCGGCCTCGCTCAAGGCTGCGCTCGCCAAGGCGCAGACGGCGTACCAGGCCGCGAATCCCGGCACGACGCTGACCATCTCGACGGATTCGTCCTCGGCCCTCGAGACCAAGATCGAGCAGGGCGCCCCGGTCGACGTCTTCCTCTCCGCCGACACCGCCAACCCGCAGAAGCTCGTCGACACGGGCCTCGCCGCCGGCACGGTCACCAGGTTCGCCGGCAACCTGCTCACGGTCATCGTGCCGGCGGCCAACCCAGCCGGCATCCAGACTCCGGCCGACCTCGCGAGGAGCGGCGTCAAGGTGATCGCGGCCGGCGACACCGTCCCGATCACGAAGTACGCGAACCAGCTCGTCGCCAACCTCGCCAGGCAGAGCGGGTACCCGGCCGACTTCGCCGCGAACTACGCGGCCAACGTCGCGTCGAAGGAGGACAACGTCGCCGCGGTCGTGGCCAAGATCGAGCTCGGCGAGGGCGACGCCGGGATCGTGTACGTGACCGACGCGAAGACCTCGACGAAGGTCACCACGATCGCCGTCCCCGACGCCGCGAACGTGCCGGCGACCTACGGCGGCGTCGTCGTGAAGGCGTCCACGAACCAGGCTGCGCGCGGCGGCCTTCCTGAGCTGGCTCGCAGGTCCCGAGGGCCAGGCGATCCTGGCCTCGTTCGGGTTCCTCCCGCCGACCTGATCGACGGTACGGGCGTTCGATGACTGCACGAGTGACGGCCGCGCCTCGCCGCGCCTCGCCGCGCCCGGACCTCGGGTTCCGGTCGCTCGAGGGGCTCGCCGCGCTGGCGGGCCTGTGCCTCGGCCTGCCCGTGGCCGTGCTGGTCGGCCGGGCGGTGGTCGACGGATCGCTCGCCGGTGCGCTCGGCGTCGACGGTCGTCCTCGACGCCCTCGCGCTCAGCCTCGGCACGACCGCGGTCAGCCTGGTCCTCACGGTGGCCCTCGGGACTTCCCCTGGCCGTCGTGCTCGCCCGGCGGCGGTTCCGCGGGTCGACGCTCCTCGAGGCGGTCATCGACCTGCCGATCGTGCTGCCCCCATCGGTCGCCGGACTGGCCCTGCTCCTCCTGCTCGGCCGCCGCGGCCTTCTCGGCGGTCCGCTCGACGCGCTCGGAATCGAGCTCCCCTTCACGACGGTCGCCGTGATCCTCGCCCAGACCTTCGTGTCGGCGCCGTTCTTCATCCGCTCGGCGCGGACCGGCATCGCGGGCGTGGACCGCGACTTCGAGGACGCGGCGCGCGTCGACGGTGCGTCCGAGCGGCAGCTCTTCCAGGCGATCACCATCCCGCTGGCCGGCCCGGCGCTCGCGGCCGGCCTGGTGATGAGCTGGGCGCGGTCACTCGGCGAGTTCGGGGCCACGATCATGTTCGCCGGCAACGTGGAGGGCCGGACGCAGACGCTGCCACTCGTCGTCTACAGCGAGTTCCAGGGCGGCAACCTCGACCGCTCCATCGCTGCGGCCGCGATCCTGGTCCTGGCCGCGCTCGGCGTGCTCATCGCGGTGCGCGCGCTCCACTGGGGACGCGTCCTCGACGTGCGGAGCATCGGCTGAGCCGACGGCCGGCGTGCAGCACCGGCGTGCAGAACCGGCGTGCAGAACCGGCGCGCAGAACCGGCGTGCGGCAGTTGCTCGGGGCGCGCGCACGAGGATTCGATCCGTCCGGCGCCGGGTGCGGTGGGCGCCGCGCGATCGTCAGGGCGCCCCGCGCTCCGCGGCCACGATCCCGGTCATCAGGTCGAGCTCGGTCGTGTAGATGTGGGCGGTCTTGACGTGCAGCACGAGCCCACCCACGGGGAGCCCCGCCCGTCGCGCCACTTCCTGGCCCAGGGCGGCGAGCTCCACCAGGTTGCCGTACGCCTTCTTGCCGAAGTCGAGGCCGTGGGCATACACGTCGAGCTCGACGGCCCCTTCGGGCGCCCAGGCGTCGATGAGGCTGATGCACGGGACGTAGGTGCTGTCCGTCGGCGGCTGGAGCGTCGTGATCGCGGCGTCGCGCGCGCCGGGATCCGCCCTGAGACGGTCGGCCAGCCAGGCAACCTGGTCGCGTCCCGTCCGGGACCAGTCGCGCAGGCGGACCGCGTACGAGTCGGCGCCGCCGAGCTCGGCCACCGTGCCCGGTTCGCGGAAGTTGGACCGCATCCAGGCGAGCCAGGCCGGGTCGCCGCGGCGGGCGATGACGGGGTCATCGGGTTCGAGGGTCGCGACGGCGAGCGTCAGCCGCGCGACCTCGCGGGTTGCCAGCTCTCCCCAGCGCGCCGGCTGGCCGGCGACGAGGATGCGTTCTGCGACCAGCAGCCACGCCTCGCCGATGGTTGCGGCTTCGATGAGCGTCGTCCGGGGAGCCGCGGTCGCTGCCATGACGGCATGGTGCCACGGCCGGTCCAGCAGGCGGGCCGGGCGGTCTGCTGGGCCCCGCAGCCGTGCCCGCGAAACGGGCCCGGCCTTCCGGAGTCCGCCGGCGTCCCTGGCGGCTGCAGGCCGTGGCAGGCCGCAGGCCGTGGCAGGCCGTGGCCGGCCGTGGCGGCCCGGCGAGCTTGTCGATCAGATTCCCGGCGGCAGGCCGTGGCCGGCCGTGGCGGCCCGGCGAGCTTGTCGATCAGATTCCCGTGGGGTGACGGCTAGCCGCGAATACGGGCCCTGCGGCTGGCCCCGAGCCGCGTGACTGTCCCGCGGTGAGCGTGCGGCGGGCGCTTCCCCGACCGACGACCGGGCGACGGAGCCGTTCGTGCTGGATAACCGTCAGGGGGCGGGAATTGGATCGGATCGCGGCGGTCACACGCGTCCCTGGACGCGAGGTCGCATCGGCCCCTGCATCGGCCCCCTGCATCGGCCGCGTCCGCCACCCCGGACGCCGTGCGCCGGCCGCCCCCGCGAGCCCGGAGGCGCCACCCCGGACCAGGCGCGCCAGGAGGCGCCACCCCGGACCAGGCGCGCTACCCCGGACGCGACGCGCCGGCCGCCGCCGCGAGCCGGTCGCGCCAGCCCGGACGCGGCGCGCCGACCCCCATGGGAGCCTGCGCGCCACCCCGGATGCAGGCGCGCCAGCCCGGGCCTGCCCGCCTTGACGGCGGGCGCACGATGCGGTTCGACGCGTTGCTGCGATCGCACGGGAAGGGAGCGTCCACGTGAACGGCTATCTGATCTCGACGCATGACCGGTCAGGGCTCGCCGCGGACCTCTTCGAGGCTGCCGCTGCGCGCGGCGTCAACGTCGCCCCTGCCTACGGGCTGGCCGACGGGGCGACCGGGCTGGTGCTCGTGGGCTCGGACGACGAGGTTGGCCTCCGCGCCGCCATCGCCGATGCCGGGCTGACCGCGACCCAGATCGAGATGGTCGTCATGGAACTCGACGACCACGCGGGCACCGGCGCCTTGTTGTTCCGCAAGATCGCCGCAGCCGGCGTCAACCTCCGGTTCGCAGTGCCGGTCGGGATGAGCGGCGACCGGGTGCAGATCGGGCTTGGATCCGACGACCCGGCGGCCCTCAAGCGGGCGCTGGGCCTCTGACCCGGGCCCGCCCACGGTTGACGCGCGAGGCCCGGCGTGCGTGAACGCGGCCTTGCGCGAGAGGCCGGCTGCGTCGTCGGCTGCCTGCCCGACGGCCGATCACCCGCCCGATGGCCGGGGGAGGCGGGGCGCACCGACGGGCGGTCGGTGACTCCTCGCGCGTGCCGGCCGCAGGCGGATCAGCCGCCCGGTGACGGGTGGGCGGACTCCGCGGCATCGGATGGGGGCTCGGCGGTCCGGCCTGACCCTTCGGCGACGGCGTCGAGTGCGGCGGTGGCGACGGGTGGGCCGACGGATTGCCTGGCTTCGGGCTCGGCGGAGTGCCGGCGGGTGGACTCGGCCGCGCCGATGGCTGGCCCGGCGGCGTGGACGCCGGCGGCGTGGACGCCGGCGGCGTTGACGGCTGGCCGCCCGGGAGGTCGCCCGCCAGGACCGCGTCGATCCTGGCCTGGGCACGAGCCAGGGCGGCGTCGATCGCCGGATCGGCCGTGGAGGGAACGCGTCCCGCCAGGGACGCGAGCACGTCGCGGTGGTGCGCGAGGGCCGCCGCCACCGTCGCGAGACGGCCAGGGTCGCCGTCGGCCGCGGCCTGTGCCGCGACCAGCTCGTCCGCGTAGGCGCTGATCGCGGCGGTCACGCCGGCAACGTTCCCGCCGATCGCGGCGCCCTCCAGGTCCGCGACACGGGCGCCGAGTCGGGACAGCTCGGCATCGGTGCGCGGCCCGGGCGCCGGACGGCAACGTGAGCGTCTCGGCCCACAGGCGGACAGGGTAGAGGGGACCGCCGGGGCCGCTGGTGGCGAAGGCGGCGCCGCTGGCGACCGCGACCAGCATCAGGCCGGCCATCGCCGCGCGTGCCGGCCGGCGCAGGAACAGGCCGAGGATGCCGGCTCGCGGACGCCGGCGCCAGCCGCGCGTGCGCGTGCGCTCGTCGGCGGCGAATCGGGCGCGGGCCTGAAGCACGAGAGCCGCCCGCATGCTGGCCATCTCCGCCGGGTCGGGCGTCAGGCGGGCGGCCGAGTAGCGGGCCAGGACGCTCGCCGAGGTCGTCGGCGCGGTCTTCGCCATCGGGCGCGATCCGGTGGGGTTCCGTTCGGGGCGCGGCCGTCCCGGAGCTCGTCGCTGCTCATCGTTCGTCCGGCTCCGTCTGGCTCGGCGCAGGTCGCTCGATCTCCAGGCCGAGGTAGCGCCGCAGCGCCGCGATCGCCCGGAACTGGAGCCCGCGCACCGTGCCCTCCTGTTTGCCCATCGCTTCGGCCGCCTCCCGGACGGTCAGTCCCCCGAAAAACCGCAGCGCGATCGCTTCACGCTGCTCGCTCAGTCAGCGCCGCCAGGGCCGCGCCGACCGCCTCGATCTCCGACCTCGCGACTGCCCGGGCTTCGGGTCCCGGTTCGGTCTCGGGCCGCTCCGCCAGTCCGTCCAGGTCGGCGTGCTCGTGGCGGGTGCGGATGTGGTCGATGACGACGTTCCGCGCCAGCCGGAACAGCCAGCCCCCGAACGGGATTCCTCGTGCCTCGTAGCGCGGGAGCGCCTCGAGAGCCTTGACGAACACGAGCTGGGTCAGGTCTTCGGCGTCTGCCGGACGCTGCACCCGGCTGGCGATGAACCGGTAGACCGGCTGGTGGAAGTGGTCGAAGAGCTGGCCGAACGCGTCCGCGTCGCCCGACTGTGCCGCTGCTACCAGCCGCTCGATGGCGGCTGTCTCGCCGTCAATCACAACGAATCGCCATGGCCATTGTTAGGGCCGGCGAACCGGGGGATGCGAGCCACCCGGCGGCCGGGCGAACGTGGCGACTGCCTCGAATCACGGGCGGGAGCATGCCACGCCGTTGCGTTGCCCGGCCGGCGCGGCGCGCAGAGCCGACCTGCGCCGCTCGGCGGGAGGTCACGCGATGCGCGGGACCTACCCGACTGCCGGGGCGCGCCGAGCCCGGTCGGTCGACGACGCCTTGTCGGGGGAACGGGCAGTGCGAGCGCGATCGGCCAGGATCCGCTCCTCGACCACGGCTGCCCGATCCGGACGCCCGAGCATGAAGCCCTGGCCGACGTCGCACCCGAGCCCGCGGACCAGGGCGGCCTGGGCGCCGAGCTCGATGCCCTCGGCGACGACGCGCAGGTCGAGGTCGCGGCCCAGCTGGACGATCGCCGCGACCACGGCGCCGCTGTGGCCTTCGCTCAGCGCGCGGACGAACGACTGGTCGATCTTGAGCTCGTCGACGGGCAGCTCGCGGAGCACGCTCAGCGCGGAGTAGCCGGTGCCGAAGTCGTCGATGGAGATGGCGACACCGAGCGCTCGCAGGTCGTCGAGCACCTGGCGCGCGTGCGGACGCTCCGCGGAGAACGAGCTCTCCGTGATCTCGAGCACCAGGAGGTGCGGATCGAAGCCGAACCGGCCCAGGATCCGGGCCACGTCGTCGACGAAGGGCGGCTCCAGCTGGCACGCCGACACGTTGACGTTGGCGCGCATCGGACCGGTGCCCGTCGTGTTCCATCGTCCGACGACCCGGCAGGCTTCCTCGATCACCCACCGGCCGATCGGGATGATCTCCCCGGTCCGCTCCGCGATCCCGATGAAGTCGTCGGGCAGGATGAGACCCCGCGTCGGGTGATTCCAGCGCAGGAGGGCTTCGACCCCGGTCACCCCGCCGCTGGCCAGGTTGACCAGGGGCTGGAAGAAGACTTCGAGCTGACCCTGCTGGAGGGCGTCCGCCAGGTCCGTCTCCAGGCGCACCCGGTCGACGGTCGCGTCGAACATCGCCGGCTCGAAGATCCGGTACGCACCCCGCGCGTTCCGCTTCGCCTCGTACATGGCGATGTCGGCATCGCGGATCATGTTCTGGCCGGTCACGTCGGCGGAGTCGAAGCGGACGATCCCCATGCTTGCCCGGATCGAGACCGGTCGTCCACCAAGGTCCAGGGGCCGGGCGAGCGCGAGGCCCAGCCGGTCGGCGACCGCGGTCGCTTCGGCCATCGATGACGTGTCTTCGATGAGGATCGCGAACTCGTCGCCGCCAAGCCGGGCCGCCGAGTCTGCGGGCCGGAGGCACGACGCGAGGCGACGGGCGATCTCCACGAGGACGCGGTCGCCCGCCGGGTGGCCGAGCGTGTCGTTGATGGCCTTGAAGTCGTCGACGTCGAGGTAGAGGAGCGCGGGCCGGCGCTCGCCACGCTCCGACCGCCGAAGAGCGTGGTCGATGCGGTCCGCCATCAGGGCCCGGTTCGGCAGCCCGGTCAGCGGGTCGCGGAAGGCCTGGTCGCGGATGAGGCGGGCATTCTCCCGCGCCGTGACGGCCTGGCGGATGACCACGAGCAGGGTCACCAGCATCGCCCCCACGACCAGGCTGGGCTGCGATGAGGACTGCGAGAACGTCGCCGCGACCAGGACGGCGTAGAGGAGGGCTACCGCGGCATACGGCAGGAAGAGGATCGCCCGACGCGGCTCCGCCGCCGGCGCGACGCGGGCCGGCCGGGCGATGCGGCGGCTCGCCTGCGCCAGCCCGGCCAGGGCCAGCGCCAGCCAGCCGACCATGTAGGCCACGTCGATCGGGGCCCCGGACGTGTACGCGGAGTCAAGGGCGAGCCGCGCGTAGGCGAGGTCGGCGACGGCGTTGAGACCGACGCCGACGCCGAAGAGGATGAGCGCGGTCCGGCTGGTGCCGGTGATCCGGCTCATGAACAGGGCGGCAAGAGCGAACAGGGTCAGCAGGTCGCCGACGGGGTAGGCGAGCACGACGAGCATCTGCGCCGCGTCGTCGGCACCGGCCCGGGCGACCGGCTCGATGACGACGAACCAGACGATCGTCGCCGATCCCACGGCCACGATCGCCAGGTCCAGCAGCTCGCGGAGACGACCCTCGGTTCGGACCCTCGGGATGGCGATCAGGCCGAGCAGCAGGAACGGGTAGAACCCCACGTAGCCGATGTCGGCCAGCGACGGGAACGGCAGCGTACTCGCCGACGATGTCCGCGAGCCAGAACCAGGTGACGTCGCCGGCGCAGTACAGCGCGAAGGCCAGGCCGAACAGGCGCCAGGCGCGCCGCGCCGCCGGCGTGGTGGCGCGACGTGCGGCGAGAAAGGCGGTCGAGGTTGCGACGACCCCGGCCGGGATGAACATGAGGTCGTTGATGAACGACTCGGCGTCGGGTCCGCCCCAGCCGGCGATGCGCCAGGCGATGTAGAGCACGCCCGTACGCGGCGATGGCGGCGGCGCCGACCCATTCGCGCGACAGCTCGGCCAGGCGCAATCGCCTGATCGCACCCGCGCCGATCTCGGTCGTTGTCACGGGATCTCCACACCTCGCCCAATCTCCGGCATGAAGCGTGGCCGAGCGATGCGCCGGCGCACAGGGCCCGGTCCTCCCACGACCTTGCCGCCGAATGTACCGCCAATGACAGGTCGTCCGGCCGGTGCGTCGTGGCACGACACACACACCGGAACACGGCGGGGCCTGCGCGGCCGGCCACATGGGCGCCGACGCGGGGCCGTAAGCTGGCGGCATGGCAGAGCCGGAGGGGTCGCGATCCGGGCTCTTCGACGTGGTCGGTGGCATGCCGTTCTTCGAGCGGCTCGTCGACCGCTTCTACGAGGGCGTCGACGTCGATCCCGTGCTGCGGCCGCTCTATCCGGACGATCTCCGGCCGGCGATCCGGCGGCTGACGCTCTTTCTCGCCCAGTTCTGGGGCGGTCCGACGACGTATTCGGCCGAGCGCGGCCATCCCCGCCTGCGCGGGCGTCACTTCGCCTTCCACATCGGCACCCGCGAGCGTGACCACTGGCTCGATCGCATGCGGGCGGCTGTCGACGCGTGCAGCCCACCGGCCGAAATCCGGGCCCAGATGCTCGCGTACTTCGAGACCGCTGCCGAGGCGATGCGCAACCAGGACGACTGACGTCGGGGCACGGCTCGTGTCGGGGCCACGTCGGCCGGGTACGATCGGCGCGTGACGCTCGCCGGTTCGCTTGCCTACGCGCTGCTCGACTTCGGCGACCGGCGTCGTCTCGAGCGGTTCGGCCCGTACGTCCTCGATCGGCCTGCGCTCGCCGCCGACGGGCCGCGGCAGGCCCGCCCGGCATGGCAGGAGGCCGACGCGCGCTACGAGCGCCAACCCGGCGGCGCGGGACGCTGGCTCGCGGCCGGCGCGATTCCGACGGCGTGGGAAGTGGACCTCGACGGGCTGCGACTGGGTGTGCGGCCCATGCCGAGCGGGCAGGTGGGCGTGTACCCCGAGCATCGTGCCGTTGCGCGCTGGACCGCCGGCCGTGCCTCGGCGACGGCACGGCGTCTCGGCCGGACCGCGCGGGTCCTGAACCTCTTCGGCGGCACGGGCCTGGTGACGATGGCCCTGGCCCGGGCAGGCGCGGCCGTCGCCCATGTCGACGCGTCCCGGCCGGCGATCGGACGCGCGCGCGCCAATGCGGCCGCATCCGGGCTCGGCACGTCGCCGATCCGCTGGCTGGTCGACGACGCGGCCCGGTTCGCTCAGCGCGAGGCACGACGCGGCAACCGCTACGACGGAGTCGTGCTCGACCCGCCGACGTACGGGCACGGCCCGGCGGGCGGCCCCGCCGGCGACGCGTGGGTCCTCGGCGAGGACCTCGGCGCCCTCCTGTCCACGTCCGCCGGCCTCGTGGAGCCCGGCGGATTCGTGGCCGTCACGGCCCACGCCCGGCAGCTCGATGCGGCGGCCTTCGCGGATGCCGTGCGGAATGCCCTGGGCACCCGGGCCCCCGACGTCCGGCCCACGCGCCTCGACATCGAATCGTCCGACGGCCGGCGCCTGCCCGCCGGCTGGGCGGTGCTGGCGGAGCTGGCGTGAGCGCGCGTCGGCGTCGATGAACGAATCGCGAGGGCCGGCGCCGGTCCGCCCGCCGACCATCACCAGCGCGGCCAACCCGCGACTTCGCGCCGCCGCCGAGCTCCGCGGACGAGGGGCCCGGAGCGCGCGCGGCCAGCTGCTGGTGGACGGTGCCCGTGAGGTCGGCCGGGCCCTCGATGGCGGCGCGGCCGTGGCCGAGGCGTTCGTGGAGGAGCCGTTGCCCGACAGCGCCGAGCTGGCCGCCGTGCTCGCCCGACTCGAGTCCCTCGCCGTGCCTGTCGTGCGGGCCTCGGCGGCCGCCCTGGATCGGGTCGCGTACGGCGACCGGGCCAGCGGCGTCGTCGCGGTCGTGGCTGCGCCGGCGGCGACGCTCGACGCCCTGGATGCCCGCATCGCCGCCGAGGCGGCGCCCGGCGGCGATGGCTCGCCCGACCCGCTGTTCGTGGTGCTGGAGGACGTCGAGAAGCCGGGGAACCTCGGCGCCGTCTGTCGGACCGCGGATGGCGCCGGCGCGACCGCCCTCATCGTGGCGAGCGGCGAGGGCCCGCTCGCTGATCCCTGGAATCCGAACGCGGTCCGGGCGAGCCTCGGCACGGTGTTCACGATGCCGCTGGCCGTGGCGCCGGCCGACGCCGTGCTGGCCTGGCTGCGCCGCCGTGGAATCAGGATCGTTGCCGCCCGCGTCGATGGGAGCCTGCCGTACGCGGACGTCGACCTGCGAGGGCCGCTGGCAGTGGTCCTGGGCAGCGAGGCGAAGGGGCTCTCGCTATCGCGCTGGGTCGGCGCCGACATCGTATCGGCCCGCCTGCCGATGCTCGGGCGGGTCGACTCCCTGAACGTCGCGGCGGCCTCCGCCGTGCTCCTGTACGAGGCGCGCCGCCAGCGGGACGCCGGGCGTTCGATCCAGCAGGCCGCTGCGGGTCGCCGCGCCGGCCCAGGTCGCGCCGGTCGCCCCGGTCGCGCCGGCCGCCCCGGGCCTGCCTGACCAGGTCTACTTGGTGAGCCCCAGCGTCAGCTCACGTCGAACGCGCGATTCGGCGTGACCCCGACGCTCGGGGCACCTCATCCTGACCAGGCTACCTGGCATGTCTCCGCGCCGGCAGCCGTCGCGGTTGCCGCGGCCGCAGCCGTCGCGGTTGCCGCGGCCGCAGCCGTCGCGGATGCCGCCCGGCCCATGCGGCGGCGTCGGGCCCGCCGCCTATACTCGACGGCATGCGCCGCTGGGCCTGCACGGCCGCCCTCCTCTCCGGGCTCGTGTGGGGGGTGCCCACGCAGGCGATGCGCATCCGCGAGCCGGTCCCGCTCGAGCGCCGCCTGGCCAACGACCTGGCCGGCCGTCCGGCGACGTGGTGGCTGGCTGGCTCAGCGGCCGAGCCGTCCCGCTGGCTGATCGGCGTCTCGCCCCTCCTCGCATCGTGATGCGCACCGTCATCGGACGCTTGACGCCCGCCTCGCCCCACGGCGTTCGGGCCGGGTCCGTCGCGCAGCACCCGCGCTCGCCGCGCTCCTCCTCGCCCTGGGCGTCGCCGTCGGCGGCGCCCCGCCGTGGGCCGCGACAGCGCCGGCCCCGGCGAGGGCGGCATCGGGACCCACCCGGATCGTCATGGGCGCGCCGGCCACGATCGACCCAGCCCAGGCCGGTGATACGGGCAGCTCGGCCGTGATCGCCCAGCTGTTCGACGGCCTCGTGGGGCTGGACGCAAACCGATCGCCCCAGCCGGCCCTGGCCGCGGGCTGGACCTTCGCCGATGGCGGCAAGACGGTGCGGTTCACGCTCCGCGACAACCTCGAATTCTCCGACGGCTCTCCGCTCACCTCGGCCGACGTGGTCAGGAGCTGGATGCGGGTCCTGGATCCCGCGGCTCCGTCGCCGCTGGCCGGCCTCATGTTCGACGTCATCGGGGCCCGCGCGTACACGAGCGGTGGTGGTCCCGCCTCGGGCGTCGGCATCACGGCTCCGGATGCCAGGACGGTCGAAGTCCGACTGGACCGTCCGGCCGCGGACTTCCCGGCGCTCGCGGCCAGCCCGACCCTCGCGGTCGTGCCACCCGGCGTCGGCAGGGATCCGGCCGCGCTCCAGCCAGGGACCGGGTTCGTCGGCTCAGGCGGCTACGTCCTGGCCCGCGTGTCGACGACCGAGATGGACCTGACCGCGAACCCGCACTACTGGGCCGGGCCGCCCGCGATCGCGAGCGTCGCGCTCGTCAGCGACCTCGGTGGCCAGGATCCCATCGACGCGTTCAGCGCGGGCAACGTGGACTACGTGCCCGTCGGCGGCTCGGACGCGGCCCAGCTCGCCTGGGACCGCGAGCTGGGTTCGAGCCTCCGCACGACCCAGGACCTCACCGTGACGTACTACGGCTTCGACACCCGGCGTGCGCCCTTCTCCGACGCGCGCGTGCGCCAGGCCTTCGCCGAGGCCGTCGACTGGCGGCGGGTGGTCACGCTCGCCGATGGGGCGCTGGCCGTCCCCGCCACGAGCATGGTGCCGCCCGGCATCCCGGGCCGGCCGACCGACGACCTCCTGCCGCCGTTCGACCCGGCCAACGCACGCCGGCTTCTTGCCTCCGCCGGCTACGCAGACCCGGCGACGTTCCCGACGGTCACTCTGGTCACGGGCGGGACCGGCTATGACCTGGCTGTCAAGGCGCAGCTCAAGGCGAACCTGGGCGTCACGATCAAGGCCGAGCTGATGGGGGATCAGGCGCTCTTCGCCCGGGTGGCCGGGGCAGATCCGCCGGCGTTCTGGGCGATGGGATGGAGCGCCGACTACCCGTCGCCGAACGACTTCCTGGGGATCCTGCTGGGAACAGGCCAGGCCAACAACTACGGCGGCTGGTCGAACGCCGCGTTCGACGCCGCCGTTGACACGGCAACGGCCGCGACGGACCCCGCGGCGAGCGCCGCCGCCTACGACGAGGCGGCGAGGATCGTCCAGGACCAGGTCGCCGGTGGTGCCGGTCAGCTACGGCGACAGCTTCGCTCTGTCCCGCGACGGGCTGCTCGGTGCGACCGACAATGGCATGGGCACCCTGCGCGTGGCGGGGATGGCGTGGGCGCCGGGGACCGGCCGATGAGGCTCCGTCTGACGCTGGTCGCGGCGCTCGTGGCCCTGGTCGCACTCGGCCAGCCGGCGGCACCCATCGCGCGGGCCGCGGGCGCAACCTTCGGCACCCCCAGCACCACCGCCACGTACGGCACGTCCATCACCTTCGTCCAGCCGGTCAGCCTGGCCGGCCCGCTCCGGCGGGCGGAGGTCCTTCTCACGTTCGAGGGCACGGACGAGCCGTTCGTCCAGGAAGTCCCGCTCGGTTCGAACAGCCAGCCGTCCACGCTGCAGTTCACCTGGTCGATCGCCCAGGACGGGCCCGTCGTCCCGAACACGCGGATCACGGCGGCCTGGCGGATCACGCCCGCCGACGGCTCGTCCGGCGTCGAGACGGGCCCATCGGCGAGCCTGCTCTACGCCGACACGCGGTACGCGTGGCAGACGATCTCCGGGTCGGTCGTCCGGCTGCACTGGTACTCGGGCCCCCGCTCGTTCGGGGACCAGGCGCTCGCCGTCGCCGAACAGGGCGTCAGCAACGCCGCGACCCTGCTCGGCGTGACCGAGACCTCGCCCGTCGACTTCTTCGTCTACGCCGACCAGCAGGTGCTGTGCGGCGTCCTGGGCTACCCCGGCTCGTGCAACGTCGCGGGCCAGGCGCGCCCGGACATCCGCACGCTGTTCGGTGCAGTCCCGCCGGGCCAGCTCGGCTCCAGCGAGATCAGCCGGGTCATTCCCCACGAGCTGACCCATATCGTCTTCGACACGGCGGTGCACAACCCGTATCACAGCCCGCCGGACTGGCTCAACGAGGGTCTGGCCGTCTATCTCAGCCAGGGGTTCGATCCCTCCGACCGAGCCACCGTGGCCCAGGCGGTCGGCAACGGCGCCATCATCCCCCTGTCCGCCTACGCAATCGCCTTCCCGCCGGAAGCGCTCTACGACCGCTTCCTCCTGGCCTACGCGGAGAGCGTGTCGGCGGTCGACTTCATGATCCGCACGTACGGCAAGGACGTGCTGGTGCGGCTCATCCGGTCGTACGCAGGCGGGGTCACCGACGACGAGGCGTTCACGGCCGCCCTGGGCGTCGACGTCGCCGGGTTCGAGGCGGCGTGGCTGAAGGACCTCGGCGTGACCGCACCGAAACAGTACGGCCCGCAACCCGCGCCGGCCGGGCCCGTACCCAGCGGGTGGGGCACGAGCGGCGCCCCCACGGCTTCGGCCGGGGCGTCGCCGCACGCATCGTCCGGTCCGCTCGGGCCCACGGGCACGTCGCCGGCGCTGGCCAGCTCGGCGCCCGCCGACATTGGCGGCTCGAGCGGCTCGAGCGGCGGTGACACGGGCCTCATCCTGGTGATCCTCGTCGTCGCCGGGGTCGTCATCGGGGCGACGATCGCCCTCTGGATGCGGCGGCGCGCCGCCCCGGGTCCGCCAGCACCATGACCTGGCTCGTCGGGCGCGTCCGGGCGGTGCCGACGTGGCAGGCGACCCTCTTCATGGCCCTGGTGGCGCTCGGCTTCCTCGTCGCCGCCCAGGTCCGCTCGGAGACGCCGCGCGTCCAGTACACGTCGCAGGAACGGGCACCGCTCATCCAGACCACGCTGGCGCTCCAGGCGCAGCAGGACGGCCTCAAGGCCCAGATCCTGGACCTGCGAAGCCAGATCGACCAGGCCGAGCGGAACTCGCAGGGCAGTGATGCCCTGGTCACCTCCCTCAACGACGCCCTCCTCCAGGCGCGCCTCGCGGCAGGCCTCGTCGCGGTCACGGGGCCGGGACTGGTGATCCAGCTCGACGACTCCGACCAGCCGGTGCCCCAGGGCGGGTCGCAGGCCGATTACCTGGTGAGCGGCCGCGACGTGCGCACGGTCGTCGAGGGCCTCTGGCTGGCCGGGGCCGAGGCGGTCGCCGTCAACGCCGAGCGCGTGACACCCACCACCGCGATCATCGATATCGGCGGGTCGATCCTGGTCAACTCGGCGTACCTGGCACCGCCGTACCAGGTCAAGGCGATCGGTCCGGGCGGCATGTACGATCGGCTCGTGGCGTCGGCCGGCTTCGTCGACCTCGTGACCGGGCGTGCCCAGAAGTACGGGATCAAGCTCTCGTTCGCGGAACCGCAGGACGTGGTCATCCCGGCCTACGCCGGCAACGTCGAGCGTCATCTACGGCCACGTCGTGGCGTCGCCGGCACCGTCCGCCGGGCCGACCGGCTATCCCGCGGTCACGCCGTCGGCGATTCCCGCCGGGACGCCACCGCGCACGACACCGAAGCCGACGGTCCGGCCGTCGCCGCGGGGGACCGGTCCGTGACCGGCCAGCGCCCGGCGGGCGCCCACCTCGCCCTGACGGCCGTCGCGGTGCTGCTGGGCTTCCTGGTGGTGGTCCAGGCGCGCAGCCAGTCCACCGGGACGGGCCTCGAGACGCGCTCGGCGCAGGACCTGACGCTGCTCGTCGCGAACCTCACGACCCGGAACGACCAGTTGCGGTCCGACCTCGCGGACCTCCAGCGCCAGCTCGGCTCGCTGCAGGCGGCGCAGGCGCGGGGCGAGACGTCCGTCGACCAGCTGCGGGCCGACCTGGACCGCGTCCGGGCGTGGAGCGGCGTCGCGGCCATCGTCGGTCCCGGCGTCCGGATCCTCATCCATGGCCCGATCGCC
Source organism: uncultured Chloroflexia bacterium (assembly GCA_963821595.1). GTDB lineage: Bacteria > Chloroflexota > Limnocylindria > Limnocylindrales > CSP1-4 > CTSoil-043. The sequence continues at coordinate 36,105 of CAWGEL010000028.1, read as the reverse complement.
GGGCCCGGCGTCTCGGACCTCCTCAACGAGCTCCGCAATGTCGGCGCCGAGGCCATCTCGGTCGGCGGCGTCCGGGTCGTGGCGGGAACCGTCGTGTCGGGGCCCCCGGGCGGGGTGGCCATCGATGGCAGGCTGCTCGGCGACCCGATCACGGTCCTGGCGATCGGGAGCTCCGCGACCCTCGTGGGGTCGCTGACCCGCACCGGCGGCATCGTTGCCCAGATCAGCGCGACCTACGATGGGGTGACGGTCGAGGTGGCGCCCGTGGACCTGGCGGAGCTTCCCGCGACGACCCGATCGCTCGTCCCGACCCACGGCACGCCGAGTCTCTGACGCCCGCCCGAGGCTCGCCGCGGTCGAGTCGGCGGCCACCGGGGTCAACCCCTCGGGCCCGGCGGCAGGATCGCGTGCCCGGCCGACTGTCGCAGCGGCGTCCCGGGGTGCTACCCTGCCCGCCGATGCCGCTGTCCCGACTGCTCGCGTGAGCGGGCCCGTCCCGTTCCGCCTGGGCGACCGGCTCGAGCTTCGACGCCCCCACCCGTGCGGCTCGCACGAGTGGGAGGTGGACCGGCTCGGGGCGGATCTCGGCCTGCGATGCCTCGGCTGTGGGCGCCGCGTCCTGGTCGAGCGCCGCCGTGTCGAGCAGCGGCTCGTCTTGTTCGCCGCGCGCGGTCCGGTCACGCCGGGGGATCCGGGCGTCGCCGCCGAGGGGGAGCGCGGGTGAGCGCGCCCACCATGCTCCCGCCGCAGATGCCGCCGAAGGCCACGGACGAGTCCGCGATCGCCGTCTTCCGGAACCGGCCGTTCCTCCTGCTGTGGTTCTCGCAGCTGTCCACGCAGGTCGGCGGGAACATGGTGATCTACGGGCTCACCGTCCTGATCCTGCAGGTCACGGGCTCGGCCAGCCTGGTGTCGCTGCTGCTGCTCACCTTCCTGGCCCCGGCCATCGTGTTCAGCGCCATTGCCGGCGTCTACGTCGACCGGTTCGATCGCCGCCTGGTGCTGGTCTCGACGAGCCTCCTGCGGGCGGCCTTCTTCTTCGCGATCGCCGTGTTCCACACGAATGTCGGGGTGATCCTCGTCTTCAACGTCCTCGTGTCGATTGCGACGACCTTCTTCGCCCCGGCCGAGCTGAGCATGATCCCGCTGCTCGTGCCCCGATCCCAGCTGACCGCGGCCAACGGCATCTTCACGCTCACCCTGAACGCCGCGTTCGCGATCGGCTTCACCCTGTTCGGGCCGATCGTGGCGACGGTGGCCGGCCCGACGTTCCTCATCGTCGTGGTGGCCGCGCTCTACCTCGTCTCGGCGGCGATCTGCGCGACGCTGCCAGCCGACCCGCCGACGCACCGCAATGGCAAGGCCCTGGAGGAGGCCGGCGAGGCGCTGGGATCCGTCGTCGAGCAGTTCCGCGAGGGCATCGGCTACGTGCGCGGCCACCGGGTCGTGTTCTGGGCCCTCTTCTACCTGGGGATCTCCGCTTCCATCGTCGGCGTGCTCGGTGTCCTGGGTCCCAAGTTCGCCACCCAGGTCCTGGGGCTCCAGACGCAGGGGTGGGGGATCGTGGTCCTTCCTCTCGGCATCGGCGTGGTGACCGGGGTGCTTCTGGTCAACGTCACCAGCGCGATGCTGCCGCGCCGGCGGGTCATCGAAGCCGGCATGATCGCGCTGGGGATCTGCCTCGTCCTGATCACCCTGGCCCAGCCCATCGCCGACCTCCTCAAGCACGTGAACGACGTGCAGCCGGTCGTCGACGCGTCCGCGTTCACCTCGGTCCTGGCGGTGGTCGTCGCGATTGCCTTCGTCGCCGGCATCGCCTACGCGGCGATTGCGATCCCGTCGCAGACCGAGCTCCAGGCGGAGATCCCCGAGGAGGTTCGCGGCAGGGTCTTCGGCATCCTCAACATGCTCGCCTCGGCCGGCAGCTTCGTGCCGATCATCGTGGTCGGCGCCTTCGCCGACACGGTCGGCACTGCACCCGTGGTGATGGTCGCCGCTGCCATCGTCGGCCTGACCGGCGTCGCCTCCATCGTCCTCCGCGGCCGGCCCGAGCCCACGCCCGAGGGAGAGGCCGGCTTCGAGGACGTCGGCGGGGGACCCTCGCCGGAGGAGCCGTGAGCGGCCCGGACCGGCCGCGGGTCGCGGTCGTCTTCACCGGCGGGACCATCGCCATGACCGTGGACGCGACGGCCGGCGGCGCGCGGCCTGCCCTCACCGGCGCCGACCTCGTGGCACGCGATCCCGGCCTGGGCGCCATTGCCGACCTCGTGCCGGTCGAGTGGGGCCGCGTTCCGGCGAGTCACCTCTCGTTCGCGCAGGTCCTCGACATCCGGCGTGCCATCGACGGCGCCCTCGCCGATCCGCGGGTGGCCGGCGCCATCGTGGTGCAGGGGACCGACGTGCTCGAAGAGACGGCATTCGCCTGGGATCTCTGTCACGCCGACGCGCGGCCGGTGGTCGTCACGGGGGCGATGCGGCCGGCCAGCGATCCCGCCGGCGACGGGCCGGCCAACCTGCGGGCGGCCGTCCGGGTGGCCGCCGACGCGGCGGCGCGCGATCGCGGCGTCCTCGTGGTCATGGCCGGCGAGGTCCATGCGGCAGACGGGGTGGCGAAGACACATTCCACGGCCCTCACCGCGTTCCGCACGCGCGAGGGCGAGCCGCTCGGCCGGGTCGTCGACGGCTTCCCGCTGGAGCTGCGCGCACACCCGCTGCGACGATGCCTGCCGGCGACCCCGGCGGCGGCCGGCGAGCCGGTCGAGATCGTCATCGCCACGCTGGCCTCTGACGGGTCCGGGATCGATCGCGCCGTGGCAGCGGGCGCCCGCGGCGTGGTCGTGGCGGCAACCGGATCGGGCAACACGCATCCCGACTACCTGCGCGCCGCTGAGGCGGCCATCGAGGCGGGCGTGGCGGTGGTCCTTGCCAGCCGGACGGGTGCTGGCCCCGTGGGGCCGTGGTACGCGTTCCCGGGCGGCGGCGCGACCTGGCAGCAGGCGGGCGTCCCGTTCGCCGGGTCGCTCACGCCAGTGCAGGCCCGCATCGCCCTGGCCCTCGGGTTGGGCGCAGGCCTTCGCGGGCGGGAGCTGGCCGACCTGCTGGCGGACCCGGCCTGAGGTCGCTGCCACGCGCGGGGGCACGATCCGGCATCCCCGGCGCCGCTATCCTCATGATCGACCGGCGCGACCCAATCCCTTCGGGAGGTCCACGTGCGCGACCCAATCAGCCAGGGCAAGCACGAGCTGAACCAGCGGCTCGAAGCGATCTCGTGGGGCCTGTTCCTCATCATGCTCGGCGGTTTCGCCCTCGTGAGGAACGTCCCCGAAGGGACGTGGCTCCTCGGGGCGGGCATCATCATGCTGGGACTCAACGCCGTGCGCATCCTCGTCGGCATCCGACCCAGCTGGTTCACGATCATCCTGGGGACGGTGGCGCTCCTCTCCGGGCTCAGCAGCGTGGCGGGCGTGTCGATCCCGGTCGGGCCGCTCCTCGTCATCCTCATCGGGCTTGCCCTGATCGTGCGAGCGTTCGACCGCTCCCGCTGAAGGCAGGCGTGCCCCGAAGCTGCCGCGGCCACTCGCACGCGCATCCGCACATCGCCGCCCGGGAGTCCCGGCTGAACGACGCGATGCAGACGCGGTGGGCCCGTCGGCGACGCGTGGCTGCCGGCATTCTCGCCGGAGGCGGCGGTCGTCCATGCGGGTGCGCGCGCATTCTGGCCGGTGGGGCGTATGCTCATGGAGTCTTCAGCCCCAGACCGGATGCTGCCGGGTCGACATCGATCCGGCGTCCGTCCACCGAGAAGGAACAGCGGTCGAGGATCGCAGACGATGGGCCCTGAGCTTGCTATCCCCGTGATCGTGGCGCTCCTGTGGGGACCGACGGGCGTCTGGCTCGCATTCCGCACGCTCCGTCGCCATCGAGGGCAGGGCACAGTCGAGATCTCGAGCGGTGTGTCGGAACTGGTCAGAGGATCACGCCTTGCGCGCGGCGAGATCCTGGCGCTGGTCGAGTCCGATGGGTTCTGGATCTGCGCGACGTGCCGTTCGCTGAACCGTCGAGAGGCGATCCGCTGCTACAGCTGCCGCACGCCGGCGAGCATCCTGGCTCGCCAGGTCTCGGCCCCTCTGCCCGCCCTCCGCCCGGTGCCGGTCATGGCCGAGAACGTCGCTCCGGGTCGCGCGGCACCGGCGCAGGCGCCGGCCCAGCTTGCCCCTCTGCCGGTCAGCCGCGGCGTGCCGGTCATGGCCAGGGGCGTTGCTCGTGATCTCCCGGCGCCGGCTCCTCTGCCCGCGCTCCGCCCGGTGCCGGTCATGGCCAGGGGCGTTGCGGCGGGTCTCCCGGCGCCGGTCCAGGCGTCGGCCCCTCTCCCGGTCAGCCGCGGGGTCCCCGTGATGGCCGAGGCCGTCGCCGCGGGTCGGCAGGGGCGGGACCGGGCGACGGGCCAGATGCCGGTGATGGCCGAGGGCGTCGGCGCGGGTCGCCCGGCGCCGGCTCCTCTGCCGGTGATGGCCGAGGGCGTCGGCGCGGGTCGCCCGGCGCCGGCTCCTCTGCCGGTGATGGCCGAGGGCGTCGGCGCGGGTCGCCCGGCGCCGGCTCCTCTGCCGGTGATGGCCGAGGGCGTCGGCCTCTTCTCCGGCGAGGACGCCGCGCGGACGTAGGCCTCCATCAGCCTCGGACGCGAGAAGGCACGCTGCCTGATGGCGCTTCGCCAGCCCTGCGTGCCTCCCTGGGACGCGTCCCCAGCGGGTCGGTCTCGCCAGTGGCTCGGCGCGGTCTGGGGCGGCCGTGGGCATAGGCCGCGCGTCGACGCCTCCCACACACAAGAGATGCAGATTGGGCCGAGATTGCGACATGCCGGGACACGAATTCCCGTTCGATCCGCGCGAGAGCCCCACTGACTCCGACCGGAACGGTCCCCGGTCGCCCGCTGCCTGCCCATCCTCCGAAGAGAGCGGCGGCCCGGCGCGGAGCCTTGGGGCAGGGCGGCTTGCTGGGGGGTTCTAGTCGACGGTCTCGCTGGGGAGTGGGGCCGGGATGAGGATCTGGTCGCCGACCTTGAGCTTGCTGGACTTCGTGATCTTCGGGTTCGCCTCGAGGATCTGGTCGACAGTCACGTTGTTCGCCGTGGCGATCCGGGAGAGAGTATCCCCACTCTTGACGACGTAAACGAGCGGCGTCGGGGCGGGGGTCGGCGCGGCAGCCACGGCCATGTCCCTCAGGTTGTAGTCCAGACTGAAACAATACGGTGGATGGCCGTGCACATCGCCCTTGCCGAACTTGGTATCAACGGGCTTGCTTCCCAGAACGTAGCCGTCGTCGATGATCTCCCTGCTATCTAGGTTGACGACCCTGACCTTGAAGTCATCCCGATAGCCGATGCTCCCATCCGTGTAGGTTCCAACCGCAACGCTGGTGGACCACACGAGGACCACGGTGCCGACCTCTTCTGGCACAGAGGCATACATACCGGGGGTAGCCATCTTCGGGGAATCCAACCCGGTGCTGGGGTTTCCGCCTACCGTCCAGACGATCCCGCAGTGCAGCGCTCGAGTGTCAGCGTTCACGATGACCAGCTTGCCGTTGCGGTTTCCTTCCAGCTTGTCCGCGGACCCGGAGCTGGGCATCTGCGTCCACTGCGGGTCCAGGTACGCGCTGAGATGTGGTGCGAAGGCTTCGGCCACGGCGGCTGCCGCGGCGTTTCGCGCGTCCTGCTCCTCCTGGGCTTGCTTCTGGGCGGAAGACAATGACCCGCCGCAGCAAGCCACCACGACCGAGACGAGTACCGCGAGGGATCGAAGACGCATCTGGCCGGTTCCCCCCGGGCGGTCTCGCCGGTGGCTCGGCGCGGTCTCGGGCCGCGGTGGACATGGGCCGCGCGTGAGAGTCCTCCGCTCACGTGCCGGAGAAGGGGTGTGACAGGTCCCCGACCAGAGACGGAGGGCCCCCGGTCGACCGATGCCTGCCCATCCTGCGAAGAGAGCAGCGGTCCGGTGCGGAACTGGGGACCTGCACCACAAGGACGAGAGTCCGCGCATAGCTCCGGCCCTCAACGATCCCCCGGGGCAGTGTGGCTGCGTCGGACGAGCCACAAGATGACTCCGATGGCGACAAAGAGCAAGCCAACGAGGAGCCCGATCTTGATGAGGAGGTCACCGTAGCCGGCCATTGCGGTCGCCGAGTGGTCGCTGTCTTCCCATACGAACAACGCCCCACCCAGCAATGCCGCAACCAACAGGAGCATCAGACCGAGCGCGGCGGCTCCTTCGACTCTGCTGCTTCTGGTCACGCGGTCGCCGCAGCCTTCCGCAGGGTTCGCGCCATTCGCGAGCCTCCCTGGGACGCGTCCGTGCGCGGGTCGGTCTCGCCAGTGGCTCGGCGCGGTCCGGGCGGCCTGGGTGTGGGCCGCGCGTCAGAGCCTCCCGCTGAGGTGCATTGTCCCATCGAGGGGAAGCGCCCCCCGTCGCCCGGTCGTCGACTGGCCGGCCCCTTCTCGGGATCGTCGCGGTCGGCGTGGGGCCGGGGACGTGGCGCGGGTAGCGGCGGGCGCTCAGCTGCGAGTCGCGTGCCGGCGTCGAGGGCGGACGCCAGCGCCCGAACGGCCGCGAGTCCGTCGACGCCGCGCCCGACCACGGTGCGCTCGGGCAGCTTCCCCCCCGATGGGGGACTCACCTTCGCGCGACGTTCGAGCTGAGGGTGCCCGGCATGGCCAGCCGACCTCGGCGAGTTCCGCGCCCGTCGCGGATCTCGGCGAGCGTCGTCGGGTAGCCGCGGCGACCACGACCGCGAGTAGACGGCGGGCGGATCCGTAGGTGGCGACGGTGTTCGGGCTGATCCGCTCCATGACCCTCTCGCGGACGAACGCCTCCATCTCCTCGCCGAGGTCCTCGGTCGTGACGATCTCGGCTATCATCTCGATGCTCATGGCTCGGTCCGCGCGGCCGGCGTCTCCGGGCGGCGGCACATGCTGGACGCGTCGAAGGTGAAGCCGAAACCGCTAGCGACTCGGCCGGAGCACAAACGTGGGCGGTTAGCTCAGTTGGTTAGAGCGCATGCTTGACATGAGTTCGCCCGCATGCGGCGTACCTCCCGCGTGAATAGACGGCCTCGGCCATGCGCCGAAGGCCGTCTTATCGTCTGAGCGTTATGCGCTGAGCCCGTCGACGCCCAGGCGTATCCTCGGAGGGACGCGCGTTCCTTGGACGGGGCCCGCGCGCCAACGCGCCAACGGGACGCCGGCGGGCAGTGATCGGCTCGCCGGCGTCGCTCTGTCCCGGTCGCCCGGCGCATGCCCATCCCGCGAGCGGAGTGGAGTGCCCACGCCCTATCTGCGCGGCGTACAGTCTCCCCGAAGGGAAGGCGAAACGGAGGAGGGGGTATGGCTGGGCGAACCTGGGCTGACGACTGGGCGGCATGGCGAATTCGCGCCGAAGCTGAGCTCAGGCAGGCGACGAGCAACGGCACGTTGCCCTCGATCGATCGCCGCTACACGTCCGACGATCAAGGCGCAGCCGCAGCTCGGGAGGAGGCGAGCATCCTCGACGGGCATGGCTACGAGCCGACGATGCGCAGCGAGCAAGGAGGCGAGATCAAGGTCGCCAACGTCCTGTTGCTCGGCGCGCTGGCAGCACTGCCGGGACAGGCACGCACAGCGGGCACGTTCACTGTCACCTACCGCCTCAGGTCGGCGCCGCCATCCTCATCTGCGGGAGAGCCGGCAGACCTCCTCCGAAAGCTCGCGGATCTGCATAGCGCGGGCGTCCTGACCGATGAGGAATTCCGCGCGAAGAAGGCCCAGCTACTGACGCGCATGTAGGGCCGCGGCCGTTGCCCCCGGTCGCCCGGCGCATGCCCATCCCGCGAGCGGAGCGGCGGCCCGGTGCGCCGGGGCGTGGCCGAGGGTGGCGGCGGGCGCTTAGTCTGCGAGTTACCGCCTCTGGCCGCTGCGGTCAATAGGGGGCCTTTAGCCCAGGATGTCGTCGGGAAGGTTCTCGAGGGTCACCCCGATGGGGCCGACTATGCCATCGGTCACCCTTCCGCCGGCGATCCTAGCCAGAACGTAGGTTGGCCGGCTTCGCCGCGCCACCTTCCTGAGCCACGGCTTGATCTCTTCGGCATCCTCTCGACTGAGGTGTCCGACTAGCCTTCCGTGGACTTCGACGCGGACCGCATTCCGGTCATAGGGGTTCAGCGGCTCGGGGACGAGTCGCGCGGCAGTCCATAACTCGGTGGCATCCGGGCCATCCCGCAGCGCGGCCATCAAAGCCGCGAGGTCTTCCTGGTGGTGCGACTCGCCAACGACGTCGAGTTCTTCACCGTCTTCCGGCGGGTCGCACAGCGTCACCCCGGCCGCTATCACCGCCCGGTACCATCGTTGCTCGGCCTCTTCCACCTCGGCCGCCCGGCGCACGCTCTCCGCGGTTTCGGGGAGGGGCACTCCCAGCTCCGCCTCGGTCACGAGGCGCCGCCGCTGGTCGTCGATGACACGGACGTACATGTACTCGCCACAGGCGATGCAGCGCTTCCGACCCTTGGGCGGCTTGGCCACTTCCGTGCGACACGATGGGCACACCGTGGCCTCGAATGGGAGCGCGTTCCTCTCGGTCGTGGTGAGCGTCCGCTGCCCAGGCCACCGGGCGACGATGGGCCAGTTCGGGACCAGTTGAGCCGGCACGACGGCCGCGGCCGCAGGACCGGTCCGCTGAGGCGCTGTCGCCCACTTTGAGGCTTTGGGCGGGGCCGCTTGCCCTCCGAAGAGCCGTCGCAGGAAGTCCATGAGCTGCATGCCTCCTGACCTGGAGTCTAACCAGCGGAGAGGCAGCTATTGAGGTAGCAGGGCGAACCCCGCGTGAGACCACGGTGCGGAGCCGGGGGCGTGGCGATGATGACGACCGGCACTTAGCTGCGAGTTACGTGGATCAAACCGACGATGAAACGTACCGCAGCCCGGCGAAACCTAGCTAGATGGCCACTCGCGAACATGATGGCCGGCGACCAGGCACCTTTGACGCGAGCCGGTCTTCTTGCCGACCACGTTCGCGTGAGCAACACGGCGCGGGCCGTCACTCTCAGGGCCGAGCTTCCAGACGACGCCAAGACCGCAGCGTCGGGCGACGCCGGCCGTAAAGTCGAGGAGCCCAAACCCGTGGTGACCCCGGAGAACATCCGCCGCTGTCAGCCCAACCTCGACGAGACGTTCCTCGACGTATACGGACATGCCAAATTCGCCGTCTTCATCGGTCTGGTCCTGGAACGCCTGCCTCGTAACGCGAACGCCGCCGGCCTCCGCAACCACGAACTGCGGATTGATCCTCCGGAGGAGTGTGGCCTCGTCAGCTATCGACGGGTCATCCAGCGGCGGGTGCTCTTCCTCCATCGGGCGCTACGGGTTCCGGAAGCCCCCGAGCTCGTCAAGGATGCGGTCGACCCTCTCGTCCGGTGCGGCTCCTTCGGCGTATTCGTCCTCCCACTCCACACCGGTCGCGTCGTTGGAATAGAAGATGCTGAGTTGTGGGTGCCCGCGCGGCCCCGGCCGCACTTCAAAACCGACCTCAAGTGTGGGGCTGTACCACTCGAGCGACACTCCGCCCTTGGACGTCGGCACCACCGACGGCGGTTCCACGTAGCGGTTGCCGAGGTAGATCAGTAAGGCAGTCGCGAAGTCAGCTGACTGCTTGTCGATCGGCAGGCCGCCATATGAGTCCCAATCGGGGGGAAGGTCGAGAAGGGGCCGGATCTGAGACCGTGCCCATCGACCGACATAGTCGGCAAAAACGACCCGACGTTCGTAGGCGTCGAAGATGTCCACGCTCGACCAGGCGGACTCACTGGGTCCAGTCGAACCGAAGCCGGTCCCCGCACCGGATAGATCGACATCGCGCTCGGAGAGTCCAGGACCGACGGGTGCACGCTCAGCCAGCATCTTGTCTCCCCCAACGTTCATGCATTTGGGACGTAGTTACAGCGTCGAATCCGCGAACCACCCACTCGTGGGCCAAATCGAGGAATGACATCACGCCGCCCGCGTCCTTGGTCTGAGGCTTGCCCCGAGCAGTCAGGTTCAGGACCGTGATCCGTGCCCCGTCCAACCGGCGCACTCCAGGATCTGCCGCAATGTCTAGCCGACCGGCATATTCGCCCGCCGGCGACGCCATCTTGTGGACTGCCGCATAGCGGGATTGTTCAGGCGCGGGCAAGAAGCTGCTCAGCGAGGGCCCGGCCAAGACCGACAAGACCCGGCCCGGATCGGGCTCGTCAATGTGGTTGATGTAGGTGATCTCGCAGAGCGTCGGCTCGATATGGCCAAGGCCGGAATCACGGACGAAAGTCTGGAACCTATCAAGGTCAGCGAGGAATGGCTCGCGTAGGTTGAGGTACCTCGGATAGTCGCCGGACCCGACCTTGCGCCAGTTCCGGGCGAACCAGTCGTTCTGGATCTGGACAAGCTGAGAGCCCGGTTCGTCGACGAACCACAAACGAGACGCCGGGGGCGTCGTTTGGACCCGTAGTCTCGGGATCCCGCGCGGTCGGACGTCCTCCGGTGGCATCTCGTACCGACCCTGCTCTTCGACCTTCGGAAACGCCCGGCTAAAGGTCTCAACCCACAGGCGAGCAAGCTCCCTGAACCCAAGGCCGGAGATCGGCTCAAAGCCAACCGACAGCACGACCTCGATTAGGGGCGGTCTCTGGAATTCGGGCAGGCGTGCACCCGCACTGGCTCTGCCTAGCGTCGTCGCGTCTGCAGCTTTCGCGTTGGACGGCACTGTGTTCTGCTTCGCGCTCCGCTTGCTCAGGGTTACCACCAACCTTCTGGCAGTTTCGCATAGTCGCTTTGCCGGTGCTTAGCGCCGCTAGAACGGCCGGCAGGTCGCGCGCCTCGGTGGGGGTCATGGGTCCGGCGCGGCATCGATCGCCGCGACGAGGGCCCCGTAGCCGACACCGCGGCGCGGGTGGGGCCGGGCTCCGGGATGGTGGGCCAGCCACCTGGCCCGGTGGGCCTCGGCCTCGTGCTGCGCGCATCGGAGGTTGGCCCAGCCGGCCGGGGACACGTAGCGGGGACGCGGACAGCCGTCCGCGAGGCAGGGGCTGGCGGCTCGGCACTCGTTCCAGCGCTTGCCGCCCGGCGTCGCGACGTTCCAACGGTTCGTCATCGACGCCACCACGACCGCACGGGCTCGGCCGTCTCGCCGGGCTTCAGGCCGCCACACTCGGGCGGGCAACCACGGCCGAACCAGCCCGGGGAGTCGCAGTGGCCCGCGAGGTAGCCGCCGCTCGCGTCCCGGTGGTAGTGGGCCCGGATGTGCTTGCCGGAGACGACGCGAGCGGCCGTCCCTGCGTCGTCGCGCCCGGGACCGGGGTTCGCAGTGTGCCAGGCGCGCTGACGGCAGAGCGACGAGCAGTATTTCCGACCCGGACGGGCGTTTGTCGGCAGGGTAGACCGGCACTGAAGGCAACGGCGGGCGTCCGGTGTCGGCCGGTGTCGATCCTCGGCGTTCGGTGTCAATCTCCGGGGACTAGCGGCGTTCATAGTCGTTTGGGGAGAGATAGCGTCAACATTGGATTGGGTATAGTCCCTGGCCACCTAAAGAACGGCCCTCATCGCCTCGCCTTCAGCACGCCGGCGTCCGTCAGTCGCTTCCGCCGTGCCTGCCGCTCCGCGTCGGCTGCCTGCCGCGACTGGTCGTTGATCTCGGCGCCGACGTCGGTCAGCATCTGGCCCACCCTCGCGCCCGAGCGTCGCGCCTTCTCGACCAGGACGGGCACCACTTGATCGGCCGGGAGCACGTCAACCAGCCGCACGGGCAGATGAGGATCGCGGTACCGGGTCATGACGCACCGCCCGCGAGATGCGCGGCGCAGCACGGCGCACCGCCGACCAGCACGGACACGGCCAGATCATCGGTGCCCGCCGCGTGCTTGCCGGCGACGCACCGGAGCGGAGCGCCCGACAGGTGGGCGGCCAGGAGCGGACCGCATCGCTCGACCAGTGCCCGGTCCGGGTCGAACATCCGCCCGCCGAGCGAACGCGGGATGACGTGCGCGCCGTCACTCGAGAGGGCCAGGTCGATACCCTTGCCGCGGAGGTAGGACACGATCGCCTCGGCCCCACGCTGACGGGCGAGGGGACGCGCGGCGAAGGCCGGCCGAGGGGCGTCCACGATCGCACCGCTGAGCATGGCCGCCGCGTCGAGAGGCGTCCGGGTCGGGAGTGTCGGGCGCTTCTCGCGCCGTGCCAGGGCCGCGGTCACGGCGTCGACCGGGCGCATGGTCCGTGTCCGCCGGACCAGCGGCGTCGGGCCGATGGGCTCGGCGGGCTTCTGCCTGCGCCAAGTGAAACCGTGGAGCGCGTGCCGCGGAAGGGTGGGCTCGGAAAAGGCTGCGTCGCCGTGTCGGGTGTCTGTTGCGTTCATCTCGTGTCGCTCCTGCTTGCGATGGTCGCGGGCTAGCAGACGTTCGGCCCGCATCTCGAGGCGATGCCCTCCGCTCATAGGCGACCCTCGATACGGGACGCGTCGAGGCGGTCGGCGTCCTCTCGGTCTAGGAGCGCGATCGTCCACAGGCCCCGCGTCTCAGTGGCGCGAAGGCATGGCGCGCTGACCGAAGGTCGGCAGAGCAACATCGTCGTGCCGGGGTAGCGGGTGGAGCTCGCCACGAGGAACGCCCCGGGCGGGCCGGGCCGGCCGCAATGGGCGCACTCGAGGATGGGCGTGGTCGTGCTACCCATGGGTCACCTCGGGATGGGCAGGGCGCGAGCCAGCCGGGGCCAGGGTGGTGCCCGACTCCCGGCCGGCTCGACCGAGACCAGGAAGATGCGGAGAGATCAGCCCGTGCGCGAGGTCGACGGCATGGCCGGCTCGGCAGGTTGCGGCCCGAAGGTCGGCCAGGTCGGACTCGAGACGGTGGCGGGCCGCGAGGGCGGCCAGCTTGCAGTCCCATCGGCACGCGATCGCCTGGCCGTGCAGGCAGCGGTCCGTCTCGCATCCCGCGTGGTGGTAGCCGCCGGTCGGCGCGTTGCAGTCCGGGCAGGGATCCAGTGCGTCGTCGGGTCGCAGGAGCAGGTAGGGCGTCCGCGGCCAGGATCTCCCATCGGCCAGGAGCCAGACGAGCTCGTCGCAGCCGACGCCCGGTGCCATCGTCTGGCCGCAGGCCTTGCAGGTGCCGTAGGTGCGCTCGGTCGTCATCTCGTCTCCTCTTCGTTTCCGAACTCGTCGAACAGGGCCAAGGCGCGGGCCGCGGCGTCGTCGGCCGGCACGCTTGTCACACTTGTCACGGTTCCCGGGGCAGGTAGATACCGGGACCACGCATCGGTGAAGTCGCTGCGGAAGTAACCGCGGGCGCGTCGCTCGCCCGGGACGCGGCGCAGGATCGGCATGATCCGGTAGGGCCCCAGCAGCTTCGCCAGTGCCCGAGCCGAGAGCGGCGAGCCGTACCAGTCGCCCCACGGGGCATCCTCGAGTTCGTGCAGTCGGCGCAGCAGCTCGGCCGTGGGCAGGTGGTCATCGGCCGCGAATACCTCGCGGAGATCCCCCAGCAGGCGGATGCCGACCGAGACTTGATCCTCGTCGGCGCCAGCGAGGGCGACGGCGGCGAGTCGGGCGATCGCGGGCCAGGAACCGCCAGCGGCGTCCGCGACAGCTAGCAGGGGCTCCCAGCCGTCAGCGGCTCTGTTGTTGAGCGCCTCGGGAACCGTGACATCCGTGACAACCGTGACAGTTGCCCAGTCGTATGCGATCGTCTCGGCCTCGGCCGTGGCGGTCCGCTGGCGGAACCTGGCGACCGGCTCGTCTGGCGCCCGGCGTCGCATCCGGATCGGGATGGCCCGGTCGGCTACGGTGTCGGGCAGCTTGCCGATGCCGGCGATCGCCTTCGGACCGAATACGTCGAAGGCGTCAACCTCGCGGCGCTTGCCGTCGAGCTTCACCCGGAGCACGGGCGTCCCGCGCCGATTCCCGGAGTTCAGGATCGCGCGCAAGCCTTCGTACTTCTCGGCGGTCCGCGGGCCGAAGACGGCATCGGCCTCGTCTAGCAGCATCGTCGGCCGTGGGCGCTGGGCCAGGACCGTGTAGACGACGGCCTCGGACGGGATGACGACGCGGAACGGCTGCGGCACGAGGAGCTCGAGGCAGTCGAGTACGCGCGTCTTCCCGGACCGCATCTCGGCGCTCGTCACGGTCAGGATGGGCGACACGTCGAACCGATCAACCAGGTGGGCATGCGCGACCCACAGAGCGACAGCGACCGGCTCGTGTTCCGAAGGGAACGCGACGTATCGGCACAGGAACCGACGCACGGCCTCGAGGTAGCCGGCCAGGCCGTACAGCGGGGCGACCGCCTCGAGGTGGGCGGCCCTGGCAGCCGGTCCGAGGGCGGCCAGTTGGGCCGCGAGGTTGGCCCGGGTGATCTCCGAGTCTCGGAGGATGGCGGCCTTCTCGTCGTCGGTGAGTCGACGCAGCTGCAGGCCGGCGACCGGATCGCGAGCGGCTTCCGCCTCGAGCTCGGCGAGCGATGGCGCGAGGTCGATCCCGCCCCAGTCGATCTTGTTCATGCCGCCCTCGAGCATGGGCAGCATGGCGGGCGGTTGTGCCAGTGGTGGCAGGCCGGGCAGGGCCCGGTGCCGCCCAAGATGTCGACCACGGTCGCGACGACGTTCGCCTCACCGCGCAGGCCGCGGGAGTCGAGAACGCGGGCCAGGCCGGCTAGATGCCGCTCGGCGCGGAGGATCCTGCCAGCGAGGTCGGCCGGCGTGTCGGCTTGCCGCGAGGCGCTAGGATCAGGTCGTCGGGATCGTGCGTTCACGGCGCACCTCCGGCAGGGCCGTCCCGGGCGTCTCACTGACCGGGGCGGCCTTCCTGTTGGCCCAACGGATGCGTGCGAGTCGCGACATGCGGACGCGCAGCGCGAGGCGCAGCCGGCGAGTCCGTTCGGCCGGCGGCAGTTCGTCAGTGATACCGAACTCAGCGGCGAGCGCCTGTTCCCATGCCTCGCGGGCAGGGGCCACGTTCGTCCGGCCGCGGGCGTGGACGGTCAGGGCGCCGATGCGCCCGAGTCGTACTCGTTCCGGGTCCTTCTGTCGCTCGCTGCTGACCATGGGGGCCAGCCTATGCCGCATCGCTGCCGGTTAGTGCGGACGCACCTGCGGGTTATTTTCCCGCAGCGGCTACTTCGGGCGAGTGACCCAGCCGCGCTCCACGTAGACAGGGATGGTGCTGCGGTCGACGCCGGCGAGGTCCGCTATCGCTACGTCGGACAAGCGTCGACCACCGTCAATCACCTGCTGGATCCGTGCCGCTCGCTCGCGCTGGAGCGGGGTCAGCCGGCCGACGCCGGCCAGGCGTCGGGATGCCGTGTCGACCTCGGTCCGCCATTTCGCCTCGGCCTCGCGCCGCGCCTGCTCGTCTAGGGCGGCTTCGGCGGCCGCCCAGGACGTACCGGCCTGCTCGGCCAGAGCGCGGACTCGATCGCGCCGCGCCTGCTCGCGCCGGATAGTTCCAAGTCGGCCCTTGGCCGCCGTGCGGAGGATCGACTCGGGCACGTCCGGCTGTCGGGCGGCCATCTCCCGGACAGCGCGCTCCAGTTCGTCGTCCTGCGCGCTCACAGCTTGTCACCCAGGGCGATCTCGCGCGCCTGCGCGAGCGCCCGAGCGTTAGCCGTGGTGGACGCATAGCGGCGCAGCATCCGGTCGGACTCCCAGCCGCCGAGCGCCATAAGCGTCTCCCGCGAGGCTCCGCCCATCTCGAGGTGGTGCCGCCACGCGTGGCGCAGTTCGTGAGGGTGCAGCCCGGCGATGCCGGCCTGTTGGCCGCGAGCCCGGACCAGCTGGCCGACGCCGCTCTCGGTGAGCCGGCCGCGGAGCCCGAGCCAGAGCCAGGGGTCCGACCCATGCTCGTGGGCCCGCCGGACGCGGAGGTACGCCTCGAGGGCCACCACCGTCGATTTGTCGACCTGGCAGATACGGCTCTTCTCACCCTTGCCGTAGACGGTGATCTCGCCCCGGTTCAGGTTCACGTCACGCAGCCCCGGATCGCTGGGGGAGTACCGGAGCCCGACGAGCTCGCCGCGGCGCATGCCCGTGTTCATGAGCACGCGCAGCATCGCGGCGTCGCGCTGGTCGTCGAACGCCCGACCGCGGCACGTGCCGAGGATGGCCCGCAGTTCCTCGAGGGTGAGGACGCGCGGTTCGTACTTGGGCAGGCGCGGCGGCCGCATCCGGCGCATCGGGTTCAGGAAGCCGTCGACCTTGGTCCCGTACCACGTGAAGAACGTCTTGAGGGCCCGGAACCGGTTGTGCACGGTGGCCGGCGCGACCGTCTCGTGAAGGCCGTTGAGCCAGGCCGTCACCTGTTCGTCGCGGATCTCGGCGAGCGTCGTCGGGTAGCCGTGGGCCACCAGGAAGTCCGCGAACAGGCGGAGGGCGGTCCCGTAGGTGGCGACGGTGTTCGGGCTGATCCGCTCGCTGCGCTTCTCGCGGAAGAAGGCCCCGATTCGTCGCCGAGGTCGCCCGCCGTGACGATCTCGGCTATCATCTCCGTGCTCATGGCTCAGTCACCTTGCTGGAGCTTCGACAGCTGACAGCATAGGCTCAGATGCGGCGTAGGGTCAAGCCGACACCGTTATCGACTGAGCCGGAGCACAAACGTGGGCGGTTAGCTCAGTTGGTTAGAGCGCATGCTTGACATGCATGAGGTCAGAGGTTCAAGTCCTCTACCGCCCACCAGACCTGAACGCGTCGAGCGGGACATGTCACGTCCGCCCGGAGCCACCAGAGAGCCGCGGGCACGGCTGAATCCGCGGCGGCGCGGAGACATGTCCCGCTCGACGCGTTCAGGTCCTTGGTGGGCGGTAGAGGACTTGAACCTCTGACCTCATGCATGTCAAGCATGCGCTCTAACCAACTCAGCTCAACCGCCCGATGTTTGTGCTCAGGCTGCAGGCTCGATAACGCGGTCTAGGCTTGACCCTACGCCGCATCTGAGCCTATGCTGTCAGCTGTTGACACCCCAGCTAGGTAGACTGAGCCTTGAGCAACCGAGACGATACCAGAGATCGAGCACGGCCCGGCGACCTCGGGCGACGAGAATCCGGTAGTTCTTCCGTGAGAAGCGCAGCGAGCGGATCAGCCCGAACACGATCGCCGACCTACGGCTCGGCCCTGCGGATGTTCACCGATTTCCTGCTCGCCCACGGCTACCCAACCTCGCTCGGCGGCGAACTGCGACGAGTACTTAACGGCCTGGCTGAACCAGCTACACGAGTACAGCCGCGCCGGCCACCGTCCACAACAGGTTCCGTGGCGCTCAAGACCTTCTTCACCTGGTACGGGACCAAGGTCGACGGCTTCCTCGAACCCCATGCGCCGGATGCGGCCGCCGCGTCTGCCCTAAG
Organism: uncultured Chloroflexia bacterium; assembly: GCA_963821595.1. Taxonomy (GTDB): domain Bacteria; phylum Chloroflexota; class Limnocylindria; order Limnocylindrales; family CSP1-4; genus CTSoil-043. The sequence goes on along the minus strand of CAWGEL010000028.1, from coordinate 18,723 downwards.
TACGAGCCGCGCGTCCTGAGGCCTCGACGAGCTTCGCGCCGTCCTCGGGCACCTGCCGCGCGAGGCGTTCGACGACGTCCGCGACGCCGCGATCCTGCGCGTCCTGATGAACACCTGCATGCGCCGCGGCGAGCTCGTCGGGCTGCGCTACTCCCCCACCGACCCGGCGCTCCGCGACGTCAACCTCAACCGCGGCGAGATCACGGTCTACGGCAAGGGTGAGAAGGCAGCCGCATCTGCCAGGTCGACAACACGACGGTCGTGGCGCTCGAGGCGATACCTGCGCCTCCGGCGGGCGCTACTACTAGGCGCTTGCCGAGCCCTGGCTCTGGCTCGGGCTACGCGGACGGCTCACGGAGAGCGGCATCGGACAGCTGGTCCGCGGCCGTGGCCAGCTGGCCGGTATCGCCGGGCTGCACCCGCACGAGCTACGCCACGCCTGGCGGCACCACCTAGAGATGGGCGGCGCCGACCGCGAGACGTTGATGGCGCTCGGCGGCTGGGAGAGCGACCGCATGCTCAGACGCTACGCCAGCACCACGGCCAACAGCCGGGCGCTCGCGCAGGCGCGCGAGATCGCCTTGGGGGACAAGCTATGAGCGGCGCAGGATGAAGAGCTCGAGCGACTGTCCGGGAGATGGCCGCCCGCCAGCCCAACGTGCCCGAGAAGATCCTCCGCACGGCGGCCAAGGGCCGGAACTTGAATTTATTGCGGCGCGAGCAGGCGCGGCGCGATCCGAGTCCGCGCTCTGGCCGAGCAAGCCGCTGCGCTCCATGGGCGGCCGCCGAAGCCGCCCTATACGAACAGATACGGCGCGAGGCCGAGGCCAATTGGCGGACCGAGGTCGACACGGCATCCGAACACCTGGCCGGCGTCGGCCGGCTGACCCCGCTCCAGCGCGAGCGAGCGGCACGGATCCAGCAGGTGATTGACGGTGGTCGACGCTTGTCCGACGTAGCGATAGCGGACCTCGCCGGCGTCGACCGCAGCACCATCCCTGTCTACGTGGAGCGCGGCTGGGTCACTCGCCCCGAAGTAGCCGCTGCGGAAAATAAACCGCAGGTGCGTCCGCACTAACCGGCAGCGATGCAGTGAAGGATGGCCCCCATGGTCAGCAGCGAGCGACAGAAGGACCAGGAACGAGTACGACTCGGGCGCATCGGCGCCTTGACCGTCCACGCCCGCGGCCGGACGAACGTGGCCCCTGCCCGCGAGGCATGGGAACAGGCGCTCGCCGCTGAGTTCCGGTATCACTGACAAATTGCCGCCGGCCGAACGGACTCGCCGGCTGCGCCTCGCGCTGCGCGTCCCGCATGTAGCGACTCGCACGCATCCGTTGGGCCAACAGGAAGGCCGCCTTGGTCGAACGGAAGAGACGCCCGGGACCGCCCTGCCGGAGGTGCACAGTGGAACGCACGAGATCCCGACGACCTAGATGCTAGGCACCTCGCGGCAAGCCGACACGCAGACCAACATTTTTGGCCGGGTCCTTCGCGCGGATCGGCGGTCTCGCCGGCCTGGCCCGCGTTCTCGACTCCCGCGGCCTGCGCGGTGAGGCGAACGTCGTCGCGACCGGTGGTCGACATCTTGGGCGGCACCGGGCCCTGCCGGCCCTTTCACCCACTGGCACAACCGCCCGCCATGCTGCCCATGTTCGAGGGCGGCGTGAACAAGATCGACTGGGGCAGGATCGACCTCGCGCCATCGGCTCGCCGAACTCGAGGCGGAAAGCGCTCGCGATCCGGTCGCCGGCCTGCAGTTGCGTCGACTCACCGACGACGAGAAGGCCGCCATCCTCCGAGACTCGGAGATAACCAGATTTTACCTCGCGGCCCGACTGGCCGCCTTCGGACCGGCTCCCAGGGCCGCCCACCTCGAGGCGGTCGCCCCGCTGTACGGCCTGGCCGACTACCTCGGGGCCGTGCGTCGGTTCCTCTGCCGGTACGTCGCGTTCCCCTCCGAGCACGAGCCGGTCGCGATCGCCCTCTGGGTCGCCATGCCCACCTGGTGGACGGTTCGACGTGTCACCCATCCTGACCGTGACCAGCGCGGAGATGCGGGCGGGAAGACGCGCGTCTCGACTGCCTCGAGCTGCTCGTGCCGCGGCCGTTCCGGGTCGTCATCCCGTCCGAGGCCGTCGTCTACACGGTCCTCGCCCAGCGCCCACGGCCGACGATGCTGCTCGACGAGGCCGATGCCATCTTCGGCCCGCGGACCGCCGAGAAGTACGAAGGCCTGCGCGCGATCCTCAACGCCGGTAATCGACAGGGGACGCCCGTGCTCCGGGTGAAGCTCGAGGGCAAGCGCCGCGAGGTTGAGGCCTTCGACGTATTCGGTCCGAAGGCGATCGCCGGCATCGGCAACTTGCCGACACCGTAGCCGACCGGGGCATCCCCATCCGGATGCGGCGCCGGGCGCCGTACGAGCGGTGGCGAAGTTCCGCCAGCGGTCCGCCACGGCCGAGGCCGAGACGATCGCGTACGACTGGGCAGCTGTCACGGTTGTCACGGATGTCACGGTTCCCGAGGAGCTCAACGACCGAGCCGCCGACGGCTGGGAACCCCTGCTAGCTGTCGCCGACGCCGCTGGCGGGCTGGCCCGACGATGGCCCGACTCGCCGCCGTCGCGCTCGCTGGCGCCGACGAGGATCAAGTCTCGGTCGGCATGCGCCTGCTGGGGGATATCCGGGACGTCTTCGCGGGCGATGACCACCTGCCGACGGCCGAGCTGCTGCGCCGGCTCCACGAACTCGAGGATGCCCCGTGGGGGGACTGGTACGGCTCGCCGCTCTCGGCTCGGGCCTGGCGAAGCTGCTGGGGCCCTACCGGATCATGCCGATCCTGCGCAGCGTCCCGGGCGGGCGACGCGCCGCGCGGTTACTTCCGCAGCGACTTCACCGATGCATGGTCCCGGTATTCTCTGCCTGCCCAGAAAACGTTACATGGGGTGACAAGCGTGCCGGCCGACGACGCCGCAGCCCGCGCCTTGGCCCTGTTCGACGAGTTCGGAAATGAAGAAGAGATGAAGATGACGACCGAGCGCCGCTACGGGCACCTGCAAGGCCTGCGGCCAGACGATGGCACCGGGCGTCGGCTGCGACCGAGCTCATCTACGGCTCCTGGCCGATGGGAGATAACTTGGCCGCGGACGCCCCTACCTGCTCCTGCGACCCGACGACGCGCTGGATTCCTGCCCGGACTGCAACACGCCGACCGGCATTTACCACCACGCCGGGATGCAAAACGGACAGCTGCCTGCACGGCCAGGCGATCGCGTGCCGATGGGACAATACAAGCTCGGCCGCCCTCGCGGCCCGCCACCGTCTCGAGTCCGACCTGGCCGACCTTCGGGCACGCAACCTGCCGAGCCGGCCATGCCATCGAAACCTCGCGCACAGTCTAATCTCTCCGCATCTCTCCTGGTCTCAGTCGAGCCGGCAGTTAATCGGCGCACCGCCCTGGCCCCGGCTCGCTCGCGCCCTGCCCATCCCGAGGTGGCCCATGGGTAGCACGACCACGCCCATCCTCGAGATGCGCCCATTGCGGCCGACCCGGCCCGCCCCGGGCGTTCCTCGTGGCGAGCTCCACCCGCTACCCCGGCACGACGATGTTGTTCTCCCACAACCTTCGGTCAGCGCGCCATGCCTTCGAGACCAGCTGAGACGCCGGGGCCTGTGGACGATCGCGCTCCTAGACCGAGAGACGCCTACCGCCTCGACGCGTCCCGTCCTCGAGGGTCACCTATGAGCGGAAGGCATCGCCCTCGAGATGCGGGCCGAACGTCTGCTAGCCCGCGACCATCGCAAGCAGGAGCGACACGAGATGAACACAACAGACACCCGACACAGCGACGCAGCCTTTTGCGAGCCCGCCCTTCCGCGGCACGCGCTCCACGGTTTCACTTGGCGCAGGCAGAAGCCCGCCGAGCCCATCGGCCCGACGCCGCTGGTCCGGCGGACACGGACCATGCGCCCGGTCGACGCCGTGACCGCGGCCCTGGCACGGCGCGAGAAGCGCCCGACACTCCCGACCCGACGCCTCTCGACGCGGCGGCCATGCTCGGCGGTGCGATCGTGGACGCCCCTCGGCCGGCCTTCGCCGCGCGTCCCCTCGCCCGTCAGCGTGGGGCCGAAAGGCGATCGTGTGCCTACCTCCGCGGCAAGGGTATCGACCTGGCCCTCTCGAGTGACGGCGCGCACGTCATCCCGCGTTCGCTCGGCGGGCGGATGTTCGACCCGGATGGGGCACTGGTCGAGCGATGCGGTCCCCGCCCCTGGCCGCCCACCTGTCGGGCGCTCCGCTCCGGTGCGTCGCCGGCAAGCACGCGGCGGGCACCGATGATCTGGCCGTGTCCGTGCTGGTCGGCGGTGCGCCGTGCTGCGCCGCGCATCTCGCGGGCGGTGCATCATGACCCGGTACCGCCGATCCTCATCTGCCCGTGCGGCTGGTTGACGTGCTCCCGGCCGATCAAGTGGTGCCCGTCCTGGTCGAGAAGGCGCGACGCTCGGGCGCGAGGGCGGGCCAGATGCTGACCGACGTCGACGCCGAGATTCGGACGACCAGTCGCGGCAGGCAGCCGACGCGGAGCGGACAGGCACGGCGGAGCGACCTGACGGACGCCGGCGTGCTGAAGGCGAGGCGATGAGGGCCGTTCTTTAGGTGGCCAGGGACTATACCCAAATCCAATGTTGACGCTATCTCTCCCCAAACAACTATGAACGCCGCTAGTCCCCGGAGACTGCACCGAACGCCGAGGATCGACACCGGCCGACACCGGACGCCCGCCGTCGCCTTCAGTGCCGGTCTACCCTGCCGACAAACGCCCGTCCGGGTCGGAAATGCTGCTCGTCGCTCTGCCGTCGAACGCGCCTGGCACCCTGCGAACCCCTGGTCCCGGGCGCGACGACGCAGGGACGGCCGCTCGCGTCGTCTCCGGCAAGCACATCCGGGCCCACTACCACCGGGACGCCAGCGGCGGCTACCTCGTGGGCCACTGCGACTCCCCGGGCTGGTTCGGCCGTGGTTGCCCGCCCGAGTGTGGCGGCCTGAAGCCCGGCCAGACAGCCGCAGCCCGTGCGGTCGTGGTGGCATCGATGACGGAACCGTTGGAACGTCGCGACGCCGGGCGCAAGCGCTGGACAAGAGTGCCGAGCCGCCAGCCCCTGCCTCGCGGACGGCTGTCCGCGTCCCAGCTACGTGTCCCCGGCCGGCTGGGCCAACCTCCGATGCGCGCAGCACGAGGCCGAGGCCCACCGGCCAGGTGGGCTGGCCCACCATCCCGGAGCCCGGCCCCACCCGCGCCGCGGTGTCGGCTACGGGGCCCTCGTCGCGGCGATCGATGCCGCGCCGGACCCATCACCCCCACCCGAGGCGCGCGACCTGCCGGCCGTTCTAGCGGCGCTAAGCACCGGCAAAGCGACTATGCGAAACTGCCAGAAGGTTGGTGGTAACCCTGAGCAAGCGGAGCGCGAAGCAGAACACAGTGCCGTCCAACGCGAAAGCTGCAGACGCGACGACGCTAGGCAGAGCCAGTGCGGGTGCACGCCTGCCCGAATTCCAGAGACCGCCCCTAATCGAGGTCGTGCTGTCGGTTGGCTTTGAGCCGATCTCCGGCCTTGGGTTCAGGGAGCTTGCTCGCCTGTGGGTTGAGACCTTTAGCCGGGCGTTTCCGAAGGTCGAAGAGCAGGGTCGGTACGAGATGCCACCGGAGGACGTCCGACCGCGCGGGATCCCGAGACTACGGGTCCAAACGACGCCCCCGGCGTCTCGTTTGTGGTTCGTCGACGAACCGGGCTCTCAGCTTGTCCAGATCCAGAACGACTGGTTCGCCCGGAACTGGCGCAAGGTCGGGTCCGGCGACTATCCGAGGTACCTCAACCTACGCGAGCCATTCCTCGCTGACCTTGATAGGTTCCAGACTTTCGTCCGTGATTCCGGCCTTGGCCATATCGAGCCGACGCTCTGCGAGATCACCTACATCAACCACATTGACGAGCCCGATCCGGGCCGGGTCTTGTCGGTCTTGGCCGGGCCCTCGCTGAGCAGCTTCTTGCCCGCGCCTGAACAATCCCGCTATGCGGCAGTCCACGAGATGGCGTCGCCGGCGGGCGAATATGCCGGTCGGCTAGACATTGCGGCAGATCCTGGAGTGCGCCGGTTGGACGGGGCACGGATCACGGTCCTGAACCTGACTGCTCGGGGCAAGCCTCAGACCAAGGACGCGGGCGGCGTGATGTCATTCCTCGATTTGGCCCACGAGTGGGTGGTTCGCGGATTCGACGCTGTAACTACGTCCCAAATGCATGAACGTTGGGGGAGACAAGATGCTGGCTGAGCGTGCACCCGTCGGTCCTGGACTCTCCGAGCGCGATGTCGATCTATCCGGTGCGGGGACCGGCTTCGGTTCGACTGGACCCAGTGAGTCCGCCTGGTCGACGCGTGGACATCTTCGACGCCTACGAACGTCGGGTCGTTTTTGCCGACTATGTCGGTCGATGGGCCGGTCTCAGATCCGGCCCCTTCTCGACCTTCCCCCCGATTGGGACTCATATGGCGGCCTGCCGATCGACAAGCAGTCAGCTGACTTCGCGACTGCCTTACTGATCTACCTCGGCAACCGCTACGTGGAACCGCCGTCGGTGGTGCCGACGTCCAAGGGCGGAGTGTCGCTCGAGTGGTACCGCCCCACACTTGAGGTCGGTTTTGAAGTGCGGCCGGGGCCGCGCGGGCACCCACAACTCAGCATCTTCTATTCCAACGACGCGACCGGTGTGGAGTGGGAGGACGAATACGCCAAGGAGCCGCACCGGACGAGAGGGTCGACCGCATCCTTGACGAGCTCGGGGGCTTCCGGAACCCGTAGCGCCCGATGGAGGAAGAGCACCCGCCGCTGGATGACTCGTCGATAGCTGACGAGGCCACACTCCTCCGGAGGATCAATCCGCAGTTCGTGGTTGCGGAGGCCGGCGGCGTTCGCGTACGAGGCAGGCGTTCCAGGACCAGACCGATGTAGACGGCGAATTTGGCATGTCCGTATACGTCGAGGAACGTCGTCGAGGTTGGGCTGACAGCGGCGGATGTTCTCCGGGGTCACCACGGGTTGGGCTCCGACTTTACGGCCGGCGTCGCCGACGCTGCGGTCTTGGCGTCGTCTGGAAGCTCGGCCCTGAGAGTGACGGCCCGCGCCGTGCTCTACGCGAACGTGGTCCGCAAGAAGACCGGCTCGCGTAAAGGTGCCGGTCGCCGGCCATCATGTTCGCGAGTGGCCATCTAGCTAGGTTTCGCCGGGCTGCGGTACGTTTCATCGTCGGTTTGATCCACGTAACTTTCAGTTAAGTGCCGGTCGTCATCATCGCCACGCCCCCGGCTCCGCACCGTGGTCTCACGCGGGGTTCGCCCTGCTACCTCAATAGCTGCCTCTCCGCTGGTTAGACTCCAGGTCAGGCGGCATGCAGCTCATGGACTTCCTGCGACGGCTCTTCGGAGGGCAAGCGGCCCCGCCCAAAGCCTCAAAGTGGCGACAGCGCCTCAGCGGACCGGTCCTGCGGCCGCGGCCGTCGTGCCGGCTCAACTGGGCTCGAACTGGCCGATCGTCGCCCGGTGGCCTGGGCAGCGGACGCTGACCACGACCGAGAGGAACGCGCTCCGATTCGAGGCCACGGTGTGCCCATCGTGTCGCACGGAAGTGGCCAAGCCGCCCAAAGTTCGGAAGCGCTGCATCGCCTGTGGCGAGTACATGTACGTCCGTGTCATCGACGACCAGCGGCGGCGCCTCGTGACCGAGGCGGAGCTGGAGTGCCCCCTCCCGAAACCGCGGAGAGCGTGCGCCGGGCGGGAGGTGGAAGAGGCCGAGCAACGATGGTACCGGGCGGTGATAGCGGCCGGGGTGACGCTGTGCGACCCGCCGGAAGACGGTGAAGAACTCGACGTTGTTGGCGAGTCGCACCACCAGGAAGACCTCGCGGCTTTGATGGCCGCGCTGGGGATGGCCCGGATGCCACCGAGTTATGGACTGCCGCGCGAGTCGTCCCCGAGCCGCTGAACCCCTATGACCGGAATGCGGTCCGCGTCGAAGTCCACGGAAGGCTAGTCGGACACCTCAGTCGAGAGGATGCCGAAGAGATAAGCCGTGGCTCAGGAAGGTGGCGCGGCGAAGCCGGCCAACCTACGTTCTGGCTAGGATCGCCGGCGGAAGGGTGACCGATGGCATAGTCGGCCCCATCGGGGTGACCCTCGAGAACCTTCCCGACGACATCCTGGGCTAAAGGCCCCCTATTGACCGCAGCGGCCAGAGGCGGTAACTCGCAGCTAAGCGCCCGCCGCCACCCTAGGCCACGCCCCGGCGCACCGGCCGGCTCCGCTCGCGGGATGGGGATGCGCGGGCGACCGGGGGCAACGGCCGCGGCCCTACATGCGCGTCAGTAGCTGGGCCTTCTTCGCGCGGAATTCCTCATCGGTCAGGACGCCCGCGCTATGCAGATCCGCGAGCTTTCGGAGGAGGTCTGCCGGCTCTCCCGCAGATGAGGATGGCGGCGCCGACCTGAGGCGGTAGGTGACAGTGAACGTGCCCGCTGTGCGTGCCTGTCCCGGCAGGCCGCCAGCGCGCCGAGCAACAGGACGTTGGCGACCTTGATCTCGCCTCCTTGCTCGCTGCGCATCGTCGGCTCGTAGCCATGCCCGTCGAGGATGCTCGCCTCCTCCCGAGCTGCGGCTGCGCCTTGATCGTCGGACGTGTAGCGGCGATCGATCGAGGGCAACGTGCCGTTGCTCGTCGCCTGCCTGAGCTCAGCTTCGGCGCGAATTCGCCATGCCGCCCAGTCGTCAGCCCAGGTTCGCCCAGCCATACCCCCTCCTCCGTTTCGCCTTCCCTTCGGGGAAACTGTACGCCGCGCAGATAGGGCGTGGCTAGTCCACTCCGCTCGCGGGATGGGCATGCGCCGGGCGACCGGGACAGAGCGACGCCGGCGAGCCGATCACTGCCCGCCGGCGTCCCGTTGGCGCGTTGGCGCGCGGGCCCGTCCAAGGAACGCGCGTCCCTCCGAGGATACGCCTGGGCGTCGACGGGCTCAGCGCATAACGCTCAGACGATAGACGGCCTTCGGCGCATGGCCAGGCCGTCTTTCACGCGGGAGGTACGCCGCATGCGGGCGACTCATGTCAAGCATGCGCTCTAACCAACTGAGCTAACCGCCCACGTTTGTGCTCCGGCCGAGTCGCTAGCGGTTTCGGCTTCACCTTCGACGCGTCCACATGTGCCGCCGCCCGGAGACGCCGGCCGCGCGGACCGAGCCATGAGCATCGAGATGATAGCCGAGTTCGTCACGACCGAGGACCTCGGCGAGGAGATGGAGGCGTTCGTCCGCGAGAGGGTCATGGAGCGGATCAGCCCGAACACCGTCGCCACCTACGGATCCGCCCGCCGTCTACTCGCGGTCGTGGTCGCCGCGGCTACCCGACGACGCTCGCCGATCCGCGACGGGCGCGGAACTCGCCGAGGTCGGCTGGCCATGCCGGGCACCCTCAGCTCGAACGTCGCGCGAAGGTGAGTCCCCCATCGGGGGGGGAAGCTGCCGAGCGCACCGTGGTCGGGCGCGGCGTCGACGGACTCGCGGCCGTTCGGGCGCTGGCGTCCGCCCTCGACGCCGGCACGCGACTCGCAGCTGAGCGCCCGCCGCTACCCGCGCCACGTCCCCGGCCCCACGCCGACCGCGACGATCCCGAGAAGGGGCCGGCCAGTCGACGACCGGGCGAGGGGGGCGCTTCCCCTCGATGGGACAAGCACCTCAGCGGGAGGCTCTGACGCGCGGCCCACACCCAGGCCGCCCGGACCGCGCCGAGCCACTGGCGAACCGACCCGCGCACGGACGCGTCCAGGGAGGCTCGCGAATGGCGCGAACCCTGCGGAAGGGCGGCGACCGCGTGACCAGAAGCAGCAGAGTCGAAGGAGCCGCCGCGCTCGGTCGATGCTCCTGTTGGTTGCGGCATTGCTGGGTGGGGCGTTGTTCGTATGGGAAGACAGCGACCACTCGGCGACCGCAATGGCCGGCTACGGTGACCTCCTCATCAAGATCGGGCTCCTCGTTGGCTTGCTCTTTGTCGCCATCGGAGTCATCTTGTGGCTCGTCCGACGCAGCCACACCGCCCCGGGGGATCGTCGAGGGCCGGAGCTATGCGCGGACTCTCGTCCTGTGGTGCAGGTCCCCAGTTCCGCACCGGACCGCTGCTCTCTTCGCAGGATGGGCAGGCATCGGTCGACCGGGGGCCCTCCGTCTCTGGTCGGGGACTGTCACACCCCTTCTCCGCCAGGTGAGCGGAGGACTCTCACGCGCGGCCCATGTCCACCGCGGCCGAGACCGCGCCGAGCCACCGGCGAGACCGCCCGGGGGAACCGGCCAGATGGTCTTCGATCCCTCGCGGTACTCGTCTCGGTCGTGGTGGCTTGCTGCGGCGGGTCATCGTCTTCCGCCCAGAAGCAAGCCCAGGAGGAGAGGACGCAGAAACGCCGCGGCAGCCGCCGTGGCCGAGCTTGTCGCACCACATCTCGCGCGTACCTGGACCCCGCAGGGACGCGGATGCCGAGCTTCGGTGCGCGGAGCAAGCTGGAAGGAAGACGCAACGGCAAGTGGTCATCGTGAACGCTGACACTGAGGATGGGATGCGGGATCGTCTGGACGGTAGGCGGAAACCCGAGGACCGGGTTGATTCCCCCAGAAAGCTTGCACCGGTATGTATGGCTCTGTGCCAGAGGGGTCTGCAGCGTAGTGTCTGGGGTCCACCAGCGTTGTGGAGGAACTACCGGGATGTTTACATCTGCTATCGGATGACTTCAAGGTCAGGGTCGTCAACCTGATAGCAGGGAGATCATCGACGACGGCTACGTTCGGGAAGCAAGCCCTTATACCAAGTGGGCAACGGCGACGTGCACGGCCATCTAACGTATTGTTTCAGTCTGGACTCAACCTGAGGGACATGGCCCTGGCTGCCGGGGCTACCCCCGCCCCGACCCGCTTGTTACGTCGTCAAGAGTGGGGATACTCTCTCCCCGATCGCCACGGCGAACGACGATTGTCGACCAATCCCCGAGGCGAACCCGAAGATCACGATGTCCAGAAGCTCAAGGTCGTTATCTTGATCCGGCTCGATTCGCAAGCGAGACCGTCGACTAAGCACCCAGCAGCTGCCCCAGGCTCCGCCGCACGCCCGTGCTTTTTGCAGCAGCATGGGCAGGCAGCGGGTGACCGTGCAGACTCGTTCCGGTCGGAGTCAGTGGGTCTCTCTGTGTGGATTCCAACTGGAGGACAGACCGAGAGTTTGGGCACGACGGATCCTTGGCGCACAAACTGCATCTCGTGCGCTGGGGCTGGCCCCGAATGCGAACCTGGCCCACGTCCCCACGACTTTACCCCGCGCCTGAGAACCGACGGCGAGACTGACCCGCGGACGCGTCCCAGGGAGGCATGCAAGGGCCGGCCAAGCGCCATCAGGCAGCGTGCCTGCTCGTGTCTAGGCCGACGGAGGCCCATCGCTCCGGCGCGGTGCCCCCGCCGCGAGAGAGGCCGACGCCCGGCCATCACCGGCGGCAGCCGGCTCCGGCGACCCGCGCCCACGCCGCGCCCATCACCGCCGGAGAAGCCGGCGCCGGGTACCGGCGGCGGCCGCACCCCGCGGGCGCCACATCACCGTACAGCAAGCGCCGGGGCTCCCCCGCCGACCGCCCTCGGCGATCACCGGCATCCCCCTCGCCGCCCGGCTCCCGCCCCCGCTCGACCGGCGGCGACACCACGGCGGCTTCGGCCATCACGGGGACCCCGCGCCAGACCGGGAAGCAGGCTGATGCTGGAACTCGGGCGCCGGCAGCCCCGCCCGCAATGCCCTGGCCATTACGGGTATCGGCCGCAGCGCGGGGGAGGAAGCCGGCGCCGGGAGATCACGAGCAATGCCCTGGCCATGACCGGGCACGCCGCGGTGGGGGCCGACCTGCAAGAGGGGCAGCTGGCCGGCGCCTGCGCCGGTGCCGCGCGCCACCCGGAGCGAGGGTCTGGCCACGACCCGCACCGGGCGGAGGGTGCCCAGGGGCTGGTACCTGGTGAGCCCGGACGCTCGCCGGCGCGCGGAACCCGACCGGCCCACCGCCTCCCGACCGTTCAGCGAGAACGGCACGTCGCGCAGATCCAGATCCCATCGGACTCGACCAGCGCCAGGATCTTGCCGCGCCCAAGGCGTTATCCTCGGCCACCTCGAGCACACCGCTCGAGATCTCGACGGTGGTTGCTCTTGATGGCGACGGAGTGGGAACGCCAGCCAGCATGCGCGGTCGGCTCCTCAGGAGCGCACCATCATCATGGGGGGGGCAACCCCAGGCCCATCGTCTGCGACTTCTTCCACCGCCTTGTTCCTTCTCGGGGCGGACGGGACGCCGGATCGATGTCGACCCGCAGCATCCGTCCTGGCCCCAGAATCCACCAGCATACGCCCCACCGGCCAGAATGCGCGCGCACCCGCATGGATCGACCGCCGCCTCCGGCGAGAATGCCGGCAGCCACGCGTCGCCGACGGGCCCACCGCGTCTGCATCGCGTTGTTCAGCCGGGACTCCCGGGCGGCGATGTGCGGATGCGCGTGCGAGTGGCCGCGGCAAGCTCCGGGCACGCCCGCCTTCAGCGGGACCGGTCGAACGCCCGCACGATCAGGGCCAGCCCGAACAGGATGATGAGCAGCGGCCCGACCGGGATCGACACGCCCGCCACGCTGCCCAGCCCGGAGAGCAGGGCGACCGTCCCCAGGATGATCGTGAACCAGCTGGGCCGGATGCCGACGAGGATCCGCACCGCGTTGAGGCCCAGCATGATGACGCCCGCGCCGAGGAGCCACGTCCCCTCGGGGACGTTCCTGACGAGGGCGAAACCGCCGAGCATGATCAGGAACAGGCCCCACGAGATGGCCTCCAGCCGCTGGTTCAGCTCCTGCTTGCCCTGGCTGATTGGGTCGCGCACGTGGGCCTCCGCAAGGGATTGGGTCGCGCCGGTCGATCAGAGAATAGCGGTGCCGGGGATGCCGGATCGGGTCCCGCGGCGCCGTGGCAGCGGCCTCAGCCTGGGCCCGCCGAGCAGGTCCGCCAGCTCCTCGCCCGCGAAGCCCGGCGCCGAGCCCCAGGGCCAGCGCGATCCGGGCCTGGACGGGCGTGAGGGAGCCGGCGAACGGGACGCCCGCCCGCCGCCAGGTCGCGCCGCCGCCGGGGAACGCGTACCACGGCCCGACGGGCCCGGCACCCGTTCGGCTGGCCAGCGACCGACCGCCACGCCCGCGTCCATGGCCGCCATCGCGGCGCGCAGGTAGTCGGGATGGGTGTTGCCTGATCCGGTCGCCGCCACGACCACGCCGCGGGCGCCGGCCGCCACGGCGCGATCCATGCCCGACCCGTCCGAGGCGACCGTGACGACCACGATCTCGACCGGCTCGACCGCGGCCGCCGGCATCGCCGGCAGCATCGGCGCAGCCGGTGCCCCCGAAGCTCCAGCGGGACGCCGTCCACGACCCGGCCCAGCGGCTCGCCCTCGCGGGTGCGGAACGCGGTGAGGGCCGTGGAATGCGTCTTCGCCACGCCGTCGGCCGCGTGGACTTCGCCGGCCATGACGACGAGCACGCCGCGGTCGCGTGCCGCCGCGTCACCGGCCACCCGGACCGCCGCCCGCAGGTTGGCCGGCCCGTCGCCGGCAGGATCGCTGGCCGGCCGCATCGCCCCGGTCACGACCACCGGCCGCGCGTCGGCGTGGCAGAGGTCCCAGGCGAACGCCGTCTCCTCGAGCACGTCCGTGCCCTGGACCACGACCGCGCCGGCGACCTCCGGATCGGCGAGCGCGCCGTCGACGGCCCGCCGGATGTCCAGCACCTGGGCGAACGAGAGATGGCTCGCCGGCACGCGGCCCCATTCGACCGGCACGAGGTTGGCGATGGCGCCCAGGCCCGGATCGCGGGCCAGCAGGTCGGCGCCCGTGAGGGCCGGCCGCGCGCCGCCGGCCACGGCGTCGACGGTCATCTCGATCGTCCCGCCGGTGAACACGACCGCCACCAGCGGCCGGGCCCTGCCGCTCATGGCTCCTCGGGCGACGGTCCCCCGCCGACGTCCTCGAAGCCGGCCGTTCCCGCGGGCGTGGCCTCGGGCCGCCCGCGGAGCACGATCGATGCGACGCCGGTCAGGCCGACGATGGCCGCTGCGACCATCACCACCGGTGCAGTGCCCACCGTGTCGGCGAACGCGCCGACCACGATGATCGGCACGAAGCTGCCCGCGGAGGCGAGCATGTTGAGGATTCCGAAGACCCGGCCGCGGACTTCTTCGGGGATCTCCGCCTGGAGCTCCGTCTGCGACGGGATCGCGATCGCCGCGTACGCGACGCCCGCCACGAAGGCAATGGCCACGACCACCGCCAGGACCGAGGTGAACGCGGACGCGTCGACGACCGGCTGCACGTTGTTGACGTGCTTGAGGAGGTCGGCGATGGGCTGGGCCAGGGTGATCAGGACCAGGCAGATCCCCAGGGCGATCATGCCGGCTTCGATGACGCGCCGGCGCGGCAGCATCGCGCTGGTGACGTTGACCAGGAGCACCCCGGTCACCACGCCGATGCCGAGGGGAAGGACCACGATCCCCCAGCCCTGCGTCTGCAGGCCCAGGACCTGGGTGGCGAACTTGGGTCCCGAGGACACCGAGCACGCCGACGATCGAGGCGGAGATCCCCAGGTAGAAGAGGGCCCAGAACACGACCCGGTGGCCGCGCACGTAGCCGATGCCCTCGCGGAACTGCCCGACGACGGATCCCAGCGCCTCGCCGGCCTCCGCCAGGGCCTTGCCATCGCGGTGCGTCGGCGGATCGGCCGGCAGCGTCGCGCAGATCGCCGCCGAGACCAGGTAGAGCGCCGCCACCACGACGATGAGGAACGTCGGGCCGGCCACCGTTGCGACGATCGGGCCGAACAGCGTGAAGCCGATCGCGAACGCCGCGTTCAGGGTGAGCGTGAAGATGCCGTTGGCGGCGGTCAGCTGGGCGCGCGGCACCAGCAGCGGGATCATGCTCAGCTCGGCCGGCGCGAAGAAGGTCGTTGCGATCGAGACCGCGACGTTGAAGAAGAGGATCACCCCGACATTCGTGTGGAACACGGCGATCGCGAAGAAGAAGGCCGCTCGCAGCAGGCTGGTCGTGATCAGCACGAGGCGACGGTCGAACCGATCCACGTAGACGCCGGCAATGGCGCTGAACACGATGGCCGGTGCCAGGAAGGTGAGCAGCAGGAGCGAGACCAGGCTGGCCGATCCCGTGACCTGCAGGATCAGGACGGTGAGGCCGTAGATCACCATGTTCCCGCCGACCTGGGTGGCCAGCTGCGAGAACCACAGCAGCAGGAACGGCCGGTTCCGGAAGACCGCGATCGCGGACTCGTCGGCGGCCTTCGTCGGGACCTGCGGCGGGAGCATGGTGGGGGCGCTCACGAGCGCTCCCCCGGGGCGGCGGCGCCGGATCCCCCGGCGCGACCGGCCGCGAGCGGCGAACGAGACGAGGCGCTGCTCGACGCGGCGACGCTCGACCAGGACGCGGCGCCCACAGCCGAGGCATCGCAGGCCGAGATCCGCCCCGAGCCGGTCCACCTCCCACGTGTGCGAGCCGCACGGGTGGGGGCGTCGAAGCTCGAGCCGGTCGCCCAGGCGGAACGGGACGGGCCCGCTCACGCGAGCAGTCGGGACAGCGGCATCGGCGGGCAGGGTAGCACCCCGGGACGCCGCCGCGACGGTCGACCGGGCGGGCGGGCCGGTCGCCGGGCCCGGGCGTTGACCCGGCGCCCGCCGCTCGATCGCGACGGCCTCGAGCGAGCGTCAGAGACTGGGCGTGCCGTGGGTCGGGACGAGCGATCGGGTCGTCGCCGGAAGCTCCGCCAGGTCCACCGGCGCCACCTCGACCGTCACGCCGTCGTACGTCGCGCCGAGCTGGGCGACGATGCCGCCGGTGCGGGTCAGCGACCCGACGAGGGTCGCGGAGCTGCCGATGGCCAGGACGGTGATCGGGTCGCCGAGCGGCTTGCCGTCGATGGCGACCCCGCCCGGGGGCCCGGACACCATGGTGCCCGCGACGACCCGGACGCCGCCGACCGAGATCGCCTCGGCGCCCGCATTGCGGAGCTCGTTGAGGAGATCGGACACGCCGGGCGCCGGCGATCGGGCCATGGATGAGGATCCGGACGCCCGGACCGACGAGGCCGCACCCCGCTCCAGAGCCGGACCCGATCCAGGTCGGTGCGCAGCTGGTCGACCGAGGTTCGCCCCGGGACTGCGCGGCCTGGAGCGAGCCGAGCTGGCGCTGGAGGTCCGCGAGGTCCGATCGCAGCTGGTCGTTGCGGGTCGTGAGGTTGGCGACGAGCAGCGTCAGGTCCTGCGCCGAGCGCGTCTCGAGGCCGGTCCCGGTGGACTGGCTGCGGGCCTGGACCACCACCAGGAACCCGAGCAGCACGGCGACGGCCGTCAGGGCGAGGTGAGCGCCAGCCGGGCGCTGGCCGGTCACGGCCGGTGCCCCGCGGACGGCCGGACTGCGGCTTCGGAGACGCGCGCGACGGCGTCACGGCGGGAATCGCTGACGGCGTGACCGCGGGATAGCTCGTCGGACCGGCCGATGGAACCGGCGACGCCGACGACATGGCCGTGACGCTCACGTTGCCGGCATAGGCCGGGATGACATGTCCTGCGGCTCCGCGAACGAGACCTTGATCCCGTACTTCTGGGCCCGCCCGGTCACGAGGTCGACGAAGCCGGCCGACGCCACCAGCCGATCGTAGATGCCGGCCGGACCGATCGCCTTGACCTGGTACGGCGGCGTAGGTATGCGGAGTTGACCAGGATGGACCCGCCGATGTCGATGATCGCGGTGGTCGGCGTCACGCGCTCGGCATTCACGGCCACGGCCTCGGCCCCGGCCGCCACAGGCCCTCACGACCGTGCGCACGTCGCGGCCGCTCACCAGGTAGTCGGCCTGCGACCCGCCGGGGCACCGGCTGGTCGGAGTCGTCGAGCTGGATGACCAGTCCGGGCCCGTACCGGACGAGGCCGCCGCCAGGCGGGCCTGGAGGAGCGCGTCGTCAGGAGCGTGACCAGGGCATCACTGCCCTGCGATTCCGCTCGGCCGGTCGATCTGGCCTCGCAGGTCCAGGATCTGGGCCTTGAGGCCGTCCTGCTGCGCCTGGAGCGCCAGCGTGGTCTGGATGAGCGGTGCCCGTTCCTGCGACGTGTACTGGACGCGGGCGTCTCCGAGCGGACCTGGGCGGCGACGAGGAAGCCGAGCGCCACCAGGGCCACGAAGAGGGTCGCCTGCCACGTCGGCATGGCCCGGACGCGCCCCACGAGCCAGGTCATGGGTCGGCGGACCCGGGCAGCCCGCCGCCGCATGCCAGAGGGCGATCGCGCCCCGATGACCACCCCGGCCACGCCGAGGATTGCGAGGATGAGGCCCGGGTCACCGCCGCTCGTGCCGCTCGAGCCGCCAGCTGCCGATGTCGCGGGCGCCGAGCTGGCCAGCGCCGGCGACGTGCCCGTTGGCCGAGCGGACCCGGACGATGCGGGCGGCGACGCCCCGGCCGACGCCGCGGCGGGCGCCCGCGTCTCCACCCGCTGGGCACGGGCCGGCGGCGCGGGTTGCGGGCCGTACTGCTTGGGTGCCGCCCCCCGAGGTCCGCCAGCCAGGCCGCCTGGAACCCGGCCACGTCGACACCGGCGGCGGCCTTGAAGGCCTCGTCATCGGTGACGCCCGCCTGCGTACGAGCGGATGAGCTGCACGAGGTGCGCCTGCCCGTACGTGCGCACGAGGAAGTCGACCGCCGACACGCTCTCCGCGTACGCCAGGTAGGAACAGGTCCTGGCGCCTCCGCGGGAAGGCGCCGGTCAGGCCGGTGCAGGGGCAGCAGTGCCCCGTTGGCGACCGCGTCGCCTGCGCCCCGGTCGCTCCGGTCGTAGCCGATCGAACCCTCCTGCAGAGACGGCCAGGCCCTCGTTGAGCCAGAGGGGCGGCTCGTGATTAGCATTTAGGGTGGCCGTGTCGAACACGAGGTGGGTCAGCTCGTGGGGGATTACCTGTCCGACCCAGCTCGAGTCGATCTGGTCAGGTTCGATCTCCGGCAGAACAGCGTACGGATCTCGGGGAGGTGGCCCGGCCGGCCACGAACCGCTGGTGCCCGGCCCGAGGGCCCCATCGAGCCCATCGGCGGAGGGCGTAGACGAAGAAGTCGATGGGCGAGCGTCTCGGTCACGCCAAGGAGGGTCGCGGCGTTGCTGACGCCCTGTCCTCGGCCACAGCTTGAGCGCCTGGTCGCCCGAACGGCGGCGTGCCCGAGTACCAGTGCAGCCGGACGACCGACCCGCGAGATCGCTGCCACGCGTACCGTCGTGTCGGCGTAGAGCAGGCTCGCCGATCGGGCCCATCGCGACGCCGGACGAGCCGTCGGCGGGCGTGATCCGCCAGGCCGCCGTGATCCGCGTGTTCGGGACGACGGGCCCGTCCTGGGCGATCGACCAGGCGAACTGCAGCGTGGACGGCTGGCTGTTCGAGCCGAGCGGGACTTCCTGGACCAACGGCTCGTCCGTCCCCTCGAACGTGAGAAGGACCTCCGCCCGCCGGAGCGCGCCCGCCAGGCTGACCGGCTGGACGAACGTGACGGACGTGCCGTACGTCGCCGTCGCGCTGGGCGT
>CAWGEL010000027.1:0-457057 GCA_963821595.1 uncultured Chloroflexia bacterium | reverse complement strand
CCACGTTCATGCAGTCGCCGAACTGGGGCTACCTCGCCCTCATCGTGATCGGCGGCGTCGCGGCCATCGGCGTGATCGTCTTCATCACGGAAGGCCAGCGTCGCATCCCGGTCCAGTACGCCAGCCGCGTGCGGGGCCGGCGCATGTACCAGGGCGGCACGACGTTCCTGCCGTTGCGGGTCAACATGGCCGGCGTCATCCCGATCATCTTCGCGGTCACGATCCTCATCTTCCCCAACCAGATCGCCGGCTACTTCCAGACCTCGACGGTCCAGTTCGTGCGCGACGCCGCGACCTTCGTCGTCAACACGTTCGGCCCGAACAACCCCCTGATCTATGGTTCGCTCTACTTCCTGCTGACCGTCGGCTTCACGTACTTCTACACGGCGTTCTGGTTCAAACCAGACGAGACGGCCGAGCAGTTACGGAAGAACGGCGGCTTCATACCAGGGATCCGCCCCGGCCGGCCCACCCAGGACTATCTCCAGCGGGTGGTGAACCGGATAACCGTGGCGGGGGCGATCTTCCTCGGCGTGGTTGCCGTCCTGCCGTTCCTCTTCCAGATCTTCTTCCCGGGCAATGCCAGCCTCTCGCTGGGCGGCACCGGTCTCCTCATCGTCGTCAGCGTCGTCGTCGAGACGATGAAGCAGCTGGAGGCCCAGCTGCTGATGCGGAGCTACGAAGGATTCATCCGGTGAGCGAAGGCGCGGCCCCGGCCCGGAGCGGGTCCATGCGGGTGCTCGTCCTGCTCGGCGCGCCGGGGGCGGGGAAGGGGACCCAGGCCCACATCCTCGCCCGCCACCTCGGCCTGCCGCGGGTGGCCACGGGCGACCTGTTCCGGGCCGCCGTCGGGCAGGGCACGCCGCTCGGCCTCGCGGCCAGGGAGTACATGGACCGCGGCGCGCTGGTGCCCGACGAGATCACGGTCGGGATGCTGCTCGAACGCCTGGTCGACCCGGACGCCGCCCGCGGCGTCATCCTCGACGGCTTTCCCCGCAACCGGCCCCAGGCGGAGGCCCTGGACCGCGCCCTGGCCGAGCGCGACGCCGCCGTCGAGGTGGCCCTCTACATCGAGGTGCCGGCGGCCGACCTGCTGACCCGGCTCACGGGCCGCTGGCTGTGCAGTGCCGCCGGCCATACCTACCACGAGACGGCCTACCCGCCGCGCGTGGCCGGCGTCTGCGACGTCGATGGTTCGCCGCTGATCCAGCGCGACGACGACCGGCCGGAGGTGGTTCGGGCCCGCCTCGAGAAGCAGCTCGGCGCCCTGGAGGACGTCGTCGGCTACTACCGCGCCGCGGGCATCCTCCAGTCCGTTGACGGCCGGCGGCCGATCGCCGCGGTGACCAACGACCTGCTCGACTGCATCGAGCCCATCCCGTACTGGCGCTCGCGACCGTGATCACGCGCAAGTCGCAGGCGGAGATCGACCGCATGCGGCGGGCCGGGCTCCTGGTGGCCGAGATCCTCGACGCCGTGGAGCAGGCGCTGCAACCGGGCGTCACCACGGCCCACCTCGACAAGGTCGCCGAAGAGTGCATCCGTGCCGCCGGCGCGACGCCATCCTTCAAGGGCTACCCGTTTCGCGGGTACAGCGACTTCCCGGCCTCGATCTGCGTCTCGATCGATCGCGAGGTCGTCCACGGGATCCCCGGCGGCCGCGTCATCCGCGAGGGCCAGCTGGTGTCGATCGACGCCGGCGCGATCGTGGACGGCTGGCACGGCGACGCCGCCCGCACGTTCATCGTCGGCGACGTCCGGCCAGAGGCGCGGGCGCTCGTCGAGGCAACCCGGGCGGCCCTCGACGCCGGCATCGCCGCGGCCCGCGTCGGCAACCGCATCTGGGACATCTCGGCCGCCGTCGAGGACGTCGCCCTGGCTCGCGGCTACGGCGTGGTCGAGAAGTTCGTCGGCCACGGCATCGGCCGGGAGATGCACGAGGATCCCCAGGTCCCGAACTACCGCACGAAGCCGCGCGGCATCGAGCTGGCCCGAGGGATCTGCCTGGCGATCGAGCCGATGTTCACCCTGGGTGCGAAGGACGTCGAGGTGCTCGACGACGAGTGGACCGTCGTGACGCGCGACGGCTCGCTGGCGGCCCACTTCGAGGACACCATCGCGGTGACCGAGGATGGGCCCGTGATCCTCACGCGGCCATGACGTCAAACCGCCTCGCTTGCCGTTCGGCTCGCGAGTTGATACGCTACGCGTTCGTGTGTCGGCCCCACGGCCGGCGCACGCCGTGAGAAGAAGGAAGCACGGGAGCCTGTGGGAAAACGGGACGCAATCGAAGTTGAGGGAACGGTCATCGAGCCGCTGCCGAATACGATGTTCGCGGTGGAGCTCGAGAACGGTCACCGCGTCCTGGCCCACATCAGCGGCAAGCTCCGCATGAACTTCATCCGGATCCTGCCCGGCGACCGCGTCCGCGTGGAACTCTCCCCCTACGACCTCACCCGGGGTCGGATCACCTACCGGCTGAAGTAGCCGGGCCAACAAGCGAAGAGGGTCTCTTGAAAGTCCGAGCCTCCGTGAAGGCCCGTTGCGACAACTGCAAAGTGATCCGCCGCCACGGGACCGTGATGGTCATCTGCACCAACCCGAAGCACAAGCAGCGGCAGGGCTGACGGCATGGCACGGATCGCAGGCGTCGACATCCCGCGCGAGAAGCGCGTCGAAGTCGCCCTTACCTATGTCTACGGGATCGGGCTCCCAACCGCCCAGAAGATCCTCCAGCAGACCAACATCAACGGCGACACCCGGGTCCGGGACCTCACCGAGGACCAGGTCAACCGGCTGCGCGAGTTGATCGACCGCCGCTACAAGGTGGAGGGCGACCTCCGCCGCGAAGTGGCCCTGAACATCAAGCGACTCATCGAGATCGGCTCGTACCGCGGCCTCCGCCACCGGCGGAACCTGCCGGTCCGGGGCCAGCGAACCAAGACGAACGCCCGCCAGCGCCGTGGACCGAAGAAGACGGTCGGCGCGCGGCGCAAGAAGTAAGCAGAGGGACGAGCCGGACGTATGGCCGATCGGAAGCGGGCTACCAAGCAGCGCCGCCGGGAGCGGAAGAACGTGCCGCAGGGGCACGTTCACATCCAGGCGACCTTCAACAACACGATCGTCACGATCACGGACCAGACCGGTAACGTGATCAGCTGGGGATCGGCCGGGGTCGTCGGGTTCAAGGGCTCCCGCAAGAGCACGCCGTACGCGGCCGCGCTGAGCGCCGACTCCGCCGCCAAGAAGGCGATGGAGCACGGGATGCGCCAGGTCGAGGTCTTCGTCAAGGGTCCCGGCGCAGGCCGCGAGCAGGCGATCCGGTCCCTCCAGGCGGCCGGGCTCGAGGTCTCCGCCATCACCGACGTCACCCCGATCCCGCACAACGGCTGCCGCCCGCCCAAGCGGCGCCGCGTCTAGCCGGGAGCCCGAGTCCTCATGGCCCGCTACACCGATGCCGTCTGCCGCCTCTGCCGCCGCGAGGGGGCCAAGCTCTTCCTGAAGGGCACCCGCTGCTATACGAAGAAGTGCGCGTTCGAGCGCCGTCCCTCGCCGCCCGGCCAGCACGGCGTCCGGCGCCGCAAGGTCGGCGACTTCGGGATGCAGCTCCGCGAGAAGCAGAAGGTCCGCCGGATCTACCGCGTCCTGGAGCGGCAGTTCAAGAACTACTTCGACCTGGCCGAGTCGCGGCCCGGCGTCACCGGCGAGAACCTCCTGCGCCTGCTCGAGATGCGGGCCGACAACGTGGTCTACCGCCTGGGCATGGCCACCTCCCGCGACCACGCCCGGCAGCTCGTCACCCATGGCCATTTCGCGGTCAACGGGCGCCCGGCCAACGTGCCGTCGATGCAGCTCAAGCCCGGCGACACGATCTCGGTGCGCGAGTCGCACCTCACTCGCGAGCCGTTCAAGGTCGCCCGGGAGACACTGCGCTCGGCGCAGGTTCCCGAGTGGC
Source organism: uncultured Chloroflexia bacterium (assembly GCA_963821595.1). Classification (GTDB taxonomy): domain Bacteria; phylum Chloroflexota; class Limnocylindria; order Limnocylindrales; family CSP1-4; genus CTSoil-043. The sequence continues at coordinate 453,102 of CAWGEL010000027.1, read as the reverse complement.
TCACGCTCGATGCCGCCAAGCTCGCCGGGACGGTTGCCGCCCCGCCGCGCCGCGACCAGATGCCGCTCGAGCTGAACGAGCAGCTCGTGGTCGAGTACTACTCGAGGTAGCCCCCAACCCATGATCGAACTCGAGACCACGACCCAGATCGAGCCTGTCGCCGAGGAGGGCTCGTTCGCCAAGTACGAGGCGAGCCCGCTGCCCGCCGGCTATGGAGTCACGCTCGGCAACGCCCTCCGGCGCGTGCTGCTCTCGTCGCTGGAAGGGGCTGCCGTCACCTCCATCCAGATCCGCGACGTCTACCACGAGTTCACGACGATCCCGGGCGTCAAGGAAGACGTCACCCAGATCGTCCTGAACGTGAAGAAGCTGCGCCTGCGCAGCTTCGCCGCCCACCCGGTCCAGCTCAAGCTGATCAAGTCCGGGGCGGGCGCGGTCAGCGCCGCCGACATCCTCGAGTCCGCCGACGTCGAGATCATCAATCCCGAGCAGATCCTCATGACCCTGGACGCCGACGACGTCCAGATCGAGATGGACCTCACCGTCGAGCGCGGTGTCGGCTACCTCGCCGCCGAGCGGCCGGAAGGCCTGCCGATCGGGGTCATCCCGGTCGACGCCATCTTCACCCCGGTCCGGAAGGTGAACTTCACGGTCGAGAACACGCGCGTCGGCCAGATGACCAACTACGACAAGCTGACGCTCGAGATCGAGACCGACGGCACGATCGCACCCGAAGACGCGCTCGCGAAGGCGGCCGAGATCCTGGTTCGCCAGTTCTCGCTGTTCGCCAACGTCGGCGCGGCGGCCATCCCGATCACGCCCGCATCGGGCGCGCCGCAGATCCCGGCCAACATGCTGGAGATGCCGATCGAGGAGCTCGACCTCCCGATGCGGGCCTACAACTCGCTCAAGCGGAACAACATCGTCAAGGTCGGCCAGCTCCTCCAGCTCTCCGACGACGACCTCCTGCGCATGCGCAACTTCGGCAAGAAGTCGCTCGACGAGATGAAGGAGCGGCTCCGCATGCGCGGCTTCCTCCTGCCCGAGACCGAGCCCAGCGAGCTCGAGGGCGAGGACGAGGACGAGCCCGAGGGCGAGGACGACGAGGCGTTCGCGGCCGCGGACGAGGAGGTCTGAGCGATGCCCCACCAGATCGATGGGCGCAAGCTCGGCCGGCGCCAGGGTCCGCGACTCGCGCTGTACGCCAACCTCATCGTCTCGGTCCTGCGCTACGAGAAGGTCAAGACCACCGAGGCGAAGGCGAAGGAGATCCGCCCGCAGGTCGAGCGGATGATCACGCTGGCCAAGCGGGGCGACCTCTCGGCCCGGCGGACCGTCGTGGCCGAGTTGCCCGACGAGCCGCTCGTGATCCGCAAGCTCTTCGACGAGATCGCCCCCAAGTATGCCGATCGGACGTCCGGGTTCACCCGGATCACCCACCTCGGCCTGCGCTCCGGTGATGCGGCCCCGATCGTCCAGATCGAGCTCGTCTAGGGGCGGCCAAGGCGCCCGAGAGGGCGCCCCCGTGCGCTACCGCGCGCGGGTCGAATACGACGGCACGGACTTTGCCGGGTACCAGGCCCAGCCGGGCGCCCGGACGGTCCAGGGAGAGCTGGAGGCTGCCCTGGCCACCATCGCCGGACGGCGGGTCGTGGTCGAGGCGGCGGGCCGGACGGACGCCGGGGTCCACGCGACCGGGCAGGTGATCGCATTCACCTGGGACGGCCGCCTGGGGGCCGCCGAGCTGGGACGCGCGCTCGATGCGCTCCTCCCGGCGGACGTGGCGCTCGGGGACCTGCGGCCTGCGCCGGACCGGTTCCACCCCCGCCGAGCGGCGCGGTACCGGGACTACCGCTACACCGTGTGGAACGGGCCGCGCAGCCCGCTTCGCGAGCGCTTCGCGCTCGGGGTGCGGGTCCCGCTCGACACCGCCGCGATGGCGACGGCCGGGTCGGCCCTGGAGGGCCGGCACGACTTCAGCGCCTTCGGGGCGGCGGACCGCCAGCCGGTCCGGACCCTTCACCGGGTCCTGGTTCGGCGGGAGGGCCACCTCGTGACGGTCGACGTCCGGGGTGACGCCTTCCTGCGGCAGATGGTGCGGCGGATCGTCGCCGCGCTGCTGCTGGTGGGCCGCGGCAAGGTCGGTCCGGCGACGGTGGCCGAGGCGCTCGCGTCGCGGCAGCCGGCATTCAACGGGGCGTGCGCCCCGGCAAAGGGACTCTGCCTCCGGCGGGTCGTCCTGGGACGGCCGACCGGGGCCACGGACGGAGACACATGACCGCGAAGACGTACACGCTCCGGGAGGCGGAGATCGAGCGACGCTGGTACGTCGTCGACGCGACGGACGAGACGCTCGGCCGGCTCGCGTCGCGGATCGCCCGCGTCCTCGAGGGGAAGAACAAGCCGACGTACACGCCGAACCTCGACAGCGGTGACCACGTGATCGTGCTCAACGCCGGGCGCATCACGGTGACCAGCGACAAGCTCACCTCGAAGGTCTACGCGCGCCACAGCGGCTACCCGGGGGGCTTCAAGGAGGAGACCCTGGGGCACCTGCTGGAGCGCCGGCCCGAGGAGGTCATCCGCCGCGCCGTCCGCGGGATGCTGCCCCGCAACCGCCTCGGCGTCCAGCAGCTGCGGAAGCTCAAGATCTACGCCGGGTCCGATCACCCCCACCAGGCCCAACGGCCCGAGCCGCTGGCCTGAGGAGGAGCAGCTCAACCATGACCACACCGTCCTTCTTCCACGGCACCGGGCGCCGGAAGACCGCCGTCGCCCGGGTCCGACTCATGACCGGCGAGGGCGAGATCGTCGTCAACGGCCGGACGCTGGAGCAGCATTTCGGCAACGCCGTCGCCGAATCCGAGCTCCGCCTGCCGTTCCGGGTGACCGGCACGGACGGCCGCTTCAACGCGATGATCAAGGTGGAGGGCGGCGGCGTGACCGGCCAGGCCGGGGCCATCCGTCACGGCATCGCCCGGGCGCTCCTCATGGTCGATCCCGAAGGCAACCGGGTCCCGCTGCGCCAGGCCGGCCTCCTGACCCGCGATCCGCGAATGAAGGAGCGCAAGAAGTACGGCCTGAAGCGCGCGCGCAAGGCGCCGCAGTACACCAAGCGCTGATCGCCCGCGGCCCGGGCGCCTCGAGCGCCCGCGTGCCCGCGGCGCCGCTCCTCCGGCCGGGAGAGCGCCCGATGACGGACAACCGCCTGGAACGGTACAAGGCAGCCCTGCGGACCGGCCACGTGGCCGCCCTTCGGGGGCGCCTCGAGGATGCGCTGGCGGCCTACGACGAGGCAGGCGCCATCGCCGCGGACCGGGCCGCGCCGCGGACCGCGATCGGCGGCGTCCAGCTGCGGCTCGGGAACGCGGCCGCCGCGCTGGCGGCCTACGACGAGGCGCTGAGCCTCGCCCCGGACGACGACGCGGCACTCCACGGACGGACGCAGGCCCTCGTGGCGCTCGGCCGGTCCGCCGATGCCGCGGCCGCGTTCGATCGCCTGGCGGAGGTTCGCGCCGGCGCGGGCAAGCTCGCGGAAGCGTGCGAGGCGCTGCGTCGTGCCCTGGAGATCGAGGCCAGCGGCGTGCGGCGCCATCGCTACCAGGAGCTGGCCCGCGAGCTGCGCCTCGCCGAGGGTGACGAGCTGGCCGAACGGGCCCTGGCACGCGCGCTCCGACTCCTCGACGACGGCGAGGACGCGGGCACCGCCGGCGAGGTCGCCGGTCCCGGGGGCGACGGCGAAGCACATGCGTCAGAACCCGCGGCCGCCGGCGCGACGGGCCCTGCCCGGCCCGCCGGCGAGGCGTTGGCCATCGCCGCGGACGAGGCCGCCCGGCAGGGCGACGCGCGCGGCGCCGTGGCCGCGGCGATGGCCGCGGCCCGGGCATTCCAGTCGGCCGGCCACACCGTGGCCGCCCTCGAGGCCTGCGTGGAGGCGCTGGCCGATGGCCCGGACGACGTCGACCTCCACCTCCTGATCGCCGAGCTCCAGGTGGCCTCCGGCTGGCCGGCCGTGGCTGGCGAGACGTACCGCATCCTGCTGCGGCTCGCCGAGCTCGACGGCGATCCGGCCGAGCGCGACCGCGTCGCCGCGGCCGCCCGCGCCACGCTGCCCCGCGACAGCCGGTTCGCCGAGGCGGACGCCTGACCGGTTCGGCCGTCCGGACGTGGTCGCGCGCCGGCGGCCGCGGGCGTGGCAGCGCAGACTGACCCGACCCGCGGCTCCGGCCGCGACGAGCGTGACGGCGGGAGGCGCCGGACCCGGGTGCTACACTCGTCCGGATGTCGCAGCTCCTCGAGTCGATCGCCGGCCAGATCCGGCCGACCACGCTGGTCGACATCGGGATCACCGCCTTCGTCATCTACTGGCTGTTCAGCCTGATCCGCGGGACACGGGCGGTCCGCCTGGTGATCGGCGTGAGCGTGATCCTGGTCATCTACGCGATGGCCCAGGCGTTCGGGCTGCGCCTCTTCACCCAGATCATGCAGGCGGGCGCGGTGGTCGGCCTGTTCGCCCTCGTGGTCGTCTTCCAGCCTGAGCTCAGGCGAGGGCTCGAGCGGCTCGGCCGGGTCGGCTCGTTCGCCTGGCTCGTCTCGCCGGCCGAGCTCCGTGTCGCCGAGCAGGCGGCTTCGGTGATCGCCCTGGTCGGCGAGCGCCTGGGCGCGTCGCGGACGGGCGCCCTCATCGTGGTGGAGCGCGAGACCGGCCTGGAGGAGATCGCGGAGACCGGCGTCATGATCCACGGCGACCTGACCGCGGACCTGCTCGAGGCCCTCTTCGCGCCGCGCGCCGCGCTCCACGACGGCGCCGTCATCATCCGCGGCGCGACGATCCTGGCCGCCGGGGCGATCCTGCCGTCGGCAGAGACGAGCGTCCAGGAGGAGCGATTCGGGACCCGCCACCGCGCGGCCCTGGGGATCACCGAGGGCACGGACGCCGTGGTGGTGGTGGTCTCCGAGGAGTCCGGCCAGGTCAGCCTTGTCGAGCGGGCCCGCATCCGCCGCAACCTCGACAGGACGCAGATCGAGCGGGCGCTGCTGGCCCTCCTGCGCCCGGAGCGGGCACCGCGCGGCTCCATCCGCGAGCGCCTCTCGGGCGGTCGGCAGGTCGAGCCGGGGCGGCTGCGCAGGGCTGCGCTCAGCGACCTCGGTCGCCGCGTCCGCCACAGCGCCACGACGTCCGACAGCCCGGCCGGCGCGAGTGGCGCCGGTGGCGACGGCAACGGGGCCCAGGCGCCCGGCGTGACGCAGCCGTCCGGCCTGGCCGCTGGCCCGGAGGTGGCGGCGCGATACCGCGACGCGCACGCGACCTCCGATCGAGACGCCACTGAAGATGCGAGCGACGCAACGCGTGAGCGCCCGTCGGCGTCACGTGAGCGCCCGTCGGCGTCAGGGGACGGCGAGCCCCGGTCCGTCGCGGGGGGGCCGGCCGTCCAGGCTGCCGCAACCCAGCCCGCGGCTGCGGGCGGCCCCGATGCCCGTGGCATCGCCCGGGTCGGGCGCTAGGCGATGCGCCGCCTGCTCGGGTTCATCTTCCGGAACTGGCCGCTGAAGCTCGGCGCGGTCGGTCTCGCGGCACTCCTCTACGGCGGGCTCATCCTCACGGCCGCCGGGGCGACGTACAACGGCAGCATCGCCATCATGGCCCTCCACCAGCCGGCCTCGGTGTTCCTGATGGGCAAGATCCCCGACGTCGCGTCGATCCGCTACATCTCGCTCGGCACGAACGCCCAGCCGGTCTCGCAGGCGAGCTTCTCGGCAACGATCGACCTGGCCGGCGTCCAGATTCCGGCGACCGGGCAGCCGGTCACCGTGCCGGTGACCGTGACGGCCACCAACCCGGACCAGGTCCAGATCGTCGACTACTTCCCCTCGCGCGTGCAGGTGTACCTGGAGGCCCTCACCAGCAAGACGGTCCCGGTCAAGGTGGACTGGGGCACGATCCCCGACGGTGTCGACCTCGTGTCGGTCTCCGCCTCGCCTGAGACGGTGAAGATCACCGGTCCCGGGTCGGTCGTCGGCCAGGCCGCGGCGGCCGTGGCGCGCGTGCGGATCCAGCCGTCGGCCGTGTCGGTGAACGACCTCGTGGACCTGGTCGCGGTCGACGCCGTGGGGAACGTCCTGACCGACGTCGGCCTGGAGCCCTCTTCCGTGCGGGTCGCGATCCAGGTCGCCAGCCAGACGTCCACCAGGGCCGTGCCCGTCAACCCCGTCCTGAACGGCGTTCCCGCGGCCGGCTACGCGCTGACCGGCGTCTCCGTGTCCCCGGTGATCGTGACCGTCGCGGGCACGGCCGACGTCCTCGCCGCGCTCGACAAGCTCGACACGAGCCCGGTCAACCTGGCCGGCGCCACGGCCGGTGCGACGGTCGCCGTCACGCTGCCGCTGCCGACCGGTGTCACGCTGGTCGGCAGCGCCCCCATCACGGTGACGACCCAGGTCGACGCGCAGCAGGGAAGCCGGGACTTCCCCATCGGCGTGACCCTGGCCAACGCCGCCAGCGACGAGGGCTACGGGCTCTCGACGAGCCAGGTCGTGGCGACGATCGGCGGCGCGATCTCGCAGCTCAACGCTCTCGACGCCTCCAGGCTGACCGCGGTCGTCGACGTCCGCGGCCTGGTCCCAGGGGTCCACGTCCTCACCGCATCAATCGACGTGCCCGCCGGCCTCGCACTCGTCGGCATGGCACCGCAGCAGGTGACCGTCACCGTGATCGCAGCTCCAAGCCCGTCGCCCAGCGCGCCGCCCACCCCGTCGGCCTCGCCGAGCCCGAGCCCCTAACGGTGACCAGGCTCTTTGGCACTGACGGGATCCGCGGCATCGCCAACGTCGACCTCCGGCCGAACCTCGCCTTCGCCCTCGGGCGGGCGGCAGCCCACGAGCTGGCCGGGCCCGGCGGCTCGCTCGTGGTTGGCCAGGACACGCGGCGCTCGGGCGACATGTTCGTTGCCGCGATCGCGGCCGGCGCCGCGAGCCTGGGGACGGACTGCCACATCGTCGGCGTGCTGCCCACGCCGGCGCTGGCCTACCTCGCCGGCACGGGCGACTTCGCGGCCGGGATCATGGTCTCGGCGTCCCACAACCCGGCCGACGACAACGGGCTCAAGGTCCTCGACGAGCGTGGCTACAAGCTCGACGACGCCATCGAGGATCGCCTCGAGCAGCTCATCTGGCAGGCCGACGAGCTCGGCGGGCCGCACAACGGCGGGCTGGGCCGCGTCGTCATGGCCGCCCCCCTGCTTGACCGGTACCGGGCCGACCGGCTGCGCCTGGCCGCCGCGACCCCCTGCGACTTGCGGATCGTGCTCGACTGCGCCAACGGGTCCGGCGGTGTCACGGCGCCGGAGATCCTGGCCGCCACGGGCGCCACCGTCGACGTCCTCCACAACGCTCCCGACGGCGTCAACATCAACCTCGGCTGCGGCGCGACGGACCCGCGCTCGCTTGCCGCCGAGGTCGTCGCGCGCGGGGCCGACCTGGGCATGGCCCTCGACGGCGATGCCGACCGCCTGGTCGTCGTGGATCGCCACGGCACGGTCGTGGACGGTGACCAGCTGATCGGGATCTGCGCCCTGGACCGCCTGGCGCGGGGCGCCCTGGCCGGCAACATCCTCGTCGTCACGGTGCTCTCGAACGGCGGACTCGAGGTGGCGGTGGCGGCCGCCGGCGGCACGGTCATGCGCACGCCGGTCGGCGACAAGTACATCCTCGGCGGCATGCAGGTGTCCGGCTCGAACCTCGGCGGCGAGAAGAGCGGCCACGTGATCGTGCTGGAGCACACGAGCTCCGGCGACGGCGTCGTGACCGCGCTCGAGGTGCTCGGCATCCTCGGCCGCTCGTGCTGCCCGATCGACGAGCTGGCCGCCGCGATTCCTCTCTTCCCGCAGGAGCAACGGGCGGTCCGCGCTCGTCACAAGGATCAGTGGGATGCCGACCCGGTCCTCCACGAGGCGATCGGCGAGGCGCGCGCGAAGCTCGGCTCCGGCGGGCGGATCCTCGTGCGACCGTCGGGCACCGAGCCGGCCCTGCGAGTGATGGTCGAGGGGCCCGACGGCGGCGTGGTCCGGGACCTCGCCGACCTTCTCGCTTCGCTGGCGGCGGAACGCCTAAACTAGGCCGCTCTCCCGGGCGATGGGCCGGGCGGCGGAGACGGAGCTGGAGGAACGCGCGAGGCATGTGCGGGATCGTCGGCTATACCGGGCCTCGCGAAGCGGGCCCGATCCTCCTCGAGGGCCTGCGCCGGCTCGAGTACCGCGGCTACGATTCGGCCGGCATCGCGCTGGTGACCGAGGCCGGCGACCTGTTCGTCGAGAAGAAGGCCGGCAAGCTCGCCAACCTGCGGACGGCACTGGCGGACCGGACACCCTCGGCCGGCATCGGCCTGGCCCATACGCGCTGGGCGACGCACGGCCGGCCGAGCGACCTCAACGCCCATCCTCACGTCGATTGCTCCGGCGAGATCACGGTCATCCACAACGGGATCATCGAGAACTTCCGAGAGCTCCGCGACGGCCTCGAGGAGCGCGGGCACCTGCTGCGCTCGGAGACGGACACCGAGGCCCTGGCCCACCTCGTCGAGGAGGCCTACGAGGGGGACCTCGCCGACGCCGTCCGCGCGGCCCTCCGCCAGGCCCGCGGCGCCTACGCCGTCGCGGTGATGCACCGCCGCGAGCCGGATCGCCTCGTCGGCGCCCGCCAGAACGTCCCCCTGATCGTGGGCATCGCCGACGACGAGGCCTTCCTGGCCTCCGACGCGGCCGCCATCCTCGCCCACACCAACCGCATCATCTTCCTCGCCGAGGGCGACGTCGCCGACCTCCGCCCGGGCGTCGTCGTCGTCACGGACGTCGACGGCAATCCCTGCGAACGCCTGATCACGCGCGTCGACTGGTCGCCGGAGGCCGCCGAGAAGGGCGGCTTCGAGCACTTCATGCTCAAGGAGATCCACGAGCAGCCCCAGGCGCTGCGCCAGTGCCTCGCCGGCCGCATCAGCCCGGACGGGGAGATCCTCACCGACGAGCTGGCCGGGGTGGCCGGGGCGCTGGCGGCGCTCACGAGGGTCGAGCTGGTGGCGTGCGGGACCGCGTCCCACGCGGCGCTCGTGGGAGCTGCGGCCATCCAGGCCTGGACCGGCCTGCCCGCCAGGGTCACCGTCGGCTCGGAATTCCGCTATTCACCGCCGCCGCTCGACGCGACGACGCTGGTCATCGCGGTCACCCAGTCGGGCGAGACGGCCGACACGATCGCCCCGGCCCGCTATGCGCGCGAGCAGGGCGCCCCGATCATCGCGGTCACCAACACGATGGGATCGGCGATCACGCGCGAGGCCGATGCCGTCCTCTTCCTGCAGGCCGGCCCGGAGATCGCGGTCGCGGCCTCGAAGACGTTCACCACCCAGGTCCTGACGCTGGTCCTGCTGGCCGCCGGCATCGCCAAGCTGCGGGGGAGCCTGCCCGAGACGACGGAGCGCGCGCTGGCGGCCGACATGCGCCGCCTGCCCGAGCTCGCCCAGCGCACGCTGGACGCGGCCGGAGGCGTGCGCGACCTTGCTCGCCGCTACGTCAACTCGCGCGGTTTCATGTTCGTCGGTCGCGGCGCGACGTTTCCCGTCGCGCTTGAAGGAGCCCTCAAGCTCAAGGAAGTCAGCTACGTCCACGCCGAGGGGTACGCGGCCGGCGAGCTGAAGCACGGGCCCATCTCCCTGCTCGACGTCGAGTGCCCCCTGGTGGCCGTCGCGACCCGGTCGAGCGTGTACGACAAGCTCATCAGCAACGTAATGGAAGGGCGGGCCCGGGATGCGCGGGTCATCGCCGTCGCGACCGAAGGCGACGCGCACATCGAGCGGTACGCCGACGACTTGATGTGGGTACCCGACGTCGACGAGGCAATCAGCGCGATCCTGGCGATCATCCCGCTGCAGCTCTTCGCCTATCACATGGCCGTGGCCCGCGGCACGGACGTCGACCAGCCGCGCAACCTGGCCAAGTCGGTCACGGTCGAGTAGCGCGATGCCCCCGGCCCCGGATGCCCGGGCGGGCACCGTCGAGCTGGGCCTCGACGTCATCCGGGTCGCCCGGATCCGCGAGGCGATCGAGCGCTTCGGGGATCGCTTCACGGGCCGCGTCCTGACGCCGGCCGAGTCCGCCTACGTGCGGGGCCGCCCCGAGACGATGGCCGGCCGGTGGGCGGCCAAGGAGGCGGTGAGCAAGGTCCTCGGCCTGGGCGTCCGCGGTATCGGCTGGCGCGACATCGAGATCGAGCGACTGCCGACCGGGCAGCCGGCCGTCGTGCTCCACGGACGGGCTGCGGCCCGGGCCGCCCAGCTCGGCGTGGGTCGCATCGCGGTCTCCATCACCCACGAGCGGGAGTACGCCCTGGCGGTGGCCCACGCGGTTCGCGCGACCGGTGGCCGTTTCGTGCCCCCGGCCGACCTGGAGCGTCGCCTCGACGAGCGCGAGGCCGCCCTGCTGCGCCGGCTTGCCCGGGTGCGCGACCTGGAACGCGAGGCCTCCCGCGCCCCCGCCGCGGCCCTGGAGCGCGCGGCCTCCCGCGCCCCGGCCTCCCGCGCCCCGGCCTCCCCCGAACCGGAGGCCGGCGAGGATGGCTGACCGCCCGGCCGAACAGCTCGACGACCGGCGGGCCGCCGGCCTGCTGCCGTCCCGCGACGAGCGAGGGCACAAGGGCACGTTCGGCAAGCTGCTCGTGATCGCGGGCTCGCTCGACTACGCGGGCGCGGCCTTCCTCGTCTGCCGGGCCGCCGGGCGCGCCGGGGCGGGCCTCGTGACGCTGGCCGTGCCGGAGTCGCTGCAGCCGCTCTTCGCGGCCAAGATCGTGGAGGCCACGACCATGGCGCTCGACGAGGACGACGTCGAGGAGGTGGACCCGGAGCCCGCCCTCGCCCGCATCCTCGACCATGTCCACGACGCCTTCGTGGTCGGGCCCGGCCTGCGGGCGTCGCTCGCGGCGGGCGAGCTGATCCGCGGGCTCCTCGGCGCGCAGGAGGACGACCCGTGCCCCGCGGTGGTCGACGCGGAGGCCCTGCGTTCGCTCGCCGCCGAGGACGGCTGGTGGGAGGGCGTCGCGCGGCCCTGCGTGCTCACGCCGCACTCGGGCGAGTTCGCCCGCCTCCGGGCCGCCTCCGGCGTGGCGCCCGGCGCCGACGGCGACCTCAACTCGGACGACGACGCCCGGCTGGCCGCGGCCCGCAGCGCGGCGTCCGCCTGGAACCAGGTGGTCGTCCTCAAGGGCGCGCGGTCCGTGATCGCGGAACCCGGCGGGGATGCGGCCGTGGCCCCATTCGTGAACCCGGCCCTGGCCACCGGCGGCACCGGCGACGTCCTCTCCGGCACGATCGGCGCGCTCCTGGCCCAGGGCCGGTCGCCCTACGATGCGGCGCGCCTCGGCGTCTACCTGCATGGCATGGCCGGCGAGGCGGTGCGGACGCGGTTCGGGGACGCCGGGCTCCTGGCCGGGGACCTCCCGGACGAGCTCGCCGTGGCCCGCCGGCGCCTGGCCGACCTTGCCCGCCGCGCCGGCGGGAGGGGCCTCGGATTCCGGTCGACGGCCGGCGCCGACGATGCCGGGCCGGCTCCGTCGCTGAACGGCGACGAGCGGGCCGATCTGGCTCACCCGGCTCGTGACGTGCCCGCCGGCCCTCCGTGAGGGGGACGCCGCCCATCGAGGACCGCCTGCGGGCCGCCGGGCTGCCGCCGCTGCCGCGCACGGCCTGGGTCGAAGTGGACCTCGACCGGATCGCGTCGAACCTTCGGGCGGTCGCCGCGGCGCTGCCGCCGGGCGTCACGATCGAGGCCGTGGTCAAGGCCGATGCCTACGGCCACGGCGCTCCGGGCGTCAGCGCGGCCCTCCTGGCGGCGGGTGCGACCGGCCTCGCCGTGGCCACGCTCGACGAGGCGCTGGAGCTCCGGGCCGCCGGCATCGACGCGCCGCTCATGGTCCTCTTCCAGATCCCGCCCGACGGCGTGGTCGACGCGGCCCGTTCTCGCGTGGCGATCGCGGCCGGCGATCGGACGCTCTTCGATCGCGGCCTGGCGGCCTACGCGCGTGCGGCCGGGGACGATCCCACCGGCCTCGGCCCACTTGCGGTCGAGATCTGCCTGGAGACCGGCCTCGGCCGGGACGGGCTGTTCGCGGCCGAAGCCGTTGCCGCCGCCCGGGCGATCGCCGCCCAGCCCGGCGCGCGCCTGGCCGGCGTGTGGACCCATCTCCAGGCGCCGGACGATCCGGCGACCACGGCTCGCCAGCTCGAGCGGTTCGCGGCCGGCGTCGCGGCGCTGGCCGCCGCCGGAGTTCCCGTGCCTCGGCGCCACGTGCTCGCCTCCGGCGGCGTGTTCGCCGAGGCGCCCCTCGCGCGCGGCGACGGCGCGGGCAGGGCCCCGGCCTACGACGGCGTTCGCGTGGGGCTCGCGCTCTACGGCTTCGTGCCAGACGGCCAGACGGCCGCCGCGGGCGCAGCCGCGACGGCCGCGGCATTGCGGCCCGCACTCTCCATCCACGCCCGCCCCGTACGGGTCGCCGAGCTGGACCCGGGCGAAGGCGTGAGCTACGGCCCTGCCTTCGTCACGACTCGCCCCAGCCGCATCGCGACGCTGCCGATCGGGTACGCCGACGGCTGGCCCCGCGGCCTGTCCGACCGGGCGGAGGCGCTGGTCCGAGGCCTTCGGGTGCCGCTCGTCGGGCGCGTGGCGATGGACGCCCTGATGGCGGACGTGACTGACGTGGCCGGTCCGCCCGTCACTCCGGACGACGAATTCGTGCTCCTGGGCGAGCAGGACGGCGCCGCGATCCCGGCCGGCGAGCTGGCGCGGGCCCGCACCACCATCACCCACGAGGTCATCGCCACGCTCTCCCGGCGACTGACACGGGTGTACACTGCCTCGGCCGCAGCGGTCGGCGTACGCACGCTCACCCAGGACCAGGGATCATGGCAAATATCGCGCTCTGGAACGGCGACATCTGCGATCTCGAGGTCGATGCGATCGTGAACCCGGCCGGCGTGACGCTCTGGATGTCGACCGGCGTCGCCGGTGCCCTCAAGCGTCGCGGTGGAGACGCCATCGAGATGGACGCGATCCGCCTCGGCCCGGTCGCGCTCGGCGACGCGGTCGTGACGCATGCCGGCGTGCTGGCCGCCCGATGGGTGATCCACGCCGTGTCGCTCGACCAGGCCCGCCGGACCGACGGGGCGATCATCGAGGCGGCCCTGCGCAGCGCGTTCGCCCGGGCGCGCGAGCTCGACGTCGAGACCATGGCGATCCCGGCCCTGGGTACCGGCGTCGGCGGCTTCCCGCTCGACGAGGCCGCCCGCATCACGGTGCGCGCCGCACGCGACGAGTGCACGCGATCCCCGGCGATCCGCGAGGTGACCTTCGCCCTGCGGGGTGCCGCGGCCTACGAAGCCTTCCGGGCCGCACTTGCCTCCGTTCCGGCCGACGTTCCCGCGCGGCCCGCGCGAGGGCCGGTCGCATGACGTTCCCCGATCCCGGCAGCGACGAGCAGCGTGCCTTCCTCGTCGAGCAGGCGGCGCGCGAGATCCAGCTTGCCGGGCTGACCGGGTCGGCCGTCCTCTTCCTGCAGGCGAGCATGCCCGACGGCGCCCTTGCCGGCAGCGCCATGGCCTTCTTCGACCCCGTGCTCCGGGAGCTGTTCGGAGGCGGGCAGGGGGCCACGTCCGCGATCCTCGCCGACGAGCTCGGCATCGAGCAGCTCATCGAGCGGCTCGAGCAGCTCTCCGAGGAGACGAGCTGGGACGCATGACGGGGAGCGACCCCCGACTCCAGGACCGCGCGCCAGGCGGCCGCGACGACGGAGAGACGATCGAGTCGGCGGAGGATCGGCGGGCCGCCATGGCCCAGGACTGGACGGGCGCCCATCCGGTCACGCCGCGATCGTTCTTCACGATCGACGCGGGCACCGCCACGATCGCCGCGGCGCTCGTGGGGCGGGTGTCCCGTCGTTGGCGGCTGCTCGGCGCGACGGCGGGCCCGGCCGGCCGCGCGAGACCGGGCCAGGGCGCGGGGGATGGCGCGCGTCCGGCGGCCGGCACGGGCGCCGACGACGCCGAAGAGGCTGCCCTGACCACGCTCGTCGACCGCGTCCGGCGGGCGGATCCCGACCTGGCCCGCTCGGTCGGCGTGGGGCCGGGACTCGATCCGCTGGCGATCCTGCCGCGCGTCGTCGCCCGCAGCGCGGTCCCGCGCACGCTGGTCGTCGTGGCGGCCACGGAAGCGTCGCTCGAACGGCTGGCCGCATCGGCCTCCGGCGCCGGCTGGTGCGTGGTCGGCTCCAGCGCCGAACGGGCGGATCCGCTCGAGATCGTCACGCTGGCCACGCGTCCGTCGACCGACGCGGTGCTGATCGGCGTCATGGACCCGCCCGGGCCGGACGAGCGCGATCTCCGCGCCGAGCTCGCCAGCGTCGCCGCCTCGATCGGCGTCCGGCGTCCGGGCCTGCCGGTCTTCCTGGCGGGGCCGATCCCCGATCCGCCGTCCGGCCGTGCGACGGGCGAGGACGCCCTCGAGCGCGTGCCGGCTCCGGGGACGATGCCGGGCGCTCCGGACGATCGGCTCCTGCGCGCCCTGGCCGACCGGGTCGCGCCGGACGACGCGCGGGCGGGCCTGGCGCGCGCCGCCGGCTCGCTGGCCCGGGTCCTGGGCCTGCGCGTGGAGCTGATCGAGATCGGCGTGGGGGGCGCCACGCGCGTCCGCGCCGAGGTCGACCCGGAGTCCGGGCGATCGCGGGTCGCCGCGCTCCAGGCACCGGACGCTTCGCTGTTCGCGCTCGACGATCCATCTGCGCCGGATCGCGTGGAAGCCTGGCTGACGCTCGGCCTCGACCGGTCGCGCCTGCGCGATCGCCTCGGCGAGATGACCCTCGCGCCGTGGTCCGACCTCGATGGCGAGGGCGCGATCCTCCGCGCGGCCGCCCTGCGCGCCTCCCTCGAGCGACTGGATGCGGCGACGGCCGGCGCGCTGGGCGGCGACGTGCCCGACCTGCTCGTGCTCGCCGGCGGCGCGTTCTCGGCGGTCCCCGGATCTGCGGTGGCCCTGCTCGTCTCCGACGTCCTGCGCCGCCCCGGGGCGGTCGCGCTGGCCGTGGACCAGGCCCGTCTCCTGGGCCCCATCGGGACGATCACGGACGACGACGAGCGGGACAACGTGACGCGCGACCTCGCCGCTGATCTCCTGGTTCCGCTCGGGACGCTCGTGATGGCCCGCGGCCTCCGCGGTGGCCGCCACGGGGGCACGATGACCGTCGAGGCGGCCGGCGCGAGCAGCCGCACGGAGCTGGTCGGCGGCCACCTTGCGCTCGTGGACCTCCCACCGGGCGCGCGCGGCGTGGCCGACCTGTCGTTCCGTGGCCAGGTGGACGTCGGGCCGCGGGCCCGCCGCGTGGCACTCCCCGTCACGGGTGGCCTCGGCGGCCTGCTCGTCGACCTGCGGGACATCCCCCTGCGGCTGCCGGACCGCCCCGATCGGCGGCGGGACGTCCTTCTCGAATGGGAGCGCGCCGTGTGGCCGGAGCACGATCGATGACCGCTGAGCGCACGTCCCGACGGGGACGATCGGCCGGCGTCCGTGGAGTCGGTGGCCGGACCGAGGCAGAGCGGCCGCCGGTCGGACCGGACGTCGATGCCGCCATGGGGCAGCCGTTCGCGATCGCCGCCGTCAGGGCCAGGCGGCTTGTCGTCGGCCGCCCACGGGTCCGGATCGCGCTCGTCCCCGGAGATCGACCGCTCGTGGAGGCTGGAGCGCGCGTGGCGCGCGGGGAGCAGCTTGCCGATCGGGTCCGCGACGCGCACCTGGTCGAGACCGTCGCCGCGTCCGGCCGGGCCGATCTCGGCCCCGGCTCGTGGCTCTCGGCGGAGCACGCCCGTCCCGGTCGCCGCGAGAGCGCGCCCGCCGGCGAGGTGCTGTACGAGGACGCCGGCCGCCGCCTCCTCGCCAGCGGCCCGCATCTCGATACCCTGGAAGCTCCGGCTCCGGCGACCGTCGAGGTGGTGGAGGCCGGGGCGGCGATCGTCCTGGAGCTTGACGGTGTCGGCATCAGCGGCCAGGCGCTCCTCGGTGACGTCGTCCACGGCCCGCTCGCCGTCCTCCCGCCCGACGCCGATCCGCGGCTCGCCCTCGACGTCGGCCTGGCCGGCGCGATCGTGGTCCTGCCCGGGCGCGCGGACGCGGAAGCGCTCACGCGGGCCCGGGCGATGGGCATCGCCGGCGTGGTCGTCGGCTCGCTGGCCGAGCGCGATCGGCGGGACATCGCGGCGTCCGAGGCCCGCCAGCGGTCGGGCCTCCACCGGCTGGCGCCATTCGGCGTGCTCGTCCTCGACGGCTACCTCCGGCGGCCGATCGCCACGCCGGTGCGCGCGCTCTTCGACGCCCTGGCAGGATCAGTCGTCGGTCTTGCCGGCGACCCGCCGATGCTCGTCGCCGACCCACCGCTCGGCGGCTTCTCGGTGCCGCCGCCCGACTGGGTGCGCGTGATCGGCGGAACCGAGGCCGGCCGCGAAGGCCGCTGGCTGGGCCCGGCCGGACCACGTCACCTCCGTGCGGGGATCGTCGCCGAGACCGCCTTCGTCTCGCTCGACGACGGGCCGCCGATGCCCATCGCCGTCGGCGACCTCGAGCGCTTCTGCTGAACCGGCGCCCGGGCCCCGGGCCGCGCCCGAGCCCGGGGGCTGCGTTCGAGCCCGAGGGCCGCGACGCAGGCGCCACGCGTCGGCAGGGCGAGCGGCCGTGGCATCGCGCAGGGCCGCCGCGGCGGGACGCCGCGCGGCTTCCCCGGGCCTGGACCCGCCGTCGATCCCGGCAGGACTCGCCCCGCCCGGTTGGGCTAGGCTCTCGCTCGTGACGACGACTGCATCCTCCCTGACCGTGCGCTGCGATTCCGTCGAGGCCACGCGATCCCTCGGGGAGTGCCTGGGTGCAGCCGCGGTGGCCGGCGACGTGATCGCGGTCCGTGGCCCGCTCGGCGCGGGCAAGACCGAGCTGGCGAGGGGCGTGGCGCGCGGCCTCGAGGTGGAGGGCCGGGTCGCTTCGCCAACCTTCGTCCTGATGGCCGAGCACGACGGCCCGACGCCGTTCTTCCACCTCGACGCGTATCGCCTCGCCGGGGCGGAGGATGCCCGGGCGGGAGGCCTGCTCGACGAGCGGCTGGCCGAGGGTGTCGTGCTGGTCGAATGGCCGGAGCGGCTGGGGGCGGCCCTCGCGCCGCACCGGCTCGACGTCGAGATCGACGGCGCCGGCGACGAGCCGCGGGTCGTCCGCCTGGCGGCCACGGACGCGCGCCACCGCCGACTCGTCGCGGCGGCTGAACGCGACGACGACCGGGCGAGGCGGGTCGCGGCCCGGAGCGACGCGCGATGACGGGTCGGAAGGGCCGGCGACTCCGCCCCGAACAGCTGATTCTCGCTATCGACACGGCCACGAGCCACGCCGTGCTGGCACTCGGGACCCTCGACGGCGAGCTCCTTGCGGCCGATGCGTGGGTTGCCGGCCACCGTCATGCCGAGGAGCTCCTGCCGCATCTCGAGGCGCTGCTCATCGGCGTCGGGCTCGGCCGGGACGACCTCGCGAGGCTGGGGGGCCTCGCCGTGGGGCTGGGGCCCGGCGCCTTCACCGGCCTGCGCGTCGGGATCGCGACGGCCACGGGCCTGGCCCGCGCCACCGGGAGGCGGCTCGTCGGCCTGCCGACGTCGGAGGCGCTCCTGGCATCCGCGGAGGCGGCGGAACCTGCGGCCGCGAACGCCCGCCTCGCCCTGGTGCAGCCCGCAGGCGCGAACGACCGGACGCTGGTCGTCGACGGTACGGCGACGTGGTTGATTGGTGGTGCCGGACCGGACCTTCCCGCGGGCACGGTGCTCGTTGCCGTCGACCTCGCGGACCGCGCTCCCGCCGATGCGCTGGCGCGGGGCGAGCGCGCCGTTGACGGCCTGCCGGGAGCGCTGGTCCGCCTGGCGGCCGCCCGCCTCGCGGGCGCGGACGCGGACGAGCCGGCCGAGCTCGTGCCCGCGTACGTGACCGTTCCCCGGGGCCTTCCGCCCGCGTCGGCGGAGGATCGGCCAGGAGGTGTGACGTGGTTGCCCGCCCCCCGGTGAGGCTCGCCATCGAGGCGATGCGGCTCGAAGACCTGGCGGCCGTGCACGAGATCGAGCGGGCGTCGTTCACGACGCCGTGGCCGGCAACCGCCTACCGGACCGAGCTCGAGTCGAACCGCCTGGCGCGGTACTTCGTGGCCCGCGCGGCCGGGACCGTCATCGGGTATGCGGGGCTCTGGATCGTCGTCGACGAGGCCCATGTCACGACCTTCGCGGTCGCGCCTGCGTGGCGGCGGCGCGGGATCGGCGAGCGGCTGCTCATGGCCCTCCTCGACGTCTCCATCGGCGCCGGGGCGCGCGAGGCGACGCTCGAGGTTCGCCTGTCGAACCTGGCGGCCCGCCGCCTGTACGAGAAGTACGGCTTCCGGCCCGTCGGCATCCGGCCGCGCTACTACAGCGACGACAACGAGGACGCCCTGATCATGACGACGGAACCGCTGGCCGACCCGCTGATGGTCGCGCGCCTGGCGGCGCGACGAGCCGAGCTGGTCGCGGCGGGCCTGGCGACGATCGAGCCGCCCGACGGGGCGCCGCCCGACGGCGCGCCGGTGGACGGCGCGCCGGGCGGCGGCGCAGGGGCATGAGCCGGCGCCCGACACGCCTGCTGGCGATCGAATTGTCGTGTGACGAGACGGCGGTCGCCATCGTGGAGGACGGCCGCCGGATCCTCGCCCAGGCGGTGGCCAGCCAGGTCGCCCTGCATGCCCCGGCCGGGGGGATCGTTCCCGAGCTTGCCGCGCGGGCCCATCTGCGCTGGATCGGACCGGCCTTCGACCAGGTCCTGGCCGAGGCCGGCATGGGCCTGGCCGACGTGGACGCGGTCGCCGTCACGGCCGGGCCAGGGCTGGCCGGGTCCCTGCTCGTCGGGCTCTCGTTCGCGAAGGCGATGGCCTGGGCCAGGGGGCTCCCGCTCGTCGCGGTCAACCACCTCGAGGGCCATCTGTACGCGGCCTGGCTCCTCGACCCCGGGGAGGAGATGCGGCCGGAGCCACCGTTTCCGCTGGTCGGGCTGGTCGCCTCCGGCGGGCACACCTTCCTCGTCGAGGTGCGTGATCACCTCGACGAGCGCCTCCTGGGCGAGACCGTCGACGACGCCGCCGGAGAGGCCTTCGACAAGGCCGGCCGCCTCCTCGGCCTGGGCTACCCCGGTGGCCCGGCGATCGCCCGCGCCGCCGAGGAGGCGCGCGGGCCCCGTGTCGACCTGCCGCGGGCCTGGCTGGGCGACTCGTTCGACTTCAGCTTCTCCGGGCTGAAGACCGCCCTGCGGCGCCTCGTCGAGGGCGAGCTCGCCGCGGCCGGCCGGCCATCCGCCGAGGCGGGCGGCCGGCTCGATCGGGCGCGCGTGGCGCAGCTCGCCGCCGGCTTCCAGCAGGCCGTCGTCGACGTGCTGGCGACCAAGACGCTCCGCGCGGCGGCCGCGGTGGGCGCCCGCGCCATTGTCATGGGCGGCGGAGTCACGGCCAACCACGCGCTCCGCGCGGCCATCGCGACCGGGGCGGCGGACCTGGGCGTCACGCTGGTGGTCCCGCGGCCGGACCTGTGCACGGACAATGCCGCCATGATCGGGGCGGCCGGCTATCGTCGCTTCGCCGCCGGCGAGCGAGCAGGCCCCGACCTGGCAGCCCGCCCGTCCTGGCCGCTGGTCCGTCCCGCCGGCGCTCCGACCACCCGCCGTCCGCCGCGCCGCGGCGCGGCCGGGCGGGCCTACCGCGCTGCGCTCGCCGGCGCGGCGGCAGGCGGGGCCGGCGCAGTGGGCCCCGCGTCGGTCCTGGAGGGGTTCGATGCGCCGTCTCTCGATCCACGCGCGGCGGCCGCGGCGACGCCGACGACCGGGCCGGCCGATCCGATCCCCGGCGCGCCCTCGCCCGGCCGGCGGCCATGAAGACCGGCGCGCCCCGAATCGATGCCGCGGCCGTCCGCCGCGCCCTCGACGAGGCCGGCCTGCGGGCGCGTCGGCGCTTCTCCCAGAACTTCCTGGCGGACGTGGAGGTGCTCGAGGAGATCCTCGGGGCGGCAGGCCCGGTCGCGGGACAGGCCGTCCTCGAGATCGGGCCCGGGCTCGGCATCCTGACCGGCGCCCTGCTCGATGCCGGTGCCGCGCTGACGGCGGTGGAGATCGATCGCGACCTGGTCGCGCTGCTGGGAGGGCGCTTCGCCGACCAGGTCGCGGCGGCCGAGGCCGGCCCGTTGCCGCCCGCGGCCAACCCGCCCGGAACGCTGCGCCTGGTGGAGGCCGACGTCCTCGACTGCGACCTCGGCGCGCTGGTCTCGCGTCCGTACGACGTGGTCGCGAACCTGCCGTACCACGTGACGAGCCCCGTCCTGCACCTGCTCCTGGCCGGCGACCAGGCCCCGCGGCCTCGACGCCTGGTCCTCATGCTCCAGCGCGAAGTGGCGGCGCGGGTCGCGGCGCCACCCGGCGCGATGAGCTACCTGTCCGTCTTCGTCCAGTACCACGCCGTGCCGACCGTGGTTCGCGTCGTGCCCCGCGAGGCGTTCGAGCCGGCACCCGACGTTGCCTCGGCGGTGCTCGCCCTGGACGTCCGACCGGACGACGCTCCGGGGCGGCTCCCCGCGGAGATGGAGGACAGCCTCTGGCGCCTGGTGCAGGCAGGGTTTCGCGAGCGCCGCAAGATGCTCCACAACGTGCTGCCGCGTCAGCTGCCGGTCCCGGCCGACGCTGTGCGGGCCGCACTCGACGCGGCCGGGATCGACGGCGAGCGCCGGCCCCAGTCCCTCGACGTCGGCGAGTGGATCGGCCTCCTTGGTGCGCTCGGGCCGGTGGCGGCGGACCGCCGGGGCCTGCCCGGCGCCGGTGCCGCGCGGCGGGCGGCCCGGGCTGCCGCCGCGGGCGAGAGCGCGTCCGACAAGGCGGGCGAAGATGCCGGTGACGACGCCGGCGACCCGGTGGTCGACGCCGGCGACCTGGGGGTCGACGCCGGCGACCTGGGGGTCGACGCCGGCGACCTGGGGGTCGACGCGTGAGCAGGCGCCCGGCCGTGCGGCCTTCGATGGCCCGCGTGGCGTGGCCGGCGCGACGCGAGCGCGCCCGGGACGTCGGCGGTTGACCGCCCCGCTGCTGACGCCGGTCGTGCGGCTGGCCCCGGCGAAGCTCAACCTCACGCTGGCCGTGATCGGGCGTCGGCCGGACGGCTTCCACGACCTCCACTCGATCATGGCGCCGCTGGCGCTCGCGGATCGGCTCTCGCTGGCCCCGGCCGTCGGCACGGCCGACACCGTCCACGTCATCGCGGCCGGCGGTGGACCGGCGCCGGACTGCGGCCCGGCCGACCGGAACCTCGTGCTCCGGGCGATCGCCGCGACGCGCGCCGCGCTGCGCGAGCGCGGCGTCGACGAGCCGCTGCAGCCCCTGGCGGCCCGGCTCGAGAAGCGCATCCCGGTCGCGGCCGGCCTGGCAGGCGGGAGCAGCGACGCGGCGGCCGCGCTCGACGGCGCCCTGGAGGCATGGGGCGTGGCCGCGGCGCTGGGCCCACCGGAGCGGACGAGCGTCGCCGCCTCGCTCGGGTCGGATGTGCCGTTCTTCCTCGCCCGCGGCTGGGCCCGCGTGGAAGGGCGCGGCGAGCAGGTGACGCCGCTGCCCGGGCCCCGCGGCACAACCCCCGCGGTCCTGCTGGTCACGCCGGCGCTCTCGATCGCGACGGCAACCGTCTTCGCCGCGCACGCCGCGGGCGCCCGCCCGGCCGGCGCCTCGACGCTGCTCTCCTCGACCCACCTCGGCGTCGAACTGGCCGGCGGCCTCACGACTGGCCGCCTCCTGGAGCGCGCCGGGATCCTCGCCGTGGCCAATGACCTGGCCGCGGCGGCGGCCGCGGTCGCCCCGGAGCTGGGGCCGTTCCGGCGTGCGCTCGGCCGCATCGTCGGCCGGCCCGTCGGGCAGTCCGGGTCCGGCCCCACGCTCTGGGTCCTCTATCCTTCGCTGGCGGCGGCCGCCGGAGCGGAGAGCGCCGTTCGCGAGGCGCTGTCCGACGGGAGACTGGTCGCCCCGGGAGCGGCCCTGCCGCTGGTGACCGCGACCGAGGTCCTCGCCTCAGGCGCCCCGTCCGGGGACCCGCGGCTCGCCGGGCCATTGCTCGCCTCATCCGCCGCCGCGCCGGCACCACCCGAAGGAGGTCTCCCATGACCCGGTCCGCCATCTCCACCGACCACGCCCCAGGCGCGATCGGCCCGTACAGCCAGGCGATCGCGAGCGACGGGCTGGTCTTCTGCGCGGGCCAGGTCGGCTTCGATCCGGCCACCGGGATCCTCGTCGAGGGCGGCGTCGCCGCCCAGGCGGAGCGCGCGCTCCGCAACCTGGTCGCCGTGCTGGCCGCGGCCGGGCTCACCTTCGACGACGTCGTGAAGACAACCATCTTCCTCGCCGACATGGCGGACTTCGGCGCGGTCAACGAGGTCTACGGGCGGTTCGTCGGCGATCCGCCGCCGGCCCGGTCGACGGTGGCGGTCGCGGCACTGCCTCGGGGCGCCCTCGTCGAGATCGAGGCCATCGCCGCCGGTCGGGCCTCGTGACGAGCCCCCCGCCGCCGGCCCGGCCCCGGCGTCGTCACGCAGCCAGGCGCGAGGGCGACGGCCCGGGCACGACCCGCGGTGCCGGCGCCGCGGGTCGCTGTTCACACCCGGTTCGTCGCGGGTTGACGGCAGCCTCGGCCCACCCCTACGATCGGGAGACCTCGATGCCCACCGAACCAGCCTCGCCTGACGGCAGTCCGCGGGCCGCGGAGCCCGTGCCCACCGCGGGGACCGCCCGCCCGCCCGTCCGATGAACCACGCCGAGGGAGAGGCCGCCTCCGCGCCCCCCACCGATCCGCCGTTCAGGTGCGCCGCGATCGTCATGGCCGGCGGCCTCGGCACGCGCATGCGGAGCCGGACGCCGAAGGTCCTCCACGAGCTGTGCGGCCGGCCGATGCTGGCGTTCGTGCTCGATGCTGCCCGCGGCGCGACGGGCGCACCCCCGGTCGTCGTCTACTCGCCGGCCACGGAGGCGATCGTCGCCGCGTTCGACGGCCAGGCCCGCTTCGCGCTGCAGGAACGGCCGGATGGCACGGGGGACGCGCTTCGCGCCGGTCTCGCCGCGGTCGGCGACGACGTGGCCGACGTGGTCGTCCTCTCCGGCGACGTGCCCCTGGTGGACCCCGACCTCGTGGTCGGGGTCCTGGAGCGACGCCGCGAGGAGGGCGCCGCCGTCGCGCTCGCAACGTTCGAGACGTGGGATGCGGGCGCGCTCGGCAGGGTGGTCCGGACCGACGATGGCTCCGGCGTTGCCAGGATCGTGGAGGCGAAGGACGCGACCGCCGCCGAGCTGTCGACGAGCGAGGTGAACGCCGGCCTGTACGCCTTCGACGGGGCGTGGCTGCGCAGGTCGATCGGGCGCCTCGTGCCCTCGCCGGCCACCGGCGAGCTCTATCTCACCGGCCTCATCGACCTCGCGGTGGCCGATGGCCGGCGTGTCGAACCTGTCCAGGCGGCCGATGACGGGAGCCTCGACGGCATCAACGACAGGGCCCAGCTCGCGGAGGCCGCGGCAATCCTCCAGGACCGGATCAACTCGGCCTGGATGGCTGCCGGCGTCACGATGGTCGACCCGGCGACCGCCTACATCGATGCCACGGTCGAGCTTGCTCCGGACGTCGTGCTCGATCCCAACGTCATCCTGCGCGGCCGGACGCGGGTGGGGGAGGGGACTCGCATCGGATCGGGCAGCCAGCTCATCGACACCTCGGTCGGTCGGGGCTGCCTGGTGTGGGCGAGCGTGCTGGAGGCATCGGAGGTCGCCGACGACGTCCGGATCGGCCCGTTCTCGCACCTTCGGCCGGGGAGCGTCATTGACCATGGCGCCCGGCTCGGCAACTTCGCCGAGGTGAAGAACAGCCATCTCGGCCCCGGCGTCCAGCAGCACCACATGAGCTACCTCGGCGATGCGGAGGTCGGCGAACGGACGAACGTGGGAGCCGGCACGATCACCGCCAACTACGACGGGATCCACAAGCATCGAACGATCATCGGGACGCGGGTCTTCCTGGGCGTGGACACGATGCTGCGTGCGCCGGTGAGCCTGGGCGACGGGGCCAGGACCGGCGCCGGCGCGGTCGTCCTCCACGACGTTCCGGCGGGCAAGCTGGCGGTGGGCGTGCCGGCGACGAATTCGGGACCCACGCCAGCCGGGCGCGAGTCCCGGCGCCCGCTCGGGCTCCGGCGATACCGCCGACGCGGCCGCCGGTCCGGCCGCCGAAGCACCCCCCGTCGATGGGGGCGCCGTCGCCGGTGACGCGACGTCGGCCGCTGCGCCTGCCCCGGCCGCCGACGGAGACGTCCCCGCCCCTGCCGACGCACCTCACCGCGAGTCCGGATGAACGCGCTCGGCGCCATCCTGATCATCCTGGTCCTGACCCTGCTCGAGGGCTTCTTCGTGGCGGCGGAGATCGCCCTGGTGTCGGTCCGCCACAGCCGCGTCGAGCAGCTCGTGGAGGAGGGACGCGGGGGCGCCCGCCGGGTGCGCCGGCTGCTCGACGATCCCGGGCGCTTCCTGGCAGTGAGCCAGCTGGGCCTCACCACGATCGGCTTCTTCGCTTCGGCGTTCGCCGCCGTGAGCCTCGTCGACATGCTCGCCGGCCTCATCAGGGAGGTCCCTGCGCTGCGCGACAGCGCGGGGGCGATTGCCCTCGTCGTGGTCACGACCCTGCTGGCCCTGTTCACGATCGTGTTCGCGGAGCTGGTCCCCAAGACGATCGCGCTGGCCCATCCCGAGCGATTTGCCCTCTCCCTGGCGCCGCCGCTCGACATCCTCGGCCGCCTGCTCGCCCCGCTGATCGGGCTCCTCACCGGGCTGACGAGGGCCGTGACCCGGGCCCTCGGCGCCGACGTCACCCGCGACGCCCAGATCACGGCCGAGGAGCTGAAGCTCATCGTCGAGCGCGGCGGCGAGGAAGGCGTGCTGGAGGCCGAGGAGGAGCAGATGATCCACGCGGTCATCGAGCTCGGCGACCGCCGCGTCCACGAGGTCATGATCCCGCGCATCGACATCATCGGGCTCCCCGTGGAGACCGACTTCGAGGTCGCCCTGGAGACGATCGTCGGCGAGGGTCACAGTCGGGTGCCGGCCTGGGACGGGTCGGTCGACACGATCGTCGGCATCCTCTATGCGAAGGACCTCCTGCCGTTCCTGCGACCGGGGACCGTCCCGCAGCGCCCGCCGATCCGCTCCCTGCTGCGCCCGCCGGTGTTCGTGCCCGAGTCCATGTCGATCGACGACCTGCTGCACGAGTTCCAGCGCCGAAAGGTGCACCTGGCCGTCGTGCTCGACGAGTACGGCGGGACGGCGGGCATCGTCACCATCGAGGACCTCCTCGAGGAGATCGTCGGCGAGATCCAGGACGAGTACGACGCCGAGGAGGAGATGGTCGTCCGGATCGACGCCGACCGCGTCCGGTTCGACGGCCGTGCGTCGGTCGACGAGCTGGGCGAGGCGTGGGACGATCTCGACCTGACCACGATCCTCGAGGATCGCGACGAGTACGACACGCTCGGCGGGCTCATCTTCCACCGCCTGGGCGGCGTTCCGAAGCCGGGCGACGTCGTGGGGCTCGGCGACCTCACCCTGACGGTCGAAGCCACCGATGGCCGGCGCGTCGGGAAGCTCCTGGCCGTCCGCGAGCGGCGGCCGGGCGAGGGTTCCTCGGGGGACGACTCGGACCGGTAGGGAGGCGGCGGCGCGTCGCGATCGACGCCCCTGTTGGAGGACCGCATCGTCCGACCGTTCCGGTCGCGCAGGCCGCGGACCCGTCCTTCGAGGTCCCCGCGCCTCTCCCGTCACGCCGGATCGAACCGCCAGCGCGTCGCGTCCGTCGGGAACGAGGACCAGCCCAGCACGATCCGCGGCGTGACGATCCAGATGCCGCCGTCCGGGCTCGCCCAGTTGGCCGGGTCCACGCGATAGCTTCGGGGTGGGGCCTCGTACTTGGCGAAGGCCGCGACGAGACGGGATGCGAGCTCCGCCGGCACGGTCAGCCGGCGCTCGGCAACGCCCTCGACGATGACGGCGCCGTCCACCGGCACCTCGACCGAGGCGGAGATGGACGGGTTGCCGGCGATGTTGCGAGCGCGGCGCGTCGCGGCCCCGCCCTCGAACCACAGGCGCCGGTCGAGCCACGCCGCCCAGATCGGCACCAGGTGGGGACGCCCATCCGGCCGCATCGTCGCCACCCAGTACGTCTCGGCAGCGGCCAGCCGCTCCTCCGCCCACGTCCACGGCAGCGCCCCTTCCAGGTCCTCCGGGATGCCGTAGGACGGCACCGACGGGCGCTCTGCCGTGGGGACGGCGAGGGGACGCAGCGGCCCCCAGCCCTCGCTCATGCCGAGATGACGCTTCGCATGATCTGCTCGAGTCGCTCCCGCGCCGACGGCTCGACGACGCCGGCGGCGTCGAGCTCGGCCAGCGCTTCGTCCCGCCAGCGCCGCGCCTGGTCCCGCGTGTATGCCTCGGCGCCGCAGCGCTCCAGGATCGCCATCGCCTCTTCGACCTGCGACTCGCTCGGGTCGGCCATGGCGTAGATCGCGGAAAGCCGCTCGCGGTCGGCCGCCGCGGCGTGCTCCAGGGCGTAGATCACCGGCAGCGTCTTCTTGTGGCGGACGAGGTCGGACGGCTCCTTTCCCGTCGTGGTCTCCTGGCCCCAGATTCCCAGGAGATCGTCGTTGAGCTGGAACGCCAGCCCCAGCGCCCAGCCGAAGCCGCGGTACCGTCGCACCACCTCGTCGTCGTCGGTCGCCAGCAGCGCTCCCGCCTCGACCGAGGCGGCGATGAGCGCGGCCGTCTTGCGGCCGATCATGTCGAAGTAGAGGTCCACGCTCATCTGGGCCTGGTGCTCGCTGGTCCAGATGTCGAGGTACTGGCCCTCGCAGAGGGCCAGGCACGTCTCGTCGTAGAGGCGCATCAGGCGCAGCACCTTCGCATCGGAGAAGCCGAGCGACGTGAGCCGGTGGAGGGCGATCCGCGACAGGACGAAGACGGCGTCGCCCGTGTTGATCGCCTGGGGGATGCCGTGCAACGTCCACAGCGTGGGCCGGTGGCGCCGCTCGCGATCCTCGTCCTCGATGTCGTCGTGGATCAGGCTGAAGTTGTGGCCCAGCTCGACGGCCGCCGCGCCCGGGAGCGCTGGCGCGTACTCGCCCGTGATCGACGCGTAGGCGAGCAGGCCCAGCAACGGCCGCATCCGCTTGCCGGCCGACCCGGACCCGTCGAGGCCCAGGTGGTAGCGGATCATCTCGTACATGCCGCGCGTCGACGCGTCGCGCGCGTCGACCAGGCGGAGGATCTCGGCCTCGACGTCGGCGAGCAGGCTGGGCAGGTCCAGGTCGACGGGGGTCTGCACGCGCGGATGATAGTGCCTGCGGACGGCCCGCCGGGCGCGCCAAGGATCCGAGGACGCGTCGAGCGGCCATTGGCCGAAGCGGCAGCGCGCACGAATGGCCTCCTGCGGCCCGATGTCGTGCGGCGCGATGCCGCAGTGCCGTCCGCGTGCCGGTGGCGGTGGTACCGTGGCCGGCGTGCCATCCCGTCGCCTGTACGTGACCGATGCGATCGTCCTCACCCATTTCGACTACGGCGAGGCGGACCGGATCCTGACCCTCCTCACGCCCGAGCTCGGCAAGATCAAGGCCATCGCCAAGGGCGTCCGCCGCCCGACGTCGCGGATCGGCGGCTCGCTCGAGCCGCTCGCCGAGCTGCGCGTCCAGCTGGCCCGCGGCCGGACGTTCGACGTCGTGACCCAGGTCACGATGCAGCACGCCTGGCTTGGGCTGCGCGACCAGCTCGAGGTGACCGCCACGGCGTGGTATTGCGCGGAGCTGGCCGACCGGTCGCTCGAGGAGCGGCACGCCGTCGAGCCGATCTACCTGCTCCTCCGCCGCACCTACGAGCTGCTCGACGCGGGCATGGTCCCGGGCCGCGTCGCGCGCTGGTTCGAGGTCCGCCTCTGCGACGAGATGGGCATGCGGCCCGAGGTGGACCGCTGCGTCGAGTGCGGCCGCCTGCTCGAGCCGGAGGACCGCGTCCGCTGGGTGCCGCTGCTCGGCGGTGTCCTCTGCGACGCGCACGGCGGCCCCAGCCATGCCGCAGCCGGCCTCTCCGTGGACGCGCTGCGGGTGCTGAAGGCGTACGCCCGCATGGACGTCGAGGCGATCGCGGGCCTGCGCCTGCCGGCGGGCGTGGAGCGCGAGGTCGAGGAGGCGCTCCGGGACTTCGTCCGCCACGTCATGGAGCGCGATCCCAGGTCGCGGCGATTCCTCGAAGAGGTCCGCGCGAGCTACGAGACTGCCGCGGGCGCGGGCGTGGCGCGCCCGGAGTCGCGGACGTGATCGATGCCTCGACGGAGCGAGGCGCGAGGGTCGCGGCGCGCCTCCGTGACGAGCTGATCCTCTGGCTCACCACGGTGACGCCGGCCGGCCAGCCGCAGGCCTCGCCCGTCTGGTTCCTGCTCGACGGCGAGGACCTGCTCGTCTACAGCCGGCTGGACTCACCGCGGCTGCGGAACCTGCGGGCCAATCCGCTGGTCGCCGCCAACCTGGACGACGATGGCCGCGGCGACGACGTCGTGACGATCGAGGGCGAGGCCAGGATCGTGACGGAGCGCACGGAGCCGTCCGAGGTACCGCCCGCGTACGTGACGAAGTACGCGGAGTTGCTCGCCGCCAACGGCTGGACGATAGCGACCATGCTGCCGGACTATCCGGTCACGCTCCGCGTCCGGATCACCCGCGTCCGCGCCTGGTAGCGCGTGCGGCGAGCGGACCGGCGCCCCGACGGGCAACCGGCGTCGCGTCCCCGCGCCTCGCGTCCCGCGCCTCGTCCCGCGCCTCGCGCCCCGGGGCACCTCGATGCTGCTACGATCGACTTCCACGCCCGCCGCCCGCGCCTGCCACGCCCGGGCCTACCAGGAGCGAAACCCCGTGACCGAACCCGCCCCCGACCCGAATGCCGTCGCGCCGTCCGTCCGCGACCTCGAGACGATCGTCAGCCTCTCCAAGCGCCGCGGCTTCATCTTCCCGTCATCCGAGATCTACGGGGGCATCAACGCCGTCTGGGACTACGGGCCCCTTGGCGTCGAGCTGAAGAACAACGTCAAGCGCGCCTGGTGGCGGGCGATGGTCCAGGAGCGCGACGATGTCGTGGGCCTGGACGCGGGCATCCTCATGCACCCGCAGGTCTGGGTCACCTCGGGCCACGTGGCCGAGTTCAACGACCCGATGGTCGAGTGCGCGACCTGCAAGCGGCGCTACCGTGTCGACGAGTTCGCCGGGGCCGAGGACCTGGGGCCGAAGGAGCTGCTGGACCCGGCCGTCATCGGGCGGCTCGGCCTGGTCTGCCCGAACGACGGCGGCCCGCTGAGCGCTCCCCGTCGCTTCAACCTGATGCTCAAGACGTTCCTGGGCCCGGTCGAGGACGAGGCCGCCGTCGTCTACCTGCGGCCCGAGACGGCGCAGGGCATCTACGTGAACTACCGAAACGTGCGCGACGCGTCGCGCAAGAAGATCCCCTTCGGGATCGCCCAGGTCGGCAAGGCGTTCCGCAACGAGATCAGCCCGGGCAACTTCGTCTTCCGGATGCGCGAGTTCGAGCAGATGGAGATGCAGTACTTCGTTCGGCCGGAGACCGCCGCCGACCACTTCGAGGCCTGGATGCCCCGCCGGCGCGCCTGGTACGAGGCCTACGGCGTCACGCCCGAGCGCCTCCGGTTCCGTGAGCACCGCCCGGACGAGCTGGCCCACTACGCGAAGAAGGCGGTCGACGTCGAGTACCGCTTCCCGTTCGGCTGGAAGGAGCTGGAAGGGATCCACAATCGGGGCGACTGGGACCTGGGGCGCCACACGAAGGAGTCCGGCGAAGCGCTCGACTACTTCGACCCCGCGACCGAGGAGCACTTCATCCCCTGGATCGTCGAGACGTCGGCCGGCGCGGACCGGGCAGCGTTCACGTTCCTCATCGACGCCTATCGCGAGGAGGAGGTCCGCGGCGAGAAGCGAGTCGTCCTCGGCCTGCACCCCGACCTCGCGCCGTACAAGGTGGCCGTGCTGCCGCTGCTCAAGAAGCGGCCCGAGATCGTCCAGCTCTGCCACCGCATCAAGGCCGACCTCAAGCGCCGGACGATGGCCGTCTACGACGACACCGCCGCGATCGGCAAGCTCTACCGCCGCCAGGACGAGATCGGCACGCCGTGGTGCGTCACCGTCGACGTCGACTCGCTCGACGACGGCAAGGTCACCGTCCGCGATCGCGATGCGATGACCCAGGACCGCATCGCCGCCGACCAGGTCGTGCGGTACATCACGGACAAGCTCGAGGCCGCGCTGCCCACGTTGGGGTGATGGTCCCGGCCGGCGTCGCGGGCTGGGCCGGCGGGACCGGGTGCATCGCCCGCCTCGCCGCGCGCGCCTCGGCCGGCGCGACCGGGTGCATCGCCCGCCGCGCCGCGCGCGCCTCGGCCGGCGCGCCGCGCGCGCCTCGGCCGGCGCGAGGATTTGACCGTCCGCGCTCATCGCCTGCCACCTGGGGCCGGTCGTCGCCATTGAGTCGCGCGTGAGTCCCGCCGGCCATGCTGGGCGTCATGACTGAGCGGCGGATCGGGCCGGCCCTTCGAGCGCTCCGGCGCGCTCGGCGCCTTCGCCAGATCGACGTCGCGCGGAGCGCCGGCGTCGCGCAATCAACCGTCTCCGACATCGAGCGTGGTCGGTGGCGCACGGTCTCGATCCGGTCGCTGGAGCGCGTCTTCGAAGGAGTCGGTGCGGACTTCGCGTGCTCCGTCCGGAGCCGAGGCTCCGAGTTGGAGCGCCTCCTCGACGAGCGCCACGCCGCCGTGGCCATGGCGGTGTCACACGCCATGCGGAGCTGCCGGTGGCGGGTCGAGGCGGAGGTGAGCTTCAACCACTACGGCGATCGCGGCTCCATCGACCTTCTCTGCCAGCACCCGCCGACGCGGACCGTCGTGGTCGTCGAGGTCAAGACGGAGATCGCGTCTGCCGAAGAGATGCTGCGCCGGCTGGACATCAAGGCGCGCCTCACGTGGCGGATCGCGCAGGACCGGTTCGGCGAGCGCCCCGAGCGAACGGTGCGCCTCCTGGCGATCCTGGACTCGACCGTGAACCGTGCCCGGGTTGCCCGTCTGGCGCCACTGCTCGCCGGCAGCCTGCCGCTGCGGGGCGCCGAGCTCCGACGCTGGATCGTCGACCCGGCGCCGGAGGTTCGCGGCGGCGTGTGGTTCGTCCGGGATATCGCCCACAGCGATCGTACGGCCAGTCCTCACCGCGTGCGGCGGCCTGCCGACGGCGTGCGGCGGCCTGCCGACCGAGTGCGGCTGCCTGCCGACCGCCTGCCGACCGCCGGCCGCCCGTGACCGGAGCGTCGTGCAGCTCGCCACGGCCCCGTGGGAGGTGGAGTGGCGGCTCCGCGGTGCTTCGACGGTCGCGGAGCATCGCCCTGGCCGATATCGCGGAGGCAGCGGGTCGGCGCCCGGCCGTCTGGCGGATCCGGGCAACCGGCGGCCCGGACGCGCACGGGCGGAGTGGCTATTGGCCGGGCAGTCTGGGCGCCCGAGAGCGGCAGGCGCCGGGTCGACTACCCTGCCGTCGGCGCGACCGGGGCCTTGGCGGCCGTGGCGTGCCCCCTGGCCGGCACCGCGGGCTCGGGCGCCTTCGGCGGGTAGTCGCCGCGCAGGAATGCGTCGATGGCGCCCGCCGATCGCTTGCCGTCGCCCATCGCCAGGATCACGGTCGCCGCGCCGCGGACGATGTCGCCGCCCGCGAATACGCCCGGTACGGACGTCATGCCCCACTCGTCGGTGGTGATGTAGCCCCACTGGTTGATCTGGAGGTCCGGCTCGGACGCGGTCAGCAGGGGGTTGGAGCGCGTGCCGATGGCCACGACGAGCATGTCGCAGGCGATCTCGAACTCGGAGCCCGGCACCGGCACCGGGCGGCGCCGGCCGGAGGCATCCGGCTCGCCCAGCTCCATCCGCTGGCAGCGGACGCCGGTCACCCAGCGCTTGTCGTCGCCGAGGACCTCGAGCGGGGCGACCAGGAAGTCGAAGCGGACGCCCTCCTGCTCGGCATGGTGGACCTCCTCGGCCCGCGCCGGCAGCTCCGTCCGGCTCCGCCGGTAGACGATCGTCGCCTCCTCGGCGCCCAGCCGACGCGCCGTACGAACAGCGTCCATGGCGACGTTGCCGCCGCCGACGACCACCACGTGGCGGCCCTTGAGGACCGGCGTGTCCGACTCGGGGTTCCAGGCGCCCATCAGGTTGACCCGGGTCAGGTACTCGTTGGCCGAGTAGACGCCCTTGAAGTTCTCGCCGGGCACGCCCATGAAGACCGGCAGGCCCGCGCCGACCGCCACGAACACGGCGTCGAACGTCTCGCGCAGCTCGTGGAGCGTGAACGTCCGGCCGATGATCGCGTTGGCCTCGATCGTGACGCCCGAGGCGACCAGCCGGTCGACCTCCTTCTGGACGATGTCCTTGGGCAGGCGGAACTCCGGGATGCCGTAGACGAGGACGCCGCCGGGCGTGTGGAAGGCTTCGAAGATCGTGACGTCGTAGCCGCGCTTGGCGAGCTCGCCGGCGGCCGTGAGGCCCGCCGGACCCGAACCGACGATCGCGACGCGCCGGCCGAGGGGAGTCGGGCTCGACTCCGGCACCGCGCCCGGGTGGGCCTGGGCCCAGTCGGCGACGAAGCGCTCCAGGTAGCCGATGGCGACCGGGTTGCCCTTCTTCGCCCGCAGGCAGACCTGCTCGCACTGCGTCTCCTGGGGGCAGACGCGCCCAGTCACGCAGGGCAGCGCGTTGTCGTTCAGCAGCGATTCGGCGGCGCCGGCCATGTCGCCGACCCGCAGGAACTTGAGGAACCGGGGGATGTTGACGGCGACCGGGCAGCCGTCGATGCAGTAGGGCTTGGGGCACTGCAGGCAGCGCTCGGCCTCCAGCATGGCCAGCTGCTCGGTGAGGCCCAGGTTGACCTCGCGGAAGTTGGCGGCCCGGACCTCGGCGACCTGCTCGGGCATGGCGAAGCGGTCGATCGCCATGCGTTCCTTCTGGGTCAGCTCGCGGCCCGCGTCCATCGCGGCGGCGGCGATGGCCAGCGCGTTGGTGAAGTTGATCGTCTTCGGGTCGGGGTTCGTCGGTTCGCTCATGTCGGGACGCTCGCTCAGGCTGTGGCCGCGGTTGTCGCCGCGACCTGGCAGGCACGCCGCTCGAGGGCCGCCTGCTCGAACTCGCGGTAGGTGGTGAGGCGGTCGGCCAGCTCACGGAAGTCGACCGCGTGGGCGTCGAACTCGGGCCCGTCCACGCAGGCGTAGCGGGTCTTCCCGCCGACCGTGACACGGCAGCCGCCGCACATCCCGGTTCCGTCGAGCATGATCGCGTTGAGCGACGCCCAGGTCGGGACGCCGTACGGCCGGGTGAGCTCGGCGATGGCCCGCATCATCGGGACCGGCCCGACCGCGTAGATGCCGTCGATGCCACCGGCGTCGAGCAGGTCCTTGAGGGCCTCGGTGACGAAGCCGTGGCGGCCGTAGCTGCCGTCGTCCGTGCAGGTGACGACCTCGCCCGTCTCGCGCAGCTCGTCCTCGAAGATCACCCACTCCCGCGACCGCCCGCCGATGACGCTCGTGACCTGGACGCCGCGCGCCGCCAGCCCCTGGGCGATGGGGAACACGACCGCGGTCCCGACGCCACCGCCGACGCACACGACGTGGCCGTGCTCCATGAGCTCGGTCGCGCGGCCGAGCGGGCCGGCGATGTCGGCGATCGCCTGGCCGGGCTCGATCGCGACGAGGTCCTCCGTGCTCTTGCCGACGGCCTGGATGACCAGCGTGATCGTGCCGGCCTGGCGATCCGCGTCGGCGATC
The DNA here is from genome assembly GCA_963821595.1 of uncultured Chloroflexia bacterium. Lineage (GTDB taxonomy): Bacteria > Chloroflexota > Limnocylindria > Limnocylindrales > CSP1-4 > CTSoil-043. The sequence continues at coordinate 419,083 of CAWGEL010000027.1, read as the reverse complement.
GTCAGGGGGACGCGTTCCGCGCCGCGTCCGAGGTGGACGATGACGAACTGGCCGGGCTGGCGGATCTCGGCGATCCGGGATGCCTCCACGACCAGCCGGGTCACGTTGGGCGAGAGCTGGGTCTTGGACAGGACGGTGTGCATCACGACTCCGAGGGGGTGGGGACGGCTTCGACCCAATGGTGCCCGGGACCCCGCCCGGACCCATGCGCCGGCACGCATATGTTCCGGGGGCCAAAGGTCACGTTGGTGCGTCGAACGCGAGTGAGGAGGCGACCCGCCGGTCGGCCGCGGTCTTCGGCGACCGAGGGGCACGCCACGCCCAGTGAGCCCGCCCGGCGGCCATCGTGGCCGTCGCGCCGCCCGGCCGTCGTGGCCGTCGCGGCCGCCCGGCCCGCCCGCGACCCCGCGGGCTCGGCCCGCGGAGTCAGCCCGCGGCCGGGACGCCCGGCTTGCCCTTCGGCCAGTACAGCTCCTTCTTGACGTGGAACTCGGGGAAGCCCTGCCCGAGGAGGACCTCCTCGACGTTGAGGATCATGTCGGGGTTGCCGCAGATGTAGACGACGGTCCGGTCCGGCGTGAGGTCGAGGTCGCGGCAGACCGACTCGACGACGCCTTCGACGCGCCCCGTCCGGCCCGTCCAGCCGGCGTTCCGCGGGTCGTTCGGCCGCGAGACCGTCGGCACGTAGCGAACCGGATAGCTGCCGGTGTGCTCCAGGTCCTCCAGGACGTCGCGATAGCCGAGCTCGTCGACGAACGATGCCCCGTGGAGGACGACCGTCCGCCTCGGATCGTGGGCGGCCGCCGTCTCGCGGATCATCGAGAGGAATGGTGCCAGGCCGGTGCCGGTCCCCACATAGAGGTGGGTCCGGTCGTCGTCGGGCTCCAGCATGAAGCGGCCCTTCGGCCCGATCATGCGCATGCCGTGGCCGACGGGAAGGCGCCACAGGAGCGTCGTGAAGCGGATGATCGGCACGTGGCGCACGTAGAACTCGTAGCCCTCGGTGCCGGCGACGCTCGGCGCCGAGGCGACGGAATATGGCCGCTGCCAGAGTTTGCCGTCGGCGAAGACCCCGATCGTCATGTACTGGCCGGGCACGAACGGGATGGCGTCGCCGTCGAAGCGCACCCAGAAGCTGGCCAGCTCCGCGGTGTAGTCCTCGCGGCGGACCAGGCGGGCGTTGTACTGGGCCGCGGCCGGGTCGATGACCCGTTCGTCCACGAGCTCCGAGGCCATCGTCGCGAACCTCCTGGACCTGCACCGGTTGGACGCCGCAGGAGAGTGTAGCGGGAACAGGCCGGCATTCCTGCCGCCGGCGGCCGTGGGTCGGGGGCCGCGTCCATGGGGGCAGCCGGCCGCGGCTGCCGAGGACCAGGCGGAGGCCGGCGGCGGCACCTCGCCGGCGCCCGCCGTCGCCGGATGGCGCCCGATCTCCAACCCGCCCCTTTCGCACCGACGGGCAGCGACGAGCAGTTGCGCGGCAAGGCCTCGATGATCGACAATGCGATGGTCCGCGTCGGCGCTCTCCCCCCAGCGCCGTCGCGGACCTCTGTGTCCGGCGGTCCCGCGTCAGGCTCGGCGACGCTGCCGGGTTCCGACGGCGACAACCGGCCTCCACGAGCGCCCCTCACGGGCGCGGCCGCCGATGGGCAGTGCGGCGGCCGGGGGCCCCGGCCGAATCCGCGATCCGATCCGTCGCCGCCCTGGACGGTACAATCGACGGGCCCCCAACCCGACCCGAATCGCGGGGCGCACGCCCTGCCGAAAGCGCGCCGCTCAGGAGTACGCAACACCATGTCGACCGACGCCCCGATCCAGCGCGCCCACAAGGCCGCCAAGCGCTACATCTACGCCTGGGGAGGCGGCCGGGCCGAGGGTCACGGCGCGATGAAGGACCTGCTCGGAGGCAAGGGCGCCGGCCTGGCCGAGATGACCAACGCGGGCCTGCCCACGCCGCCAGGGTTCACGATCACCACGGAAGCCTGCAACGACTACTTCGCGGCCGGCAAGCAGCTCCCCGCCGGGCTCTGGGACGACGTCCTGGAGGCGGTGACCGAGGTCGAGCGACTGACCGGCAAGGGCTTCGGCGAGCCGAAGAACCCGCTGCTGGTGTCCGTGCGGTCCGGCGCCAAGTTCTCCATGCCGGGCATGATGGACACGGTCCTCAACCTGGGCCTCAACGAAGTCGACCCTCGAAGGGCTGATCGCCCTCACCGGTAACGAGCGGTTCGGCTGGGACGCCTACCGGCGCTTCATCCAGATGTTCGGCCGCATCGTCCTGGGCGTGGAGGGCGAGCGATTCGACGCGCCGCTCGAGGCGCGAAAGGCGGCCCATGGCGCGGCCGCCAAGGACACGGACCTCACGATCGACGACCTCAAGGCGCTGGTCGGCGAGTTCAAGGCGATCGTCCGCGAGGATGCCGGCCGCGACTTCCCGGTCGACCCGTACGAGCAGCTCGACCTGGCCATCAAGGCCGTGTTCGCGTCCTGGTTCGGCAAGCGCGCGAACGATTACCGCAACAGCCAGAAGATCGCCCACGACCTGGGCACGGCCGTGAACGTCGTGACCATGGTCTTCGGCAACATGGGCAACGACTCGGGAACGGGCGTGGCCTTCACCCGTGATCCCAACACGGGCGAGAAGGAGCTCTACGGCGAGTACCTCGTCAACGCCCAGGGCGAGGACGTCGTCGCCGGCATCCGGACGCCGGCCAAGATCAGCCACTTGGCCGACGAGATGCCCGCGGCCTACGCGGAGTTCCAGCGCATCGCCACCGAGCTCGAGAACCACTACCGCAACGTCCAGGACCTCGAGTTCACGATCGAGCGCGGTCACCTCTACATGCTGCAGACGCGCGACGCGAAGCGCACCGCGGCCGCGGCAGTGAGGATCGCCTGCGACATGGTCGACGAGGGCGTGATCACCAAGGCCGAGGCGGTCGCCCGGATCGAACCGGCCCAGGTGGACCAGCTCCTCCGCGACCAGTTCGACCCCATCGCCCGCAAGGTGGCCAAGCGGATCGCCAAGGGCCTCAACGCCTCGCCCGGCGCGGCCGTGGGGCGGGCCGTCTTCAGCGCGGACGACGCCGTCGACTGGGTCGGACGCGGCGAGACGGTGGTCCTCGTGCGGATCGAGACCTCGCCCGACGACTTCCATGGGATGGCCGTGGCCCAGGGCATCCTGACCGCGCGCGGCGGTGCCACCAGCCACGCGGCCGTGGTCGCCCGCCAGATCGGCAAGCCCTGCGTGGCCGGCTGTGCCGAGCTGCTGGTCGACTACGCATCGAAGACTGCTCGCTCCGCCGACACCGGCGCCTCCTTCCGCGAGGGCGACTGGATCAGCGTCGACGGCTCCACGGGCGAGGTCTTCCTCGACTCGCTGCCCACCGTCTCGGCACGGTTCGAGGACCAGCCCGAGCTCCAGCGGGTGCTGGGTTGGGCCGACGAGATCCGGCGGCTCCAGATCTGGACCAACGCCGACAAGCCCGAGGAGGCCGCCCAGGCCCGCAGCTACGGCGCCCAGGGCATCGGCCTCTGCCGGACCGAGCACATGTTCCGGGAAGGCGAGCGGCTCGAGATCGTCCGCGGCGCGATCCTCGTCGCGCAGGAGGCCACCCGGGCCAAGGCCCGCCGCGACGCCAAGGTCGCGGCCGACGCCAGGGCCGCCGCCGGCGAGGACCTGCGGTCGGACGAGAAGGCCGCGGCGGCGGTCCGGTTGTCGGACGACGAGCTTGCCGCGATCGCGACGTTCGACGCCGCGATGTCCAAGCTGGAGAAGCTCCAGCAGGGCGACTTCGAGGGAATCCTCGCGGCGATGAGCGGCCTGCCGGTTGTCATCCGCCTCATCGACCCGCCGCTCCACGAGTTCCTCCCGAACCTCGAGGAGCAGCTGGTCAAGGTGACGAAGGCGGGCGACGCGGCCACCGCGGAGGATCGCGAGCTGCTGGCCACCATCAAGTCGATGCACGAGCAGAACCCGATGCTGGGCCTGCGCGGTTGTCGCCTGGGCCTGATGATCCCCGACTTCGTGAAGATCCAGACGCGGGCCATCCTGAACGCGGCGATTGCCGTGAAGCGATCCGGCAAGGATCCGCACCCGGAGATCATGATCCCGCTCGTCGGCCACGTGAACGAGCTGATCGCGACTCGCAAGCTGCTCGACGCCGAGGCGAAGGCCGTCGTCATCGCGGCCGGCGAGGAGATCGACTTCAAGTTCGGCACGATGATCGAGATCCCGCGGGCCGTGTGGGCGGCCGGCGAGATCGCGGAGCACGCCGAGTTCTTCAGCTTCGGCACCAACGACCTCACCCAGATGACCTTCGGCTACAGCCGTGACGACGCCGAAGGCGGCTTCCTCCTCAAGTACGTCGAGGACGGCATCCTTCCCGAGAACCCGTTCCAGACCCTCGACGACGTGATCGCCGACGAGATGCAGATGGCCGTCAACCGCGGCCGCCACACGCGGCCCGGGCTGAAGGTGGGCATCTGCGGAGAGCACGGCGGCGATCCCGCGTCGATCCACAAGTGCGAGCGCATCGGCCTCAACTACGTGTCCTGTTCGCCGTTCCGCGTCCCGGTCGCACGGCTGGCGGCGGCCCAGGCTGCCCTGGTCAACGCGGCCGAGAACAACCGCTAGCCCGGCCGGGCGTCCGGCCCGGCCATCGCGCGATGGGCCACCGAGTCGTCATCGTCGGCGGGGGGTTCGGTGGCCTGTACGCCGCGCGCGGTCTTGACCTCGCGTCGGTCGACCTGGTGGTCATCGACCGCCGCAACTTCCACCTGTTCCAGCCGCTCCTCTACCAGGTCGCGACGGGCGCGCTCAGCCCGGGCGAGATCGCCCAGCCGTTGCGGGCGATCCTGCGGCGGCAACGCTGGACCGAGGTGCTGCTGGCCCAGGCGGTCGACCTGGATCCGGCAGCCCGGGTCGTCCGGACGACGGACGGTGGCGAGATCCCGTACGACACGCTGGTGGTGGCCACCGGCGCCCACCACGCGTACTTCGGCCACGACGAGTGGGCCGCGGTCGCGGGCGGCCTCAAGACCGTCGAGGACGCGACCGACATGCGCCGCCGCATCCTGGTGGCGTTCGAGGCCGCCGAGCGCGAGGCGGACGCGGCGCGTCGCCGCGCCTGGATGACGTTCGTCGTGGTCGGCGGCGGCCCGACTGGTGCGGAGCTGGCCGGGGCGCTGGGCGAGATCGCCAACGACTCGCTGCGCCACGACTTCCGGCGCATCCGGCCGCCCGACGCGCGGATCATCCTGGTGGAGGCCCTGGATCGGATCCTGACGGCCTACCCGCCCAACCTGTCCCGGGCGGCCGCCCGCCAGCTCCTGCGCCTGGGGGTCGAGGTCCGGACGTCGACGCGCGTGGTCGCGATCGACGCCGACGGCGTGACCGTCGAGGCCGGGGACACGACGGAGCGCCTCGCCAGCCGGACCGTCCTGTGGGCCGCCGGCGTGCAGGTCGCCTCGTTCGGGCGGGCCGTCGCCCGGGCCCTCGGCGCGCCGACGGACCGGGCCGGGCGGATCCTCGTGTCACCCGACCTGTCCGTGCCCGGCCACCCGGAGGTCTTCGTGATCGGCGATCTGGCCGCGGTGACGGCACCGTCCGGCGGGCCGGTGCCGGGCGTCGCGCCGGCGGCCATCCAGGAAGGCCGCCACGTCGCCCGAGCGATCCGGGCTCGCCTGGATGGCAGGCCGTCGCCGGCGTTCCGCTACCACGACAAGGGCAACCTCGCGACCATCGGCAGGGCCAAGGCAGTGGCGGACCTGGGCCGGCTGCGCCGGTTCTCCGGCTTTCCCGCATGGGTCCTCTGGCTGACCATCCACATCTGGTACCTCATCGGGTTCCAGAACCGGCTCCTCGTGCTCATCCGCTGGGGCTGGAGCTTCCTGACGCGCGGCCGGGGCACCCGCCTCATCACGGGCGGCCCCCTGCTCCCGCCGATCCACGAGCCCGACGACCCCCGGCGGTAGCTCCGCCGGTCGGGCGCCGCCGCTTCGGCGCCGCCGCTTCGGCGCCGCCGCATCGGCGCCGCCGCTTCGGCGCATCGATGCGATGATCCCCGGATGCCCAGCCTGTCCCCGCCCAACGGCGGCAGCGCTCGCCGCCGCGACCGCGTCCGATCACTGGTCGTGGACGTGGAGCCCCTGCGTCGTGATCGCGACTTCCGCCTCCTCTGGCTTGGCCAGCTGGTGAGCGGGGCGGGACGCCAGGTCACCGTCGTGGCGCTGCCGTACCAGCTCTACGTCATGACCGGGACGCCGCTCGCGATCGGCGCCCTGGCGCTCGTCCAGCTCGTCCCGATCCTCGCCTTCTCGCTGGGCGGCGGCGCCGTTGCCGACGCGGTGGACCGTCGCCGGCTGCTCCTCGTGACCCAGCTCGGCCTGGCCGCGTGCAGCGCGGCCCTGATGCTGCTCGCGCTGGTGCCCGCCGCGCCCATCGTCGGCCTGTACGCCGTGGCGTTCGTGGCCGCCGGCATCGGGGCGATCGATCAGCCGGCGCGTTCCGCGTCGGTGCCGCGCCTGGTCCCCATGGAGCGGCTCGCCCCGGCCCTGGCCATCCAGCAGCTGGGCTTCCAGGCCACCGCCGTGATCGGCCCGGCGCTCGGCGGCCTGGTCCTGGCCACGCTCGGCGTGCCGGCCGCATACGGCCTTGACGTCGCCACGTTCGCGGCCGCCATCGCGGCCCTGCTCGCCATCGCTCCCATCCCGCCGCTCGGTGACGTCCGCCGGCCGAGCTTCGGCGCGATCGCGGAGGGGCTCCAGTTCGCCATGAGACGCCGCCAGGTGCTGGCGACGGAGGTCGTGGACCTCGTGGCGATGGTCTTCGGGATGCCGAGCGCGCTCTTCCCGGTCCTCGCCCTCGACGTGTTCAAGGCCGGTCCGGCGGGCGTGGGCCTGATGGCCGCGGCGCCTGCCGCGGGAGCGCTCGTGGGCGGGGTCTTCACGGGCTGGGTGGGTCGCGTTCGCCATCCCGGCCGGGCCGTCCTGGTCGCGGTGGCGGCATGGGGCCTGGCGATCACGGCGTTCGGCATCGTCACCGCGAGCTTCGCGGTCGCGCTCGTATGTCTCGCCGTGGCCGGGGCCGCCGACATGATCAGCGCGGTCTGCCGAAATGCGATCGTCCAGCGCATCGTTCCGGACGCGCTGCGCGGGCGGGTCATGTCGATCCACGTCCTGACCGTCACGAGTGGCCCGCGGATCGGTGACGCGGAGGCGACCGCGGTCGCGGCCGTGGTTGGGCCGCAGCTCTCGGTGATCAGCGGGGGACTGCTCTGCCTGGTGGGCCTGGTGGCGGTCGCTCGATGGCTGCCGGAGCTGGCACGGTTCGACCAGCATGCCGGCGACGAGGGCGGCGACCAGCCGGGGCGGCCGGCGCCCGGCATCGCCCTGGAGACCTCGGCGGCCTTCGTCGCGGAGGCTCCCGGCGCGGCTGCGGTCGCCGACGGGACCGGCGACGACGAGGCGACTCGGTCGGTCGGATAGAGAGGCGCCAGGCGCCAGGCGCCACGCGAACGGTTCCTCGCCCGTCTACGCTGCACCAGAATGTCGTCACCCTCCGCCCGGCCCGCCACGCTGCTGTCACTCCCTGCTCGCCGTGCGGTCGCAGCCATCGTGCTCGCGGCCGTCGCGGGGGTGGTGGGCGTCGGAGCGCCCGCCGTCGGCGCCGCAAGCCCGTCCGCGTCCGCCCTGCCCGGGCTCGCATCACCGGCCGCCTCGCCCACGCCGCCGATCGCCTCGCCGACGCCGTCGGCCGCCTCGCCGACGCCGTCGGCCGCCGACCCCGCCGTCCCGCGCCGGCCGTCGCCCGTCCCGTCCACGCCGCCGCCCGCCCATCTCGTCTTCCACGGGGATCGGGGCCGGCCCGTGGTTGCCCTGACGTTCGACGACGGATACGCCCCGGACAACGTGCGCCGGATCTTCGCCACGCTCCAGGCCGAGCACGTGCCCGCGACTTTCTTCGTCAACGGCTGGTACCTGAGCCGTGCCCCGGCGTTGTGGCAGCAGATCGCCGCGGCCGGGTACCCGATCGGTGACCACACCTACTACCACACGGACGTGACGCGTCTCTCGAGTGCCGGCGTCGCCGCCGAGCTGCTGTCGACTGCGGGCGCGGTGCGTCGCGTGACCGGGCACCCGATCTGGCCGATCTTCCGTCCGCCGTATGGGTCGAGGAATGCCGGGAGCGATGCGGCGGCTGCGGCGGCCGGTTTCCCTACCATCGTCATGTGGGACGTGTCGGGCGTGGACGCCGATCGCGGCGCGACCCCGGCACGGGTGGCGGCATCGGCATCGGCAGGCAGGCCAGGCTCGATCATCCTCCTGCATGCCGGACCGTCGGTGACCCCGAAGGCGCTGCCCGCCATCATCGCGGCGTACCGGAGCCGCGGGTTCGGGTTCGTCACGATCCCGCAGCTGCTGGGAATCGCCGGCCCGGTCGGGGCACTCCCACCGCCTCCCGACGGCTTCGTCGACGCGAACGGTCCGCCCGGATCCGCACCTCCGGGCGACGATCGGGCCGGCGCGGGCTCTGTCCCGACCGCGAGCCCGGCGCCGGCCGCCCCTGCCTCATCGGGATCGCCGACCCCCGCCGCGACCGTCGCACCGATCGGCTCCTGGGACGGCCCCGCGTCGCTCGTGGTTGCCCGGCCCTCGCCGCCGCCGGCCCGGGATGTAGCCTGGGCGCGTTCGGACGGTGCCCTGGGCGTCGCCGGTGAGCTCTCGCTCGGCCTCGTGGGGCTGCTGGTGGCGGGCGGCGCGCTGGCAGGGAGGCGCCGCCGCCCGGACCGCTGAGGGCGGGGCCGGGCGATGGACCCGGCCGGGGCGGCCTGTCGAACGATGACGGCCTGGGATCCGCGGGCCTCCGCTACGCAGCCAGGTCGCCCGACCAGAGCGAGCGTGTCGTCGTGCGCATCGCCTCGTTGATCGCCCGCTCGATGGCGGCGGCGGCGGCGTGATCCGCGGGGTCGGTTCCGTGGCCAAGCGCGGCCGCGAAGCCCTCCACGCCGGCGAGCCCGCCGTTGCGGGCAACCACGGCGGCATGCGCGAGCAGGTCCGCGATCCGGCCGGCGTCGGCGGCGCCTGCGAACTGGGCACCTGACAGGAAGGCGCCGGCACGGCGGCTGAGCGCCGTGGAGAGATGGGCAGCGAGCATCGTCGCGACCTCGCGCTGGACCGTCCGGGACCGGGCACTGGCCGCGGAGAGGATCCGCGCTGATGCTGAGCCTCCCCCGAGCCCGGGACCATCGACCGGGAGTCGTCCGGCAGGCGGCGCTGGTCATCCCACGAACGGGTCCCCGCGGATGGACGGTCGCCACGGGATCGGCTGCCGCGGGATCGGCTGCCGAGCGGGAGGGGACGCTCGTGCGGGGATCGGGTCGCGGCCCGCGCCCGGCGATCACGCCGCCGCCCGTTGCCGGCGCGCTCGCCGACGCCCGGCGCGCCCGCGGGCGGCCGCGACCCGTTGCGCCCGCCGGTCAGCCGGCGCCGGCCAGGGCCGCCGCGACCCGTTGCGCCCGCCGGTCAGCCGGCGCCGGCCAGGGCGGCCGCGACCACGCCGCGGGCCTCGTCCAGCACGACCTCCAGGTGGGCATCGCCGCGGAAGCTCTCCGCGTAGATCTTGTAGACCTGTTCCGTCCCGGATGGTCGGGCGGCGAACCAGGCCTCGGCCGTCGTCACCTTGAGCCCGCCGATCGGCGCCCCGTTGCCCGGCGCCGTCGTCAGCACGGCCGTGATGGGGTCACCGGCCAGCATGGACGCGCGGACCTGGCCCGGCGACAGGCTGGCCAGGACGTCCTTCTCCTCGGCCGTCGCCCGTGCGTCGACTCGCCGGTAGGCGGGCGTCCCGAAGCGCCGCGTCAGGTCAGCGTACAGCTCGCCCGGGTCCTTCCCGCGGCGCGCCGTGATCTCGGCCGCGAGCAGGCACAGCAGGATGCCGTCCTTGTCGGTGGACCAGGCGCCACGATCGAAGCGCAGGAACAACGCCCCGGCACTCTCCTCGCCGCCGAAACCGAGGCTGCCGTCGAGCAGCCCGTCCACGAACCACTTGAACCCGACCGGCACCTCGACGAGGCGTCGCCCGAGGGAGGCGACCACGCGATCGATCATGCCGCTGCTGACCAGCGTCTTGCCGACTGCCGTGGTCGCCGGCCAGTCGCGCTGGCCTCCGAACAGGTGCTCGATGGCGACCGCGAGGTAGTGGTTCGGGTTGAGCAGCCCCGCGCCCCGGCTCACGATGCCGTGGCGATCGGCGTCGGTGTCCGCGGCGAATGCGAGGTCGAAGCGATCGCGAAGGGCAAGGAGGCCGGCCATCGCGTGGGGCGACGACGGGTCCATCCGGATCCGCCCGTCCCAGTCGACCGTCATGAAGCGGAAGGTGGGGTCGACCCGCTCGTTGGTGACCGTGAGGTCGAGCCCGAAGCGCTCGGCGATCGCCCCCCAGTAGTCGACGCTGGCCCCGCCGAGCGGGTCCACGCCCAGGTGCAGGCCCGACGCGCGCACCGCGTCCAGGTCGACGACGCTCGCCAGATCGCCGACGTAGGTGCCCAGGAAGTCGTACGGGGCGACGCCGGGCGCATTCCCCGCCGCGTCCACCGGCGTCCGCAGGACGCCCCGCAGGTCCGCCTCCAGCAGGCGGTTCGCCTCGGCCTGGATCCATCCGGTGACCCCGGCGTCGGCCGGGCCGCCCGACGGCGGGTTGTACTTGAAGCCGCCGTCCTCGGGCGGATTGTGGGACGGCGTCACCACGATGCCGTCGGCAAGCCCGGTCTGCCGGCCGCGGTTGTGGCGGATGATCGCGTGCGACACCGCGGGCGTCGGCGTCCACCGGCCGGCGGCGTCCACGCGAACCTGGGCGCCGTGAGCGGCCAGGACTTCCAGCGCGCTGCGGAAGGCCGGCTCCGAGAGCGCATGCGTGTCCCGGCCGATGAACAGGGGACCGTCGATCGCGTGCGCCGCGCGGTAGCGGCAGATGGCCTCGGTCGTGGCGAGGATATGGGCCTCGTTGAACGATGCCCTCAGCGATGAGCCGCGGTGGCCCGAGGTGCCGAACGCGACGCGCTGGCCGCGCACCGTCGGGTCGGGCCGGACGTCGTGGTAGGCGCCCACCAGGCCGTCGACGTCGACGAGGAGCTCGGGCGGTGCGGGCAGGCCGGCGAGCGGGTTGACGGACATCGACCGCGTCCCTCCGTGGTATCGGGCCGGTTCGCTGACACGACGTTCGCGCGCACTATCCCACAGGGAGGCTCGGCCGGCCGCATGCCCGGGCGTCAGGGTCGGCCGCACGCCGGCCGCTCACGCGGCCGCCGGGGTCGGCCGCACGCCCGGGCGTCAGGGTCGACAATGGAACGATGCTGGACCGGACGCCTCCGTCGAAGCGCCGCCGGGCCGGCATCGGCGTGGCCGTCGCGGCGGGCGTCCTGGCAGTGGGACTGGCCGCGCTCGCCCTGCGGCCGGGCGGGCCCACCGCGCCGTCGTCGAGCGCGCCGCCGCCGACGTCCGGCAGCAGTTCGCCGGGCGCCAGTCCGGGTTCGGCAACGCCCGCCGGTGCGGTTCCGGCGGCGGTGTTCGGCTACCTCCCGTACTGGGAGATGAACGCCGGGACCGTCGACTACCTGGCCACGACCAGCCTCTCGACGCTCGCCGTGTTCTCCGTCGGGCCGACCGCCAACCTGGCGTCGATCGGGCACGACAACGGCTACCGGGCGATCACGTCGGACCGCGGCGCGGCGATCATCGCGGCGGCCAGGGCGCGCGGCGTGCGCGTCGAGCTGGTCTTCTCATCCTTCGTCGCGTCCCGCAACCGGGCGCTCTTCGGCCTGGTCCAGGACGGTTCCACCGCAGGCCCGGAGACTGTTCGCCAGGGCATGGCCGCGGCGGTCGTGGCGCTCGCCATGTCGATCGGGGCCGATGGCGTGAACGTCGACGTCGAGAACTTCGACGGCACGAACCTGCCGGGCTACGCAGCCTTCATCGGCGACGTGCGCACCCAGCTCGACGCGGCGGGACCGGGATTGAGCCTGTCGGTCGCCACCACGGCCGGGCCGCTCGGCGCGGCGATGGCGGCGGCGGCCCTCGGCGCTGGCGCCGATCACGACTTCCTCATGGGCTACGACTTCCACTACCCGGGCTCACAGCCGGGCGCCTCGTCGCCGCTGCGCGCGGGCGACCGGCCAGAGCGCACGCTCACCACGGCGCTGGCGCGCTACGAGGCAGTCGGCGTGCCGATCGACCAGGTCATCGTGGGACTGCCGCTCTACGGGAATTCGTGGCTCATCGATCCCGCGTCGCGCAAGATCCTGCTGCGCTCCGGTGCCGGCGCCACGTGGATTCCCGCCAATCACGTGGCGGACCGCGCCCTGGTCGAGGCAGACCAGTTCCTGGACCCGGTCGCGTCGGTGGAGATCTTCGACGAGGTCCTGCCCGACGGCGGGCAGCGGCGGCTCTTCTACGACTCGCCGCGGTCGCTGGAGGCGAAGGTCCAATGGGCGCTCGCGAGCGGCTGCGCGGGCGTCGGCTTCTGGGCCCTGGGCTACGACGACGGCTGGCCCGGCTACTGGGAGATGGTCCGCGGCCTCATCACGCCGCGCGCCTAGCTTCGGTCGCGCGTCGCCGGCGGCGGGCTCGCCAACCGGCGGCGGCAGCTCGGCGGTCGGCCGCCGCGAGCCCTACGGGCCGCCCCGGTCCCCGCGATCCCCGCGATCCCCGCGGTCGTTCTGGTTCCCGGACTCCCGCAGGAACTGCTCGATCTCCGAGATCAGGTCGCCGCCGGACGGGCGCCGCGCCTCATCGACCATCGCCTCCAGGCGGGCGACGTGGGCGCGCGTCGTGTCGTCGGCCTCGGTGGCGGCGTCGAGCTGGGCGGCCAGCGTGCGGGCCTCCTGGCGGAGGGCCGCCGTCGGGATCTCGGCGCCGATGTGCTCGCCGACGAGGCGCAGGAGCTCCGCGGTTGCGGCCGGATACGACCCGCTGACGTAGTGCGGGACCTGGGCGAAGTAGCCCAGGGCGGGGATGCCGGCCTCGGCGATGGCGAGGTCCACCACGGACAGCGCCGCCGCCGGCACCTTCAGGACTCCTTCGGGACCACGCTGGACCTCGTCCAGCAGGAGTCCGTCCCGCGACGCAGTCCCGAGGACCGGCACGGACCGCGTGTGCGGAACGGCGGCGGGGATCGCCCCCAGGCTGATCCACTGGGAAACCTTGAGCGAGACCGCCAGCTCCACCAGGGCCTCGCACAGCCGCCGCCAGCGAAAGTCCGGCTCCGGGCCGACGAGGACCAGCACGTCGCGGCTGCCGTATCGCCGGTGGCGCAGCGTGAGCTCAGGCCAGCCGAGGTCACGTGGTCGGCCATCCTCGATCTCCAGGGAGGGCCGGCGGGCGCGATAGTCGTACAGCAGGTCGGCATCGAACGTCGCGATCGGGTCCGCGCCGCGCGCCAGGACGGCGACGGCGGCGGACGCGGCGGAGCCGGCATCCACCCAGCCGTCGAACGCGGCGACCACGATCGGCGAGTCGAGGGTCGGCAGGTCGCCGAGCACGTACAGCGGCATCGCCACAGGATAGGACGGCCGGGCCTCGTCTTCACCGGTCAATCGTCGCGTCGGGCCCGGTGCCGCGGCGGCGGTTCCCGCGTCGGGCCCGGTACCGCGGCGGCGGTTCCCGCGGCGCTCGCGCAACGGCTCTCCGGGCGCTACCCTCAACGATGTACACCGTCGGCCGGCCGAACCCGGAGCGCCGCCCGCCCGGGCCCGCGGAGGTCTTGATCCGCGGCTGCCATCCCAGGGCTCACGCCCGCCGGCCCTGGCACGCGAGGAGCCACCGATGACGAACCCAGCTCCCTCCGCCTCGACGAGCGGAGACGGCTTCACCGCTCCCGCCGACGGAACCGCGGCCCAGGTCGCTTCGCCGCTCGCCGCCGGCGGCGTCCCGTCCGGCCCGCTGCCGGCCGATGAGCTGCGCCGCATCAACGCCTACTGGCGGGCCGCGAACTACCTGTCCGTCGGCCAGATCTACCTGCTGGACAACCCGCTCCTCCGCGAGCCGCTCCTGCCGGAGCACTGCAAGCCGCGCCTCCTCGGCCACTGGGGGACGACGCCCGGCCTGAACTTCATCTACGCCCACATGAACCGCGTGATCCGGAACTGGGACCTCGACGCGATCTACATCATCGGCCCGGGCCACGGCGGCCCGGCGATCGTCGCCAATGCCTACCTCGAGGGCACGTACTCGGAGGTCTACCCGAGCATCACCCGCAACGAGGCCGGCATGCGGCGGCTCTTCCGCCAGTTCTCCTTCCCCGGCGGCATCCCCAGCCACGTCGCGCCGGAGACGCCCGGTTCGATCCACGAAGGCGGGGAGCTCGGGTACTCGCTCTCCCACGCCTACGGCGCCGCCTTCGACAACCCCGACCTCGTGGTCTGCTGCGTGGTCGGCGACGGGGAGGCCGAGACCGGACCGCTGGCCACGGGCTGGCACTCCAACAAGTTCATCGACCCGGTCACCGACGGGGCCGTCCTGCCGATCCTCCATCTCAACGGCTACAAGATCGCCAACCCGACCGTGCTCGCGCGGATCCCGGAAGGGGAGCTCCGGTCCCTGCTCGAGGGCTACGGGCATCACCCGTACTTCGTCTCGGGCGACGATCCGGCGACGATGCACCAGGCGATGGCGGCCACGCTCGACACGGTGATCGAGGAGATCCACGCCATCCAGCGCGCCGCCCGCGAGGAAGGCGACATCGCCCGCCGGCCCTGGCCGATGATCGTGCTTCGGTCGCCCAAGGGCTGGACCGGTCCCAAGGAGGTGGATGGCGAGCCCGTCGAGGGCACGTGGCGCGCCCACCAGGTGCCGATGGCGGAGGTCCGGACGAACCCCGACCACCGCGCGATCCTCGAGACGTGGATGCGGAGCTACCGCGCCGAGGAGCTGTTCGACGAGGATGGGGCCCTCATTGCCGAGCTCGCGGCCTTGCCGCCCCGGGCCCATCGGCGGATGAGCGCCAATCCCCGGGCGAACGGCGGGCTGCTGCTGCGCGACCTGACCCTGCCCGACTTCCGCGACTATGCGGTGGACGTCCCGACCCCGGGCGCGTCGACCGCCGAGGCGACCCGGGTGCTGGGCACGTTCCTCCGCGACATCATCGACCGTAATCGCGAGACGTTCCGCCTGTTCGGGCCCGACGAGACGACGTCGAACCGGCTGGGCGCGGTGTTCGACGTCACCGACCGCCAGTTCGACGGCGAGCTCCTGCCGACCGACGAGCACCAGGCGCCGGAGGGCCGCGTGATCGAGGTCCTCTCCGAGCACCAGTGCCAGGGCTGGCTGGAGGGCTACCTCCTCACCGGCCGGCACGGCCTGTTCAACTGCTACGAAGCCTTCATCCACATCATCGACTCGATGTTCAACCAGCACGCGAAGTGGTTGAAGGTCACGCGCGACATCCCCTGGCGGCGGCCGATCGCGTCACTCAACTACCTGCTGAGCTCGCTGGTGTGGCGGCAGGACCACAACGGCTTCAGCCACCAGGACCCGGGCTTCATCGACCACGTCGTCAACAAGAAGTCGGACGTCATCCGCGTCTACCTCCCGCCGGACGCGAACACCCTGCTGTCCGTCGCCGACCACTGCCTGCGCAGCCGCAACTACGTCAACGTCATCGTCGCCGGCAAGCAGCCGTCGCCGAACTGGCTGACGATGGACCAGGCCATCCTCCACTGCACGCGCGGGATCGGCATCTGGGACTGGGCGAGCAACGACGACCGGGGCGAGCCGGACGTCGTCATGGCCTGCTGCGGCGACACGCCGACCCTGGAGACGCTGGCCGCGGTGGACCTGATCCACCGGTTCCTTCCCGAACTCAAGGTCCGGGTCATCAACGTCGTCGACCTCATGCGCCTCCAGCCCGCGTCCGAGCACCCGCACGGGCTCTCTGACTCCGAGTTCGACTCGCTCTTCACGACCGACCGGCCGGTCGTGTTCGCCTATCACGGCTATCCGTGGCTGATCCATCGCCTGACGTATCGCCGGACGAACCACGCCAACCTCCACGTCCGCGGCTACAAGGAGGAGGGGACCACGACGACGCCGTTCGACATGGTCATGCTCAACGACCTCGACCGGTTCCACCTGGTGATGGACGTCATCGACCGCGTCCCCGGCCTGGCCTCTCGCGCCGGCCGCGTCCGCCAGCTGATGGCAGACCGCCGCCTCCAGGCTCGCGCCTACACGCGACTCGAGGGCGAGGACGACCCGGAGATCCGCAACTGGGCGTGGCCGCGATGACGGAACAGGCCGCCGTCGGGGTCGACGCCGGGTCGGGGTTCGCCGGTCGCGTCCTCGTCGTGAATGCCGGTTCGAGCAGCCTGAAGCTGCGGGTGATCGATGCGGCCGACCGCCTGGTCGCCTCGGCTGACCTGCCCGCGCCGCGGGGTCGGGCCGACGAGGCCGCGGTGGCGGCCGCCATCGGCGGCCTGGGCTCAGTGGAAGCCGTCGGGCATCGAATCGTCCACGGCGGGACGGCCTTCGTCGGGCCGGTCCGGATCGACGCGGCGGTCGTCGCCCGGCTGGAGGCGCTCACCGACCTGGCGCCGCTCCACCAGCCGAAATCCCTGGCCGCGCTGGCCGCCGTCGGCGCGGTCCTGCCCGACGTCCCCGCCGTGGCCTGCTTCGACACGGCCTTCCACGCCACGATGCCGGCGGCGGCCTCCACGTACGCCCTGCCGCCGGAGTGGCGCAGGCGCTGGGACCTGCGCCGCTTCGGGTTCCACGGCCTCTCGCACGCGTATGCGTCGCGGCGCGCGGCCGAACTGGCCGGGCGCCCCCTCGAGGAGCTCCGCATCGTGACCGCCCACCTCGGGGCAGGTGCGTCGCTGTGCGCGGTCCGCGGCGGGCGCTCGGTCGACACGACCATGGGCTTCACGCCGCTCGAGGGCCTGGTCATGGCCACCCGATCCGGCAGCGTGGACCCCGGCCTGGTGCTCTGGCTCGAGGAGCACGTCAACATGCCGCCGGCCGAGCTGGCGACGACGCTCGAGCACCGTTCGGGGCTCCTTGGCCTCGCGGGCACGGCGGACATGCGCGAGGTCCTGGAGCGGGCTGCGGCAGGCGACGGGCCGGCCGTCCTGGCCCGGGACGTCTACCTGCATCGGCTGCGCGGCTCGATCGCGGCCATGGCCGCCGCGATGGGCGGCTTCGACCTCCTGGTCTTCACGGGCGGCGTGGGTGAGCATGCGCCGCGGATCCGCGAGATGGCAGCCGCGGGTCTCGGCTTCCTCGGCGTGGACCTGGACTCCGCGGCGAACGACGCGGCCACGTCGGACGCGGAGATCGGCGCGCCCGGGGCCGCCGCGCGGACGTTCGTCGTGACCGCCCGCGAGGATCTCGAGATCGTGCGCCTGACGCGGTCGGTGCTCGGCGTACCGGCTGGTTGATCGCTCGCCCTCGCCTGGTGCCCGGCTCCGCCGGCCCCGCCCGCTGCCCAACGGCCCGCCGCGGCGCTCCCTTCGGCCCTTCGCCGCGGGCCGCCGGTGGATCACGGTGACGGGCGCAGGCCGTCGGCTCCCCGGACGGCCGCGAGCCCGTCCCCGGGCCTGACGAGGTAAGGAACATGCGAGTGCTGGTGTGCGTGGCGTCGCGGCATGGCGCCACCGCGGAGATCGGCAGCGCGCTGGCTGCCGCCCTCGTCGACGCGGGGCTCGAGGTCGACCGCGTCGGCCCGGACCGCGTCGCCGACCTGTCCGGCTTCGACGCCGTCATCGCCGGCAGTGCCGTCTACCTGGGCCGCTGGATGGATGCGGCGACGAACTTCATCGAACGGCACGAGGATGCGCTGCGGACCATGCCCGTCTGGCTCTTCTCCAGCGGGCCCATGGGCGACCCGCCGATGCCGGCCGAGGAGCCCGAGGACGTCGGCGACCTCGCCGCGCGGATCGGCGCCCGCGAGCATCGCATCTTCGGCGGCGAGGTCGACCGGGGCGTGCTCGGCCTGGGTGAGAACGTCATCCTCACCGCGGTGCGCGCTCCCGAGGGCGACTACCGGCCGTGGCATGAGATCCGGGCCTGGGCCGACACGATCGCGGCCGAGCTGACCGCGGCCGAGCTGGCGGCAGCCGCGGCCGCCCCCAACGTCGAAGAGGCGCCGGCCGCGGGCTGAAGGAGCGCCGCTGCCGGCGGGGCGTCCTCGCCGGTGGTCCCGAGCGCAGGTTCCGACCCTCCCCTCGCGCTAAGTCTTGACGCTTAGCGAGGCAGGAGTTAAGTTCTCCGGCATGACGAGAACGGGCACGGTCCTGTTCGCCGACGTCGTCGCGTCGCGCAAGGACCCACAGGGCTCCGCGGCCGGCCTGCGGCGCCTCGCCGCGGCGCTCGACGACGCCTACGGCCCCGACCGCCTGGCGGCCTTCGGCTTCACCCAGGGCGATGAGCTCCAGGGCCTCCTCGCCACGCGCGCCGATCCCGTGCGGGCGGTGCTGGCCACAGCGCTCGATGTGGAGGCCCCGCGCCTCCGCTGGGCGATTGCCGTCGGGCCGGTCGACGATGGGGCAGGACCGGCGACCCAGCGGACCGGCCAGGCGTTCCTGACCGCCCGCGAGGCGATCGGCGAGGCGCGCGCACAGCGCGTCGGCATGATTCTGCGCACGGGCGACGCCGCAGCCGATGCGCTGGCCGACGACCTCACGCCCCTGCTCGTGGAGCTGCTGGCGCGGCTGACGGCCCGGCAGCGGCAGATCGCCCGCCTGGTCCTGGTCGACGAGCTGCGCCAGGTCGACGTCGCCCGGAGGCTCGGCATCAGTCGGGCTGCCGTCTCGATCGCGGTGCGTCGTGCGCTCATCCCGTCGATCGGCCGGCTCGCGCACGCCATCCGCGGCACGTTCGTGGCGGGCGTGCGCGCTGCGACTGCCGGGGCCGGTGAAGCCCCGGCGACTGAGGCGGCGGCAGGGCCGGCCCGATGACCGACGCGCGCCTGGTCGTCGCCTGGCTCCTGCTCCTGCACCTGGTCGCGGAGTACGTCCTGCGGCCCGAACCGGGTCGCGGCCGCCCGGCCGCGGCGAGCCTGGCGATCCACGGCCTCGTCGTGGCCGCGTGCTTCGCCCCGGTCGCGATCGCGTTCGGGGCGCCTGGTGCGGTGGTGGCCGCGACGGCCGTCATCGCCCACCTCGTCATCGACGGGCTCGAGCCCGTCGACCGCCCGACAGCCGGGGCGCGAGTGGACGCGGACGGTGCCGCCCCGTCCGACCTCAGCCTCGGTCCCGAGTGGACGATCCGGCCCGCGGCCCGGGCTGCGCTTGCCCAGGGCATCCACGTCGCCGTGCTGCTCGCGGCCTGGCGCGCCTTCGTGGCGGATGCCGCGCCGACGCAGCTGGTTGCGGACCTGGCTCGCAGCGCGGCCGGCGCCTCGCCGGCGGATTTCCACCGGGCCGTCCTGATCGCCGTCGTCGTGGCCGCCATCCTCATCGTCGACATCGTGGCGGCCGCCCGGTTCGTCGGCCTGCTCCTGCGGCCGTGGGGTCGCCCGACCCGGCGCGCGGGCGCAGGCGCCGCGGGACGGCCCGAGGGCGGGGAGGCCGCCCCCGCCCGTGGCTGGCGAATCCGGCTGGGGCCGCTCACCGGCAGCGCCATGGAACTACCGGCCGCGGGTCATCCCCCGACCCCTGTTGCGCCCGGCGGTGGAACAACCTCGCCGGCGATGGTCGGCCGCGCGATCGGCGTCTTCGAGCGCCTGTTGATCACCATGCTGGTGCTGGCCCAGGCCGAGGCCGCCGTGGCTCTCGTCGTGGGCGTCAAGACAATCGCCCGCTACCGCCAGCTCGACGACAGATCCTTCGCCGAGTACTACCTGCTCGGCACGCTCGCGAGCGTCTCGATCGGCATCGGAACCGGTCTCCTTGCGCGCCTGGCCCTGGCCTGACGCGCGTTGCGGCGCCTGTCAGCCGCGGCCGATTGACACACGGGCGGTCAACCGCCAGCGCCTGACCGGCGCGACGGGACCCTCACGAAGCGCGCCCGAGATACCCATCGAGCCGCTCCAGGGCGACCGGGAGGTCCGTCCGGCCATAGCCGACGCGCACGTGATTGCCGCCGTGCCCGAACACGGATCCCGGCAGCAGCAGCACGCCGGTCGCCTCCACGAGGTCGACGACGAAGCGGTCCGCCGGCAGGTCGTCTCGCAGGCGCGGGAACGCCGTCGAGCCGCCGCGCGGCCGCACCCAGGAGATCGTGTCGGCGTGGGCCGCGACGAAGCGGTCGAGGAGCGCGAGGTTGACCTCCACGATGGCGCGCGAACGCGCCAGCACGGCGTCGCGGGCGCGCAGGCCGACGATGGCCAGGATCTCCGATGGCGCGGCCGCGCAGATGGTCGTGTAGTCCTTGAACGCCGCGCAGCGCTCGAGGACACCGTGGTCGCGGCTGGCCAGCCAGCCGATTCGCAGCCCCGCCATCGCGAACAACTTCGACGTGACGCCGAGTGACACGCCCCGAGACAGCGCGTCCACCCCGGCCTTCAGTCGATCCGCCGGATCGCGCTCCAGTCCACGGTAGACCTCGTCGGCGAGCAGGTGGACGCCGGACTCCTCGCAGGCCGCCGTGAGCGCCGCCCACTCCGTCGTGGGTCGGCAGCATCCCGGTCGGGTTGTGCGGCGCGTTGACGACGACCAGGCGCGTGGAGGGACGTAGCGCGCGGCGGATGCGATCCGGATCCAGGGCCCAGCCGTCCGTCCTCGTGGAGCTCGTGGAGGGTCACCTCGGCGCCCGTCGCCCGCGCCACCTCGTACAGCGACTGGTAGCCTGGCCACGTCACGATCGCGTGATCGCCGGGCCCGAGGAGCACGTTCGCAAGGCAGAAGATGGCCTCCTCGGCCCCCGCGAAGACGAGCACGTCGTCGGGCGTCGCCGTGGCGTACAGGCCGGCGATCTCGCGGCGCAGGAGCGGGTGACCGGGAGCCTCCGTGTACCCGAGGGTCAGCCCGTCCCAGAGTGCCCGGGTCTCGCCGTCCGCGAGGGCGAGGAGGTCGGCCATCGCCCATCCCTGCACGTCCGACCCGCACAGCAGGTGCTCGACGGCGAACTCGTAGCGGGCGAAGAACCGTTCCAGGGCGAAGTCGGCGATGCGCATGTGCGGATTCTGCACGGGCCGTCCCGTCGGGTGCAGGCTCCGTCCGCGGCCGTTGGCCGCCCGAGGCGCGCCGATGCCGCATGATTCGGGCAGATGGACTTCCTCGACGATCCGGCCGGGCCGAGCGCCTCCGCAACGCCCGCACGGGTTGCGGTGGACGTCCGCCCGTCCTGGACGCTGTGGCTGCTGTCGATCGCCCACGCCGTCAACCACGCCCAGGCTGTCGTGCTGCCGCTGATCTACCTCGCGATCACCGACGACTTCCACGTCGGCGTCGACACGATCGCGTTCCTGGCGGCGGCCGGAGCGTTCGCGTCGGGCATCGTCCAGCTCACCTTCGCGTCGCTGACGCGCCGGGTCTCTCGGCGCAGCCTGCTGGGCGCCGGCGGCCTCCTGTTCGGCGGCGGGTTCGTGGCCCAGGCGCTGGCGTCCGGCTTCGGGCTGTTCGCCGTGGCCAACGTGCTGTCGCGGATCGGCGGGGCGCCGCAGCATCCGGTCGGCAACGGGCTGCTTGCCGAGCAGTTCCCGCCCGAGCGCCGCGGCTTCGCCATCAGCGCCCACATCTCGGGAGGCAACGTGGGCACGGTCGTGGTGGCCGTCATCGGGGCGCCGATCATCGCCACGTTCGGCTGGCGTGGCGCGGCTATCGCGTTCGGGGTCCCGGCGTTGCTGATCGCCGTCGCCATCCTGTTCCTCGTCCGCGAGAGCGGCACGGACCGTGCTGCTGCCGTGGCCCGCGGCAGCGTGTGGGCCGCGTTCCGGGCGATCGCCCGCGACCGCGACCTGCGCTGGCTGTACCTGACCTCGATCCTCGGCGGTGGCGGACGGGGCCTCGGCGTCGTGAACCTCTTCGCTCTCGTCTACCTGACGCGCGTCATCGGCCTCGACGAGTCGACGTCCGGTCTGATGTACGGGGCGCTCATCGTGTTCTCGGTGCCGATGCCGCTCGTGGCGGGCTGGCTGTCCGACCGCTTCGGGCGCAAGCCGCTCATCGTCGGCGTGTACGTCGGCGGGGCTGTGGGGTTCGTCGTCTTCCTCGCGGCTGGCTCCAGCCTTATCGGCCTGTGGGTCGGCATCGCCCTCATGGGCCTCTTCAGCTTCGCCGAGAGTCCGCAGCTCCAGGCGCTGCTGGCCGATATCGTCCGGCCCTCGATCCGGGACGCGTCGTTCGCGGCCTACTTCACGCTGGCCTTCGGCGTGGGCTCGCTCTGGGTCGCCGTCTACGGCGCGATCATCGGGGCCGCCGGCAAATCGGCGGGCCTGCCCATCGTCTTCGTTCTGATGGCGGCCACGTTCGTGGCCGCCGCGCTCGGCACGCTGCCGATCCGGGCGGAGGAGCGCGCTCGCGAGAACGCTGCGCACGAGGCATCCCTGGGCGACGCGTAGGCCGGCGAGGCGCAGGCCGCCCGGGCGGCCACGGCCTGGGGGCTCGCCTCAGCTCCGGGCAGTGGCCAGGCGACGCTCGAGGGCATCCGCCTCGTCGGCCAGGGCGGCCGGCAGGCGATCGCCGAAGCGGGCGAAGTGCTCGCGGATCAGGCCGAGCTCGGCCTGCCAGCCGTCGACGTCGACGGCAAGCAGCTCGGGCATCGCGGTCGGCGGCAGGTCGAGGCCCGCGAGGTCGAGCGCTCCGTCCGCCGGCAGGCGGCCGATCGGCGTGTCCACGGCCGACCCGGAGCCCGACACGCGCTCCACGATCCATTTCAGGACGCGGCTGTTCTCGCCGTAACCGGGCCACAGGAACCGGCCGTCGGCGCCCTTGCGGAACCAGTTGACGAAGAAGATGCGCGGCAGCTTCGCGGGATCGGTGCGCCCGGCGAAGCTCAGCCAGTGGCCCCAGTAGTCGGCCATGTTGTAGCCGCAGAAGGGGAGCATCGCCATCGGGTCGCGGCGGAGCTGGCCGACGGCCCCCGTCGCGGCGGCGGTCGTCTCGCTGCCCGCGGTCGCACCGAGGAACGTGCCATGGGCCCAGTCGAACGCCTCGGTGACGAGCGGCACGACCGAGGTCCTCCGGCCGCCGAAGAGGATCGCGTCGATCGGCACGCCCGCGGGGTCCTCCCACTCCGGGGCGATGACCGGGCACTGGCGGGCCGGCACGGTGAAGCGGGCATTGGGATGGGCGGCCTTGCGACCCGCGTCGGGCGTCCAGGGGCGGCGCAGCCAGTCCGTCAGCTCCGGCGGTGGCGGGTCGCTCATCTGCTCCCACCAGACGTCGCCCTCCGGCGTCATCGCGCAGTTGGTGAAGATCGCGTTGGCCGTGAACGTCCGCATCGCGTTCGCGTTCGAGGCCATGCTCGTGCCCGGCGCCACGCCGAAGAAGCC
The DNA here is from genome assembly GCA_963821595.1 of uncultured Chloroflexia bacterium. Lineage (GTDB taxonomy): Bacteria > Chloroflexota > Limnocylindria > Limnocylindrales > CSP1-4 > CTSoil-043. The sequence continues at coordinate 395,658 of CAWGEL010000027.1, read as the reverse complement.
GGCCTCCGGGTTGATCGCGTGCAGGCGGCCGTCCGTGCCGAGCTTCATCCAGGCGATGTCGTCGCCGATCGTCTCGACCTTCCAGCCCGGGATCGTCGGGGCGAGCATGGCCAGGTTGGTCTTGCCGCAGGCCGACGGGAATGCGCCGGTGACGTACCGCACGAGGCCGTTGGGCGCGGTCAGCTTGAGGATCAGCATGTGCTCGGCCAGCCAGCCCTCGTCACGAGCCTGGACGCTGGCGATGCGCAGGGCGTGGCACTTCTTGCCGAGCAGCGCGTTGCCGCCGTAGCCGGAGCCGAATGACCAGATCTCGCGCGTCTCCGGGAAGTGGCAGATGTACTTGTGCTCGAGGTTGTTCGGCCACGGCGAGTCGTGGTCGTTCGGCCCCAGCGGCGCGCCCACCGAGTGCAGGCCGCGCACGAACGCTCCATCGCTGCCGAGCACGTCGAGGACGGCCTGCCCGACGCGGGTCATGACGTGCATGTTGGCGACGACGTAGGGCGAGTCGGTCAGCTCGACGCCGACGTTCGCGATCCGTGACCCGACCGGGCCCATGGAGTAGGGGATGACGTAGAGCGTGCGGCCGCGCATCGACCCGGCGAAGAGGCCGCCGAGCGTCCGCTTCATCTCGGCCGGGTCCGCCCAGTTGTTCGTGGGGCCGGCGTCCTCCTCGCGGAGCGAGCAGATGAAGGTGCGGTCCTCGACGCGGGCGACGTCGGCCGGGTGCGACCGAACCAGGACGCTGCCCGGCCGAAGGTCATCGGCGAGCGGGGTCGCCGACCCGGCATGCACCATGAGGCGCACCATCGCCGCGTACTCCGCCGGCGAGCCATCGCACCAGCGGACGCGATCGGGCTGGCACATCGCCGTGACGTCGGCGACCCATGCGTCCAGTCCGGCGTGCCTGCTCATGCGCCTCTCCTCCTGGGGGAACCCGGTCGCGTGCTTGCGCGGCGCCCCCGCACCCCCGGGGCCGGGCGTCCCGACCGCAGAGCGGCGGTGCCCTCCGGGGCGGCGCCCATCCTACCGTCCCGTGGTCCGCGCCGTTGGCGCCTCGGGGGTTGCCGCCGGCCTTCGCTTCCTCAGTCCAGCCCGGGCACCTGGTCCAGGGCCGGCGCAGCAGGCGTCGGGGCGACGGCTGCCTTCGCCGGGAGCCGGAACAGGACCGCCGCGGCGAGCGCCGCCGCCCCGATCACGACTGCCGCCATCACGAACACGACGCGCACGCCAAGCAGGTCGCCGAACACGCCCGCGAACGCCATCGACAGAACGTTCGCCGACGACATGACCGAATGGAGCAGCGCGGAGACGCGCCCTCGCCGGGCATCGTCGACAGCGGTCTGGACGATCGTGGCCACGGCCGCGGTCAGCGGCGTCACGAACCAGCCCGCCACGAAGAGGAGAACCAGCACCTGCCACAGTTCGCTCACGGCCGCGAGGAGGGCGCAGAACACGGAGATCGCGACCAGCCCGATGACGATCGGGGTGCCTGGCCGGAGCCGGCGGGCGAACGCACCGACGAGTCCGGCGGCCGCCACCATGGAGACCGTCTGGGCGGCATCGGCTGCGCCGATCCAGGTGGCGGCCTGGTGGAGCTCGCGGATCACCAGCGGCACGAAGAGGACGTTCACGGCGCCCAGGCCCAGCATCGCCATTCCCGCGCCGACCAGCACGCCGACCAGGGTGGGGGAGCGGCGCACGACGCCCAGTCCCTCACGGAGGTCGTCGAGGGCTCCGCGGCGCGGCTGCGGGCCCTCGGGCGGCGCCTGGCTCTCGCCGGCCGCCTCGCCTCGCTCCGCACGCGCCGATCGCCGCACCCGGAGCACGAGGAGGAAGGAGGCCACGAAGGTCAGGGCGTCGATCGTGAACGCCGGCCAGGCGGTCCCGAACGTGCCGACGAAGACGCCCGCCGCCATCCCGCCCGTCACGTTCGCCGTGATGCGCGTGGCCTGGCTCAGAGAGTTGGCCGCCAGCAGGCCCTCCGCGGGAACGATCCGCGGCACGAACGCCATGCGGGCCGGCGTGAAGAACGTGCCAACGGTCGCGTGGGCCACGGCCAGCAGGTAGAGGATCCAGACCATGTCGGCGGAGCGGACGACGATGAAACCGAGGACGACTGCGGCCCGGGTCAGGTCGGAGGCCAGCATCACCCGGCGCCGATCCCAGCGGTCGACGAACACGCCGGCGACCGGCCCCACGACGATCGCCGGCACGGCGAGCGAGATCGCCATCACCGCGAGCGCGGCCGTCGAGCCCGTCAGGAGCGTGACGACCAGCAACAGCGCCAGGCTCGTCATGCCGTCGCCGAGGTCGGAGATCGCCTGGGCAGCCCAGATGCGGCGGAAATCGGCGATCCGGAGAACGTCGCGGACGGTCAGCGTCTGGCCTGTCGATCCGCTCACCGGTCGCCGCCGGCGCGCGGTGCTTCGTCGACCGGCGCGGCGGGCGTGCCGACGAGTTCGTCGGAGACTGGATTGAAGACGACGAGGAACTCGTAGGCGTCGGCGTCGCGCGCGCTCGAGCCCGCTTCGGCAGGAGCCGCGGCCGTCGCCGCGTCGGCCGTCGCCGCGTCGGCCGGCGCCGCCGGCGAGGCTGGCGTCGCTGGCTCGGAGGGCGCCGGCGTCGCGGCGGCCAGCGCGCCGACGCGCTCGATCAGCTCCTCGATGAGTCGACGCGCCTGGACCGCCGCATCGGGCGACAGGCGCTGCGTGAAGCGAGCGAGCAGCCCGCGAGCGGGGGTCGGGTCATCCGTGCCCAGGCGGGCGGGGCCGGAGCCAAGGGCACGTTCGAGGTTGCGCCGGCTGCTGCCGAAGACCGCGTCGATCAGCGTCGACGCCTCGGCGGTGACGTCGGCCCCGGACGAACCGAAGAGCGCCCGATCCACGTGGAGGCTCTCCGCCGCGAGCCGGTAGCGCTTCTCGACGATGCCGGAGACGAGCCGCTTGGCGACGACGGCGAGCAGGCCGTGACGTTCCAGGAGGTTGACGTGGTAGTAGAGCTTCGTGACGGGTTCGGCCAGGGCCGCCGCCACCACCTTGACCGTCAGCGCGTCGTCCGGGTGCGCGTCGAACACCTCGAGGATGCGCAGCCGCAGCGGGTCGGCCAGGACGCGCAGCGTCTCCACGTCCGCGATGCGCAGCTCCCGCGCGGGCGTGAACGGCGTGCCCTCGGTGGACCCGGACGCGCCCGGCGAGAGGGCGTTCGTGTCGGAGCTGTCATTCATCCCTGCATCATCATTCAGCATTGCGTGAATGATGATGGCAGCATGAATGGGGGCTGTCAATCCCGGGCGGTGACGTGGCCCCGGTCGGGGTGACGGATCACGCCGTACCCCATGCGCCCTGCGGTGGCGGACGATCCTGGCTCAGCCGGCGCGCCGCGGGTTCGGCCGGCGTCCTCGTCCCGGCGCGGGCGCCGGCCCTTCCATCGCGGCCGGGAGCTCGGGCAGGGTCTCCTGCTCGCGAAGGCCGGACCGGATGATCCGGCGCAGCTCCTCGTCCGCGGCCGCGTCGATCCCGGGCGGGCGGGCCGCCGCGAGGCGGCGCTCCACCTCGTCGCAGGCCCGCGCGTAGGCGTCCTTGCCGCCGGCCTTGAGCCAGTTCTCGCGGTTGTCGCGATCGACGACGGGTCCGGGCAGGTAGAGCTCGGAGGGCCAGCGCTCCATCGTGTGCGTGGCCATGATCAGGTGCTGCTCCGCCATGAGGTGGCGGACAAGGTCGCCTGCGGGCAGGTCGCCGGCCGGCTGGACGTCCCGGACGAAGCGCAGCGCCTGGCCGCAGGCGTCGTCGTCGAAGACCAGCTTGGGCAGGCTGAAGACGAGCAGGAAGTCGAGCATGCCGGGACCGGACACGGAGTTGACGCCGGCCAGGGCCGCCAGCAGGGCGCTGCCGAACGTCTCCGCGCCGGCCTGCGCGTCGAGCATCTTGGCGTCCGACAGGGCCATGTAGGACTGGCAGGGAAGGCCCAGCGCCTTCGCCACCGCGACGTAGGCGACGTCGAGCTGGAGCGCTTCGATCGCCGCCATCGGCGAGCTCGCGATCCGCATGTGGAAGGTCGCCGGCGCCCCGCCGAACAGGACCGGCGCCCCCGGCCGGATCAGCTGGGCCATGGTGATCCCGGCCAGCACGTCGACCGTGTGGAAGACGGTCGCGCCGACGATCGTGACGGGCGCGATCAGGCCCATCAGGGTCACGGGCACGATCTCGACCGGGATCCCAGCCTCGACGCAGTCGACGAGGTTCTGGCAGGAGTCCTCGCTGTAACGGAAGTTGCCGGTCGCCGTGATCGTGAAGATCGACATCGGGCGGGCGACGAGGTCGGCCCGGTCACGCCGGAAGACCTGCATCATCTCGACCATGCGCGGCACGCCGTGCTCCGTGAAGGCTCCCGACACGACCGGCTTGCGAGAGTTCGCCAGGATCATGTAGAGGCGCCACGCGTCCGACACCTGGGGTTCGATGTCGGCGTTCGTGGAGAACGCCGTCGCCAGGTAGGCGATGTTCGCCAGGCCGTCGGCCAGTCGCACGTATTCGACGAAGTCTCGTGACGTCGCCAGCCGCGCCTCGCCGGTGCGGTGGTCGAGGACCTTGAGACCACTCGAACCCGGGACGAAATGGACTCGATCCCCGCCGAGGTCGGCATGGGCCGCCCCGTCCCGGTCGTACAGCACGAACGACCGCGGCGCGCTGGCGAGCGCCCGCTCCACGACGTCCCGGGGGAACAGCACCCGCCCCGTGGCGTCCGTCGGCAGGCCCAGGTCGAGGAGCCGCGCCCGCAGGCTCGCCCCCGCGGATCTCCATGCCGGTCTCGGCCAGGATCGCGCTTCGCCTCGTCCAGGATGCCCGCGATGAGCGCGTCGTCGAGCAGCGTCAATCTCGGCCGCATTGGGCTCCTCTGGCGGTGGGGCGACGATGGGCCCCGGGCCCTCTGCGAAGTATGCCGAAGGCGTCGTCGCCGCCGGATTCGGCGTCACCACGTGGATCAGGCGACCTTCGGGTCGGCTCCCTTCGGGTCGGCTCCCTTCGGGTCGGCTCCCTTCGGGTCGGCTCCCTTCGGGTCGGCTCCCTTCGGGTCGGCGCCCGTTCGGGTCGGCTTCCCGTCGGGTCGGCTTCCCGTCGGGTCGGCTTCCCGTCGGGTCGGCGTCGGGCCCGGCGGCGACCTCGCCGCCGGTCTGCCGGCCCGCCTTGCCGGATCCGCGAGCCGCGCGCAGACTCGCGGCGCAGTCAGCCGGGCGCGACGAATACGGAGGGCTCCTTGGTCCGCATCGCCACCCGTCGGTCGGCCGACGAACCGACGGCCAGACGGTGACCGCCGGGTCGCCGACGGGCATCGCCGTCGTCCTGGGCCATGGTGCGTCCGGAACGGCGGCCAGCATGGCGCCATGGGTCGATGCGCTGGGCCGGCGCGGCGTGAGCGCCCGGGCCATCGACCTGCCCCGTCGACGTGCCGAGGACGCGATGCCGGCGTTCGAGGAGCAGGTCGCGACGCCCGCCCGAACGGTGCTCGGCGGCCACTCCTACGGCGGCCGTGTTGCCAGCCTGGCGGTCGCCGACCTGCTCGGCCGCGGCGAACAAGTGGCCGGCCTCGTGCTGCTGAGCTACCCACTGCACCGCCCCGGCCTGCCGGCCACCTGGGAGGCGCGGACCGCCCACTGGCCGAGGCTGACGTGTCCGGTCCTGCTGCTGTCCGGCGAGGCCGATCCATTCGCCCGGCTCGATCTCCTGCGGGGCGCCGTCTCGTTGCTGCCGGACGCCAGCCTCGTCACGTACCCCCGCCAGGGCCATGGGCTCCTGCGCGTCGTTGACGACGCGGCCGATCGCGTCGCCACGTTCGTTGCCACGCTCGAGCGCTGCCATGCCGGGCGTCAGGGCCTGACGGCGACGCCCCGTTCCGCCGAGTCGTAGAGCGCCGCGATCGCCCGAGCCTGGCCGAGCGCGTCGGCACGCCCGAGGAGCGGTGTCCCCTCGCCGCGGATCGCGGTGCTCAGGTTCTCGAGCTCCAGCTGGTAGGGGTTGATCGGCTCGACGCGGATCTCCCGATCGTCGAGGAAGAGGCGACCCTCGCGGCTGTGCCAGGGATCGGGTACCCGGATCGAGCCCCGGGACCCGATCGCCTCGAGGCCCTGGTGCTCGAAGGCGAAGCTCGACGAGAACTCCGCCGTGGCCCCGCCCGGGAAGTCGAGGACGCCGGTGAACGTCATGTCGACGCCTTCGGGCCCGAACCGTGCGATGCCGAAGACGGATCGGGGCTCTTCCCCGGTCAGCAGGCGGGCGCCGCTCACGCAGTAGCAGCCGACGTCCATGAGGGCTCCACCTTCGAGGTCCGAGCGCAGGCGGATGTTCTCGCCCTCGCCGATCCGGAATGCGAACGTCGCGCGGATCGTCCGGAGCTCGCCGATCTCGGGCAGGAGCTCCAGGAGCTTTCGGGCCTGCGGCGTGTGGCGCCACATGAATCCCTCGGCGAGGAGCCGGCCGGACCGGTCGGCGGCGTCGAACGCCTCCGCCACGTCGTCCGGATGCCGGGAGTAGGGCTTCTCGCAGAGGACGTGCTTGCCAGCCGCGAGCGCCGCCAGCGTCCACCGGTGGTGCAGCGCGTTCGGCAGCGAGACGTAGACCGCCTCGATCGTCGGATCGCCGAGCAGGTCCTCGTACGAGCCGAACGCCCGCGGGATGCCGGCCTCGGCCGCATACGCAGTGGCACGGACGAGGTCACGGCTGGCCACGGCGACCACCTCGACGTCGTTTGAGAGTGCCGCCCCGGCCAGGAGCTTCCGGTTGATGCCCGCTGTCCCGAGGATGCCCCAGCGGACACGCTCACGCGGCCCGCGATCGCCTCGCGCTCGCGCGGCTCCCTCTGGTGGCAAGCGGTGGCTGGCTGTCGGCACGGCTGCTCCTCCTCGATGACCGGCCGATCGTACCGCGCCGGTGGCTGCCACTCGCGGCATGCGGACCAGGCGTGGGCCGATCGGGCCAGCGGCCGGATCTTCCGCGTCGGCAGCCTGACGACCGCCCTCGACGTCATCGCCCACGAGCTCACCCACGGCGTGACGCAGTACAGCGCGGGCCTCGAGTACCGGGGCCAGAGCGGCGCCCTCAACGAGTCGATCTCCGACGTCTTCGGTTCGCTGGTCAAGCAGCGATCGGCAGGCCAGCGGGCCGACCAGGCGGACTGGCTCATCGGCGCCGGCATCCTGGGCACCGCCCTGCACGGGGCCGCGCTGCGTTCGATGGCCGCACCGGGAACGGCCTACGAAGGCGATCCGCAACCCGCGACGATGGCGGGCTACGTCGACCTGCCGGACGACGCCGACCGGCCCACGACAACGGCGGCGTCCACATCAACTCGGGGATCCCCAACCATGCGTTCTACCTGGCGGCCACCGCGATCGGGGGCAACGCGTGGGAGACGGCCGGGCCGATCTGGTACCGCGCGCTGACCGGGTTCCTCGCCGCCACGGCGAATTTCGGGGCGGCCGCCGCCGCGACCGTCCGGGCCGCCGGCGAGCTGCACGGGGTGGCGAGCGCTGAGGCGAACGCCGTCCGCGACGCGTGGACGGCCGTCGGCGTTGCGCCGGGCGATGGCCCCCGTCCGCCGGCCGGGACCGTCCGGTGAGGGTGACCCTGGTCCGGAGCGCGGGCCTCATCCCTGTCGTGACGGAGACGGTGGTCGACACGGTGACGCTCGCGCCCGAGCACGCCGTCTCGCTCGAGGCACGCGTGCGCGATTCAGGCATCCTCGAGGCGGGTGGGCCGGAGTCGCGCGCGGCTGGAGCATCGATCCCCGATGCCGTGGGCTATCGGTTGACCGTCGATGACGGTCAGCGACGACGCACGCTCGACCTCGAGGAGCCCGGGCTGGCCCCCGCCGTCCGATCGCTCATCGAGTGGGTCATCGCCGAGCCCGGCCGCGTGGAGTCCGTCCGGCTGATCGGACGCCGTTGAGCGCCGGCACGCGTCGCCGGTCGCTGCCACGATCGCTCCCGAGGAGGCCCTCATGACCGATGGACCCGCCGGCGCCGCCCACACGCAGCACGAGGACGTGCCCTGGACCATCCAGATCCCCGACCATCCCGTGCGCACCGACACGCCGGAATACGTCGCGTCCCGAGCGACGATGAACCGGCTTGCGGCGTCGATCGGCAGCGAGCCGTACGGGCCGCCGCCGTACCAGGATCACCACGGCGGAGGCCTCTGGCTCAAGGACGAGACCGGCTGGTTCCTGGTGCGCAACGTCGCGGGGATCGAATGGTCCGCCCAGTTCTGCGCCGATCCGGCCAAGGTCGACGGATTGCGCCTCGTGGCGCGGCGGCTCTACGCGCGGTTCCCGGAGGCGGTCGACGAACTCGGGATCCGCAGCCTCCTCGACACCCCCATCACGGACGCCGAAGGGGTGGCCCGCTGGACGGACTCCATCTGCAACGCCAGCGTGCCGCTGCCGCCCGCCCGCCACGTCGGCATGCTCCCCGGCGCGCCGACAGGCGGCGTCCATCACTATCCCACCCCGATCGCGGACATCGACCTGATCCGGCGCGACGATTTCCAGCTCTGGGTGGAGACCCCCGGCCACGGGGTCGTCGCGGTCGTCCCCGTGGCTCCTCCCGGATCATGCGATGGGCGGACGCGCGTCCTGCTGGCCGCGACGCGTCCGCCTGTCGCCGCGCTCCAGCCGCTGGCCGCGGTCACGGGGCGCCAGCCGGACCGTGAGGCCGTCGCGCCCACCGCCCCGGAGCTCCCGGTCGCGGAGTCGGCGGCGGGGGAGGCCGTGCCAGGCGAAGGCGGACCGTCGGGCGCCGGTGCCGGCGGGGCCGGGGCCGCGCCGCGAGACCGTGGCGGCGAAGCCTTGGGCACGGCCCCGGATCGGACGATCCTGCCGGCCGACCACCCGGTGTCGCTCAAGGCGTTCGAGCGCCAGCACTGAAGCACGGTGAGGGAGGGGGCCGCCTCGGAAGGCCCAGCCTGCCCCGGAGCCCACGCCCGCCCGTCCCGAGCGACGCGACGCCTGCCTCAGGGCAGGGGTCGCCAGGCCCGCCCCAGCAGGAACGCCGCGGCCGCCAGGATCGCGCCGAGGGCGACGAAGACGACGCTGATCTCCTCGTCCTCGGTCTTGAAGATGATGTTGGTGGGCAGGCTCGCGAAAACGCTCTGCAGCTGGCCGGCGCTCTCCGCCGGATGGTACGTGCCGCCCGTGACGTCGGCGATCTTCTGGAGGGTCGCCTCGTCGATGCCGCGCCGGAAGCCGCCCGGCGGGTTCCCACCGCCGAAGCCACCGCCCCCACCGCCGAAGCCACCGCCCCCACCGCCGAAGCCTCCGCCGAACCCGCCGTTCGGGTCGCCGGGAATGTTGGGCTCGCGGCCGAGGAACTGCTGAGCGCAGGCCCCGTTGAACGCGCCGCCGTCGGCCGTGCCGAAGCCGATCGTGTAGACGCGCACGCCTCGGTCGGCGGCCTGCTGTGCCGCGTCGAGCGGGTCCGGTCCGGTGTTGCTGGCCCCGTCCGTGAGCAGGACGATGATGTCCGGCACGTGCGTTCCCGGGGTGACGGGCGGTGGCGCGTCACCGGGCGTCGTGTCGGTCACGCTACGGGGCACGGCCGGGTCGACGCTGCTGATCGCGTCGATGCCCGCCAGGATGCCGCTCCCGATCGCGGTTCGCCTGCCCGTCGTCAGGCTCTGGAGCGCGGCGATGAGCTGGCCTCGGTCCGTCGTCGGGGCCTGGACCAGCTCGGCGAACCCGCCGAACGCGACGATGCCGATCTGCGTGTTGGCGGCCTGTGACTCGATGTAGGAGGCCGCGGCGGCCTCGGCCGCCTGAATCCGGCTCGGCGGGATGTCGGTCGAGCACATGCTCCCGGACACGTCGAGCGTCAGGATGATCGTGGCCTGGTTCGACGGTACCGACATCGTCACGGCGGGTCGGGCGACCGCGATGGCAAGCGACCCCACGGCCACCGCGAAGAGCGCGAACGGCAGGTGCCGGCGAAGTCGGGACCGGTTCGGGAGGGCGGCCCGGATCAGCGAGACGCTCGAGTACCGCAGGCTGGCCGGGCGGCGTCGCCGGAGCGCAAGGGCGTAGCCGGCGACGAGCAGCGGCACCACCAGGAGCAGGAGGAGCAGCGGGAGCCACAGGAACGTCATCGGGCCGCCGCTTCCGCGTACGTCCCGCGAGTCCCGGCCTGCCCGCGCGGGCGGTCAGCCACGCGACGATGCGGCCCCGTGCGGGCGATCCGTCGCGCCTGGCTCCGCCCCGCCGTCATGGCAGGCGCCCCAGCCAGCCGAGCGACATGACGCCGCCGACCAGGAGGAGGGCCACGCTGGCCGCGGCGAACAGGCTCGTGACCTCGATCGCCTCCGGCGCGACCACCAGCTTCGTGTCGAGCGTGTCGTAGATCGCCTGCAGGCTCGCCGTGTCGGCTGCGTGGTAGTACGTCCCGCCGGTCGTGGTCGCGACCTGCTCGAGGAGTGGCTCGTCGAGGCTGGTGTGGACCGTGAAACCGTTGATGTCGAGATTGGTGCCCGCGGAGCTGCCGATCCCGACCGTGTCGATCCGCACGCCCTGGGCCGCGGCAGCCTGCGCGGCCGCCAGCGGATCGGGCGACTCGTTGTTCTCGCCGTCGGTCAGCAGGACGATCACCGCGGGCGCGTGCGTGCCGGCCGGCACCGGCGTGGGCGTCGGCGTCGGCGCGGCGGAAGGGGCGGGGGAGCGGGTGTAGTAGTCGACCGGCGGTGGATCGAGGGTCACCTCGATCGTGTGGAGAGCCGCCTGGATGCCCTGGCCGAGCGACGTGCCCCGCTGCGGAGCGAGGCGGGCGATGGCCGCGGTCACCGCGGCCTGGTCCCTGGTGGGCGCCTGGACGGAGATCCCCGTGTCGCTGAAGGCGACCACCCCCACGACGACGCCGGGCGGCTGCCGCTGGACGAACGCCGTGGCAGCCGCCTTGGCAGCCGCCATCCGGGTGGGCTGGAGGTCGGTCGCGGCCATGCTCCCGGAGACGTCGAAGGCGAGCAGGACGACGCCCTCCTCGTGAGGCAGGCTCACCACGCCCTGCGGCCGCGCCAGCGCGACGGTGGCGAGCGTCAGCCCGGCCAGGAGGGCCGCGCCCGGCGCCCGGCGACGGAACCGCGTGGCGAAGCTGGACCTGGGCGGCTCATCAGGCGCCGGGCCGGCCAGGCCCGCCGGGCCGGCCAGGCCCGCCGGGCCGGCCAGGCCTGCCGCGACCAGCGCTCGTCGCCGGCGCCGCCCGAGGGCCCGATCCAGGTAGACGCCCACCGGAATCAGGGCCAGCAGGAGCAGCGCCGGCGGCCAGGTGAAGGACATCCGTCAGTGCCTCCGGCGCCGGCGCAGCGTCGCCATGCGGACGATGGCGCGCACCAGGTCGTCGTCGGTGGAGAGGGCCAGCGCATCGACGCCGGCCCGGCGGAACGCCGCCGCCACGTCCGCCTCGCGACGCGCGTTCGCCTCGGCGAAGCGCTGCCGGAAGCCACGATCGTGCGTGTCGACCAGCACCTGCTCGCCGGTCTCGGCATCCTCGACGACCAGCGGCCCGACGTCCGGCAGGGCGGTCTCCCGCGGATCGCGCAGGCGGATCGCAATGACCTCGTGGCTGCGGTTGAGCAGGTCCAGCTCGCGCTCCCAGCCGGGCTCGCTGATGAAGTCGGAGACGATGAAGACGAGCGACCGGCGCTTGATCCCGCGTCGTCCCGCCCGCAGCAGGGGCGTCAGGTCCGTGAACGGGGCACTCGGGTGGCGGGGATGCTCCAGCAGGTCGGCGATCAGGCGCAGCACCTGGACGCGCCCGCCCCGCGCCGGGATCGTCCGCTCGACCTCGCGGCCGTAGAAGATCGCCCCCACGCGATTCCCGTGGCGCGTCAGGACGCGGGCCAGCGTCGACACGAAGTCGATGAGCACGGTCCGCTTGAGCCGTTCCGCGTCGGCCGTCCCGAAGTCGACCGATGGGCTCAGGTCCAGCAGGAACCAGGCGGTGACCTCGCGATCCTCGTGGTACTCGCGCACGTACGGCGTGTCGAGGCGGGCCGTCACGTTCCAGTCGATGGCGCGGACGTCGTCGCCCGGCTGGTACTCGCGCAGGTCGGCCAGGTCGACGCCGTTGCCCCGGAAGAGGCTGCGGTAGTCGCCCTGGAGGAGGCCGTCCAGGCGGCGGATGACCTGCCAGTCCAGGCGGTAGAGGATGCGCTCAGGCGCTGTAGCGAACGTTGGACGGCTCCCGCAGCGGCACGACCGGGACGGGCACGCGGGCCAGGACCGTCGTGAGGAGGTGGTCGGCGGTGACGTCGTCGGAGAGGGCCTCGAACGAGAGCACCATCCGGTGGCGCATGACGTCGCGCGCCACGTCGATGACGTCCTTCGGCAGGGTGTAGTCGCGGCCGCGCAGGAAGGCCAGCGCGCGGCCCGTCAGGATGAGGTTGATGGACGCGCGAGGGCTGGCGCCGAACGTGATGTAGCGCTGCAGCTCGGGCATGCCGAAGGCGGCGGGCGTCCGTGTGGCGGTCGCCAGGCGGACGGCGTACTCGACGAGGGCGGGATCCGTGTACACCGCGTCGGCCCGGGCCTGGAGCGCGAGGAGGTCGGCGGTCGACAGGACCGGCGTGACGACCTCCGGCGAGCCGGTCACCCGGTCGACGATGACGAACTCCTCCGTGGCGGTCGGATAGCCCACCAGGACCTTCATCATGAACCGATCCACCTGCGCCTCGGGCAGCGCGTAGGTGCCTTCGGTCTCGATCGGGTTCTGGGTCGCCAGGACCAGGAACGGCTCCGGGACGAGGTGGGTGTCCCGGCCGATGGTCACCTGGTGCTCCTGCATGACCTCGAGCAGTGCGCTCTGGACCTTCGCCGGCGCCCGGTTGATCTCGTCGGCGAGCAGGAGGTTGGTGAAGACGGGTCCGAGCGAGGTCGAGAAGTCGCCGGTCTTCTGGTTGTAGATGCGCGTGCCGACCAGGTCGGCCGGGACCAGGTCGGGCGTGAACTGGATGCGCCGGAACTCGCCGCCGATGGCGGCCGCGAGCGTCTTCACGGCCAGGGTCTTGGCCAGGCCCGGCACGCCCTCGACGAGGACGTGGCCGCGCGCGAGCAATGCGACCACCAGCCGCTCCAGGAGGTGATCCTGCCCGACGATGACCTTCTTGACCTCGTAGAGCAGGCGCTCCATGGGGAGCGTTCCGCCGACGGGATCCGGCTGATTCACGGCGCTGCACCTCGTTCCGCTGCCTGGGTGCGTCCGCCCGGGGGACGCGCTCGCCCTGCTGCCATCAGTACGGGGGGAGGCCGGCCGCGCCGCCGGCCACGTCGATCGGCACGGCCAGCCCGATTCCGACGAACACGTCTTCCTTGGTCGGATTGAGCAGGGCGGCCACGATCCCGACGACCTGGCCGTCGCGATTCAGGAGCGGGCCGCCCGAATTGCCCGGGTTCACGGCGGCGTCGACCTGGATGAGGCCGCTCAGGACCCGGCCGGTGCTCGCGACGCGGAGCGTCCGGTCCAGGCCGGACACGACGCCCGCGCTGATCGACCCGTACAGCCCGAACGGGTTGCCGACCACGTAGGCGTCGCTGCCGATCTGGACCGAGCGCGGGTTGCCGAGCGTGGCGGGGGTCACCGACGGAGGCAGGGCGCCGGCCTGGAGGACGGCGATGTCGTTGGCCGGCTCCGTGCTGCTGATCCGGGCGGCCGCCTTCGTACCGTCGGCGAAGGTCACCTGGATCGCCGACGCCCCGTCGACCACGTGCAGGCTGGTGAGGATGTCGCCCTGGGCGTCGATGACCACGCCGCTGCCGAGCCCGCCTCCGTCGGGGGACGGGCTCGCCGAGCCCGGCCCTGCCGACGCGCCGGGCGGCGGGGATGACCTGGGCCCGGCCGACGGCGCCGGAGATGCCGCGCCCCCAGGCGAGGCCGGGGCACCGGGTGCTGCCCGGTCGGTCTCGACGAGGACGAGGGACGGCTGGATGGCGTCGTAGACGAGCTGGGAGGTCGCCGGTGGCGGCGTCATCGAGGCCAGGGCCTGGGCGACTCCGCTCTGGATGTCCGCCTGCGTCATCGGCCGGGGCGCGGGTGCCAGCAGGCCGAAGAGGGCCACGGCCGCCAGGGCGGCCACGACCCCCGCTCCGAACGGGACCGACCGCCGGAGGCCGGCCACGAGGCGGCTGCGGCGGCTGGTCCGGGCCCCGGTCCGCCCGGTCGGGCGGTCCACCTGCTCGTCGATCACGTTCTGCCCGCGTCCCTCTTCGGAGGTGCCGGGCGACAGTGTCGGAAGGCCACGTTTGGATTTCGTTGGACGGCCCCGGCCGGTTTGGACCGGGTGGCGGAGGATCCTGCGAGCATTCAGCGCGCCCGGCCGCAGGATCCTGCCAGCGAGCGGCGCCGGCACCCGCCGTCGACGGGCCTTGCCCGCGCTGCCTTTGATCGGCCAGACCGATCAAGAGGATGCGTTCAGGCGGGCAACGTTCGCCAAATGCGCCACATCCCGGACATTGCTCGCACGCTCGCCATCCCGTGATCGGGAAAGCCGATCGTGGGTCCCATCCGGAGGCTCGCGCCGGCCGCCAATGCCGGAACGGGACGGCCGAACGAGCAGAAGGCGGCGGCCTGCGCGGAGGCCGCCGCCTTCTGAGGGCCCCGCGAGTCGGGTTCGCCCGCGGGGGAGGGGGTTGCCTGCGGGGCTACGCGGTCGCGACCGCGAGCTTCTTGAACTCCGCGACCTGACCCTTGATCGCGCGCTCGGTGGGGAGCCGCTCGATGCTGGACGCTCCGAAGAACCCGTGGACGCCGGGCATTCGCAGCAGCGCCTTGCCGACCTGCTCCGGCTCGTCGAACGGGCCGCCGTGGCAGATCACGATGATGTCCTTGCGGACCGACCGACCGGCCTCCGCGATCGCCATGACCTTGTCGATCGCCTGGTCGAGCGTGAAGGCCACGCCCGCCCCGATCGAGCCCGCGGTGGTCAGGCCGACGTGCGCGACCAGCTGGTCCGCGCCCGCCTTCACCATCGCCTTGGCCTGGTCGGGATCGAACACGTACGGAGAGCAGAACAGGCCGATGTCGGACGCGACCTTGATCGCTTCGATCTCCTTGTCGTAGCCCATCCCGGTGGCTTCGATGTTCCTGCGGAAGTCGCCGTCGATGAGGCCGACGGTCGGGAAGTTCTGGACTCCGTCGAAGCCCATCTCCTTGAGCTGTCGCAGGAAGACCGGCATCAGCCGGAACGGATCCGTGCCGTTGACGCCGGCGAGGACGGGCGTGTCCCTGACGACGGGGAGCACTTCGGCCGCCATCTCGACGACGATCCCGTTGGCATCGCCGTACGCCATCAGCCCCGCGAGCGACCCCCGGCCGGCCATCCGGTAGCGGCCCGAGTTGTAGATGATCACCAGGTCGGCGCCGCCGGCCTCGGCCATCTTGGCCGAGATGCCAGTGCCGGCGCCACAGCCGACGATCGGGACACCGGCGGCGATCTGCGCCCGCAGGCGGCGCTCGATCTCGGCGCGCGGAATGAAGGGCATGTCGGTTCTCCTTGCGGCTTCCGGGCCGGGTTCAGTGCTGGACGACCGCGGGCTCGACGCCGGCCTTCCGGCCGAGCATCGCCAGAAGGCGATCGGCCATCGCGTCGGCGAACGCGGGGTCGTTGATGGCGAGGTCGAGCTCGACGAGGTCGACCTTGGAGCGGTCGAGGTGCGTCCGGACGGCGTCGAACAGGGCGGCGTCCGCGACCGGGTCGTGGAACGGCATGCCCTCGACGTCGATCGCGCTCACGCCCTTGAGCGGCATGAACAGGGCGGTCGGGCCGGTGCTCTGGTTCAGCTTGCCGGCGATGATCTCGCCGAGCTTCGCGCACTCTGCCGGCGTGGTCCGCATCAGCGTGACCTGCGGGTTGTGGACGTAGATGTTCCGGTCTCGGAACTGATCCGGCACCGTGTCGCGGGGACCGAAGTTGACCATGTCGAGCGCGCCCAGCGACACGACCTGGGGGATGCCCGCCCGAGCCGCCGCGTCGAGGCGCTGCGGGCCCGCGGAGAGGACGCCACCCACCAGCTCGTCGCACCACTCGGTGGTGGTGACGTCGGCGAGGCCGGTGATGAAGCCGTCGGCCACGAGCGCCTCCATCGAGCGCCCGCCGCTGCCCGTGGCATGGAACACGAGCATCTCGTAGCCGGCCGATTCCATCCGCTCCCGGACCCGGTCGACGCACGGCGTGGTGACGCCGAACATCGTCGTGGCGACGAGTGGCTTCTCCTCGGCTGCCGCGGAAGCCTGCTCGGCCATGCCCGAGATGGCGCCCGCGGCGTTCGAGAAGATCCGCCTGGAGACCCGGTTGAGGCCCGCGACGTCGACGACGGAGTACATCATCGTGATGTCCTTCACGTCGACGTACGGGGCCACGTTCCCCGACGCCATCGTCGAGACGATGAGCTTGGGCATGCCCACCGGGAGCGCGCCCATGGCAGTGGCGCCGATCGAGGTCCCGCCCGAGCCGCCCATCGCGAAGACGGCGTCGAACTTGCCGGCCGCCGCCATCTCGGCCGCGAGTGCCCGCGCCCCGAGGCCCATGATCTCGAGCGCGTAACCGCGATCACGCTGCTCGCGCAGCTCGGCCAGTGACCGTCCGCCGGCCTCGGCGGTGCGTGCCGCGGGGCTGTCCGGCGTGAAGGCCGGCTCGCCCAGCACGCCGGCGTCGAGCACGAACGTCGTATGGCCACGCGCTCGGATCAGGTCCCGGATGTAGGCGTACTCGCGGCCCTTCGTGTCCAGGGTGCCGATCAGCAGGATCGTCTTCGCCATCGTCCCACTCCTTCGAGCCGCGGTGGGCCCCGGCCGCGACGCGGCCCGTGGTCCGTCGCCGGAGGCGGCCGCACCGCCGGGGCGTGCCCGGGCGATGCCTGTATCCGGCGGCCGAGTCTGCCGAATGGTGCGCCGCGGGCCGGGGCCTGCCACCACCATCATGAGCACTCTAGTTGATCCTCGATCATCGATGATGCCCATGCGCATCCATGGCCCGAGCGGCTCGCGGGCGTGGGCGAACGGGCGCGGTGACGGCCGGCTCGGCGTGGGCGCCGCGGTCGTCCGTCGGCTACGCTGAGTGGCGCACGGTTCGGGTCCGATGCCGGGGATCCAGGTGGCGGCGGCGCTGCCTGCGCGGCACGGGTGCCCGTGGCCGCGAGCGAGCCCGGTCGCGTTCGGCCGAGGATTGCAGCTCCGGAGGCGAGCCATGACCCGCGTCCTGGTGGTCCACCACGATCTTGACCTGAGCGACCAGGAGGTCGACTCGCTGCGTCGGTTCGGCTACGACGCCCGCCAGTGCACCGGCCCGACCCACAATCAGTGCCCGATCCTTGTCGGCCGGCCGTGCGAGCTCGCCGAGGACGCCGACGTGCTCGTCTACGACGCCTGGGCGAGCGGGGACTCGGAAGGGGCGCGGCTGCTCATCGACCAGCTCCGGGAGATCCATCCGGACAAGCCGATCGTGCTGACGAGTCCCGGCATGGAACAGAGCTGGATCGAGAGCTCCGGCGTCCACAACGTCACGTCGGTCGTCGGACAGCCGACAGGCGCCCGCCTCCACGAAGCCATCCAGGCAGCCCTGGGTCAGGCCGCGCCCGGCGAGCCCGCCTCTGGACAGCCCGGGTCGGGCCGGCCCGCACCCGCCGGGGGCGACTGACCGTTCGCTCCAGCGCGCCCGGGCGGCCGCGCCGACTCCGCGGGGTGCCTCACGCCCACCCCGGCGCGCCGGCGTCAGGGCTCGTCGGCGATTCGGTCGAGCTCCGGCAGCAGCTCGACGCTCTCCTGCTCGTTCGGATCCGTGCGCGCGAGCACGGCGACGGCCGGCTCGGTCGGGCTCGGGTTGATCGGCAGGTGCGGGACGCTGGCCGGGATGTACAGGAAGTCTCCGGGCCGCATCTCGAGACGGTGCTCCAGCCTGCCGCCGTGGAGGACCGTGGCGGTTCCGCTGACCAGGTAGATCACCGACTCATGGTTCGCATGACGGTGCGCCTTCGCGCGGCCCCCGGGCGGGATGTGAAGCAGGTGCATGCAGAGCCGCTCGGCACCCGTGTTCTCGGCGAACACGCCCGTGCTGTACGTCAGGCCCTGCTTGCCCTCGAACGTGGCGCCGGGCCGGACGAGGAGCGCGGCGGCCCGGGCCGGTTGATGGTCCGCCGGCAGCGGCATGGCGGCGTCCTCGCTCCTCACGTCAGCGGCCGATCGGGCGTCACGACGACCAGCGGAATGGGCCGGTCCGTGCGCTCCTGGTAGCCCGCGTAGCGGTCGTGGTTGTTGGCGTTGACGAGGTTCCAGAGTCGCGGGTAGTCGGCGTCGCCAGCCTCGATCACGCGAGCCCGACCGGCGGCGCGTCGGCGGGCGACCTGGACCCCGACCGCCGGGTCGGAACGGATGTTCAGGAGCCACGCCGGCTCGCGATCGAGGCCGTGGTTCGAGGCCACCAGGACGAAGCCGGACTCGTCCCTCGCATAGATCAGCACGGCGACGCGGGGCTGGCCGGAAACACGCCCCGTCGTCCGCAGCATCAGCGACGGGACGCCGGCCAGGCGATGGCCGATGAGCCCGCCGGTTCGCTGGTAGACGGCGGCGTGAACCCGCAGGTACGCCCGCAGCGCTCGCTGCCCGAAGCTCGGTTGCCCCATCTCTGCCCCCTTGCCGCTGCTCGACCGCCGCCGGCGCGCCGGGGTCGGCTGGGCACGAAGCATAGGCGAAGGAGCGCGACGATCCCGGCTCCACCTCTCCCGCCTGGGACGCCGTGAGAGAATCGAGCCGGGCGGGGCGATCTGGGTCGCGCTGGCACGTTCGCCAACGAGGCTGCCCAAGGCCGACGGCGAACGCGAACCGCCCTTGACCGGCCACGCATTCGTGGACGGGTGGGAGGGTCTGATGGAACGTCTGCGACGCCTGGACCTCGGCGGCGTGCTGATCGGGTTGATCATCGTTGGCGTCGGGGTCTACTACCTGCTGGTCAACACGTTCGGCATCACGCTTCCCGAGCTCGACTGGGACAAGATCTGGCCGATCCTCGTGATGGCGCTCGGCGTCGGGATCGTGTGGAGTGCCTGGAATCGCATGGGCAACGACGGCCAGGGGCTGCCCCGCAGCTAGTCGGGCCACTCCCGCCCGGAGGTCGGTGGTCGTGGGAACACCGGGCGGTTCGCCTCGAGCCGCTGCGCCCGGCTATCGCCGACGGTCCATCGGCTCACCCTTGCGCGCCAGGAGCGCAGACGGCCGGCGCTCGATGACGACGTCGTCGACGTTCTCGGGCCGCAGGATCCAGACGGGGCGAAATCCCTCGCGGGGGATGTCGTCGATGGACCGTTCGAACGCCCGGCGCTGGCGGGCCAGGACATGGGGCCCGAACCGGCGGTCCGGCCGGGCCCGGTTTCGCTGCTCGCAGGTGCTCGCCGGAACGTCGAGGACGATCGCGACCGCAGGAACGCCATGCCGACGGGCGAGCGCGAGGAGTGGCGCGCGGGCATCGACCTGGACGTTGGTGGCGTCGACGACCGTGAGCCGCCGGGCGGCCAGGCGCTTGGCGGCGATGTAGTGCAGGGCGTCGAATGCGTCGGCCGTCGCCCGCTGCTCGTTCTCGTCGTCCGAGACGAGTCCCCGGAAGACGTCCGACGACAGGATCTCCGTGCCCAGGAAGTGGCGCCTCGCGAACGTCGACTTTCCGGCACCCGTCGTTCCGACCAGGACGACCAGCGACGGCTCGGGCAGCGTGATCGTCATCTCGAACGCGGACGGTTCAGTCCGCCCGTTCGAGCGGCATGCCCGAGGCTCGTGCCCAGTCGTCGGGGCTTCCGCCGAACACCGTCGCCCGGCGACCGTGGCGGGCGAGCAGGCTCGCCGCCGTCATCGCACGATCCCCGGCCCCGCACACGATGGTCGCGCCGTCCGGGATGCCGCCGGCGGCTCCGTCGAGCGACCCGAGCTCCAGCGCCAGGGCGCCGGCGACGTGGCCGGCCCGCACTTCGGAGGCCTGGCGAACGTCCACGATCGGCCGCCCGATCGGTGGCGTCATCGCGAGCGCGGTCGTGCCGACCGGTCGACCTGCGCCGCGCCAGGCCTCGACGCCGCCGGCCAGCTCGCCGGCCAGGCGCTCGTAGCCGATGCCGAGTGCCTGGCGGACCACCTCGCCTCGATCCTGGCCCGTGTCCAGCACGAAGACCAGGGTGCGGTCGTCCGGGACGAGCCAGCCGAGCCAGGACGCGAACGAGGGACGCAGCGCGATCGTCACCGAGCCTGGCAGGTGGCCCGCCGCGAACGCCTCCTTCGGGCGAACGTCGATGACGTCCGCTCCGCCCTGGAGGAGCCGGTCCACCTCGGCGAGACTCAGCAGGGCCAGCGCGGGCGGGCGCCCGACCACCCGCGGGCCGCGCCGGTTGAACTCGCGGAGCCGCGCGAAGTACGTCGGGTACGTGCCGAAGGACCCCGCCAGGAGGGCGACGAACGTGTCCTCGTCCGGCGCGCGCAGGAGGGGATTCGCCGCCCGTTCCCGGCCGATCGTCGTCGTCCGCTCCTCACTCACGACGGTCGCGCAGAATGACCCGCCGCCGTGCGTCGGGTACACGGGAACGTCGTCGGGGAGGGACAGGAGCCGCCCGTGCAGGGACCGGTAGAGCGCCCGCGCCAGCGATTCCGTCTGGTCGGGGTCGATCAGGTCCGTCCGCGCGACCGAGCCTGCGAGGAGCGCACCGCCCGAGAACAGCGCGAGTGGCCGCCCGCCGTCGCGGAGGAGATAGGAGAGGTGCTCGGGCGTGTGGCCCGGCGTCGCGATCGCCTCCAGGTCGAGGCCGCCGAGGTCCAGGGCGTCCCCGTCGTCGAGGGGGCGATGCGCGAACTCGAGCCTCGCGGCCCGCGCCGCCACCACCGTCGCCCCGAGCGCCGCCAGCTCGCGGCTGCCGGACACGAAGTCCGCGTGGAGGTGGGTCTCGACGGTGTAGGCGATGGTCAGGTGTCGCGACTCGGCCGCGGCCTGCAGGCGCGACACGTCACGGGGAGGGTCCACGGCGAGTGCGCGGCCGCCTCCGACGTCGACGAGGTACGCCGAGTTGCCGAGCCCTTCATCGACGAACGCCTGCAGGTCCATCCGGCCGCCCACCCTTCCTCGACAGCGAAGCTGCCGTCAGGGTACAGGAGCGGCCCCGGGGGGCCATCCGGCGCTCCCGGTCGAGGCGGGCCCGGGTGGCCGCCGGCTCCCCCCTGGCCCGCGGGCTGGGGGGCCGTTACGTCAGGCGCAGCGTCGACGCGTCGCCTGGCCTCGCCGCCTTCCTGGCCTGCTCGGCGTCCGCGGGCTGCGATCGCTCCAGGTAAGCGCGCGACCGCGCCACCTCGCGCGACAGCTCGGTGACGGTCACCTTCATGGCAGCCAGCGCGTTGAGCTTGTACGAGTCGATCTGGTCCAGGGCTGCGAACACGTTGTCCCACGCGCGCTGGAGCACTGCCACGTCCAGGCCCGGGCTCGTCGCCCGTTCCGCGACCTCGGCCGATTGCTCGCGCAGCAGCGACGACGTGCCGTCGATCATCTCGCCCGTCACGTCATTGACGGCCTTGAGCTGCTCCACCACGAGTCGTTGATTGGTCAGGGCCTGCGCGACCATGACCGCCGTCCGCAGTGCCGCGACGGTCGTGGTCGTCGCGGTCCGGATGGCCCGGACGACCTCGTGGTTGTTCTGCGCGACGACCCGCAGCGCCGCGTAGCCCTGGGCCGCCACGGCGAGCTGGGTGAGGATCTCCTGGCGGCGACGGCGCACGGGGAACAGCACGTCCTCCCGGAGCACGCGCGCGCGCGCCGGGTCGGACGGCTCGATCTCCGCGATCCGCTGCTCGAGGGCCCCGTCGAGCCGATCCGCCATGAAGGCATACTGGCGCAGCGACTCCATCTCGGCCCAGAGTCCGCGCTCCTCCTGCTCGATCGCGGCGTTATCGCGCTCGAGCTCGGCCCGGCTGTCGGAGAGCGACTCGACGATCCCTTCGATGTGACCCTGGGCCTTCGCGTACGAATCGAAGTAGTTGCGCAGCCGATCGCCCAGCGGGATCACCCCGAGGACCCGCCGCGGCCGGCTCACCGAGAGGTCGTGCTTCGCCGGGTTGAGGTCCTCGACGGTATGGCGCAACTCGATGAGCTTGCGGCCGACCGGTGACTTCCCCTCGAGGATTCCTCGGGCCGCCCGAACCGGACGGTCCAGGAGGCGATTGCTCATCTCGGAGGTGGCCCGGATCTCGCGATCGCCGAGACCGTTGATGTCGTCGACCCGGCGCCTGTACTCGTCGCCGTGCACGTCCAGAGCGCCGACCTCCCGGACGAACGCCGCGACCATCCCATCGATGCGCTCGGCCGCCTCGGCGGGCAGGGCAACCTGCTCCTCGGCCTGCGCGGGCGTCACCGCCCGGGCGGGCGCCGGCGCCGTCAGGTCCAGGACCGGCGGCCCGGCCACGCTGCCCTTGTCGGTTGTCTCGCCCCGCGGGCCCCGCCGGGGCCGCTCGTCAGTCTTGCTCATGGCACCCCTCGAGGAGCCGGACTGCTCCGGCTAGCCCTCCGACTCGGAGGCCGAACCGTCGCCAGCGGCCGGGCGGGGCTCCTGCTCCCCGCGCCCGGCGGTGGCTGACGGCGTGGTCTGGCTCATTGCCCCGTTGTGGTCCCCGTCCCGTGCGGAATCCGGAGACAGCGCGTGACGGGCCATCAGGGCGAGGACGCCCGCCTGCTGGATCATCTCGGCCATCGCCTTCGTCACGCCCTCCGCACCGTTCAGGACGGTGAAGTTGTCGACGTGGTCGAATGACGAAGCCGCCGCCCGCACGATCTCCGGCAGGTTGGACGCGATCTGCTGGGCGATCACCGCTTCCTGGTTCTGGCTGAGTGCCGCGGCACGGCGCTCGATGCCGGCAGCCTCTGCCTCGGCCCGCGCCTTGATCGCGTCGGCCTCTGCCACGCCGCGGGCACGGATGGCGTCGCCCTCTGCCTGGCCGGTCAGTCGGGTCGCGGCCGCCTCGGCCTCGGCGCGCAACTTGGTGGCTGTCGCCTGTGCTTCGGCCTGGACCCTGGTCTGGGCGGCGGCGGCCTCAGCGTGGAGACGGACCTCCTGGGCTTCCGCCTCTGCCTGGCGAATGCGCGTGTCGCGGGCGGCGGCGGCCAGCGTCGTCTGCCGGTAGGCCTCCGCGTCGGCGGGCTTGCGGACGTCGACCTGGAGCTGCTGCTCCTTCTGCTGCGCCTGCAGCTCGGCAACGCGCGTCTCCTCCTGGACGACGGCCTGGCGCGCGGTCGCCTGGGCGAGCGGACCCCGCTGCGCGGCTTCCTGGTTGGCCTGGTCGACCTCGGCCTGGAAGCCCGCCTTCTTGATGTCGGTGTTGCGCACCGATTCGGCGATCTGCGCCTGGGCGGCCTGCTCCTGGCCCACTGCTTCGCGATCGGCGTTGGCGCGGGCGATCCGGGCGTTCTGCTCCACCTGCGCCTGGTGGGGGACGGCGAGGTTCTCGATGTAGTTGCTGGGGCTCGTGACCGACTGGATCTGGAAGCTGTCGATGACGAGGCCGAACGACTCCATCTCCTGGCTGCACCGATCGCGAACCTGCTGGGCGAAGCGATCCTGGTCGCTGATCATGTCTTCGACGGTCATGGAGCCCGCGATCGCCCGAAGGTGGCCGACGAAGACGTTCTGGACCTTCGACTCGAGCTCGGCGGCGGGACGGTCCAGGAAGCGACGGGCGGCGTTTGCGATCGATCGATAGTCGTCGCCGACCTTGTAGACCACGACGCCGCGAAGGTCGAGCCGGATCTTCTGCTGGCTGACGCAGGGCACGCCGATCTCGCTCTCGTGCGCTTCGAGCGAGAGCGTCCGTACTTTGGTGAGGCCGGGGATCACGAGCGAGCCACGGCCGGTGACGATGCGGAAGCCCATGCTCTCGCCGACGCCTTCTGGGGCCTTGGCGGCGCGCAGCCCGGAAATGACAAGGGCCTCATCCGGCTCGGCGACGCGCCAGCTCATCCGGAAGAGGAGGACCAGGACAATGACGACGAGAACGATGGCGGCGATGGGAACGAGGACGATCGGGTCCGTCATCACGGAAGCCTCATGGAATCGGCCGGCGAAACCTCGACGGTTCGACCACCCAGGCTGCCGACCACCAGGACCTGGGTGTGCTTCCGAATCGTCGCATCCTTGTCAGCCGCCCGAGCCAGAAACCGCTCCGTTCCCTGGCGGACTTCGATGAGCACCTCGCCGAGATGGCCCGGGGTGATGTCCGCGGTGACTCGTCCCAGCTTGCCGACGACGTCGAGAGCCACGCTCACCTCGCTTCCGAGGGCCTTGGCCCCCTCGCCGGAAATAGTAGTCCGTGGCCCGCGGCGAGTTGGGGGCGCGGGTCGAAGGTCGTGGTTCGACCGGCCCGCCACGGCGCCAGGCGACATCGGCGCGAGTACAGTGGCTACGGCCGACCACGGCGGCCGCCACGGCCATGGGCAACGCACGGAGGAGCGGTCGATGTCGGAAGAGCGGGCAATCGATCCGACCGTTCCGCCGAGCGGAGCCGGCTGTGTCGAGTGCGAGGAAACGGGCGGCTGGTGGTTCCATCTGCGACGGTGCGCCGGGTGCGGCCACGTCGGCTGCTGCGACTCATCGCCCTCGCAGCATGCCCTCAACCATGCGGCGGAGACCGGTCACGCCGTGATCCGGAGCTACGAGCCGGACGAGGACTGGTTCTGGGACTACGTCACCGACGAATACGCCGAGGGGCCCGAGCTGGCGCCGCCCAACCATCATCCCATCGACCAGCCGGTGCCCGGGCCGGCAGGTCGCGTGCCGCGGGACTGGCAGCGTCAGCTGCATTGATGACCCCGGGCACGCCGGTGGGCCGTGTCTGATCGCTCTCCTCGCCGGAGCCGCGCAATCAGGCTGGTCGCGGCGCCGCCCCGCGGCGGGCGCGGAGGACGGCGTCGATCGGTCCCCGCTCCGGCGGGGGAGCGCGGCGCACGGCGGCCGCTTCCTCGATCTCGAAGTCGAGCTGCAGGGCGCCCAGGTCGGCGACGAGCTCGCCCGCGGTGAGGAGGAGCTCAGGATCCTGTGGCCCACCCGTGCCGTGCGTGAGATTCGTCCGGTCGTGCCCGATGACGAGCAGCCGCCCGCCCTCCGCGACCGCCTCCGCGGCTCGCGCGTAGACCGCGCGACGCTCCGGCCCCGGCAGGTGCAGGTAGACGATCGTCACGAGGTCGAAGGCCGCGGTCGGCGGCGTCCAGGCCAGGAGGTCGGCCTCGATCCACGTCACGGCCACGCTCTCCGCGGCCGCTCTCTCCCGGGCCTTGGCCAGTGCGATCGACGACCAGTCCACGGCGGTGACCTGCCAGCCCTGGCGGGCCAGCCAGACGGCATTCGTGCCGTCGCCGCAGGCAACCTCGAGCGCCGACCCCGGGGTCAGCCGCGACGCCTCGGCCGCGAGGACCGGGTTCGGCTCCGGCGACTCGATGTGCCCGTCGCGGTGGCGTTCGTCCCAATGCTTCCGGCGCTCGACGCGCTCGACGCGCTCGACGCGCTCGTCGCGCGGGTCGCCTTCTGCCGGTGCGGGATCGACGGTGTTCATGTCGGTTGGATGGTACGCGCCTGCGCAGACTGTCTCGGGGCTTCGCGGCGCCAGATGAGGCCGGTGCGGAGGCCGCCGAGCGTGCGCGCCGCGACCACGGCCCAGAAGGCCACGAGAAGGGCGAAGAGCGCGACGCCGAGCGCCTCGAACACGGGGAGGTCGAGCGCGCGGCCGAGCGTGAGCGTGCTCATGGCGTAGGCGCCGACCGGGAACGTGAACGCCCACCAACCCAGCCCGAACGGCAGCCCGGCCCGGGCGTACCGGCGCAGCAACATCGCCGCCAGGGGGAGCCACCAGATCCCGAGCCCCCAGACCGCGAGAGCGCCAAGCGTGCTCACGGCGCCGACCGCCGGCGCGGCGCTGCCCCAGATGGCCGTGCCCGCTCCCGCGAGCCGCATGAGCGCGACGCCGGCCACGCCGATCGGGCCGAGCCCGATCCACAGCGAGGGCGCCAGCGGCGCAGCCGGGGCGGCGTGGTATACGAGGCGCGCGTAGAGGAGCGAGGCCACGATCAGGAACAGGAGCGCCCCCATGCCCCAGGCGGCGTAGCCCAGGGCCAGCAGCAGGCGGCCGTCCGCCGGCGCCACGTGGCCGACGAGCGGGACGAGCAGGAGGGGCATGATGATCGGGACAACCGGGGGGATCAGCCAGGCCCCGTTGACGGTCTCCGGTTCGACGCCCGGGTGGACCACGAGCTCGTAGGCGATCGCCACCCCGAATGCGACGCCCAGGACGCCACCGGCGATAGCCGCGACAGCGACGAGAATCGTCACCAGCCCCGCATCGAGGAGGCTCGGGCCGACCGCGGCGATCGTGGCCCCGAGGACCAGGATCCCCGCCGGGAACGTGCCGTGCATGGCGCCGAGCGCCGGGTTCGCGAGGTCGCGCCGGGCCGCCGCCGGGTGGCGGATCCAGCGCAGCACGTAGGGGATGCCGAGGGCGATCGCCAGCGCGAACGCGAGAACCGCGAAGGCCTGCCCGACGAGCGTCATCGTCGGCGCCAGGCCCGCGATCCGCCCCGGATTGGCGACGGCGATGATCGCGACGATGCCCGTGCCCATGACGGTCGACGACCATGCCGGGTGGAAGTCCGCGAGCCGGGACACCGCCACCGGCGGGCCGGGCGGAGGTGCCGCCTGGGCCGGGGGCCCGAGCGGACGGTCGACGGTGGGGGCGGTCACGGTTCTCTCCTCTGCCATTCGCGTTGTCGTCGTTCGCGTCGGGGACTCGACGCCGGGATGCTCACCTGGGAATGCCACCGGTCAGGCCGGCCGCGTCCAGCGCCATCTTCGAGGCGATCAGCCACAGGACGACCCCGATGATCAGCTTGAGCTGGGCGCCGCTGACGTGGTGCGTCATGAGGCGCGATCCGATGAGCGAGCCGGCTGCCGCGAGCACCGCCATCGTCCCGACGAAGGCTGGGTCGAGGTGCCCGAACGTTGCATGACCGAGGAAACCCGACAGCGACGAGAACGTCACCACGAGCGCCGTCGTACCGGCCGCGACCTTCGGCGCGAGGCCCAGAAACGTGAGCCCCGGTAGGACGACGTTGCCGCCGCCCACGCCGAGCAGGCCGCCCAGGAAGCCCGCCACGCCACCGAGGCCGGCCACCGCGGGCAGCGCACCCCGCCGGTTCGCACGCTCATTCGCCGAAGGTGCTGGTCGGTACAGCAGCATCATCGCGCCCGCGAACACCAGGAAGCCGACGAAGAGCCACAGGAGCACGTGGCGGTCGACCCCCGGGGCAACCGCCGCGCCGAGGGGGGCGAGGATGGTCGCCACGATCAGGACCGGGATCCCGATCCTGACGTTGATGAGGCCGGCTCGCGCGTAGGCAACCGTGGCGAAGGAGAGGCTCACGGCGTTCAGGAGCAGGGCCGTGGCCGACGCCTCCACGAATGGCACGCCGAGGTAGTAGAAGAGCGGCACGAACAGGAAGGCGGCGCCGAGCCCGGCCATCGCCATGACGGCGGTGGCGCCGAGCACGGTCGCGCCGCCGACGAGGTAGAGCACCATGGCCGGGGCGGAGTCAGGGCCGGGTCAGCGGGGGTAGCCGGAGCACGCTGAGCACACCGTCGTGCTCTCCGCCACCCGGAGATACGGCTCGGCGACGAGCTCGCCGCAGCGCGGGCAGACCGCGAAGCGGACGACTTCCTCGGGCTCGCGCCATTCGCGCGTCGCGACCGCGCCGATGGTCATGATCTCATCGGTTGGCGCGTTCCAGACGAGGTCGACCACCTCCATCTGCTCGGCTTCGGGAATCTCGGTTGGCGGCACGCCCGCGGCGCGCTTCTGCATGAACGGCGTCGCCTTGATGCGCGGCTGGAGGGTCGGCTTGTAGGCCACGCGGACGGCGTGCTTCGCGGCCTTGTCGACGAGCGTGACGGCGAACTTGCCCTCGCCGGACTTCTCGATGTTGCCCTTGCCGAACGTGCAGCCGGTCGTGAACTGGATGCCGTCGCCGAAGCACATGCCGCCGTGGTAGTCGCCGGTCTCGATGATCGCGTGGAGCTCCTTGGCGCCCGCACGCTCGACGCCCAGCTCGCGCATCGCGGCGAGCCCGAGGCGCACGCCCGCCGTGCTCGCCCAGCACTTGTGGCCGTGGAACGCGAGGGCCCCGGTCAGGATGTCGATGTCGTTCATGCGTTGCTCCCTCTGTCTGCCTCGACCGGAACCGGCCCTCAGTGCAGCCGCTCCACGTGGTCGTGCAGGGCGCCGGCGAGGTAGGCCGCGACCGCCGCATCGATGTCGGCGATGTCGGTCACCACCGGGCTGATGCCCGCCACGCGCATGCTCTCGTACGCGCCGGCTCCCATCCCCCGGGCCAGGAGCACCTGGCAATCGGCGATGGCGGCGGCCATCCGGACGTGCCGATCCTGGGCTGCGGGATCGAAGCCGTGCCCACGAGGGTCGGCTTCGCGGACGCCCTCACCGGGCTCCCCGGCGAACTGCGCGTGGCCCATCTTGTCGCGCGTCTCACGGGCCACGATCCGGCCGTTCTCCACGGTCGCCACGACGTAGAACGGCGCGCGGCCGAAATGCTGGCTGATGGTGGTGCCGTCATCGGACACGGCGGCGATCTTCATCGTGAGACTCCTTCAGGCTGATGGGGGTGGGCGTCCGGCGCGTCCGCGCCGCCCGCCTCGATGACCAGCTCGCCCTCGGGCTCCAGTCCGCGGAGCAGCGCGTTCGTCGCGGTGCCGTCCGTGGTCGCCCGCCGGTAGAGATCCCGCAGCGCTTCGGGCGGCTCGGGGCTGTGGATGATCACCCGGTACCCGAGCGGGTCGATCCCGAGAGGGTCGGTATGCTTGACGCCGTCGAAGACGGCCTCTGCGGCATCGACGCGCAGTCCCATTTCGGCGGCAAGGCGCGTGACGTTGGACAGGATGCAGGCGCCGAACGCGGCGAGCAGCGTCTCGGGGGCGGTGAAACCCAGCGTCGGGTCGCCGCCTTTGATGGCCAAGTCGAGCGTCTGCCCGTGCGCTTCCGCTCGTGCCATCTGGCCACTGATCCGCGTCACGGCCACGTGGAAGCGCGGGACCGCGGGGTGGATCGGTTCGCTCATGTCAGCTCCTGTGGGTGCTGTGGGGTCGTCCGGGAGGCCGGGCGCGGGTGGTCGATCAACGCATGCACGTCAGCGGAACGCATGCACGTCAGCGGGAAGCCTCGCCCGATGCTGGCCGCCCCTGGCCGCAGGGGTCGGCCTCGAGCTGGAGCGTGGCGTGACCGGCGCCAATTGTGCGCAGCGTCGCCACGGCGCCATCGAGGACCCCCCGCGCGTCGACCCCCGAGGCGACCTCGAGGTGCGCGGTGACGATCGGGAGATCCTCCGCGAGTGCCCAGACGTGCAGGTCGTGGACGCCACTGACGCCGGGGACCGCATGCAGGGCGGAGGCTGCGGCGGCGAGTGACACGCTGCTCGGGACGCCCTCGGCCAGGATGTGCACGATCGAGCGGAGCAGGCGCACGCCGGCGAGCGCCAGCAGGACTGCGATCACCATGCTCGCCACCGCATCGGCGGCCGGCGGGCCCCCGGCGAGGATCACGAGGGCCGACACGATCACCGCGACGGCGCCGGCCGCGTCACCGGCGAGGTGGATCACGATGACGCGCGTGGCGGTCGTCTGGCGCTCCGCCCCATGGACGAGCAGTGCCGACGCGCTGTTGGTGACGAGCGCGAGCAGCGCGATCGGGATCACCGCGACGGCATCGACCGGCGACGGCGCGGCCAGTCGATCGAGGCTCTCGACGAGGATGGCCGCGCTCGCGGCGACGAGCAGGACCGCGTTGACGAGCGCGCCGAGCGCCTCCATCCGGTGATAGCCGTACGAGTGCGAGGCGTCCGGGGTTCGCTGCGCGAGGCGGGCTGCGCCGAGGCCGACCAGGAGGGCAACGACGTCGACCCCAACGTGCGTGGCATCGCTCAGGAGCGCGAGGCTGCCCGTGAGGATGCCGCCGCCAACCTCGAGCGCGAGGACCGCGAGGGCGAGGACGAGGGCTCCCGCGAGCCTGCGCGACGGGCCCGCCTGGGCGGCGATCTCCGCGTGGTTCGGCGCCGCTGCCACCAGGGGCGCCGTCATCGCACGACCCTCGTCGGCTCCGGCACTGCCGCAGCCAGGAGCACGGGCCGCCCCGGAGCGCGACGGGCGTCGAACCACGCCCGCAGCCGGGGAGCCGACCGCAGGTAAAGGACCATCAAGAGGATCTGGAAGATCGGCATCGTCGCCGCCGGGATCGCGACGAGCGGCGAGAACGCGGTCGTCGCGATCGCGATCGCGGTGCCGTTGTTCTTGCCCGTGCTCGCGAAGGCGACCGCCATGTGCTCCTCGTACCCCATGCCGAGACGCCGATCGAGCCAGGTCACGAGCAGCAGGGTCAGGCCCATGAAGATCGCGTTCGGGACCAGCAGGATCGCCACCGTCTGCCACTGGCCCAGGATGAGGCCGGCCTTGCCGAAGAAGATGAGGAACACGATCGAGTACATCCCCAGCAGCGAAAGCGCCGGGAACAGCGGGGCGAGGGTGGCGAAGCGCGCGTTGCCGAGCCAGCGCAGGAGGCCCCGCCGGGTCAGATAGCCCAGGACCATTGGGGCGACCAGGACCGTGAGGATCGAGTTGATGAGGTCACCCATCGGGACCGCGATCCCATAGCCGCTCGCGAACACGGTCATCCACAGTGGGACCGCGATGATCGCGAGCACGAAGCTCAGCGCCACGGCGACCGTGGCGAGCTCGAGATCGCCTTTGGCGAGCCCGGTGTACCCGATCGCCATGCTCGAGCAGGGCACGACCATGACGAGCAGGAAGCCGAGGGCGAGGAGCGGGTCGGACAGGAAAACCGTCGCCAGGACCCAGCCGAACACCGGCGCCCAGACGAAGTTGAGGGCGAGCGCGATGCCGATCCCGCGAAGGTTCCGCCCGGCGCGCAGGAGTGCCTCGAACCGGACGTTGACCATCATCGGGTAGATGATCAGGAAGACCGCCCCGGTCGTGAGCCCGCCGATCGTGCCCGAATTGGCCCTGGCCCAGCCGGCGGTCGCGTTGCCGATGGCGAGCCCGGCGACGATTGCCAGGCTGACGTAGGCGAGCATCCAGCGATTGAGGTGCTCCTGGATCGGTCGAAGCCGAGCCATCAGATCGCCGCCTGGGGGTCGCCCCAATTCATCGAGAGGCTGATCGAGTTCGCGCAGGTCCGGGCAACGGTTCGGGTGACGGTCTCGCGGCGGCCCGCGGCGACGCTCGTCATCCGACGACCAGGATCCAGGCGCGCTGCGCGGCGAGCACGACGAGTGCGATCGCGAAGATGCGCGCGAGCGTCCTGCTCTTCACCCGGCCCGCTGTGAACCGCGCGCCAAGCCATGCGCCGACGACGGACGCCACGGACGTGACGATGACCGTCGGCCAGTCGAACTGCGCGGTGCCGAGGTGGCTCGCAAAGGCAGAGAACGAGGGTACCGTGACCGCCACGGAGTTGGTGGCGGCGGCCAGGCGGGCGCTGTACCCGACCAGCGTCAGGGTCGGCATGAGGAGGAAGCCCGGCCCCACGCCAAGGAAGCCCGCGAAGACGCTGATGGGGACCGCGGCGCCGGCGGCCTTTGCGCGGGACCTGTCCGTGATCTCGCCGACGACCTCGGTCGAGGCACCCTTCGGGAGCAGCATCCGCACGGCGAGGAAGACGAGCACGCCCACGTACAACCACCACACGAGGTTGGTCGAGGCGAACTGGAGGAGCCAGACGCCGACGGGCGCGCAGATCGTGGTGATGACCACGAGGATGAGCGCGCCTCGGCGGTCGACCATGCCCGCGCGCCAGAACGCGATCGCGCCACTGATGGCGGTCAGCCCGTTGAGGAGCAGCGTCCAGGGCTGGATGACGTCCTTGAGGTCGAACCCGAACAGGCCGAGCACCGGGACGGCCACGAACGCGACGCCGAGCCCGAGCATGCCCGACAGGAAGCTGAGCCCGAAGAGCAGGGGTGTGAGGATCAGGATCACTGGCATCTCAGCGGGGACTGTATCAGTGCAGGGTGATATCAACTCCTGTCTGACGGCCCCAAGGCCAGGTCCATTCGGCCCGCCGGCGCGATCCGCCAGCCTGGGCAGCGCCGCCGTGGTCACCCCTCCCGAAGGGGTGGTTCAGCCGTCCAGGATCCCCGCGCGGACCGCCTCGCCGGCTGCGATGGCGCCGTCCGCCGGTCCGACCAGGACAAGGCCGTAGGCCCGGGCCATGACTCCGTTGGGGACCGGGCCAGGCGTCCGACTCGGAGTCGGCTACTCGCTCAGCCAGACGGCGATGTCGCCCGCGGACGGGATCCGGCCCGCGCTGACGACCTTGCCGTCGATCACGAGACCGGGGGTGGACAGGACGCCGTGGGCCATGATCTCGCCGTGGTCGGTGACGTGCCGCACCTCCGCCTCGACGCCGGCCATCACGATCGCCTGGCGAGCGTTGGCCTCGACGCGCTGGCAGTTGGCGCAGCCGGGACCCAGGACTTCGATGATCTTCACGTGTGATCCTCCTCGTTCAGCAGACTGGACGATGTCATCGCAGGACCTCGCCGAGCGCCTCATGGGCGCGTCGGCAGGCTTCATGGTCGCGCTCGTAGTAGACCCGCCGGGTGTCCGCTCCGTACCGGCTGGCGCGCACCAGCCCGGCGTCGCGCAGGCGTGCGAGGTGGTTGCTCACGTTGTTCTCGCGGGCGCCGAGCGCGGCCGCCATCTCGCAGACGCACACCGGGCCGTCGCGGAGCATCCGCACGATGCTGGCCCGGATCGGGTCGGCGAGGATCGCCGCGGCGCTCGCAGCCTCGCTGACGTCGGGTGCCGGCAGACTCATTCGCAGGTCATCGAGGACCGGCAGGTCACGCACCATGGGGAGCCTCCACCTCAACATCGCTGACAGCCGGGGACACCCAGTGGTCGAGGCCCCGGTCGAGGGTCCGGGTGAACGTGGCGTGGCGGAAGGCTGGCCCGACGTGCCTGCGCGCCCGGTCGACCGCGACGTTACTCGTCATGGAACGATCTCGATCGTCGGCTCGACGACGATCTCGGATTTCACGGAGTTGGCCACCAGGCTGTACTTCTGGGCCGACTGGAGGGCGCGGCGCGCGCGCGCCTCGACGACCTCGGGTCGCTCGTCCCCCGCGCTGATGCGGATCTGCGGCCACAGCCGCAGGTGCGTGAACGTCTCCGTCCGGTCGAGCTCGATGAGCTTGGTCCCCTCGGCCCGGCAGTCGAAGGACTGCAGGTTGAGCCTGAACCGCTCGGCTGCCCAGATGAACATCATCATCACGCAGGTGTTCGCCGCGGCGACGAACGCGTCCTCGGGCGTCAGCACCCCGGGATGCCCCTGTGCATCGGGCGGCGCGGAGAAGGGCATCTGCGGGCCGTTGCCCAGGGTGATCTGCCCCCAGTGCTCGCCGGTCCACGTCACCGTGGTGTGGTAGGTCGCGGTCCGGCTCATGGTCGGGATTCCTTCTGGAGGCAGAACGCGGCGTACTCGCGCGCGAGCGCGGCCGAGTACGACTCGTCGACCCCGGCCGGCACGGCGTTGTAGATCTTGACGATCTCCAGCAGCTCCCTGGTGGCCTCGGCCCCGGGCACCTTCCCGGCGTCGTGGAACTGCTCGAAGATCAGGGGCAGGGCGGCCAGCGGAACGGCCCGACCGTTCACGTCCACCGTCTGCATCGGTATGGCGGACCCGCAGGCGCAGCCGGCCTGGGGTGCTTCCTCGGCCGCCGCCGCAGGTGCGGCCTCGGCGAAGGAGCCACTGCGTCGATTCCACTGCCGGCCGAGAATCTCGTCGACCAGGCCGGCAACCCGGTCCGCGGTGACCTCGACCGCCCGCTGCCCGCTCGCATTGAGGCGCCGCGCGCCCTCCGGCCGGCCCAGGCCAAGCTCGCTGACCAGGTCGCTCACGACCACGCCGGCGGCCGGTTTGCCGGAGTACCGCTCGGTTGCCCGCGCGGCGCACCGCTCCTCGCAGCCATCCACCGCGATCGTCGGATAGAAGCGGGCAAACGCGCGATCGCCTTCTCCGCCGGCCAGGAAGAGTGGCAGGCAAATGGTCACCGTTTCGCTGGGACGCAGGTGCTCCAGCACCCGCAGGGCGGCCAGGCGGGTCACCGTTCCCTCGGCCAGCTCCTCGCCTGAGCAGGCGACGATCCCGACTTTGCGCTGCGGCAGCTCAGGCATGGTCGGCCGCCTCCCCGCGAGAGACCAGGCCGTCGACGACGACGGCGATCTCCGCGGCCACGGCATGGGCGAGCTGCTGACCGCCCTTGTTCAGCTCGGCGATGCCCTGCGGCTTCAGCTCCCGGTTCCGGCGATACACGTCGAGCACCGCGATGCCCTGGGCCACGTGCCCGCCGCTCTCCTGCACCATCTTGGCGGCGCAGGCGAGCTTGCACCCGTCGATCGTCACCGCCGGATGGGCCCTGACCGCGGCGCGCGCGCCCTCGTCGCCGAGGACGAGCAGCGACAGCGCCACGAGCTCCGTCGCGGCCGGCCGCCGGTCCTCGGTGACCTCGTAGGCGGCCTCGCGACTGACCGTGCCGTACGTCTTGCCGATGCCGCTGCACGGCACGACCATGACCTTGCCTTCCTCGGGGCTCATAGCTTCTTCGCTTCCTCTTCGGCCTGGCTCCGCATCACCTCGAAGTACGCCTGCGGCTCGAGCAGTGCGGCGCGGTCCGCCGGCCAGTCGGAGGCTCCGATGTCGGCGAGCCAACCTTCGCCGTAGGGATCCTGGTTGATGACCTCGGGGGAGAGCTCCATCGCCGGGTTCACCTCGGCAACCACTCCACCGACGGGCGATGACACCTCCACGTTGGCCTTGATCGTCTCGATCGCCGCCACCTCGCCGCCGGCCGCGACGGCAGTGCCCGCGGGCTTCACCTCCGCGAAGGCGACATCCCCGCTCCGCTGCTGGAGGAAGTCCGTCACCCCGACGCGGATCCGGTCGCCCTCCGCCAGGGCCCAGACCCCATCGGCGCTGTAGAGGCGATCGGTCGCGACCTTGAAGATGAACTTGTCGACCGTCGTTTCCAGGTACTCGGGCATCGCTGCTACCGCCTTTGGAAGTGGATCGTGGCGTCCCGGAAGCCGAGTGCCGCTTCGAGCATCGCCTCCGGCAGCGTCGGATGGGCATGGGTCGTCCAGGCCAGGTCATCGGCCGTCGCTCCCAGCTGGACGGCCAGGGCCCCCTCGGCGATGAGGTCGGTCGCGTGCGGTCCCATGAGATGCACGCCAAGCACCGCACCGCTGCCGGCGTCGCACACGAGCTTCACCAACCCATCCATCTCGCCCAGGATCCGCGCTCGCGCATTGGCCGAGAATGGGAACTGCAAGACCTTCACGTCGGCTCCCCGGCCACGCGCCTGTGCTTCGGTCAGGCCGACGCTGGCCACCTCGGGCCGCGTGAAGATGACGTTCGGAACCGACCGGTAGTCGGTGCTGCGACTGGCGCCGCACGCGTTCTCGGCCGCGACGCGCCCGTCGACCATGGCCTTGTGCGCCAGCATCGGACCGCCGATCGCATCGCCGATCGCCCAGACGTTGGGAACGCTTGTCGCCAGGTGTGCGTCGACGGCGATCGCCCGACCGACCATCTTCACGCCGGTCTCGGCCAGGCCGAGACCCTCGGTGTTCGGCCAGCGTCCCACGGCTGCCAGGATGCGGTCACCTTCGACGCGCAGGACGGCGCCCGTCGCGTCGCGATAGGTCACTGTCAGGCCGCTTCCCGAGGACGCGATCTCCTCGACGTGCGCGCCGGTGAAGATGCCCATGCCGCGTCGTCGCAGGAGGAGCGCCAGGCGCTGCGCCACTCCTCCATCAGCCGCTCCCGGCAGCAGCGTCGGCATCATCTCCAGGATCGTGACCTGGCTGCCAAGGGCTTCGTAGATGCAGCCGAATTCGAGCCCGATGACGCCTCCCCCGACCACGATGAGGCGGGCGGGCACGTCGGTGATGTGGAGGGCCTCGGTGCTGGTGATCACGCCGGGCAGGTCCAGGCCGGGGATTGCCGGCCTGGCGGTGACGGACCCCGGAGCGAGGATCACGCGGCCTGCCGAAATGCTGACGGCATCGCCCGCGTCGGGCTGCACCCGGAGGGTGGTCGGCGCCGACAGGGAGCCCGTGCCGTGCAGGAGCGTGACACCCGCGTTCCTCAGCAGGTGCTCGACCCCGCCGACCAGCGCATCGACCGCGCCCTGCTTGTACCCCATGAGGGCCGGCAGATCGGGCGCGACGGTCGAGATGGCAAGGCCGAATTCACGGCCCCGCCGCGCCTTCAGCAGCAGCTCCGTCGACGTCGTCAGCGCCTTGGTGGGAATGCACCCGACGTTCAGGCACGTTCCCCCCACTCGCTCCTTCTCGATCAGGACCGCACGGGAACCGAGCTGCGCGGCGCGGAGCGCAGCCACGTATCCGGCGGGACCACCACCCAGGACGGCCAGATCGAATTGGTTCGTCATCACATCAGCACAGCCGACAGTGTCACATCGTGGCGAAGGACGACGCAGGGCCGTTGGTCATGACTTGCCGGGCCCGGCGGTTGGCAGCGACGTCAGCCGGCGAAGGACGGATGACTCTGCGATGCCCGACCGACCGACGCGGCCTGCGACTGCCGCGGTTCGTCGCGCATCCGGTGTTGGCCCTCGATCCGCAGGACGGCCTCGCCGCCGCTCATGCGTGCGTCGCGGTTGCCTTGATCTTGCTCGCGAGGAGCGCCTCGAGGGCTTCGCGGGCGCTCGGTGCCGAGAAGACGGTGAGGCGATCGCCGGCTTCGAGACGCACGTCTCCGCGCGGCACGATGACCCGGTCACGGCGCGTGATCGAGACGAGGACGCTGTCGCGCGGCCATGGCGCGGCCGCGACCGCCGCGCCGGCCAGCACCGACGAGGGCCCGATTTCCGCCTCGATGAGCGCTCCCGTCGAGCCGACGGCCCGGACCTGGCGGACGTTCGAGGCGAGCGCCCGGCGGTAGGCGGCGACCACGTCGCGTGACGACAGGATGCCGGCGAGTCGGTCGTCGGCGACCACCGGGGCCCAGGAGCGATGGGCGTCGGCAAGGATGCCGAGCACGTCGTCGAGCGCGTCGTCCGTCGAGATGACCGGGCCGCTCGCTTCGAGCGTGCCAACCCTGGCGTCCGGGTCGGCGGCGACCAGGGTCGCGAGATCAAGGCTGCCGCGGACGGTGCCATCGGCGCCGACGACGGGGGCTCCGGGGACGCCGGCTGCGACGAGCCGCTCCCTGGCAACCGAGATCAGCTCGTCAGGGTGAAGGACCGCGCGTGGCACCCGGGCGGCGTCGCCGGCGGGGATCGCGGCCATGAGCGGGAGCCCGAACCGGAACCGGTGGGCGGGGGAGTCGGCGCGGCTGCGGATCTGCGACGCGTAGATCGAGGGGTCGCCGACGATCAGCGTGGCGATGCCGATCGCGAGCATGGCCGGGCCGAGCATGGAGAGGCTGTCCGTCATCTCGGCGACCATGAGCATCACCGCCAGCGGCGCATGGGCGATGCTGCCGAACAGGGCCATCATCGCGACGATCACGAACGGCGACGGATCGACCGGCACCGCCGGGGCGACGGGTTCGAGCAGGCGCCAGATCCCGGCTCCGAGCAACCCGCCGATGACCATGCCCGGTCCGAAGATGCCGCCGGAGCCGCCCGACCCGATGGAGAGCGAGGTCGCGAGGATCTTGGCGAACGGCAGGGCGAGGACGACCCACAGCGGCAGGCCGAGGAGCGTCGTCCGGTCGAGGCCCGCCTGCACCCAGCCGTAGCCGGTGCCGAGGACGCCGGGGAGCGCCAGCCCGAGGCAACCGACGGCGACACCCGCGACCGCCGGCCGCAGCTCGCGTGGCAGCGGCCAGCGCCTGAACCATGCCGTCAGCCCGTAGAAGGAGCGGATGTACAGGCGGCCGACGATGCCGGCGACGAGGCCGATGAGCGCGTAGTAGACGAGCTGCCGGGCATCCGTGAAGCCCGCGCTCGCGACGCGCCCGAAGATGGGCGAGAAGCCGATGAACGCGCCGAAGATCGAGAACGCGACGATCGAGGCCACGAACGCCGGGACCAGGGCTTCCGACTCGACGTCCTCCCGATAGGGGATCTCGGCCGCGAGCACGGCACCCCCGAGGGGAGCGCGGAAGATCGCCCCGATGCCCGCTCCCATGCCGCATGCGACGGCGATCCTGGCGTCGCGGGCATCGAGGTCCAGCAGTCGAGCGAGGAACGAGCCGAAGCCCGCGCCGATCTGGGCGGTCGGGCCTTCCCGTCCGCCGGACCCGCCCGACCCGATCGTGATCGCCGAGGCGACGAGCTTGATGAGCGGGATCCGCGCGCGGATCCGTTTCGCCCCGTGGTGGTAGGCGGCGATCGCGGCGTCAGTGCCATGGCCTTCCGCCTCGGGAGCGAGGCGGAACACGATGATCCCGGCGATGAGCCCGCCCAGGCCGACGACGAGGGGGATCGCCCACGGCCGCGCGGCGTCGGTGATCGGTCGCGCGCCCTCTCCCAGTGGCGACGCGGGCGTGAATCCGGCGAGCGTACCCAGGAAGAATCGCGCCGCGAAGTCCAGCGCGAGGAAGAAGACAGCGGCTCCGAGGCCGCTGATCACGCCGATCAACGCCCCGAGGACGACCCACTTGCGCAGGTAGGCCGCGGAGCGGACGCGGCGGCGCACGGCGTACTGAAGCGCTGCCCGGTTCATGAGCACGATCCGGAGGCCGCAGCCAGCCGCTCGATCGCCTCGGCGTCATGGAGCGTCAACGCACCAGGCGGGAGATGAGCGAGGTCTCGCCGGCGGCTCCCTCGGGCGCGCGCCCGCGGCGCCGCGCCCACCTCCGTGCGTCGCACGGGCGCCACCCGGCCGTCGAGCCCGCCCTCCTCCGTGACCGCGATGCCGCGATGCCTGAGGCACGAGCTGAGCCTGCCCGTGGGCGACGCGTGAGCGCAGGTCGGCGCGGCGATGTCGCTCACGCCTGCGCCCTCCGCTCGTTCGCCCACAACCAGGAGCACCCGCCACAGGACGAACGTCATCTCAGCGCCGGCCGCCGCAACCGCCCGGTCGGCGATCGCGACCGCACGCATCACGATCCGCTCGAGATCCTCGACATGCCCGCCTCCCAGGACCGGATAGTAGCGCAGATGCGTTCCATGTGGAATGTATCTTCGGAAGGGAAGCAGTCGGCTCGGCACGCGGCCTCGGCGGCGAGAACATGGCGCGGGTCTTCTGGTCTTCGTCCGGAGCGTCATGTCTGCCTGGGCGCGGACGCGCGACATACCCCCTATGGGTATTGACAAGAGTATTGACAAGGGCGCCCCTGGAGGAGCACAATTCGCTCGAACCGGCGTGTCAAGACTTGACACGCCCGTCTGCATGTTCGGCGCGAGCGGGCGCCGGAGGGCAGGACGGCGACCGGGATGTGCCCGGCGCGGAGGTCGGAGGTTCGATTTGGCGGTCGGTGTTGCAGCCGAAGTGAAGAGCCGGTTGCCCGTGCTCGACGTGGTGTCGGAGACGGTGCAGCTGCGCAAGGCGGGGACGACCCACAAGGGCATCTGCCCGTTCCACTCGGAGAAGACGCCGAGCTTCGTGGTGACTCCCGGCCGCGACACCTGGCACTGCTTCGGTTGCGGTGAGGGAGGGGACATCTTCAGCTTCGTCATGAAGCGCGACGGCGTCGCCTTTCCGGAGGCGCTCCGGCGACTGGCCCAGCGGGCGGGGGTGGAGCTCGACGAGCGAAC
Source organism: uncultured Chloroflexia bacterium (assembly GCA_963821595.1). Lineage (GTDB taxonomy): Bacteria > Chloroflexota > Limnocylindria > Limnocylindrales > CSP1-4 > CTSoil-043. The sequence continues at coordinate 355,828 of CAWGEL010000027.1, read as the reverse complement.
GAGTCGCGAGGATGCTCGCCGCAAGCGCCTCCAGGAGGTCCTCGAGTCCGCCTTCGCCTTCTATCACGCCGTGCTGACGAACAGCCCGGCCGGTGCGCGAGCGCTGACCTATCTCCGCGAGCGTGGCTTCACGGACGAGACCATCGAATGGGCCGCCCTTGGCTGGGCGCCGCCGGACTGGGATGCCCTGGGGCGGACGCTCCAGCGCCGGCGCCAGATCACGCCCGACGAGCTGGGCGAGGTCGGCCTGGCCACGCCCCGCCGGGGCGGCCGCGGCTCGTACGATCGCTTCCGGGCCCGCGTGCTGTTCCCCATCCGCGACGCGACCGGCAATCCGACCGGGCTGGGCGGCCGGATCCTTCCGCATGCGCCGGCCCCTGCCGACGCGGCCCCGGCGGCCCCGGCGGCGCCGGCGGCGCCGGCGGCCCCGGCGACGCCCGCCGACGAGGGCCCCAAGTACCTCAATTCCCCGGCCACGCCGCTGTTCGACAAGAGCCGCACGCTCTACCTGCTGGATCGGGCGCGGGCGAGCATCCGTAAGTCGGGGATTGCCGTCATCGTCGAGGGCTACACGGATGCCCTCATGGCGCACCAGGCCGGCTTCGACAACGTCGTGGCCAGCCTCGGCACGGCCCTGACGCCGGGCCAGGTGGCGCTGCTGACCCGGTATGCGGCGCGGAAGATCGTCCTGGCCTACGACGTCGATCCGGCCGGTGAGCGGGCCGGCACGCTGGGCGTCACGGCCCTCGAGCAGCTCACGCGCGAGCTGGCCGCGTCCGACTCCGGCGTCGACCTCGACGAGGTGCGCGTCGCTCGCCTGCCTGACGGCAAGGACCCCGACGAGGTGATCCGGGAGACCCCCGACGCCTGGCGCGAGGCCATCCGGACGGCCGCCCCGATCGTCGAGTACCTGGTGGATTTCCACGCTCGCGGGGCGGACCTTCGCACGACCGGCGGCCGGGCGCGCTTCATCGACCTGCTCCTGCCGACGCTCCGGACGATCCGCAGCCCCGTCCTCCGCGACGGCTATCTCCAGCGCGTGCGCCAGGTCAGCGGCGTGGAGGAGCGCGTGCTCCTCGAGGCGCTCGCCCGCGGCACCTCCGCTCGGGGCCGGTCGGACGGCGGTCATCACGGCGGCGGGGCCGGCGACGAGGGCGAGCGTTCCCGGATCTCGGCCGCGGCCGTCCTGGCCAGCCCCGATGCCTTCGATCCGCGGGCGGTCCTGCGCGCCGTGGATCCGGTGGAGCGCGATCTCCTGCGCTTCCTCCTGCTCGTGCCCGAGGCACAGTCGGAGACCGCGGAGCGGCTCGCCCCGGCCGACCTGCCCAGCACACCCGCCCGCGAGCTGTGGACGGCGATGCTGGCGGTTCGAGCCGCCGGGCCGTACACGACCGAGCAGGTCTACGGACGCCTCGGCGAGGACCCGGAGACGCGGGCCCTCATGGCCGCCCTCCTCGACACCAGGGGGAGCGGCGCCACGCCCGACCTTGCGCTCGCTCGCCAAGGCATCGAGCAATGCCTGCTGCGGCTGGAGGCGGACCGCCTTGAAGACGCGGACCACTGGGCACGCGCCGAGCTCGCGGAAGCCGAGCTGGCCGCGGATCGCGCCGCCATCGACAACCTGATGCACCTCATCTCAGAGCACAACGAGACACGTCGCGCGCTCGGCCGGCGGATGGAGCAGGCAAGCCTGCTCTCCCGTCCGGCGGCGCGCCCGGTTGGAGGACCACGATGACCGACGAGACCATGGACAGCCGCCTTGCCGAGGCGATCGTCAGCGCGCCGCCGCGCCGGAAGCGCGCCACGGCGGGGGCGACAGCGGTCGCCACCCGGGCCGCCACGCCCGGAGCGTCGCGCGCCGGGCGTGGACCGGCGCGGGCGGGACGCGCCGCCGTGGCCGAGCCTGACCTCGACGGCGACGCGGGGGCGGAGGACGCGGGAGGCGGCGCGAACGGCGATGACGCCGACGGCATGGACCTCAACGGGGCCGAGCCGGCGGCCGCCGAGCTGCTCGTCGCCGAGACGGAGCTGAGCGACGACAGCGGCACGGACATCGGCGCCGAGCTCCGGGCGGAGCTCGGCCCGGAGCTGGCGAAGGAGCTCGCCGGCGACGTGGTCGCGGCCCCGGTCGAGGCCCCGGCCAAGCTCGACGCGAAGGCGCTCGAAGAGCCCTCCGCGGAAGAGCTCGAGGCGATGACCGCCGACATGATCGGGATCGATGACCCGGTCCGGATGTACCTCAAGGAGATCGGCAAGGTGGCCCTGCTCACCGCCGAGGAGGAGATCGTCCTGGCCAAGGCCATCGAGCTCGGCGAGTGGATGGTCGAGTTCCCGGCGAAGGCGATGATCAGCCTTCACGAGTGGACCCTCCACGACACGGAGCGGAAGACGCGGACGGCCAAGCCCCAGCACCGCCTCCCGCTCGGCGAGGAGGCCCACCGGATGGTGCGCGAGGCCCTCGCCGACGAGGGCGCCGGCGACCTCCTGGTGCCGCCGCCCGACTTCCACCTGGTGCGGGCGGGCAGGGATGCGCAGTCCGAGGGAACCAAGGAGCTCCTGCGGGAGGCCCGGAAGCTGCTGGCCGAGTACACGGAGAAGCTGGACGCCGCGTCGTTCGTGAAGCTCCTCGACTGGGCCTACCTCGCCGTCCACAACGGCGACCTGGACTCCCGCGACAACGTCGGCCTGCGCGCGATCTACGACTGGACCCGCGAACAGGTTGCGTTCCCGGGCCTCGAGCGCTGGATCCTGGCCGGCAACGACGCCGATCTGCTCAAGCGGATGGGGTTCGACCCGGAGGTCCCGCTTTCGACCAAGCTCGCGCATCGCAAGGGCGAGATCGTGCGCATCGGGCGCGACGCGCGTGAGCAGCTGACGTCGGCCAACCTGCGGCTGGTGGTCTCCATCGCCAAGAAGTACATCGGCCGGGGGATGAGCTTCCTGGACCTCATCCAGGAAGGCAACATCGGCCTGATCCGGGCGGTCGAGAAGTTCGACTATGAGAAGGGCTTCAAGTTCTCCACGTACGCGACGTGGTGGATTCGCCAGGCCATCACCCGGGCCATTGCCGACCAGGCCCGCACGATCCGCATCCCCGTCCACATGGTCGAGACGATCAACCGCCTGATCCGCGTCTCCCGCGCAGCTCCTCCAGGAGCTGGGCCGCGAGCCGACCGTGGAGGAGATCGCCGAGGCGATGTCGAAGGGCCAGGAGGTGGTGGTCACCCCCGACAAGGTCCGCGAGATCATCAAGGTGAGCCAGGAGCCGGTCTCGCTCGAGACGCCGATCGGAGAGGAAGAGGACAGCCACCTCGGCGACTTCATCGAGGACCGCGGCGCCCTCGCCCCGGCCGAGGCGGCCAGCCACCAGCTGCTCAAGGAGCAGGTGGAGGCCGTCCTCGATTCGCTCACCGGCCGTGAGCGGCGCGTCCTCCAGCTCCGCTTCGGCCTCGAGGACGGCCGCGCCCGGACGCTCGAGGAGGTCGGCAAGGAGTTCAACGTCACGCGCGAGCGGATCCGCCAGATCGAGGCCAAGGCGCTGCGCAAGCTTCGCCACCCGTCCCGCAGCCGCAAGCTCAAGGACTACCTGGAGTAGGCGGCGAATGGTCCACCGCCAGGATGCCCCGGCCCCGGTCCCGGAGCGGGCGAAGAACCAGCGTCCCGTCGCGCTGCTCTACGGCCCGGGGCACGTCATCGTCCACGGCAACCCGCCGTTCCTCGCCGAGTTCGGCCGGGAGAGCGTCGGGCTGCCGGCCGTGGAGGCGCTCCTCGATCTGCCGCCGGCGGCATTCAACCTGATGGATCTCGTCTACCGGCAGCGCCGGCCCCTGGCCACGCGCCTGACCGTCCGCGGCTCGCCGCGGCGGCTCACGGTGGTCCCTAAGACCGACATCGAGACCGGCGAGGTCTACGGCCTCGCGGTGCGCCTCGCACCCGAGGAGGCGCCGGGCGCCTGAGCCTGCCACCGCTGCCTGACGGCACTCGGGGCGCCGGGGGTGCTCGCGCCATCCGTCCGAAGGCGCGGCTCGTCGGCGACGACGAGCGGATCGTCGAGGATCGGGGGCAGGGGCCGTCGAAGGATGGGCGGACGCCGGTCAGCCCGGCTCGCCGGGGTCCGAACCCGTGGCGACGGGGAAGCCGGCCGTGCTCCAATCGCTCCACGATCCGGGGTAGAGGAGGGGATCGGGGAGGCCCGCGACCCGCATCGAGAGCGCCAGCTGGCACGCGTTGGTGCCGCTGCCGCAGTAGACGACGACGTCCGAGCCCGAGTCTCCGCCGAGCGACCGGAACCGCTCGGCGAGCGTTTCGGCGGGCAGGAAGCGGCTGTCCTCCGTGAGGTCTCCGGCCAGTGGCGCGCTCCGGGCGGTGGGGATGTGGCCCGCGGCCGGGTCGATGGGCTCGATCTCGCCGCGATAGCGCTCCGGCGCCCGCCCATCGAGGACGACCAACCCCCCGAGTCGTGCCCGCAGTGCGTGCCGATCGATGGTCCGGCGCCAGGTCCGGGCCAGGGAGAGCCGGGCGGCGGGCCAGTCGGTGACCTCCGTGGTGAGGGCTCCGCCCGAGGCCGTCCATGCGCCGATCCCGCCGTCGAGTACGGCGACGTCGGCGAAGCCCAGGCTGTCGAGCATCCACCACAGACGTCCCGCGACGCCCGCGCCAGCGTCGTCGTACGCGACCACGGCCGTGCGGTCGCCGAGGCCGACTCGCGACAGGTCGGCCGCGAACGTGGCCGGGTCCGGCAGGGGATGGCGGCCGTCACCGGCCGGCGCGGTGAGCTCCCCATCCAGATCCACGAAGATGGCACCGGGCAGGTGCCCTTCCTCGTAGGCCTGGCGGCCGGCCCCGGGCCGGCCAAGGTACCAGCGCGTGTCGACGATCCTGAGGGCTGGGTCGGCGACATGGTCGAGGAGCCATCCGGGCGAGACGAGGGGTCCGGGCAGTCGCACGCCCGGAGTATGGACCGCGCCCGCGTGCCGCCGCTGTTGGGCGGCCCGCGTGGTGAGCCGCTCGGGACCATGGGCGGCAGGATAGGTCATGCGTTGCACTGGCCCCCGTACCGTCGCCGCACCCGCCCGCACCCGCCCGGCCGTGCGCCTCTGCTAGACTTCCGGCCGGCGTGGCCGCGACGGCGCGCCGCGGGACCCCGGTCCCCTCGCTCCGGCGTAGCTCAGTGGTAGAGCGGGTGACTGTTAATCACTTGGTCGTAGGTTCGAAATCCTACCGCCGGAGCCACTCGTATGCGGAATCCGACCGGTTAACACCGTCGTCGGTCGTGGCCTTCCAGACGGCCACCGAATGCTCCTCGCGGCTGTCGACGTCGATCCGCTCGAAGAGGTCGCCGACCTAGGCGACCCGTGTGTCGGGCCCGGCGTGCTCAATTCGCCCGCTCATCTCGTCGATTGTGTCGCGGATCAGCCTGGGTGTGATCCGCATGGGGTGGTGGACCTCCTCGATCCGCTCCAAGCGGGCCCTGGCCTGCGAGAGCTCGTCGGCGACGGTCTCGATCTCAAGCTGGATCCGCTCTCCAGCGCGCGGGTTGCGGCGCGCGGCGCAGGTTGGCGTCCTCGCTTCTCGCGTTGCGGTGATTGACAACGGTGGGAAACATACAGTCTATCGATATATACTGCCTGGGATGGCCAATCGCGCGATGCAGGAAGCAACCTTCTTGATCCTCACCGCGCTCGCGGCGGGTAGCCAGCACGGCTACGGGATCATGTCCGACGTCGCCCTGATCTCGGACGGCCGCGTGCGCCTGCGGGCCGGGACGCTCTACGCGGCGCTCGATCGGCTCCGCGGCGACGGTCTGATCAGCGTCGACCACGAAGAGGTCGTCGACAGCCGCCTGCGCCGCTACTACCGGCTCACACCCGAAGGCGTCCGGCGGCTGACCACGGAGGCGGCACGCTTCCAGTCGAACGCGACCGAGGCCCTCCAGAGACTCGGGCCCGCGGGGGATGCCACGTGACCGCCGCCGATGACCTCGGCCGACGCTATCGCCGCTGGCTGTCGTGGTACCCGAAGTCGTTCCGCGCGGAGTACGAGGACGAGATGCTCGGCGTGCTCCTCGCCCGTGCCCGGGACGGCCGTGGGCGCCCCGAGCCGGCGGAATGCATGGACCTCATGCTCAACGGGCTGGCCATGCGGCTGCGGGCCGCAACCGACCGCCTCACGCGGCCCGGATCCTGGGCGCTCCTGACAGGCTTGGGAGCACTGCTCGAGGTCGCCGCGGCCGCCACGATCATGGCGACGGCGGGCGACGTCCGATCGAACCTGCTCCACCAGAAGGTCATCAGCGGTGCCCAGTGGGCTGGCGTCTTCGCGGCGCAGCTGGAGCCTGTGGCACTGGCGGCCTGCGTGGCAGCCGGCATCTGGCTCGGCCTGGCCTGGGCGATCGGGCGTGGACAATGGTGGGCACGACTGGCGTTCGCCGGGTTCCTCGGCGTCAACCTGCTCGGGCTCCTGAACGGCCTGTCGCAGGGCGCGCTCATCACTGCCCCGCTGGACCTGGCGGCAGGGACTGCCGTCTGCATCGTCCAGGCGACGGCCGTCGCCTTCCTGCTGCGCGGGGGCGCCCGAACGAGCGCGGCTCGGCACCGGTCCGCCGCGGCCACGACGATACGGCGAAGCCCGTGACCGGCCGGCGGGCGAGGGCGCGGTGACGTCGTCCACACGCGAGCATCCCGGGCCGGCCATCTCCGTTGACCGCCTCTCCAAGCGCTTCGGCGATCGGGTCGCGTTCGACGACGTCTCGTTCGAGGTCGGGCGCGGCGAGGTCTTCGGGTTCCTCGGTCCCAATGGCGCCGGCAAGACGACGATCGTCCGGACGCTCGGCACGCTCATCGCGCCGACCGCCGGGTCGGCCATGGTCGCCGGCCTCCCGCTCACGCCGGACAACGGCGTGGAGATCCGCCGACGCATCGCGATCATGCCCGAGTCGCCGGGCCTGTACCTGCGCCTGAGCGTCGCCGAGAACCTCGCGTGCTTCGCCGACCTGTACGAGGTGCCCGACCCGCGCGTACGGATCGAGCGCGCCCTTCGGGCGGTCAACCTCGCCGACCGGGCGCCGGCGACGCGTGCGGCACGCTGTCGAAGGGCCTCCGCCAGCGGGTCGCCCTCGCGCGGGCCCTGCTCAGCGACCCTGAGGTCCTGTTCCTCGACGAGCCCACGGCCGGCCTCGATCCGGTCGCCGCGCGCGAGGTCCATGAGCTGATCGACGGCCTCCGGGAGCGCGGCGTGACCGTCTTCCTCACGACCCATCGGCTCGAGGAGGCCGAGCGCCTGTGCGACCGGGTCGCGATCCTGAACACCACCCTGCGCACCATCGGCCGGCCCGCCGAGCTCCGCGACGCAGCTGTTCGCGCACGTCGCTCGTGGTCCGGACGCGTGTCCCGCTGGCCGGCCCGGACCGCGTCTTCTCGGGCCTGCCCGGCGTCACAGGCTGGCAGCCGGACGATCCGGGCATCTACACCCTCACCGTGTCCGACGCCGACGCTGGCCGCCGCCGGCCGCGGCCCGGGCGCTGGTCGCCGCCGGCGCCGACGTCCTCTCGATCGCCGAGGCGCGCCATTCGCTCGAGGATGTCTACCTGGAGCTCATCGACGAGGACCCGGAGGCGGGCCGAGATGAGCGTGAGCCGGCGGCGCGTCCGGGCCATCATCCGCAAGGAGCTCCGCGAGTACCGGCGCAACCGCTCGCTTGTCGCGGGGATGGCGATCCTGCCGCTGCTCTTCACCATCCAGCCGCTCATCGCGGTCGTGACGCTGACTACGTCCAGCTCCGGCGGGCTCGCCCACGAGCATGTGCTCGTGTACCTGCTCGGCATCCCGACCCTCGTGCCGGTGGTCCTGGCCGCGTACGCGGTAGCCGGCGAGCGAGGACAGGGCACCCTGGAGCCAGTCCTCACCACGCCCGTGCGTCCGCGAGGAGTTCCTGCTCGGAAAGGCGCTCGCCGCCCTGGCGCCGTCGCTCGTGATCGCCTATGCGGTCTTCGCGCTCTTCCTCCTCCTCGTCGCGCTCCTGGCCCAGCCCGGGGTCGCCCCGGCGCTGGTCCAGGGGCCGGATCTGCTCGCCCAGCTGCTGTTCACGCCGCTCCTGGCGCTGTGGTCGATCTGGGTGGGGATCGCGGTCTCGACGCTGGCGAGCGATGTCCGGGTCGCCCAGCAGCTCGGCCTCCTGGCCAGCCTGCCGCCGGTCTTCAGCGTGGTCCTCATCGCGCTCAATGTGATCCCGGCGAGCGTCGTCCTCGGGCTCGCGTGTGCGGTCCTGCTGCTCGTCCTCGACGGGCTGGGCTGGCGGATCACCGCGCGGCTGTTCGACCGAGAGCGGCTCATCACGGGCACGCGGTGACGCTTCTCGCCTCGCCTGGCCCATCGGGTGGCAATGGAGACGTCCGTCGAGCGCACGCTTGCCTGATCGGCGGGCTTGCATGACTCGGGACTCCGCGATCCTCGAACGGGCAGGCGAACGCTGACCCTGCCCGAGGTCGGCCGGTCCAGGCCACCGAGCATCTGCAGGAGCGCCGTCTTGCCGTGGCCCGTGCGGCCTTGGATCAGCGGATGACCGCGCGCCGATACCTGCCCACGGCAAGCGGCATCGCCACGGCGAGGAGCACCACGCTCCAGAGCAACGATGCTTCCACCGGGTAGTCGGTGACCCAGGCGTGATGGACGATGGTCAGTTGGGGGTTTCCCCATAGCTGACGGCATGCCGCGACCACCGCGCTCACAGGGTTCCACTCGGCGATGTACTGGAGCCAAAGGGGCATGCCCGCCGGCGGGACGAAGGCATTCGAGACGAACGCCAGGGGAAACAGCCAGCCGAGGACGGCCTTGGTCGCGGCCTCCGGTGTCTTGACTGAGAGTCCGATCGCCGCGCCGACCCAGCTGAGGGCATATCCGAACAGGAGGAGCACGACGAACCCAAGGGCGGCGTCGGTCCCTGGTGCGTGGATCCCCCAGCCGACGAGCCACCCGACGACGCCCGTGACCCCGAGGGTCAACGCGGTCACGAGCAGGTCGGCCGTCGTCCGACCGACGAGGACCGCCGAGCGGGAAATCGGCAACGACCGGAACCGGTCAACAAGACCTTTCTGCATATCCTCCGCCAGCCCAAGCGCCGTGCGCGTGCTACCGAACGCCAGGGTCATGGCGAAGATGCCTGGCAGGAGGAACTCCCGGTGGCTGCCGCCGCCGGGCAGAGCGATCGCGCTGCCGAACACGAACGCGAAGAGGAGCACGAACATCACGGGCTGGACTGCCGCGAACACGAGAAGCTCGAGGACACGCGGGATCGTGATGACGTTGCGCCACGTGAGGACGATGCCATCCTCGACCGCCCAGCACAACGCGAGCACCCGGCCGCCGGGGAGGCCCCTGACTCGTGGAGAGGACATCATTGCGGCCGTCCTTCGCGGCCGCCCGGACCGTGCGGGCCGGTCAAGCTGAGAAACACCTCATCGAGCGTGGGGCGCCGGAGGCCATGTCCTCGACGGTCACGCCCGCGGCGTCGAGCCGCCGGAATGCGTCTGCGAGCTTGCGGGAGCCGCGAACGCCCGGGACGGTAACGCGTCGTGCGTCGGCGTCCAATACGGGCCCTGCATCCCCTAGCCCTCCAATCGCGGTCATCACCGCGGTCAGGTCGCTCCGATTCCGAACAACGATCTCCAGGCGCTCGCCGCCGATGCGCGCCTTCAGCTCGTCAGGCGTGCCGCTCGCGACCAGGCGACCGTGGTCGATGACCGCGATCCGCACCGCGAGCCGGTCCGCCTCCTCGAGGTACTGGGTGGTCAAGAGCACCGCCGCACCCTCAGTCGCGAGGCTTAGCGATCAGCTGCCACACGACCAATCGCCCTCGCGGGTCGAGGCCCGTCGTCGGCTCGTCCAGGACGAGCACCGGCGGCGACCCGACAAGGGCAGCGGCGAGATCCAGCCGACGCCGCATTCCGCCCGAGTACGTCCGCGCCAGACGATCGGCAGCCGTTCCGAGTTCGAACCGTTCGATCAGCTCGTGCGTCCGTGCTCGGGCAAGCTGACGACCGAGGTGATCCAGGCGCCCATCATCTCCAGGTTCTCGCGGCCGGTGAGGTTGTCGTCCACGGCCGCGTACTGGCCCGACAGGCCGAGCACCCGACGGACGTCGGTGGCCTGGCGGACGACGTCGAAGCCCATGACGGTCGCACGCCCGCCGTCCGGCGTGAGCAGCGTCGTGAGCATCCGAACCGTGCTCGTCTTGCCGGCGCCGTTCGGTCCGAGGAGGCCGAACACTGACCCGCGCGGGATCTCGAGGTCCATGCCGTCGACGGCGCGCAGCTTGCCGTAGGACTTGGTCAGGCCTTCCGCAACGATCGCTGCCGCGGCGCGAGCAACCTCGGCATTCTCGCGCGGCTGGCCAGTCTCGGCCTGGGAGTGGCTGTCCTGCCGGAGTCCGTTGCGAAAGCCGCGGCCGGTCTGCACGCGATCGAGATTATCGATCCGTGGATGCGCGGCAAAGTGGCTCTGGCCTGGCGCACGGGCGGCCCGATCGGCCCGGCCGCGCAGGCCCTGATCCGCATGGCCAAGAAGTAGCGGTCGTGTCGCGGCGGAGGCGGCCACGCCGCCGCCGCTGCCATCCCGGGCATCGGCGGCCGGACTGGCAGGCTTGATGCGCGGCTGACAACGCTCACTCCTCCGCCACGGCCGGCGGTGGTCAACGCCGGGATTCGGGTTCCCGGTCCGATCGCCGCCGGCCAATTCCCGTCTGCCGGACGTCCTGGAGGCCGCAGGCCAAACGGCAGCGCAGAGGCTCCCCGGACCTAGGTGGGCTATCGGCGCCAGGCCGTCCGCCGATCCGCCTCGGTGCGACCGCGCGCAAGCGTCAGGCGGGCCCCGGCGGCGAACGTGTCCGCGGGACCGCCGGGCCCGCCATGCTCACGAGCAAAGGCGACGTACTCGCGCAGGTAGGCCATGGCCGCCGGACCGAACCATCCACTCGCGGCGAGCGCGTCGATGCTCGCCTCTGCCGCTCGTGCTGCCGACTCGCCGCCGTCGTTCGCCGCGGCCAGCTCGCCGGGCCGGACAAACCAGTCGAGCGGGAGGCCCAGCGCATCGGCGAGCGGCCAGTACGAGTTGAGGAGGGCTGCGTTGCCGCCCTCGATCCGCCGCACCGTGCGCTCGTTGATCCCGGCCCGGGCGGCGAGGGCACGCTGGGAGAGGCGGGCGCTCCTCCGCACGTCGCGGAGCAACCGCCCGGCCGTCGCGAGCCGGGCCGTGATCTCCTCGTCAAGCTCGCTCATTCGCGGTCCCCCATGGCGGCCGCCTCGCCGTTGTCCCGCCGCCGTGGGCCGAATTCTACGGCCATGGATGCCGGGCCGGTCGCCGCGAGGAGCCTGGAGCCGTGGCCCGCGCGGGCTCTCGACCTGCCGGCCACGTCCCGGGAGCCGGGATCCATGGCCATCCCTCGATCCGCGAAGTGACAGCTCGAACGGCCAAAGGTGGCCGGCTTCAGCAGTGTTTCGTGGCCGTTCTCGCGTTGCGTTGGCGGTCACGTGCCGCCAGGAGGTCAGGCTCGCTCCGGGACCAGCCCGTAGACGCGGGCGGCGAACTCGGCGAGGAGCTCGTTGAAGCGATCGGGCTGCTCGCTGTTCACGAGATGGCCGGCGCCGCCGATGACCTCGAGGCGGCCCTCCGCGCAGGCGGCCAGGAAGTCGCGCTCGCCGCGGCGGAACACGCGATCGTCCGCGCCGTTGAGGATCAGGGTTGGCCCCGGATAGTCGCGCAGCCGGGGGAGAAATGCGGTTCGAAGGGCCGCAACGACCGCTCGCCCGCCCCCCTTGAAGAGCCAGCCCTGGGTCGCCCGCTGCTCGACACTCCGGTTCGCGTCGCCACCCGGCATGAGCTCGCGGAGGTGGTCGGCGGGATCGCTGAACCGGCCGCCTGCGGGGCCCTGCCCGGAGGACTCGTCGCCGTTGGCTCGGCCTCGCAGCCGCTGGCTGGCCGCGCCCACGATGTACTTGCCAACGGCACGCGGGGCGGTGCGGGCGACGGTCCGGGGCTCGGAGGAGCAGTTGCAGAGGACCAGGCCCGCGACCCTGGCCGGGTGCCGCGCCGCGACGTCCATGGCGATGTACCCGCCAAGTGACTGGCCCACGATGATGGCCCGGCCGCCGGCCGCGCAGTCGATGGCATCGGCAACGAGGGCCGAAGCGTCACGGATGCGGAACGGCACGTCGGAGAGCACGCCATGACCGGGCAGGTCAGTTGCGACCGTCAGGTAACGCGAGCTCAGGGCGCGCACCTGCGGCGCCCACATCGCGCGGGTCACCCGCGTCCCGTGGAGGAAGACCAGGCTGGGCGCGTCGGACGGCCCGGACGTCTCCCAGGGTACGGCGCGGTCCGTCGCACGGGCCCGCATCGCGGCAGCGAAGCTCATGCCGGCGCGCCGCGTGACCCAGACCGGATCATGCGACCTCCCTCGATCCCCCCGTGCCGTCGGCGGCTCGGGGCGGCCACCAGTCTAGCGGGCGCGGCGGCACCGGCGCGGCCCCGTGTCGGGCTCCACCCTGTCGGCGATCGGGCGATCGGGCGATCGGGCGATCGGGCGATCGCGCGGGCCGGACCGTGCTCGCGACGCCCGTCCGCGACGGCCGTCCGCGACGGCCCGATGGGCGGGCCGGCCGGGTCCGGGCTCGGCGGCAGCGCACCCGGCTAGCGCGAGCGTGGAAGGACGGCCACCACCACCAGCAGCACGCCGGCGGCGACGATCGCCACCGGCCAGACCACCGACCAATCCACGTTGAGCGTGCCGCGCACGAGCAGCAGGCCGCCCAACGCGACGAGGAGGAGGCCGCCGATCATCGCCGGCAGCGGGTCGCCGCGTCGCGCCTCCCTGCGGGCCGCCCGTTCCAAGCGGCGGGCTTCGCGTGCCGCGTGCCGATCAGCCCGCCAGCTCCCGGCCGAGCCCGTCACGGGATCGACCCATCCTGGGACTCCCTGGGGACTCGGCGGCATGTCGGCCGGGGGCGCGGAGGGCCAGCCCTGGCCCGGAGCGCTGGCGGGCCCAGCGGCCCAGCCGCCCTGCCACGGGGAGGGGCCGGGCGCGCCGGGCGGATTCCCGATCGGATCCACCGGCCGTACGCCCGTCCACGCTGGCTCCTCGGGGACCACGATCGCCATGACCACGTAGACCAGCACGAACGGGAAGATGCCGGTCAGCAGCGTGATCAGGGCGTAGCCGATGCGGACCGCCGACGGATCGACGTCCATCCGATCGGCGAGGCCGCCGCAGACGCCCGCGAGGACGCGGTCGTCGACCGAGCGGTAGAGGCGATCGTTCATCGGCATCCCTCCAGCGGCGTGAGGCGGTAGCTGACCGCGTTACCGGTCGTCGCCAGGTCGATGTGATGCCCGGCGCTGGCGAATCCCGGCGACTCCCACGTGTTTCCGGCCCGCACGAGGCCCGTACCGCCGAAATCGAGGCTGGCGGTGATGGATCCGTCGCCGCGCAACCGGAGGCCCGTGCCGGCGGCCGCGCAGATCCGGATCGACGCGGCGTTCGCATCGATCGCCCCGGTCAGGTCGCCGGAGGTTGGCAGGAGCACGACGAGATCCGCCGCGTTGACCTGCACGTCGAGCGACGTGGCCGTGGCCCCGGAGAGGTCGAGGCGGCTGTGGCCGATGGCGTTCGCGTCGAACGAGACCCGGTCGAGGGCGGCACCGCCCAGGTCGAACGTTGCGTCGCCGGCGTCGACGGTGACGTCGAGGCTCAGGTGAGGAGAGCGGGGGAGGGTGACCGCCCAGTTCGTGCGGCCGGAACCGAATGGCCCGAACGCCCGGTCGGGCGAGCGGACGGAGAGGCCGCCATCGCCCGCAGTGACCGAGGGAGCGCCGTCGGCGGGTCCGATCACTGTGACGTGCCAGCCCGCGCCGTCGGCCGTGGCCGCGGTGACGGAGGCGCACGTCACCCGCAACGTGACCGTCGAGCCGTCGGCCAGCACCCCGCCCTGATCGACGACGGCCGGGCTCCCGGCCGCCGGGGCGCCTCCACAACCGAGCAACGCGATCGATGGTGGCGAGGCGATGAGGCCACCGCCCACGAGGCCTGCGGTCAGCGCGACGACGAGGCCGCCCACGAACGCGAGTCGCGTCCGCCGCAGGATGAGGCCGAGACCTGCCCCGACCAGCACCAGCGGCCAGAGCTGCCACGCGTTCGCCACGCTCGAGGTCGAGAGCCAGCCCTGCGAGACCGCCAGCGGGATCCCGCCCAGCAGGATGAGGAAGAATCCCCAGTTGACGAGGCGCCGATCGACCGTCACCGAACCCTCTCCTTTGTTCCGGTCGAGCATACGCCCGGCCCAGGGGCCGGCGAGCGCCCCAGGCACCGCCCGCGGCGCGCGGTCGCCGGCCGGGGGGAGGGATAATCGCGGGCGAGCCCGGCTCTTCCCGGGTCATTCCAGCCGCCTGCCCGGCGCTGATGCGCACGGCCGGCACGGAGGGACGATGCCACTGAGCCGCTGGATCGCGAGCGCGCCCGCCGCCCCGCAGGGCGCCGCCGCGACGGCGCCGAACCCGGGAGGCACGTCGCCGGCGGCCGCGGATCCAGCCGCGCCGCGACTGCGGTGACGGGCCGCGGACGCGTGGCGGCCGTCCTGTTCGACATGGACGGCGTCCTCGTGGACACGGAGCCGTGGTGGCAGGGTGTCCGCGTCGCGTTCGCGGAGGCTCGCGGCCGCACGTGGACGGACGCGGACAGCCGGGCGTGCATGGGCGTCAACACGCGCGAATGGGCGACGATCATGCGCGACCGCCTGGCCATCGACGAGTCGCTCGACGAGATCGAGGAGGCGATTCTGGGTGCGCTCGTCGACAGGTACGCGCGTGAGCCGACGCCCGCGATCCCCGGCGCGGCAGCCAACGTTCGGCGCATCGCGCGGGACGTGCCTGTCGCGCTGGCATCAGGAGCACATCGAAGCCTGATCGACGCTGCCCTGACCGCTCTCGAGCTGACGGATGTCTTCGGGGCGGTGCTGTCCGCGGACGAGGTCGCTCGCGGCAAGCCCGCTCCAGACGTGTACCTCGAGGCCGCCCGGCGCCTCGGCGTCGCGGCGGCCGGCTGCCTGGTGGTCGAGGACTCCGGGAACGGCGTTCGCGCCGGCAAGGCGGCCGGCATGCACGTCGTCCTCATTCCGAACCGCCACGCACTCCCGGATGCCGAGACCAGGGAAGCGGCCGATGCGGTGCTGGCCAGCCTCGACGACCTCGACCTGCGAGCATTCCCCGCGTGACCCGGCATGCGGACGAAGCCATGACGGCGGCCGGTCCGGAGCCGGATGCCGGAGAGGCGAGAGGGACAGCCAGCAGCGACCCGCGCGTGAAGCCGACGGCCGGCGCGCCGGTGGGGGAGTTCCGCCGGCCGGATCGCCTCCCGTACTGGATCGTCAACGTGGGAATCCGCGCGCTCGTCGGCAGCTATCTCCGCGTGCGCGTCGAGGGACGAGAGCACCTTCCGTCCGGTCCGGCCCTGCTCGCCTTCACTCACGTCAACTGGACGGACCCGTTCGTCCTGGTGGCCGCCCTTCCGTCGCGCCCGGACCTGCTGTTCTTCGGGCCGCGCGAAGCGGACATGCGGGTCGGAGCCCGGAACCGATTGATCACCTGGTCCGGGCGCGGCATCCCATTCAGGCCGGACGAATCCGACGTGAGAGACGTGACCCGCGCGCTCGAGGCGGCGCTCGCGACGGGCGCCCACGTGGCCATCGCCCCGGAAGGTCGGATCCATGCCGGAGAGCGCGACCTCCTGCCGCTCTCGCCGGGCGCTGCCTGGTTCGCCCTGCACACCGGCGTGCCGCTCGTTCCGATCGGCACGACAGGGCTCGGCTGGGTCCGGTTCGGCCGGACGGTCCGCGTGCGGATCGGCCCGCCCCTCCAGCCGCGCGGCCGACCGACGCGGGCGGCGGTGGACGCCCTCACCGTTGAGCTTCGGGCTGCGCTGCGTGCGCTCTCATCGCCGACGGCCGCAACGAGCCGCCGCCGGGCCCGGTCGGGCGCTGGGTGACGGATGTCTTCAACGACTGGCCCGAGGGCCGGCGGCCGATCGTGCCGCCAGACTAGAACGCCTGTTCTAGCACAACACGTCGACGCCGCCGCGGCGCGCCCCTCGTGGGTCTGCGATACTCGCTGCGATCACGGCAAGGACGGAGGCGACGAGACGACGTGGGAGCGACGGGGCTGGCGACGAGCCGGGATGAGTACCGCACGCGACTGCTGGAGCAGCCCGACGAGCAGATCGACGCCTGGGCTGCCGACGCGATGCGCGACATCTCGATCCGCCGCGGCGTGATCGCCGTGCTCCACGACTTCCGGACCGCGACCGGCACCGATGACCGGTCGCTGGAGCGCGTCTTCGCGGCCGGCGGCGGACCTCCCGCGACCCTGGGACGCGACCGGGACGGCCGCGTGCTGGTGCCGGCCATCGCGCTCCACTGCCTTGTCGACGGCACCCGCGCAGTCCTGCCGGAATCGCGGCAGAAGCTCATCGAATACCTGGTCGAGAACTTCGACGAGCTCGTCTACATCTGAAGCGTCGCACGCCGCGGGGGGCAGGCGGGCGGGCCGGCTCCGCCGCGAGGGAGGCGACCAGGTCGCGAACGGGCTCGCCGGCAGGTGGCGAAGCGCTCACCGCGTGGGCGCTATCGCCCCGGGCGTCGCGGCCGCCAGGTCGTCGCGCCGTCAGGCGTCGCGGCCCGCGGCCCCACCTCGCGCCACGGTGATGGCGTTCTCCAGCGTGAGCTTGGAGATCGTCAGGTACTTGGCCAGGTTCTGGCGGTCCGTCGACGTCGCCTGGCTGTCGAACTCGGGGCTCCGCAGCACCGCGACGAGCGCCGCCAGCGCGTCATGAAGCTGGGCCTTGGCGGTGACCAGGGCGTCGTCCCCTGTCGGAGCGGCCGCCGGGGCCGGAACAGGCGCCTGGGGGGTCGGCGTCGGCATGGAGACGGGCGCCGGACCGTCGAGCGGATCGTCGGGCGCGAGCGCCGGCGCGGCTGGGCGACCCTCGATCCTCTCGCGGAGCTTGACCAGTGAGAGCTCCCCGCGCGCCACCTGCTGGGCCAGCCGCCGTCGCTTGCGGGGGTCGGCCTCCTTCATCAGCTCGTAGGCGTGGGAGAGGGTGTCTTTGCGCAAGGACACCAGCTCTCGGACCTCCTCGGGCGCGTCGGCCAGCCGGAGACGATTCTCCAGGTAGCCCTTGTCCTTGCCGAGCTTCTGGGCGAGCTTGCGGATGGAGTAGCCGTGCTCCTTGACCATCCGGTCGTAGATGGATGCTTCCTCGAGTGGCGAGAGGTCCTCGCGCTGGAGGTTCTCGATCACGGCGATCTCGAGAGCCGCGTCGTCGTCCAGCTCCTCGATCAGGGCAGGGATGGTCTCGAGGCCGGCAGCCTTCGCCGCTCGCCATCGCCGCTCGCCCGCGACGAGCTGGTACTGCTCGCGGCCGCGGGGCCGGACGAGTACCGGCTGCAGGACGCCATGCTCCTTGATGGAGGCGGCAAGCTCCTCGAGCGCGGACTCCTCGAAGACGAGGCGCGGGTTCTCCGGGTTCGTCTCGATCCGGTCGATCGGCACGTTTCGCACGCCGAGGCTCTTGGAGCCCTCGGCAGAGAGGAGGCTGACGATGGATGGGGCGAGCTCTCGCTCCTCGGAGAGCCGGCGCGCCGCGTAGGCGCGGAAGTCAGGCCTGGCCAAGTTCGACGACCTCCTTCGCGAGCTCACGGAACACCCTTGCCGCGTCCGAGGTGCCGGCGTACACGGTGATCGGCCGGCCGGTGAGCGGCGCCTCTCCAAGTTTGACGGCCGTGCGGACGATGGTGTTGAACACGTGGTGATCGCCGAGCTCGCGGAGCTCGTCGAGCATCTCGCGCCCGAGCACGGTGCGACCGTCGTAGAACGTGGGAAGCAGGCCGAGGATCCGCAGGTCGCGGTTGAGCTTGTGCGGATCGTGTTGATCACCTTGACCAGGGCGGTCAGACCCTTGAGCGCGTAGTACTGCGTCTGGACCGGGATGATGACGCCGTCGGCCGCGACGAGACTGTTGATGGTCAGGAGGCCGAGCGTCGGCGGGCAGTCGACGAGGATGTAGTCGTAGGTGCTCGCGATCTCCGGCGTCAGGGCGTCGCGCAGCGCGTACTCGCGGCCGATCGCCGAGAAGAGCTCGACTTCGGTCGAGGCCAGCTCCAGCGTCGACGGCGCGACATCGATCCCCGGCGTGGGGAGGGGAGGATGATCTCGTCGAGGCCGACGTGTGCCTGGGCGAGGACGTTGGCGATCGAACGCTCAACCTCGCCGAGGCTGATGCCCAGTCCCACGGTGAGGTTCGCCTGGGGATCCATGTCCACGGCAAGGATTCGGTTGCCCTGCTCGGCGAGCGCTCCCGCGAGGTTGATCGCGGTCGTGGTCTTGCCGACGCCGCCCTTCTGGTTCGCGATGGCGATGACGTGCGTCACCCGTGGATCACCTCGCCTGACTTCGATATCCACGTGCCGCCGGCGCTGGCGCCGTCCGCGCAGTGCCTGATCCTACCGCACGCCGCGGCGCCGCGGACCGTCGATTGTCCACAGAGACAGCCGATTGTTCACGATTCTGTGGATAACTCCGGCGCGGAACGGTGGCGCGCCGGAGTCGCTCGGCCCGCCGAAACGGGCCGGGCGGGG
Source organism: uncultured Chloroflexia bacterium (assembly GCA_963821595.1). Lineage (GTDB taxonomy): Bacteria > Chloroflexota > Limnocylindria > Limnocylindrales > CSP1-4 > CTSoil-043. The sequence continues at coordinate 337,155 of CAWGEL010000027.1, read as the reverse complement.
CACCCTGCGAAACGGATCCCGGGGCCCTCGGGCGCGCCCGGACGGCCGATGGGTATCATGGCGCCCTCTCTGCCCCCGCCTGTCTGTGCGCAAAGACAGCCCCACCGGCGCCTTCGTCGCCGGCCGCCAGGTTCAGGAGGTCGACGTGCCGAGCAGCGAACAGCGGCTTGAGCAGCTGCGGCGGATGCGCGCCGAGGCCTTGCAGGGCGGAGGCCCCGTGCGAATCGAGCGCCAGCACACCTTCGGCAAGCTGACCGCGCGCGAGCGCCTGGACCTCCTCCTGGACCCGGGCAGCTTCGTGGAACTGGATGCGTTCGTCACGCACCGCGCCACGGATTTCGGGCTCGACAGCCAGCTCTTCCTCGGCGATGGCGTCGTCACCGGCCACGGCTCCATCGACGGCCGCCTCGTGTTCGTCTTCAGCCAGGACTTCACGGTCTTCGGCGGATCGCTGTCCGAGGCGTACGCCGAGAAGATCTGCAAGGTCATGGACCTGGCGGTGAAGGTCGGCGCCCCGGTCATCGGCCTCAACGATTCCGGCGGTGCGCGGATCCAGGAGGGCGTGGTCTCCCTCGGAGGCTATGCCGACATCTTCCTGCGCAACGTGCTGGCCTCCGGGGTCGTACCGCAGATCAGCGTGATCCTGGGCCCGTGCGCGGGCGGCGCAGTCTACTCGCCCGCCATCACCGACTTCACGGTCATGGTGGAGGGCACGAGCTACATGTTCGTCACCGGACCGAACGTCGTGCGGACCGTGACCCACGAGGAGGTCGACGCCGAGTTCCTGGGCGGCGCCGCGACCCATACGACGAAATCGGGCGTCGCGCACCTCGCCGCTGCGGACGAGGCGAGCGCCCTCGACGCGGTCCGGACGCTCCTGGGTCATCTCCCCAGAACAACCTGGCGGACCCGCCCAGGAAGGCGACCGCCGACCCCGTGGACCGCCGGGACCTCGGCCTCAACGACGTCGTCCCTGACGATCCGCAGAAGCCCTACGACATGCACGAGGTCCTCCGGCGCGTTGTCGACGATGGCCAGTTCTTCGAGATCCAGCCCGGTTGGGCACCGAACATCCTGGTCGGGTTCGCGCACATGGGCGGCCAGAGCGTGGGGATCGTCGGGCAGCAGCCGGCCGTCCTGGCCGGCGCGCTCGACATCGACGCCTCGATCAAGGCCGCTCGCTTCGTCCGGACCTGCGACGCCTTCAACGTCCCGCTGCTGACCTTCGTCGACGTTCCGGGCTTCCTTCCCGGGGTGGGGCAGGAGCACGGGGGCATCATCAAGCATGGTGCCAAGCTCCTCTTCGCCTATTGCGAGGCGACCGTGCCCAAGGTGACGGTGATCACGCGGAAGGCGTACGGCGGTGCCTACGACGTGATGAGCAGCAAGCACGTCCGGGGCGACATGAACTTTGCCTGGCCGACCGCCGAGATCGCGGTCATGGGCGCCGAGGGCGCCGTCAACATCATCTTCAAGGACCAGATTGCGAAGGCCGACGACCCGGCCGCGGAACGTGGACGCCTGGTCGCCGAGTACGAGGCTCGCTTCAGCAACCCGTATGTCGCGGCGGCCCGCGGCTACGTCGACGACGTCATCGAGCCGGCGGAGACCCGCCCACGCATCATCCGCGGCGCTGGCGATGCTCGCCGACAAGCGAGACGTCAATCCCCGCAAGAAGCACGGCAACATCCCGCTGTGAGCCGGGGTCTCGCCATCCGCGGGTGCATCGTCGACCGGCGTCTTTGCGCAAAGACGGCAGCGACGCCAGGTTCGCGTGGAGGATCGGCAGCGTGAGCGGGCCGTTCCGGCGCGTCCTCGTCGCGAACCGCGGCGAGATCGCTCTCCGCATCATCCGGGCCTGTCACGAGATGGGCATGGAGGCGGTGGCGGTCTACTCGGACGCCGACGCCGGAGCTCGCCACGTGCGAGAGGCAGACGCGTCGGTCCGACTCGGCCCCGGCCCCGCCGCGGAGAGCTACCTCCGCGGCGAGCTGCTGGTCCGGGCCGCCCTGGACTCCGGCGCCCAGGCCGTCCATCCCGGGTATGGCTTCCTCTCCGAGCGCGCGACGTTCGCGGCAGCCGTCCGCGACGCCGGCCTTGTCTTCGTCGGGCCGACGCCAGAGGTGATCGCGGCCATCGGCGACAAGTTGGCGGCCCGGCGGCTCGCCCGGCAGGCCGGAGTCCCACACGTCCCTGGCACGCTCGAGCCGGCGCCAACGAACGCCGCGAGCGACGTGGACAAGGTCATCGACGCGGCAAAGGGCGTCGGCTATCCCCTGCTGGTGAAGGCGGCCGCCGGGGAGGGGGTCGCGGCATGCGCCGCGTGGCCGGTCCCGACGAACTTGCCGCCGCGCTGGCGGCAGGATCCCGCGAGGCCGCGGCTGCATTCGGCGACGGCGTCGTCTACCTGGAACGCGAGATCCGCCCCGCACGCCACGTCGAGGTGCAGCTCCTCGGCGACGCCTCCGGCCGCGTGGTTGCCCTCGGCGAACGCGACTGCTCGATCCAGCGACGACACCAGAAGCTGATCGAGGAGGCGCCCGCTCCGGGACTCTCGGCGGATGATCGACGGCTCCTCCACGGCATGGCGGTCCGCCTCGGCCTGGCCGCCGGCCTCAGCAACGCGGCGACGTGCGAGTTCCTTCGGGACGACGACGGCGCCTTCTGGTTCCTCGAGGTCAACACCAGGCTCCAGGTCGAGCACCCGGTGACCGAGCTCGTGTCGGGCGTCGACCTCGTGGCCGAGCAGTTCCGCCTTGCCGCCGGCATGGCCCTCTCGGAGCGCGTCCTCGACGCGTCCGAGCGGGCGGCCTCGCCCGGCAGTCACGCGATCGAGGTGCGCATCTCGGCGGAGGATCCCGCGCGAGCGTTCGCGCCTGCACCGGGCCTGATCACGGCCTGGTCCATGCCCTCCGGCCCCGGCGTCCGGGTCGATGCCGCAGTGGGCGTCGGCGACCGGGTGCCACCCGACTACGACCCCCTCATCGCGAAGCTGATCGTCCATGCCCAGGACCGCGCCGCCGCGGTGGCGCGCCTTCGCCGTGCCCTCGGCGAGGTGGAGATCGGCGGCATCCAGACCACGCTCCCGTTCCACCTGGCCATGACCGGGGAACCCGCGTTCGCCGATGCGACGGGCCTCGCCACCACGTGGGTCGACGACAACTGGGACGGCTCGCGCCAGCGCGCCCGCGCCGTTCGAGTGGCATCGATCGCCGCCGCGCTCGCGGCGATCGACGGGCCCGGCTTCGGCCTTGCCGTACCGGACCAGCCGGCGGCACCGCCGCCCCAGCCCGCCGCCGATCGCAGCTGGCGCGCCAGCCGCGGCGACGCAACCGACCGGTGGCCGCGGTGAGCGCGGGACCGGGCGACGCGCCGACCGCGGCTACCGTCGGGGCCGTCCCGCCACTCGTCGTCGACGACCGGTCGGTGCGCATCACCGTTGCCCCGGTCGGCGGACCGGGAGGCGAGGCCGCGCTCGTCGTCACCCCGCCGCCGGCACCGCGACGAGGGCAGTCGCCCGGGACCGAAGCGAGCGGCGATCCACTGGTCGATGGCGAACCCATCGCCGCAACCCTCGAGCGCTTCGACGACGCGCACGCGGTGCTCGTCCAGGGCGTCGGATCGCGACGAGAACCGTACGCACGTTCTGTTTGGCCCCGTCCGGCCGGGCCCGAACGTCGGCGTCCTGGCCCGCACTGTCGTGGTCGACGGCTGGCTCGTGGAGGTGGGGATCGAGAGCGCCCGCCGCGCCGCCCTTCGCGATCGGGCGCGGCGGGGCGCGAACGTCGCCGGTCACGGCGGCCCGGTCGAGATCCGGGCCATCATCCCGGGACGGGTCGTGGCGGTCTCGGTGGCGGCGGGGGACAGCGTGGCCGCCGGGCAGCAGGTGCTGGTCGTCGAGGCCATGAAGATGCAGAACGAGCTGCGAGCTCCGCGCGAGGGCACGGTGGCCCGGATCGGCGTCGCCATCGGCGATACGATCGACGTCGGCGACCTTCTCCTCGTGATCCACTGAGGCGCCCGCCCGGCCCACCGATGGAGCGACCATGACCGACGACCCGCGAACCCCGACCCCGCCCGCGGCCGACCCGGCCCGGGAGCGCTGGCGCACCGAGGTCAGGGAGAAGGCGCTGCGCGGGGCGCCAGAGCGTCGAGCCCGCTTTGCCACGTCATCGGGGATCGAGATCGCGGACCTCTACACGGCCGCCGACGTCGCCGGGCTGGACGAGCTCCGCGACCTCGGCCATCCCGGCGAGTACCCGTACACCCGCGGCGTCCAGGCGACGATGTACCGGGGCCGCTTCTGGACCATGCGCCAGTACGCCGGCTTCTCGACCGCCGCCGAGACGAACGAGCGTTTCCGCTACCTGCTCGAGCAGGGCCAGACGGGGCTGTCGGTGGCCTTCGACCTCCCGACCCAGATGGGCTACGACAGTGATGCGCCGCAGGCCGACGGCGAGGTGGGCCGGGTGGGGGTCCCGATCTGCTCGCTGGCCGACATGGAGGCCCTCTTCGCGGGGATCCCGCTCGCGCGCGTGAGCACGTCGATGACGATCAACGCCACGGCCGCGATCCTGCTGGCGCTGTACGTCGCGGCCGCCGAGCGCCAGGGCGTGTCCCGCGCGGAGGTCTCGGGGACGACGCAGAACGATATCCTCAAGGAGTACATCGCCCGGGGAACCTACATCTACCCGCCGCGTGCCTCGATGCGGCTGGTGACGGACGTGTTCGAGTTCTGCTCGCGGGACCTGCCGCGCTGGAACACGATCAGCATCTCCGGCTACCACATGCGCGAGGCGGGCGCCACGGCCGCCCAGGAGCTGGCCTTCACGGTGGCGGACGCGATCGCGTACGTGGAGGCGGCGGTCGCGCGGGGCCTCGACGTCGACGCGTTCGCCGGCCGGCTCAGCTTCTTCTTCGCGGCATGGAGCGAGCTCTTCGAGGAGGTCGCGAAGTTCCGGGCGGCGCGCCGGCTCTGGGCCAGGATCATGCGGGAGCGGTTCGGTGCCCGTGATCCTCGGTCGATGATGTGCCGCTTCCACGTCCAGACCGCGGGCTCGTCCCTGACCGCGCAGTCGGTCGACAACAACGTCGTGCGGACGACGGTCCAGGCGCTGGCCGCGGTGCTCGGCGGGGCGCAGAGCCTGCACACGAATTCGCGCGACGAGGCGCTGGCGCTGCCGACCGCCGATGCCGCCCGCCTGGCGCTTCGAACGCAGCAGATCCTCGCCCACGAATCGGGCGTGACGGAGACGCCCGACCCGCTGGCAGGCTCCTGGTACGTCGAATCGCTGACCAACCAGCTCGAGGCGGCGGCCGTCGACCTGCTGGCCGAGATCGAGGCCCAGGGAGGAACCCTGGCTGCCATCGAGGCCGGCTTCCAGCAGCGCCAGATCCAGGAGTCCGCCTATGCCGTGCAGCGGGCGATCGAATCGGGCGACCAGGTGGTCGTCGGCGTGAATCGCTTCCGCGACGAGGAGGTGCGGACGCCGCCCACCCTGCGCATCGACCCGGACGCCGAGGGGCGCCAGGTGGCGGCGGTGCGGCGGGTGCGATCCGAGCGGGACCCCGCAGCGTGGGAGTCGTCGCTCCGCCGCGTGGACGAATGCGCACGCGGCGACGAGAACCTCATGCCGCCGCTCATCGAGGCGGTCAAGGCGTACGCGACGGTCGGGGAGATCGCCGACCGTCTGCGGGCCGCCTGGGGCGAGCACCGGGAGCTCGTGGTGGTATGAGGGGCCCGGCCGGCGGCCGTCGCCGGCGCGTCGGTCATCCCGTCGTGCGACGAGCGCCGCGGCTGCGCGCGCGGCTGGCCGGGGCGGCGGGCCTCGCGCTGCTGGTGGCCTCCTGCGTCGGCGTGGCCACGCCCGAGCCGTCGTCAGCCGTGGCTGGATCTCCGTCGCTCGCGCCGTCGGCGACCGCGCCGGTCGACCCCTCCAGCCGCCCGAGCACGGTCGCGGTGGCGGAACTCCCACCGGAGGCGCTCGCGACAATCCGGCGCATCCGGGCCGGCGGGTCCTTCACTCACGCGGCCGACGTGGTCGAGTATGCGAACGCGGCCGGCGCGCTGCCGGCCCAGGCGGCCGGCTATTACCACGCCTACCGGGTGCCGGTCCCGGCCGCCGAGGCGGGATCCGACGTCATCGTGGCCGGCGCACGCGGGGAGATGTACTGGACGACCGACGGCGGGCTCACGTTCGTGCGGGTCGTTCCCTGACCGGTCGCGAGGGCCAGTCGACGACCGCGGGCGACGCGCTACGCTAGGTCCGCCCCAGGGAGGACCAACGCCATGCCCGCGCCCGCCATTCCCGATCCGGTCCACAAGCTCGGCCCGATCCACCATGTCGCCTTCGTGGTCCGGGCGATACCCGTTGCCCTGCGCTTCTGGTGCGACACGATGGGCCTGGCCGCCGGCCCGGTTGTCCCCATCCCGGCCGACCGGGTCAACATCGCGTTCCTGTCGATCGGGACGGTGCGGATCGAACTGGTGGAGCCGACGGACGACACCACGGGCGTGGCTCGCTTCCTGGCCAGCCGCGGCGAGGGCTTCCACCATGTCTGCGTGGAGGTCCAGGACATCGTGGCCACGCTGACGCGCCTCAGCATCGAGGGCGTCGAGCTGATTGACACGATGCCGCGACGCGGGGCCGACGGCCCCGTCGCGTTCCTCCACCCGAGGAGCAGCAACGGCGTCCTCGTCGAGTTGATCGAGGCGCCCGGCGGCCCTTCCTGGGGCGCGCTCTACCCGCTCGGCTTCGCTCGGCCCGACGCCTGAACGGCGAGCGGGCGCCCGAGGGCTGCGGGGAAAGTGACCGCCGCCGCCCTCGGATCCGTCGACTAGCCCCGGTAGCCGGCCTCCCGGAGCAGGCGCGGGAGCTCGGTCGGCGAGGACGCCACGCGGATGCCGGCCGCCTCGAGCGCGGTCACCTTCTCGGCGGCGGTCCCGCGGCCGCCGGAGATGATGGCCCCGGCATGGCCCATCCGCTTGCCTTCGGGCGCCGTCCGGCCGGCAATGAAGGCCGCCATCGGCACGCCCTTGAGGTGCTCGGCGGCCCAGGCGGCCGCCTCCTCTTCCGCGGCGCCGCCGATCTCGCCGATCATGACGATCCCATCGGTCTCGGGGTCGTCGGCGAAGAGCTTGAGGACGTCGAGGAAGGTGGTCCCGATGATCGGGTCGCCGCCGATCCCCACGCAGGTGCTCTGGCCGATGCCGGCGTCGGTCATGGCCTGGACCGCTTCGTAGGTCAGCGTGCCCGAACGGGATACCACGCCAACCCGGCCCTCACGGTGGATCGAGCCCGGGATGATGCCGACCTTGGCCCGGCCCGGCGACGTGGCGCCCGGGCAGTTCGGGCCGACGAGGCGGGCACCGGCGGCCCGGACCACCTCCACGACCGGCAGCATGTCGAGAGCCGGGATCCCTTCCGTGATGCAGAAGATGGTCTTGATGCCGGCCTCGACGGCCTCCATGATCGAGTCTGGAGCGGCTCCAGCAGGGACGAAGATGCACGACGTGTTGGCGCCGGTCTCGGCCACCGCCTCGGCGATCGTGTCGTAGACGGGCACCCGGTTGTCGAGCGCGTGGAGGCCGCCCTTGCCGGGGGTCATGCCAGCCACGATGTTGGTCCCGTACTCGAGCATCTGGCGGGAGTGGAACTCGCCCTCGCGCCCGGTGATGCCGTGGACGACGAGGCGCGTGTCCTTGCCGATCAGGATGCTCATGCCGAGGCCCCTTCCGCGCGCTGGGCTGCCGCGACCGCCTTGGCGGCCGCTTCGTCGATCGTGGCCGCCGTCTCGAAGTGGGCTTCCTCCAGCAGCCTGGCCGCGGCCTCGGCGTTGGTGCCCACGATCCGCACGACCATCGGGACGTCGCGAACCTGGCGGGACCGCGCGTCGACGAGCCCGCGGGCGACCTCGTCGCCACGGGTGATGCCGCCGAAGATGTTGACGAGGATCGCCTTGACCTTGGGATCGGTCAGGATGAGCCGCATCGCGGCCGAGACGCGGTCGGCCTTGGCGCCGCCCCCGATGTCGAGGAAGTTGGCCGGCTCGCCGCCGGCGCGCTTGACGAGGTCCATCGTGGTCATCGCCAGGCCGGCGCCGTTGACCATGCACCCGATCGACCCATCGAGGTGGATGAAGCTGATGTCGTAGTGGCGCGCCTCCGCGTCGGCGGCATCCTCCTCGTCGAGGTCGCGGAGCTTCTCCAGGTCCGGGTGCCGGGGCAGCGCGGAATCGTCGAGCGTGATCTTGGCGTCGAGGCAGACCAGCCGCTCGACCTGCCCCTCGGGGCCGCTCTCGCGGACGATCGCCAGCGGGTTGATCTCCACGAGGTCCGCGTCGTTGGTCTTCATCGTGGTCACGAGGCCCTTCGCGATCTTCACGAAGTCGCGGAGGTTGGACCCGCCGAGACCGACCGCGAAGGCGAGCTCGCGCGCCTGGAAGTCCTGCAGGCCGAGGAGGGGATGGGCCGAGACACGGTGGATGGCCTCCGGCGTGACGCGCGCGACCTCCTCGATCTCGACGCCGCCCTCCGCAGAGGCCATGACCACGATGCGACGGCTCGCCCGGTCGAGGATCGCCCCCAGGTAGAACTCCTTGACGATGACCGCGGCGGGCCCGACCAGCAGGCGGCGGACCGTGATGCCCTTGATCGTCATGCCGAGGATGCGGCCGGCGACCTCCTCCGCCTCCGCCGCGGAGGCGGCCAGCTTGACGCCGCCGGCCTTGCCGCGGCCACCGACGAGGACCTGGGCCTTGATGACGACGCGGCCCGGTGCCGCGGCGAGGAATCGCTCGGCGGCGGCGCGCGCCTCGGCCGGAGTCCTGGCGACGGCCCACGGCGGGACGGGCAGGCCGGCGGCGGCGAGCAGGGACTTGGCGTCGGCTTCGTGGATCTTCACGGGCGGCTCCTGCTGGTGGGCGGCCGCGGGTCGCCGCGCCGGGACGGGAAGAGTCCGACGGGCGGGGGATCGGTCGCAGGTTGGTCGTGCTCGATGGTACTGCCCGGCCGCGGGCTCCGTCCGGGGGCTGGTGGCCGGGATTGCATGGGCCGTCCGGCCGTCGGTGAGCGGGCCGTTGCGAGCGGCTCACCGGGCGGCGCGGGCCACCGGGAGCCCCTGCGCGGCGCGTACAATGGCCCGGTTCGCTCGCGGCCGCGCGTCAGCACGAGGTCCGGCGAGCACGCCACAGCCCCTCGACCTCATGTCGAGTCGACGCATGCCAGGACATCGAGAGGGACCGGTCCGGCGCAGGCCGGAGGCGGTCAGGAGGCGAGTCTCCCGGTGCGATACCTGCAGTACCGAGGCGGCCAGGGAATGCTGGCGTGGGCGTTCCACCGCATCTCCGGCGTGGCCATCTGGGCCTTCATCCTCCTCCACGTCCTCGACATCTGGCTGGCCAAGGCGAACGCGGGCCTGTACAACGACGTGCTCGCGCTGTACGCCAGCCCGGCGGGCAGGGTGGTGGAGGTGCTGCTCGGTGCGGCGCTCCTGTATCACGCGCTCAACGGCCTGCGCATCATCGTGATGGATTTCTGGCCGTCGACGACCGTCTTCTACAAGCAGATGTGGTACGCCTGCTGGGTGATCCTCTTCGCGGTCGGCATCCCCGGCGCCTACGTGATCCTCAACCCGATCTGGAACGGGGTGCACTGATGGCCGCCTACACCCGCTCCGGGCGCGAGAAGCCGCGAGGCGGCGGCTTCGAGCTCGCGGTCTGGTACCTCATGCGCCTGACCGGCCTGGGCCTGTTCGTGCTGGCCCTGGCCCACTACAGCATCGTCCACTTCCTCTTCGACCCGTCGGCGGAGAACGCGTCGTGGATCGCCCAGCAGCGCTGGGGCAACCTGGTCTGGCAGACCATCGACTGGCTCATGCTGGTGCTCGTGATCTTCCACAGCTTCATGGGCGTGCGGACCGTCCTCCAGGACTACACCAGCGGAGCGGCGAAGACGTTCCTCACCATGGGCCTGTACCTGCTGGGCGTGCTCCTGTTCCTGATGGGCACGATTGCGGTCATGACCCTGACCGCCCCGGTGCCGTGATGGGCGCCGTGCAGGTCTCCCACGACGCCCTCGTGGTGGGGGCCGGCGGAGCCGGCCTCTGGGCCGCGCTCGAGCTGGCCAAGGCCGGCGTCGACACGGCCGTCCTCACCAAGCTCTACCCGACCCGCTCCCACACCGGCGCCGCCCAGGGCGGCGTCTGCGCCGCCCTGGGCAACCAGGAGGAGGACCACTGGGAGTGGCACATGTTCGACACCGTCAAGGGTGGCGACTACCTGGTCGACCAGGACGCGGCGGAGATCCTCGCCCGCGAGGCCATCGAGACGGTGATCGAGCTCGAGCACATGGGCCTGCCCTTCAACCGCACCGAGGACGGGCGGATCGACCAGCGCCGCTTCGGCGGCCACACCCGCAACTACGGCGAGGCGCCGGTCAAGCGGGCCTGCTACGCGGCCGACCGCACCGGCCACATGATCCTCCAGACGCTGTACCAGAACTGCATCAAGGCCGGCGTCCGCTTCTACGACGAGTACCACGTCGTCGACCTGCTCGCCGAGGGAAAGGACCTCGGCGCCGGCGGGCGGGCGGCGGGCGTCGTCGCCTACCGCATCGGCGACGGCGAGCTCGTCGTCCTGCGGGCCAAGGCGGTGCTCCTCGCCACCGGCGGCAACGGCCGGATGTTCCGGATCACGTCCAACGCCCACTCGCTCACCGGCGACGGCATGGCCCTCGTCTATCGCCACGGGCTGCCGCTCGAGGACATGGAGTTCTACCAGTTCCACCCGACCGGCGTGTACGGGCTCGGCATCCTCCTGTCCGAGGCGGCCCGCGGCGAGGGAGGCACGCTCCTCAACAAGGATGGCGAGCGGTTCATGAGCCGCTACGCGCCCAAGCTCATGGAGCTCGCGCCGCGCGACATGGTGAGCCGGGCCATGTACCTCGAGGTCCGCGATGGGCGCGGCGCCGGCCCGAAGGGCGACTACCTGCTCCTCGACGTGCGCCACCTCGGGCGCAAGGTCATCGAGGAGAAGCTGCCCGACATCACCGACTTCGCGCGCGTGTTCCTCGGCGTGGAGCCGCTCACCGAGCCCGTGCCGGTCCAGCCGACCGCCCACTACGCGATGGGCGGCATCCCGACCGACGTCCGGAGCCAGGTCATCCGCGACGAGAAGGGCTCGGTCGTGCCCGGCTTGTTCGCGGCCGGCGAGGCCGCCTGCGTCTCGGTCCACGGTGCCAATCGGCTGGGCACGAACTCGCTCGTCGACCTGCTCGTGTTCGGGCGCCGGGCCGGCCGCGAGATGGCCGCCTACTGCCGGGCGGCATCGACGCCCGAGGTCGCGGCCGGCGCCGAGGAGCCGGTGCGGGCGGAGCTCGAGGCCCTCAGGGGCAGGCCCGAGGGCGAGAGCCCGTCCCGGATCAAGGCCGACCTCGCCGACCTGCTCATGGACAACGTGGGCGTCTTCCGGACCGCCGAGATGATCGAGCGCGCGGTGGCCGGCGTCGCCGCCCTCCGCGAGCGCTATGCCACCGTGCGCGTCGGGGACTCGGGCACGGTCTTCAACACGGACCTGCTCGAGGCGCGCGAGGTCGGCTATCTCCTCGACGGCGCCCAGGCGATGGCCGCCTCCGCGCTCGCGCGGAAGGAGAGCCGGGGCGCCCATTCGCGCGAGGACTTCCCCGACCGCGACGACAAGAAGTGGCTCGCCCACACGCTCGCCTATCGCGACGAGGCGGGCGGGCAGCCTGCCCTTCGCTACAAGCCGGTCTCGATCACGCGCTTCGAACCGAAGCCGCGGATCTACTAGAGGAGCGGAGCAGCGGGCATGCAGGTCGACCTTCGAATCCTCCGCTTCGATCCCGAGCGGGACACGGCGCCCCACTGGGAGCAGTACTCGGTCCCGGCCGATCCGATGGACCGCGTGCTGAACCTGCTGCGCTGGGTCAAGGCCGAGCAGGACGGCACGCTGACCTACCGGAGCTCGTGCGCGCACGGCATCTGTGGTTCCGACGCGATGCTCATCAACGGCCGCAATCGGCTGGCCTGCAAGATCCGGGTCGACCAGGTGGGTCGCAAGATCACCGTCGCGCCGCTGACCGGGCTGCCGGTGGTCAAGGACCTGGTCGTCGACATGGACGGGTTCTTCGCCAAGTACCGCAGCGTCATGCCGTTCAGCGTGAGCGACGCCCCGCCCCCGGCGCGCGAGCGCCGCCAGAGCCAGGCGGACCGGGCCCGCTACGACGACACCACCAAGTGCATCCTGTGCGCCGCCTGCACGACGGCGTGCCCGTCCTTCTGGGCGGTGGGCTCGTACGTCGGGCCGGCGGCGATCGTCAACGCCCACCGCTTCATCTTCGACACGCGCGACGACGCCGGTGACGAGCGTCTCGAACTGCTCGCCGACAGCGACGGCGTGTGGCGCTGCCGGACCACGTTCAACTGCGTCGACGCCTGCCCGCGCGGCATCAACATCACCCGGGCGATCCTGGAGGTCTCGCGGGCGATCGTGGAGCGAAGCGCCTGAGTCCGCCGGGCCCGGACCAGTCGCCGGTCGGTCGGGCGGGGCCGCCGCGGCTGGTCGTCCGCACCGATGGCGCGGCCCGGGGCAATCCCGGCCCGGCCTCGCTCGGTGCCGTCCTCATCGATGCCGACGCCCCGGGCGCTGAGCGGCCCGACGCGCCGCCGATCGCCACGATCTCCGAGGCGCTGGGGCGCCAGACGAACAACGTCGCCGAGTACACGGGCCTGCTGCGAGCCCTCGCCCTGGCCGAGGAGCTGGGCGCCGAGGAGATCCGCCTGCTGCTCGAATTCGAAGCTGATCGTCGAGCAGCTGCACGGTCGCTGGCGCGTGAAGGACGCCAAGCTGGCGCTCCTCCACGCGGAGGCGACGGCCCGCCTGCGGCGGTTCCGCACGTGGAGCGCACGCCACGTGCCGCGCAGCCAGAACGGCGCCGCCGACGCGCTCGCCAACGAGGCCCTGGACCGCGTGGCCGCGGGCGGCCCGGCCGTCGTCGTGCGCCGGCCGACGACCGGCACCGGTTCGGCGGGTGACCGCCCGCCGCCGGCCCCGGTGCAGCTGGAGGCCGGCTTCGACCCGGGTGACGCCGGCGACCGCCACGGGCCGTTGCGGGTCACGATCCTGGGCTCCGGCACCAGCGGCGGCGTGCCCCGCATCGCCTGCCCCTGCCCGACCTGCACGTCGGCCGACCCGCGCGACCGCCGGACGCGCGCCTCCGCGCTGCTGGCCTACGGTGACGCCCGCGTGGTCATCGACGTCGGGCCCGACTTCCGGGCCCAGGCCCTGGCGGCCGGCCTCGAGCGGCTCGACGCGGTCCTCCTGACGCATGAGCACAACGACGCGGTGGCGGGACTCGACGACCTGCGCCGGTACAACGACCTGCGCGGCGGCTACGTGCCGATCCACGCGCTGGCCGAGACGTTCGAGGTACTGGTCCCGCGATTCGCGTACGCGTTCGAGCCCGGCCGGACCGCCTTTCGAGGCATCCCGATGCTGCGGCCGGTGACGGTGTCCGGCCCGTTCCAGGTCGAGGGCCGCACGTTCGTGCCGGTCCCGATCGTCCATTTCGACCGGCCCATCCTTGGCTACCGGACGGGATCGTTCGCCTACCTCTCGGACGTCAAGCGGGTCGAGGCCACGTCCATGGCCCTGCTGCACGACCTCGACGTCCTCGTGATCGAAGCGCTGCGCGAGGAGCCGCACCCCGGCCACCAGACCGTCACCGAGGCGCTGGCGGTCATCGAGGAGTTGCGGCCGAGGCGGGCGTGGCTCACGCACCTCGACCACGAGCTGCGCCACGCGGACCTGGCGGCGCGCCTGCCGGCCGGGGTCGGCGTCGCCTTTGACGGGCTCGTCATCGACGTCGACCGGTAGCGCCGCCGGGCATGCCGGAGCGGCCGGCCGACGCGGCAGGCGGACGGCCCACGCGAGGGCGCGGTGAGTTCGCGCTCGCGGCCGTAGAATCGCCGGGTCAGCGAGACGGCCGGACGGTTGCGCGTCGGCGGGCTCACGCCCGCAGGCGTGAGGAACGTCCGGGCTCCACGGCGCAGGGTAGCGGGTAACGCCCGTCCGCCGCGAGGCGAGGACCAGCGCCACAGAGACGAGTCCGCCGCCGGGCAACCGGTGGCGGGGTGAAACGCGGCAAGCTCTACCCGGAGCAAGGCCAAGTAGGAGGGTCCGTCCCGGCTTCGGCCGGGACCGCGGTGCGCCGCCGCAGAGCCCTCGGGTCGGCCGCACGAGCCGTCGGGCAACCGGCGGCCCCAGATGGATGACCGTCGCCGCCCCCTCGGGGGCGGCACAGAACCCGGCGTACAGGCCGTCTCGCTGGCGCCCTCTTCTCGTCGGTGTTCGCTTCAGGCGCGCCGCCTCCCGCGTGCACGCACGCCGCGCGCGGGCGCACGCCTCGTCGATGCCGTGGGCGCTGGTCGATGCCGTGGGCGCTGGTCGATGCCATGGGCGCGCCTGCCGGGCAGAAGGGCGCCGGCGGCGCCGCGCCGTTCAGGCGGGGTCGTCAGTCCTCGTCGGCGCGGAAGATGTGCGTCGCCGTGCAGGCGTTGCAGATCGGGGTGGCAGTCCGCAGGTCGGCGAGCGGCATCGGGAGCGCCCGGTCCGGATAGAGGCACTCGGCCTCGTAGACCCGCTCGTCGTGCATGTCGACCGCGATCAGGCGCCGGAACGTGCAGCGGCGGATCCGGACCGCGGCGAGGCTGGCCCGCAGCGCTCGGGCCGCGGAGCTGGCGGGTGCCGGTTCGAGGTTGGTGAGGGCCATCGGTGCCGTGCCGTCCCTGGTGCCCCCCGATGAGATCAGGCGCCGGAGCCTAGCACCGCGCAATCCCGGCGCGCAAGGCGCGGATGGTACCAATTGCGCCCTGGCACTCCTGCATGACCTCCGGCGGTCGCAGCGTGAGGCCGCGTCGCGACCGGCCGGGCGTGCCCACGCCGATGGCGGAGACCGCGATCGGGAGTGGGATCACCAGCGCCGATTCCGCGTTGACGGTGGCCTGCCGGGGTGTAGAATGCCCAGCTAGTGGCACAAAGTGGTGCCAAGTGGTGAAGCCGGGACATGGTCCTCCAGGACACGTGAAGCCCGGCGGTGGACCAGAGGGATTCGACAGGTGTTCACCGGCGAGTACCGGCACTCGGTGGACGCGAAAGGACGGCTCGCCGTCCCTTCGAAGTTCCGCGCGCAGCTGGCCGGGGGAGCGTTCGTCTCGCGCTGGCTCGACACCTGTCTCGCCATCTGGCCCAGGGACGGCTGGGAGCGCCTCGCGAGCAAGGTCGCCGCGCTCCCGACCGTTGAGAACGCTGGGGCCCGGGCCTTCAGCCGGTTCGTCTTCGCGAGTGCGATCGAGGTCGAGTACGACGCCCAGGGGCGGTTCGTGCTCCCGGCGTACCTCCGCGAGGCGGCGGGGCTGGGTGGCGAGGCCGTCATCGTCGGGTCGCTCGATCACGCGGAGATCTGGTCGCCTGCCCGGTGGGAGGACTACCGGCGGGCACTCGAGTCTCCGGAGGCGCTCGCCGAGCACCTGGCGGGGCTGGGCATCTAGCGCACGACATGCGCTTCCAGGGTCCGCTCGGGATCCGTTCGTCCACAGTGGAGGGAATCATGGAGGAAGGGCACCTGCCGGTGCTCGCGGCGGAGGTCGTCTCGATCCTCGCTCCGCGCCCCGGCAGCCTCCATGTCGACTGCACGGTGGGTGGCGGTGGGCACACCGAGCGGATCCTGGAAGCCGCCAGCCCGGACGGGCGGGTGCTGGGACTCGATGCGGACCCGGCCGCGATCTCGCGGGTGCGGGTCCGGCTCGCCCGGTTCGCCGATCGCCTGGTCCTCGTCCAGGCCAACTTCCGGGACCTGGCGGAGGTTGCGCCGGCGGCCGGGTTCGCCGCCGTCGATGGCATCCTGCTCGACCTCGGGCTCAGCTCGTACCAGCTCGCGGACACCGGGCGGGGCTTCGGCTTCCGCGCCGGCGGCCCCCTCGACATGCGCTTCGATCCCGATGGTGGCGAGTCGGCGGCGGCCCTGCTCGCCCGGGTCGACGAAGCGGACCTGACGACCCTCCTCCGGCGCTTCGGGGAGGAGCCGCAGGCGCGGCGCCTGGCCCGCGCGATCGTCGAGGCGCAGCGGGAGGCGCCGATCGAGACCGCCGAGCGACTTGCGGCGGTCGTGGAGGCCGCGGCTCCGCGCAGGCCCGGCCCGCGTGGACGCATCCATCCGGCGACGCGGGTCTTCCAGGCATTGCGGATCGCCGTCAACGGCGAGCTTGACGCGCTGGCGACGGTCCTGGTCGCCGCCGTTGACCTGCTCCGACCGGGCGGCCGTCTCGTGGTCATGAGCTACCACTCCCTCGAGGATCGGACGGTCAAGCAGTTCATCGCCGCGGAGCGGCGTGGCTGCGTGTGCCCGCCATCGTTTCCCACCTGCGTGTGCGGCCGGGTCCCTCGCCTCCGGTCCGTCGGGGCGCGCCCGACGGTGCCGACGCCGGAAGAGGTCGCCGCCAACCCCCGTGCCCGGAGCGCCCGGCTCCGAGCCGCGGAGCGACTCGCCGCGTGAGGCGGGCCGGGTCGACCGGCCGTGAGGAGGATCGGAGATGAGCAAGCGCCACCAGTCCAACCGCCGCCGAACGTACGGTCGCCGCCAGCACGAGCTGCATGAGCGACGCGACCGCGTCTGGGCGGTCCTCGACGAGCTCGAAGACGGGCGCGAGCCGCAGCTGGCGGGCGCCGACGTTGCCGTTCGCGAGCTGGGCCTGCCGGCCTATGGCATGGCCTACCTGGCGGTCGACTGATGGCGGGTGCCGTCACCGCCAGGCCGCGGACCGGGTGGGGCGGAGGGGCGGGGCATGCCGCCCCCGCCCGGGCGGCGATCATCGCGCCGCTCGCGCGAAGCGGTGGCGGCGGGCGCGCCATCGACCTGCCGCGGCGCCATGCCCGCGGCGCTGTCGCCACGCGCTCGCGCCGGCGCCAGGAGCGACTGGGACTCGTGGTCGGCGGCATCATCGTCGCCTTCGCCCTCGGCCTCTTCTCGCTCAGCCAGACCGTGCGCGTGTCCGCCACCGGCTACGACATGGACCGCCTGATCGCCGAGCGCAGCGCGCTCCAGGACCGCGAACGGCTCCTCCTGTCCGACATCAACCGGCTGGGGCAAGAGCCGGCCGTGCGGCAGCAGGCCCTCGACGCGGGGCTCGGGCAGCTGGCGGATCCCCTGGTCATCCCGGCTCGCTGATCGACCATGCCGGGCCGCACGGATTCCCGGGGCCGCACGAGGCTCCTCTTCCTCGCGATCCTGGTGGTGGCGGTCGCCTGCGTCGCCCGGCTGGGGTACTGGCAGGTCGTCAGCCACGATCAGCTGGTCAGCCTTGCCCGTCGCCAGGTCTCCGTGGTGGAGCAGATCGCGCCGGTACGCGGCACGATCTACGACCGGACCGGGACGGTCGTCCTCGCGTCGACCGTCCAGCGCGACCGCCTGGTCGCGTTTCCGTCCGAGCTGATCGGCGCCACCGACGCGGCGACGGCGGCGCTCCGGTCGCGCGTGGCGGCCCGGCTCTCCGACCTCATGGGCCTGACCGGCGACGCGGCCGCCGCGCTCGCGGCACAGCTGCAGTCGGATCAGCAGTACGTGGTCCTCGCGCGCGGCCTCTCGGCGGACCAGTCCGCGGCCATCACGGCGGCCCTGGGCGACCTGCCCGAGGTGCGCCTCGAGCCCGAGCCGGCCCGCGTCTATCCGCTGCTCGGTGGCGCGCCGCAGACGACCCTCGCCTCCCACCTCCTCGGCTTCGTCAACGCCGCCGGACAGGGCCAGTACGGGATCGAGGAGCAGTGGCAGGACCTGTTGGCCGGGAGTCCGCGCGTCGTCCAGGCGTCTCGCGACGGGGCGGGCCAGCCGGCGCTGGCCGCGGCCGAGGTCATCCAGCCGGGTTCGCCCGGGGCTGACCTCACGCTCACGATCGATGCCGGCCTGCAGCTCCAGCTGGAGCAGGAGGTCTACGCGGCGTGGGTCGCCGATCGCGCCAAGCAGGTCTCGGCCGTCGTCATGGACCCGCGCACCGGAGAGGTGCTCGCCGAGGCCAGCTACCCGGCCTACGACGCGAACGAGTATCCGGCGACCGCGGCGACCAACCCGGGTGCCTTCGTTGACCCGGTGGTGTCGGCGGTCTACGAGCCCGGGTCCGTCTTCAAGCTGGTCACCGCGATCGCCGCGCTCGAGGCGGGCGTCGTCAACCGCCAGTCCCGCCTCGCCGACCAGGCAATCCTCCGCCTTGACAACGGCCGGACCTTCGTCCAGGACGCGGACCGCCGGAGCATGGGCGTCCTCAGCTTCCAGGACGCGATCGCCTGGTCACGCAACGTCGTGCTCTCGAAGGTTGCCCTGCGCCTGGGCAAGACCACCGCTGCGGCAGCCGCGGTCTTGTTCGACACGTGGGGCACGATGGGCTTCGGGCGACCCACCGGCATCGACCTCGCGGGAGAAGCCGCCGGGATCGTCCACGACCCTGCCAAGCAGGCGTGGAGCCAGCTCGACCTGGCCAACGGCGCCTTCGGACAGGGCGTGGCGGTGACGCTGATGCAGCTCGCGACCGCCTACTGCGCGATGGTCAACGGCGGGACGCTGCCGACGCCGCACGTCGTCAAGGACGTCGGTGACCAGGCGGTCTCCGTGCCCGGCCAGGGTCGCGTCATCTCGAGCTCCCTGTCGGCCCAGCTGACCGCCATCCTCAAGCGGGTGCTGACCGTCGTGCCGTTCTACACCAAGGGCTCGCTCATTCCGGGCTACACGGTGGGTGGCAAGACCGGCACGGCGCAGGTGTGGGACGCCGCGACCAAGCAGTTCCGCAGCGACGTCTACGACTTCTCCTTCGTCGGCTTCGTCGGGCGGAGCAGCCCTGACCTGGTCATCGCCGTCCGCATCGGGCAGGGGCGGCCGACGATCAACCGGCCGGGCGTGATCCTGATGCCGGTGGAATCGTTCGAGCTGTTCCGGCGCATCGCCACCGACGCCGTGGGCGCCCTCGAGATTCCGCCGGCGCGGTCCGGCGGGTCCTCGGCCGCGGCGACCCCGACACCCGCCCCGTGACAGCCGCCTGTGCGACACTCCCCGCCGTGACGACCGCGCCAGGCCCGCGGGGGAGCCGCCATGCCGAGCTGCCAGCGGCCGCCGACCCGATCTCCGGGGCGGGGAGACCGCCGTCGACCGGCGCCGCTGGACCCGCGCTGGACGCGGCCGACCTCGTGGCGGCGACCGGGGGCGCGGTGGTGCGTCGCGCCGACCGGCCCGCCCGCGGCGCAGCCGTTGACTCGCGCCTCGTGACTCCTGGCAACCTGTTCGTCGCGCTGCCCGGGGAGCGGACCGACGGTCACCGGTTCCTGGCGGACGCGGTCGCCCGTGGGGCCGTCGCCCTGCTCGTCCGCGAGGCGCCCGCCGACGCCGACCTGGCGGCGCTGGGCGACGTCACGATCGTCCGGGTCGACGACCCGCTGACCGCACTGCAGGCCGTCGCCGCGGCATGGCGGCGCCGCTTCGACCCCCTGGTCGTCGGCATCACGGGGAGCGTTGGCAAGACCTCGACCAAGGAGGCGACCGCGGCAGTGCTGGAGGCGGCCCTGCCGACGCTGCGCAGTGAAGGCAACCAGAACAACGAGGTCGGCCTGCCGCTGACCCTCCTGCGGCTGGGCCCGGAGCACCGGGCGGCGGTCCTCGAGATGGGCATGTACGTCGGTGGCGAGATCGCGACGCTGGCGCGCCTCGCCGGGCCCGAGATCGGCGTCGTCACCGCGGTGGCCCCGGTCCACCTCGAGCGGGCGGGCTCTCTCGCGGCCATCGCCGCCGCCAAGGCTGAGCTGGTCGAGTCGCTGCCGGCGGACGGCACCGCCGTCCTCAACGCCGACGACGACGTCGTGACCGCCTTCGCCTCGCGGACGAGCGCGGCGGTCCTCCGCTACGGCCTGACCGCGGCGGCCGACGTGACGGCCGCGGACGTGGAGGCGCGCGGGGCGGCCGGGATGGCCTTCACGGTGGTCGCGGAGCGGCCGCGACGGGCACGGTTCCGGGTCGAGATCGCGGCTCTGGGCCGCCACAACGTCGCCAACGCGCTGGCGGCCGCGACCGTCGGCCTGGTCGCCGGTCTGGATGACGCGGCGATCGCGCGCGGCCTTCGCCGCTCGTGGGGCACGGCCGCCGCCCACCGCGGGGCGATCGTGGCCGGGCCCGGGCTGACGATCCTCGACGACACGTACAACGCCTCGCCGCCGGCGATGGTCGCCGCGCTCGACGTGCTGGCAACGCTGCCCGGCCGGCCGGTCGCCGTGCTGGGCGAAATGCTGGAGCTCGGCCCGGCCGGCGCCGAGGGCCACCGCAGGGTGGGGGAGGCCGCCGCGCGCGTGGTCGACGAACTCGTCGTGGTCGGAGCGGGCGCCGCCGGCATCGCCGACGGTGCCCGGGCGGCGGGGCTGCCGGCGGCGGCCATCCATCGGGCCCCGGATCGCGCGGCCGCCGTCGCACTGCTGGCGACGCTGCTTCGGCCGGGGGACGCCGTGCTCGTCAAGGCGTCCAACGGGGCGGCCCTGTGGACGATCGTCGAGGCCCTCCAGGCCGGCGCCGCCCGGGGGGCCGCGGCCGAGGATGCTCAACGGGCGGCCCGCGGAGGAGCAGCCGGCGGGACGGCGGACGGCTGCGGCCGGTGCGGCCGGTGCGGCCGGTGAGGCCGGTGCGGCCGGTGCGGCCGGGACTTCCGGCGACGCCAAGGCCGGCTCGTGACCCTGGAGCTGATCCAGGGGATGCTCCTGGCCTTCGCCATCGTGGTCATCCTCATGCCGGCCTACATCCGCCTGGTGCGGTGGGCCGGGTTCGCCAAGCAGATCCGCATGGAGGGGCCGGAGGGCCACCAGGCGAAGGCCGGCACGCCGACGGCCGGCGGACTCCTGCTGATCGCGACCGTCGGCGTGCTGGCGATGGTCCTGCGCCTGATCGACGCGTCGACCTTCGCTCCGCTCGCGACCCTCGCCCTCGTGGGGATCCTGGGCCTCGTCGACGACTGGCTGAACGCGAGCACCGGCGACGGCATCCGCATGCGCCAGAAGCTCCTCTGGCAGGTCGTCGTGGCGGTGTTCGCCGCCTGGCAGATCCAGAAGACCTACTCGATCGAAGCGATCGCGGTCCCGTTCGTCGGCGCGGTCGGGATCTCGCCGGTCCTGTACATCGTGTTCGCCGCCTTCGCGATCGTGGCCATGACCAACGGCGTGAACCTCACCGACGGCCTGGACGGGCTGGCCGGCGGCACCCTCGTCTTCGCCTTCGTCTCGTTCCTCATCATCGCCATGGCCAACGAGCCCCATCAGCCGAACCTGGCGATCCTCTGCGCGCTCTGCATCGGCGCGCTGCTGGGGTTCCTCTGGTTCAACGCCCACCCCGCCCAGATCTTCATGGGCGATGCCGGGCGCCCTCAGCCTGGGGGCCACGCTGGCCGTGGTGGCCCTGATCACCGGCCAGATCCTGCTCCTGCCGCTGATCGGGGTCGATCTTCGTGGTCGAGACGCTCTCCGACATCATCCAGATCGGCTACTTCAAGCTCACCGGCGGTCGGCGGATCTTCCGGATGGCGCCCCTCCATCACCACTTCGAGCTGGGCGGCTGGCCGGAGACGAAGATCACCATCCGCTTCTGGATCGTCGCGGCCCTCGGCCGGCCTGCTGGGCGTGACCCTCTTCTTCGCGACGCTCGCAGCGCCTGTTGACCGCGATGACGCTGACGCCGTCGCCCTCGACGCGACTCACCCTGGACGGGGTCCGGTCCGGCGCCCTGCGAGGCGTCCCGGTCACCGTCCTGGGCCTCGCGCGAACGGGCGTCGGCCTGGCCCGCTTCCTCGCGGACGCCGGCGCGCTCGTGACGGTCTACGACGGCAAGCCGGCCGACGGCCCTCGCCGACGCCATCGCCGCCCTCGAGGCGCGGCCCGTCCGCCTGCTCGCGGGCCCCGACGTGGATCCCGGCCACAGCTGGGCGGACGCGGCGCTGGTGGCGTTCTCGCCGTCGACCACGCCCGGCTTCCCGACCGCCGAGCCGCGCCTGCGGGCAGCCCTCGAGGCGCTGGTCGCGCGCCGTGCGTCGGGCGACCCGGTCGGCCCCGGCGCTGGTCTCCGAGCCGGATCTCTTCCTGCGCCTGTGCCCCGCGCCCGACGATCGGCGTCACGGGCACCAAGGGCAAGACGACGACGTCGACGCTGATCGCCCACCTCCTGGCCGCCGACCCGGGGCACCGATCCTGCTGGGCGGCAACGTCGGGACGCCGCTGGTCGACCGCCTCTCCGATCTCGGCCCCGACGATCGCGTGGTCGTGGAGCTGTCCGAGCTCCAGCTGCCGTCCCTCTCGCGGGGCACGACGGTCGCCGTCTACACGAACGTGACGGCCGACCACCTGGACCGCCACGGGACGCTGGAGGCGTACCGGGCCGTCAAGCGGCGGCTCGCGGAGCTCGTCGATCCGGACGGGGCCCTGGTCCTGAACCTGGACGACCCGGTCGTCGGGGCGTACGCGGGACTCGGCGACGACGCCGACGGTCTGTTACCGGCTGGAGCGGCCGGTCCCGGGCGGACTCGGCATCGTCGACGACTGGGTCGTGGCGGCGGGCGTGGAGCGCCTCGGCCTGGCCGGGGGCGGTGCGGCCGCGACCGGTCCGGGCGGGCGGATCATGCCCATCGGCGAGTTCCCCCTGCCGGGCCGTCACAACGCCTCCAACCTGCTGGCCGCCGTCGGCGCGGCGCTCTGCTTCGGCCTTGCCCCGGACGCGATCCGGCGCGCCGCGGCGGCCTTCACGGGCGTCGAGCACCGCCTCGAGCTGGTCGCCGAGCGCGACTCGATCCGCTTCGTCAACGACTCGCAGGGGACGCAGCCCGACGCGGTCGCGGCCGCCCTGCGCAGCTTCGACGCGCCGATCGTCCTGATCGCGGGCGGGCGCGACAAGGGCGTGGACCTGCGGCCCCTCGCGGCGGTGGCGGCGGAACGGGCGGCCGCGGCCATCCTGATCGGCGAGTCCGGACCCGGCCTGGCGGCCCTGTTCACGGGGGCCGGCCTGGACCGGGTCGAGGTGGCGGGAACGCTGGAGGCTGCCGTACCGCGCGCTGCCGCCCTCGCGCGAGAGCTGCTCGCGGCCGCCCGGCCCGGCACCGTCGCCACCGTCCTCCTGTCGCCGGCGGCGGCGAGCTTCGACCAGTTCGTCGACTACGCCGCCCGAGGTCGAGCCTTCAAGGCGGCCGTCGCCGCCCTGCTGGACGCGCCGGCCGGCAACCCCGGCACCTCCGGCAACGGCGGCAACGCCGGCAACCCCGGCACCTCCGGCAACGGCGGCAACGCCGGCAACCCCGGCAACGCCGGCGCCCCCGGCGCCGAAGGGGAGGGCTGACCATGGCCGTTCTCGAAGGCCTGCGTCCCGGCGGCATGCGCGCCCCGGCGCTGCCGGTTCGCGGCCGCCTTGGCGCCGGGCCCAGCCGCGCCGGTACCCGCGAGCGCCGCCCGAGCCCGCTCGAGGTCACGCGAGAGCGCCACGCTCCGGATTGGATCGTGCTGGTGGTGGTCCTGGGGCTCACCGCGATCGGGATCCTCATGGTCTACTCGTCGTCGGCGATGAAGGCATACGTGGGCGGGGACGGCACGTTCGCGGTCGTCGGTACCCAGCTCCAGTGGGCCGTGCTGGGAATCGCCGCGCTGCTCGCCTTCCAGCGCATCGACTACCGCTGGCTGCGCCTGGTCAGCGTGCCCGGCGTGATCGTGGCCGTGGTCCTGCTCGTCCTCGACCTGGTGTCGCCGTGGCGGCTGATCGTGGGTGGCTCCGCCCAGTGGCTCAAGCTGCCGGGCCTGCCGGCCGTCCAGCCGGGCGAGTTCGTGAAGCTCGCCCTCATCATCTACCTGGCCCACTGGATGGCCCGCCGGGGCGCGGCCGTCCACGGCATTCGCGGCGGGCTGCTGCCGTTCTGCGCGATCGTGGGCCCGTTCGTGCTCCTGATCCTCAAGACGCCCGACCTCGGTTCGACGGCCGTCGTGGCGGCCACCGCCGTCAGCATGCTGTTCATGGCCGGTGGCAGCCTTCCCGGCATCTTCGCCATGGTCGGTTCGGGCGGCGCAATCGCGCTCGCCGTGCTGCAGGGCTACCAGGCGGAGCGGATCCAGGCGTTCGCCGATCCGTTCGCCTACCAGTCCACCATCGGCTACCACTCGGTCCAGGGCCTGCTCGCGCTCGGGCTCGGCGGCCTGTTCGGAGCCGGCCTCGGGGATCGGGCGGCGGCCGGGTCGATCGACCTGCCGAACGCCCAGAGCGACTACATCTTCGCGGTGATCGGCCAGGAGTTCGGCTTCATCGGCGCGACGGTCGTCGTGCTCGGGTTCGTCATCCTGGCCTACCGGGGCGTCCGGATCGCCCTCGCCGCGCCGGACACGTTCGGCGGGCTCCTCGCCGGTGGCATCACGGCGTACCTGTGCATCCAGGCGCTCATCAACATCGCGGTGGTGGTGGTCCTCGTGCCCGTCACGGGCATCACCCTGCCGTTCGTCTCGGCCGGTGGCTCGTCGCTCATCGTGAGCCTGGCGGCCGTCGGGATCCTCCTGTCGGTCTCACGCGAGACCGCGGCACAGGGAGGGTGGGTCGATGCGAGTGCTGATCGCAGCCGGCGGAACGGGCGGACACATCTACCCGGCTCTCGCCGTCGCGCGCTCACTCCGCGCGCGCCCGGACGCGCCTGAGCTGGCCTGGCTGGGCGGCCACCGCGGCCTGGAGGCGGGCATCGTCCCCGGAACGGGGATCCCGTTCCGGCGGCTCGCCGTCCGCTCGCTGCGCAGCGCCGGCCGGGACGTGCACCTCGTGCTCGATCCGCTGCGCCTGGTCGCGTCGGTCCCGCAGGCGCTGTGGCTGCTGGCTCGCTCCCGCCCGGCGGCCATCTTCACGACCGGCGGCTACGTGGCGATCCCGGTCCTGCTGGCGGCCCGGGCGCTGCGGGTGCCGGTCGTCATGTGGGACGGCAACGTGGTGCCAGGCCGGAGCGTGCGGGCCACGGCCCGGTTTGCGGACGCCCTGGCGGTGAGCTTCCAGGAGACCTGCGTCGCGCTCGACGCCCGCCGCTGCTACGTCACCGGCACGCCGATCCGCGATCCGCGCGCGGTGGACCGCGAGGCAGCCCGCGAGCGGCTGCAGATCGCCCCGGGGACGCGGCTCATGCTCGTCTTCGGCGGCAGCCAGGCGGTCACTCGCTTCAACGCGGCGGTCGGCGAGGCCCTGCCCCGGCTCGTGGAGCGGTGCGCGGTGCTCCACGTGACGGGCGGCGCGGGCTACGCCGGGGCGCTGGCGGCGCGCGAGCAGTTGCCCGCCGAGCGCCGCGAGCGGTATCGCCCGGTACCGTTCCTGGCCGATGAGATGACGGCCGCGCTTGCTGCCGCCGACCTGGTCGTGGGGCGCGCGGGCTCGTCCACGCTTGCCGAGTGCGCCGCGTTCGGGCTGCCCCTGGTCTGCGTCCCGTATCCGCACGCGGCGGGACACCAGCGGGCCAACGCCGAGGCGTACGCGGCGACGGGCGCCGCCCGCCTGATCGACGACGCCGACTTCGATGCCGCGGCACTGCTCGATGCGGCCCGCCTGCTCGAGAACCCGGCGGCCCACGTCGCGATGAGCGCTGCCGCGCGGGCCGTCGGCCGGCCCGGCGCCGCCGACGCGGTCGCCTCGCTGGTCGCCGCAGCGGCGGCCCGCGGCGCGTGGCCCGACCCGGCCGAAGTTGCCCGGGTCGCGGTGGGGGCGGCGCGATGAGCGAGCCGCGCGCCAACGGCGGCGCCCCGGGGCCAGACGTCGACGCCGCGGAGCCCGGGCACGCCACTGCCGAAGGCGACATCCAGGGAGCCGCGGCTGCCGGCGGCGGTGCGCCGGAGCCGCGGGTGGTGGAGGCGGGCGCACCGGCGTTCGACGCCACCCGGATCGCGACCGACATCCAGCGCCGCCTCGGCGTGCGGGCGCAGCGCGACGTCGGCCTGGCTCGCCACACGACGATGCGCGTCGGCGGGTCGGCCGACCTGTACGCCGCAGCCCACAACCAGTTCGAGCTGCGGGCGCTCGTCCGGTTCGCGCGGTCACGGGCGATCCCGCACCTGATCCTCGGGCGCGGCAGCAACGTGGTGATCTCGGACGCGGGCGTGCGCGGCCTGGTCATCCACGTCCGCGCCGAGGGATACCGGATCGACGGCGACCGCCTCACCGCCGACGCCGGCGTCGCGCTGGCTCGGGCCGCGACGGTCACCGCCGCGGCCGGGCTGTCGGGGCTGGAGTTCGGTCTCGCCATCCCTGGTAACGTCGGCGGGGCCGTCTGGGGCAACGCGGGCGCTCACGGCGCCGATATCGCCGCGGTCCTCGAATCCGCGATCGTCCTGATGGCCGACGGCACGGAGGCCGTCCTTGGCCTGTCGGACCTCGGCTTCGCCTACCGGGACAGTCGGCTCAAGCACGCCGATCCCGCGGCCCCGCCCGACGTCGTCCTGGGGGCGACGTTCCGCCTCGCTCTGGACGACGTGGCCTCGATCCGCGCCCGACTGGGCGAGATCCGCAGCTGGCGCCAGGCCCACCAGCCGCTCGGCATCCCGAGCGCGGGCAGCGTGTTCCGCAACCCCCCCGCCACCTCCGCCGGCGCGCTCATCGAAGCGGCCGGCTTCAAGGGCCGGCGGATCGGTGGCGCGGTCGTCTCCGAGAAGCACGCCAACTGGATCCTCAACGATGCCGGCGGCAGCGCCGCCGACGTGCGCCGCCTTGCCGAGGAGGTCCGGGACGCCGTGGAGCGGTCGGCGGGCATCCGCCTGGCGTTCGAGGTCAACTTCGTCGGCGACTGGTCCGGCTGGCCCGGGGGAATGGGATGAGTGCCAGGGTGACTGACCGCGCTGCTCCGGGGGCGGTCACGGACGGTGCCGTCGCCCGGGCCACGGCCTCCGGCCCTGCCGCCGCGACCGGCCCTGCCGCCGCGACCGGCCCTGCCGCCGCGACCGGCACTGCCGCCGCGACCGGCACTGCCGGCGCGCCCAGGTCTCCGGTGGCCGTCGTCTTCGGCGGGCCGTCCGCCGAGCATGATGTCTCGGTCGTGTCCGGCACGGCCGTCGCCGACGCCCTTGCCGGCCTGGGCCGGGCCGTCAGCCAGTTCGTGATCGACCTGGACGGGGAATGGTGGCTCCTGCCCGGCGACCACCGCCGGCTGGGCCGGCCCGCGGCCGCGTACGACGACCCGGCGAGCCTCGGCGCGAACGGGCCGTTCGCCCCGGGCGAGGCGACGTCGGCGCTGGCGCTCGCCCGCCCGCAGCCGGTCGTCTTCGTGGCCCTCCACGGCCCCTTCGGCGAGGATGGGACGATCCAGGCGATGCTCGAGGTCGCCGGCCTCGCCTACACCGGCGCGGGCGTTGCGGCGTCAGCGGTCGGCATGGACAAGCCCTTCTTCAAGCGGATCGCACGCGGCGCCGGGCTGCCCGTGCTGCCGTGGCAGGAGATCACCGCGGGCCAATGGGCGGCCGACCGGGCCGGAGCGCTGGCCGCCATGGACGCCTTCGCGGCCGACGCCCCCGGCCACAGGGTCATCGTCAAGCCGGCGTGCCTGGGCTCCTCGGTCGGGATGTCGATCGCCTGGTCCGTCGCCGACCGCGAGCCGGCGGTGGAGCTCGCCCTGCGCTACGACGCCCGCATCCTCGTGGAGCCGTGCCTGGCGAGCCCGCGCGAGCTGGAGGTGGCCATCGTGGGCAGCGATCAGGCCGACCTGCGCGTCTGCGGACCCGGCGAGGTGATCCCGAGCCGCGATTTCTACGACTACATCGACAAGTACGTGGCGGACGCGGCCGAGATCCGCGCCCGCGCCGACGTCGACGAGGCCACGGCCGCCGACTGCCGGCGGATCGCGGGCACTGCCTTCTCGCTCATCGGTGCCGAGGGCTTCGCCCGCGTCGACCTGCTCCAGGACCGCGCAACGGGCACGGTCTACCTCAACGAGATCAATACCATTCCCGGCTTCACCCCGATCAGCCTCTTCCCCAGGGTCATGGCCGAAGGCGGTCTCGAATTCGGCGACCTGTGCGCCCGGATCGTGAGCCTTGCCGAGGAGCGCCACGCCGCCGTCCCGCGCCGCCGGCTGACGCCCGCGGACCTGCCGCGATGAGCGGGCGAGTTCACGTCCGCCAGCCAGGACGGCCACGGAGCCGGCCAGGCCCGCGTCGAGCGTCGGCCCGCCTCACGCCGATGCGCGCGATCGCGGCCCTGGCCGTGCTCGCCGCCGCCGCCGGAACCTGGGGGGTCACCGCATCGGCCGCGTTCGCGGTCCGCGGCGTCGCGATCGCGGGCATCCACCTGACCTCGTCCGCGGCCGTGCAGTCGGCCCTCGGCATGGCCGTCGGCGGCGCGGGGCAGAACGCCTTCACGCTCCGCACCGACGAGCTTCGAGACCGGCTGCTCGAGCTGCCCACCATCGCCGATGCGGACGTGCGCGTGGCGCTGCCCGGCAGCCTCCAGGTCACGGTCACGGAGCGCGTGCCGATCCTCGTCTGGCAGGTCGGCGCGTCGCGCCTCCTCGTCGACCGCGATGGCTCCGTGATCGCCGACGCCGGCGCCGCCGGCGCGACCGACGAGGCCCGCCAGGCGGCCGCTCGCCTCCCGGTGGTCGACGATCGGCGGACCAGTCGCTGGCCGCTGGCGGACGACTGGCGCCCGGCTGTTCGCCAGGCGCCTCGCGTCGGGAGCGTGCTTCAGCCCCTCGAGCTCGGCATCGCCCGTCAGCTGCTCTCGCTCACGCCGGCCGACGTCGGGTCGACGGCACCCGGCCTCGTGGTGGCCGTCGACGACGCGGACGGCTGGATCCTGCAGCCCGCCGTGCCCGACCCGTGGACGGCCGTCTTCGGCTTCTACTCGACCACGCTGCGCCCGCCCGACATCGTCGCCGAGCAGGTCCGGCTCCTGCGCAGCCTGATCATGGGCAAGGAGTCGACGTACTCGCGGATCGTCCTCGCGGATGCGAGGAACGGGACGTACACGGTCCGCAGGGGTTCGCCATCGCCGCGGCCCTCCGCCCCCGCGACGCCGAGCCCGTGAGTGACCGCGAGGGCGCGTGGCGCGCGGTCGCCGCGTCGGGTAGCCTTGCGCAGACGGAACCGAGTCCGAGGAGGGAGAACGGCACCGTGCTCCTGCCGCTGGCGGGATTGCTCGTGGGAGTTCTCCTCGGGCTTGTCCTCAACGTGAATGTCGGGTTCGAGGCCGCTCGATACTCGGCGGTGGCCATCCTCGCGGCGCTCGATTCGGTGCTCGGCGCCGTGAGGGCAGAGCTGGAAGGCACGTACAACAACCGCATCTTCATCAGCGGGTTCGTGGTCAATGCGATCGTCGCCGTGCTCCTCACGTTCGTCGGCGATCGGCTGGGACTGGATCTGTACCTCGTGGCCCTGATTACGTTCGGGCTGCGAATCTTCCAGAACGTCGCACTGATCCGCCGGCACTTCCTCTAAGCCGGCCGCGGACGGGAGAGGTCAGAACGAGTGGAACGCGAGGCGGTGCTGGTCGGGATCGATGTCGGGACCACCAAGGTTGTCGCGCTCATCGGCGAGGTGGGTCGTGACGGCTCGCTGACCATCATCGGCAAGGGCTCCGTCCCGGCGTCCGGGCTGCGCAAGGGCGTCGTGGTCAACATCGACCAGACCGCCCATTCGATCTCGGCCGCCATCGAGAAGGCCGAACGGCACTCGGGCTGGAAGATCGACCGCGCCTTCGTGTCGGTCGGCGGCCAGCACGTGGAAGGCCTCAACTCGCCCGGCCAGGTTGCCGTGGCCGGCCCGCGCCGGGAGGTCACCCAGGAGGACGTGAACCGGTCGATCGAGGTCGCCCGCGCGGTCTCGATCCCGTCGACCCGCGAAGTCCTGCACGTCGTCCCGCGCGGCTACACCGTCGACGGCCAGGAAGGCGTCATGAACCCGCTCGGCATGAGCGCGGTGCGCCTGGAGGTCGAGACCCACATCGTCACCGCCTCCGCCACGGCCGTCCAGAACCTGACCAAGTGCGTGACCGCGGCCGGGGTCAAGGTGGACGAGCTGGTGGCGGCGGGACTCGCGTCGGCCGAGGCGGTCCTGTCGCCGACAGAGCGCGACCTGGGCGTCGCCGTCGCGGACATCGGCGCGGGCACGATCGACCTGACGTTGTTCGGCGACGGCTCGCCGTTCCACACCGCGGTCCTGCCGGTCGGCGGCGCGAACGTGACCAACGACGTGGCGATCGGCCTCAAGACCAGCCTGCAGGTGGCCGAGACGCTCAAGATCGACCACGGCACGTGCGACCTGTCCGGCATCGACCCGGACGAGGTCATCGGCGTGACGGTCCTGGGCGAGGACGCCGGCCGGACGGTGGAGCGCATCGACGTGTGCCGCATCATCGAGGCCCGCATGCGCGAGACCTTCGAGATGCTGCGGACCGAGATCCTCGCTGCCGCGCCGGGCATGCTGCCCGCCGGCCTGGTCCTCACGGGGGGCGGTGCCCAGCTCGCGGGTGCGGCCGTCCTGGGCCGGGACGTGCTCGAGATGCCGGTCCGGATCGCCCCCCCGGTCGACGTCGGGGGCCTGGTGGACGGCCTCCTCGAGCCGTCCTACGCGACGGCCATCGGGTTGCTCCAGTGGGGCGCCCGCCACGTCGCCTCGGCCGATCTCGTGACGTACGAGACCGCGCCGGCCAGCGGCCTCCTGGGCCGGGTCGGGCGCGCGCTGCGGAGCGTCTTCCCCTAGGCAGGTCGATCCCAGCCCTACGAACCGCCGCCGAAGCCTCGGCGGCGAATCGCGGCGCGGTGGCATCGGCGCCCGGCCGGCGCACGCCGCGCGCGGCATCGGCGCCCGGCCGCAGCGCGGCGGCATCGGCGCCCGGCCGGCACGAGGTCCTTCTGGTCAGATTCCCGCAGCGAGACGGTTAGAGGAGGATTCCGCATCGTCGCTGGGCCCCGGCCGGCAGCGACCTCCAGCGGTGAGCGCGTCCCGGGATGGTTCGCCACCCACGGCCGCGGCCTCGCACGCGCGCTTCCGGATAATCGTCGTGGCACGGGAATTTGATAGGAAGTGAGTCCCAGCCGCCGGCCCCCGGCGCCCGGCCGCGGCACCCGCGCCCACCGAACCGAAACGGCAATGTTCCGTGCGCTCGAGGACCGTGCCGAGGCCCGGCCGTGCACATTCCACGCTCGGTCCCTCAAGAGCGCATCGGCCGCCTCAAGAGCGCACACGAACGCGGCCATTCCAGCACAGATTCATGCGCTACCCGCGCCCGAAGAGGCTGAGCGCATGGAAGATTGCCGCAACGGCGCACACGTTCGCGGCGCCGAGCTCACGGCCCACGGCCGCGGCGCCGAGCTCCCGGCCACGCCCGCCAAGCTCGCGGCGCCCGGCCGCGGCGCCGAGCTCCCGGCCACGCCCGCCGAGCTCGCGGCGCCCGGCCGCGGCGCCCGTCCCGCGCGGACGTCGTAAGCCGCACCGGCCGCTGCGCTGGCTTCGGTCCCGGCCGCACGTCTCGGATCGTGATCGGCGGCACGCCGCCGGAGGTGTCCGCGTCGGGCGCCGGAATGCGCGGCACGCCGCCCGCGGCACGCCGCCCGCGGTCGGGCGCCGGAATGCGCGGCACGCCGCCGGAGGTGTCCGCGTCGGGCGCCGGAATGCGCGGCACGCCGCCGGAGGTGTCCGCGTCGGGCGCCGGAATGCGCGGCACGCCGCCGTACGTGTCCGGATCGGGGCTGGGAGTGTCCGGAACGCCGCCACCGCGTGCCGAGTCCCACCGGGACCTTCGCCGGGTCCGATGGGACCTTCGGTGTCGGCCGGCACCGAGCAATCGCGCAGACGGTTGCCACGCACGACGCGAGGCGTATACTCCCGGCCTGGCTCCGTTTCGGCGCGCACGTGCCCGCTCGCCGGATCAACAGGAAGTCTCGAAGAGCGAACGAGCCCCAGCCGATCGGCCGCACCGCGGCCGCGCCAGCCCGGAGGACCAGCGATGCCGCTGCGGTCGGATTCCGAGAACTTCGCCCTGATCCGTGTCGTCGGCGTCGGTGGCGGCGGCAGCAATGCCGTCAACCGAATGATCCGGGCCGAGATGATGGGCGTCGAGTTCATCGCCATCAACACGGACGCCCAGGCTCTGCTCCAGTCGGATGCGCCGCACAAGATCCGCATCGGCGACAAGATCACGCGCGGCCTCGGCGCCGGTGGCGACGCCGGCATCGGCCAGCGCGCGGCCGAGGAAGACACGGAGAAGATCACCGAGGCGCTCCGCGATTCGGACATGGTCTTCATCACCGCCGGCCTGGGCGGTGGCACGGGCTCCGGTGGCGCCCCGGTGATCGCGGAGATCGCCAAGGACCTTGGCGCGCTCACGATCGGCGTCGTGACGAAACCGTTCGCGTTCGAGGGCAACCGGCGCAAGCTGGTGGCCGAGAAGGCGGCGGAAGGCCTCAAGGCCAAGGTCGACACCCTCATCACGATCCCGAACGATCGCCTGCGCGACGTCGTCGCCAAGAACACGTCGATTCTCGATGCGTTCCGTGTCGTCGACGACGTCCTCCGCCAGGGCGTCCAGGGGATCAGCGACATCATCACCGTGCCCGGCCTGATCAACCTGGACTTCGCCGACGTGAAGGCGATCATGCACGACGCCGGCTCCGCCCTGATGGGCATCGGCCGGGCCGCCGGCGAGAACCGGGCCCTCGAGGCCGCCAAGCAGGCGATCGCGAGCCCGCTCCTCGAGATCAACATCAGCGGCGCCCAGGGGATCCTGTTCAACATCTGCGGCTCGTCGAACCTCACCCTGTTCGAGGTCACGGAGGCGGCCGAGGAGATCCGGGCGGCGGCAGATCCGGAAGCCAACATCATCTTCGGCACGAGCTTCGACGAGCGCCTCGGCGAGGACGTCGTGATCACGGTCATCGCCACCGGTTTCGACTCGAACCGGCGGCGGGATGCCGTCCGGGCCGGTGCGGCGGAGCGGCCGTTCGAAGCTGCGCGCCCGGCTCGCCCGGAGCGCAACTTCCTTGAGGAGCTCGAGCGCCAGCGGATCGCCGCCGACGCCGACGTGCCGCGGTTCGCGCCGGAGCGTCCGACCGAACGGCATGCGGCCGAGCGGCCCGAGCGTGGCGAGCCCGCTGCGGTTCGCATCGAGCGGTCCGTCGAGCCGGCGCCGGCGCCCAGCGTCCGCCGCCAGTACGACGCGGACGACCTGGAGATCCCGAGCTTCCTCCGCCGCAAGTAGCCCGGCCGGGTGACCGGTCAGTCCGGCGGCTCTGCCAGTCCGGTGGCCGCCGCCAGGGACGAAGCCCCGCCGCTCGACCCGGCGGAGGTTGGGGAACTCGCGGATGCCCGTGCGCGCGTCCTTGAGCGGATCGCCGGCGCCTGTGCCCGCGCCGGCCGTCCGCCCGCTGACGTCACGCTGGTGGCGGTCTCCAAGACGGTCCCCGCGGCCCGCGTCCGCGCCGCCGTTGCGGCCGGCCTCGACGTGCTCGGCGAAAATCGCGTCCAGGAAGGGGCGGCGAAGCGGCCGCTGGTCCCCGGCGCGACCTGGCACCTCGTGGGTCCGCTGCAGGCGAACAAGGCGCGCCGCGCCGTCGAGACGTTCGACCTCCTGGAGGCAGTCGACTCGATCGCGATCGCGCGCCGGATCGACACGATCGCCCGCGAGCTGGGCAGGCCGGCCGTGCCGGTCTTCCTGCAGGTCAACGTCGACCGGGACCCGGCCAAGGCGGGCTTCCTGCCGGACCGCGTCTCCGAGGCCTTGCCCGAGCTGGTCCGCCTTGCGGGCCTGCACGTCGCCGGTCTCATGACGATCGGGCGGCTGGTCGGGACGCCGAAAGAGGCCAGGGCCACGTTCGCGGCTCTCCGCGGGCTCGCCGAGCTCCTGCGCGCGGCAGAGCCACGGCTGGGCGCGGCGCTGTCGATGGGCATGACCGACGACTTCGAGGTCGCGGTGGAGGAGGGCGCCACGCACGTCCGCGTGGGCCGGGCGCTGTTCGGCGAGCGGCCGCCGCGCGATCGGTGAGGCGGCCCCTGCACGGTGCTGAGTCAAGGGTGGCTCGCGGGGCGGCGCTGCACGCTCAACGGTCGCGCTCTCGGGCTGCTTCGGCCCCTGTGTGGGCCATCGACGAGCGTGCGACATCGGCATCTGGGTCACGGGTGACTCGCGGCGCGACCTCCCGGCGCAAGACGCCTCGCCGCGGCCCGCCGACCCGTGGCGGCGCGCTAGACTCGACCCCGCATGGGCGTGTTCGCGCGCAACTTCGTGGAGCTGCTGGTCCTCGCCCTGTGGGCGCTCATCCTCGGCCGCGTCGTGGTGTCGTGGGTGGACCCGATCGGGCGGAACAGCGTCAGCCGCCAGGTCATCACCCTCTCCGAGCCGTTCCTGGCGCCGATCCGCCGCATCCTGCCGCCGACCGGGATGTTCGATCTCTCCCCGGTCATCCTGTTCGTGGTCCTGGCGATGGTCCTGCAGGTGCTGCGCTGACGTGGGTGCCCGCTTCGCCGTCCGCCTCACCCCGCGCGCCGGGTCGACGCGGGTCGACGGCGTCGCCGACGGTGTCCTCCTGGCCCGCGTGACTGCGCCGCCGGCCGATGGCGAGGCCAACGCCGCCCTGGTGCGCCTCCTTGCGGGCGAGCTTGGCGTTGCTCGGGGAGCGTGCGGATCGCGGTGGGGGCGGCCGCGCGCCGCAAGGTCGTGGAAGTGGACGGCGTGTCCGGCGACGCCGTGCGGTCGCGCTGGCCGGGCCTGCTGGCCGGGCCAGCTGGCCGGGGGCTGACCGTATAATCCCGGCCACGGGCGATTAGCTCAGTCGGTCAGAGCGCACGGTTCACATCCGTGAGGTCACTGGTTCGAGCCCAGTATCGCCCACCACCGGACCTCCGAGACCACGGGCCCGGCAGCGGACCCTGTGCCATCTCCGGGACTCCGCCCTGCGTCCAGCTGCGCGGGCGCCGTCGCGTGTCTGGCGATGTCGGCGGACGGTCCCCGATCAGAACGTTGTGCCCCCTGCGGTCACGGGCTGGCGCCCCACCTCGCCGCGCGGTCGGAGACCCGCCCGAAGCCAGGATCCGCCGCGCGCCGGATACTTGTGGCAAGCGGGGAGACAGTTGTTGCAGGCGGGGAGACAGCGGTCGGGCCGCCGGCCCACCTGAAAGGGGGCACTGGGATGGGATTCGACGAGCTCGAGTGGCTGATGGGCGAGTGGATCGACCGAGACCGAGGCGACGCCCGCGAGCCTGAGCGCAAGGCCGTGGAGGTCTGCCGCCCGGTCCGGGAGACGGCGTGGAGCTTCGTGGCCACGATCGCCCTGCCCGGCGGCACGGACCTCGGCATCTACCAGCCGAAGCGCCCGAGCCCGGGGTGATCGCGTTCGACGCGCTGGCGACCCGACCGGCGAGGCTCCGATGAGCCGAGCGGACGACGGCCACGATGGCCGACCACGCGCCCTTGACACGCCACGTCTTGACGCGCCGCGTCTTGACGCGCCGCGTCTTGACACGCCACGTCTTGACGCGCCGCGTACTGTC
This sequence comes from uncultured Chloroflexia bacterium, assembly GCA_963821595.1. GTDB lineage: Bacteria > Chloroflexota > Limnocylindria > Limnocylindrales > CSP1-4 > CTSoil-043. The sequence continues at coordinate 301,602 of CAWGEL010000027.1, read as the reverse complement.
GCTGCAGAGATGGACGCTGCGCGGACGCCGCGAGCCCGGATGACCTCGCCGCTCGGACTCCCCGCCGAGCCGATCCTCGACGCGAGCCCCAATCCCGTCGTTGCCGTCGACGGTCGCGGCCGCATCGTCTATGCGAGCCCGAGCGTCGCCGCCGTGTTCGGCTGGAGGCGGGAGGAGCTCCTGGGAGAGTCGATCGAGCTGCTCGTGCCGGCCCATCTTGCCGGTCGACATGCCGGGCACCGCACCGCCTACGGCCACAATCCAGTGCCCCGTCCGATCGGCTCCGGGCTGGGGTTGAGCGCGCGGCGCCGCGACGGCACGGAGTTCCCGGTGGAGATCAGCCTCGCCCCGGTGAGCTCGCGGCGCGGCCAGCTGGTGTTCGCGACGGTGGTCGACATCACGACGCGGCTGAACCTTCAGGACCAGCTCGAACAGGCCCACGACGAGCTCCGCCGCCACGCCGAGGAGCTGGAGCAGCAGGGACGGCAGATGTCCCTCCTCGCGCAGATGGGCGAGCTGCTCCAATCCTGCGAGACCCTGGGCGAGGCCTACGCGGTGATCGCCGGCATCGCCGAGCCCCTCTTCGCCGGCGACGCCGGTGCCGTGTACGCCCTGACGGCGTCGCGCACGGCGGCAGAAGTCGTGGCAGCGTGGGGCACTCCGCCGCCGTCGCGGAGCGTCTTCCGTCCGACCGACTGCTGGGCCCTGCGGCGCGGCCGGCTGCACGTGGTCCACGATGGCGACCCCGAGCTCAAGTGCCCACACGTCGACGAGCCGATCCCGGCCGGCCTGCTCTGCGAACCGCTGACGGCGCAGACGGAGACGCTGGGGCTCCTGCACGTGCAGGTCCGCGACCAGCCGGCCAGCAAGGATGGGCGGGCACTGCTCGCGGACCGCGAACGGCTCATCCAGACCCTGGGTGAACAGGTCGCCCTTGCCCTCGCCAACATCCGGCTCCGCGAGACCCTCCGCGACCAGTCATCGCGCGACCCGCTCACGGGCCTCTTCAATCGCCGGTTCATGGAGGAGACGCTGGACCGGGAGCTCCGTCGCGCGGCTCGCGAGGGGTACGGCCTGGGCGTCGTGATGGCGGACCTCGACCACTTCAAGGAGCTCAACGATGCCTTCGGTCACGCCGCCGGAGACGAGGTGCTCCAGCGGATCGGACGGTACCTGTCCGAAGCCGTGCGCGGTGGCGACGTGGCCTGCCGCTTCGGTGGTGAGGAATTCGTCCTGATCCTGCCGAGGGCATCGCTCGGTGACGTCCGGCGCCGCGCCGAGGCGCTGCGGGAGGGGATCAAGCTGCACCAGCTCGATCGGCCCGGTGGGCCGCATCTCCTGACCGTGTCGGTGGGGGTCGCCGCATTTCCGGAGCACGGGAACTCCGTCGAGCACCTGGTCCTCGCCGCCGACGCCGCGATGTATCGCGCCAAGGCGCAGGGCCGCGACCGTGTCGTCGTCGCTTCTTCGGAGGACGATGCCGCCGGGGAGTCCACCGGCGGATAGGCCGCGGCGGCCGCGCCGGCGGCCCGGGCCCGTGGCCGGCACGACGATCGCCGCGGGCAGGCGACGCGGTTACGGCGGTCGCGTGAGCCGCGCGCCCAGCCGAAGGTACGCCGCGCACCCTGACCGAATTGGGGTTGTCTCGCCGGTGCGCTGCGTCAACCTTGAACCTTGATGATCCAGCCAGTCGATCCGTACCGCGTCCTCCAGGTCGACCCCGAGGCCGAGCCCGAAGTCATCCGCGCTGCCTACCGCAGCCTTGCCCAGAAATACCATCCGGACAAGACCGGCGGCCAGTACGAGCGCATGAGTGCCATCAACGAGGCGTGGGCGATCCTGCGGGATCCTGCGCGGCGGGCCGAGCATGATCGGCAGCGCGCCCAGGCCGCCGCCGCCGCCTCGTCCTTGACGGCGCAGTATTCGGCGCGCGAGACGACGGCTCCGCCGCGCCAGGAAGAGTCGTCGCGGGCGCAGCCTCGCTATGCGCGAGCCCCCACGGCGACGCGGCCCGCGGCGGCGGGCCCCGTGCTCGACTTCGGGCGATACGCGGGCTGGTCCCTGAGGGATCTGGCGCAGCACGACCCCGACTACCTCGAGTGGCTGGTGCGGACGCCCATCGGCCACCGCTTCCGCGCCGACGTCGACGCGCTCATTCGGCCGGTGGCCGCGGCCGCCCCGCCACCCGGGCGGGCGCGATCCAGGCGGGGTCGCGCGGCCTAGCCCGCCCGACCCCTGCCCTCCGCGGCCGGCCAGCCGTCGCCGCACTCTCGTCGCGAACCCCCTCTCGCCGAACTCCCCCCGCCGGTCGCGGTTGCGCCCACGGCAACAGAGGTGCAGCCCGCGATGCGATCGGGATACCAGCCGCTATGATGGCCGGCGCCGAAACCGGGCGCCGACGGCGCCGGACGCCGGCGGCCGGCGAGTCCAGTCAGGAGGTGGAGGACGCAGCGCACATGAGCGACGTGCCGGGCAACGCCCGCGTCGTCATCATCGGCGCCGGGATCGTCGGCAACAGCATGGCCTGGCACCTGGCTCGGCTGGGCTGGCGCGACCTGCTCCTCATCGAAAGGGTCCGATGCCCAACGTCGTACCGCGATCGACCCACCGGCTCCTCCGTCCCTGCCGCGCGCTCCCGCCCGGGCGGCAGCAGAACGCATCCGCGACGGTGGTCGATACTATCGGGGCTCGCCGCCCGGACGTGCCCCGCGGACGTGCGGGACCCGCGGCGGCCCGCCCTGCGGGACGCGCCGGCGTGCGGGGGCGCCGGACCTGCCCGTCTGGACAGGTTCGCGGGCCGTAGGCTAGGCTTGAGTTCCGCGATCTGCAACGTGTTGCACATGACGACATCGTCAACGGGCACTGCCGAGGACCCATGGGACAGGACGAGCTCGAAGCCATCGACCTGGCCGCCCTCTCGGACGAGGAGCTGGTCGAGCAGATGCACAACGACCTCTACGACGGCATGGCCGCGGAGATCACCGAGGGCACCAACATCCTCCTCGGTCGCGGCTGGGGCCCGGAGAGGGTCCTGAACGAGGCGCTGGTCGAGGGGATGCGGATCGTCGGCATCGACTTTCGCGACGGCATCCTCTTCGTTCCCGAGGTCCTGATGGCGGCCAACGCCATGAAGGCGGGGATGGCGATCCTCCGGCCCCTGCTCGCCGAGACGGGCGCGCAACCGATCGGCAAGGTCGTCATCGGCACGGTCAAGGGGGACATCCACGACATCGGCAAGAACCTGGTCGGGATGATGCTGGAAGGCGCCGGCTTCGAGGTCGTCGACCTGGGCGTGAACACGGACGCCGACAAGTTCCTGGCCGCCATCGACGCCCACCACCCCGACATCCTGGGCATGTCGGCGCTCCTCACCACGACGATGCCGTACATGAAGGTCGTGGTCGAGGCGCTCAAGCAGCGCGGCATCCGCGATCAGCTGATCGTGCTCGTCGGCGGCGCCCCCCTCAACGAGGAGTTCGCGGCCGCGGTCGGCGCCGACGCCTACTGCCGGGACGCCGCCATCGCCTCCGAGACCGCCACGGCCCTGGTCGCGAAGCGCCGTGCCAGCGTTGCCTGAACCGGCGTCCTCGCGCGTGCCCGGCCCGGCGCGGGCCGGAGCGGAGCTGCCCCGCACCCTGATCATCGGCTGCGGAGCGATGGCCAACGAGCTCGTGGCCCTGGTCCGGGCGAGCGGCTTCGACCACCTCGAGATCAGCTGCCTGCCGGCGGCGCTCCACAACCGGCCGGAGCAGATTCCGGGGGCGGTGGCCCGCCGGATCCACGAGACGCGCGGGCAGTACGCGCATACCTTCGTCGCCTACGCGGATTGCGGCACGGGCGGAGCCCTGGACCGCGTCCTGGCGGCGGAGGGCGTGGAGCGCCTGCCCGGGGCGCACTGCTACGAGGTGTACGCGGGCAGCGCGCCGTTCGCCGCGCTGATGGACGAGGAGCCGGGAACGTTCTTCCTGACCGACTTCCTGGCCCGCAACTTCGACCGCCTCGTCGTCCGGGGCCTCGGCATCGACCGGTTCCCCGAGCTGCGCGACGCGTATTTCGGCCGGTACCGCCGCGTCGTCTACCTCTCGCAGCGCGACGACCCGGTGCTCCTGCAGGCGGCCCGCGGGGCGGCGGCGAGGCTCGGCCTGGAGTTCCGGCATCACCGTGCCGGCGTCGGTGCGCTCGGCACTTCCGTGGCGGCCCTGGCGGGCTGACGATGGGCGCGACGCTCACGGTCATCTGGTGGCGCGACATCCCGGCCCAGGTCCTTGGCCGCGGCCGGTCCAGGGCGCAGAAGGTCGTGCTGCCGCAGCGTTTCCAGGTCGCGATCGACCGGGCCGCGGACGTTGCCGGACTGACGGGGAGCGATGCCTACCTCGCGGAATGGCGGCGCGCGAGCCGGCCCTGCGGCGACGACGTGGCGGTGGAGGTGGCGGCCGAGGCAGCCGCGCTCGACGCACGGTATGCGCGCCAGGACCTGCAGCGCCTGGCCGAGGCCGGCGGAATCGAGCGAGCCGGCAGCACGCGCGCGCCCGAATCGGCGGCCGACCGGTGACCCGCACGGTCGTCGGTTCGGCGACACGCACGCTCATCATCGGCGACGGACAACCCTTCGTCATCATCGGCGAACGGATCAATCCGACCGGCCGGAAGATGCTGGCGGCAGAGATGCGGGCCGGCGACTTCAGCCGCGTGGAGGCCGACGCCCTGGCCCAGGTTGCGGCCGGCGCCCACATGCTCGACGTCAACGCCGGCATCCCCCTCGCCGACGAGCCGGCGATCCTGGCCCGGGCCGTCCGGCTCGTGCAGTCGCTGACCGACGTGCCGCTCTCGATCGACTCCTCGATCGTGGACGCCCTCGAGGCCGGTCTCGCCGCCTACCAGGGCAAGGCCCTGGTGAACTCCGTGACCGGCGAAGAGGAACGGATGGAGCGTGTCCTGCCGCTCGTCGCCAGGCACGGCGCGGCCGTGGTCGCCATCTCCAACGACGACAGCGGCATCTCGTCCGACCCCGACGTGCGCTTCGAGGTGGCCCGCAGGATCGTGGAGCGAGCCGCCGACCACGGCATCCCCCGCGAGGACGTCATCGTCGACCCGCTGGTCATGCCCATCGGCGCACTCGCGACGGCCGGCCAGCAGGTCTTCCGGCTCCTGCGGCGCCTGGTGGACGAGCTCCACGTCAACACGACCTGTGGCGCCTCCAACGTGAGCTTCGGGCTGCCGCGCCGCGAAGGGATCAACGCGACCTTCCTGGGCATGGCGATCGGCGCCGGCCTGACGACGGCCATCACCAACCCGCTCCTGCCCGAGGTCCGCGAGGCGATCATGGCCGCGGACGTCCTCATGGGCCGCGACCCGGAATGCGGCCGCTGGATCAGGACCCACCGCGAGCCGCCGGGCGGCGGCGACGGCGAGCGTGGCCGTCGGGTCAACCGGCGTCGCGCCGGGTCGGCCGGCCTGGCCGCCGCCGCTGGCGCCGGGGCTGTCGCGGATGCCGGGGCTGCCGCGGATGCCGGGGCTGCCGCGGATGCCGGGGCTGCCGCGGACGGCGAAGCCGGGGCGTCGCCGACGACCTCCGCGAGCTGAGCGGGCCCATACCCCGTGTCCGCCGATCCTCTCGTCGTGTTCACCCCGTCCGGGCGGCGCGGCCGCTTCCCGGCCGGGACGACGATCCTGGGCGCCGCCCGGGCGCTCGGCGTGGACATCGATTCCGTGTGCGGCGGCCGCGGCATCTGCGGCCGCTGCCAGGTCGAGCAATCGACGGGCGAGTTCCCCAAGCTCGGCATCGCGTCGCTGCCCGGGCACCTCTCGGAGGCGGCCGAGCTCGAGCGCGAGTACCGCTCCCGCCGCGGGATGGCGAGCCGCCGTCGCCTCAGCTGCACGGTCCGGCTGCTCGGCGACGCCGTCATCGACGTGCCGCCGGAGCACCAGGTCCATCGCCAGGTGGTCCGCAAGGGGCTGGAGGCACGGGACTACGACCTCGATCCCGTCATCCGCCTCCACTACGTGATCGCCGGGGCGCCCAGCCTGGCGTCGCCGGCGTCGGACGTCGCGCGCGTGCTGACGGCCCTCGAGGTCGACTGGGGACTGTCCGGCCTCGCCGTCGACCTCGAGGCGGTGCGGGCCATCCAGCGCGCGGTCCGCGACCGCACGGTCAGCGACCGCACGGTCAGCGACCGCACGGTCCGCGACCGCACGGTCGGGGACGCCGACCGCGCGGTGACGGTCGCGGTCCGCGATGGGAGCCGGGTGGTCGCTGCGTGGCCCGGCCTTCACGAGCGGGTCCTCGGTGTGGCCGTGGATGTCGGCTCGACGACGATCGCCGGGCACCTGGCCGACCTGGGCGACGGGTCGGTGCTCGCGTCGGCCGGCATCATGAACCCGCAGATCCGGTTCGGGGAGGACCTGATGAGCCGGGTCTCGTACGCGATGCTGCGGCCGGAAGGAGCGGTCGAGATGACCCGGGCCGTCCGCGGCGCGCTTCGCGGCCTGGTGAACGGCCTCCTGGCCGAGGCGGGCGTCCCCGCGGACGAGATCCTCGAGGTGGTCCTCGTCGGCAACCCCGTCATGCACCACCTGGTGCTGGGCCTCGACCCGGTCCCGCTCGGCGGGGCCCCGTTCACGCTCGCCACCGAAGGGTCCGTCGAGACGGGGGCGAGCGCCCTCGGCATCCCGTCCCACCCGGCCGCCCGGGCCTACTTCCTGCCGTGCATCGCCGGCCATGTCGGGGCCGATACGGCGGGGGTCATCCTGGCGGAGGCGCCGCACGAGGCCGAGGCGGTGCGCCTGGTCGTCGACGTCGGCACGAACGCGGAGCTGGTGCTCGGCAACCGGCAGCGGCTGCTGGCGGCATCCAGCCCGACGGGTCCGGCCTTCGAGGGTGCCCAGATCAGCAGCGGCCAGCGAGCGGCCCCGGGCGCGGTGGAGCGGGTGCGGGTCGATCCGGCCACGCTCGAGCCGCGCTTCAAGGTCATCGGCTGCGACCTTTGGTCGGACGAGCCCGGTTTCGGCGAGGCCACGGCCGCGACCGGCGTCACCGGCATCTGCGGCTCGGGGATCATCGAGGTGATCGCCGAGCTGTTCCTGGCCGGCGTGATCGCCGCCGACGGGACGATCGACGGCGGCCAGGCGGCCCGCTCGCCCCGCGTCGTCGCCGACGGCCGGACGTTCGCCTACGTGCTGCACGACGGCGAGCCGCGCCTGGCGGTGACCCAGAACGACGTCCGCGCCATCCAGCTGGCCAAGGCCGCCCTGCACGCCGGCGCGCGCCTGCTGATGGACCACTACGGCATCGCCGCCGTCGACGAGGTCCGCCTGGCGGGCGCCTTCGGGAGCCACATTGACGTGCGCCACGCGATGATCCTGGGGCTGATCCCGGACTGTGACCTGTCCCGCGTGAGCGCGGCCGGCAACGCGGCCGGCACGGGTGCCCTGATCGCCCTCCTGTCGAACGGGGCCAGGCGCGAGATCGAGCAGGTGGTTCGCCGCGTCGAGAAGATCGAGACGGCCATCGAGCCGAGGTTCCAGGCCCACTTCGTCGAGGCGATGGCCATCCCCCACGGCACGGACTCCTATGCCCGCCTGCGCGGGGCCGTCGACCTCCCCGCGTTCGAGGCCGCCGGCGGGGTGGGGGGAACTGCCCCGCGCCGCCGGCGACGAGCCGGCGCCGGCCCTGCCCCTGACCCGCTCGCGATCGCGACGACGAAGCCCGAATGAGCGGGCCGCCGCCATGCCTGGAGGTCCCGCGACTGTTGCGCAATACGCTACTGTGCGCACCATGAGAACCAGTGGCGCGCCGGCGATGGCACCGATGTCCGGGCCGGTGGCAACGGCCGGCCCCGGGTCGGCAGCCGGCTCCGTGCCGCCGACCGACGCGAGCACCTCCGCACCGACCGCCGTCCCGTCGGCGTTCGACCGCCCGTCCGGCGTCGCTCGCCGCGGCGGCCGGGCAGAAGGTGCGGCGGTGGTCCAGTCGGTCGACCGGGCGCTGAGGATCCTGGAGCTCCTGGCCCGCCACGGTTCGATGGCCGTCACCGAGGTCGCGGCCGAGCTCGGCGTCCACAAGTCGACTGCATTCCGCCTGCTGGTGGTGCTGGAGAACCGCGGCCTGGTCCAGCAGGTCGGCGAGCGCGGCAAGTACCAGCTGGGCTTCGGGATCGCCAGGCTCGCCGGAGCCACGACGGCTCGCCTTGATCTGACCCAGCAGAGCCGGCCGGTCAGCGAACGCCTAGCGGCGCAGGTCGGCGAGACCGTGAACGTCGCGGTCCTCGAGACCGATTGCGCCGTCAACATCGACCAGGTCCGCGGCCCCGCCGCCGTCTCCGCCTGCAACAGGGTCGGCCAGCGGACGCCGCTTCACGCAACCTCGAGCGGAAAGGTGCTGCTGGCGCACGCAAGGCCGGAGGACCGCGAGCGCTTCCTTGCCGGGCGGCTCGACCGGTTCACCGCCGGCACCGTTACCGACGCCGCCGCCCTTCGCCGCGAGCTCGACGAGACGGTCCGCGATGGGTACGCGTTCACGGCGGGGGAGCTCGAGCTCGGCCTGAATGCCGTGGCGGCTCCGATCCGGCTCTACGACGGAACCGTCATCGCGGCGATCAGCGTGTCCGGACCCTCATACCGCGTGACGCCCGAGCGGATCTCCGAGTTCGCCGGCGCGGTGGTCGCTGCGGCCGTCGAGGTCAGCGCGAGCCTCGGCTACCTGCGCTGACGGCGTCGCCGGCCAGCATCCACGACCCGCGAGGCCGCTCCACCACGCCTCGCGCCCTGAACCCGCCGGCGGCTGGCCGGGTAGCATCGGATGCGTGATGCCGCCCCGGCCGAACGCTCCAGACCCGGTCCTCGAGTTCGCCGGGGTCGGCGTGCGCCGCGACGGCCGCTGGATCCTCGCCGACGTCGGCTGGACGGTCCGCGCCGGCGAGCGATGGGTCGTGGTGGGTCCGAACGGCGCCGGCAAGACGACCCTGCTCGCGAGCGCCGCGACCACGCTCTGGCCCACGTCCGGCACCGTTCGCGTCCTGGGCGAGGAGCTCGGTTCCGTCGACGCCCGGACGCTCCGGCCGCGCATCGGCGTCGCGAGCGCCGGGCTGGCCGAGCGCCTGGGTCGCTCCATCGCCGCGCTGGACGTCGTCCTGACCGGGATGACCGGTGCGCTGGCCCCGTGGTGGGATCGCTTCACGGACGCGGAGGTGGCCCGGGCCCGGTCGCTCCTCGTCGAGCTCGGGGTCGGCGCTCTCGCCCCGCGTGAGTTCGGCTCGCTCTCCACCGGCGAGCGCCAGCGCGTCCTGCTCGCGCGGACGCTCATGCCGGACCCGGACCTGCTGCTCGTGGACGAGCCGGCCGCCGGCCTCGACCTGCGGGCTCGCGAGGAGCTCGTCGACGCGCTCGCGAGCCTGGGGCCAGCCGGCCGCCCCGCGGGGATCGTGCTGGTGACCCACCACCTCGAGGAGATCCCGCCGGGCTTCGGCCATGCCCTGGTGCTGGCGAGCGGGCGAGCCGTCGCGGCCGGTCCGATCGCCGGCGTCCTGACAGACGCGGTGCTCGGCGCGGCCTACGGCCTGCCACTCCGCGTCGACGCGCGTGCCGGCCGCTGGACCGCGCGTCGCTGCTGAGGCTCGCCCGGCACGCTCACCGTCGCCGACGGGCCGTCGGCACCGCCGGCCGGGCGCGCCCCGGGCGCGGACGGGGCGCGGCGCGCCCCTCCTGCCTGCCGCGCCCCGGCGCGGCTCCATGCTCAGGCCTCCGCGCCGGACTCCCGGGCGATCCGGCGGAGCACCGCGGGCAGGATCCCGCCCTGGCGGTAGTACTCGACCTCGATCGGGCCATCCAGCCGGCAGTCGACCTCGAACGTCCGCTCGCCGCCGCCGTCGCCGGGGTCCCCGGTCGCCGTCACCGTCAGCTGCGCCCGCGCGGTGAGTCCCAATTCCAGGCCTCGGATCGTGAACGTTTCGCGGCCCGTCAGGCCGAGCGAGGCCGCGGACTGCCCCGGCAGGAACTGGAGCGGCAGCACGCCCATGCCCACCAGGTTCGATCGGTGGATCCGCTCGTAGCTCTCGGCGATCACGGCCCGGATGCCGAGCAGGAGCGTCCCCTTCGCCGCCCAGTCGCGTGACGAGCCGGAGCCGTACTCGCGGCCGGCGAGCACGAGCGCCGGCACGCCGTCCGCCTGGTAGGCCATCGCGGCGTCGTAGATGAAGGCCTCGTCGCCGTCGGGAAGGTGCCGCGTGTACGGCCCCTCGCGGCCGTCGACCAGCCGGTTCCGCAGCCGGATGTTGCCGAACGTGCCGCGCATCATGACCTCGTGGTGGCCGCGCCGCGCCCCGTACGAGTTGAACTCGACGGGCGCGACACCGCGTGCCTGGAGCCACTGGCCGGCGGGCGACCACGGCGGGATCGAGCCGGCCGGGGAGATGTGGTCGGTGGTGACCGAGTCGCCCAGCCAGGCCAGGACGCGCCCGCCCACGATGTCGCGGACCGGCGGCGGTTCGAGCGTCATCCCGGTGAAGAAGGGCGGGTTCGCGACGTAGGTCGAGTCGGCTGCCCACGCGTACCGGTCGCCGTCGGGCACCGGCAGCGCCCGCCAGCGCTCGTCGCCCTCGAACACGGACGCGTAGGCGTCTCGGAACAGCTCGCCGTCGACGGTCGCCGAGATCGCAGCCCGGATCTCGTCAGCCGACGGCCAGATGTCCGCCAGGTAGACGGGCCGTCCGTCGGACCCCTGGCCAAGCGGATCGCGGCTCAGGTCCAGGTCGATGCGCCCGGCGAGGGCGAAGGCGACCACCAGCGGCGGCGAGGCAAGGTAGCTGGCGCGCGCGAGGGGGTGCACGCGGCCCTCGAAGTTCCGGTTGCCGGACAGGACCGCCACCGCGGCCAGCGAGCCGGCCTCGATCTGGCTTGCCACCTCCTCGTCCAGCGGACCGGAGTTGCCGATGCAGGTGGTGCAGCCGTACCCGGCCAGGGCGAACCCGAGGTCGGCGAGCGGCCGGGTCAGCCCGGCTCGCTCGAGATAGGCGGTGACGGCCCGGGAGCCCGGGGCGAGCGAGGTCTTGACGGTCGGGGCCACGTGGAGGCCGCGGGCGACGGCGTTCCGGGCAAGGAGGCCGGCTCCCACCATGACGGCCGGGTTCGACGTGTTGGTGCACGAGGTGATCGCGGCGATCACCACCGAGCCGTTGCGGACGGCGCCGGAGGGCGGGGCGGGGGAGTCGGCGGCCGGCAGGAGGCCCGGGAAGGCGGCCTCGAAGCTGGCCCTGGTCGCGGGCAGGGGGACGCGGTCCTGCGGGCGGCGCGGGCCGGCCAGGCTCGGCTCGATGGCGGCGAGGTCGAGCTCCACGAGCTCGTCGAAGTCGGGCGTGGCGCCGGGCTCGCGCCACAGGCCCTGGACCTTCGCGTAGCGCTCCACCAGGGTCACCTGGTCGGCGGGCCGCCCGGTCAGCCGCAGGTAGGCGAGCGTCTCGTCGTCGATCGGGAACAGGGTGGCCGTGGCGCCGAACTCCGGGCTCATGTTGCTGATCGTCGCCCGGTCTGCCAGGGGCAGGCCGGCGAGCCCGTCGCCGGCGAACTCGACGAAGGCGCCCACCACGCCCACCGCGCGCAGCCGCTCGGTGACCGTCAGGACCAGGTCCGTGGCCGTGGCGCCGCTCGGCAGCGATCCCGACAGGCGGACGCCCACCACGCGCGGCATCGGCTGGTACAGCGGCTGGCCGAGCAGGACGGCTTCGGCCTCGATGCCGCCCACCCCGTAGCCCAGGACGCCCAGCGCGTTGACCATGGTCGTGTGGGAGTCGGTCCCGACCAGCGTGTCCGGGCAGGCCACCGCCCGGCCGCCCTCGTCCACCACGGTCACGACGCTGGCCAGGTGCTCCAGGTTGACCTGGTGGACGATGCCGGTGCCGGGCGGCACGACCCGCAGGCCGCGGAACGCCCGCTGGGCCCACCGGAGCAGCTGGTACCGCTCGCCGTTGCGCTCGTACTCGCGGGCCACGTTGTAGGCGAAGGAGTCCGGCGTGCCGAAGCGGTCGACCTGCACGGAGTGGTCGATCACGAGGTCCGCCGGCACGAGGGGGTTGACCCTCGCCGGGTCGCCCCCGAGCTCCGCCATCGCGTCGCGCATGGCGGCCAGGTCGACGACCGCCGGCACGCCCGTGAAGTCCTGGAGGATCACCCGCGTCGGCAGGAAGGGCACCTCGGCCGTCGCCGCGCCGCCCGGCCGCCAGCCGGCCAGCGTCCGCACGTCCGACTCGGTGATCGAGCCGGCGCCCGCGTGGCGCAGGACGTTCTCCAGCAGGATCTTCACCGTGACCGGCGCCCGCCCGAGGTCGATCGGGCCGCCCGCCGCGGCGAGGGAGACGAACTCGGGCAGGCCGGGCCCAAGGCTCGCTCGGGCTCCGAAGGGATCGCGGGTCGACACGGTTTCCTCACGCTGGGGCGGGCCGCCGCGTGGAGGTATGGCAGCCACCGCGGGGCGCTACGCTGTCGGCGACAGCTTCGCTGTCGGCGACAGAGTACCCGGCCGGGCGCCCGTCGGCGCGGGGCAGGCCAGTCCCGGCGCGGGGCCGGGTGGGGAGGAAGCCCGTGCGAGCATGGAACGAGGACCGGGGCGCGCCCAAGCCCGGCGACCCCGCGACCATGGAGGAGCTCCGGCGCGCGGGCGCGCGGTTCCCGGATGGCGCGGGCCGTGCCGCGGCCGGCCCGGCCGGTGGCGCCGGGCACGCCGGCGCCGGGGACCCAACCCTGCCCCCGGGTGCCCACCGCCATGGCGACGAGATCCACCCGGAGGCGCACGCGCATCCCCACGTCCAGCCGGGCGACGACGGCCGGCCGGTGCTCGGGATCGTCGGCGGCGGCCCGGTCGGGCTGACGCTCGGCACGGCCCTGGCGCGGGCCGGCTGGCACGTCGGGGCCGTGGCGAGCCGCGATCCGCAGCGGCGCGAGCAATTCCGGCAGCGCGTTCCCGGGTCGCGGGCGTTCGCCGAGGCGGCGGCGGTCCTCGACGAGTGCCACCTGCTCATCCTGGCCGTGCCCGACGACGCGATCGTCGCCCTGGCGCATGACCTCCACCTGTACTCCGGCCAGGCCGTCGTCCACACGAGCGGCGTCCACGGTGCCGAGGTGCTGGCGCCGGCCATGGCGGCGGGCACGTCGGCCGGCTCCTTCCACCCCCTGGTCGCCTTCGCCGACGTCGACCGCGCCCTGGCCGCGCTGCCCGGGGCGACCGTCGCGATCGACGGCGACGACGCGGTCGTGGACGTGCTCGCCGAGATGGCGGAGTCGATCGGCGCAACGGCCGTCCGCCTCGCGCCGGGCTCGAAGGCGGCGTATCACGCCGCGGCCGTCCTGGCGGCGGGCGGCCTCGTGGCCCTGCTGGACGTGGTCGTGGAGGTTGCGGCCCAGGTCGGCCTCGACGAGGCGGGGGCCATGGCCGTGTACGGCGCGCTCGCCGGCCAGGCCCTCGCCAACGCCCGGGCCATGGGGACGGCGGCGTCGCTGACCGGGCCCTTCGTTCGAGGCGACCTCGGCACCGTCGACCTGCACCTCGCGACCCTGGCCGGCGGGGCACCCCGCGCCCTCGACGCGTACGTCGCGCTGGCACGTCGCGCGGTCGACATCGCGGAGGCCCGGCGGGGTCTCGGGCCGGACGTCGCGGGCGCGCTGCGAGCGCGGCTTGCAGCGCCTCGCTGACGCGGTACGATGGCGCCATGCAGCGCAGCATCGCCGCGCGGTTCTCCGGACGACCCGTCGCCCGGTATACCGCGGTCGCTTCCGCCCCGCGCGGACCTCGACTCGGCCTCCATCATCACGCCCGGTTCCGGGCGGCGCCACAGGCGCTGACGTTCCTGCGCGCGGCCGACATGGGTCCGGTGACGCTGCTGAACGCCGACTGGCGGTCGATGTCCGCGGTCCGGCATCACGATCCGGCCGGCGGGCCGATTGCTCACGTCCGGTGGGCGAAGTTGGGGACCCGGAGCGCCGGCCGCCGACCGCGCGCCGCCTCGGCGCCGTGGCACGCCTGAAGCGCGCGACCGCCACGTCCGCTGGCGGCATCGTCATCGAGATCATCGACGACGCCCCTCACCTCGTGGCCGGTCACCGGCGCCGCGAGCGCTCCGGCACCTGGACCCTCCCGAAGGGGACCCCGAACCCCGGCGAGGCGCTCGAGGAAACGGCGATCCGCGAGGTGGGCGAGGAGACCGGCCTGACCGTGCGGATCGTCGCACCCCTGGAGGCGATCGAGTACTGGTTCGTCCAGGGCGGCCTGCGCGTCCACAAGACCGTTCATTACTGGCTCATGGAAGCGATCGGCGGCGATCTCGCCGGCCACGACCACGAGTTCGACGAGGTCCGCTGGGTGGCGCTGGAGCAGGCGCCCCGGCTCCTGACCTTCCCGACCGAGCGCGCCCTGGTGGAGCGGGCCGCGGCCGTCCATGCGACGCTCGCCGGCGCGCCGGCGCGCCCGAACGGCCTGGTCGCCGCCGTCGAGGGAGGCAGCGCGTGACGGGCGACGCGGTGGACGAGCTCCGGGAGACGCCGCTCCAGTCCCGCCACGTCGCGCTGGGTGCCCGGATGGTTGGCTACGCGGGCTGGCAGATGCCCGTCCAGTACGCCGGGATCATCGAGGAGCACCGGGCCGTCAGGTCACGGGCCGGGCTGTTCGACCTCTCGCACATGGGAGAGCTGTTCGTCGAAGGCTCCGACGCCCCCGAGGCCATGGCCTATGCCGTCGTGTCGGACCCGCCGGCGCTCGCGGTCGGGCGGGCCCACTACTCCATGATCTGCGCCGAGGATGGCGGGATCGTGGACGACCTGATCGTCTACCGGCTGGCCCCCGACTCGATTCCTGGTGGTGGCGAACGCGGCCAACGCCGCCGCCGTTTCCGACCTGCTCGCGGAGCGGCTCGAAGGCCGGCGCGCCGTGCTCGACGATCGGTCGCTGGCGACGGCGCTGATCGCGATCCAGGGCCCGAAGGCAGCCGCGATCCTGGCGCCGCTGACGGGCGTGGACCTGGGCGCGCTCCGCTACTACGCGGTCGCCGAGGGCGCGGTCGCCGGCGTTTCCGCGCTCGTCGCACGGACCGGGTACACGGGCGAGGATGGCTTCGAGTGCTTCGTCGACGCGGGCCACGCCGGCGTCGTGTGGGACGCGCTGGCGGAGGCCGGGGAGCCGGTCGGCCTGGTCCCGGTCGGCCTCGGCGCGCGCGACACGCTGCGCCTGGAGGCCGCCATGCCGCTCTACGGCAACGAGCTGGACCGCTCGACGAACCCGTTCGAGGCGGGCCTCGGTCGGGTCGTCAAGCTCGATCGCGAGGGCGACTTCGCCGGCCGGGCCGCGCTGGCCGCGATTGCCGCCGCCCCGCTCCGCCGCCAGCTGGTGGGGCTCGTGGCCCGCGGGCGGGGCATCGCCCGCCACGGCTACCCGGTGTTCGCGGGCGACCGGCGCACCGGGATGGTCACGTCGGGGACGATGTCGCCGACCCTTGGCGTGCCGATCGCGATGGCCTATGTCGCGCCCGCGGACGCGGCCATCGGCACGATGCTCGAGGTGGAGATCCGCGAGGCCCGCACGGCCGTGGAGGTCGTGCCGCTCCCGTTCTACCGGCGATCCGGTTGACGAGGCGGCGCCCGCGAGCGGGCGCGATCCCGCGCGCCGCCGCAGTGCGCGAGTACGGAGGAGAGTGATCGCGATGGTCCCGACCGACCTGCGCTACACGAACGACCACGAGTGGGTTCGCCTCGAGGGCGACCTCGCCACCGTCGGGATCACGGCGCACGCCGCCGAGCAGCTCGGCGACATCGTCTTCGTGGAGCTGCCCGCCGTCGGCACGACGGTGGAGCAATTCGCCACGTTCGGCGTCGTCGAGTCGGTCAAGGCAGTCTCGGACCTGTTCGCCCCTGTCGGCGGCGAGGTCACCGAGACCAACGCCGAGCTCGCGGCGCGTCCCGAGCTCGTCAACTCGGATCCGTACGGCGCCGGCTGGATGCTGCGGGTCCGGGTCGGCGACGCTGCGCAGGTGGCCGCGCTCCTGGACGCCGTGGCGTACGAGGCGCTGACGGCGGAGGGCTGACTCCATGACCTACAGCCCGCACACCGCGGCCGACCGGGCGCGGATGCTGGCCGCGCTCGGCCTCGGATCGACCGACGAGCTGTTCGCCGACATCCCGGCGTCGGTCCGCTCGGGCGCCCTGGACCTGCCGCCGGCCCTCACCGAGCTCGAGCTGATGGACCGTCTCGCCGAGCTGGCCGCCGCCAACCGGCCCGGCCTGACCAGCTTCCTCGGCGCCGGCGTCTATCGCCACCACGTGCCGCCGGTCGTGGACCAGATCCTGCTGCGCGGCGAGTTCTACACGGCCTACACGCCGTACCAGCCGGAGATCAGCCAGGGCACGCTCCAGACGATCTTCGAGTACCAGTCGATGATGGCCGAGCTGACCGGGCTCGACGCGGTGTCCGCCTCGCACTACGACGGCGCGGCGGCGACGGCCGAAGCGGCGCTCATGGCCTGCCGGGCCACGCGCCGCGATCGCGTGCTCGTGAGCCGTGGCGTCCATCCCCATTACCGGCGAACACTCGAGACCTACTTCGAGGGCGCGAACCTCGCCTTCGACGAGGTCCCCCTGGTCGGGGCCGGGCCGGCGGCCGGCACCACCGACCTCGACGCCCTGGGGCGGATGCTCGCGGACCCGGCCCGGCCCGTCGCCGGGGTCCTGGCCGCCCAGCCGTCCGTGCTCGGCCTGCTGGAGCCGATGGCCGAGATCGGGCGCCTGGCGCACGCCGCCGGGGCCCTCTACGTGGCGGTGGTGGAGCCGGTCAGCCTGGCCGTGCTCGCATCGCCGGGCAGCTACGGCGCCGACATCGCCGCCGGCGAGGGCCAGCCACTGGGCATCCCGCCCCAGTACGGTGGCCCGTACCTCGGCATCCTGGCATGCACGGATCCGCTGGTCCGCCAGATCCCCGGCCGGCTGATCGGCATGACCAGCGACGTCGACGGGCGCCGCGCCTACGTCATGACGCTGCGCGCCCGCGAGCAGGACATCCGCCGCGAGAAGGCGGCCAGCAACATCTGCACGAACCAGGCGCTCTGCGCGCTGGCGGCGGCGGTGTACCTCACCGCCATGGGGCCGCGCGGGCTCGTGGATGTCGCGACCACCGGCGCGGCCCGTGCCGGCGAGCTGGAGGCCGCGCTTGCCGTAGCCGGCGCGCCGCGCCTCCATGGGGGCCCGTACCTGAACGAGTTCGCGGTCCGGGTCCCCGACGCGCCGGCCGTCCACGCCCGGCTGCTGGAGCGGGGGATCCTGGCCGGCATCCCGCTGGCGGAGCTCGAGCCCGGCGACGAGAGCCTGGCCGACGGCCTGCTCGTCTGCGCCACCGAGGTCACCACGGCCGCCGGGATCGCCCGCTTCGCGGCGGCCCTCGGCGAGGAGCTGGCCGGTTCCCGGCCGGCCGCCGGCATGGCGGGAGCGGCCCGATGAGCGTCACCGGGAATCCCCTCGAGCCGACCGTCTTCGAGCGGTCGCGGCCCGGCCGCGGAGCCGGCATGCGCCTCCCGGCCGCGCCGGCCGGCGCCCTGGACCGCATTCCCGCCGGCGCCCGCCGCGACGCCGCGCCGGCCCTGCCCGAGCTCGACGAGCTGACGCTGGTCCGCCATTACGTCAACCTGTCCCAGCTCAACTGGGCGGTCGACACGGGCTTCTACCCGCTGGGCTCGTGCACGATGAAGTTCAACCCCAAGGTGAACGAGTGGGCGGCCCGCCTGCCTGGCTTCGCCGGCCTCCATCCGCTCGCGCCGGACGCGGCCGCGCAGGGGACGCTCGCGCTCCTGCACGAGCTCCAGGGCATGCTCGCCTCGATCAGCGGCATGGACGCGGTCACGCTCCAGCCGGCGGCCGGTGCCCACGGCGAGCTGACCGGGATCCTCGTTGTCCGGGCCTACCACCGGGCACGAGGGGACCTTGAGCGGACGGAGATCCTGGTCCCCGACACCGCCCACGGCACGAACCCGGCGACCGCATCCATGGCCAGCTTCCGCACCGTGAGCGTGCCGTCCGCCCCGGACGGCGGGATCGACCTCGACGCGTTCCGGGCGGCCCTGGGGCCCCGGACGGCCGCGATCATGATCACCAACCCGTCCACGGTCGGGCTGTTCGAGACGCGCATCGTCGAGCTGCTGGCGATGGTCCACGCGGCCGGCGCGCTGGCCTACATGGACGGCGCCAACCTCAACGCGGTGATGGGCCACTTCCGCCCCGGCGCGGCCGGCTTCGACGTCATGCACTTCAACGTCCACAAGACGTTCTCCACGCCGCACGGCGGCGGCGGCCCCGGCGCCGGCCCGGTCGGCGTCAAGTCCCACCTGGCGCCGTTCCTGCCGGCGCCGCTCGTCGTGCGCGACGCCGACGGAACGTTCCGGCTGGAGCGGCCCGGCGAGCGGCCCGCCAGCATCGGCCGCATGCGCTCGTTCGCGGGCAGCGTGGGCGTCCTGGTGCGGGCGTGGGCCTACATCCGAGCCCATGGCGCGGACGGGCTGCGCGAGGTGAGCGACGACGCCGTGCTGGCCGCCAACTACCTCAAGCACCGCGTGGCCGACTTGTTCGACGTGCCGTTCCAGGGACCCTGCAAGCACGAGTTCGTCGCCTCCGCCGCGACGCTCAAGCACGCCACCGGCGTCCGCACCCTGGACGTCGCCAAGCGCCTGATCGACAAGGGCTTCCACCCGCCCACGATCTATTTCCCCCACACGGTGGACGAGGCGATGCTCATCGAGCCGACCGAGACGGAGGGCCTCGAGGCGCTGGACGCGTTCGCGGACGCCCTCGCGGACATCGAGCGCGAGGCCCGCGAGCAGCCCGATCTCGTGACCACGGCACCGCACACGACCCCGGTCCGGCGGCTGGACGAGGCGACGGCCGCGCGCCAGCCGGTCCTTCGCTGGCGGTCGGGCGCGCCGACGCCGGGTTCGCTGGACGTCTCGCCGCCCGCGACGCACGCCGAACCGGGCCGCTGACGTGAGCCCCGCCCGGGGCGCGCCGTGAACCTCGGCGCGGTTGGCGTCGTAATGGGCAGTAACAACGGGCGCCGGTCCAGCCGGCCGTCCGAAGACGCCCTTGGAGGATCCAGCACGAACCAGCCGGGCGTGCCCCGTCCGCCGGAGCCCGACGAAGTCGAGCTGCTCCGGCGAATTGCCGCCGACGATCTCGAGGCGTTCGAGGCGTTCTTCGCGCGGTACCAGGGCCCGGTCTTCGCCACGGCCTTCGCGGTCCTCGGCGAGCGCTCGTCCGCGGAAGAAGTGCTCCAGGACACCTTCGCCAAGGCCCACGAGTGGCGCGACCGGCTCCGCCTCGATGCGTCGCCGTTGCCGTGGCTGCACCGGGTCGCCCTCAACTTCGCGTACACGCGGCTGGGCCGTCGCCGCGTCCTGCCCGAGCCGCTCGGCATCGCCCTGGCCAGCCTCATCGGCGACCCGGCGACCGAGCCGCCGGACCGGGCGGAACGGGCGGAGCTCGCCACGATCGTCCGCGACGGGATCGCGGCCCTGCCCGAGAAGCAGCGGGGAGCGATCATCCTCTACTACCTGCGCGGCCGGTCGATCGCGGAGACCGCGGAGATCCTGGGCGTTCCGCCGGGCACGGTGAAGTCCCGGCTCCACTTCGGCCTTCGCTCCCTGCGCGACCGCCTGGAGCAGGATCGCCGGTTCGGCGGCGCCTACGAGCCGGCCGGGCGGCCGGCCGACGCCATGGCGGACGCGGAGTCGTGATCCGGTTCCTGCGCCGCGACCGGTGCGCCGACCACCAGGGTGCGCTCCTGGAGTTCGCGGCTCGGCGCGCCGGCGGGGCGGAGGTCCGGCACGCCCTGGACCACGTCGAACGATGCGAGCGCTGTGAACGAGACCTGGCCACCACCACGCTGATCCTGCACGCCCTGCGACGCCTCCACGACGAGACGCTCCTCGCGGAGCCGGCCGCCGACGGCTGGGACCGGCTCCGCGACCGCCTGCAGGCGAGACCGCGGCGGCCGTCGCGCCTGCTCTCGGGCATGCCCGGCATCCTGGCGGGACTGGGGATCTGCGCGGCGCTCGTGGGGCCGTCGGCCATCGGCGGCAGCTCGCCGGTCCTCGTGGACGATGGCCAGATCGTGGCGCCGCCAACGCCTGCCGCGCTCGCCTTCGAGGCCGACAGCGACCGAAACGCCGCCCTCGGCCTCCTCCCGGCGCCCATCGTCGCCCCCGCCGACCCGGCCTCCGTGACCGCCGGCCCCGCGGTTCCGGCCGCCGGGGTCGTGAAGGAGGCCGCCGGCGCGGAACCCACAGACATCTTCCGCTCGCTGGATGGAGTCCGCGCGAGCGCCGTCGCCCGCCCGGGGCGGCCGGCAACCAGCGCCGGTCCCGAGGCGCTCGCCCTGGTCGTCGACAGGAGGTGAACCAGGCAGTCGCTTTGCGCTGACGTGACGCGGGCCCGCCGCGGTTCCCTTGACGCTCGTCAAGGGCCGCGTCGATAATGCCCCAGCGTCCGGGGCCGGTACGTTCGTCTACACGCACGCCGCGTGGACGGGCGGGGTGCCCCGCCGGAGGAGCGGAAGGTCGGGCGGCAGCCGCCCTGACCACCCGGAGACAGGAGGAACGAGCTCGATGAGTCTGAGACTGCGTGGTCTCGCGCTGCTCGGGGCTGTCGCGATCGTCGCATCGGCATGCGGCGGCACGGCGACACCCTCGCCCAGCGCCGCCGCCAGTGCGGCAACGAGCGCCGCGGCGAGCGCCCAAGCAAGCACGGCGCCGAGTGCGCCCGCGTCGCCGGCCGCGGCCGCGTCCGGTGACCTCAAGTTCGGCATGGACGCCGAGCCGACGTACTTCTCGCTGGCCTACACGGACCTGCCCACGAGCTATATCGACGGGCTGATCTACACCGGCATGTACCGCGTGAACAACAAGCTTGCGGTGGTCCCGGACATGGCCACGGCCCTGCCGGACATCAGCGCGGACGGCCTCACGTGGACGGTCAAGCTCAAGACCGGAATCAAGTGGCAGAACGGCGACGACTTCACGTCGGCTGACGTGAAGTTCACGTTCGACCTCGCCCAGTCCAAGAACTGCACGTTCATCCCGTCCTTCTGCTCGGACATCCAGACGAACGTGGCCAGCACCGCGGCCCCCGATCCGCAGACGGTCGTCTTCACTCTGAAGACCAAGTTCGCGCCGTTCCTGGTCACCGACCTGTCGACGCTGATCATGCCCCAGAAGGCCGTCATGGCCTCCTTCTCGACGTTCCAGACCGCGGCCGGCAAGGCCGACCCGGCGGCCGTCGCGGCCCTCGACAAGCAGGTCGGCGACGCGACCACGGCCGATGCCTGCAGCGCGGACACGCCGCCGGCCTCGTGCGACTACGCGACCTACGTCACCCAGATGGAGACCGCTTCTCCAGTCGGGCGGCGTCCAGCTCGGCGTCGGCCCGCTCAACAAGGCGCTCTACGTCAAGACCGACGGCTCGCCCGACAACTCGGCCTACGGGAACGCCCTGTTCAGCGCCCTCGACGACCTGAACAAGACCCTCACGTCCAGCCAGACCGACCAGGTCGCGGCCGCCTTCCGCCTCCTCGACTTCCAGCAGAAGCCGGTCGGAACGGGCCCCTACAGCTTCGTCAGCTACACGACGGGCCAGACCATCCAGCTGAAGGCCAACCCCACCTACTACGCCGGGACGGTCGGGCCGCAGAACTTCTACGCGCCGATCATCAAGGACTCGGCGACCGAGGCGCAGGCCCTCCAGAAGGGCGACATCAACTGGCTGTACGACGTCGTCTCCGACGCGCTGACGTCGCTGCAGAATGACCCGAACCTCCAGCTCGCCAGCTACGCCGACTTCGGCTACTACTTCATCGCCTTCAACCTGCGGCCGGGCAAGCTCTACAGCGACCCGAACCTCCGCCAGGCGTTCGCGATGTGCATCGATCACGATGCGACGGTCGCGAAGGCGACGGACAACCAGGGCATCCCGGTGTACGCCAACGTGCCGCCGGCCTCGTGGGCCTTCGACCCGAACGTCCCGAAGTACACCCTGGACGTGGCCAAGGCGAAGTCCCTGATCGAGTCGTCCGGCTGGAAGCTCGGCTCGGACGGCATCTATGCCAAGGCCGGCAAGCGCATCTCCACGACGCTGTACGTCCGTAACGGCAAGCCGCAGCGCATCTCGTTCGGCCAGCTCGCGGCCGACCAGCTCAAGCAGTGCGGCATCGAGATCAAGGTCGTCCCGGCCGACTTCTCGACGATCCTGCTGCCGCTCCTTTCCTATCCCAACAACTTCGACACGTACCTCGGCGGCTGGTCGACGGCCCTCGATCCTGACGACTCGTCGATCTTCGGTTGCGACCAGGTCGTGACCAAGGACCGGCCCGACTCCAACAACTTCGTCGGCTGGTGCAACCCGCAGGCGGACGCACTGCTGACGCAGGGCCGCCAGACGACCGACCAGGCCGCCCGCAAGACGATCTACTCGCAGTTCCAGACGATCATCCACAACGACGTCCCGTACTACTTCCTGTGGGCCGACAAGGCCAACGGGGCAATGTCCAAGTCGATCAGCGCCGGGACCAACTCCGTGGTCACCGACGGCACGATCGACCTGACCAGCCCGCTGTACTACTGGAACCAGGACACCTGGACGGTCAAGCAGCAATAGGCGCTGCGCTGGGAGCGCTGCGCTAAGGCGCGCAAGTCGGACGCCCGGGGTGAGCCATCGGCTCACCCCGGGCGCTGCCCCCGGGCGACGGTGCGTGGATCGGTCCGCCTGGACCGGGACCGTGCAACACACCCCACCGAGGCCGTGAATCCATGGCGAATTACATCCTCCGCCGGCTGGTCCAGGCGATCCCGATCATCATCGGGATCAGCATCATCTCGTTCGCCATCGTCTACCTGACGCCGGGCTCGCCGATCGACAAGTTCCGGTCACCGCGCGTGAGCCCCCAGACCATCCAGAACCTGATCCACGTCTACGGTCTGGATCAGCCCCTGCTGCTCCAGTTCTGGAACTGGTTCTCGAAGTTCTGGACGTTCCCCTTCGACCACCTGGCCTGGGGCTATTCGTTCAGCGACGGCGTCCCCGTCCGCGATCTCATCTTCAGTCGGCTGCCCAGCACCCTGTGGCTCACCGGCGTCTCGCTGATCGTGACGGTCGTGCTGGCGATCCCGATCGGGATCCTCCAGGCCGTCAAGCAGTACGGCTGGGCGGACAAGGTCATCACCACGTTCGAGACCATCGGCTATGCGATGCCGACGTTCTGGCTGGGCCTGATCCTCAAGCAGACCTTCGCAGCCCAGCTCAACCTCTTCCCGCTCTTCGGCCAGAACACGCTCGGCAAGCAGGGCGACTTCCTGGACATGCTCTGGCACCTCGTGCTGCCGGTGACCACGCTGGCCGTCATTTCCGTCGCCGGCTGGAGCCGCTACATGCGGGCGTCGATGCTCGAGGTCCTGAGACAGGACTACATCCGGACCGCGCGCTCCAAGGGGCTCGCCAGCGGCCGGGTGATCTTCAAGCACGCGCTGCGCAACGCCCTCATCCCCATCGTCACGCTGCTCGGCCTTACGATTCCGACCCTGCTTTCCGGGGCCGCCATCACCGAGACGGTGTTCTCCTGGCCGGGCATGGGCTGGCTCGCCGTGCAGGCAGTCGGCGACCGTAACTACCCGGTGGTGCTGGCCGTGACGATGATCGGCGGCGTCATGGTCATCCTCGGCAACCTGCTGGCCGACGTCGCCTATGCGATCGTCGACCCGCGGATCAAGTACTGAGCGGAGAGGGCCCAATGGCTCGCATCGAGGGCATGCCCTTGCCGGCGGCGCACGCGCCCGAGGCGCCGGCCGAGATCGACGAGGTCGACCTCGTCCCGGTCCGGACCTACTGGCAGCTGGTCCGGAGGCGCTTCCTCCAGCACCGCATGGCCACCATCGCCCTGGTCCTCATGCTCGGCCTCATCATCGCGTCCATCGCGTTCCCGATCATCGGGGGCGACCTGTGGAAGGCAACGAGCCTCGTCCACGGCCCGAAGGACCCATCGTCGCTGGCGGCGCCGCTCGGCTACGACAACCTCGGCACCAACATCTTCTACCGGCTGATGAAGGGCCTCCAGACGTCGCTGACGATCGGCTTCTTCGCCGTCCTCATCATCGCCGGCATCGGCACCACCATCGGCTCCATCGCCGGCTACATCGGCGGGTGGGTCGACAACCTGATGATGCGCTTCGTCGACATCGTCCTCTCGCTGCCGACGTTCTTCCTGATCATCATGTTCGTGGCGTTCATGGGCTCCGGAAACGTGTTCGTCATCATCTTCGCCATCGGACTCACCGGCTGGACCACCGCGGCCCGCCTGGTGCGCGCTGAGTTCCTGCGCCTGCGCGAGGCAGACTTCGTCCAGGCCGCCAAGGCCCTTGGGGCGAGCGATCGCCGGATCGTCGTGCGGCACATGATCCCCAGTGCCCTTGCCCCGGTCGTCGTGGCCTCGACCCTCGGCATCGCCGACTCCGTCGTCCTCGAGGCTGCCCTCTCGTTCCTCGGCTTCGGCCTGCGGCCGCCCGAGGCGAGCCTGGGCAACATGCTGACCGGCGCCCAGGACTACTTCTACCGCCAGCCCCTCTGGATCTACTACCCCGGCATCACCCTGATCCTGGTGGTGCTCGCGGCAAGCTTCCTGGGCGACGGCCTGCGCGACGCGCTCGACCCGCGCCAGCGGATCGAGGCCTGACGGTGACGCTTGTCCAGGGCGAGCAGCGACTGCTCGAGATCGAGGGCCTGCGGACCCACTTCGCCACCGCCGACGGCCTGGTCAAGGCGGTCGACGGCGTGACGTTGGGGATCCGCGACGGCGCGACGCTGGGCGTGGTCGGCGAGTCCGGCTGCGGCAAGAGCATCACGGCCCTCTCGATCATGCGCCTGATCGAGAGGCCGGGGCGCATCGTCGCCGGCGAGATCCGGCTGGGCGGGCGCAACCTCCTGGAGCTGTCCGACGAGGAGATGCGCGACGTCCGCGGCAACCGGATCTCGATGATCTTCCAGGAGCCGATGACGTCCCTCAACCCGGTCTACACCTGCGGCGACCAGATCTCCGAGGCGATCTCGATCCACGGCGGCGTGAGCCGGGACGAGGCCCGCGACCGGGCGATCGACATGCTGGGCCAGGTCGGCATTCCTGACCCGAAGCGGCGCATCAACGAGTACCCGCACCAGCTCTCGGGCGGCATGCGCCAGCGCGTGATGATCGCGATGGCGCTCTCGACGAACCCGGAGCTCCTCATCGCCGACGAGCCGACGACGGCCCTCGACGTCACCATCCAGGCCCAGATCCTGGAGCTGATGAAGACGCTCCGCGAGCGCAACCGGATGGCGATCATGCTGATCACCCACGACCTGGGCGTGATCGCGGAGATGGCCGACGACGTCGCCGTCATGTACGCCGGCAAGATCGTGGAGCAGGCCGACGTCAACACGATCTACGAGCACCCGCACCACCCCTACACGCGCGGCCTGCTCGCGTCGATCCCGCGCCTCGGCGAGAAGCGCGACCGACTGGAGGTCATCCGCGGCGTCGTGCCGAACCCGCTCAACCTGCCGAAGGGGTGCCTCTTCAAGCGCCGCTGCCCGCAGGCCATGCCGGTCTGCGACGTGCCCCCGCCCTTCCAGGAGGTCGCCTCCGGCCACTTTTCGCGATGCTGGCTCACGCCGGCGGGTGAGGAGCCGGCGATCGGTGCGGCACCTGAGCCGGAGGCCGCCCAGGAGGCGGCTGCGGCCATGAGCGTCGGCCAATGACGATGTCTGTTTCGAGCCCGCCCGGCCCCGAGGCGGCCGCCAGGCCCTCGACCGCGCCGGTCGCTCCCGGCGGCCCGCTCCTCGAGGTCGTCGACGTCGTCAAGCATTTCGAGATCCGCGGCGGCCTGCTCGGCATCGCCAGGATCGGCGCCGTGCGGGCCGTCGACGGCGTCAGCTTCACCGTCCGTCGCGGCGAGACGCTGGGCCTGGTGGGGGAGTCGGGCTGCGGCAAGACGACCCTGGGCAAGGTGATCCTGCGCCTGCTCCCACCGACGTCGGGCAAGGTCACGATCAACGGCAAGGTGCTCTTCGACGTTCCCACGCCCGCCCAGCGCAAGGCGGGCCGGCGTCCGCGGCAGCTCGGGGGGCGCGGCATGAAGGAGGTCCGGCGCGACCTCCAGGTGGTCTTCCAGGACCCCTATGCCAGCCTCAACCCGCGGATGTCGGTCGGCGAGATCGTCGGTGAGGGCCCGCTGGTCCACGGCCTGACGGACAAGGCGAAGCGCGAGGAGCTGGTCCGCGAGCTGCTGGCCAAGGTCGGCCTCAACCAGAGCCACATCCATCGCTATCCGCACGAGTTCTCCGGCGGGCAGCGCCAGCGGATCGGCATCGCCCGGGCCCTGGCCCTGAACCCCGAGTTCGTGGTCTGCGACGAGCCGGTCTCGGCCCTCGACGTTTCGATCCAGAGCCAGGTCCTCAACCTGCTCGACGACCTCCAGCAGGAGCTGGGCCTCACGTACCTGTTCATCGCCCACAACCTGGCCGTCGTCGAACACATCAGCGACCGCGTCGGCGTCATGTACCTCGGCAAGCTGGTGGAGCTGGCCGGCGTGGACGAGCTCTACGCCCAGCCGGGGCACCCGTACACGGTGGCCCTGCTCTCCGCGATCCCGGACCCCAACCCGCGCAACCGGAAGAAGCGGCTCATCCTGAAGGGCGACATCCCCTCCCCGGCAAACCCGCCGTCAGGGTGCCGGTTCCACACGCGGTGCTGGCTCCGCGAGCGCCTGGGCAACCCGGAACGATGCGTCGCTGAGGAGCCCGAGTTCCGGGAGCTGCGACCCGGCCACCAGGCGGCCTGCCATTACGCCGAGCAGGTCACCGGGGACTCCATCCAGGCAGCCGCGAAGGTGGCGACTCTCTGATCCCCGCCGGCCGGGGAGGTCGGCCGGACGGTGGAGCATGAACCCCGCCGGGTTGTTCGGCCGTACATCGAAGGAGGAGCAGTTGACGCCGTCGTCACGGGGACGTCCTGCTCATGACCGCGCAGCTCGTCGCACGCACCTCGCGGATGCTCCGCGACCGATGAGCGGCTGCTGCGCAGCGGGGGTGTGAGTCGACCCGGCATGCCGGCGCCGCGGGGACGCACGGCGCCCACGGCACTGCGTATGATCCCCGGGTCGAAGGATCATCGACCGATGGCCCGCGCGCGTCTCGGCGGGCATCGGTCCAGGAGGAGGAAACATGATAGGGCGCACCCGTAGCGCGGCCTTGCTTGTCACGGCCGCGATCCTGTTTGCCGCGTGCGGCGGCACGGCGACCCCGTCGCCGAGCGTCGCGGCATCGCCGAGCGCAGCCGCCCCGAGCGCCGCCGCCCCGAGCGCCGCCCCGTCGGCCGCGCCGTCCGCCTCGCCGTCGTCCGCGGCGGGCACTCCCGTCGAGGGTGGCGCGATCGTCGTCGGCCTCGACGGTGACATGGTCTACGCGGATCCGTCGCTCGTGAGCGACGGCAACTCGCTGTACGTCGCCAACCAGGTCGTCGAAGGCCTCGTGGGCCTGACCCCCGGCACGATCGGCGACGTCATTCCCGTCCTCGCCGCCAAGATGCCGGACGTCAGCGCCGATGGCCTGACCTACACGTTCACCCTGCGCACCGGCATCAAGTTCCATGACGGCACCGACTTCAACGCCGCGGCCGTCAAGTTCAACTACGACCGCTGGAAGGCATACACCAAGGGCGACCTCCAGGACAACGCGTACTACTACGGCGCGGTCTTCGGCGGCTTCGGCGACGCGTCCAACCTCGCCTCGGTCGACGCGCCGGATCCCACGACCGTCGTCTTCCACTTCAAGACGCCGCAGAGCAACTTCCTGGTGAGCCAGACCCTCGCGGTCTTCGGCATCCAGAGCCCGACCGCCCTCCAGAAGGACAAGGCGGACACGACCCCGCTCAAGGACAACAAGTACGCGCAGGGCCAGGGCGAGAGCATGGTCGGAACCGGGCCGTTCATGTTCAAGGAATGGGTGACCGGCGACCACGTGACGGTGGTCAAGAACCCCAACTACTGGGACACGGCCAAGGCCGCCCACCTCGACCAGATCACGTTCAAGCCGATGGGTGACTCCACGGCCAAGCTCCAGGCGCTCCAGACCGGCGGCATCGACCTTGCCGAGACGATCGCCCCGGCCGACGTCGCGACCGCCCAGAGCAGCGGCCTCACCATCGTCGATCGCGGCCAGTCGTGCAACACGGGCTACCTGGGCATGAACCAGAGCCTGCAGAGCGCCTCCGGCGGGGCGGCCACGCCCACGATCTACGCCAACAAGGACGTCCGCTTCGCGGTCGCCCAGGCCCTCAACAAGGCCGGCTACGTCACCGCCTTCTATGCCGGCCAGGCAAAGGTGCCGCAGAGCTGGCTGCCGGAAGGCACGACCGGCTTCAAGGCCGAGAACATGCCCGCCTACGACGTCAACGCGGCCAAGGCGCAGCTCGCCAAGGCCAACCTCACGGCCGACCAGCTCAAGATCGACCTGTACTACCCGTCCAACGTGGTGCGGCCGTACATGCCCGACCCGAAGAGCCTGGCCCAGGCCATCGCCGGCGACCTGCAGGCGATCGGCTTCACCGTCTCGCTCAAGACCGAGGACTGGCACGGCGGCTACGTCAGCCATGCCACCGGCGGCAACTTCCCGCTCTTCCTGTTCGGCTGGACCTGCGACTGGGCGGGTGCCGACAACTTCCTCTACACCGCGTGGTTCGGCTGGCAGAACGGCAAGCCCAACCTCCAGTTCGGGTGGGCGAATCCGCAGGTCAACACGCTCATGACCCAGGCGCTGCAGGCGACGTCGCCGGACGCCGCCAATGCCCTGTGGGGGCAGGTCCAGGACCTCGCGGCCCAGGACATGCCCACGGTCCCGATCGTCAACTCGACCCCACCGGGCGCCTACGTGGCGAAGGTCCACGGGTTCGTGGGGGCCGGCAACACGACCGAGCTGTTCAACTCCGTCTGGATCCAGTAGCCCCGGCCCGGGCAATCACGCCCGAACCGTAGTCCCGCACTCACGCCCCCCGAGGCCTCCAGCCTCGGGGGGCTCCGCACAGAGGGCCAACCTGCCTCGTGCTGAGATTCATCGTCCGACGCGTGATCGGGGCGATCCCGGTCCTGTTCGGGCTCTCCATCATCCTGTTCCTGTTCCTGCGCCTGCTGCCCGGTGATCCCGCGGAGGCGATCCTGGGGCAGCACGCCACGCCGCAGCTCGTGGCCCAGATCCGCCAGACGCTAGGGCTCGACCAGCCCCTCTACGTGCAGTACCTCGACTACATCGGCCGGCTCCTGCGGGGCGACTTCGGGGCGAGCTTCGTGGACGGGCGCTCGGTGATGGACACGTTCCTCGTGCGCTTTCCCGGCACGATCGAGCTGACGGTCGGCGCCCTGATCTTCGCCGTCGGCCTGGGGATCCCGCTCGGGCGACTGGCGGCCCGGCATCCCAACGGCTGGGTCGACGGCATCGTCACGGTGATCTCGCTGTTCGGGATCTCGATCCCGATCTTCGTCCTCGGCTACACGCTCGTGTTCGTCTTCGGCGTGCAGCTGCACTGGCTGCCCGCGCTCGGCCAGAGCGACCCGCGGCTGGGCGTGCCACAGGTCACCCACTTCGCGATCATCGACGCGATCCTGACGGGGAAGATGAACGCCATCGTCGACGCGTTCTCGCACCTGGTCCTGCCATCGATCGCGCTCGGCTCGATCCCCCTCGCGATCGTCACCAGGATCACCAGGGCATCAGTCATCGACGTGAGCAACGAGGACTACGTGCGGACGGCGCGCGCCAAGGGCCTGACGGACCGGCGGGTGAACAGCCGGCACATCATGCGCAACGCGTGGCTCCCCGTCTCCACGGTCATCGGCCTGCAGGTCGGCGGCCTCCTGGCAGGGGCGGTCCTCACCGAGACCGTGTTCTCGTGGAACGGCGTCGGTTCATGGGTGGTGAGCGCCATCCAGAACCACGACTACATCGTCGTGCAGTCGCTGATCCTCATCTTCGCCACGATCTTCCTGGTCACGAACCTGCTGGTGGACATCAGCTACGCGTTCCTCAACCCGCGGATCCGGTACACCTGAGATGGCCGGCGGAGCGGTCGTGGGCATGGAGGTCCGGGCGCGGGTCAGCCGCGGCCTGTGGCGTGATGCGCTCCGGCGGCTCCTGCGCAACGGGCCGGCGATCGTCGGCGCGGTCTGCATCGCGATCTTCGTGCTCGGCGCCGTCCTTGCTCCGGTGATCGCCCCGTACGACCCGACCGTCGGGGTGCTCGCGGACGGCAAGCAGGGGCCAAGCCTCGCCCACATCATGGGCACCGACCTGCTCGGTCGCGACGAGTTCTCGCGCGTGCTGTACGGGGCCAGGATCAGCCTCACCGTCGGCGTCGTCGCGGTCCTGGTCGGGCTCGCCTTCGGCTCGCTCATCGGTGCGCTCGCCGGCGGCGCCGGGGGCAAGCTGGACGCCGTGCTGATGCGCGTGACCGACGTGCTCCTGGCCGTGCCCGGGATCCTGCTGGCGATCGGGATCGTGGCCTGGCTCGGCCACGGCCAGCTCCAGATCATGCTGGCCGTGGGCATCTCCTACGCGCCGATCTTCGCCCGCCTCCTGCGGGGCAGCCTGCTCGCGCTGCGCGAGGCGGACTTCGTGATCGCGGCCCGCTCGGAGGGGGCGACGCCGGCCTGGATCCTCCTGCGGCACATGATGCCGAACGCGCTCACGCCGCTCATCGTCCAGGCCACGCTCGCGCTGGCGACGGCGATCATCGACGTGGCCGGGCTGGGCTTCCTGGGCCTTGGCCCCGGCGATCCGCGGGTTGCCGAATGGGGCGAGATGCTCACCGACTCGGCCCGCTTCCTGCAGTCCGCCCCGTACCTGATCTTCTTCCCGGGTGCCGCCATCGTGATCAGCGCGATCGGCTTCAACCTCCTCGGTGATGGACTGCGCGAGGCGATCGACCCGCGCCTGAAGCGATAGCTGCCGTGCTGCTCTCCGTCCGCGACCTCACCGTCCGCTTCCGCACTCACGACGGGACCGTCCACGCCGTGAACGGGGTCTCGTTCGACCTCGAGGAGGGGGAGACGCTGGGGCTGGTCGGCGAGTCGGGTTGCGGCAAGAGCGTGACGAACCTGGCCGTGATGCGCCTGCTCCCGAAGCCGGCCGGCCGGATCGAAGGGGGCCAGGTGTTCTTCAACGACGAGGACCTGACCCGTCTCTCCGAGGGCTCCATGCGCGACCTGCGGGGCAGCGAGATCGCGATGATCTTCCAGGACCCGATGACGAGCCTGAACCCGGTCCTCACCATCGAGGAGCAGATGGTCGAGACCATCCAGGCGCACCGCCGCGTGACGCAGGGAGAGGCCCGCTCACGGGCGATCGAGCTGCTGGGGATGGTCGGGATCGCCGAGCCCGCCTCGCGGCTGCGGAGCTACCCGCACCAGTTCAGCGGCGGCATGCGGCAGCGCGTCATGATCGCGATGGCCCTGGCGCTGGAGCCCCGCCTGCTGATCGCCGACGAGCCGACGACGGCCCTCGACGTCACGATCCAGGCCCAGGTCCTGGAGCTGCTGCAGCGGCTCACGAAGGAACGCGGCACGGCCGTCATCCTCATCACCCACGACCTTGGCGTGGTGGCGGGCATGACCCGCCGGATCAACGTCATGTACGCGGGATTCGTCGTCGAGACGGCCACCACGCCGGAGCTGTTCGCCCGGCCGCGGCACCCCTACACGGTCGGGTTGCTGCATTCCATTCCCCGGCTCGACGCCGCGGCGGACGAGGCGCTCCTCCCGATCGAGGGCCTGCCGCCGGACCTCCGCATGGCCCCCGTGGGCTGCCCCTTCGCGCCCCGCTGTGCCTGGCGCCTGGACCGCTGCTGGCTTGAGAACCCGCAGCTGCTGCCGCTCGAACCGGGGGAGACGGTCCGGACCACGGGGCCCGAGGCGACGCATCGCGTCGCCTGCTGGAATCCGCCCCTGGCGGAGGAGACGGAGCTGGGCGCGCCCCGCCGCCCGGGCTTCCGGCCGGCGCCACCCCCCGGCGGCCAGCCCGGCACCGGCGAGCCCGCGATGCCCGATTCGCCGGCGCCGGCTCTCGACCTGGGCGGCGGGTCGGCGACGGCCCTGCCGGGGGCGCACGGGCTGCCCGAACCCCCCGACGCGGGAGACTCCCGGTGAGCGGCGCGGGGGCAGTCGGCGGACCGACGGCCGCTCCGGGCCGCGCTGCGCCCGCGGCCGGCGGCGCGGCCCGGCCCGCCGATGGCGCGATGCTCCAGGTCACGGACCTCAAGGTCCACTTCCCGATCCGGCGCGGCATCGTGATCTCGCGCCACGTCGGCGACGTGCGCGCCGTGGACGGCGTCACCCTCTCGATCCGGCGCGGCGAGACGCTGGGGCTGGTCGGCGAGTCGGGATGCGGCAAGAGCACGATCGGCCGGGCGATCCTTCGGCTCTACCGGCCCACGGCGGGTCGCGTGGTGTTCGACGGGCAGGACATCACGACGCTGGCGGGCGGCGCGCTGCGGACCGTCCGCCGGCGAATGCAGATGATCTTCCAGGATCCCTACGCGAGCCTGAACCCCCGCATGACCGTCGGCGGCATCGTCGGCGAGCCCCTGGACATCCACGGCGTCGGGACGCGGAGCGAACGACGGGCGCGCGTCCAGGAACTGTTCGAGATCGTGGGCCTGGACC
This sequence comes from uncultured Chloroflexia bacterium, assembly GCA_963821595.1. GTDB lineage: Bacteria > Chloroflexota > Limnocylindria > Limnocylindrales > CSP1-4 > CTSoil-043. The sequence goes on along the minus strand of CAWGEL010000027.1, from coordinate 268,864 downwards.
CGGCGTACGCGGAGCGCTACCCCCACGAGTTCAGCGGCGGGCAGCGCCAGCGCATCGGCGTGGCCCGGGCCATCGCCCTCAATCCAGACCTGATCGTGGCCGACGAGCCCGTCGAGCGCGCTGGATGTCTCCATCCAGGCGCAGATCGTCAATCTCCTCGAGCGCCTCCAGGGCCAGTTCGGGCTCACGTACCTCTTCATCGCCCATGACCTCTCGGTGGTGCGCCACGTCTCGGACCGGATCGCGGTCATGTACCTGGGCCGGATCGTGGAGCTCGGGCCGTCGCTGGTCGTCAACCATCAGCCGATCCACCCCTATACGGTGGCCCTGATCTCGGCCGTGCCCGTCCCGGACCCGGCCATCGAGATGACGAGGCGGCGGATCATCCTCGTCGGCGACGTGCCCAACCCGGCCGCTCCGCCACCCGGCTGCCACTTCCACACGCGCTGCTGGCTGCGCGAGCGCCTGGGCAACCCGGAGCGCTGCGTCGCCGAGGAGCCCATCATCCGGGAGCTGGCCCCCGGCCACTCGGTTGCCTGCCACTTCGCGGAGGAGGTCGACGGCAGCCCGGAGCAGCGCCAGGCCGTGGCGGCGCGATCGGGCAGGGGCGGGCAGGGCGCGGCCGGGGGCGTCGTGAGCGCCCGCCCGCCGTCGGGGCCCGAACCCGCGATCGGCGGCGTCGCCGATGGTGCCGCGCAGGGCAGCAAGCGCGCCGAGTCGGGCGCGACCGACTAGACTCGGGCGGCCGGGCGCGATCCCGTCGCCCGTCTCCCGAGGAGGTCCGCCAGCGTGCCGCCCCCGCTCCTGAGGATCGCGCTGGCCCAGCTCGCGCCGAGGCTCGGCATGCTGGACGAGAACCTGGCCCGCCATCACGAGGTGCTCCGCGAGGCGCGGGCCGGCGGCGCCGGCCTGGTCGTCTTCCCGGAGCTTGGCCTGACCGGTTACCTGCTCCAGGACCTGGCGGCCGACGTGGCGATGCGGCCCGACGACCCGCGGCTGGCCTCCCTGGCGGCCGAGGCGAAGGGCATGTCGGCGGTGGTGAGCTTCGTCGAGGAGTCGCCGGACCACCGCCTGTTCATCGCCGCGGCCCTGCTCGAGGACGGCGAAGTCCGCCACGTGCAACGAAAGCTCTTCCTGCCGACCTACGGCCTCTTCGACGAGCGACGCTTCTTCGCGGCCGGGGACTCGCTGCGGGCCGTGTCGTCGCGGCTGGGCGTCGGCATCGGGCTGGCGATCTGCGAGGACTTCTGGCACCTGTCCGTCCCCGCGCTCCTCGCCCTTGACGGAGCCCAGGTGCTGATCAACGTGTCATCGTCGCCGGGCCGTGACCTCGCGTCGACGAACGCCGACGGCCTGGGCACGGCCACGTCGTGGCGCACGCTGCTGCGCGCGTACGCACAGCTGACGACCAGCGTCGTCGTGTTCGTGAACCGTGTCGGCGTCGACGAGTCGATCAGCTTCTGGGGCGGTTCCGAGGTGATCGATCCGGCCGGCCACGGGGTTGCCGCGGCGCCGCTCTACGACGAGGCGCTCGTCTTCGCCGACGTCGCGCTTGCCGACGTCCGCCGCGAGCGGATCGCGCTGCCGCTGCTGCGCGACGAGCGGCCGGAGCTGGTGGTCCGCGAGCTGCAGCGGATCGTCGCCGAGCGCGCCGGCCTCGCGCCCGACGCGGCGGTGGACGGGGTGGGGGAGAGGGTGGGGTCAGGCCCGAGCGGGCGAGACGGGGGAAGCGCACGGTGAGCACCCGCCCCGCGTCCGACGAATCGACCGCTGCCATCCCCTTCGAGCTTCCCGCCGAGCTGCGCATCGACGAGGGCGTCGCCCGTCGCGTCATCGCGGAGTTCATCCGCGGCCAGCTCCGCCAGGCCGGCTTCGAGCGCGCCGTGCTCGGCCTCTCCGGCGGCATCGATTCGGCCCTGGTCGCGTACCTGGTCGCCGATGCGATCGGCGCGGAGCGGCTCCTGTGCGTGCTCATGCCGTACCGCACGTCGTCGCCCGCATCGCGCGCCGATGCCGAGGACGTCGTCGGCCGCCTTGGCTGCGCGAGCCGTCTCGTCGACATCAGCCCGATCGTCGACGGCTACCTCGGCCGTGACGGGGTGCCGGGCGCCGGCGGCGAGGAGGCGCTGGGGGCAGCGCCGCTCCGTCGTGGCAACGTGATGGCCAGGGCCCGGATGCTGGTCCTCTACGACGCGTCGGTGACGTGGAGCGGCCTGGTGGTCGGGACGAGCAACAAGACCGAGGCGCTCATCGGCTACACGACGCTCTTCGGCGACAGCGCCTGCGCGTTCAACCCGGTCGGCGACCTCTACAAGACGCAGGTGCGCCAGCTGGCCCTCGCGATGGGCGTGCCGGACGCGATCGTCCGCAAGGCGCCGTCGGCCGACCTGTGGCCCGGCCAGACGGACGAAGCCGAGGCGGGCTTCACGTACCACGAGCTCGACCGCCTGCTGTACTGGATGATCGACCAGCGGCGCTCCGACGACGAGCTGGGCGCGATGGGCTTCGACGCCGCGACCGTGGCCCGGGTCGGCCGGATGGTCGCCGCCTCGGAGTTCAAGCGCCAGGTGCCGCCGATCGCCAAGCTCGGGCCGCGCACCGCCGGTGTCGACTACCTCTACCCGCGGCGGCGGCCGGGCTCGGCCCGCCGCTAGGCGCCGCGGAGGCAACCCTCCACGGACGCGGGCGTGCGACGGCTCTGGCCCCCCATCCCGGACCGCAGGACGACGCCTGACGGGCGCCAGGGGGAGGCGGCGCCCGTCAGGCGTGGAGAACGCGCGGCCGTCACGGCGGGTGGTGGACGGTCAGGCGACCAGCACGGTTGACTCGGCATCCTCGGCGATCGGCTCGGCCGCCGTGTCGCCGTCCTCGTCCGCCTCCGCGGGCGCGGCGCCGACGGCCGCCCCGGCCTGGGCCGCGAGCGACTCCGCGCCGAGGTCGCGCTTCCGGCGACCGGACAGCATCTCGACGGTCGAGGCGACGACCTCCGTCTTCCAGTGTCGCGCGCCGCGGTCGTCGTCCCACTGGCGGGTCTGGAGGCGGCCTTCCACGGCAACGCTCATGCCCTTGCCGAGGTAGGTCGCGCAGATTTCGGCCAGGCGGTCCCACACGACGATCGAGTGATACTCCGCCTTCTCCTTGCCGCCGCCCACGTACTCGTTGGTGGCGACGCCGAAGGTCGTCACGTTCTTGCCGCTCGCCAGCGCGCGCATCTCCGGGTCGCGCGTCAGGCGCCCGGTGAGCAGGACCTTGTTCACGGTCCGATCCCTCCTGGCCGTCCGGCGGTGCCGGCTCGGGCCTAGCGACGGCGGGTCACGATGCTCGGCGGTTGCTGGACTCCTCGGCGGTGGGCGTCCATGTCGAACGGTAGCCGGCGGCTCTCACCTGGCACTCAACCCGGGCTCAGCCGACAGTTCGTCGGTCGATGGGCCGGTCGGCGGCCGCCTGTCGGGTGCCGCCTGTCGGGTGCCGCCGGTCGGCTCGCGCCGGTCATCGTGTCCGTCCAAGCAGGCCGGGTGCTGTAACGGCCGTCGGCAGCGCGAGTCTGCACGTGGGAGCATCCCGGGCGCTGCGAAGAGCCGGGACAGCCGTCGGGGCCGTGACCTGCCGCCCATACCAGCACCCCGGCTGCTACGGCGGACGAACGCCATCTGTCGCGGACGAACGCCGCCCCTGCGACCGGCTCGTCACGAGCGGCAACGGCTGCTGGACTCCCACTCGCCCGGCCTGCCAGGTTGACGGGGCGGCCACCGGAACGCCAGGCTACCGACCGGCCTGCCTGGCGCTGGTTTTGGAGGGCCGAGGACATACGTGGGGCAATCCCGCGCTGGCGACCTCAGGTGGCGTCACCCCGCGCGCGACGCGTCAGGACTGGATCGGTCGATCGGGCCGCGCACGTCGGGTGGCGAACCAGGTGGCCAGCACGGCGAGGACACCAGCCACGAGGCCACCCAGCAGCGACTCGTCGAGCGCCAGGCCTGCGATGATCGGCTGGATGTCGGTCTCGGTCAGCGTCCCCCAGACCACTTCGCTTGCGAAGAGACCCCCGGCGAACCACGCCGCGGCGGCGATGAGCCACAGCCACCGCGTCGTCGCCTTCCCCAGGACCACCTGGGCGATGACGCCGTACGCCAGTGAGATGACCGCCAGCAGGCCAAGGCCAGCCAGCTCGATCTCGAACTTCATTGCGAACGCCTCCTTCCCGCGCTGACAAGGGTGCTCGCGGGCAGCATCGGATCAGAGGCGCTCCGCGCCAAGTGCCGCTCGACACGAACGTGCCTGGGCTGGTCGGCGCGACCGGCTCGTCCGGCACGAAGGCGCCCGGGCCTGCCCGCCCGAACGCGCCAGAGCCTGCCCGACCGAACGCGCCCGAGCCTGCCGGCACGATCGCACCAGAGCCTGCCCGCCCGAACGCGCCAGAGCCTGCCCGACCGAAGGCGCCCGGGCCTGCCGGCGCGAGGGCGCATGCGCGGGTCCGGGGCGCGCCCAACGCGCCCTCCCCGGCGATCGCTCAGCTGGCCCGGCGGCGGACCGAGCGGCGCGCCGGCTCGATGCTCGAGCCGGAGAGGCTTCGGAGGCGCTCGTCGGCCTCCGGCGGCTGCAGCGCGTACAGCTCGAGGAACAGGTCGGTCAGCTCCGGATCGAACTGCGAGCCCGCATGGCGGGCAACCTCGCGCATGGCCTCGGCGTGCGGCATCGCCCGCTTGTACGGCCGGTCGTGGATCATCGCGTCGTAGGCGTCGGCGATGGCCAGGATGCGCGCCCCGATCGGGATCTCGATCCCGTGCAGGCCGTGCGGGTAGCCGTGGCCGGCGAATCGCTCATGGTGGTGGAGCACGATGGGGATCGCGTCGCGGATCGCGCCGGCCTGCTCGAGGATGACCTGCCCGATCCGCGGATGCTGGACCACGGTCCGCCATTCGGCGGCGGTCAGCGGCGACGGCTTCTCCAGGATCTCCTCCGGCAGGGCGAGCTTGCCGACGTCATGCAGCAGGGCCGCGAGGCGCAGGCGGTCGAGTTCCGCCGGGGGGAGATCGAGGCGGCGGCCGAGGGCCACCGCGATCGTGGCGATGAGCGCCGAAGCCTGGCCCCGGTGGTCGGCGAGCGGCGTGAGCTGGTCGACCAGCGCCCACTCGGCGGCATGGCGGGCCTCGCGCCCGAGTTCGTGAGCGAAGGCCTGGCGCTCCGCCGAGATCGGTGACCGCGGCACGGTGGCGTTGTCGTCGGGCTCGGAGAAGAGGTACACCTGGTTCCGGCCAAGCGACTTCGCCGAGTACATCGCCGCGTCGACGTCGCGAACGAGGGCGTCCACGCTCAGCGACCGCCCGATCCCCCCGGCGACGCCGATCGAGACGGTCACGCCGACCGAGGTGTCGTCCGCGACCGACCATCGCTCGTGGAGCACCCGGGTGCGCAGCTTCTCGGCGAGCACCGCAGCGGATTCGACCGACGTCTCCGGCAGGATCAGCATGAACTCCTCGCCGCCGTAGCGGCCGACGAAGTCGGTCGCCCGCAGGTTCCCCTGGATCACGCTCGCGATCCCGCGCAGGACCACGTCGCCGGCGGCGTGCCCGTAGGTGTCGTTGACCGCCTTGAACAGGTCGACATCGAGGAATGCCACCGAGAGGGGCCGGCCGTAGCGGACGGATCGTTCCACTTCGGTGAAGAGCGCGGCCAGGACCGCGGGTCGGTTGGCGATGCCGGTCAGCTTGTCGGTGGTGGCGGCGTCGCGCGTCTCGGCGAGATTGGCGGCAAGCTCCCGGATCGCGGCGGCCAGGCGGCCCTCGACCCCGCTCATGTGGCGAGGAAGGGGGACCTGGAGGTCGCCATCCGCGAGTCGCTCCGCCGCCTTCAGGATGGGGATCAGGCGTCCCCGAATCCAGGCGGTCGCGAGGGCCGCGGTCACGGTCGCCCCGACGGCGATGGCGAGCAGCGTGGTACCGGCCGTTGCCCCGCCGGACGGCACCATGGCCTCGACGGCGAGGGCCACGGCGAGGAGGGCGACGGCGACCGGTGCGGCGAGTCCGATCCCCCCGAGGATGCGCATCACGTGTCGAGCGTAGTCCGGAGAGGCCGTGGAACCCGGGGGAACCGAAGTCCTACCCCTGCCCGCCGATAGTCCCGGCCGCTGCCGTCCCCGCCGGCTCGCGCGACGACCGGCGGACTGGCCGCGCGCCCCGGCCGCTGCCGTCCCCGCCGGCTCCCGCGATGACCGGCGAACTGCCCATGGCACTCGACCGTCCCCGCGGCGGCCCCTGCTATACTCCGGCCGTCCCGCCCTTGCGGGCAACCCACCCGCCAGGATGGAGTCGAGTCGTTGTCCGACACCGGCGGCCAGGTCGCCCAGTGACCGGTGCCGCCCGCCCCGACGACGGGTGCCGCGATCGCGGCGCCGGAACGCGGGGGCAGTGTATCCAGCAGGTCCCCGGCGTTCGCGCCGAGGGCCTTTTTGATTGGCCGAGGACGGCCGCGCTGACCTCCCGCCCCGCGGGCGTGGGTCGCGCGACACGCCGCTCCAGCCGGCGCGGGGGCCGCTGATGCCGGCGACCATCATCGTCGGGCTCCAGTGGGGCGACGAGGGCAAGGGCAAGGCGACCGACTACCTGGCCGAGCAGGTCCAGTGGGTGGTTCGCTACCAGGGCGGCGACAACGCCGGTCACACCGTCGTCCTGGGCCGCGAGGTGTTCAAGCTCCACCTGGTCCCATCGGGCGTGCTGTCGCCCCACATCGTGCCGATCATCGGGCCCGGCGTCGTGGTCAACCCGGCAACGCTCATCGGTGAGCTCGACGCGCTCCAGGCGCGGGGCATCGATCCCTCGCGACTTCGCGTCTCGCACGCCGCCCACGTCATCATGCCGTACCACGTCGCCCAGGACCGCGTCCGCGAGACCCGCCTGGGCCGCGACGGCATCGGGACGACCCGACGGGGGATCGGGCCCGCCTACGCGGACCGCGCCCTCCGGATCGGGCTCCGCATGGAGGACCTTCTCGAACCGGCCGAGGTCCGCCGCAAGCTCGTCGCCATCCTGCCCGACAAGAACGCCGAGCTCGCCCATCTCGGCGACGTCGACGGCACCTTCGACGTGGAGGCCCTGGTCGAGGCGGCGGCCGGCTGGGGCGAGCGGCTGCGCCTGCACATCGCCGACACGACCGAGCTCGTGCAGGACGCGCTCCGCGCGGGCGACCATCTCCTCTTCGAAGGCGCCCAGGGCACGCTCCTCGACATCGATCACGGGTCCTATCCCTTCGTCACCTCGTCGAGCCCGGTCGCCGGCGGCGCCTGCACGGGCGGCGGGATCGGGCCGCTCCAGGTCACGGCGGTGGTCGGCGTGATGAAGGCGTACACGACCCGCGTCGGGTCCGGGCCGTATCCCACGGAGCTCCGTGACGAGACCGGTGACCGGATCACGAACCGCGGCCACGAGTTCGGGACGACGACCGGACGGCGGCGCCGCGTGGGCTGGTTCGATGCCGTGCCGCTGCGCTACGCGGTCGACGTCAACAGCGTCAGCAGCATCATCCTCAACAAGCTCGATGTCCTCGCCGGCATCGACGAGGTGATGCTGTGCGTCGCCTACGAGATCGACGGGCGGCGCGTGGAGCGCTGGCCCGCCTCGGCCGAGGAGGTCGCGCGGGCCCGGCCGATCTACGAGCGCTTCCCCGGCTGGCCCGACCCGCTCCACGACGCCAGGACGCCGGACGACCTGCCATCGGCCGCGCGGGCGTACGTGCGGGCGCTCGAGGAGCTGGCCGGGGTCCCGATCGTCCTCGTGTCGGTGGGGCCCGAGCGGACGCAAACCGTCGCGATGCATGACCATGCCCTGGCCGGGGTCCGGGCCAGCGGAGTCGCCGCTCGGCCGGGGGCCGAGGCGCCACTGCCCGGGCCGGGGGTGCCGCAGGGATGACCGCGCGGCCCGCCTCGCCGGCGCGGGTGCTCCTGCTGGGAGGCGGCGGGCGCGAGCACGCCCTGGCCTGGCGGCTCCTCCGCGACCCCGGCGTCGAGGCGGTGCTCGCCCTGCCGGGGAGCGACGCCATCGCGTCCTTGCCCGGCGTCGTGCGGCTGGCCGGGGATCCGTGCGACGCGGCCGCGGTCGTCGCGGCGGCCCTGGCGGGCGCGGCCGACCTCGTGGTGATCGGGCCGGAGGCGCCACTCGCGGCCGCGGTCGCCGACGGCTGCGCCGCGGCCGGCATCCCCTGCTTCGGGCCGATCGCGGCGGCGGCCCGGATCGAGACCTCCAAGTCGTTCTGCCACGCGGTGGCTGCCGCGGCGGGCATCCCGATGGCGCGCGCGCGCGTCGCCACGTCCGCGCAGGAGGCCCGTGACGCGGTGGTCGCCGAGGTGGCCCACGGGCGGGGCGTGGTCCTCAAGGATGACGGTCTGGCTGCCGGCAAGGGCGTGATCGTGCTGGGGCCGAAGGACGCGGGGACGGCGCTCGGCATGGTCGCGGAGCTCTATGCCGCGGCACCGTCGCGGACGCTGGTCGTGGAGGAACGGCTGGAGGGACCCGAGGCGAGCGTCATCGCCCTGTGCGACGGCACCGTCGCGCTGGCCCTGCCGGCCGCCCGGGACCACAAGCGGCTCGGCGACGGCGACGTCGGCCCCAATACCGGTGGGATGGGTGCCTACAGCCCGCTGGCGGACCTGCCGGACGACGCCCTGGTCGACGTCGTGGAGCGCTTCCACCTGCCGGCACTCGCCGAGCTCGCCCGCCGCGGCATCCCGTTCGTGGGTGCGCTGTATGCCGGGCTCATGCTGACGGCGGATCGCGGCCCCGTCCTCCTGGAGTTCAACGCCCGCTTCGGCGACCCGGAGACGCAGGCGATCCTGCCCCGCCTGGCGGCGCCGCTGGCGCCGCTCCTCCTGGCCGCTGCCTGCGGCGAGCTTGGCGCCGCCGCCCGATCCCTGGGCATCGCCGGCGGCGTGCTGCCGGCGATGCCGGGTGCCGCGGTGGCCGTGGTCCTGGCCACGCTCGACTACCCGGCGCGGTCGTCGGCCGGCGATCCAATCAGCGGCCTCGACGAGGCGGCCGCGAACGCGCTGGTCTTCCATGCCGGGACCCGGCGGTCCGCCGCGGGTGGCTGGGAGACGGCCGGCGGCCGCGTCCTGGCCGTGGTCGGGCAGGGCTCCGACCTTGCCGCGGCCCGATCGACGGCCGAGGCGGCGGCCGGCGCGATCGAGTTCCCGGGGGCCCGGCGCCGCCACGACATCGGCGCCGCCGCGGTCGGGATGGCGGTCGCGGCGCCGCGGACCGCGCCGACAGCGCTGATGGGGGCCGAAGCTTCGGCCGGGCCGGCGGAGGCGTTCCGGTGATCCGCCGCTACACGCGGCCCCAGATGGGGGCCGTGTGGTCGGACGAGGCCCGTTTCGAGGCGATGCTGCGGGTCGAGCTGGCGGTGGCCGCCGCCCAGGCGGGGCGCGGCATGATGCCCGCCGACGCGCTGGCGGCAATCGCCGCGCGGGCCCGGGTCGACGTCGACCGGATCGCGGAGATCGAGCGGACGGTCGATCACGACGTCATCGCCTTCGTCAGCCAGGTCGCCGAGTCCGTGGGCCCGGAGGGCCGCTACCTCCATCTCGGCCTGACCAGCAGCGACGTCGTGGACACGGGGCTCGCCCTCCAGCTCCGGGCCGCGGGCGACCTCATCCTCGCCGGCGTCGACGGCCTGCTCCGGGCGCTCCTCAGCCGTGCCCGCCAGGAAGCTCGCACGGTCATGATGGGCCGCACGCACTCCGTCCACGCGGAGCCCACGACGCTCGGCCTCAAGATCGCCGGCTGGGCCTTCGAGGTCGACCGCGACAGACGGCGCCTGGCCGCCGCCTTCGACGACGTGGCCACCGGCAAGGTCTCCGGCCCGGTCGGCACGTACAGCCTGCTCCCGCCGGAGGTCGAGGCCGAGGTGCTCGCGGCGCTGGGCCTGCACGCGGATCCCGCCAGCACGCAGATCGTCCAGCGCGACCGCCACGCCGCCGTCATGGCCGCCATCGCGATCACGGGCGGGTCCCTGGAGCGCTTCGCCACCGAGGTCCGCAATCTCCAGCACACCGAGATCGGCGAGGTGATGGAGCCGTTCAGGGCCGGCCAGAAGGGCTCGTCGGCGATGCCCCACAAGCGCAACCCCATCGTCGCCGAGCGGATCGCCGGCCTGGCCCGGCTGCTGCGTGGCTATGCCGCGGCGGCCTTCGAGAACCAGCCGCTGTGGCACGAGCGCGACATCAGCCACAGCAGCGCCGAGCGCGTGCTCCTGCCCGACGCCACGATCCTCCTCGACTACATGCTGGCCCGCATGACCGGCCTGGTGGACGGCCTGGTCGTCCGCCCGGACCGGATGGCGGAGAACATCGAGCGGGGCCTTGGGCTCCACGCCAGCAGCCGCATCCTCGTGGCTCTCGTGGAGACGGCCGGCCTGTCCCGCGAGGCCGCCTACGCGATCGTCCAGCGCAACGCACTGCGAGCGGCCGACGAGCGGCGACCCCTGCGCGGGCTCCTGGCCACCGATCCGGAGGTGGCCCAGCGCCTGAGCCTGGGCAGCCTCGACGCCCTGTTCGACGATGCCGCATTCCTCGTCCACGTGCCCGCCGTGCTGGCCCGCCTGGACGCCATCGACCCGGCGGCCCGCGCGCCGGCCGAGACCCCCGCATCGACCGTGAGCGAGGTTGCCCGATGACCGTGACTCCCGCCTTCGTCCGCTCCGGCAAGGTCCGCGACATCTACGCCGTGGACGCCGAACGGGTGCTGCTGGTCGCCTCCGACCGGCTGTCCGCCTTCGACGTGGTACTGCCCACGCCCATCCCGGACAAGGGCCGCGTCCTGACGGGCCTCTCGCGATTCTGGTTCGAGGCCACGGCGGAGCTGATGCCCAACCACCTGCTGGCCACCGATCCGTCGGCCCTCCCCGCCGGGGCGATGCCCGCCGATGCCGACCTGGCCGGCCGCATGATGCTGTGTCGCCGGCTCGACATCCTGCCGGTCGAATGCGTGGTGCGCGGCTATCTCTCCGGGAGCGGCTGGAAGGACTACCAGGCGGGCCGCCCCGTCTCCGGCGTCAGCCTGCCGTCCGGCTTGCGCGAGAGCGACCGACTGCCGGCGCCGATCTTCACGCCGTCGACCAAGGCGGACGTCGGCCACGACGAGCCGATCTCGTTCGACGCCATGGTCACGCTGCTCGCGGCACGCGGCTTCGACGACACCCACGGCGGCCTGGCCGAACGCGTCCGCGACCTGTCGCTGGGCCTCTACGCCTTCGGGGCGGGCGCCTGCGAGCGGGCCGGCGTGATCCTCGCGGACACCAAGTTCGAGATGGGCCTGGACCCGGCGACCGGCGCGCTCGTCCTCGCCGACGAGGTCATGACCCCCGATTCGTCGCGGTTCTGGGAGGCGTCGGCCTGGACGCCCGGCCGCGCCCAGCCGAGCTACGACAAGCAGTACGTCCGCGACTGGCTGGAGACGCAGCCATGGGCCAAGACGCCGCCGGGGCCGGAGCTCCCGGCCGACGTCGTGGCGGGCACGCGGGCCCGGTACGTGGAGGCGTACGAGAAGATCACCGGGGCCACCTTCGCGCGCTACCTCACGGAGGACGTGATCGCCAGATGAGCATGCCGGCCGCGGTCGCGACCTTCCGCTTCGCCGTCAACGTGACGCCCAAGGAGGGGATCCTGGACCCGCAGGGGCGGGCCGTCGAGCAGAGCCTCCGCCACCTGGACGTCGCCGGCGTCAGCCACGTCCGGGTGGGCCGCCGGGTTGAGCTCACCGTGGAGGCCGAAGACGCCGTCGCGGCGCGGGCGGTCGTGGAGCGGCTGGCGGCCGAGCTGCTGGCGAACCCGATGATCGAGCAGTACGCGGTCGAGGAGCTTGGCGCCGCCTCGTCGATCGTGAGCGGGGCCGCCGCGCGGTGAGCGCGGTCCGCGTCGGCGTCGTCGTGTTCCCGGGCACGAACCGGGACATCGACGCGGTCAACGCGCTGCGGGTGGCGGGCGCCGAGCCGGTGCGGCTCTGGCACGAGTCGGCCGACCTCGGCGGCGTGGCCGCGATCATCCTTCCCGGCGGCTTCGCCTACGGCGACTACCTGCGGGCTGGCGTGATCGCCCGGTTCTCTCCCGTCATGCGGGCGGTCGCCGCGTTCGCCGCCGCGGGTGGCCTGGTGCTCGGGATCTGCAACGGCTTCCAGGTCCTCGCCGAGGCAGGGCTCGTGCCCGGGGCCCTCCTGCGCAACCGGTCGCTCCGCTTCGTCTCCCGCGAGATCGCGATCAGCCCGGAGCGGCTCGACACGCCGTTCACGTCCGGCTGCCCCGATCGCCGTCCGCTGCGCATGCCGGTGGCGCACGGCGAGGGCTGCTACTACGCGGACGAGGCGATGCTCGACGCGCTCGAGCGGGACGGCCAGGTCCTGTGGCGCTATGCGCGCCCGGACGGCTCGCCGGCGACGGACCCCGAGGAACGGGCGAACCCCAATGGCTCTGCACGGGGGATCGCCGGCGTCTGCAACGCGGCCGGCAACGTGGCCGGGCTCATGCCCCACCCGGAGACCGCCGTCGAATCGATCCTGGGCTCCGACGACGGCCTGCTCCTGGTCCGCTCCCTGGTCGACAGCGCCGCGGCTCGCCTGGCGTCGACCGGCCCGGCGGCCGTCTCCACGGCGGCCGCGCGATGACCGCAGCCGGAGCCGCCAGATGACGGCGCCGGTCGCGGGGTCCGCGGCCGTGCCCGCGCCGCCGCCGCTCCATCGCGCGCTCGGCCTGACCGACGAGGAGCTCGCGGCCATCGAGGACCGCCTGGGCCGCGCCCCCAACGATCTCGAGCTGGCCATGTTCAGCGTGATGTGGAGCGAACACTGCTCGTACAAGAGCAGCCGGGCGCTCCTGCGGACGCTGCCGACGGGCGGGCCGGACGTCGTCGCGGGCCCCGGCGAGAACGCGGGCGTCATGCGCATCGGCGACGGCCTCGCCGTCGCCTTCAAGGTCGAGTCCCACAACCACCCCAGCGCCGTCGAGCCGTACCAGGGAGCGGCGACGGGCGTGGGCGGGATCCTCCGCGACATCTTCGCCATGGGCGCCCGGCCGGTGGCCGTCCTGGACGCCCTGCGCTTCGGCGATCCGTCCGACGCGCGGACCCGCCACCTGGTCAACGGCGTCGTGCGCGGCGTCGGCGGCTACAGCAACTGCGTCGGTGTTCCCACCGTCGGCGGCGAGCTCGTCTTCGACCCCTCCTACCAGGGCAACCCGCTGGTCAACGTCATGGCCTTCGGGGTGGTCCGCGAGGACCGCATCATGCGCGCCGCCGCTCCGGGCCCCGGCAACCTCGTCGTCCTGTACGGCAGCACGACCGGCCGCGACGGCATCGGCGGCGCTTCCGTGCTGGCCAGCGCGACCTTCGGCGACCAGGACCCCTCCAAGCGTCCGGCCGTCCAGGTCGGCGACCCGTTCGCGGAGAAGCTCCTGATCGAGGCGAGCCTCGAGCTCATCGAGCGCGGCCTGGTGGAGGGGCTCCAGGACCTGGGCGCGGCGGGCATCACCTGCGGCGTCAGCGAGACCGCCGACCGGGCGGCGACCGGCATCGTCGTCGACCTCGACGCGGTCCCGCGGCGGGAGCCCGGCATGGCGCCCTTCGAGGTCATGATCTCCGAGTCGCAGGAGCGGATGGTCGCCATCGTCCGGCCGGAGCGGTACGACGAGGTGGCCGCGGTCTGCATGCGCTGGGAGCTGCCGTGCGCCGTGATCGGCCGGGTCACCGCCGACGGCGACGTCACGGTGGTGGCCGGCGGGCTCGACGAGGCCGGCGCCCCGCGACCGGGCAGCCGCGAGCTCGCCCGCGTGCCGGCGCGGGCGCTGGCGTCCGATTCGATCGAGATCGTGCGCGAGGCGACGCCACCGGCACGTCGCCGCGCGGCGCCGGCTCCCGGGGCGTTGCCCGAGCCCTCTGATCGCCTGCCCGACCGGGGCATGGACCCGGCGGCCGTGCTCCTGGCACTGCTGGGCTCCGCCAACCTGTCGAGCCGGCGCTGGGTCCACGAGCAGTACGACAGCACGGTCCAGGCGAACACGGTCGCCGGGCCCGGCCGAGGGGCGGCGGTGCTGCGCGTGAAGGGCACGAGCCTGGCGCTGGTGGCGGCGATCGACTGCGACCAGGCGGTGAGCGCGATCGATCCCTACCTCGGGACCGTCCTGTCGGTCGCCGAATGCACCCGCAACGTGTCCGTGACGGGGGCGAGGCCGCTGGGCGTGACCAACTGCCTCAACTTCGGCGATCCGGGCCGCTCCGAGGCGTACTGGCAGCTGAGCGAGGCGGTCCGGGGCCTGGGCGACGCCTGCCGCGCGCTGGGGATCCCGGTCACGGGTGGCAACGTCTCGCTCTTCAACGAGGCGCCCGGATCGGCGATCGCCCCGACGCCGGAGATCGGCGTGGTTGGCCTCGCCGACGACGCGGCGCGCCTGGTTGGGCCGGCCTTCCCGGCCGACGGCCTGGTCGTCCTGCTGGCGGGCGAGCCGGGACCGGGCCTCGCCGGCAGCGCCTACGCGGCCCTCGCCGGCCTCTCGCCCGAGGACGGCCCGCCGGCCATCGACCTGGCCCGCGAGGCGGCTGTCCAGGGCCTTGCCCGGGCGGCGATCGCGGACGGCCTCGTCGCGGCGGCCCAGGACGTCTCCGGTGGCGGCCTTGCCGTGGCCCTCGCCGAGATGGCCATCTGGGGCGCGCGCGGTGGGCGGTTCCGCGTGCCGGTCGCGGGCTCTCCGGCAATGGCGCTGTTCGGCGAGAGCCCGTCGCGGATCGTCCTGGCGGTGCCGCCGCGGGCGGTCGCCCACGTGCGGGGGCTGGCGGAGGTACGGGCGGTCCCGGTCACGGAGCTCGGGACGACGGGAGGCCCGCGCCTGGTCGTGGACCTGGCCGGTGAAGGGGCGACCGGGGCGGCGGACGCGCGCGGCGCCGGCGTCGCCGACGCCCTCGACGTCGCGGTGGCCGATCTCGGTCACGCCTGGGAGCTGGGGCTGCCCCGCGCCCTGGGCGAGGGCTGACCAGATGTGCGGGATCTTCGCCGCGGTCACGCCCGGCCAGCCGGCCGGCCGGATCGCCGCCCTGGGCCTCTTCGCGCTCCAGCATCGGGGCCAGGAGTCGGCCGGCCTGGCCGCGTCGGACGGCGACCAGCTGATGCTCTACAAGGATCTCGGCCTGATCGGCCAGGTGCTCGACGAGCGGCGGCTGCCGTCACTCACCGGCGAGCTGGCGATTGCCCACTGCCGGTACTCCACCACGGGATCGACGATCTGGGAGAACGCCCAGCCGACGCTCCGCCTGGGCCCGCGGCGAGCCCTCGCCATCGGCCACAACGGCAACCTTGTCAACACCCGCGAGCTGCTGGGTCGCCTGGCCGGTGGCCGCAGCCGCCTGCCGGCGACGACCGACACGGAGCTCCTCACCGCGCTGCTCGCGGACGAGCCGGCCGCCGACACCGTCGAGGCGCTCCGGCGCGTCCTGCCACGGGTGCGCGGCGCCTACAGCCTGGTGATCCTCGACACCGGGAGAGTCATCGGGGTTCGCGACCCGCACGGGTTCCGTCCGCTGGTCCTGGGCCGCCTGCCGGAGGCGGACGAGGCGACGCCCGGCCTGTGGGACGAGCCGGCGGACGGGACGGGCTGGGTCCTCTCCTCCGAGACGGCCGGCCTCGATGTCGTCGGCGCGGAGTACGTCCGCGACGTGGCGCCCGGCGAGATGGTGATCCTGGAGCCGGGCCGGGAGCCGCGGAGCGAGCGGTTCGCCCCGGCCAACCCCGCGCTGTGCGTGTTCGAGCTGATCTACTTCGCCCGGCCGGATTCGATGATGGAGGGTCGCAACCTCTACGAGGTCCGCCACCGGATGGGCATGGAGCTGGCCCGCGAGCACGCCACCGAGGCGGACCTCGTGATGCCCGTGCCCGACACGGGCGGACCGGCGGCCGCCGGGTACGCCGAGGCCTCCGGCATTCCGTACCGCGAGGGGATGTACCGCAACCGGTACGCCGGGCGGACCTTCATCCAGCCGTCCCAGGCGATGCGGCACCGGGGCGTGACGGTCAAGCTGAACCCGCTCAAGGAGGTCGTCCGCGACCGGCGCCTCGTGGTCGTCGACGATTCGATCGTCCGCGGGACCACGACGCGGTCGATCGTCGGGCTCCTCCGGCGGGCCGGCGCCGCCGAGGTCCACGTCCGGATCAGCGCCCCGCCCATCTACCACCCGTGCTTCTACGGCATCGACACCCAGATCGAGACCGAGCTGATCGCGGCGAGCCATTCGGTCGAGGAGATCCGCGAGTTCATCGGCGCGGATTCGCTCGGCTACCTGTCGATCCCCGGCCTCCTCTCCGCGCTCGACCTGCCCTACGAGCAGTTCTGCTTCGCGTGCTTCGACGGCCGCTATCCGGAGCCGGTCCCGTACGACGTCGCGGCCCGCAAATTCGTCCTCGAGGAGGTGGTGACGGCCGGTGGCTGAGCCAGGGCAGGGAGACGCCGCACCGGCTGCCGTGCGCGTGGCACCGGCGGCTGGCGCGCGAGCCGCGGCGGCCGGCGCCAGGGAGCCGGGTCCGCGCGACGCCTACCGCTCCGCGGGCGTCGACGTCGACGCTGGTGAGCGCGCGGTCGCCCTGATGCGGGCCTCGGTGGCGTCGACCCGGCGGCCCGAGGTCATCGGGGGCCTGGGTGGCTTCGGCGGCGCGTTCGCGATCCCTGCCGGCTATCGCGATCCGATCCTCGTTGCATCCACCGACGGGGTGGGGACGAAGACGGCGATCGCGCGCGCGCTCGAGCGCTTCGACACGCTGGGGATCGACCTGGTGGCGATGTGCGCGGACGACGTCGTCTGCGCGGGCGCGGAGCCGCTGGCGTTCCTCGATTACGTGGCCGTCGGCCGGCTCGTGCCGGAGCGAGTGGCCGACGTGGTCGCCGGCGTCGCGGCGGGCTGCCGCGAGGCGGGCTGCGCGCTGGTCGGCGGCGAGACGGCCGAGCACCCGGGCACGATGGGCCCCGACGACCTGGACCTCGCCGGGACCTGCATCGGGGTGGCCGAGCGTGCCGACCTGCTCGACGGGTCGGCCACGCGCGCCGGCGACGCGCTCATCGGGCTCGCGGCATCCGGGCTGCACAGCAACGGCTTCTCGCTGGTCCGGCGGATCGTCGACGCGGGAGACCTGGACACGGGCGCGCCGTTCGTGGAGCTGGCCGGCCGCTGGGGCATCGACGCGTCGGCGGACCGCATCGGGGCCGCGGCCGACGCCGGCGCGACGCTCGGCGACGTGCTGCTGGCGCCGACCCGGATATACGCGCGGACGGTCCTGGCCGTGCGACGCGCCCTTCGCGCGGCGGGTCACGACCTGCACGGCGCGGCCCACGTCACTGGAGGCGGCCTGCCCGGGAACGTGCCGCGGATGATGCCCCTGGACCTGGGCGCGCGGCTGCGACCCAGCGCCTGGCCGTTGCCCGCGGTCATGCGCCTGCTGGGTGCGGTCGCGGGCCTGGCGGACGAGGAGCTGCGAGCCACGTTCAACGGCGGCCTCGGCATGGTACTCGCCGTGCCCGGGGCGGCCGTTGCGGTCGCGGTCACCGCCGCGGAGGCCGCGGGCGTGCCCGCCTTCGTCGTCGGGGACGTGACCGCGTCGTCGGCGCTCGGCGGTCGGCGCTACGCGGAGACGATCGGGCAGGGGAGCGAGGGACGGCAATGAGTGGACGGCTGGTCGTTGGCGTGTCCGGCGCGGGCAGCAACCTGCGCGCCCTGCAGGCGCGGATCGAGCGGGGAATGCTGGACGCCACGATCGTGCTGGTCTTCGCGGACCGGGCCTGCCCTGCGCTCGACTGGGCGGCCGAGGCCGGCCTGGACACGGCCGTCCTGCCGGACCTGGCGGCGCCGGATCCCGCCGTCCGCGCCGCCGCGGACGTGGCGCTCGCGGAGACGCTGGCGGCCATGGCGCCGGACGTGGCGGTGCTGGCCGGGTACATGCGCATCGTCGGGCAGGCCACGATCGCGGCGCTGCCCGGCCGCATCCTCAACGTCCACCCGTCGCTGCTGCCCGCGTTTCCTGGCGCCCACGCCGTCCGCGACGCCCTGGCCCAGGGCGTCACCGTCACGGGCGTGACCGTCCACCTCGTCGACGCGTCGCTCGACGGTGGCCCGATCGTCCTCCAGGAGCCCGTGGCAGTCCTGCCCGGCGACGACGAGGAACGGTTGCGTGGCTCGCCTGCACCAAGTCGAGCACCGGCTGCTGCCGCGGGCCGTCGCGCTCCTGCTGGGGGGCGCCCTCGTCGTGGCGGGCCGGCACGTGCGGATCGACGCGGCGGCGGCGGCCGCCCTGGCGCCGGAACGGCCGCGGCGGGCCCTGCTCTCCGTGTCCGACAAGACCGGCCTCGTACCGTTGGGCGCCGGGCTCGTCGCCCGTGGCTTCGAGCTGGTCTCCACCGGGGGCACGGCCAGGGCCCTCCGCGAGGCGGGCCTGCCGGTCACCGACGTCGCCGCGGTCACGGGCTTCCCGGAGATGCTGGACGGCCGCGTCAAGACGCTGCACCCGCGCGTCCACGCAGGCCTGCTCGCCGATCGCCGTCTCGCCGACCACCGCCAGCAGCTGGCGGCGGCCGGGATCGAGCCGTTCGAGCTCGTGGTCGTCAACCTGTATCCGTTCGCCGCCGCCGCGGCGCGAGCTGCGGCGGGCGACCTGGACCTCGACGGCCTCGTCGAGGAGATCGACATTGGCGGCCCATCGATGGTCCGGGCGGCGGCCAAGAACCATGCGAGCGTGGCCATCGTGACGTCGCCGGCCCGCTACGAGGCCGTCCTGGCCGCGATCGACGCCGAAGGCACGGTGCCCCTGGGGCTCCGGTCGGCGCTCGCGGTTGAGGCGTTCCGCCACACGGCAGCCTACGACGCCCGCATCGCCGACGTCCTGCCGTGCGAGATGGACCGGGCGGGCGTCGACCTCCCGGCCGAGCCCGGCCTGCCGCGGGCCGAGGACCCCTATCCCCAGAGCTTGACCATCGGCCTGGAGAAGGTCGAGGCGCTCCGCTACGGCGAGAATCCACATCAGCCGGCGGCCCGCTACCGGCGGCCGGGCGCGACCGATGTCGACGGGCCGTTCGCGACCGGCGAGGGTCCGCTCCAGGGCAAGGCCCTCTCCTACAACAACGTCCTCGACGCGTCCGCTGCCGCGGCGCTGGGCCGGGCCATGCGCGGCCCGTCGTGCGTGATCGTCAAGCACATGAACCCGTGCGGCGCGGCCGAGCGCTCGACGCTCGCGGCGGCCTGGGACGACGCGCTCGCCGGGGATCCGATCAGCGCGTACGGCGGCGTCGTGGCGCTCACGGGCGAGGTCGACTGGGAGGTCGCGGAGCGACTGGCGGCCCTCTTCCTGGAGGTCGTGGTCGCGCCCTCGTATGACGCGGGCGCCCGAGAGGTCCTCGCCCGCAAGCCGAACCTGCGCCTGATCGTGGACCGGCGGCTCGGTGGGGCCGGGCAGCCGGCCTGGCCGGACCGTCGCGGGTCGTTCCGCACTGCCGGCGGCGCCGTCCTCGTCACCGCGCCCGACACGATCGCGGACGATCCCGCGACGTGGGCGTGCGCCACGCGCCGCGTGCCGACCGACGCGGAGCGCGGCGACCTCGACCTCGCCTGGCGCCTGGTCCGCGGCGTCACCTCCAACGCCATCGTGCTGGTCCGCGACGGGATGCTGATCGGCCTGGGCTCCGGGCAGACGTCGCGCGTCGACGCGGCCCGCCAGGCCGTGGCCAAGGCGACGGCCATCCTGGGGCCGCATCGGCTCGTCGGGGCGGCGTGCGCGTCGGACGCCTTCTACCCCTTCCCCGACGCCGTGGAAGCCTGCCTCGCGGCGGGCGTGTCCGCCTTCGTCCAGCCGGGCGGCTCGCTCCGCGACGCGGAGGCCGTCGCCGCGGCGGACGCCGCCGGTGCCTCGATGCTCATCACGGGGGTGCGCCACTTCCGCCATTGAGGGCGCCGCCGGGCGCGCGCCTACACTTCCGGGCATGGCCGACCCGACGCCGCTCGTCCCCGACCTCCGCGCCCTGCTGCGCTCGTCCGACTTCCTGCTTGGCACATGGCTCACGATCCTCGACCCGGTCGTGCCCGAGCTGATCGCCGGGAGCGGCTTCGACCTCCTCGTCGCGGACGGCGAGCATGGGCCGGTGGCGACGTCGGATCTCGTCGGGATGCTCATCGCGACTCGCGCGTCCGGCGTGCCGTTCCTCTATCGCGTGGCGGCCAATGAACCGGTCAGGATCATGCACGCCCTCGACAGCGGGGCTTCGGGCGTCGTGATCCCGCAGGTGCGAACGGCCGGCAACGTCGAGCGGGCAGTGGCCTGGTGCCGGTATCCGCCGGACGGCCTGCGCGGCATCGCGCCGCGCCGCGCGGCCGACTACGGCCGGGCCACGGCCGCCTATCTCGCCGCCGCCAACCACCTCGTGACGTGCTGCGTCCAGGTCGAGACCCGCGAGGCGCTTGGGGAACTCGATGCGATCCTCGCCGTGCCCGGCATCGACACGATCCTTGTGGGCCCGAACGACCTGGCGGCCGCCATCGGCCATCGTGGCGACCTCGGCCATCCGGACGTCGAGGCCGCGATCGCGCGGGTCGTCGAGCGGGCCCGCGCCCACGACGTGCCCGCCGGCATCTGGACAGCCTCCGCGGCACAGGCGCGCGAGCGCCGTGCCCAGGGTTACCGGTGGGCTACCGTCGGTGCCGACTACACGTTCCTGGTTTCGGCGGCCGAGGCTGCCGTGACCGCCGTGCGCGACGGCTGACGGATCTTTCGCGAACCCCCAGGAGGCCGCCGGATCGCCGTCGGCGGTGGCGAACCGTCAGTCGCGGTGGACGTGTTTCTCCAGGGCCCGGTCGACCACGCCCTGGAGGGCGGCTGCCACGTCGACCGGGAGCGGCTCGGGCCGGTGCGACTCGAGGAGCGCGAGGCCGCGCTTCCGGGCCCGCTCCCCGAACGTCGCGCTGCCGGCGCCCGTCCAGGCCTCCCACCGGTCGCGCGAGATCAGCTTCGGGTACCAGTCCTCGCGGAAGTGCTTGCGCGTGTGCGGGTTCGACAGGAAGTCGTCGCTGGGGGCGCATTCGGCGATCACGTCCAGGGCCAGCGTCTCCTGGCTGACCTCCACCGCCTGCCAGAACCGGCGGACCCAGTTGATGATCTCGTCGCCCATGACGATCGTTTCGATGGAGTTCGTCATGCCGCCGGCGAGATAGCCGACGTCGTGGATCAGGTGTGATCCGGCCATCGTCTCGGCGAGCAGGGAGAGCGAGATCTCGGCCATCGCCTGCTGGTCGGGGACCTGCGAGTCGCTGCACCCGCCCAGACCGAACACGGGCAGGTTGTCGTGGTGGGCGACCTCCACGCAGAGGACCCGGTTCTCCGGCGCCGCGTAGATGTCCTGCGTCGTGCGCATGTCGAGGAGGTCGTTGGTGCCGCCGGCCAGGATCATCGGCGCGCCCTCGCGGTTGAGCTGGCCGATGACGAGCCCGGCGAGCTCGCCGGCGTAGGCGAGGGCGGTCGCGCCGGCCAGCGTGACCGGCCCGTTCGTGCCGCGCAGGACGACCGGGTTGTACGTGGTCGGCAGGCCCTTCGCCGTGAGGTAGAGCAGCTTGCGGAGTGATTCGGCGTTGTGCTGGAGCGGCGAGGTCACGTTGACGTAGCACGCCGCCATCGGGTTTCGGCGCAGGGCATCGGCGCCACCGGCGACGATCTCGACCATCTCGACGCAGTCGACGCAGCTGTCGAAGTCGATGGCGATGAACAGGATCGGCTTGATGCTGTTCGTGAGCATCGCCTGCATCTGGTAGCGGTCGGCGATCTCCTGCGGCCGGTCCGACGTCATGCAGAACGACATGAGGAAGTCGATGTTCGGCAGCGCGTCCATGACGCGGGCCGCTTCGGCGACGTCGGCGACCGTGCCCGGCCGGCGTTCGCCCGTGCGGAGATCGATGACGTTCGGGCAGTCGGACCCGCAGCCGTAGTAGGCGTTCCGACCTTCCAGCTCCATCACGGCCGCGCCGGTCCGGTTGGACCAGGTGATGCGCTTCGGGGCGACGGAGACGGCCCATTCGACGAGGCGGGAAGGAATCCGTACCCAGCCGTCGTCCTGGACGTCGGCGCCGGCCTTCCGCAGCAGGTCGACAGCCTCCGGCAGGTGGAGCTGCACGCCCGTCCGCTCGAGGATCTCGAGGCTCGCCCCCCGGATGCGGTCGAGCTGGTCGTCCGAGAGCTTGCGGAAGTAGGGGGCTGCCATGCCCGAACCTTCGCCGTGCACGATGCGTCCTCCATCAGTGCGTCGGAGCCGGTGCCTCGTCGCGGTGTCGATCACCGGCCCGTGCGGGTCGGCCAGCGCGCTGGTCCGTTGGCCCCGGCGACGATCCGGCCCTTCGCCGCCGCCCGGCGCCGCGACCATCCTAGACGGTCCGGTCCGAGGGGACGCCCTGGCACCTGGGACGAGCCTGCGCCGGCCGGGCCCGCCCGCACCGGCCCGCGCCTAGCCGTCCCTGCTACGATCGGCCGGCCATGCCCGACCGTTTCTACGTCACCACCTCGATCGCCTACGCGAACAGCCGGCCCGGCCTCCACACCCTGTACGAGGTGATCGGGGCCGACGCCATGGCCCGCTGGCACCGGATGCGTGGCATCCCTACCCGCTTCCTCACGGGCACGGACGAGCACAGCGTCAACATCGCCATGCGTGCCGAGGAGCTCGGCCGCGCGCCGCGCGACCTCGTCGACGAGAATGTCGCCCTGTTCAAGGCCGCCGAGGACGCCCTCGGCATCAGCCCCGATCGCTTCATCCGGACCACCGACCCGGATCACGTGCGGGCTGCCCAGGAGATGGTCCGCCGCGCGTATGCGAACGGTGACATCTACGTCGGCACGTACGAGGGGTGGTACTGCCCGAGCGAGGGCTTCCGCAACGCGACCGACGTCCAGGAGACGGCCGGCGGCACGATCTGCCCGAATCATCCCGGCGTTCCCCTGCAATGGCTCACCGAGCGGAACTGGTTCTTCCGCCTCTCGGCGTACCAGGAGCGGCTCGAACGCTGGTTCGAGGAGCACCCCGACTTCGTCCGGCCGGAGTACCGGCGCAACGAGATGCTGGGCTTCATCCGCCAGGGCCTGGAGGACGCCTCGATCAGCCGCTCGGGAGCGGGGTGGGGGATCCCGTTCCCCGTCCTGCCCGACGGCGGCGACGCGCGCCGCCCCGACGGCACCTGGGATCCCGCGGCCGGCACGATCTACGTCTGGTACGACGCCCTCATCAACTACATCACCGGCGCGGGCTTCCCCGACGATCCCGAGGCGTTCGCCCGGTGGTGGCCGGCCGACCTCCACGTCATCGGCAAGGACATCGCCCGGTTCCACACGATCTTCTGGCCGGCCATGCTCTGGTCCGCGGGCCTCGACGCGCCGCGCCAGGTCTGGGTCCACGGCTGGCTGCTGGCCCAGGGCGAGCGCATGAGCAAGAGCCGAGGCAACTTCCTGGAGCCGCTCGACGTGGTCGCCGCGCTGGGATCCGACGGCGCCCGCTACGTCGCGCTGCGCGAGGTCCCGTTCGACCGTGACGCCGACGTGTCGTGGGACCTCTTCGTCCGGCGCTACAACGCGGACCTCGCCAACGATTTCGGGAACCTCGTGAACCGGACCGTGACCATGGCGAACCGGTACCTGGCTGGCGAGCGCCCGGCACCGACCGTCGACGGCCCGCTCGCCGCTGCCTGGCCCAGGGCCCGCGACGCCTGGCACGCGGGCCTGGAGGCCTGCCTTCTCCACGACGCGCTGGCCGCATTGTGGGAGTTCGTCGGGGCGGCGAATTGGTTCGTCGAAACCGAGCAGCCGTGGGCGCTCGCCAAGGGCGCCAAGGCCGGTGACGAGGTTGCCGCCGAGCGGCTTCGCGGCGTGCTCGGCGACCTCGTCGAGGCCTGCCGGCTGATCGCCCTGGCGGCCGCGCCGTTCATGCCCGGCACAGCCCCCCGGGTTTTCGAGCAGCTGGGCCATCCGTATCCCTACGGGCCGGACGGCAGCGGTGGACCACCGGTCGAGTCCGAGCTGGCCTGGGCGGCCCACGCCGCCGACGCCGGACGCCTGGGCCCCGCGGTGCCGCTGTTTCCCCGCCTCGAGGTCGAGTCTGTCGAGGCCGGCGCCGGGGGCTGAGCGAGGGCCGCGCTGACGCAGCGTCCCGACGCCCGGGTCGGCGGGTCCGAGGCGACGCGGCCCGGGCGATCGCGCCGGGTGACGGCCGGGCCGGGCCTCGGCCGGGCTATGCTGCGGGAGGCCGGCCGCCGGCCGGGTTCGGCGGCGAGGAGGGTGCGATGGCGGACCGTTCGTTCGAGCGCACGAACCGGGAGTCTCGCGACCGGCTGGCGGCGCTGTCGGCGCTCCTGGCGCCGGACCAGCTGGCGATGGACATCGGCGACGGCTGGACCGTGGCGCTGGCCCTGGCCCACCTCGCCTTCTGGGACCGCTGGCAGGTGGCTCGCTGGCGCGATGCCGAAGCACGCGGCCTGGCGACCCCCGCAGACCTGCCCGACCTGGCGGCGATCGTGAACGCGTCGCTGGAGGTGCCGCTGGCGGCAATTCCCGGCGAGCGGGCGGCGGCGATGGCCGTTACCGCGGCCGACGAGGTCGATTTGCTGGTCGCCGGGCTGCCTGACGCGGCGGTCGAGGCCGTGAGGGCGGGCGGGCGGGGCCGGCTCGTCGATCGGTCGCCGCACCGGCTCGAGCACCTCGACCAGATCGAGCGCGCGCTCGAGAACGCCTGAGGGCCCGGCGCGTGCGCCTGGTCGACAGCCACTGCCACCTGCAATCGCCGCCGTTCCGGGATGACGTCGCCGACGTCATCGCGGCGGCGGAGGCGGCCGGCGTCGAGCGGATCCTCGTCCCGGGCTGGGACGTCCCGTCGAGCCGCGCCGCGATCGCGCTCGCCGCGCGGTTCCCGGCGCTCGGCGTCGCGGTCGGCGTGCATCCCCACGCCGCGGCGGAGGTCGACGAGCCGGCCTGGGCGGAGGTGGTCACGATGGCCGGGAGGCCGATTGTTTCCGCCATCGGCGAGACGGGCCTCGACTTCGACCGGATGTTCTCGCCCGTCGACGCGCAGCTCGCCAACCTGCGACGGCACCTGACCCTGGCGCTCGCGGTGGGCAAGCCGGCGATCCTCCACTGCCGATCGAAGCCGGGGCAGCGCGACGCGCAGGACGCGCTCATCCACGAGCTGCGATCGGCCGGCGTCGGCGGAGCGGCCGGACGGGAGGCCTTCGGCGACCGCCCGGCGGCGGTGCTCCACTCGGTCTCCGGTCCGCCGGACTACGTGGCTGCCGCGCTCGAGCTCGGCTGCGCCGTCAGCGTCTCGGGGCTGGCGTTCCGGCGTGGTGAAGAAGCGACGTCCGAGTCGGTCCGACTGGTCCCCCCGGAGCTCCTGCTGGTGGAGACGGACGCCCCCTACCTGTCGCCGCCTGGGGCGCCGCGCCGGCGCAACGAGCCGGCCTGGGTGGCGGTGACGGCTCGATGGGTCGCCGAGCAGCGCGGCGAGGATCCCGACGCGCTCGGCGAGCGCCTGGTTGCCGCCTGCGACGCCACGTTTCCGCGCCCGCTGCCCGAGCGGGACTGACCGAGCCCCACCCCACGCGGGCGCCCGCCCGCCCGTCCGCGCCGCGCCCCGCCGCGTGCCGATCAGGCGAGGCGTCGCCAGCGCAGGACCATCGTCGCCTCGAACGGGCTGCCGGGCTTCACCACGGCGTGCTCGCCGGTGTTGAGGCCGTTCGGGGGGCCCGTCTGCGGTTCGATGCAGACGGCGTGGGCCGGCTCCGTGTAGCAGACCCAGAAGGCCGCGTCGCTCTCGATGGCGACCTCGAGCGCGCCGTCCCAGCGAACGCTCGGCGCATGGGCGAGTTCGACGAAGCAGTCGTCCCAGGGCCCGGGCGGGATCGGCCGCGCCACGTCGCCGCTGGGCAGGCCGTCCGCTCCGCGGACGAGCATGCCGCCGGCCGGGAGATCGATCCGGGCCGGCCCGCCTGCCGGGCTCCCGTCTCGATCGCGGAGTGCGCGCGGGAACCAGGGATGCCAGCCGACGATCGCGGGGAACTCGTCCTCGTCGGCCTCCACGCGCAGCGTCGCCTCGAGATGTCCGTCCGCGAGGGAGAGCCGGTGCACGGCGCGGCCGCCGAACGGCCACGGCCGGGCCAGCGGCGCGACGAGCTCGACGACGCCCTCCGACGCGCCCAGGACCCGCCAGCCTGTCTCGATGAGCGTGCCGTGGATCGCGTGCGGCGGGGCCAGCGTCGTCGGCAGGCGATGGGTGGCGCCGCGCCAGCGGAGCGCGCCGTCGCGCAGGCGTCCTGCCCACGGCACCATCGGGTAGAGGCCCCACGCCATGCTGCCCGGACCGTCGGTGACGAGGATCTCGCGGCCGTCGATGCGCAGCGAGGCAAGCCGGCCGCCGTGGGCCGGGTCGACGACCGCCTCGACGCCGTCGGCCCGGAGGATCGGTCGCGGGCTCAGCTCGTGCACTCGACAAGCGTACCGGCTGGGGAGAGGCGGCGTTCGCTGCCGGTCCGGCCGTCCGCGGGCGCGCCGCGCGAGCGGCTCGGGGTTCCGGCGCGGGCGGTGCCCCGCGATGGGGCCGGGAATCGCACGGGGTGACGTCCAGCGCTGGTCCTGCCTCGGAATGACGATCGGATGATCCCGCGTCCGATGGCGGAGGCCGACACTCTCCGCATGGGGGATCGCGACTGGCTCCAGGACGTGACAACCGCCCGGGCCAGGCGCTCGGGGCCCCGCCGAATCGCGCGCGCCACGGCCATGCTGGCGGTGGCGCTTTCTGTTTCGGTGCTCTGGGCGGCGCCGGCGCTCGCGGACACGCCGAGCCCGTCACCCGGTGACGGCGCGTCGGCGCCTCCCTCCGTGCAGCCGATGGCGACGTCGGCGCCGCCCCCGGAGCCGACTGCCGCGCCGGAGCCGACTGCCGCACCTGACCCGACTGCCGCACCGGAGCCGTCGTCGACACCTTCCCCGTCGCCGGCACCGGCTGGCTCGCCGTCGCCCGCCCCATCCACTCCGCCCGCGCCGGCCCTCGTCGTCGCCTTCGACAGCCCGGTCGCGGCCCGGTCCAGCTCGCGAGTCGCGTCCGCCGTCGTTCTCTGGCACGAGCAGGGCGTTGCCACGCGCGACCTCGTCCAGCTGTCGGTCGCCTCGACGAGCGACGCGTGTCCCGGCGCCTGGGTGGCCGACTGGCGATTGCCGGTCGCGCAGACGCGGTTCGCGGCCGCCGGCCTGTTGCCAGGCCGCTGCTACCGGTGGCAGGTGATCGCGACCGGCGCCGACGCGAGCGCGTCGTCGACAGCGACATCCGGCTCCGTCTGGGTCCTGCCGACGTGGACCGGCCGGCTGAATCTCTACCGCCCGGGCATCTTCTCCACCCAGGCCACGTACACCTACTGCGTTCCGGCCAGCGCCCAGATGGCGCTCAACATCGCCCGCGGCCGCCAGGTCCACGCGGGGTCGGAGCAGGCCGTCTTCTACCGGTTCGGGCGCTCCCACGACCTGTACCGATACTCGGCGCCCGGCCTGGACCCGGCGGGTGCCATCGCGGTCCTTCGCCTGCTGGGCAAGGAGCCGAGCGACCACGAGGTCCGCGTGCGGTCGTTCGCCTCGATGCTGAAGATCGCCGTGGCGCGGATGCGCGTGACCGGCCGGCCCGTGATCCTGTTCGTCGGCAACGGCTCCCACGCCTGGCTCCTCAACGGCTTCCAGGCAACCGCCGACCCCGCCCGGACCAGCGCGTTCACGGTGACGAACGTCTGGGTGTCCGGCCCTCTCTGGCCGAAGGAGCGGCGGCGGATGGGATGGTGGGATCTGCCGCCGAACACCCGGCTCACCGCGCCGATGCTGCGGGCCGTCTACGGGGCGTACATCGAACGGACCCGCAGGACCAGGTGGACCGGCTGGTACGTGGCCGTCGCGCCCTGAACCGGTGGCGCCGTCCCGGACGTCCGGCGGCGCCACCAGGATGCCTCGCGGTGCCACGCTCAGTCTCACGTCGAACGGCCGCCTTCACCGGCAGGGCCACGCTCCGCGCACGCTGCCCGCACCAGCATCCCTGGTAGCGGCGGCTCCACACCAGCCTTCCTCGCAGCCACGCCGGGCTGTCGTCCGGAGCCGTCCGGAACCCGCCCGGCGGCCGGTCTTGACACCGGCGGGCACGCCGCGTTACATTCCTTGGCACTCAAGGTATGTGAGTGCCAATCGGCAGGCTGGCGGCGAACGCACGCTTCCGGCAGGCAGGCGCTCAGGCCCCGCGGGGCGTGCCCGCGGAGGCGAGAGGGACGATCGGCAGACGGATGTCGCGCCGGTCGCCGGCAGTTCGAACCCATGAGGAGGGTCACGCGTTGGCAAGCGCCACCGAGTCCAAGACGAAGCTCCGCCCGCTCGGCGACCGCGTCGTCATCAAGGCGACCGCACGCGAGGAGATGACCAAGAGCGGCATCGTCCTGCCGGACACCGCGAAGGAGAAGCCGCAGGAGGGCTCCGCCCTGGCGGTCGGCCCGGGCCGCATCCTCGAGGATGGCTCCCGCGAGCAGATGGACGTCAAGGTCGGCGACAAGGTGCTCTACGCCAAGTACGCCGGCACCGAGTTCAAGCTCGACGGCGAGGAGCTCCTCATCGTCAGCCAGAAGGACATCCTCGCGATCGTCGAGGGCTAGCTTCGAGCGGATCGCTCGAGCAAGGAGGAACCCCCACCCGTGGCAAAGCAGGTCGTTTTCGACGACACCGCCCGCCGTTCCCTGAAGCGCGGCATCGATCGCCTGGCCGACGCGGTCAAGGTCACCATCGGGCCCAAGGGCCGCAACGTCGTCCTTGACAAGAAGTTCGGCTCGCCCACGATCACGAACGACGGCGTCACGATCGCCCGCGACATCGAGCTCGAGGACCCCTTCGAGAACATGGGCGCCCAGCTCCTCAAGGAAGTCGCCACCAAGACCGACGACGTGGCCGGCGACGGCACCACGACCGCCGTGGTCCTTGGCCAGGCGATCGTCAGCGAGGGCCTCCGCAACGTGACCGCGGGCGCCAACCCGATGGTCCTCAAGCGGGGCATCGAGCGGGCAGTCGAAGTCATCGTGGCCGAGATCAAGGCCGGCGCCCGCGCGGTCGACAGCCGCGAGCAGATCGCCGCCGTGGCGGCCATCTCCGCCGCCGATCCCGAGGTCGGCGAGATCATCGCCGAGGTGATGGACAAGGTCGGCAAGGACGGCGTCATCACCGTCGAAGAGGGCCAGTCCCTGGGCCTCGAGAAGGAATACACGGAGGGGATGCAGTTCGACCGGGGCTACATCTCGGCGTACTTCGTCACCAACTCCGATCGGATGGAGGCGGTCCTCGAGAACGCCAGGATCCTGATCACCGACAAGAAGATCTCCAGCGTCCAGGACATCCTGCCGGCGCTCGAGAAGGCCGTGTCGGTCGGTCGGCCTCTCCTGATCATCGCCGAGGACGTCGACGGCGAGGCCCTCGCCACGCTCGTCGTCAACAAGCTCAAGGGCACGATCCAGGCCCTCGCCGTCAAGGCGCCGGGCTTCGGTGACCGCCGCAAGGAGATGCTCCGCGACATCGCCATCCTGTCGGGCGGCACGGTGATCTCCGAGGAGATCGGCCGCAAGCTCGACTCCGTCCAGGTGGAGGACCTCGGCGAGGCCCGCCGGATCGTCGCCACCAAGGACGACACGACGATCGTCGACGGTTCCGGCCGCGAGCCCGACATCAAGGCGCGCATGAACCAGATCAAGGCGCAGATCGAGGAGACCACCTCGGACTACGACCGCGAGAAGCTCCAGGAGCGCCTGGCCAAGCTCGCCGGTGGCGTCGCCGTCATCAAGGTCGGCGCCGCGACCGAGGTCGAGCTCAAGGAGAAGAAGCACCGCATCGAGGACGCCCTCTCGACCACCCGCGCGGCGGTCGAGGAAGGCATCGTCGCCGGCGGCGGAACCACCCTCCTGCAGGCCATCCCGGCCCTCGACGCCC
Organism: uncultured Chloroflexia bacterium; assembly: GCA_963821595.1. Taxonomy (GTDB): domain Bacteria; phylum Chloroflexota; class Limnocylindria; order Limnocylindrales; family CSP1-4; genus CTSoil-043. Next base: position 238,846 of record CAWGEL010000027.1, on the reverse strand, counting down.
TCCATCTCGAGGGCGACGAGCAGGTCGGCGTGGACATCGTGCGCCGGGCCCTCGAGGCGCCGGCACGCCAGATCGCCGACAACGCCGGCCAGCGCGGCGAGGTCGTCATCGACCAGGTCCGCACCATGCCGAAGGGCCATGGCTTCGACGCCCTCGCGGGCGAGTACGGCGACATGTTCGAGAAGGGCATCGTCGACGCGGCCAAGGTCACCCGGTCTGCCCTCCAGAACGCCGCGTCCATCGCGGCCATGGTCCTCACGACGGAGACGCTCGTGACGGACATCCCGGAGAAGAAGGACACCAATGGCGCCGGCCCCGGTGGGCACGGCCACGGCGGAGACATGGATTTCTAGTCCCCGCCGTGGGCGCCTCGGGCGCCCGCACTCCGAACCGCGCGAAGCGCCCGGGCCGACGGCCCGGGCGCTTCGAATTCGCCCCGCCCCGCCTCCTGCCACGGACGGGCCGTTGGGCACTGGCGGCGCCCCGCGACGGTCGGGCACGCTCGGCGCCTGGGTGCCGCAGCGGGCGGCGACCACCGGATGCCCGTGTTCGGGCGCCGCGGAGCGACTGGATGACCCTGGCGGACGTGACTCCACGCCCCGGCCCGGCCCCGATCGTGGCCGGCTCGGCTCCCTGGAACCGGCTTGGCGATGACGGGTGCCGCCGGCTGCACCTGGCCGGCCTGGCCATCCTGGAGCGGACCGGCGTCCGGATCGACCACGCCGAGGCCCGGGCCATCCTGGCTGCTGGCGGGGCACGCGTCGACGATGACCGGGTCCGGCTTCCGGCGGCCATGGTCGCAGAGGCGCTCGCGTCAGCCCCCGCCAGCTTCACGCTCTTCGACCGCCTCGGGCGCCCGGCGATCGAGTGGGGCGGCGCGGCGTCGTGGTTCGGGCCCGGCTCGGACTGCCTGTTCGTGGTCGACGCGCGGACAGGTGAGCGGCGACTGGCCACCAGCGCCGACCAGGTCCAGGGCCTGCGGCTCGTCGATGCCCTCCCCGAGATCGCCTTCGCGATGTCGATGTTCCTGCCGTCCGACGTCGACGGGCGCGTCGCGGATCGGCACCAGGCGGCGGCGATGCTGCGCGGGACGACCAAGCCGCTGGTGGTGGTGACGTACGGCGTCGACGGCCTGCGTGACGTCGTCGAGATGGCCCAGGTCGTGGCCGGCGGGCCGGCCGAGCTCGCCGCGCGGCCCTTCGTGGCCAGCTACGTCAACGTCACCCGGGGCCTGCACTTCAACGAGGATTCGGTCGCCAAGCTGCTCTTCCTTGCCCGCCAGGGACTTCCCGCGCTCTGGATCCCGGTCACCTCCGGCGGCACGACCGGACCGGTCACGATGGCTGGCACGCTGGCGGTGGACCATGCGGGGGTGATGGCCGGCGTGGTCCTTGCCCAGCTGGTGCGCCCCGGAACGCCCGTCGTCGTGCCGGGCTTCGGGGGTGACGGCCTGGACCTCCGCACGACGGTGGACCCGTACGTCGGGCCGGACCCCAAGGGCGCCGCTCAGGCGCTCGCCCACCACGTCGGGCTGCCGATGTTCAGCCTCGGCGGGGCGTCCGACGCGAAGGTCGTCGACGGGCAGGCGGCCGCGGAAGCGGCGCTCGGCATCCTCCTCGAGGCATTGGCCGGCGGCCAGGTGACCCACGACCTCGGCTACCTCGAGTCCGGGCTGTCCGGCTCGCTCGCCCAGCTGGCCCTCTGCGATGAGCTCGTCTCGTGGGTCCGGGCGGCCGTCTCGCCGCCGGACCTCTCCGACGACGCCCTGGCCCTCGACCTGATCGACCGCCTCGGGCCGGACGGCTCGTTCCTCGGCGACGACCACACGCTCAGCCGGTTCCGCACGCGCTGGTACCCGGCGCTCTTCGACCGGCGCAACCGGTCGGGCTGGCTCGCCGCCGGGAGCCAGGAGATGACCCAGCGCGCCGCCGACCGCGCCGACCGGCTGCTCGCCAGCCACCCCGGCCCGCCGCCGTTGCCCGAGGACGCGGCCCAGGCCCTTGACGAGATCGTGGCCCGAGCCCAGGCTCGGGCGGGCCTCTGACGGACGGCGCCGGGAGGGCCCGGAGCGGCACGGCCGCCCCGGCCGGCCGCGGCGCCGTCATCGAGGGGGTGGACTGCCGGCTCGAGCCGGACCAGCGTGCGGAGATGTGAACGATGGACGACGTGACCCTGGAAACCTTGCGACGGGCGGTCGCCGAGGGTGACCCGGCCGCCGCGGAAGGCGCGGCGCGGGACGGGCTGGCGGCCGGAATCCCGGCCCTCCGGCTCATCGACGAGGGAGCGATGCCCGCCCTGCGGGAGGTCGGCGACGGCTTCTCCTGCGGCGACCTCTACCTGCCCGACCTGATGCTCGCCGCGCGTGCCATGCAGGCGGCCATGAAGGTCATCGAGCCGGCCCTTGCGGCGGGCGAGGCGCGAGCCAGCTCCGGCCGGGTGGTCCTCGGGACGGTCCAGGGCGACATCCACGAGATCGGCAAGAACCTCGTCGCGACGATGCTGTCGGCCAACGGCTTCGAGGTCTACGACCTCGGCGTCGACGTGTCCCCGGAGCGGTTCGTCGCGACGGGTCAAGGAGGTCGACGCGAACCTGGTCGGCGTCTCCGCGCTCCTCACGACGACGATGACCGGCCAGCGCCGGATCGTCGAAGCGCTCGAGGCGGCCGGGCTGCGCCCGGGCGTCAAGGTCCTGGTCGGCGGCGCTCCCGTGACCCAGGCATGGGCCGACGAGATCGGCGCCGACGGCTTCGGCGAGGATGCGATCGGGGCGGTCGACGTGGCCCGCCGCCTGGTCGGCGTGACCGCCTGACCGGGGGAGCGCACCATGGCCGTCCAGTCGTCGCCGTCCGCCTCCGGCGTGGCGGTCGAATTCCCTCGTCCCGCTCATCCCGCTCGTGGACCCGCAGATCCGGCTGCAGGTCCTGGACCGGACCGCGCTCGAACGGCTCCACACGGCCACCCTCGACCTCATCGAGACGGTCGGCGTCCGCTTCCCGTCGGCGCGGGCCCAGGCCATCTGGCGCGAGCACGGCGCCACGGTCGACCCGGCCTCCGGCATCGTCCGGGCGCCGGGCGCGCTCATCGAGTCGGCCCTCAAGCACGCGCCCGCGACCTACTCGCTGGCCGGCCGCGTCCCGGCCCGGGACCTGCCGCTCGACGGCCAGCACGTCTGGGTGGCGACCGACGGCTGCGGCGTCGAGGTCCAGGATCCCGTGACCGGCGAGCGGCGCCGGTCGGAGCTCGCCGACATCGCCGCGATCAGCCGTGTCGTCGAGGGCATGGGCGAGGTCGGCTTCATCTGGAACCCGGTCTCCGCCCAGGACGTGCCCGTGAACGGCCGGCCGCTGCGCGAGCTGGCGGCGGCCTGGGGCGCCACCACCAAGCACGTCCAGACCGAGACGGTCATGACCGCCCACGAGGCCGCCGCCGCCGTGGAGATGGCGGCCGTCCTGGCGGGAGGACGGGACGCGCTGCGGGCGCGGCCGGTCCTCTCGCTCACCTTCTGCACGATCAGCCCGCTGGCCCAGGACGGCGGGGCGATCGACGCCGCGCTCGTCGCGGCCGAGGCCGGCATTCCGGTCGGGTTCATGACCATGGCGTCGTGCGCCCACACCGGCCCCGCGACGCCGGCCGGCACGCTCCTCGTCGGCAACGCGGAGGTCCTCGCGGCCACCGCCCTCATGGAGCTCGCCGCGCCCGGCGCGCCGGTCTACTACGCGGCCGCCCAGACCGCCATGGACCTGCGAACCGGCTCCTACACGGGCGGCGGACCGGAGGACGTGCTCTTCAGCCTTGCCACGGGCGAGCTCGCCGACTTCTATGACATTCCGCTCTCCATGGGCGCGTTCGCGACGGGTGCGCACACGCCCGACTGGCGAGCGGGCGTGGAGAACAGCCTGGCCGCCCTGGCCGCCTGCGTCGGCCGCGCCGACATGCTCCTCGGCATGGGGCTGCTGGCCGGCAGCCGGATCTGGTCCTACGAGCAGCTGCTCATGGACGCGGAGATCCTCGGCTTCATCCGGGGGATCTGCGCGGGCATCCCGATCGACGACGAGTCGCTGGCCATGGACGTCATCCGCAGCGTCGGGCCGAGCGGCGACTTCCTGTCCGAGCAGCACACCCGCCGCCACATGCGCGACCTGTGGACGCCGTCGCTCATCGACCGGCGCCCGCCGGCGCCCGATGGATCGGCGCGCGAGGACGCCCTGACGCGAGCCCGGTCCCTGGCGCGCGACCTCGTCGCAACCGCGCCCGGAGTCCCCGCTCGACCCGGCCGTTGCCGCCGAGCTTGACCGGATCGCGACGGCCGCGGCCGCGGCGATGGACGCGCGATGAGCGGCATCCGCCCGCGCCTCGAGCTGCTGGACGGGCCGGCCGTCGAACGGATCGTCGCCGAGGCGATGGACGTCCTCGCGGATCCGGGCGTCCGGGTCAACGAGCCGGAGGCGGCCGCGTTGCTGGCTGCCGCCGGTGCCGACGTGGCGGACGGCGTGGCCCGGATCCCGGAGCGGGTCGTCCGCGCTGCGCTCGCGACCGCGCCGGCCGCGTTCGACCTCCATGCGCGGGACGGGTCGCCGGCGGTGCGCTACGGGTCCGGGGTGAGCACCTTCGACCCCGGCTCCTGCGGCGTCTCCGTCCTCGACCCGGAGACCGGCGAGCACCGCGCCTCCACCGCGGCCGACCTCGTCCGGCTCATCACGGTCGCCGAGGCCCTGCCGGCGTACGCCGCGCAGTCGACCGCCGTCGTGTGCGGTGACGTCCCGGCGGAGATCGGGGACCGGTATCGGCTGCTGCTGGTCCTCCTCGGATCGGACAAGCCGATCGTGACGGGTGCGTTCAACGCGGCGGGCCTGGCGCCGATGCTGGAGCTGCTCGCGCTCGACGCGGGCGGAGCCGGCGCGCTCCGAGCGCGGCCGCGGGCGGTGTTTGACGTCTGTCCGTCGCCGCCGCTCGCCTGGACCGCCTTCGCGTCGCGCTGCCTCATCGACCTTGCCCGGGCCGGCGTTCCGGCCCAGATGGTGTCGATGCCGCTGGCCGGCGGCGCGGCGCCCGTCTCCCTCGCCGGGTCCGTGGTCCAGCACGCCGCCGAGTCGCTCGCCGGCGTCGTGATCCACCAGCTGGCCGCGGCAGGGGCGCCGATCGTCTGGGGTGGTGCGCCAGCCATCCTGGACATGCGGACGGGCGCCACGCCGATGGGAGCGATCGAGACGGCCATGCTCGACGCGGCCAACGCCCAGGTCGGGCGGTTCCTCGGCCTGCCGACGCATGGCTACCTGGGAGCCACGGACGGCAAGGTCGTCGACGCGCAGGGCGGCGCCGAGAGCGCGACGACGGCCCTCGTTGGCGCGCTGGCCGGCATCGACCTCGTGTCGGGGGCCGGCATGCTCGACTCGCTCCGCTGCCAGAGCGCCGAGAAGCTGGTCCTGGACGCGGAGGCGATCGAGTCCGCCCGGCGGCTGGCCGCCGGCGTGGCAGTCCCGGACGACGGATCGATCGGCGCCGCCACGATCCGGGCCGCCGGCTTCGCGCGGCGCGTTCCTGGAGCTCGCGGAGACGCGGCGCCGGTTCCGGTTCGAGCAGCACCTGCCCGGACCGGTCGTGGACCGTGGCTCCCTGCGGGCATGGCAGGAGGGCGGCTCGCGCGATGCCTATGCCCGGGCGCGTTCCGAGGTCGCGCGGATCGTCGCCTCGGCCGCGGACCGGCCGCTCGCGGCGCGCGCCGACGTGGCCGCCGAGCTCGTGGCCCGGGTCGCGTCCGACCTTCGCCGGATGGGGTTCGACGCCCTGCCGGGCGTCCCCGGGGTCCTCGCCGCGACGCCAGCCTGACGCCGGCGGGCGCCGCGCGCCTGCCGGCGGCGCTCGTGCGGCGGTGGCTCAGTCGCCCTCCGCCGGGTCGCCCTCGGCTCAGTCGCCCTCGGCCGGGTCGGCCTCGCCCTCGGCTCAGTCGCCCTCGGCCGGGTCGGCCTCGGCCGGGTCGGCCGGGTCGCCCTCGGCCGGGTCGCCCTCGGCCGGGTCGGCCTCGCCACTCGTGCGCCAGCTGCCCGTGCCGTAGACCCGATCGACAACCACCCGGATCACCAACCCGGCCGGGGCATCTCGCCACGGATACCGCTCGCCCGGCCCGAGGTAGAACTCGGCAAGCCTGTCCATCACGGCGAGCGCGCCGCCCGTCGAGACGCGGGCCCGGCCGCGGATCACGAGGTACGGGTGGAGGCGTTCGCCGCCGCTCTCGTGCGGCCTGGAAGGACAGGGTGATCCGCGGGTCCCGGCGGAGGTTGTCGAGCTTGTGCTGGTCGAAGAACGAGGCCCAGACGATCTCGTCGCCGTCGACGCCGGCCCAGGCCAGCGAGACGTGGGGGCTGCCGTCGGGATCGAGCGTGACGATGTGGGCAAGGGGGCCGGTCGCGAGGAAGGCTCGCGCGCCGTCAGGGATCGTTGCCATGTAAAGGATCTTAGCCTCGCCGGTCCCAAGGCGGGCAGGAGCGAACGGCTGGCCCGCAGGACGGAGGCACCGGCCCAACGCGGCCCGATGTTCGTCAAATTCCCGCCGGGGGACGAGTATCCGAGCATCGACGGGCATCGCGGACCGCGACGGTTCTCGACTTGCCCGCGGCGAGCGTGGCGTGGGCCGCGATCACGCGCGCGACGCGGCCGGCGGGCCACGCGATGCGGATAAGCGTCCGGAGGCGGGAATCTGATCGAGTGGGGGCACTGGCGCCCGGCGCGGGCCCACGGCCTGGCGCGGGCCCACAGCCTGGCGCCCGGCGCGGGCCCACAGCCTGGCGCCCGGCGCGGGCCCACGGCCTGGCGCCCGGCGCGGCCCACGACCGGGCCCCACGTCCCGGTCCGGGCGCCCCGCGGGCCGACGTCGTCAACGTCCCGCCGGCGGGACGGTTGTCCGCGCATCGACGTGATCGCGGACAACTGGGCGGAGTTGGGCCCAGCAGAGCCATCCGGGCCAGTTGACGAACCGCGGCCGGTAGCGCACGCTCCCGCCCGGAGTTCGTGTCCCGCCTGAGGAGTCCGCGCATGACGTTCCGCTCGCCTGGTCGCTTCCGCCGCTTCGCCCCTCTCGCCGCCGCCGGCATGGCCTTCGCGGTCGTCCTCGGCGCGTGCGGCTCGTCGGCCACACCGTCGCCAACGCCACCGCCCGATCCCAAGGCGATGCTGGCGGACAGCGCCGCGTCGCTGGCGGCGCTCAAGTTGTTCCACATCGACATCGAGCTGAGCGGGACCCTGACCAACCCGACTCCGTCGGCGGGTTCCCCGGCGGCGGTGACCCTCGATGGCACCAAGCTGTCGGCCGACGTCGACATCGCCAACCAGAAGGGAAGCGCCTCCCTCGTCGTCCCGCCGGCGCTCGTCGCCCTGGCCATGAGCGGCGCAAGCCCGGAGCCGTCGGCCAGCGCCATCCCGACCGGGGACCTCGCGGACGTCGTCGTCTCGGGTGACCTCTACTTCAAGGTGCCGCTGATGGCCTCCACGCTCGGCACCGACAAGTGGGTGAAGGTCTCGGCGGCGTCGCTCCAGGCGTTGGCCAGCCAGTACTCGGGCATGCTGGGCGGCGCGATCCCGTCCATGGCGCCCGCGGCATCCGCGTCGCCGGACCTGTCCGCGATCACCGCGTTCCTCACCTCGAGCGGGATCACGGTCGCCAGCCAGGGCACCGATTCGTGCGCCGACGGCACGTGCAACAAGACCGCCATCACCGTCCCGGCCTCGGCGCTCCAGCAGCTGGCGGCCCTGGGTGCTGCCTCTGGCTCGGCGCTGGGCTCGAACGCGCCGGACCTCAGCTCGCTCGGGAGCCTCGGCCCGACCACCGTGACGGTCTGGACGGGCGTCTCCAACAACCGCTTCAACAAGCTGTCGGTCGCCATCGCGGCCGGCTCGGCGGGCACCGTCACGCTGGCGGTGACGCTGTCGAACTTCGACCAGCCCGTCAACGTCACGGTGCCTCCGGCCGACCAGGTCACGAGCTTCCCGGGACTCTAGGTTTCGCATCCTCACGACAGGCCCGGGTCGTCACGACCCGGGCCTTCTTGATTCCCGGGAGGCGACCTGCGCGCCGCCCAGGCTGGCCCGCCCCCCGCAGGCCCCCAACGCGGTCACCCAGGCGGCCCCCGCCGGGCGTGAAGGGCGCCCCGGTAGAATGGGGTCGTGGATCCCACGCTCCCCATTTCGCCGCCCTGGGCCGGCGACGACGAGCCGCCCCTGCCCTCTGAACCGGCGCCGGACGACGCCGGCGCCGCCGGCGGCGCGCCCGGGCCCGATCCCCGGGAGGCGGAGCGCGACCGTGGCCTGGCGACCGGCGTCCGGAGCCGGGAGGAGCTGGAGGCGAGGATCCTCGGCCGCCTCAACCCGGACCAGGCCCGCGCCGTCAGCACGACCGAGGGGCCGCTGCTGATCCTGGCCGGTGCCGGCAGCGGCAAGACCCGGGTCGTGGCCCATCGCGTGGCCTTCCTGATCGGCGTCCGGGGGGTGGCACCGTGGCGGATCCTGGCCGTCACCTTCACGAACAAGGCCGCCGGCGAGATGCGCGAGCGGATCATCGCCCTGGTGGGGCCCGAGGACGGCCGGAAGGTGGAGATGGGCACCTTCCACGCGATCTGCGCGCGGATCCTGCGGCGCGACGGAGCCGAGATCGGCCTCTCGCCGCGCTTCGTCATCTACGACGCGGACGACCAGCTGACCCTCATGAAGCAGGTCTTCCGCGAGGAGGACGTGCCCCTGCAGGGTGGCCCGATCCGGCCGCGGACGGTGCTGGAGGCGCTGTCGCGGGTGAAGAACGAGCTGGCCGGGGCGGACGCGCTCGCCGATGGCGCCCGGACCCGCTACGAGCAGGACGTCGCCCGGCTCGCCGCCCGCTATGAGACCAGGCTCCGGACGGCCGGCGCCCTCGACTTCGACGACCTGCTCGGCGAGACCGTTCGCCTCCTCGAGACCCGGCCCGAGACGCTGGCGCGCTACCAGGCACGCTGGCGCTACCTGCACGTGGACGAGTACCAGGACACGAACCACGCCCAGTACCGGATCGTGCGCGCCCTGGCCGCCGCCCATCACAACCTGTGCGTCGTCGGTGACGACGACCAGTCGATCTACGCCTGGCGTGGTGCCGACCTTCGCAACATCCTGGACTTCGAGCGGGACGAGCCCGGCGCGACGGTCGTCAAGCTCGAACAGAACTACCGGAGCACGCAGCTCATCCTCGACGCCGCTCATGCCGTCGTCGCCAACAACGCCGATCGCAAGGAGAAGAAGCTCTGGACGGACCGGCAGGGCGGCCGGTCGATCGCCCGTTTCGAGGCTTACGACGAGGAGGAGGAGGCGGAGTGGATCGCCCGGCAGGCCGAAAGCCTGATCGGCGGCCGCGCCCGCAGCCTCACCAGCAGGGCTGACGAGGCGAAGGCGTTCCGGGCCCGCGACGTCGCCGTCCTCTACCGGACCAATGCCCAGTCCCGGGCGATCGAGGAGGCGTTCCTCCGGTACGGGATCCCGTACCAGCTCGTCGGCGGCACCCGCTTCTACCAGCGAAGAGAGGTCAAGGACGCCCTGGCCTACCTTCGGGTCCTGCGCAGCGACACCGACCAGGTGAGCTTCGAGCGGGCCATCGCCATCCCCGGGCGGGGGATCGGCGACAAGTCGATCGAGATCGTGCGCATGGCGGCGGCCGACGACAGCGCCACGTACTGGACGGCCCTCGAGCGGGCAGGCCTTGGCGAGCTGCTGGCCCTCACGGGCCGCGCCCGGACGGCGATCGCCGCCTTCGTCGACGTCGTCCGTCGCGCCCGGGCCAGGGTCGGCATCCTGCCGCTGCCGGAGCTGCTGGACCTCGTCCTCGAATCGTCCGGCTACCGGGCGATGCTCGCCGACGGAACCGAGGAGAACGAGGAGCGCTGGCGCAACCTGCTCGAGCTGCGGGTGGTGACCACGCGCTACGACGACCTCGCACCCGAGGATGCGCTCGATCGGCTGCTCGAGGAGACCGCCCTGGTCGCCGACCAGGACAGCTACAAGGGCGACTCGGACGCGGTCACCCTGATCACGCTCCACGCCGCCAAGGGCCTCGAATTCGGGGCCGTGTTCATCGCCGGCCTCGAGGAGGGCGTCTTCCCCCACAGCCGCGCGCTCGAGGACGAGCGCCAGCTCGAAGAGGAACGGCGCCTCGCGTACGTCGGCATGACCCGGGCCAAGGAGCGGCTCTTCCTGTCCCACGCGATGCGCCGCGCGACCTGGGGCGGCGGCGGGCCGGGCATCCCGTCGCGCTTCCTGTTCGAGATTCCCGGCGACCTGATGGAGGGCCCGCGCCTGCAGCCGGGCAGCGCCGACGACGCGCTGGACTTGGACCTCGCGTTCGGCGCACGGCGTACCAGCAGGTTCGGGATCCGGGCCGGCGGGGCGGCGTTCCGATCGGGCAGCGGGCGCCCTGGCGCCCCCGGCGCCGGCGAGCCCTTCCGGCCGTCGCGTGACCTGGCGGCGCGCCGCGACGCATTCGCGGCCGGGGCCCGTTCGGGGTCGCTTGACGCGCCCGAGGCCGGCGCGAGGCGGCGCTTCGGCGACGCCTGGCGCGATGCTGACGAGGATGGGGCGGCCGACGATTCGTTCGACGACGTGATGCGCGATCGCCTCGCCCGGGCACGCTCGCGTCCGGCTCCGGCTCCCCGCGTCCGGGTGCCGGGCGAGCGCCTCTTCCGCGACGGCGACCGGGTGGTCCACGCTCGATTCGGCGACGGCGTCGTGGTGACCTCCAAGCTCACCCGCGACGACGAGGAGGTCACGGTCGCCTTCCGGGCGGGCGGCGTGAAGACGCTCCTCGCGAGCATCGCGAACCTGGAGCCGGCCGGCTGACCTCGCCGCCGTCCGGCGCCCTGCGCGCCGCGCGGGCGCCGGGGAGGCGCCCGACGGGGTCGCGCCCCGTGGATGCCCCGTCGCGTGACCTGCTACGCGCCGGCCTCTCTGACGAGCTCGCCGAGGACTGCCACGGCCTCCCGGATCCGCTCCGGCGAGACCGTGGCGAAGCTGAGGCGCATGGTGTTGCGCATCGGGTGGGCGGCGTAGAAGGCCTCGCCGGGCACGAACGCGACGCGGCGCTCGATCGCCCGCGCCAGGAGAGCCGTCGTGTCGATCGCGTCCGGCAGCGTCGCCCACACGAACATGCCCCCGGCCGGGCGCGTCCATGAGACCGAGCCGGGCATCGAGGTTGCCAGCGCGTCGATCATGGCCGCGCACTGGCGCGCGTAGATGGCCCGGATCGCCGGCAGGTGCGTCGCCATGAGGCCACCGGCGAGCACATGCAGCGCCGCGCGCTGGATGACGGTCGACGTGTGCAGGTCGGTGGCCTGCTTCAGGCGGACGAGAAGGTCGATCGCGTTGCGCGGGGCGACCACGAAACCAAGCCGCAGGCCGGGGGCGAGCACCTTCGAGAAGGAGCAGATCCGGATAGTGCGCTCGGGCGCCCATGCGCGCAGGCTCGGCGGGGGCGCAGTCTGGTACCAGAGCTCGCCATACGGATCGTCCTCGACGAGCCACAGGTCGAACCGGCGAACGGCCTCCGCCAGCGCGGCGCGGCGAGCCGCGATGAGCGTCCGACCGGTCGGGTTCTGGAAGGTCGGCATGACGTAGAGGAAGCGGGCTCCGCGGGCAAGGTCGGCGTCGAGCGCTTCGGGCCTGATCCCGTCCTCGTCGGTCGGCAGCTCGCGCGGCGCCGGCTCGAAGACGGAGAAGGCCTGGATCGCGCCGAGGTAGGTCGGCGATTCGACCAGGATCGGCTCGCCCGGCTCGACGAAGCCCTTGGCCACCAGGTCGAGCGCCTGCTGCGAGCTGGCGGTGATCAGGACCTGGTCCGGCGAGGTGGGGATGCCGCGGGCCGTCTCCTGGTCCGCCACCCACGCGCGAAGGCCCGGCTCCCCCTCGGTCGTGCTGTACTGGAGGGCGCCCGCCCCGCCTTCGTCGAGGACGGCGTCGAAGGCCTCGCGCAGCGCCCGCACGGGGAAGGACTCGGGGGCGGGCAGGCCGCCGGCCAGCGAGATGACGTCGGGTCGCTGGGTGACCTTGAGGATCTCGCGCACGGCGGAGCTGCTGACGTTGGCCGTGCGCGACGCAGGACGCAGGGTCGCCGGGGTGGGGGAGCCGACGGGCGACGCCGCCTGGATGTCGGCCCCCGCGTACGGAGTCGTCGCGACCTCGCTTCGCATCGCACTCTCCCCTGGATTGGGCATGCCGCCCGGGCGTGCCGTGCTGCTGGGACCTGCCCCGGGCGGCGAGATCCGGACCGGCCTGATTGTGCGCCAGGGGGTTCTCGGCCAGGCGCCGATTCCGCGCTCCACACGGGCTCCCGGCGACGGGTTGTGTACGGGGTGTCGCGACTCGCTGGATCCTCGTCGGCTCCGCTGACGATCGGCAGGCGGCTGCCGCCCGCGATCACGCGCTGCCAGGGACGGTGGTCGATGCGGCGGAGGGGAGCGTGCCGGTCACGCCGGATCCCGTGATTCGTCGTGAGTCCACGCTCCAGCTGACCACGTCTCCTGGTCGCGGGCGGCCCGAGGACAGCCGTCAGCGGACATCCAGGTCGCGACACCTCGGCTCGTGCCCGTCGCGCCGCGAAGGGCACCTTCCACAGCCCGGTCCGGCGATGTTGACAGCCATGCTACCGTGTTGTAACCGGTTACATGAAACCGGTTACAGGGGCCGCATGAAGAAGACCCTCACCATCCGCGATGTCGCCCGCCGCGCCGGCGTGAGCGTGGCGACGGCCTCGCGCGTGCTCAACGGCAAGGACGTGGTGAGCGACGAGACACGCCGGCGCGTCCTCGGCGTCATGGACGAGCTGGCCTTCACGCCGAGCCACGCGGCGAGGAGGCTCAGCCTCGGGCGGACCCTCACGATCGGCGTGGTCATCTCGTTCCTGACGCGGCCCCAGGCGGCCGAGCGGCTTCGCGGCGTCGAGGCGGTGCTGGCGGACAGCGAGTTCGATCTCGTCATCCACAACGTGGAGTCGGTGGAGAAGCGGGACCAGTACCTTCACGGCCTGCCCCTGGCGAAGCGCACCGACGGGCTGCTCATCGTCTCCCTGCCGCCGAGCGCCGACGAAGTGGCGGCGCTTGCGTCGGCTGCCGTCCCCGTCGTGGTCATCGATGCGCACGCCAGCGCGCTGGCGGCGCTGCCCCGGGTCGTCGGGGACGACGTCGGGGGTGGAGAGCTCGCCGCGCGGCATCTCCTGGACCTCGGGCACCGTCGGATCGGGTTCGTCGGCGACCAGTTCGACAATCCGTTCGCGTTCACGTCGGCGCGCGATCGATACGCAGGCTACGAACGGGCCCTGGCTGCCGCCGGCATCCCGATGCGAACAGAGCTCGTGGCGCTCGGCGCCCACAGCCGCTACGAGGCCCGCGACCTCGCGGCCCGGCTCCTCGCCCTGGCCCAGCCACCGAGCGCGATCTTCGCCGCCAGCGACACCCAGGCCCTGGGCGTCATGGCCGCCGCCAGAGGACTCGGCCTCGACGTCCCCGGCGATCTCTCGATCGTCGGCTACGACGACATCGAGGCCGCCGACTACGTCGGCCTGACGACCATTCGCCAGCAGCTCTTCGAGTCCGGCCGCCTGGGCGCGGAGATGCTCCTGCGGGAGATCGACGCTCGCTCGGCGGTGCCGCCCGCCGTCGAGCTGGAGCCAGCCCTCGTCGTCCGGGCGACGTCGGCGCCACCGCGGGAGGGTCGTGCCTAGCGGTGAACACTGGCCCTGGGATCGACTGGTTCTTCGGATACCGGAAGTGGAGGAGAGTATTGATGACAGGCAATCGCAGACGGATCCCCGCCGGAGCGGGCATCTCGGCCATCAGACGATCGGCATTCGTCGTCGCCGCGATCCTCGTGGCGGCCTGCGCATCTCCGGGCGCGGTGGCGACGCCAACGGCCGCTCCCAGCAGCGCGCCCGCTTCGGTCGCGCCCTCCCAGGCGCCGGCGAGCGCGGAGCCATCCGCGACAGCGGTGCCGTCGCCGAGCGCGGCGGTGACGCCCACCTGCGGGACCGACCCGGTGGTCCTCAACGCCTACTTCGAGACCGGCTTCGACATCCCGTTCAAGCTCAGCGACGAGTTCACCAAGCAGTTCCCGAACGTGACCTGGAACATCAAGCAGGACCAGTTCACGAACCTCATCAACGAGACGCCGCGGCTGCTCTCGGGTGACAACCCGCCCGACCTCATCCGGCTGCCGACGATGGTCTCCTTCGCCAAGGACGGCCTCCTCAAGAACCTCGACAGCTACGCGACCGCGTTCGGCTGGGACAAGTGGCCGGTGCCGCAGCTCAACCAGAACCGCGTCGCCGCGGACGGCACCCGCGGTTCCGGGTCCCTCTACGCGATGGGCCTGAACTACAGTCTCACCGGCGTCTTCTACAACAAGAAGCTGGCCGCCCAGATCGGCATGACCCAGCCGCCGCAGACGGTCGACGAGCTCGATGCGTTGCTCGCCAAGGCCAAGCAGGCGGGCCTGCAGCCGATCATGCAGTGGGGCAGCGCGAAGAGCGGCATGGGCCTGGCGTTCCCGCTCCAGAACCTGATGGCCGCATACGGCCCGGTCCAGCCCATCAACGACTGGATCTTCCAGAAGTCCGGTGCGACCATCGACACGGACACCAACCTCACCGCCGCCCAGCACCTCGAGCAGTGGATCAAGAATGGCTACTTCCCGTCTGACATCAACGCCATCGAGTACACGGACTCCAACGCGCGCTTCGTCAAGGGCGAGGGTGTCTTCACGTTCAACGGCGACTGGGAGAATGCCGATTACGACAAGAACCTGGCCGGCAACACCGGCTTCTTCCTGATGCCGCCGGCCCAGGCCGGGGGCGGCCCGGCGGCGATGTCGTCGCCGCTGACCTATGGCATCGCGGCCAAGGCGAAGAACGCGGACTGCGCCGCATTCTTCTTCAACTGGGTGGCCACCAATGACACGGCCCGCCAGATCGACGTCACCGTCGGTGGCTCGAATCCCGGTGGGCCTGCGGATGCCACCATGCCGACCGTGGCCGCCGGCTCGGTGACGAACGAAACGCTCGCCGCCGGGCCCGTGATGGGCAAGGCGGGCAACTCGATGGATTTCATCGCCAACGCGACCAGCTCCATCTTCGCGCAGGGCTGGACGCCCGAGCTCCAGAAGATGGTGGGTGGCAAGGAGGACGCAGCCGGCATGCTCAAGGCCGTCCAGGCCGAGTACCAGCGGGAATTGGCCCAGCAGTAGTCGTGACCAGCAGCGCGAGCCTTCGGCCGGCAGCACAACGTTGACCGCTGGCGATCGCGCCTCGACTCAGCCGGCCCCCCGGCGGTTTCCTCGCACCAGGAGGATCCGCCGGGGGGCCGTTGTCGGGTGGCTGTTCGTGCTGCCCGCGCTCGCGATGTATGGCCTCTTCGTCCTTCAGCCCCTCGTCCTGACCATCGAGTACTCGTTCTACAAGTGGAACGGGGTGGGGCCGGCAACCTGGGTCGGCCTGTCCAACTACTCCACGGTCCTCAACGACCCGGACCTGCTCGAGACGATCTTCAACGCCTTCCGGCTGGTCGTGTTCTTCAGCTTCATCCCGGTCGGCCTCGGGCTCGTCGTCGCCAGCCTGATCCACCGCGTGGCGACCGGCCGCCTTGGCGCGATCGCCCGGACGGTGGTCTTCCTTCCCCAGGTCATTCCGCTGGTCGCCGCCGGGATCATCTGGGGCTGGCTGCTGGCCCTTCCTGGCCTCATCAACCAGCTGTTCGCGGCCGTCGGACTGGGCTGGGTGACCCGTGCCTGGCTCGGCGACTTCGACACGGCACTGCCCGCCGTCGGCGTGATCGGGATCTGGGTCCTGCTCGGCCTGTGCACCGTCCTGCTGCAGACGGGCATGACCAAGATCGATGCCGCCCTGTACGAATCGGCGAGGATCGACGGCGCCGGCTGGTTCCAGGAGTTCAGGGCCATCACCGTGCCCAGCCTGCGGAACGAGATCGGCGTCTGCCTCACCGTCACGGTGATCGCCGCCCTGGCGGCGTTTGACATCGTCTACGTCTCGACCGGCGGCGGGCCCGGCCACGCCACGGCGGTCCCCGGCATCCAGATCTACATCCTGGCGTTCCTCGAGCGCCAGGTGGGTCTGGCCTCCGCCCTCGCCGTGATCCTGATGCTCCTCGTGCTGGTCGTCATCCTCCCGATCCAGCGCCTGAGCCGGGAGAGCGAGGAATGAGGGTCGCTCGTGGGGAGCTGTATGGCGCCCGGGTGCTGCTCCTCCTGTTGATCGCCATCACGATCCTGCCGTTCATCAGCGTCTTCACCACCGCGCTCCATCCGTCGGGAACCGTTCCAAGCGGGCTGGACTGGCCGGCCGATCCCCAGTGGGGCAACTTCATCGAGGCGTTCCAGGTCGCCAACATGACCGCCCTCCTCGCCTCGAGCCTGTTCATCGTGGTCGCCGTGGTGCCCGTGTCCCTGGCGATTTCGACGATGGCCGGGTTCGCCATCGGCCTGCTCCGGATCCCCGGCTCCCGCCTGCTTCTCCTGCTGTTCGTGTTCGGGCTGACGCTTCCGTTCGAGGGGATCATCACCCCGCTCTACTTCCTGGCGCGGCAGATGGGGATCCTCAACACTCGTCTCGCGATCGTGCTGCCGCTCATCGGCCTGTACATGCCCTTCGCCGTGTTCTGGATGCGGGCTCATTTCGCCAACCTGCCGGCCGAGGTCTCCGAGGCGGCGCGGGTGGACGGCGCGAGCACGTGGGACCTGTTCTGGCGCATCCACGTCCCGCTCGCGCGGCCACCGATCGCCTCCCTCGGGATCCTCATGTCGGTCTGGACGTGGAACCAGTTCCTGCTGGCGCTGGTGCTCGTCGAAGACCCGACGCAGCGCACGATGGCCGGCGCGCTCGGCGCCTTCCAGGGCCACTACGCGACCGACGTCCCCCTGCTCTGCGCCGGCACCATCCTGATCCTCCTTCCCACGCTCGCCGTGTTCCTCCTCTTCCAGCGCCACGTGATCGCGGCCCTGCTCCAGGGATCGGTGAAAGGATGACCATGCAGCCCGATCGGACGGAACGCGGCGCGGCCGGAGCCCAGGGCACGCTCCGGAGCGCCGGCACGATCCACGGCTTCGTCGACGATGGGTACGGCTCGCTGATGGACGCGTTCGTCGCGAACTTCGCGGAACGACGCGATCTCGGGGCCGCCTGCACGGTCTACGTCGGCGGGCGCCTGGTGGCCGACGTCTGGGGCGGCCTGGCCGACGCCCGAACGGGGCGCCCGTGGGACCGTGACACCGCGGCCGTGGTCTTCTCGTGCTCCAAGGGCATCCTCGCCATCTGCGCCTACCTCCTGGTCCAGGAGGGACGGCTCGAGCTGGACGCGCCGATCGCGCGCTACTGGCCGGAGTTCGGAGCACTGGGCAAGTCCCGGATCACGGTCCGACAGGCGATGAGTCATCGGGCCGGCCTGGCGGCGCTCGACGTCGACCTGGACCGCGATGGGACGCTGGCATGGGACCCGGTCATCCGCGCCATCGAGTCGCAGCATCCGCTGCACCGGCCCGCCGCGGGCCACGTCTACCACGCCATGACGTATGGCTGGCTGCTGGGCGAGGTCATCCGGCGGCTCACGGGCCTGACGCCGGGCCGGTACTTCCGCATGGCGGTCGGAGATCCGCTCGACCTGCGCACGTGGATCGGGCTCCCCGACGACGCGCGGCCGTCCGTGGCCTGGATGGAGGCGCCGCTGCCGGACGAGGACTCCGACGCCGCCCGGGAGGCGGCGCGCCTCGCCACGGAGAGCCCGATCGTGACCCGCAGCCTGACGCTCGGTCGCGCCTTCGCGTTTCCGGCCGAGAACGGTCGCGTCACGTTCAACGAGCCCGCGATCCAGGCAGCGGAGATCCCGGCGGCCAACGGCATCAGCACGGCACGGTCGCTCGCCCTGCTCTACGCGTGCTGCGTGTCCGAGGCGGGGCGGCCACGGCTGCTCACGCCCGCGTCCATCGACGACGCGATCGTCGTGCGCTCGCAGGGTCGGCAGTTGACGGGCCTGCCCGACGACGGGGCACGCTGGGGAACCGGCTTCCAGCTCGCCTCGCCGCCGTCCCAGCCGATGCTCGGGGGGCGCAGCTTCGGCCACGCGGGGGCCGGCGGCCAGCTAGCGTTCGCGGACGATGCGTTCGGCGTGGGCTTCGCCTATCTCAGCAACCAGATGGGGGGGTACGGCGACGCCCGCGCACGGACGCTGACCGTGGCGCTGGACAATGTGCTGCGACGCACCCGGCGATCCGGGCGCGACGCGTAGTCGAGACGATCGAGGTATCCCGTGCGGACAGGCCCCCACCTGCTGACCTACCCGGACTCGCTCGGCGGCAGCATCGCCGCGATCGACACGCTGCTGGCCGGTCCCCTCGCCGGTCTGTTCACCGGCGTCCACGTGCTGCCGCCCTTCCCTTCGTCCGGTGACCGGGGATTCGCACCGACCACGTACCTCGAGATCGAGCCGAGGTTCGGGACGTGGGCCGACATCGGCCGCCTCGCCGAACGCCACGACGTCCTCCTGGACCTCATGGTCAACCACATCTCGCGGCGTTCCCCCGAGTTCGAGGACTTCGTCCGCCGTGGGCGGCGGTCGCCGCATGCAGACTTGTTCATCACCCTCGACAAGGTCTGGCCGAACGGGGAGCCGCCCGCCGCCGACGTCGCCCGCATCTTCCTCCGCAAGCCGGACGCCCCGTTCACCGACGTCATCGTGAGAGAGACGGGCCAGCGGGAGCGCGTCTGGACCTCGTTCGGGACGCGCGACTGGTCGGAGCAGATCGACCTCGACATGCGGTCTCCGGCAGCGCGCGGGCTGGTCACCGGCTGGCTCCGCTTCTTCGCGTCGCAGGGGGTGCGGATCGTTCGGCTCGACGCGGTCGGGTACGTCATCAAGAAGCCGGGCACCAGCTGCTTCATGGTGGAGCCCGACATCTACGAATTCCTGGACTGGATCGTGTCCGTCGCGGAGTCGTTCGACCTGGTCGTGCTGCCCGAGATCCACGACGTGTACGCCACCCACCAGCGCCTCGCTGCCCGCGGCTACTGGACGTACGACTTCGTGCTGCCGGGCCTCGTGCTGGACGCGTTCGCGACCGGGTCCCCGGCGCTGCTCGCGGACCACCTCGCGCGCTCGCCCGCCAGGCAGTTCACCACGCTCGACTGCCACGACGGCATTCCCGTGCGCCCCGACCTCGACGGGATCCTTCCGGTCGAGGCCATGGTTCGTCTGGCCGACCTGGTGCGCCGTCGCGGGGGGAACGTGAACCGTCTCCTGTCGGAGGCGCACGCCAGCGATCGATTCGACGTGCACCAGCTGAACGTCACCTACTACTCCGCGCTCGACTGTGACGACGACCGCTATCTGCTCGCCCGCGCGATCCAGCTCTTCGCGCCGGGCGTCCCGCAGGTGTACTACGTCGGCCTGCTGGCGGGCGAGAACGACGAGGCGGCCGTCGCCCGGACCAACGACGGAAGGGCAGTGAACCGCCACGACTACGGGGCCGGGGAGATCGAGGTCGCACTGGAGCGGCCGGTCGTGCGCCGGGTCCTCGATCTCGTTCGGCTCCGGCACGACCATCCGGCGTTCGGCGGCGCGTTCGAGGTGCGGGCGGATGGCCCGCTGCTGCGCCTGAGCTGGCGTCGCGACGACGCCTGCTGCGCGCTGGAGGGCGACCTCCGGAGTGGCGCGGCCACGATCACGACGTCGGATGCCAGGGGAGTGTCGAATCGCCTCGCCTTGTGAGCTGCGGGCCGCGGGAGCGGAGTCGAGGCGCGCAGGCCCGCGCAGGGCCCGCTGCTGGCAAGCGCGTCGGCGTCCGCATGCTGCCGGGCGCTCCCGGGCCGTATCCTGTCGCCGATGACGACGCGAACGCCCCCGTCGCCCGAGCCTCCGGCGTCCGGCGCTGGAGCGGCGTCCTCCTCGGCCGCCGCACCGGCCGACCTGCCCGTCGATCCCGCGCTGGTGGATGCCGCCGCCGCCCTCGGCGAGGAGGAGGCGGCCGCCCGCCACGCGAGCCTGGCGGCGGAGGTGGTGGAAGCCAATCGGCGCTACTACCTCGAGGACGCCCCGACGCTCAGCGACGCCGACTACGACGCGAGACTCCGCGAGCTCGTGGCGCTCGAGGCGGCCTTCCCCCGCCTGCGCACCCCTGACTCGCCGACCCAGGGCGTCGGGGCGGGCCTCGCGGACGCGAGCCCGTTCACCGAGGTCCGCCACGAGCGGCCGATGCTCTCGCTCGCGAACGCCTTCGGTGAAGACGACCTGCGCGCATTCGACGCGCGCGTGCGCCGCGGCCTGGGCCTGCCTGCGGCGCCCGAGCCCGCTCCCGAGCTGCGCTACGTCGCAGAGCTCAAGATCGACGGCCTGGCCATCAGCCTGCGCTACCGCGACGGCCGCTTCGCCCGGGGAGCGACGCGGGGGGACGGCACCACCGGCGAGGACGTCAGCGCCAACCTGCGGACGATCGAGGTCATCCCGCGGCGCCTCCCCGAACCGGTCTCGCTCGAGGTCCGGGGCGAGGTCTTCATGCCGAAGGCCGAGTTCGCCCGGATCAACGCCGAGCGCGAGGAGGCGGGCCTGCCGCGCTACGCGAACCCCCGCAACAGCGGGGCGGGGTCGCTGCGCCAGCTCGACCCGGCCGTCACGGCCAGCAGGCGCCTCAGCTTCTGGGCGTACCAGCTGCACGAGGACGCGAATCCTGCCCAGGGCACCGCCCAGGCCCCGTTGTCCGGGGGCGCGGGGGCCGACGACACGGCCGCCGAGCTGCCGCCCCTGAACGCCACCGCGGCGTCGCAGTCCGAGGCCCTCGCCCGGCTCGCGGCGCTCGGCTTCCCGGTCAACCCGGACCACGAGCCGGGCCTCGACATCGACGGCGTCCTCGCCTTCCTCGAACGCTGGCGCGAGGCGCGCCACGACCTGCCGTACGAGACCGACGGCGTCGTCGTGAAGGTCGATCGCTTCGATCAGCAGGCGCGCCTGGGCATGGTGGCCCGGGCCCCGCGCTGGGCGATCGCCTACAAGTTCCCGCCCGAGCAGGTCGAGACCGTGGTCGAGGACATCGTCCCGTACGTCGGGCGGACCGGCACGCTCACGCCGGTCGCGCACCTGCGGCCGGCCAAGGTGGCCGGCAGCACGGTCGCCCGTGCCACCCTCCACAACCTCGACGAAGTCAGGCGCAAGGACATCCGGATCGGCGACACCGTGATCCTCCAGAAGGCCGGCGACGTCATCCCGGAGGTTGTCCGCCCGCTGCCGGAACGGCGGACGGGAGCCGAACGTGAGTTCGAGATGCCCGCGGCGTGCCCCGTGTGCGCCACGCCGATCGCGCGCGACGAGGGCGCCGTCCGCCACTACTGCCCGAACCCGGCCTGCCCGGCCCGCACCAGCCAGGAATTCGGCCACTTCGCCGGGCGCGGGGGCATGGACATCGAAGGCGCCGGCTGGGTGGTCGTCACCCAGCTCATCGAGCGCGGCATGATCCGAACGCGCGGCGACTTCTTCCGGCTGTCAGTCGAGCAGCTCGAGTCGCTCGAGCGCTTCGCCCGCAAGAGCGCGGAGAACCTGCACGGCGCCATCCAGCGAGCGCGGCGCCGGCCGCTCGCCAGGATCCTGAACTCGCTCGGCATCCCCCAGGTCGGCGAGGCGACCGCCATCGACCTGGCTGGTTGGCTGGCGCGCACGGTCCCACCCGCCGACGACGAGGCGACGGGCGGCCCGGACGGTTGGCTGGCGCGGGTCTCGGCCGCGCTCAAGGCCGCGTCGCCGACCGACTTCGAGGCCGTGCCCGGCATCGGGCCGACCGTGGCGTCGGCGATCGCCGCGTTCTTCGCGGATCCGCTGAAGCGCGACGTGCTCGACGACCTGGTCGACGCCGGCGTCGAGCCCGAGCGCCCGGCGCCACCGCCGGCGGACGGGGAGGGGAGCGCGGGCCCGCTCGCCGGCAAGACGCTCGTGGTGACCGGCACGCTGCCGCGCTTCAGCCGCGACGAGGCCGAGGCCGCGATCCGCGCGGCTGGCGGCAAGGCGAGCGGCTCCGTGTCGAAGAAGACGGATTACCTCGTGGCCGGGGAGAGCGCGGGATCGAAGCTCCAGAAGGCGACCGACCTCGGCGTCACGGTCGTCGACGAGGACGGCCTCCGCAGGCTGCTGGCGGGGCAGCGCGCGGACAGACCCTAGCGGGCGCATGCCGACCGCGATCAGGTGACCGCGCCTGGGCGGTGGGGCTAGCCCAGCCGGTCGAGCAGGCGCGCCACTCCCGGTTGTCCGGCGAGTCGCAGCAGGCGCCGAAGGACCTGCGGTCGCATCGACGCCACTCGGCGGGCCGCCAGCGCGAGCTCGTCCGCCGGCACGGCGGCGAGCGATGCCAGGAGCCGCTGCACCGTGGCATCGTCGAGGCGGCTCAGCACCCCGAACAAGTGCGCGATCGTCGTCGCGTCAGAGCCGACGACGGCGCCGACGCCACGGTCGAAGTCGTGGGTGAAGTCGACGAGGGCGGCAACCCGCTCGCGAAGTGCGCCGTCCCCGCTGGCCTCGGCCCGTCGAAGGCATGCTTCGAGGAGCGGCACCACCGGATCGGTCTCGCGCTCCCTTCGCGAAGCGACCACCCGTCGGAACCACTCCCAGTGATCGCCGACCGGTACCCACGCGCGACCGGCAGGCCCGCGCCGGCCGGAGCGGTGCGGCTCGACGGTCGTCGCGAGGCCCCACCGCTCGCACTCCGCGAGGGCTCCGAAAGCGGCCCGGTGGGAGAGGCCCAGCGCCTCGCGCAGCTCGGTCTCGGTGAGCGGTCCACCATGGATCAGCAGGTATCCCTGGACGGCAGCCGTGGACGGCGCGATGCCCCATGCCTCTCCGACCCTGGCCCAGCCGGCGGCGAAATCGCGCCGGATCGCTTCGGCCTCGCTCATAACCTGTCCCTTGACGGGGACATGAACGCGGGTGGATACTTGTTCCATCACGCGAACGAGTATCTCGCGACCGGGGATCTGTGTCAACGGCCGACCGGTACGCCCGGTCCTCGGACAGCCGCTCGCGGTCGTGACCGGGGTAAATCGGACGACCGACGTGCGCCCGTGACGCCGAGGCACCATCGGAGATTCGACCATGGGCTACTGGACCATTGCCACGGGCTTGATCGCGTTCGGGTTCCTCGCCGCGTTCAGCATCGGCAGGCCGTTCTTCCTGGTCGGCGTTGCCCTCGTGTGCCTTGGGCCCGTGCGGCGGCGGCCCGCGTTCTTCTGGCCGCCGTTCGCGGCCGTCATCGCCGGCAACGTTGCCTACTGGGCGGTCGTCCCGGCTTACTGCACCGCGACGAGCGGGGTGATCCAGGCCGGCATGGCGGCCGATTTCGACGACAACCGTCTGCACGAGCCTGCTCGGGATCGCCTATGGCGGCACGGCTGCCTACAGCCCGCCCGACGGTCCGGCCGCAATCGCCGCCGTGGCTGCCGCGATCATCACGTTCCTGGTGGTGCTCGTGACGGTCCTGGTCCGGGCGCGGGCGGCCAGGCGCTCGGGGAGCACCTGACGCCGCCGACGGCGCGCCGACGCCCGCCTGCTGCCGTACGAGATTCGCGCTACCCTCCGCCGGTGATCGCCGATTCGTCCTCCGCCGCGGGCACGCCGGGCACCGGCGGGTCGGGCTCCGACCTCGGGTCCGGGCCGGCATCCGACGGCCGCGGGCCGGGCGCGGCTCCGGGCGCGCCGGGCATCGCTCCCACGTGGTCGAGCAGCGCGAAGGACGCCGTCGGCACCTCGCACTACGCGAGCCGCGTCTGGTTCACCGTCGGCCGCGGGATCCTCAACGAGGTCTACTGGCCCAGGGTCGACGCGCCGCAGGTCCGCGACCTCGGCTTCATCGTCGCGGACGGCTCCGGGTTCTGGAGCGAGGTCAAGCGCGACGCGAAGACGACGGTCCGGTTCATCCGGCCGGGCATTCCTGCCGTCGTCGCCGTCCACCGCCATCCGCGGTACGTGCTCACGCTGCGCATCTGCGCCGACGACCACGCGGACGTCGTGCGAATCGACGCCCGCCTGGACGATCCGCGCGACCGCGCCGACCCTGCGCGCGCGTCCAACCCGCTCCGGCTCTACCCGCTGCTCGCGCCGCATCTCGGCTTCAGCGGCCTCCACAACCGTGCCTGGACCGAGCGGTACAAGGGCAGCCCGATGCTGTTCGCGCAGAACGGCCCGTCGGCCCTGGTCCTCGCGAGCGACCCGCCGCCCGCCCGGCAGAGCGTCGGCTACGTCGGCACGTCCGACGGCTGGCAGGACTTCGCCGCGAACGGCCGCATGACGTGGACGTATTCGTCCACCGACAAGGGCAACGTCGCGGGCATGACCGAGATCGTCCCCGGGGATGAGCCCGTCCAGATCGCGCTGGGGTTCGGCAGCCGCCCGGAGGAGGCCGCCCTGCAGGTTGCCGCCGCGCTGGTCGGCGACTTCCACGTCGCGTGGGACGAGTACGTCGCCAACTGGGAAGGCTTCCTTCGCACCTGCACGCCACCGCCGCCCGACCTCGGGGATGAGCTCGGCGCGCTGTATCTCGACTCCGCGGCGGTCCTCCGCACGCACCAGGACCGGACCGCGCCCGGGGCGACGGTGGCCAGCCTCTCCATCCCGTGGGGCAACGCGCGCAACGACCTTGGCGGCTACCACCTGGTCTGGTCGCGGGACCTCGTCGAGTCAGCCGGCGCGCTCGTCGCGCTCGGGGCGAGCGCATCCGCGCGGCGGACGCTGGCGTACCTGGTTGCCACGCAGGAACCGGACGGCCACTGGTTCCAGAACCAGTGGGTGGACGGGGTCGCCTACTGGAGCGGCATCCAGCTCGACGAGGCCGCCTATCCGATCCTGCTGGCCGGGGCGCTGCGGCGGGCCGGGGCCACCCACATGCACGGCCGCAGCGAGGACGCGGAGGCCTTCGAGCACCTCATCAACGAGGCGTCGCTCGACCGGATGATCGAGGCCGCGGCCGGCTTCATCGCCCGGACCGGCCCGGCCACCCAGCAGGACCGCTGGGAGGAGAACGCGGGGCTTACGCCTTCAACGCTCGCGCCGGTCGTGGCGGGACTGGTGGTCGCCGCCGATCACCTTCCGTCGCCCGCCGCTGCGTACTGCCGCGAGCTCGCCGACGACTGGAACGCCTCGATCGAGGACTGGACCTATGCGGTCGGCTCGCGGCTGGCGGCCGAGCATGGCGTGGACGGCCACTACGTGCGGATCGCGTCAACGGACGTTCTCGCCGGGGCTCCCATCTCGACGCCCGTGCCGGTGCGCAATCGACCGGCGGTCGACTCGACGATCCCGGCCGACGAGATGGTGGGGACCGACTTCCTGGCGCTTGTCCGTTTCGGGCTGCGACGCCCGGACGACCCGCGGATCCTGTCGACGCTGGCCGTGACCGACGCCCTGCTGCGCACGGACACGCCAGGCGGGCCGCTCTGGCACCGGTACACCGGCGACGGCTACGGCGAGCACGCGGACGGCAGCCCGTTCGACGGGACCGGGATCGGGCGCGGGTGGCCGCTCCTGGTGGGGGAGCGTGGCCACTTCGAGCTGGAAGCGGGACGCGACGCGCGGCCGTACCTGGAGGCGATGCGCCGCCTCGGTTCGAAGGGCGGCATGCTTCCGGAGCAGGATTGGGACACGGCGGACCTCCCGCGGCGCGGCCTGGTCCTGGGTCGGCCAAGCGGCTCGGCGATGCCGCTGGCGTGGGCCCACGCGGAGTACGTGAAGCTCGTGCGGTCGATCGCGCTCGGTCATGCCATCGATCGCCCGGAAGCGGCCTGGAAGCGGTACCACGGCAAGCGGCCGGCCGCGACGCGTGCCCTCTGGCGATTCTCGGCGCCGCGGCCCACGATGGTCGCCGGTCGCGCCCTTCGCCTGGAGCTGCTCGCGCCGTGCCGCGTCCATGGCACGCTCGACGGGTGGCGGACCGCCTTCGACGTTGATGCCCGGGACACGGGCCTGGGGGTGTGGGTGGCGGACGTGCCGGGATCCGATCGACTGGGCGCAGGCGAGGCGATCGAGGTCACCTTCTACTGGCCGGGAGCCGATCGCTGGGAAGGCCGCAACGTCCGGGTGGCGGTGGTCGCGCCGTAGGTCCCGGCCGGCCGCACGCGGGCTCCGGGGGCGGACCGTGCCGATGCGCGGTCACGCTGCCGAACCTCGGTCGCCGGGTGCGGTCCGCTATCATCTCGGTCCATGGCCACGCTCTCCCGGGCGGACGTCGCCCACGTCGCGCACCTTGCCCGGCTCGGCCTGACCGATGAGGAGCTGGGCCGGCTCGAGCGTCAGCTCAACCACATCCTGGACCAGTACGAGGTGCTGGCGGCGCTCGACACGACGGCGATCGCGCCGACCGCCCAGACGATCGAGCTGGAGAACATCCTCCGCGACGACGTCGCCGGGGCCTCGCTCTCCGTCGCCGACGTCCTGGCGGGGGCGGCCGAATGCCAGGCCGACCAGGTGGTGGTCCCGGCGATCATCGGCGGCGATTGACCGCGATGGCCGCCCCGGGCCTGACCGCCCTGACTGCGCGCGAGATGGCGGCCCGTCTGCGCTCGGGCGACTTCACGTCGCGTGCGCTCGTCGACGCCCACCTGGAACGGGTGACCGCGGAGAACCCGGCCCTCAACGCCTGGCTGGCCGTCGACCAGGATGGCGCGCGCGCCGCCGCCGCCGCCGCCGACACCGCGCTGGCCGCCGCCCGCGCGAGCGGTCCGGCAGCCGTTGCGAGCCTCCATCCGCTGCTGGGTGTGCCGGTGGGCCTGAAGGACCTGGTCTCGGTGCGCGGCGCCCAGTGCACGGCCGGGTCCCGCATCCTGGAGGGCTACCTCGCCCCGTACGACGCGCACGTCACGGAGCGGCTGCGGGCCGCCGGTGCGCCCATCCTCGGCAAGACCAACATGGACGAGTTCGCGATGGGCTCCTCGACCGAGCATTCCGCGTACGGCCCGACCGCCAACCCGTGGGACCTCGGCCGCGTTCCCGGTGGCAGCTCCGGCGGCTCGGCGGCCGCGGTGGCGGCGGGCCACGCTCCGCTCGCCATCGGGACCGACACCGGCGGCTCGATCCGCCAGCCCGCCGCCATGTGCGGCGTGGTCGGCCTGAAGCCCACCTATGGACGCGTGAGCCGCTACGGGGTCGTCGCGTTCGCGTCCTCGCTGGACCAGATCGGCCCGTTCGCCCGCGACGTTCGCGATGCGGCGGTCCTGCTGCATGCGGTGGCCGGGCGCGACGAGCGCGATTCCACGTCCGCTCCCGTGCCGGTGCCGGACGATCTCCTCCGCCTGCCCGATTCGGACGACGAGGCGGCGGCCACCCTGCGGGGCATGCGGCTCGGCCTGCCGCGCGAGTACTTCGTCGCCGGCATGGAGCCCGGTGTGGAGACGCGGATCCGCGAAGCGGCCGCGGCCCTGCAGGACGCCGGCGCGGAGATCGTCGACGTCAGCCTGCCCCACACGGACTACGGCCTGGCCACGTACTACATCATCGCGCCGGCGGAGGCGTCGGCCAACCTGGCCCGCTACGACGGCATCCGCTACGGCCGCGCGGTCCGTGACGGCGACATCCTCGCCAACTACCTGGCGACGCGCGGCGGCGGCTTCGGGCCCGAGGTCAAGCGGCGGATCATGCTCGGCACATACGCACTGTCGGCCGGCTACTACGACGCCTACTACATCAAGGCCCAGAAAGTGCGGACGCTCATCAAGCAGGACTTCGACGTCGCGTTCGGCGCGGGCATCGACGCCCTGGTTGCCCCGACCAGCCCGTTCGTCGCATGGAAGTTCGGCGCCAGGCTGGCCGACCCGGTCGCGATGTACCTCGCCGACGCCTGCACGCTGCCGGTCAACATGGCGGGCCTGCCCGGCCTCAACGTTCCCTGCGGCCTCGCCGACGGTTTGCCCGTCGGACTCCAGTTCATCGGCCCGGCCTGGAGCGAGCTGACCCTCCTCCGCCTGGGGCGCGCCTACGAAGGGATCACGGCCGGCGCCGCCTGGCGCTCGGTTCAGCCGCCCGGGCTGGCGATCGCGTCGAGCCCGGCGGCGTCGGCCGCGGCGAGGGCGACGATGGCGGCGGCGGTGGAGGCGGACCGGTGATCGTCGGCCTGCTCCTCACGTGCGGCCTGGTCCTGGCCGGGTTGGGCACCTGGTACGGCTACCTCCACGCGCGCGCGGCGCTGCTGGCACCGATGCGGGAGGTCGAGCCGACGCGCGCGCGGATCGACGCACGCCGATCCGTCCTGGCGCGCACGCGCGTCCGCCGCTTCGCGCGGTCGGCGGTCCTCTCGGTCTGCTGGCTCACGATCGCGCTCTATGGCCTCTACATGGCCTCGACCAGCCTGTCGGCAGTGCGGTGACCGGGCCATGAACGCCACCACCCGTGACGCGCAGGCAGAGGCGGCGGGATCGGCCGCGCCGGGGCGTTCGATCGCGGACCGCTGGGAGGCCGTGATCGGGATCGAGGTCCATTGCCAGGTGCGAACGGCGAGCAAGATGTTCTGCTCGTGCGCGGTGGCGACCTCCGAGGCGACGCCCAACACGCACGTCTGCCCGGTCTGCCTTGCCCTGCCGGGCTCGCTGCCCACCATCAACCGCCGGGCCGTGGAGCACGTCCTGCGCACTGGCCTCGCCATCGAAGCGACCGTCCCGGGAACCACCCGCTGGGACCGCAAGAACTACTTCTACCCGGACCTGCCGAAGGGCTACCAGATCAGCCAGTACGACCTGCCGCTGGCGTCCCGCGGGCGGCTCTCGTTCCAGGCATCCGACGGCCCGGTCACCGTCGGGATCACGCGAGCCCACCTGGAAGAGGACACCGCGAAGCTCATCCACGCCACCGGATCCGACGGCCGGCGGATCAGCCTGATCGACTTCAACCGGGCCGGGGTCCCCCTGATGGAGATCGTCACCGACCCGGACATCCGGACTGCCGAGCATGCCCGCCGCTATGCCGAGGAGCTGCGGCTGCTGCTCCGGACGATCGGCGTCTCCGAGGCGGAGATGGAGAACGGCCAGATGCGCGTGGAGGCGAACGTCTCCCTCCGCCAGCGCGGGACCGAGGCGTTCGGCACCCGGACCGAGGTCAAGAACATGAACTCGTTCCGCGCCGTCGAGCGGGCGATCGCCTTCGAGATCGAGCGCCAGGCGGCGGCGCTCGATGCGGGCGAGCCGCTTCGCCAGGAGACGCGCGGCTGGGACGACACGAAGGGCGCGACCTACGTGATGCGGGTCAAGGAGTCGTCCGACGACTACCGCTACTTCCCGGAGCCCGACCTGCCGCCCCTCAAGCTTGAGCCGGCCTGGCTCGACGCGCTCCGCGAGACCCTGCCCGAGCTGCCATCCGCCCGGCGCCGCCGCTACCGCGAGTCGCTGGGCCTGTCCGCGTACGACACGGACGTGGTCGTCAACGACGACGCGATGACCGCCGCGTTCGAAGCGATTCTCGCCGCCGACGCCGGCCTGGCAGCCAAGGACGTCGCCAACTTCGTGACCGGCGACTACGGCCGAGCGCTCAAGGCGACCGCCGACCGGACGCCCGCGGGCCTGGCCGGACGGGCGTCCGCACGCGAGCTGGCCGCGCTCATCGCCCGCGTCGCCCGCGGTGAGCTGTCGCGCGCCCATGCGAAGGGCGTCATGGACGAGCATCTCGCCTCGGGCGAGGCGGTCGCCGCCATCGTCGAACGGCGTGGCCTGCGCCAGATCTCCGACGCCGCCGCGCTGGCCGCGGTCGTGGACCAGGTCCTCGCGGAGAACGGCACCGCGGTGGCCGACTACGGATCGGGCAAGGCCCAGGCGCTCGGATTCCTCGTCGGCCAGGTCATGAAGGCGACCCAGGGACAGGCCAACGCCGCCGTCGCCGGTACCGCGATTCGCGAACGGCTGGGCGAGCCCGGCAGCACAGGAGCCTGAGAATGCATCTGCTCAACTACGTCCTCCTCGGAGTCGGCGCCGCGATGCTCGCCACTGCCTTCATTCGGGCCCGGCGGCCGTGGCGCCGCTACCAGGAGCTGAAATACCAGGCCGCGAACGTCGCTCGCTACGAGGCCTGGCGCGGCGGGGTCCGCGACGACAAGCCGAGCGGCGCGGCGGTGGCCAGTGACATGGCGCGCCGGGATATCGTCGTCTGCTTCCTCATCGGCCTCGTCGGGCTCGGCATGCTGCTCGCGGGCCTCTATCCCTCGTAGTCGGCTCGCCCGGTGGCGCGCCGGCGCGGCGGGCGCGTCCGCTCGCCGGTCGGCGGCGCCGGCCAAACGGCTCCGCGCGAGCCCGGGTATGGCGGCTCGGCGGCGCGGGGCGTCGGGCCCGGGCCAGGCGGCGCTGCGCGTGGGCTCCGCCAACGGCTCGCAGCGTGCCAAGGCCGCCCGACGGCGCGCCGGCGCCCCCCGGATTCGACCGCCAGCCCGCGCGATTGACAGCGAGCCCCGGAGTTCGGTCGGCAGCCCGTCGCGTTCGGTCGGCAGCCCGTCGCGTTCGGCGTCAGCCCGTCGCGTCCGGTCGCCATCCCGCGCGACGGAGGCGGGCGATCTCGATGGCGGTGCAGCGGTCCATGACGACGGCCAGGCCCGCATCGCCGGCGATGCGGGCCGCCTCCCAGCTCACGATGCCAAGCTGGAGCCAGAGGGCTCGCGCGCCGGCCGCGACGGCCTCGCGAGCGTGTGGCGGACAGTCCTCGGCCCGCCGGAAGACGTCGACGATGTCGAACGGGCCCGTGGCGGCCACGGCCGCGGCAAGGTCCGCATAGGCGCGGACGCCGAGCACCTCTTCGAAGGCCGGCGTGACCGGAACGGCGTCGTAGCCGGTTCGGAGGAGCGTCGCGAACACGTCGCGCGACGGCCGGCCCGGCTTGTCGGAAGCGCCGACGACGGCGATGCGACGGGCCGTCCGGAGGAGCTCCGCGATCCCGTCGTCGTCGAGCAGCGGCACGGTCCCACGCCCTTCCTGGAGGTCGAGGATGCCGGCCAGACGGTCGCGCTCCGAGGGTTCCACGGCCGCATGATCGCACGAGCGGCCCGACCGGGCCCGGCAGCCGAAGCGGGTACGCCGCGTCGTGCGCACGCCGCCTCCGGCGCACCCAGCGCGGCGGGCGCGGAGGGAGGCATACTCGGGCGACCGCTGCGTCCGTTCCATCCTCGCCCTCTCAGGAGGTCGTCCGTGCCCATGACCCCGCGTGACCGCGTGCTGGCGGCGATCGCCCACGATGAGCCCGACCGGGTGCCGATCGTACTCGGCGCCAGCAACGCCACGGGCCTCAAGATGCGCCCGTACCGGCGGCTGGCCGCCCTCCTGGGCGCGCCTGCGCAGGATCGCTACCTCTACGACTGGCCGGAGCTCGGCACGGCGCTGCCTGACGAAGCCACCTTCGAGCGCCTCCGCAGCGACGTGCGGCCGGTCCTCGACGCGTTTCCGGCCGCCACCCTGGCCCGTAACCGCGCACGCCCCCCGCACGCCCCGTTCGTCGACGACTGGGGGAGCGGCCAGGTGGAGGTGGAGGAGGGCCACTGGTTCCCCGGCGTGCATCCGATGGCCGATGCCGAGACGGTGGACGCGATCGAGCGCTATCCATGGCCGGACATGGACGACCCCTCGCGCGTCGCCCACGTCCGGGCGGAGGCAGCCCGGCTGCGGGCCGAAAACCGCTACGCCGTGATGGCCACGCCGTGGCTCCTCTTCCCCCTGGAGCGCGCCTTCGCCATGCAGGGCATGGACGCGTTCCTCACCAACCTCGCCCTGGAGCCCGACTTCGCCGAGGCCCTGCTGCGGCGGGTCGCCGGCCTGTGCACGCGGCTCATGGGCCACTTCCTGCGCGAGGCCGGCGATGACATCGACATCATCAAGATCGGTGACGACCTGGGCACCGAGCAGAGCCTGCTCATGTCACCGGCCATGTACCGCCGGATCCTCAAGCCGATCCACGCCGAGTACATCGCCTTCATCCGGGGCCACACGGAGGCGAAGGTGTTCTTCCACACCGACGGCGACGTCGCCGACCTGGTGGACGACCTCGTCGAGATCGGGGTGGACATCCTCAACCCGATCCAGACGTCGGCGGGACGCATGGCCGACCTGGCCTCCCTCAAGCGCCGTTTCGGGTCGAGCGTCGCCTTCTGCGGCGCCATCGATACGAAGCGGATCCTGCCGTCGGGAACGCCGGCCGAGGTGCGCGCCGAGGTGCGCCGCGTCGTCGAGACGCTGGGGCCGGGCGGCGGCTACCTGGTCGCGTCCGTCCATACGATCATGGACGACGTGCCGCCAGAGAACATCCTTGCGATGGTCGACGCGGTCGAGGAATTCGGGCGCTACCCGCTGCGGCCCTGACCCCGCCGGGACGTGGCGGACGCCACGACCCGTGACTCACTACACCATCGCCGAGCGTGATCCGCGGCCACATCGGGCGCCCAGGGCTGTCGGCGCCGTCGGTCCACGCTCAACCGTTCGCGATTGAGTCAGCCGGGAGCTGCCCGTGGTTCTCGGACGCCAGGCCCGGCCTACCCGGTCCGCACCCGCAGCCCCCGGAGGCCGCGAAGGACGAAGCGCGGCTTCCACGTCGGCGCCGAGACGAGCTCGAGCCGTGGCATCCGGGCGAGCATCGTCCGGAACAGGAGATCCATCTCGAGCTTCGCGAGCGGCGCGCCGAGGCAGTAGTGGATCCCGGCGCCGAAGGACAGGTACGGGTTCGGGCTGCGGTCCAGGACGACCTCGTCCGCCAGCGCGAACGCCGCCTCGTCGCGGTTCGCGGAAGCGAACAGCAGGGCCAGCTCCTGGCCGCGCGGGATCGCGATCCCGCCGACGGTGACATCCTCCAGCACCCAGCGCTCGAACATCGGGGCCGGGGTGTCGAACCGGAGCAGCTCCTCGATCGCGGTCGGGACCAGGCCCGCGTCGGCGCGCAGCGCCGCCAGCGCGTCGGGGTGCCGGAACAGCGTCCACCAGGCATTGCCGGTTCCGTTGACGGACGCCTCGTGGCCGGCGTTGAGGAGCAGAATCGCCGTCCCCACCAGCTCGTCCTCGGTCAGCGCGTCACCGGCTTCGGCGACCTTCGCGAGCGACGAGATGAGGTCCTCGCCCGGCCGGTGCCGGCGCTGGCGGGCCAGGTCGCGGAGGTAGGCCGTGAACTCCACCGTCGCCTGGACCGCGCGTCGCTGCTCGGCTTCGGTGGTGGCCAGCTCGAACATGAGGGTCATGTCCGCGGACCACGGCCGGAGCCAGCCGCGATCCGCCTCCGGCACGCCCAGCAGCTCGGCGATGACGGTGACCGGGAGGTCCTCGATCAGGTCCGCGATGAGGTCCAGCTCGCCCATCTCGAGCGCGCGCGCCACCAGGCCGTCGACCACCGCCTGGATCCGTGGCCGGAGCGCCTCCACGGTGCGCGGCGTGAACGCGGTCGAGACGAGGCGGCGCAGCCGCGTATGGTCCGGCGGCTCGCGATCGATCAACTGCGACCCGAGGCTCTCCCAGAACGGCGCCTGCCAGGCGGGCGGCTCGCTCCTGCCGAATTCGGCGTGATCCGCCACGTGCAGGTACGAGCGGCCCAGCCGCCGGTCTCGAAGGAGGGCGTTGACGTCGGCGAACCGCGCGACGACCCACTGGCCGGTTCCCTCGTCCCAGGCCACGGGCGCCTGGTCCCGCAGGCGGGCGAATGCGGGATAGGGGTCGGCGATGAATGCCGGGTCGGTCGGGACATAGCCGAGATCGAGCGGCGACGAAGTGGCTCGGTCGGTCACGCGCTGGCTCCTCGCTGCCTCGCGTGGACATCGCCCGGCCGGAACCAGCCCGGCCTGGACGCTGCCCGGGACGCCGTCCCCCCGGGTCTCGCGGCTCCTCCGGACGCCGCGGCCCGACGTGGGGTGATGGTCAGGTCGCCGACTCCCGTTGATAGGGCTGGCCATCGGCGGCCGGCGGAATGCTCCGCCCCACCACGCCGGCCAGGATGACGATCGTCAGGAGGTAGGGGAGGGCATCCCAGAGCTGGGCCGGGACGGAGCTCATGATGTTGCCGAGGTCGCCGCTCGGCGGCGCGATCTTGATGAGCTGACTGATCTGCAGGAACAGGGCGAACAACAGGGCCGACAGGAATGCCCCGATCGGGGTCCAGCGGCCCATGATCATGGCCGCCAGGGCGATGAACCCGCGCCCGGTGGTCATGCCGATCTGGAACGAGTTCGTGGCCTCGATGCTCAGGAACGCTCCGGCCAGGCCGGCGAATGCCCCGCCGATCATCACGTTCTTGTAGCGCAGGCGGACCACGTCGATGCCCACCGTCTCGGCGGCGCGGGGGTGCTCGCCGACGGCCCGGGTGCGCAGGCCCCAGCGCGACCGGAAGAGCCAGATCTGGAGGCCGATCACCAGGATGATCGTCGACATCGCGATCGGCCCCAGGTGCAGGAACCCGTTGAGGATCCAGCCCACCAGCGGCAGGTTGGTCAGGTCGGCCGGTGGCGTGTAGGCGGCGAACTCGCCGGCCCCCGTCGGCGACGACTTCGAGATGAGCTGGTCAAGGTAGCCGGTCACGCCGGCCGCGGCGATGTTGATGATCGTGCCGCTGATGATCTGGTCCGCCCGCAGCGAGATGGACATCCAGGCGTGCAGGGCGGAGATGAGGACCGCCATGCCGACTGCCGCTGCCAGAGAGATCAGCAACGGGATCGTGATGCCGAAGATG
Source organism: uncultured Chloroflexia bacterium (assembly GCA_963821595.1). Taxonomy (GTDB): domain Bacteria; phylum Chloroflexota; class Limnocylindria; order Limnocylindrales; family CSP1-4; genus CTSoil-043. The sequence goes on along the minus strand of CAWGEL010000027.1, from coordinate 204,161 downwards.
TCGGACGGTGCCGGGTTGCCGAACAGCGGGTTGACCGCGATCCCGACGACCCAGGCCGTGAACGCGCTCGCCAGCATCGTCCCCTCGATGCCGATGTTCACGACGCCGGATCGCTCGCAGATGACGCCCGTCATGGCGGCCAGCGCCAGCGGCGCGGCCTGGACCATGATCGTGGCCGAGTTGTCCGGGACGACCGCGATGAGGTAACCCGCCAGCTGGAAGACGAGGCCGACGATCGGGATCCCGTAGAGGCCGTTGATGAGCGGGGTCAGGTCCATCAGCGCACCGCCTCGGTGACGGACGCGAGCACCGACTCGCCGCCGGCGACGCTCTTGGACGGTCCGTCGGCGCGCAGCACGTGGCGGATGACGACACTTGATACCAGGGCCAGCAGGATCACCGCCTGGACCACGTCCACCAGCTCGGCCGGGATCTCCGCCTTGATCTGCATGAGCGACGCCCCCGCCCGCATCCCGCCGAACAGGAGCGCGGCCGGGATGATGGCAAGCGGGTGCGACCGGGCCAGCAGGGCGACCGCGATCGAGTCGAAGCCGACGGTGGTGCCGAAGCTCGACGTCATCTGGTGGGTGACGCCCAGGAGTACGCTCGTGCCGGCGAGGCCCGCCAGGCAACCGCTGAAGGCCATCGTCGCCATCGTGATGATCCGTGACCGCATCCCGGCATAGCGGGCGGCGTCCGGGCTGATGCCGACCGCGCGGACCTCGAAACCCCACGTGGTCCGGTACAGGAGCCACCACACGAAGACCGCGGCGAGCAGCGCCAGCACGATCCCGAGGTGGCCGTCTCGGCCGATGATGACGGGGAGGGCAGCGTTGCCCACGTCGAACGTGATGGCCTGGGGCGACTTGGGCACTTTCAGCGGCCCACTGACCATCGCCGCCAGGAACTGGATGGCGATGTAATTCATCATGATCGTGCTGACGACCTCGTGGGCGCCCGAGACCGCCTTGAGGAAGCCCGGCACGAACCCCCACAGCGTGCCGAAGAGCATGCCGGCCAGGATGGCCGCGACGATCGCGATCGGCGCCGGGGCGTTGTTCAGCCAGACGCCCACGATGACCGCGCCCAGGGCGCCGACCAGGAACTGCCCCTGCGCGCCGATGTTGAACAGCCCGGCCTTGAAACCGAAGCCCACGGCCAGGCCGCCGAAGATGAGCGGCGTGCTGTTGATGAGGGTTGTCACGATCGCGTCGAAGTTGCCGACCGAGCCGTCGAACAGTGCCCGGTAGGCCGTGACCCACAGCCACGGGTCGAACTTCTTGTCGGGGATGAGCGGTTCCGACACGAGGATGACCACGGCCCCCAGCGCCACGGATCCGAGGACGACGGCCAGCGGCACGGCAACGATGGACCAGATTCGCGAGAGCGTCTCCCTGGACGACCCACGGTCGGCCGGTGCGGCGTGCGTGCTCATGCCAGCGCTCCCGTGGTCGTCGCGTCGCGATCCGCCCTGCCTGTCGCCATCAGGAGCCCCACGTCGTTCTTGTCGGCCGTCGGGCCGTCGACGACGGCCGCGATCCGCCCGCCGTACATGACCGCGATGCGATCGGACAGCTCCAGGATCTCGTCGAGCTCCGCGGAGACCAGCAGGACCGCCGTCCCGGCATCCCGCTTGGCGATCACCTGGCGGTGGATGAACTCGATGCTGCCGACGTCCAGGCCGCGGGTCGGCTGGTCGAGGACGAGCAGCTTGAGGTCCCTGTCGAACTCACGGGCGACGACGGCCTTCTGCTGGTTCCCGCCGGACAGCGTGCCGGCGCGAACGGCGACCGACGGGGTGCGGATGTCGAACCGCTCGACGGACGATCGGCCGTCGCGCTCGATCGCGTCGCCGTCCCGGATCAGCCCTTTCGCGTACGGCGCGCGGTAGTAGCTCGTCAGGACGAGGTTGTCGGCGATCGAGAACGGCAGGATGAGGCCAAAGCGGTGGCGATCGGCGGGCACGTAGGCCACCTGCGCCTCGTTCATGTCCCGCGGCGAGTGGCCGGTGACGTTGGCGCCGGCCAGGGTCACGGTTCCGGCGGACGGCTTGCGCATGCCGACGATCGCCTCGACCATCTCGTCCTGGCCATTGCCCGCGACGCCCGCGACGCCCAGGATCTCGCCGGCGCGCACGTCGAAGTCCACGCCTCGGACCGTAAGGTTGCCGCGATCGTCCCTCGCCTCGAGCCCCTTGACGACCAGCATGGCGGCACCCGGATGGGAGACGCCGCGATCGACGGTGAGCTGGACCTCGCGACCCACCATGAGCTCGGCCAGGTCGTCCTCGTTCGTCTCCGCCGGCAGCCGCTGCCCGACCACCCGACCGCGCCGGATGACGGTGATGCGGTCGGCGATCTCGAGGACCTCGTACAGCTTGTGGCTGATGAAGACGATGCTGTGACCCTCGCCCGCCAAGCGGCGCAGGACCGTGAAGATCTCCTCGGTCTCCTGGGGCGTCAGCACCGCGGTCGGCTCGTCCAGGACCAGGATGCGCGCGTTCCGGTAGAGCGCCTTGAGGATCTCGACCCGCTGCTGCCAGCCCACGGACAGCGAGCTGACCTTGACTTCCGGGTCGATCTCGAAGCCGAACCGGCGGCCCAGCGCGACGATGCGCTCGTGCGCCTCGCGGCGGTCCAGGAAGACCCGGTTGGCCATCGTCTCCTCGCCGAGCAGGATGTTGTCGGCGACGGAGAGGACCGGCACCAGCATGAAGTGCTGGTGGACCATGTTGATGCCACGGGCGATCGCATCAGACGGACCGGCGATGGAGACGACCTTCCCGTCGAGGAGGATCTCGCCCTCGTCGGGCTTGGCCAGCCCGTACAGGACGTTCATCAGGGTCGTCTTGCCGGCGCCGTTCTCGCCCAGGAGGGCGTGGATCTCGCCGGGCCGGACTTCCAGGTCGATCCCGTCGTTCGCCACCACCCCTGGGTAGCGCTTGGTGATGCCGCGCATCTCCAGGGCCGGAGCCAGTGCGGGAGCCGTCTCGTTCGTCATTCGGCGGTGACTCCGAGCGAGGTTCGGGGCCGATACGGCGGACGGGCCGGCCGCGTGCGGCCGGCCCGTCCGGATGAGCTCAGCGAAACTGGGTGCTCAGGGCACCTTGGCGTCGCCGCAACCCGGGTTCGGGCAGGTCTGCAGGGTGCCTGCCTTCATGCCCGCGAGAGCGGTCTGGAGGGCCGTCGTGACGGCGGGCCCGAACATGCTGGCCTTGTCGTGGAAGTCGGACGCGCCGATGCCGTCATTGGCCGCGTTGAACAGGACGTCCCCGGGGCGAGGGTGCCCGCCGAGATCTGCTCGACCGCCTGCTTGACGGCCGACTCGACGTGCTTCTCGGCGCTCGTGATGATGCAGCCGTACGTGGGATCGGCCGCGGCGTTGAGCGAGACGTACTGGTCGACGTCGACGCCGATGCCGTAGATCTTCTGCTGGCAGGCGGCCTCGAGGACGCCGTTGCCGGTCTTGCCGGCGACCTGGAACAGGACGTCGGGATGGTTGGCGCTGATGAACGTGAGGGCGAACGCCTTGCCGCCCGCCGGGTCGTTGAACGCGGCCGCCGAGAAGTCATTGGTCACGTAGGCGGACTTGACGGTGATCGTCGGCGTGACGGACATGGCGCCCAGCCGGTAGCCCTGGATGTATTTGACGCAGGGCGCGCAGAGGGTGGTGCCGCCGATGGCGCCGATGACGTTGTTCTTGCTCGCGGACGCGGCCACGATGCCGGCGAGGTAGCCGGCCTGGTCCTCCTGGAAGTAGAGCGAGGTGTAGTTCGGGATCAGGGTCTTCGGGTCGCCCTTGCAGGCGAACGTCGTGTCCGGCTCGCCCTGCGGATTGACGCAGACCGGCGACTGGTCGACGCCGACGAAGTGGATCGTCGGGTTGGCCTTGGCCGCCGTGACGGTGTCATTCGTCAGGTTGAAGCCGACGGTGACGATGATGTCGTACTTCTGGTCGACGAACTGCTGGATGTCGGCCTTGTACTCCGAGGCGTCCTTCGGGACGATCGACTGCGGCGCGGGGGCGCCGATCGCCGTTGCGCCGTCCTCGGCGCCCTTGAAGCTGTACTCGTTGTAGCCCTTGTCGTTCAGCGTGCCGATGTCGGTGACGACGCCGATCTTCATCGCGCTCGGCGACGGCGACGGCGAAGCGGCCGGCGAGGGCGAGGCAGCCGGCGACGGCGATGCGGCCATCGAGGGCTCGACGCTCGCGACGGGCGACGGGCTGGGGGCGGGGGTCGCGGTCGCCCCGGACGAACAGGCCGCGAGGGCGAGTGCGAGGGCCGCCACGGCGCCCACGCCTCTGACTCGAGTTCGCATGTCTCCTCCTACACACGGCGGGCGCCGCGACCGCTGCGGGACGCCTCTCCCGAGTCGCGTCAGCCCGCCGAACAGGCCCGCCCGGTTTCCTCCGGCGGCCGCTGGCGCGCATCCTAGCGCGGCCGACCATGGGCAGGACAGGCGCCTCTCCATGGGCTCGGCAGCGTCGATGCGCCACAGAGAGGATATTCGGTCCGAACCCCTCCGGTTCAGTCGAATCCGCGCGCCGCGTCCGGGTGCAGATGCGGCCGCGGCCGGGTCAGGGAGTCCGGGCGGCCGCCTGGGAGCCGGCCGCGCGCCGACAGCGACCCCGAGCTCCAGCACGGCTCCCGCGGGCGCCCGACCCGATGCGTGTGGATCCGGTCCGCTCGGCTCGGCGCCGGGCCCGGCCTGCCGACGGTCGACAGCCGGGATGAGGGGCAAACCGGGGTCAGCCGATGCGCTTCGCCATCGTGACGTTGGTCTCCGCGTAGCCGACTGCAGCGTAGAGATGGCGCGCGACCGCGTTGTCCCCGAACACGTGGAGCCGGATCGTCGTGTAGCCGAGCGATCGTGCCAGCGGCTCGAGCGCTTCCATCGTGGCGCGCCCGTAGCCCCGGCCCCGGTGGGCCCTGTCGATGACGATGTCCCAGACGAACGCCGCGCCGCGTCCGACCTCGTCCTCGGCAGCGAACCAGATGGCCCCGACCGTCTCGCCCGCCTCGGTCACGACCGAGCGGAACTCGTGCCCGGGGGTGAGGAGGCCGTCCGGTACGATCCGGGCGAACAACTCCGTCGCCCGCCCCTCGGCCCCTTCCTGCGGCCATGCCGCGGCCCGCACCATGTCGGCCGCATAGCCGCGGATCGAGGCGACCCGCCACGCCTCCCAGGCGTCCGGCTCCATCGGTGGCAGCGTGACCATGGGGGCGATGATAGGAGGTCGCGATCACCCCCTTGTCGTGAGACGCGATTGTCGTGCGCCCTTGCCGGCTGTAGTGTCGCGGCATGGACGCATTCCCTGGTCCGGATTCCGGTGCGACGGCCGCCTCGAGGAGCGGCATGAGGGCCGCGGCAGGCGATGCCGCCGACGAGGCCCGCCGCCTCCTGCCCCCGCGGCTTCGCCTTGCGGGAATCGTCGTCGTCGTCGTCGTCCTGGCGGCGTGCACGGCCGGTGCGGCGCCATCCTGGTCCTACGTGCCGGGCCCGAGCCTGGGAGCGACGTCGCCCTCGCCATCCCTCTCGCCAGTGCCGACGCCCGGGGCGTCGCCAAGCCAGGCAGTGGCTGCCGCCTCGCCGTCGGCCTCTCCTCCCGCGGCATCGTCGCACCCGAGCGCGTCGCCCGTGCCGAGTGCCGCGTCACCCGCGCCGAGTTCGGTGTCGCCTGCCTCCCCGTCGCCGACGGCCTCAGCCGAGCGCAACGCCGCGGCCGCCCGGCCCTCCCGATCCGGGAGAGCCCGGCTTCGTCGCCGGCACGAAGGCCAAGCCGCGGATCGTCAACATCGCGGCGACCGACCTGCTCCTCTTCAACCCGAACGTGGTGTCGGTCCAGCAGGGCGAGACGATCACCTTCCGGATCAGCAACGCCGGCCAGGCCACCCACGAGTTCAAGGTCGGGCCGATGCAGGACGTCTTCAATGACCTGCCGTCCACGCCCGAGGTCGCCGACATCACGCCGGGGACCACCAAGAGCATCACCTACACCTTCACGGGGACCGGGCCGTACGCGTTTGCCTGTCACGCTCCGGGCCACTACGAGAACGGGATGTTCGGGTTCGTGAACGTCGTCCCGACCGCTCCGTGGCTGGGGACCGTCGCCCACCCGAGGATGGTGGTCATCCGGATGGACGATCACCTCGAGTTCGTGCCGTCGGAGGTCTCCGTCACGCCGGGCGAGACCATCCTTTTCGTGCTCCCCAACGTCGGGACGGCCCTGACCCACGAGTTCCAGGTCGGGCCGGCGGACCGCGTGGCACTGGACCAGGCGGATGGCCAGATCGTCGTGGAGGCCGACAAGATCGAGCCCCTCCACGTCGACTACCTGATCTACACGTTCGGCAGCGTCGGCCCGTATGCGTTCGCCTGCCACGAGCCGGGCCACTACGAGGCCGGCATGAAGGGCGTGATCGACCTCACCCCGTAGGGCGCCCGGTCCCCCGCAAAGGAGCCATGACGATGGATTCGGTCGAGTACTTCCCGGTGGCCGAGCCGCCCGGCTCGCTCGAGCTCCCGTTCTCCGAGGCCGTCCGGGTCGGGCCGCTGCTGTACCTGTCGGGCGCCATCGGGATCGACGAGCGTGGCGCGGTCGTGCCCGGCGGCATCGAGGCGGAGACGCGCCGGGCCCTGGCCAACATCCGGTCCGTGCTCGAGCGCCACGGCTCAGCCATGGATCGGGTGATCAGGTGCACCGTGATGCTCGCGGACATGGGGGAATGGGCGGCGATGAACCGCGTCTACGTGGAGCAGTTCCCGGCGAACCTGCCCGCCCGAAGCGCCTTCGGCGCAACCGGCCTGGCCCTCGGCGCCCGGGTCGAGATCGAGTGCATCGCGACGACCGATTGACCGGTGGCGCGGTGCGTGGCGTCTGACGTCGACCGCCCGAGCGGCGCGCACACCACCCTGCTTACGCGCGTCCCACCAGCCCCGGGCGTCGGAGGACGAGGGCCGCGATTCCCGCGACGCTGACGACCGCGAGGATCGGGATCGCCGCCTTCGCGGCCCGCGGTGGCAGCACCAGCTCGAAGAACGGCACCGGATCGCCCCACTCCGCCTGGAGCGGACCAACGGGGCAGTCGCCGCGGCCCACCACGAGCGCGGCGCCTTCCGCCAGCAGGAACGCAACGCTCGCCCAGAGGAGCCGGCTCCGCCTGCCCATCAGGGCGCACGCCCAGATGTAGCCGAGGCAGCCGAGCTGGGCCACCGACCAGGACGCATGGACGATGCGCCACGTCCTGGCTCGACCGCCCAGCGTTGCCCAGCTCATCGACGGAGGTGCCCCTACCGGTTGCGCCGAGCCGCCACGGCGAAGGCGAGGAAGTAGTTGTCGAGCAGCTCCGGAGTGGAGCGGTAGAGGTTGTCCCCGACGAGGAAGTCGCAGACGAGCTCGCGCGTGCGCGCGATCTCACGGAGGCGTGGGACGCTCCAGCGGGGGTCTGCCAGTGTGAGGTCGAGCAGCTCGAGCGCTCGATCGAACGCGGCGTCGAAGCGACCCTGGTCGCGTTCATTCCGGGCCCGAATCGCGCGGCCGACGTCCGCTCCTGCGTTTCCGAGCTGCTCAGCCAGGGTGAGCGCCCCCCAGCGACCGCTCGCCAGACCGGCGTGGATCGTCATCGCGTGACCAGCCGGTCGACAATCACCGTGATCGCGGCTCGCGCAGCGGCGTCATCGACCGACCGCGTGCGGTTGCCCTGACTCGGGCGGATGTTGATGACCGAGTCGAACTCGATGAACCTGGGGCTGCCGAACTCCGCCGGGTAGAGGTTGATGCCCCACAGGCCCGACTGGGGCGAACCCTCGCCGAGGAGCAGGGCCTCCTCATCGGCGTGCATCTCGCCCCCGACCGCCATGATCCCTCGCTCGACGTCCACGACCGCTTTCACGAGGGAGCCGAACATGCGCTCCGCCATGGCCTCGATGTCCGCGAGCGTGACCGGCACGCGGACGATCCGCAGGTCCGTCGGGTCTGCGCCCGGCGCGGCGTTACGGGGCGTGGAGTCCTGCGTCTGACCATGTCCCATTCGCCGAGCCTAACGGCATTGGAGTCGGTCGTCCATCGCTCCTCTCCCGTGACGACCCGCGCCCCCGGCGACTTCGTCCAGCTGACCGCGCAACGGACGTATCCTGCTCGCCGCCTCCAGGTCACGATCACGCCCTGAACATACGGCTACGCCGCACCGTCTGGAATGATGTGGCGGGTTCGTGGGCGAGTGAGGTGCGCGTGGCGAGGTGGGCCGGCAGGGCGGCGGACTGGCCCGAACGCGAAGAGGCCTTCCAGGCGTTCGCGGGCACAAGGCTTGATCGCGCGTATGGCCTTGCGCTGCACGTCGTCGGCAACGCCGCAGACGCCGAGGATGCCTGCCAGGAGGCACTCCTCGCAGCCTGGTCCGCCTGGCCGCGCCTTCGCGACCGCACGCGCTTCGATGCCTGGTTCGACCGCATCCTGGTGAACACTTGTGTCGAACAGCTGCGGCGCCGTGGGCGCAGGCCGCAATCGGTGCTGCCTGAGGAGCCCGGCATCGCCGATCGGGACGCGTTGGCCGGGACCGTCGAGCGTGACGCCATGGCCCGGGCCCTGGCGCGACTGACGCCGGAACAACGCGTCACCGTCGTGCTCCGCTTCTGGGCGGACCTCCCAACCGAGGCGATCGCGGAACGGCTCGGGGTGCCACCGGGAACGGTTCGGTCGCGCCTCCACTACGCTCTCGAAGCTCTACGCAGGCTCCTCGACCGCGAGAGCGACCGATGAGCGATCCGCACGACCGGTCCCCGGATCCGCTTGAGTCCGAACTCCGGGCCTGGTTCAAGGCGGCCGGGACGCCGGTCGCACCGCTGTCGCTGCATGCCGCTCTCGCGCGGCTCGGACGAGACACACGATCGACGTCGCGTGTTCGGCCAGTCGTGTCCGCTTGGCGAACGACCGCGGGTGGCCGGCTCGCCGCCGTTGCCTCGGCGCTCGCGATCGTCGTGGTGGCCGTTTCGTTCCTTGTCGTCATCGGTCAGCACGGTCCGGCGGCACCGACCGGGTCGCCAGGGGCGGCGCCGTCGCAATCGGCCTCGCCTGGGCCGGTCGCTTCGCAGCCGACGGCGACACCCGCCGTTCCGAGCCCGATCGACGACGGCGGGATCTTCGGTCTGGGTGGCTTGTGGGCTGTAGCGGGCGACAAGCTCTACATCTCGACAGACTACGGGGCCACGTGGGTCCAGCGCACGGTCGTATCGAGCGTCGCCCTTGACATCACCTCGGGCGACGTCCTGTCCAACGTGTTCGTGCTCGATGCCGACCATGCCTGGTCAGCGAGCCCAGGGCCAGGCTCGACGGTCCCCTATGGCGGCCAGGGCCCGGGGTATGACCACCTGTACGTCATCGTCAGCCGCACCACCGATGGCGGCGTCACCTGGCAGTCCGTCACCCTCCCGGGTGACTGGGGCGGCTCCCAGCCGGTCCTCGCGTTCGCCGATGCCCAGCACGGCTTCCTGTTGCTGTCGGGACTTCGCGGCGGGGGTGGGAGCGTGGTCTTCGCGACCCAGGACGGCGGCGCAACCTGGCGGCGCGTCGGCGGCGCGGACAGCCTGGGCTCGATCTTCAGCGCGAGCGACGCAGCGACAGTGTGGGCCGGCAACGAAGGCGATGCCGGGCCAGTCGCGCGACCGATTCTCGACGTGAGCCGTGACGGCGGCCGAACCTGGGCTGATGCTCGCCTCCCGGGTCTCGTCGGAGACATCTTTGTCAACGACAACACCGTTGCTCCGCCCGTCTTCTCCGGCCAGGACGGAGCCGTCGCCGTCATCGCCGCCTCGACCGACACCTCACCGATGGTTCGCTTCTACCGTACCAGCGATGGCGGTCGAAGCTGGGCCCTGGGCGCCCAGATGCACACCGGCGAGAGCGGCTCGACCGGCGTTGGCATCATCGACCCGCTGCACTTTGTGGTCATCGACTGGCACGATGGCCGGCTCCAAGCCAGCGCCGACGGTGGCGTGACGTGGCAGCAATCGGCGTCGAGCGGTCTCGGTGCCGCGATGCGCCTCCGATTCTGGGACCCGCGCCACGGGGTTGCGATCGTCCAGAGCTCGAATGGCCCGGCACCCGCAGCCGGCCTGCTCGGCACGACCGACGGCGGACAGACGTGGTCGCCCGTGTCAATCACGGCCCTTTCGTCGACCGCACCGTCTCCCGATCTCACCGCCCGATACCCCGACGGAATCCCGCGCACGTTCCTCGGCCAGCACGTCTACCGTCCGAGCGACCTCCGGCAGACGGCACCGTCCGGACCGTTCGCCCTTGGCGGTTGGGACGCCGGTCCGCTGGCGGTCTCCTGCCCGGCCAGTGCCCCCGGCGCCTCGAGCCCTCCATGCCCCAGCTTCGAAGCCCTGGCCGAGACGCGAGGCGGGCCGATGGTGATCGGGGTTCGCTGGGGTGCGTTCTCGCTACTCGGAGCTCCTGCGCTCGTCCTGCGCGTCACCGCGGAACCGGCCCCGACGTGCGTTTCTATCCCGCCGGGCGGCTGCCCGGGGGTCTCTGTGACGGTCCAGGAGGTCCTGTGGGCCGGCGATCCTGGAAACACCCGATCGTCCACGCCCTGACCCGCAGACAAGACAAGATCTCGCCGGCGACGGGCGCGCCCCGGTTCGAGGTGAACACGCGGCCGGACCCCTCGTCCACGAGGGCGCCCGCGACGCCGGTCAGGCCCCCGATCGAGCCGACGAGCCGCTGCGCGTCGAGGTCGATGACGTCGAGCGCGTCGTTCGCGGTGTGGGCGACGTAGAGGCGGCGCAGGCCGCGCTGGACCGCGGCGTGGTCGAAGCCGCAGGGCCCGCGTGCTCGGGGAGGTCGATGACGCCCTCGAGACGAAGGCCCGCCGGGTCAGCCGCCCATCACCTGTTGCTGTGCCCACGCGTAGAGGGCGTCGTAGACCGGGAGCTCCAGGCGAAGCTGCTCCTGGTCGCCCACCCCGAGGTGCATGAACCCCCGGGCGATCGCCTCAAGGCCGCGCGACTGGGGCGTGATGTCGGCGTTGTTGCACCGCCTTTCGTCGCCCGCTCCCGGCTACCATGGACCTCCCGTGACGACCCTCGCCCCCGACGACTTCGTCCACCTCCACGTCCATTCCGAGTTCTCGCTCCTCGACGGGCTGGGCCGCATCAGCGACCTCGTCGACGAGGCGCAGCGGCTCGGCTTCGGATCGCTCGCCCTCACCGACCACGGCGCCCTCTACGGGGCCGTTGCTTTCGACCAGGCCGCCCGCGCCCGTGACATCAAGCCGATCATCGGCGTGGAGACGTACGTCGCCCGTCGGTCGATGCGCGACCGCGAAGGCAAGGCCGACGCCCAGCCGTTCCACCTGGTCCTGCTGGCCACGGACGCCACCGGGTATCGCAACCTGTGCCGGCTGATCACCGATGCCCACCTGGACGGGTACTACTACAAGCCGCGGATCGATCGCGAGCACCTGGCGCGCCACGCCGAGGGCCTGGTCGGCCTCTCCGCCTGCCTGGGCGGCGAGATCCCGAAGGCGCTCGAGGGCGAGGACTGGGACCTCGCGCGGCGGCTCGCCGGCGAGTACGGGGACATCTTCGGCCCCGGTCGGTTCTTCCTCGAGATGCAGGACCATGGCATCCCGGACCAGGCACGCCTGAACGGGCAGCTCCTGCGCCTGGCCGGGGAGGCGGGCCTGCCGCTGGTGGCGACCAACGACCTGCACTACGTCCACAGGACCCAGAGCGAGGCCCATGACGTGCTGCTCTGCGTCGGTACGGGCAGCAACCTGGACACGCCGGGGCGGCTCAAGTTCGAGGGATCCGAGTTCTACCTCAAATCCACTGCCGAGATGGCAGCCCTGTTTCCCGACCAGCCGGAGGCCATCCGGAACACGCGCCGGATCGCGGAGATGGTGGACCTGGCCCTGCCCCTCGGCCACCTCCGCATCCCGCACTTCCCGGTGCCCGCCGGCGAGACCGCGGAGAGCTGGCTGCGCACCGAGTGCCAGGCGGGTCTCGCTCGTCGCTACGGGACCGTGACGCCGGAGCTCCAGGCTCGCCTCGACTACGAGCTCGGCGTCATCAACGCGATGGGCTACGCAGGCTACTTCCTGATCGTGGCCGACTTCGTCCGCTTCGCCCGCGAGCAGCGGATCCAGACCACGTGCCGCGGCAGCGCCCCCGGGTCCATCGTCACCTTCACCCTGGGCATCACGCCGGTCGATCCGATCGCGTACCAGCTCCCGTTCGAGCGCTTCCTCAACCCGGACCGGGTGACGATGCCCGACATCGACATCGACTTCGAGGACGGACGGCGCGAGGAGGTCATCAACTACGTCAGCCAGAAGTACGGCGCCGACCACGTCGCCCAGATCATCACGTTCGGGACGATGCTGGCGCGGGCCGCCATCCGCGACGTGGGGCGCGTGCTCGGCAACTCGTACGGCGACGTGGACCGGATCGCCAAGGCCGTCCCCAACCAGCTCGGGATCAAGCTGGAAGAGGCGCTGACGCTCAGCCCGACCCTCCACGAGATGTACGACGGCGACCCGTCCGTGCGACGGATCATCGAGTTCGCCAGGCAGCTCGAGGGTGTGGCGCGCAACGCCTCCACCCACGCCGCCGGGGTCGTGATCAGCCGCGAGCCGCTCACGGAGTTGATGCCGCTCCAGAAGGCGACCAACTCCGACGCGGCGATGACCCAGTATGAGATGCACGGCGTCGAAGCCCTGGGCCTGCTCAAGTTCGACTTCCTGGGCCTCTCCAACCTGACGATCCTGCGCCGGGCCGTGGAAATGATCCACGCCAACCGCGGGATCGAGGTGGACCTCGACCGGATCCCGCTCGACGATCGCAGGACGTTCGAGCTCCTCGCGTCCGGCGAGACGACGGGCGTGTTCCAGCTGGAGTCGGCGGGCATGCGCCGCTACATCCGGGAGCTCCAGCCCACCTCCGTCTACGACCTTGCCGCCATGGTCGCGCTCTACCGGCCGGGACCGATGGACAACATTCCGGCGTACATCCGCCGCAAGCACGGCCACGAGGCCGTGACCTTCCTCCATCCACTCCTGAAGCCGTACCTGGAGCGGACGTACGGGATCTTCGTCTACCAGGAAGACATCATGGCCGCGGCCGTCGCCCTGGCCGGCTTCACGGGCCCCGAGGCGGACACGCTCGGCTACGCGATCCGCAAGAAGAAGTCGTCCGTGCTGCGTTCCATGCGCGAGAAGTTCGTGACGCAGGCGGCCGAACGAGGCGTGCGCCCGGAGACGATCGACGCCGTCTTCACCGCCTTCGAGCCGTTCGAGCGTTACGGCTTCAACAAGGCCCACGCCACGACGTACGGCCTGGTCGCCTACCAGACGGCCTACCTGAAGGCGAACTACACCGTCGACTACATGACCAGCGTGCTGACGGCATTCCGCGACAACGCGGAGAAGGTCGCCGCGGCGGTCGCCGAATGCCGGCGGCTGGGAATCGCGGTCCTGCCGCCCGACGTCCACGCCAGCCACCTCGAGTTCACCGTCGAAGGGGAGGCGATCCGCTTCGGCCTCCTCGCCGTGAAGAACGTCGGCCAGGGTGCGATCGAATCGATCATCGCGGCACGGGAATCCGGCGGACCGTTCCGCTCCTTCGCGGACTTCTGCAACCGGATCGATCTCCGACTCGTCAACAAGCGTGTCCTGGAGTCGCTGGTCAAGGTGGGCGCGCTCAGCCCGTTCGGCCACGCGGCCCAGCTGCTGCTCGCGCTCGACGACGTCCTTGCCGCGGCCCAGGCGGACCAGCGCGAACGGGCCACCGGCCAGATCAGCTTCTTCGACCTGGCCGCCGAACCTGCCGCGCTGGAAGCGCCCCTGCCGGCCGCCTCCGAGGTGCCGACGCGCGAGCGGCTGCGCTGGGAGAAGGAGCTGCTGGGCCTCTACCTCTCCGACCATCCGCTCGGCGAGGTGGCGGAACGAATTGGCCGCTTCGTGACCGCCTACTCGAGCGAGCTCCGCGATGAGACGCTCGACGGCCAGCGGGTCGTGGTCGGCGGCGTGGTGACCGGCTCGCGGACCGTGATCACGAAGGCGAAATCGACGATGGCGGTCGTGACCATGGAGGACCTCCAGGGAGCCGTGGAGGTGGTCGTGTTCCCGCGCCTCTACGAGCAGACCGGCCCGAACTGGCAGGAGGGAGCGATCCTCCTGGTCGCCGGCCGGATCGATCATCGCGGTGAAGAGGTCTCACTCCTGGCCGACCTGGTGACCGACCTGGAGGCCGCGACGACGCAGGGCGAGGAGGCGTTCGCCGCCGACGTCGCGGCCGGGGATCGGGGGCGTGGCGGGCGGCGTGGCGGCGGCGGGGCCACCAACGGGCACGGCGTGCCGGGCGCCCGTGCGATGCGCCCGGGCCAGAACGGGGGCGCCGTCGCGGGAGCGGGCTCGAATGGCGCCGCCGCGCCGCCGCGCCCGGTCCCGGTGCCGCTGGTGTCGCCGATCCGGGCCGACGCACGAGGATCGACGCCGGGCGCGATGCCGGGGAGCGGCGGCCTGCCGACCATCGCGGCGCGACCCGAGCCGGTCACGGCCCCGTCGCCGGCCGCGGGGCGTGCCGGGGCCGTCGCCATGCCGGGCCCGGCGGAGCCCGTCCCGGAGTCGATCGAGCCGCGCGACCTCGCGGCGGTGGCGCCCGAGCTCGACGAGCCGCCGCTGCCGGACGAGGCGCGGGGCCAGGCACTTGCCCCGGTGACGGGCCCGACGGTGCCCGTCGAGGCGGGGCCCGCCGGACGTCTCCACGTGCGCTTCGGCGCGGGGTTGCCCGCGGACGTCCTGCAGGCGGCGATGGCCTCGGTCCGGGACATCCTCCGGTCGCACCCTGGAGCGACCCGGGTGACCGTTCACCTGCCGCAGGGCCCCGGACGCCCCCCGCTGCCGATGGAGCTGCGCAGCGGGGTTGCGTATGACGCCGAGCTGCTGGCCGAACTCGGCCGACGGCTCCGGCCCGGCATCTGCGAGCTCGCCCTTGGCTCCGAGCCCGTCCTCGACGCGGCGAGTTGACGAGACGCGCCGGCGACTCGCTCGCCCGACGCCGCCCTACGCCTGTTTGGCCGCCCGGAGGGCCTGGACGGCCGTGAACCGCTCCGAGAATTCCGCCCGCAGTGCGGACAGGTCGTGGGCCTCGATCTGGAGTTCGTTGGCGATCTGGTCGAGGGTCGCGCTCTCGGCGGCGGTGATCTGGTCGTCTGCGGCGGCCGCCATGAAGCAGGCCCGGAGCAGCTCGAGGCGCTCCTTGGGCGTGGAGACACCGAGGTATTCCCGCGTCACGAGGTAGTCCTCGGTGGATCCGAAGAGACGGGCCTGCTGGCGGGCGACTTCCACCACGATCACGGCCTCGGCCTGGGTGAGGCCGCTCTCCTCGGTGAGGGTTTGTTCGATGTAGGCGATCTCCTCGTCGGAGACCACCATGTCCGCGTTCGCGACCCGTGTCAGGACGTAGGCCGCGGCGGCGAGGATTCGGGCCCGCTCCGGCGGGAGGGCGTTCACCTCGGCCACGATGCGCCGGACGGTCGCAGTCTCCGCCGGCGAGCCGGGCGGAGGGACGATACCCGCTGCGGCGGGGGAGGGTTCGGGCAGGCCGAGCATTCGGCGGAACAGGCTCATCTCGATCTCGGTGGGGGTCGGCGTCATGAGTGGCCGGCGTGCGTGAAGGGTACATCCGGAGCCGGTGGCGGCCCTGGTGGAGCCGGGCCCGGGATCGCCGGCCCGCGCCTGCGGCCTGCGCGGCCCCGGGCGTGCCCGCTGCGCCGAATCGCGCACCGATCGGTTCCTCCTCTCGTCGTCGGCGGTTTCGCCTGCTACAGTGCCTCGGGTTCGTGCTCCAGCGTCCACCGGAACGGGAGGGTCGTCATGTCGGAGAGCACCGAGCAGCCGATCGAGCAGATCGGGGCGCCGCAGCCCGCGGATGCCGCCGCAGCACCGCTCGAACCGGAGGCCGTCGCGGGAGCGGCCGCATCGGCGGCGCCTGCGGCCGCGACCAGCTGGGGGGAGACTGTCGTCCCGCCTCCGCTGACGGAACCCTCCGCGCCGGAGCCGCCGGCCGCGTCCGGCTGGGACCTGGTCGGCCGAACGCCGCCGCCCTTCAGCCTGCCGTTCCAGGCGTCGGCGCCAACGCCGCCGGAACCCCAGGCACCGGAGACGCCCGCGTCCGGTGCGCCGGCCGCGTCCGGCTGGGACCAGGTGGGCCGAACGCCGCCGCTCTTCGCCCAGGCCGCACCGCCGGTGCCTCCCGCAGCGCCCTCGTCGTGGGGCCAGCCTCTCGCGGCGCCTATGCCGGAGCCCCCCGCGGCCGTGCCGCCCGCCGACACGCCCGCGCCCGGGGCCGCATGGGGCCAGCCTCTCGCGGCGCCCCTGCCCGAGCCCCCCGCGGCCCCGCTCGTCGACACGCCCGCGCCCGGGACCGCATGGGGCCAGCCTCCCGCGCCGCCTATGCCGGAGCCCCCCGCGGCCCCGCTCGCCACCGAGGCCCCCGTGGTCGCTGCGTCGTCGCTGGCCGGATCGGGCGATGCGTCAGCGGCGCCGGAGCCGACCATCGCGGAGCCGTCGCCCGTCGCGGACGCCGCGAGCCGTCCGCCGGACGCGGCCCCGGTCGCGCCGGCCGTGCCGCCGATCCCGCCGGCGCCACAGCCTGAGGCCCCGGGCTGGGCGCAGCCGCCGTTGGCCCCGCCCGCAGGCGTGCCGCCGGCGAGCTGGCAGCCAGACGCCGCACCACCGACGCAGGCGTGGGCCGCCCCCGGCCCGACCCAGACCCAGGGCTGGGCCCAGCCGCAGCCCCCGCAGGGGTGGCAGCAGCCGCCTGCCCAGCCGCAGCCCCCGCAGGGGTGGCAGCAGCCCCCGCAGGGGTGGCAGCAGCCGCCTGCCCAGCCGCAGCCCCCGCAGGGGTGGCAGCAGCCCCCGCAGCCGGGCTGGCAGCAGCCCCTGCAGGGCTGGCAGCAGCCGGGGTCGGTCGCGCCTCCAGGCTGGCAGCAGCCGCCGGGCGTCGCGCCGCAATGGCAGCAGCCGGCCGCTCCTCCGCAGGGATGGGCCCAGGGTCCGGTTGCCCTGCCCCGAAAGACCTCGGGCAAGGTCGTCCTGGCCGGGATCTTCCTGATCCTCGTCAGCCTCGTCGGGGTCCTCGTGGGCGTGCTGCCGATCCTCGGGGGCAGCCTGTTCAGCAGTCTCGGCGACTTTTCGGCGGGCGTGGTCCCGACGGACCAGAGCAACGCCGTCAGGGACGCGTTCAACACTGCGGGCGGGTTCTTCATCGCCGTCGGCGTGATCTGGATCGTCATCAGCGCGGTGCAGCTGCTCACCGGCGTCGGCGTCCTGGCCCACTCGACCTTCGCCCGGATCCTCGCGTTCCTGTACGCCTTGCCCGCAGCGCTCCTCTGGACGTTCCTGTTCATCTCGACACTCGGCGGGTCGTATGACGGCAAGGCGGTGGCGATCGCCGTCACCGGCGTGCTGTTCGTCGGGTACTGGTTCACGCTCTACGCACTGGCCAGGGGCGGCGCTCACTTCCGTCCCCGCTGAGGGCGGAAGGCGACCCCGTCGGCCTTCGTCGCTCGCCGGCCGCCCGGACACGAGCGCGTCGCCGAGCGGACGCGGCGCAGGGGTCAGGGCCCCTGGAGCGGGCCGACGTCCCGGTGGATCAGGATCCCGCCGGGTCGCAGCAGACGGCGCTCCTGGCGGTGGACCTCCCGGCGCACGCGCTCGGTCGCCGGCCCGTGCGCAGCCCTGAACTCCGGCGAGCCGAAGAGCCGACTCTCATGGACGGCATCGAACGAGCCGGCCGGCAGGACGTCGAGGGCGCCGGGGATGCCGAGGTCGATTCGATGGTGCTCGAACGCCTCGCCGGACAGGTCGCCGATGTCGACGCCGACCGGGTGCGCGCCGAGCTCCAGGAGGAGCCGGCACATCCAGGGCTCGAACTCGGCCGTCGGCAGGCCCGTGACCGGCGAGCGACTCGAGCCCGAACCGCAGGCGATGTCCAGGACGGTCGTGCCGCGGATCGCCGAGAGGGAGCCGAAGGCGTCCGAGAGGCGCGTGACGAACTGGGCCATGATCGTCGCGAGGTTCGGCTCCGCAGCCACCTTGGCGGCGAGGCCGTGCCGTGCCTCCAGGCCGAGGAGCGCGCGATCCAGGAGCTCCCGGTCGGCGGCGGAGCGGCCCAGGGCCGCGACGCGATGGATGGAGTCCGGCGTCGTCAGCCTGGCTCCGGGACCGGCGGATGCGTGCGACGAGGCTTCCACAGGACGGCATCGTAGCCCCCACCCGCCGGCACGGCTCGCGGCAAGGCACGCCAGGAATTGGGGGGAGCCGACGCTCGGCCGGATAGACGAAAGCCGGCCCGCGGGGCGGGCCGGCTCGTCGAGTGGGTGGTGGGGGCCCCGGGGTTACGGCTTGCCGGGGTGGCTGCCGCGGGTCGGATGGCCCTGGGCGTTTGCCGGCGGCGTGGTTGCCTTGCCATGTGCGACGGTTCCGCTCGCCGCTGCCGAAGCGTGGCCCGGCCCGGCAGTGCCGGCCTTGATCGCATCGACGTGCTTCTGGATCGCAGCCACCGCGTGCGCGGTCGCCGGCGCCTTGGCCTCGAGCCGCGTGACCACGGCCTCCAGGTTGGCGACGAGGCGGCCTTCGATCGCGGCGAACCTCGCCGTGAGGGCGGCCAGGCCCGCGCCGTTGTTCGCGACGACCGGCATGCCGATGCACGAATGCGCGGCATCGGCGCCGCCGCCACTCGACGACACGTAGTCACCGTGGGTCGCGTAGGTGGTGAACGTCGTCGGCGCAGCGGTCACCGTGCCGGTGAACTCACCGCCGAGTGCCCCTCCGGCGACCGGGAAGGACCCCGACCAGGTGTATCCGGGGTTGTACGGTCCGACGTACGTCGCGTTGAACGAGATGATCCCGTTGGCCAGCGTGCCAATGACGGTCTCGGTCGTGAAGTAGGCGCTGTCCGCGGGCGTGGAGCCCGTGATCGCGATGCTGCCGTCGCACGGATTTGCCGTGACCACGAACGTGTGCATGTACGTGTTGTAGACGGCCACGGTGTAGGTCGTCGTGCCGACCTGATACCGGGCCGGCGCTCCTCCGGCTGCAAGCGTGGGGGCCGCAGACACTCCGACGAGGAGGCCGATTCCGGTCAGTGCCACGAGTAGGCGTCTCTTCATTGCCGCTCCTTTCGGTCGCTCGGGGGACCGGGCGAAGGGACTCGAGGACTCACCGCGATGTCGGCGGGGAGCCGCACACCACGCGGGCCAGGTCCCGCCAACGCGACGAGGAAGTCCCTGAACCCACAGGAGACAACGACCCAGATGCCCCGGCGTTAGGCGCGCCGTCGCCGGCCGGCAGCGGCGGGGCCGCCCGGACCGGCTCGGGATGGGACGGCGCTCTCTAGGCGACGCGAAGGGCCGGCAGCAGGACCGAGAGGTTGGCGAGCGTCCCGATGGCACCGCCGGCCGCGATGACAGTCGCCGCAAGGAGCACGCGTCGCCTGCCGACCGTTCGCTGCGGCGCGACATGCTGGGCGATGGCGACGATGACGACGACGAGCGCCAGGGCCGCGAGCTTGAAGTCGATCACGCCGGCCAGGCCGAGCACGTCATAGAGGAGGCGTGCGACGGGGTTCGCCTCCGCCTGCAGCGGGATGCCGGAGCGCAGCCCGGCCACGAATGTCAGGCCGTCGGCGAGTTGCGCGACCACCGCCCCGAGCAGCGCCCACCTGGCGATCATCGGGTTCCTGCGTCGACGAGCAGTGGTTGCCTCCGGCCTTCACCCGGCAAGTCCATCACCGGGATTGTGCCTCGTGGAACGCGCCGGCGGCGCCAGCGGTTCTTCGCCGGGGATTGCGATCGCATGACGGCGCAGGCGGGCCTGCCCGGTCGCGGGGTGAAACGATCCAGTCGACGTCGGCCAGCGGGAACATTTCGAACGGTGCTCCTGGTGCCGAAGCCGGGATTTGAACCCGGACGAGGTTGCCCTCAGCGGTGTTTGAGACCGCCGCGTCTGCCGGTTCCGCCACTTCGGCCGAGCCGCAATCGTAGCCTTCCGCGGTCCGCGCCGGCGGGCTGGGCATGACGGGAGTGCCGGCCGCTCCCCGTCAGATCAGGCGGCGGGCGATCAGGCGGGCCCCGAACAGGGCCGCTCCCACCGCGAGGAGCAGCGCGGATGCGGGCACCAACGGCGAGTTGCCAGGAGGGGTCTCTGCCGTCGACGCAGTGAGCTGGCCGGGCGTGGGGCTCGGTCCGGCGGATCCGGTTGCGGCCTTGCCGCACGGGCACGCGGAGGCGCTGCTGCCGGCGGCGCTGCTGCCGGCGGCGATCGGGCTTGGCGTGACCTGGAGGGAGCCGCGGCCGCTGCTCGTGGTCGGCGACATCGGCGACGGCGGCGCGGCGACCGAAGGGGCCGCCGGCGGGCCCCCCGCGGCAGCCGACGCGGCGGGCGCGGGGGATGGGGCGCTCGCGGCGGATGGGCTCGCCGCTGGTCCCAGGGCAGCCTGCGAGGCCGCGGCAGACGCAGCGGCGCTTGCAGTGGCGTTGTTTCCGCTGAACGAGGCTCCGCCCTCCGGCGCACGTGCCGCTGCGGAGGGCGCGCCGCTGTTCAGGTCGTACGCCCCCTGGCTGGTGAGGGCTGCCGGCGCGGACGCTGTCCTGCCGAGCATCCCGGGCACGCTTGCGACGAGCAGGCCGGCAAGGCCCAGGGCTGCCAGACTGCCGGCGAGCGGGCGAACCGAAGACCGGGGCCCGGCCAGCCAGCCGAGGAGGCGTCGCGCGGCGGTCGGGCGGAGTCGCTCCGCGTCGGCGGGCGTCAGGCGGAAGTCGCGCGTCCGAGGGCGCGCCGGCAGGGCGTGGGTCGCAGCGCGCAGCGCCGCGAGGTCGGCCGCCAGCTGGGCGCAGCCGTCGCACGTCTGCGTGAGGTCGGCCGCACGGGTCCGATCGGGTTCCCGCAGGTCGTCCGCGTCGAGGCCCACGATGAGCAGCTCGTGCTGCGCCGCGGACGAGGCGGGAGCGTGGGGGACGGTCGGCATGGCTCTCTGACGCCCTCAGCGACGGAACAGTTCCATGCGGTCGGCGAGCAGCGCGCGCAGCGCCAGCCGTCCGCGATGGATCCGGGACTTCACGGTGCCGAGGCTGACGCCGGTCATCGTCGCGATCTCGGCGTAGTCGTACCCCTCGACGTCGAAGAGCACGATCGCGGTTCGCTGGTCGCTCCCGATCGCGCCGAGCGCCCGTGCCAGCTCGCGCGAGCGCTCGGCCGCGGTTGCCCTGGACTCGGGGTCGTCCTCCTCCCTGGCCGGTGGCTGCCAGGTGTCGTCCTCCAGCTCCGGGTAGGGAGAGACAGGTCGCCGCCGGCGGGCCCGCTGGAGGTCCATTGCCGCATTCACGGCGATCCGTGTCAGCCAGCCGCGGAACGAGGGACCACGGTACGAGCGCAGGTTGCGGTAGGCGGAGAAGAAGGCTTCCTGGACGGCGTCGCCGGCCTGGTCGGGATCGGGCACCAATCGGGCGACCAGGGAATGGCAGAGATCCTGGTACGCCTCGACGAGCTGATTGAACGCGTCGAGATCGCCGGCGCGAGCGCGGTCGACGAGGATCTCGTCCCGGCGGGCGGTGGCGTCCTGCTCCGGGCCGTTCGCGGCACGATCGAACTGGTGGCGAAGATCCACGGTCGAGCGGCTCCTCGCGGCCGGGGGAGGTCGGTCACAGCGGGACGGCCGGCCGAGTCTAGCACGCGTCCCTGGGCTCTCCGGGCGTCGTGCGATCGGGCCGCCGGGACGCCGGTCAGCCGGCTGCCGGGATCGTGAACCGGACGGTCGTGCCCCGGCCCGGGCCGTCGCTGGCAGCGGCGATCGTCCCGCCGTGGGCCGCGACCAGCTCGCGCGCGATCGTCAAGCCGAGGCCGCTGCCGGTCGAGTCGGACGCGCGGTGGTAGCGGTCGAAGATGCGCTCGGCCTCGCCGGGCGCCAGGCCGGCGCCCGTGTCCCGGACGGTGAACGCGACCGAGCCGGCGTCGGCCGCCGAGGCCGTCGCCTCGACTTCGCCACCGGCCGGCGTGGCCCGGAGGGCGTTGGCTAGCAGGTTGCGCAGGATCTCGCCCAACCTGACGGGGTCCGCCGAGATGGCAGGAAGTCGCTCGGCGGCATGCCCGACCAGGTGCACGCCGGCAGCGTCCGCGCCGGCTCGGAAGGCCGCCACGGCAGCATCCACGACGTCGGCCGGCGCCACGTCCTCGCGGTGGAGCGCCAGGGCCCCCACCTCGGCGAGGGCGACCGTCCGCAGGTCGTCGATCAGCCGATCGAGGAGCAGCGTCTCGTCGCGGAGCGCACCGATGTGCTCGTCATCGCGGGGTCGGACACCGTCGAGCATGCCCTCGAGGCCGCCACGCACCACGGTCAGCGGCGTGCGCAGCTCGTGGCTGACGTCCGCGAAGAGGGCACGACGGCGCAGCTCCGTGTCGGCGAGCCGCTCGGCCAGCGTGTTGAGCGCTCTGGCCGCCGCCCGCAGGTCGCGCGGGCCGCGTTCGGCCACGCGGACGTCGTAGTCGCCGGCGGCGAGGCGGTCGGCCGCGTCGAGGAGATCGTCAACCGGCGCCGACAGTCTCCGGGCCACCCGGCTGGCGCCGGTCAGCACGATCACGGCGACGGCCAGGGTGATCCCCAGCTGGACGGTCCCGGCCGAAGGCGAGCCCGCGGAGCGGGTGATCCCGAAGAGGTCAGTGAGGATCCACGTGCTCACCGTCGCGAAGCCGACCAGGAACACGATCGCCAGCGCCACGACGCAGCCGAGCCCGCCGTGGCGGCGGCGGGCCCAGGGCGGCCGGCCATACGCCCATTGCGCCGGGCGCTGCCAGGGGCCGGAGCGCCCCCGGGGCGGCCACGGCTCACCCTCCGGCCACCACGGTGGCCGGCCCGCGTCGACGAACCGCCGCCAGGCCCGACCACCTTCGCGCCGACGTCCGGCCGGCGGACGGTCGGGCTCACGCATCCGCGAAGCGGTAGCCGACGCCGTGCACGGTGAGCAGGTAGCGCGGATGGGCCGCGTCCACTTCGAGCTTGCGACGCACGTTCTTCACGTGGCCGTCGATCGCCCGCTCGTAGGCCTCGAAGGCGATGCCGTGGATCGCGTCGAGGAGCTGCGACCGCGTGAATACCCGCCCCGGCTGGCGGGCGAGGGTCACCAGCAGGGCGAACTCGGTCGGGGTGAGGTCAACGGCCCGTCCGGCGACGGAGGCGCGCAGGCGGGCCGGGTCGAGCTCCACGTCGAGGACGCGGACCGGGGCGTCGGCGAGAGTCGAAGCGATCTCCGTGCGGCGGAGGATCGCGCGCACGCGCGCCACGAGCTCGCGCGGGCTGAACGGCTTGGTGACGTAGTCGTCGGCCCCGAGCTCGAGGCCGGCGATGCGATCCACTTCGTCCGTCCGAGCGGTGAGCATGAGGATCGGCACATCGGAATCGCGGCGCAGCGCCCGGGCGACGTCCAGTCCGTCGAGGCCGGGCAGTCCCAGGTCCAGGATCACCAGGTCCGGCCGCCGGGAGCGGGCGAGGGCCAGGGCGCCGCGCCCTTCGCCGGCCGCCAGCACGCTGAAGCCGGCGTGTTCGAGGTAGTCCCGCGCGAGCTGCGTGATCTTCGGTTCGTCGTCGACGACGAGGATGGTCTTCACGAAGGAGCTCCGGCGGTTGCTGCTGGGTGCCGGTCAGGCGCGACGGGGCGGAGCATACGCTCCGCCCCGCCCACGACCGCGGGTCTCAGGCGCCTGGATCCTGGTGCGGCGTGGAGCCGGCCCAGGGGCCGGAGCCGCCGGCGGATCCCGCGGATGCGGCTCCGCCGACTCCAGCGCCGGCGCCGCCGGCGGATGCCTGCTCGCCCTCGTGGAAGCGGCGATGCATCTCCGCGAAGAAGGCGTCGCGGTCGGGACGGCCTCCGGGGCCGTCGGCCCACCGGCCGCGCCCGCGCCGGCCCCACTGTCCGGGACCGCCCCAGAAGATCGCGCCGAGGACGACCCGGGCGACGATGAACAGGATGAAGAGGCCGAAGAGGATTCCCAGCAGGTGGAAGCCGCCGAAGCCCCAGAACCATGGGCCGTACACGACGGCCGGCGCCGCGCCGCTCGCCGCGGAGGCCGCGCCCTGGGTGACGCCGGCCTGGTAGGCGAGGGCGGCGATCCCGGCGCCGATGAGGAGGACGAGGACTCCGCCGAGGAGCCCGATTCGGGTGCGCATGCGTGGCTGCTCCGATCTGCTGGCCGGCCCGCGTTTCGGGTCGGCTCGATGTCCCTCACGATGCGGGGCAGGCGTGTGCGAGATGTGTGCGCCGCATGGGTCCTTTGTGCGCGTCGACGGTCCGTCGGATCCGCCCCGCCGCCGCCGGCGAAAGGCGCCCCCCAGTTTCGCCCTCGACCCTGTGCTGGCGCGCACCCGGGCCGGCTCTCGGTACACTCGTCGGAGGCGCGACCGACCGCGCCGATCCCGGAGGTGCCCGACCCGATGGAACGGCTGATGCTGCTCGACGGCAACGGGCTCATCTACCGCGGCTACTTCGCGCTCCTCGAGACGCCGCTGACGACGTCGAAGGGCGAGCTGGTCAACGCGGTCTTCGGTTTCTGCAACATCGTCCTGCGAGCGTTCCAGGACGTCCGGCCCGACTACGCGGCCATCGCCTTCGACCTGCCGGCGCCGACCTTCCGCCACGACCGGTACACGGAGTACAAGGCGAACCGCGTGCGCATGCCGGACGAGATGCGGACCCAGGTGCCGAAGGTCCGCGAGGTGGTCACCGCCCTGGGCATCCCCGCCCTCGAGCGCGAGGGGTTCGAGGCCGACGACGTCCTGGCGACGCTCGTCGGCCAGGCGGAAGGCCATGACCTCGAGACCACGATCCTCACCGGTGACCTGGACCTGCTCCAGCTGGTGACCGAGCGGACACGCCTGCTCGTCTCGCTGCGCGGTGGCATCGCCAACACGGTCACCTACGACCTGGCCCGCATCACGGAGCGCTGGGGGCTGCGGCCGGACCAGATGCTGGACTACAAGGCCCTCAAGGGCGATCCGACCGACAACATCCCCGGCATCCCGGGAGTGGGGGAGAAGACCGCCGCCAGGCTGGTCGGGACGTTCGGCTCCCTCGACGCCATGTACGAGCGGGTCCAGGAGGTCGTCCCGGACAAGCTGCGCGCCGCCGTGATCGAGAACCGCGAGCAGGTGCTCGAGAGCCGCGAGCTGATGCGCCTGGTCCGGGACGTCGACGTGCACCTGGATCTCGACGCCGCCCGCGTCGGTTCGTACGACCGGGAGACGGTGGTGCGGCTGTTCCGCGAGTTCGAGTTCCGCTCGCTCATCGACCGCCTGCCGCCGCTCCTCGGCGAGACCGTCGAGCAGGCGGCCGAGGGGCTGCGCGCGGCGGGCTCGGCGAACGTCCAGGCGGCGAGGGCACCGGGCGCCGCCGGTCCGCGGTCGCGGGCCGTTGCCGCAGCGGACGCCGCGGCGGCGGGCCTCCAGCTCAGCCTCGACTTCGACGCCGTCGCGCCGGCGCGGCCGGCCGAGCCGCCCGCGCCGCTGCCGGCCGGCGACCTGCCCGCGGCGCTGGCGGCGCTGGCGGCAGACCCCGGCCGCGTCGAACGGGTCGGGTCGGAGGAGGTGGTGGACCTGGAGGCCTGGCTTCGTGCACGACCCGCGGTCGGCGTGTCATTGATCGCCGACGACCCGCGACCCCGGATGGGCACGCCGCTCGCCCTGGGCCTGGCCGGCGACGACGGCCGCGTGGTGGCCGTGGAGGGCGCCGAGGCCGTGACGCTCGCGCGGGCCGTGCTCGAGGCGGCGGGCACGCCGCTCGTCGGCCACGAGGTGAAGCCGCTGCTGGTCGCGAGATTCGCCGCCGAGCCGGGCGCGCGGGAGACGCCGATCGCGTTCGACACGCAGGTCGCCGCGTACCTCCTCAACGCGTCCCTGCGAAGCCAGGGCATCGCCGACGTCACCAACGAGCGGCTTGGCGTCGTGCTCCCGCCCGCGGCCGCCGGCCTCGCCCCGGCCGAGCGGGCCGGACTGGAGGCGCTGGCCGCGCTGGCCGTGCGGGGGCCACTGGAGGCCGCGCTCGCGGACATGGGCCTCGGTCGCCTGTTCGCGGAGCTCGAGTTGCCGCTCATCGCCGTCCTCGCCCGGATGGAGGCGGCGGGCGTCGCCATCGACCTCGACGCGCTCGCCCTCCTCGACCGGGAGTTTGCGGCCGAGCTGACTCGCCTCGAGGCGGAGATCTACGCCGACGTCGGCCACGAGTTCAACCTGGGCAGCCCGAAGCAGCTGGAGCAGGTCCTCTTCTTCGAGCTGAACCTGCCAAAGGGCAAGCGCACGAAGACCGGCTACTCGACGGACGCGACGGTCCTCGAGGAGCTGCGCCCGGCTCACCCGGCCGTCGGCAAGCTGCTCGACTGGCGGCTGTACTCGAAACTGCGCAGCACCTACGTGACCGCGCTGCCCGGGCTGCTGGCTGCCGACGGGCGCCTGCACACGACGTTCCACCAGGCCGTGGCGGCGACCGGCCGACTGTCGTCGTCGGACCCGAACCTCCAGAACATCCCCATCCGGACCGACCTCGGCCGGCGCATCCGGCGTGCCTTCGTGGCGGGTGCGCCGGACCTGACCCTGATGGCGGCGGACTACAGCCAGATCGAGCTGCGCATCCTCGCCCACGTCTCGGGCGACCCGCACCTGAAGGCGGCGTTCGCCGAGGGCAAGGACATCCATCGCGACACGGCCGCGCTGGTCCTCCACAAGGAGCCGGCCGACGTCACGCCCGACGAGCGGTCGATGGCCAAGATGGTCAACTTCGGCATCGCCTACGGGATGAGCGACTTCGGTCTGGCCACGCGGGCCAACATCCCGCGCGAGGAGGCGCGGGCGTTCATCGATCGCTACTTCGCCACGTACTCGGGCATCAGCTACTACATGCTCCACATCAAGGAGACGGCCCGCCGCGATGGCTTCGTCTCCACGCTGCTGGGCCGCCGCCGCGAGATCCCGGAGCTGCGCTCGACGAACCGGTCGCTGCTCGCGGCCGGCGAGCGGATGGCGATCAACATGCCGATCCAGGGCACGGCCGCGGACATCATGAAGATCGCCATGCTGCGAGTCGATCGCCGCCTCGCGGCCGAGGGGTTCGCGGCCCGTGTCCTGCTCCAGGTCCACGACGAGCTCCTGCTGGAGGTGCCGCGCGGCGAAGTCGACCGGTTGGCGCCGGTCCTGCGTGAGACGATGGAGGGCGCGCTGACGCTGGACGTTCCGTTGACGGTCGACGTCAAGGTCGGCGACGACTGGGAAGGGATGAGAGTGGTTCCGCGGTAGGCGGCGGTCGACAAGGCGTGGTGGCGATGACCGACGGTGGAACCGGCTGCGGCGGCCTGTTCGGGCTGCTGGGCCTGCTGATCTCGATCATGGTGGTGCTCGTCGTTGCTGCCCCGCCGCGATCGCGGGCGCGGTCGCGCGGGGGGCTGACCAGGACGAGCGTGCGGGTCGGGCGATGATCGTGGGCGACAACTTTCTTGCGGCGATCCTCATCCTCGCGATCCAGATGGCGGTGCTCTGGCTCGTCATCAACACGGCGGTCTCGTCGGCGATCTCGAGCGCCGCCAGGCCGGCATTCCGGGGTGCCATCGAAGCGACGGCCGACGGTCTGGTCCTCGCGCTCGACAACACCGGCCAGGCACCCGCCTGCGGCGTCGTCGTTGCCTGGACGCCGGCGGGCCTGGCCCCGCCGATCGGGGGCACGCCGCTGCTGGCGCAGGGCGCGACCCTTCGTCGATCGATCCCGGCCGGGAGTCTGGGTGGCGCGCCGGACACGGCCGCGACGGAGGCCCTGGCCAGCCTGCGGGTGACGTTTGGCCGGGACGCGTTCGGTCCGCCCCGGGCGGCGGTCCTGGTCCCCGTGCTGCTGCCGCCCGGCATGAGCGCACCGGGAGCCTGACCCCTCGCGCTTGCCGCCGCGACCGCGTCGCACCCCGGGGATTCTCCCGGTACGCTCTAGGGAATGCCTGAGTTGCCCGAAGTCGAGACGGTTGCCCGTGACCTGGCCGGCCTGGTCACGGGCGCCGTGATCATCGGAGCGCGCGGCGACTGGCCGCGCGCGATCGCCTCGCACGACTCGCCCGACGCGTTCGCCGCCGCCGTGGCCGGCCGCCGCATCGAAGCTGTCGGCCGGCGCGGCAAGCAGCTCGTGGTGCGGCTGTCGGGCGACGCGGCGCTCACGATTTACCTCAAGATGACCGGGCAGCTGTTCGTGGTCCCGTCCAGCGCCCCGACCGACCGGCACGTTCACGTCGCGTTGGCGCTCGAGGACGGCCGCGAGCTCCGGTTCCGCGACGTCCGCAAGTTCGGGCGCATCGGGCTGTGGTCGGTCGATCCGGTCAGCAGGGCGGTCCTCGCGGCGGGAGGCGCCGGCGACCTGTTCGCCGCTCACGGTCCCGAGCCCCTGGAGACGGCGTTCACGGTCAAGGCGTTCCGATCGCGCCTGCGCGCGCGCCGGCTTCGCCTCAAGCCACTGCTGCTGGACCAGGGCTTCATCGCCGGCGTCGGGAACATCTACGCCGATGAGGCGCTCTGGCGTTCGCGCCTCCATCCGCTTCGCACGCCGGGGACGCTGCGTCCGGCGGACGAGAGCCGGCTCTACCGGGCCGTCCGGGCGGTGCTCGCCGAGGCCGTCGAGCGGCGCGGCTCGTCGGTCGACGACTACACCGCTCCCGAGGGCGACGGCTCGATGCAGGAGTACCTCCAGGTCTACCAGCGCGCCGGGGAGCCGTGCCCGCGCTGCGCCAGGCCCATCCGCCGGATCGTCGTCGGCGGGCGCTCGACGCACTTCTGCTCGTGGTGCCAGCGTCTGCCGTCCGCCGATCGACCCGGGACGGCCGCACTGCTGCGTGCCGCGCGCCTGCCGGGCACGCCACGGCCGCGGGGCCGGCGCTGGACGGAGCAGGCCGCCGAAGGTGCGCTGGGACTGACGGCGGATGAGGCTGCACGGGCCGCCGCGCGGGCCCGCGTCGAGCGAACGCGCCGTGCCGCCGCGACTCGCCGGGCCAACGCGCGCGCCGGCGCCGGAGCGCCGGCGATCCCTCCGCGCCCTGCCGGGGACCCCGCCTGATGTCGCTCATTCGCCTCTCCGGCGTCGTGCGCGAGATCGGGACGTTCGTGATCCTCGACCGGGTCGACGGCGCCGTCGCGGTCGGCGAGCGGGTCGGCATGGTCGGCCCCAACGGCGCCGGCAAGACCACGCTCCTCCGGCTGGCGGCCGGCATCGACGAACCCGACCGGGGGGAGATCCAGCGGCGTCGCGGCCTCACCGTGGGCCTTCTCGCCCAGGAGGCCCACTTCGACCAGGCGTTCGCGACAGCTCCCGACCTTCGTACGGCCGTACGACGGGGCGCGGCCCACATCGAGCGCATGGAGCGGGAGATGCACGACCTCGAGGTGACCGGGGCGGCAGGCTCGCCGGCCTACGCGGAGCTCGCCCATCGCTTCGCCGCCCTCGACGGCTGGAGCCTGGACCACCGCGTCGACGAGGCGCTGGCCGGGCTGGGATTCGGGCCGGCCGAGGTTGCCCGTTCGCCGGAAGAGCTCTCCGGCGGGCAGCAGACGCGGGCCGCGCTCGCCCGGCTGCTCATCGCCGACCCGGACCTGCTCCTCCTCGACGAGCCCACGAACCACCTCGACCTCGGCGCACTCGAGTGGCTGGAGGAGGCGCTGCGCCGGAGGCGCGGGGCATTGCTGGTAGCGTCCCACGATCGGGCGTTCCTGGACGCCACGGTGACCCGTATCTGGGAGCTCCGTGAGCGCCGGCTTACGATGTTCCGGGGCGACTACTCCGCCTATGCCCGCCAGCGCGAGGAACGGGATGCTCGCCTGCGCCGCGAGGCGGATACGCGAGAGGGCGCGATCGCCCGGGAGCGGGCGCTCGTCCAGACGTACCGAAGTCAGCGCAAGTTCTCGAAGATGCACGAGCACGAAGCCCGCCTGGCGAGCCTGGCCCCGATCGACGAGCCGAAGCGCGACCACTCCCTGCGCCTGGATCGCGCCCTTGGCAGGGAGGCTGCCCGGTCCGCGGACGTCGCCCTGCGCCTGGAGGGGCTGGTCGTCGGCTACCCGGGCGGGCCCGCCGTCGCCCGTGCCGTCCACATCGAGGTGGGTCGCGGTGAGCGGATCGGGATCGTCGGGCCCAACGGCGCCGGCAAGACCACGCTCCTGCGGACGATCGCCGGGGAGCTCGCGCCACAGGACGGGCGGCTCTCGTTCGGGGCCAACGTCCAGATGGGATATCTGGCCCAGGTCCGCACCAACCCGGTGGCCGGCGAGACCGTGCTCGACGCCCTCGTCGGCGAGATCCCGCTGACGCCGGGTGAGGCGCGCGGCTACCTCGCGCGCTTCCTGTTCCGCGGCGACGACGTGTTCAAGGAGGTACGGGCGCTCTCGGGCGGCGAGCGGTCGCGGCTGGAGCTCGCGTTGATGGGGATCACGCCGGGGAACCTGCTGCTGCTCGACGAGCCCACGAACCACCTCGACATCCCGGCCCGGGAGGCGCTCGAGGCATTCCTGCGCGACACTGCCGCGACGCTCCTGATCGTAAGCCACGACAGACGCTTACTCGACACCGTCTGCGACCGGTTGTTCGTGGTGGACGACGGGTTCATCGTTCCGTTCGACGGCGGTTACCGAGCGTGGCGGGCCGCCGCAGCCGCCGACGGCTGGACACCTGCTGATGCGTTCGCGCGCGAGGAGGCACGTTTCGCGGGGAGGACGCTGCCGGACGGGCCGAAGCGCGGGAAGGACGTGAGCGCGGCGAAGCAGGCGACGGGCGAACGTACGGCGCCACGCCCCGCCGTCGCGGCCAACGGCGCCAGGACGGCCCGGCCAAGGCTGTCCAAGGATGCCTACCGGCGCCAGAAGGCGGTCATCGATGATGACCTGAGCCGCCTCGGCCTGCGCAAGTCTCAGCTCGAGCTGGCCCTGATGAGCCCGGCGATCGCCGCCAACTTCGTCGAGTTGCGGCGCGTCACCTCCGAGCTGGCCGACGTCGAGCAGGCCCTGGCCGGCGCCGAGGAGGCATGGCTGCTGCTGGAGGATCGAGCTCCGTGACCGCCGGGGCGGCCGGCGTCCCCGCCCGGCATACGGTCCGGATCGGGCTCACCGGTCCGATCGGCTGCGGCAAGTCAACGGTCGCCTCGTGGCTGGAGGCGCTGGGAGCCACGGTCATCGACGCCGACGTCGAGGCACGGGCAGCGACGGCTCCCGGCGGCCCGGCCTTCGAGCCGGTCATCGCCCGGTTCGGGGAGGCCTACCGCGCCCCCGGCGGCGGCCTCGACCGCGCCGCGCTGGGAAGGCTGGTGTTCACCGACGTGGCCGCGCTCGCGGACCTCGAGGCCATCGTCCACCCGGCCGTCCGGACGCGGATCATGGCCGCCCTCGCGGCGGCGGAACGCGCCGGCGCGCCGGCGGTGGCCGTGGAGGCGATCAAGCTGGCGGAGGGCGGTCTCGCGGCGCTCTGCGATGAGGTCTGGCTGGTCACCTGCGGGCCGGAGGCGCAGCGGGCCCGCCTGGGGGCGCGGGGCATGGCTGCCGAGGACGCGCGACGACGCGTCGCCGCCCAGGGCGACCTGCAAGCGCGGCTCGCGCCCGCTGCCACGCGCATTCTCAGGACGGACGGCGACCCGGCTGACGCGCGACGCCGCGTCGAGGCGGCCTACGCGCAGGCGCTTCGCGGCGCTTCCCGGGGCTGATCACCAGCCGCAACGGGGCGTGGACGCCTGCGGGGAGGCACGCTACCCTGCGGCCTCACGCTCGGGGAGAGGGTGACGCGGCTCGGGCGACGATCGCCGAGCCGGCGAGCCAGTTGTGAACCCAGCCGAGGAAGTCGGAGGAGGAACCGTGCAGTTCGCGTCCCACCGCACCCAGTCGCGCCCGGCCGCAGATGGCGGCCAGGAGCGCTCCGTACGCCGCGGGCCCGTCGCCCGCCTCGTCGGGCTCGCCGCCAGGGGCCTCGCCGGCGGGCTCGTCGCGTCCCTGCTCCTGACCGGGGTCGTCGCCGCGGCGGTCCCCAAGACGTTCTACGTCGCCACGAACGGCAGTGACGCGAATGCCTGCTCGTTCGCGGCTCCGTGTCTCACCATCGGCCACGCCATTGGCGTCGCCTCGCCGGGCGCCAGGATCATCGTCCGGTCC
This sequence comes from uncultured Chloroflexia bacterium, assembly GCA_963821595.1. Classification (GTDB taxonomy): domain Bacteria; phylum Chloroflexota; class Limnocylindria; order Limnocylindrales; family CSP1-4; genus CTSoil-043. Next base: position 171,960 of record CAWGEL010000027.1, on the reverse strand, counting down.
GGGACGTATCACGAGGCCGTGGTGATCACCAAGCGGCTGACCCTCCTGGGCCGCCACGCCGTCATCGACGCGTCCGGGATTCTCGCCAGCGTGCCGGGACCGCTGGCCGCCAACGGGATCATCGGCTGGGGCGTGCTGATCGCGGGACCCGGAGCCAAGGGCTCCAGCTTCCGCGGCTTCACCGTGAAGAACGCGCCCGCCGAAGGGATCCTGGTCGCCATGACCTCGAACGTCACCGTCATGGGCAACGAGCTGACCGGCAACGACGCGGGCGCCACGACGCCGTTCGTCCCGCTGCCGGCCGAATGCGCGGCCCAGGGCAACATTCCCGGTGACTGCGGCGAGGGGATCCACCTGCTGAGCGTCAAGAACTCGCACGTCGTCGACAACGACATCCACGACAACGTCGGCGGCATCCTGCTGACCGATGAGGTCGGGCCGACGTCGGGCAACCTGGTGACCCGGAACGTCTCGCGGGACAACAAGCTCGACTGCGGGATCACGCTCCCGTCCCACAACGGTGCGGCCCTGGCGCACCCGACCCAGGGCGGGGTCTACAACAACACGGTCTCCTTCAACATCTCCGTGGGCAACGGTGGCGCGGGCGTCGGCATGTTCGCCCCGTTCCCGGGCACCGCGTCCTACAACAACCACGTGATCGGCAACATCCTGCTGAACAATGGCGAGGCCGGCGTCGCCATCCACGGGCACGCCCCGGGCCAGAAGGTGTCCGGCAATGTCATCACCTCCAACTGGGTCTCCGGCAACGGCATCGACCCGGATTCCGCCAGCCCGGCCGCCCACAACGGGATCGTCGTCTTCGCCGCGGCCGACACGGTGAGCGTGACCATCTCCTCGAACTACATCGCCCACGAGGACATCGGGATCTACCTCGCCGGGCACATCCACGCCCATGGCCTGCCCAGCAACCACTTCGCTTCGAGCGTCACCTCTCGGATCGTCCACGCCCTGTAGGACGTGACACGACGGGCGGCGGAGGAGACTCCGCCGCCCGTCTCGTTTCGCGGCTGCGTCTCGGCGTCCCGAGGCCTAGAACGCCCGTTCGCAATGGACGCCAGCCGTAGTATCCTGTGCACCATGCCCGACTTCCATCTGGTGGCGCCCTTCGAGCCCACCGGGGACCAGCCCCAGGCGATCGACAAGCTCGCCGAGGGGCTTGCCAGGGGGATGCACCACCAGACGCTCCTCGGCGTCACGGGCTCCGGAAAGACCTACACGGTCGCCAAAGTGATCGAGCGCCACCAGCGCCCGACGCTCGTGCTCGCCCACAACAAGACGCTGGCCGCCCAGCTGTACGCGGAATTCCGGGACTTCTTTCCCGAGAACGCCGTCGAGTACTTCGTCAGCTACTTCGACTACTACCAGCCCGAGGCGTACCTGCCGCGCAGCGACACGTACATCGAGAAGGACTCGAGCCGGAACGAGGAGATCGACAAGCTTCGCCACGCAGCCACGAAGGCCCTCTTCGAGCGCCGCGACGTGATCATCGTCGCGTCGGTGAGCTGCATCTACGGCCTGGGTGCGCCGGTCGACTATGGCGCCACCGTCCTGCGCCTCAAGACGGGCGGCCACTACCGCCGCGACACCGTGCTGCGCCAGCTCGTCGACCTCCAGTACCAGCGCAACGACCAGGCGCTCACGCGATCGCGCTTCCGCGTCCGGGGCGACACCCTTGAGCTCGTGCCCTCCTCGGAGGATCGCCTGGTCCGGGTGGAGTTCTTCGGTGACGAGGTCGAGCGGATCACGGAGCTGGACCCGCTGACCGGTGAGCTGATCGCCGAACGTCCCGAGGTCAACGTCTTCCCGGCGTCGCACTTCGTCACTCCGGCCGACAAGCTCAAGGTGGCGATGGGCACGATCGCGGTCGAGATGGAGGAGCGGGTCGGCTGGCTCGAGGGCCAGGGCCGGGCGCTGGAGGCGGCCCGTCTGCGCCAGCGCACGACGTTCGACCTGGAGATGATGCGCGAGCTCGGCTACTGCTCGGGGATCGAGAACTACTCCCGCCACCTCTCCGGGCGCGAGGCGGGCAGCCGGCCCTGGACGCTGCTCGACTACTTCCCGCCCGATTGGCTGCTGGTCGTCGACGAGTCGCACATGTCGATCCCCCAGGTCGTGGGCATGTACAAGAACGACCGCACGCGCAAGGAGATCCTCGTCGACTTCGGCTTCCGCCTGCCGTCCGCGCTCGACAACCGGCCGCTCACGTTCGAGGAGTTCGAGGCCACCGCTCGCCAGGTCATCTACGTGTCGGCGACGCCCGGGCCGTACGAGCTGGAGCGGAGCGAGCGCGTCGTCGAGCAGCTGGTGCGCCCGACGGGGATCGTCGACCCGGCCATCACGATTCGCCAGACGGAGGGCCAGATCGACGACCTGATGGAGCGCATCCGCGAGCGCGTCGAACGCGGTGAGCGCGCCATCGTCACCACCCTGACCAAGCGCCTGGCCGAGGACCTGACCGACTACCTGCGGGAGCTCGGCGTGAAGGTCCAGTACCTCCACAGCGAGGTGGACACGCTCGAGCGGGTCCAGATCCTGCGCGACCTGCGCCTCGGCGTCCACGACGTCGTGGTCGGCATCAACCTCCTTCGCGAGGGGATCGACCTGCCCGAGGTGACGCTGGTGGCGATCCTCGACGCCGACAAGGAGGGCTTCCTGCGCAGCGCCTGGTCGCTGATCCAGATGATCGGCCGGGCCGCCCGCAACGTCGGCGGCGAGGTCGTCATGTACGCGGACACGATCACCGAGTCGATGCGGGCCGCGATCGATGAGACGAAGCGACGGCGGACCGCCCAGGAACGCTACAACCTCGAGCACGACATCACGCCGATCACGATCGTCAAGGAGATCCGCGACATCAACGACCGGCTCCGGGCGGTGGCAGAGCATGGGGCGGCCTACGAGGCGGCCGAGGGCCGCAACCTCACCGGGAGCTCCAAGGCCCAGATCGAGCAGCTGGTCGGGCGGATGGAGGCGGAGATGCGGATGGCCGCCCGGAACCTCGAGTTCGAGCGGGCGGCCGCGCTGCGTGACGAGATCCAGTCGATCCGTCTCCGCGTGCTGGAGGACGACGCCAGCCTGGTCGTGGAGCGCGCCGCCGAAGCCGCGGCGGACGGCCGCCCGCAGCGCCCGGCCGGCAGCCCGCGGGGCGCTCGCGGGAGGCGAGGGGGGCGGGGCGGAAGCGCCGCCGGCGCCGGGCAGCGGGATGCCGAGACGTCCGTGCTCGAGGTGACCGAGGTCCGGGTCGTCGCGGCCGGCGAGGAGCCAGCGGGCGAGGAGCCGGCGGGCGAGGAGCCGGCGGGCATCGACGTCGGGACCGCCGCCGACTGGCTGCCCGGGCTGCGGGACGAGCACGACGATGATGGCGGCGGCTGGCAGGCTGGCTGGCTGGAGCGGCCGACGTGGGACCGCACCGTGACGCCCAACATCCGTCACCGCCAGGGTCGGCGATCGCCCCGCCGCGGCTGAGACGAACCTCGCGTCCCGGCTGAGAGGAGCGGCTGATGCGCTACGCGATCGATGTCTGCCCGTTCGGCGAGCTGGCTGACCCCCGGATCATCGCCCGCCTTGCGGTGGCGGCAGAGGGCGCCGGCTGGGACGGCCTGAGCACGTGGGACAGCACGGGCACCTCGATGGGCGCGGAGGCAGCCGATCCGTTCGTGGCCCTCTCGGCGGCCGCGGCGGCAACGGAGCGCCTGCGCCTCATCGCCTCGGTCATCGTCCTGTCGCGCCGCCGGCCGCAGCTCGTCGCCCAGGCGGCCGGCTCGCTCGACCGGCTGAGTGGCGGCCGCCTGGTGCTCGGGATCGGGGCGGGCAATGACCCCGGTGACTTCCTGCCGTTCGGCGATCCGTTCGAGGTGGCCGGTCGCATCGCCCGCCTGGACGAGGCCGCCGGGATCGTCGACCGCCTGCTACGCGGGGAGCGGGTCGCGCATCACGGCCCCGCGTTCCTGGTGGACGACGTCGCCGTCGGCCCGAGGCCGGTCCAGCAGCCGCGACCGCCGATCTGGATCGGCGGTACACGCCCGGGCGCCATCCGGCGCGCGGCGCGATGGGACGGCTGGATCGGCATCGCCGTCTCGGAGGACGGATCGCGCATGGAGCTGACGCCTGACGGACTGGCCGAGCGGGTCGGGCGCCTCCGGGCGGAGCAGTCTGCCCTCGGCCGGGACGGCGAGACGGTCGACGTCGCCCTGTTCGGATTTGCGAACCGGACGAGGCCGACCTCGTGGCGGCCTTCGAGGACGCAGGCGCGACCTGGTGGATCGAGAGCCTCTCACCGATGCGGGGCTCCCTCGACGTGCTCCTCTCCCGCGTGCAGGCGGGCCCGCCTCGGCGTCCCTGACGGCGCCGGCGGCTCCCCGGACGGGCGCCTGCTCGGAGAGCGCCCGGACCTACGCCGAAGGTCCTGGGGACATCGGGTCGGATCGCGCGCCATACTCCCGGCGCGCTCCCGGTCGGCCGTTGCGTGCCGCGCCGGCGAAGGCGGCAAGCGAGGGAGGTCGATGAGGGTGACCTGGCTCGGTCGGCGCCTGGCGCCCGCCCTGCTGGCCGTGATCCTGGTCGGATGCGGGGGCGGCGGGTCCGGGCCCGGCACCGACCCGGTCAGCACGGTGAACGCCGTCATCCAGGCCTTCAGGGACGGCCGGATCGACACGCTGGGCCAGTATGCCTGCGCCGCGAACCAGGACAGCGTCGCCTCGATGCTCGGCGGCGGGACGGCGGCGCTGCCGAGCGGCGCCAGCGATCTGTTGAAGTCGATGCGGTTCAGCTTCGGGACCATCGACGTGCAGCAGACAAGGCTGAACGGCGACACCGCCACGGTGCACGTCTCGGGCACGAGGACGGTGACCGTCGATGATGCCGCCCTGAGATCGTTCGTCCGCCAGGTGCTGGCGAGTCAGGGCCAGCAGGTCGACGATGCGACGCTGAACCTCGCCCTGGCGGCGACCAAGGCGCAGCTCGGCCAGGGCCAGGCGGTGAACCAGGACGTCACGCTCAGGAACGAAGGGGGCAGGTGGCTGATCTGCGGATGAGCGCAGGCTGCCGCTCCGACAGGGGCTCGTGAGCGAAGGCCGCCGGTCCCAACGGGGCTCGTGAGCGAAGGCCGCCGGTCCCAACGGGGCTCGTGAGCGAAGGCCGCCGCCCCAACGGGGCGCGTGAGCAAAGGCCGCGAACGCGCCCTCCAGCCGCCCCGCGGTTCCCGCGGCCGGGCTCGTGCCGGTCAGGAGGCCACGGCGACGCCGGCGTGGTGCTCCGCGAACAGGGCGACGGTCTCGCGCAGGAACGCCGGAATGTCCTCGACCACGCGACCCCACGCGATCCGGCCATCCCGGAAGGCCGCCTCGTCCACCCACGTGGCACCGGCGTTGACCAGATCGTCGCGGATGCCAAGGGAACCCGTGGCCCGGCCGCCGGTGACGATCCGGGCGGAGATGGCGATCAGGCCGCCGTGGCAGACGATCGCCAGGGGCTTGCCGGCTCCGTGGACGGCGCTGACCAGGCCCGTCACGGCCGGGTAGCGGCGAAGCTTGTCAGGCATCCAGCCGCCGGGAATGACGAGGGCGTCAACGTCGTCAGGGTCGACGTCGGCAGCCGCCCGGGCGACGTCGACCGCCAGGCCGTTCTTGCCGTGGACCGTTCCCGGCGCGACGCCAACGCTCGTGACGGCCGCGCCTTCCTCGCGCAGCCGCATGACGGACACCCAGTATTCAAGGTCCTCGACGCCGTCACCGGCCAGGACCGCGACGCGCATTCCCTTGAGCAGCATGTTCGATCACCTTGGGACGTGTGGTTCTCTCCGGCATCGCCTGCGGGTCGAGTCGATGATACGTCGCGCCGACCGGCCGAGGCCCGCGGCCCGCGGCCCGCTGGCTCGGCGCACGGCCGAGGCCCGCCCGTGGTCCCGTGGCTCGGCGCACGGCCGAGGCCCGCCCGTGGTCCCGTGGCTCGGCGCACGGCCGAGGGCTCCGCATTTCCTGTCAGATTCCCGCCAGGGGACGGTTATCCAGGTCGCGGGGGCCGCCGTCGGCCGCCTCCGACGAGGACCGTCCAGCCGCGAGCGCGTGATGGGACGCATCCGGAGCCGCGCCGCCACTCAGGGAGAGGATCTCCTGGATAACCGTCATGGTGCGGGAATCCGATCGAATACTCGCCCGGGCGCCTTGCCGTGCGGGCTGGGCCGGGCGCCTCGTCAGGCGCCTCGCACGCCCGGCGCCTTGCCGGGCGCCACGTGCGCCGGGCGCCGTGCGGGCTGGGCCGGGCGCCTCGTCAGGCGCCTCGCACGCCCGGCGCCTTGCCGGGCGCCACGTGGCGCCGCCGGGCGCCGTGCACGCCTTCCCGGGCCCGGCGCCGCGCGCAGGCGCCATGCTCGGCCTTTGGGGTCCGCGGCCGTGCCCGGAGCGGCGGGACGGTCCGCGTCGACGCGAGCGTCGAGAACACTTGTTCAGTTTGGGTCATCTCCGGTACACTTGACCCGACATGTCCCAGGACGAGCTCGTTGTTCGCGGCGCCCGCGAGCACAACCTCAGGAACGTCACCGTCACTATCCCTCGGGATCGGCTGGTGGTGATCACCGGGCTGTCCGGCTCGGGCAAGAGCAGCCTGGCCTTCGACACGATCTATGCGGAAGGCCAGCGGCGCTACGTGGAGAGCCTGTCCGCGTACGCCCGCCAGTTCCTCGGCCAGATGGAGAAGCCCGACGTCGACCAGATCGACGGCCTGTCACCCGCGATCTCGATCGACCAGAAGGGCGCCAGCCGCAACCCGCGATCGACGGTAGGCACGGTCACGGAGATCTACGACCACCTGCGGCTGCTGTTCGCCCGCGTCGGTCATCCGCACTGCCCGGTCTGCAGTCGCGAGATCGAGCGGCAGACGGTCCAGCAGATCGCGGACCAGGTGTGGAGCCTGCCCGACGGGACGCGCCTGCTGGTCCTGGGGCCGCTGGTCAAGGATCGCAAGACCGAGGGGGACCGCGTCTTCGAGGCGGCCCGCAAGCAGGGGTTCGCACGCGTTCGCGTCGACGGCGAGCAGCTGGACCTGGCCGAGACGCGGAGCCTCGACAAGTACAAACGACACACGATCGAAGTCGTCGTCGACCGCTTCATCGTCCGTCACGGCGAGGGGGACGAGGCGCCGCCGGACGCTGCCCGGCTGGCCGACTCCATCGAGACGGCGCTCCGTCTCGGCGAGGGCGTGGTGGTCATCGCGCCCGCGGCCTCCGACGGGGATGCGCCGGCGTTCGAGGAGCGCCGCTACAGCGAGCGCTACTCCTGCCCCTACGACGGGACGACCATCGACGACCTGGAGCCGCGGAGCTTCTCGTTCAACTCGCCGCACGGTGCATGCCCCGCCTGCACGGGCATCGGCACGCAGCTCGTCATCGACCCGGAGCTCGTCCTGCCGGACCGGTCGCGCAGCGTCGCCGACGGCGCCCTGGCGCCGTGGCGAATCATGCCGACCGAGATCTCCTGGCGGATGAAGACGACGGAGGCCATCTTCGCCTCGCACGGTTGGGATGTCGCCACGCCGGTGCGCGACCTGCCGGACGAGGCGGTGCAGTACCTGCTCTACGCGCCGAAGGACGAGAAGGTCCTCGTCCGCTACCGCCACGATCGGGGCGAGAACACCTACTGGGCGACCTTCGAGGGCATCGTCACGAATCTCGAGCGCCGGTACCGCGAGACCGAGTCCGAGTACATCAAGACCGAGCTCGAGAAGTACATGGTGGAGCGGCCCTGCCCCACATGCATCGGCCGGCGGCTGCGGCCCGAAGCGCTGGGCGTGACGATCGACGGCCGCAACATCTGGGATGTCTCCACGCTCACGGTCACGGACGCCCTGGCCTGGGTTGCCGCGCTGCCGGGTCGGCTCAGCGACCGTGAGCGGACGATCGCCCGGATGATCCTCAAGGAGATCGTGGCCCGCCTCGGCTTCCTGGCGGACGTCGGCCTCGACTACCTCACGCTCGACCGGACCAGTGCGACCCTCTCCGGCGGCGAGGCCCAGCGCATCCGCCTGGCCACGCAGATCGGCAGCTCGCTGGTCGGCGTCCTGTACATCCTCGACGAGCCGTCGATCGGGCTGCACCAGCGCGACAACGCCAAGCTGATCGCCACCCTCACGCGGTTGCGCGACCTTGGCAACACGCTGCTGGTGGTGGAGCACGACGAGGAGACGATCCGGACGGCCGACTGGGTCGTGGATATCGGACCAGGGGCGGGGGAGCACGGCGGCGAGGTCGTCGCGTCGGGGACGCTCGAGGCGATCCTGGCCGAACCGCGCTCGATCACCGGCGCCTACCTCCGCGGCGAGCGCCAGATTCCGATCCCCCTCGGCCGCCGGGCTGGTAACGGCAAGGCGCTGGTCGTCCGCGGCGCTCGCGAGCACAACCTGCGGGGCATCGACGTCGCCTTCCCGCTGGGGCGGTTCGTGGCGGTGACCGGCGTCTCGGGGTCCGGCAAGAGCACGCTCGTCACGGAGATCCTCTACCGTGCCCTGGCGCGCGAGCTCACGGGCGCGCGCGACACGCCCGGCGCCCACGACCGGATCGACGGCGTGAGCGGCGTCGACAAGGTCATCGAGATCGACCAGAGCCCGATCGGGCGGACACCGCGATCGAACCCGGCCACCTACACCGGCCTCTTCACGCCGATCCGCGAGCTCTTCGCCGGCGTTCCGGAGTCGCGTGTCCGCGGCTACCTGCCTGGCCGCTTCAGCTTCAACGTCAAGGGCGGCCGCTGCGAGAACTGCAAGGGCGACGGCATCCTCAAGATCGAGATGCAGTTCCTGCCCGACGTGTACGTGCCCTGCGAGGTGTGCAAGGGCAAGCGCTACAACCGCGAGGCGCTCGAGATCCATTACCGCGGCCACTCGATCGCCGACGTGCTGGACATGACGATCGAGGAGGCGCTGGAGGTCTTCAGCCCGGTGCCGGCGATCGGCACGAAGCTCCGGACGCTCGTCGACGTGGGGCTTGGCTACGTCCACCTGGGCCAGCCGGCGACGACGCTGTCAGGCGGCGAGGCCCAGCGCGTGAAGCTGGCCACGGAGCTGTCGCGGCGGGCGACGGGCAAGACGCTCTACGTCCTCGACGAGCCGACCACCGGCCTCCACTTCGCCGACGTCGAGAAGCTCCTCCAGGTGCTGCACCGGCTCGTCGATGCCGGCAACACGGTCGTCGTCATCGAGCACAACCTGGACGTCATCAAGACCGCCGACTGGATCATCGACCTGGGCCCGGAAGGCGGCACCCGCGGCGGCGAGGTCATCGCCGAGGGAACGCCGGAGGCGATCGCCACGAGTCCGGGATCGGCGACCGGCGAGTACCTGGCGCGCGTGCTCCGGGGCGAGCCGCTCGTGCCGCTGTCGGACCTCACGTTTGCCGACGAGCAGGGTCGGAGCAACGGGTCCCGCCGTCGCGGCCGGGGCGGCGCTCGCACCGGCACTGCGGCCGCGCCGGGGGCTGCCGGAGCGCCCGCGGCCCGGAAACGGGCCACCGCCGTCGCGAGTCGACGCGGCGAGTAGCCGGCCGCGGCGAGTAGCCGGCCGCGACCGCCGGGCGCGGGCCCCGGTCCGCCGCCACGCGACGAGACCGCCAGGTGCGGGCCTCGGTCCGCCGCCACGCGACGAGGCCGCCGGCGCGCTACGATCTGGCGCGATGGCCGATCTCGAGTTCGCATTCCTCGCCGACGCCGCCGAGGCGCGGCCGGGCGAGAAGTTCTACGTCCTCGGCGGCGGCGTCGCCCGCCTGGGCGCCGCCAGCCTCCCCTTCGTCCACCCGCACCTGACGCTGGTCGTCGGCATCCGGCTGGGCCGCGGCGAGGCCGCCGCGGAGCACGAGGTTCGATTCGTGCTGGTCAGCCCGTCGGGCCAGGAGCTGGCCGGCGCCAACGGCACGATCCAGGGCCAGGGTCAGCCCGATCCGGGGCCGACGACGATCACGTTCGCGATCGACCTGTGGAACCTCACGTTCGAGCAGGCCGGCGATCACGTCTTCCGCATCTCCCTGGACGGAGCCGAGCGCAAGCGCCTGCCGCTGGTCGTGGACCGGCCGGTCGGGCCGCCGGCGAACCCGATGTCGCCGGTTCCGCCGGGCGGACCCGGCGTCAACTGAGGTGGTGAGCGCCGGTGGCGCCGTGCGAGGTCCCGGCCGTCACGAGCTGCCCGAGATCGACGAGGCCGCGCTGGCGGCGGCCCGGCTCGCCGACCGCGTGCTGGAGGCCGCCCGCGCCCGGGGGTCCAGCCGGTGGGAGGCGTTCCTCGCACCGCTGCCGGACCGGTTGCGCGACGACCCGCCGGTCGAGCTGCGGGCGGTGGTTCGGCGGGCGCGAGCCGCCTACGGGCCGAAGGACTCGATCGGCGACGCGCTTCCCGCGGACCTCGTGCTGCCGTTCCGGGAGGCCCTGGATCGCCTGGCGAAGGCACTCGCGCGCTGGGAGGCGTCCGCGCGCTGACCGGGCGCGGGGAGCGATTCCCGGCGTCGAGCCTGCCGCGGTAGCGACGGCCGCCGCGGCTATGCTGTGGCCGCCGGCGGCGAGCAGGTGGCGGGCGCCTGGGCCCGCCGGGTCGGCGCCGGACGTGGAGGAGCCGTGACCGTGGGCGGTGGCCTGCGAGGACTGCGCTGGCTGACGGTCCTGTTGCCGGTCGCCTTCGTGGGCGTCGTCGAGGTCCTCTCCGACTCGGTCCTCGACGAGGCGCTCCAGTTCCCCTGGGACACCATCGCGGTGATGGGAACGATGCTCGCCGTGACGATCGTCTTCTCAGCGGTGGCGTTTCGCCGCATCGACGCGCTGCGGGCCGACCTCGTCCGACGGAACCGCGAGCTCGAGGAGCGGGAGGCGCGCGCCACGGCGCTCCACCGGATGAGCATCGCCCTGGCAACCCGCACCGACCTCGAACGCCTCCTCGAAGGCGTCGTCGACCAGGCCTGGCGCCTCCTCGGCGGCGACCTGAGCGTGCTGCTGGTCGGCACGCCGGACGGGCGCATGGCCGTCCGCGCGGCGAGCGGCGCCACGGCGTACCTGCGGCCCGAGCCGGTCCCCAACGCCGACCCGATCCTGCGGGTCGTGCGGCCCGACGGAGCCGTGGCGCGGGTCGGGGCGCCGCTGCGTCGCGGCGACCAGACCGTCGGCCTGCTGGCCGTCTGCGCCGCGTCGCCGAGAAGCTTCGACGCCGACGCAGTCGAGACCCTCGGGTCACTCGCGAACCAGGCCGCCGTCGCCCTGGAGAACGCGCGGCTCGAGGCCCGGCTGCGGGAGCTCGCCGTGGTCGAGGAGCGTGAGCGGATCGCCCGTGAGCTGCATGACGGGATTGCCCAGGTCCTCGGCTACGTCAACACGAAGTCGCAGGCCGCCGACGAGCTGCTGGCCGCGGACCGCGTGGACGAGGCACGCGCCCAGCTCGCCCAGCTCGGGTCGGCAGCTCGGGCGAGCTACGTCGACGTGCGCGAGGCGATCCTGGGGCTGCGTGCGCCGCTTGCCCCGGACGACACGCTTGCCGACGCGCTCCAGGCTCACGCGACCCGGTTCGCGGAGGCCTCCAAGCTCGCCGTGCGGGTCGTCGCGTCGCCGGCGGCGCGGGCGGCCCATCTCTCGCCCGAGGCGTCGTCGCATGCGTTCCGCCTCGTGCAGGAAGCGCTCACGAACGTCCGCAAGCACGCCGGCGCACGGCGCGTGGAGATCCGCCTCGACGCCGACGAGACGGCTCTCACCGTCGAAGTGAGCGACGATGGGCGTGGCTTCGAGCCGCAGGCCCGGACTGGGACAGGGGAGCTCGCGAGGGCCGGAGCGTCGGCAGGGGATGGCCGGGCGGCGGGCCCCGGTCCGACAGCCGGCCCCGGTCCCGTGGTGGGCCCCGGTCCGACGGCCGGCAACGGCCGGGCCGCCGAACCCGGCGCAGACCCGGCCGACCGGCCGCGGTACGGCCTGCGCATCATGCGCGAGCGGGCCGCCGCGATCGACGCCGCGCTGGACTGGCGTTCGGCGCCCGGCGCCGGCACGACCGTCCGCCTCGTCATCCCGCTGGTCGGCTCGGCCCGGCCGGAGCCGGCCTTCGGGCATAAAGCGCGATGACCGTCCGCGACGAGCCGCGCCCGGAGGCGCCATGCGGGTCCTGATCGCTGATGACCATGCCCTGTTCCGGGATGGGCTGGCGTCGCTGCTCGGCGCGTGGGGCCACGAGGTCGTGGGCCAGGCCGCCGACGGCGAGGAGGCCGTGGAGCGGGCGCGCACGCTCCGGCCGGACCTGGTCCTCATGGACGTGCGGATGCCGCGCTGCACGGGCCTGGAGGCGACCCGCCGCCTCGCCGGCGAGATCCCCGGGACCGCGATCGTGATCCTCACCGCCAGCGAGGACGAGGACGATCTCTTCGAGGCGATCAAGGCCGGGGCCCGGGGCTATGTCCTCAAGGACGTCGAAGCCCCGGCGCTGCGGGCGATGATCGAGGGCGTCGCACGCGGCGAGGCGGCGATCTCGCCGCTCACGGCCGCGCGGATCCTGACCGAGCTTGCCCGGCCGTCGGCGCCCGGCGTGGCCGGCGGCGCGAGCGGCGGACGGACCGGCTCCGCCGCCGGCGGTCCCGACGCCCTGACGGAGCGGGAGCGCGAGGTCCTGGAGTACGTGGTCGACGGCCTGCGCAACAAGGAGATCGCGGCGACGCTCGGGATCTCCGAGAACACCGCGAAATACCACCTGCGCAACATCCTCGACAAGCTCCACGCCGAGAGCCGCACGGAGGTGGCCGCCCGGGCCATCCGCGAGGGCCTGGTCCGGCAGGACGACCACCCCGCGAGGTAGCGCCGCCAACGGGCCGCGGGCGTCGACGTCGCGACGGGCGTCGACTTCGCGAAGGGCCGCCGCGCCGCGCGAGCGCCGCGGCTCCCGTGGCTCTCGCGGCAGGCATGCCGGCGGTCGTGTCTGGCCGGAACGCGCGGCACCGGCGCGCCAGCGCGGCACCGGGGCGCCAGCGCAGCACCGGGGCGCCAGCGCAGCACCGGGGCGCCAGCGCGGCACCGGCGCGCCAGCGCGCCGGCTGCCGACCGCCCCGGGCGACGGCGGACGGGCCGTCCCAGTGACCAACGGCCCGGGCCGTTCGGCCCCAACCGCCCGTCCGGTCGAGCGGGCCGCGGCCCACCCGGCCGGACGTGGTGCGGCGAAGTCGCCACGGGGATGCTTACCCGGAACGCGAGCTCGGAGGCGACCATGGGCTATCGCATCGACATCGATCACCAGCGGTGCTTCAACTGCGGCATCTGCATGGATACGTGTCCCGTCGAGGCGCTGGACATGTCGCGCCCGACAGTGCCCGGCCTCGAGGCGACGGGCGGCAGCGGCCCGATGCCGTGGATGATGGAGCGCCCGATCCAGGTCGGCGAGTGCATCGGCTGCGGGATCTGCGTCCGCGAATGCCCGCTCGACGTCATGACGCTCTCCACCGTGGCCGGGCCGACGCCGATGGCTTCGCGGCAGGGCCCGATCGATCGTCCGCACCCTGGGGCGAACGACGGCTGGATCCCCCTGTCGGCCGTGACGCGCGAGGCCCTCAAGCCGGTCCACGATTCCCCGTGGGGAGACCTCTTCACCTGGCGCACGGCCGAGGGCGGCCCGGCCTGGCAGGCGTGGCGGACGATGGCCGACGATCCGGCCGCGACGCCCAAAGCGCCGTGTCAGGTCGCCTGTCCGGCGGGAACCGATGCCGGCCGGTATGTCGGGATGATCGCGGCGGGCCGCTACGACGACGCCTACGCGGTGTCGGCGGAGGTCAACCCGTTTCCATCGGTCTGCGGCTACATCTGTACCGCCCCCTGCGAGGCGTCGTGCCGGCGGGGCACGCTCGATGAGCCGATCGCGATCCGCACCCTCAAGCGCTTCGCCGTCGAACACGGCACGCTCCCCAGGATCCCCCCGCCCGACCACGTCCGCGCGGAGCGCGTGGCGATCGTCGGCGGCGGGCCGGCCGGGATGTCCGCGGCCTACTACCTGGCACGGCTTGGCTATCCGGTCACCGTGTTCGAAGCCATGCCCGTCCCCGGCGGCATGATGGCGATCGGCATCCCCGACTATCGCCTGCCGCGCGAAGCCCTCCAGGCGGAGATCCAGCGCGTGCTCGACCTTGGCGTCGAGCTCAAGCTCGACAGCGCCATGGGCCGCGACTTCACCCTGGCCGATCTCGAGCGCCAGGGGTATCGCGCGATCTTCCTGGCCACCGGAGCCTCCAAGAGCCGGCGCCTGGGCGTGTCCGGCGACAGCCTGGTCGGGGTGATCCCGGCCACCCGCTTCCTTCGCGACGTGAACCTGGGTCCGGCACCGCGGCTTGCCGGGCCCGCGATCGTGGTCGGCGGCGGCAGCACGGCGATGGACGCGGCGCGCTCGGCGCTCAGGTCCGGAGCCAACCCCGTGACGGTGCTCTACCGGCGCGGCCGTGCCGACATGCCGGCGCAGTCCGAGGAGGTCGAGGCGGCCGAGCGCGAGGGGATTGCCTTCGCCTTCGGTGCCGTCGTGGCCGAGGTCGTCGGCAGGGATGGCCGCGTCGTCGCCGCCCGAATCGCGGAGCAGCGGCCAACCGGTCGCATGGAAGGCGGCCGGGCGGTGTGGGAGCCGGTGGAGGGTTCCGTCCGGGAGATCCCCGCCAGCGTGATCCTGGTTGCCGTCGGCGAAGAGCCGGACCCGTCGATCCTGCCGGAAGGCGCCGGGATCGAGGTCTCCGGCTGGGCCGGGATCGTGGCCGATCCGCACACGCTGGAGACGGGCCGGGCCGGGATCTTCGCCGGTGGCGACGTCGTCAGCGGACCCAAGACCATCATCGATGCGGTCGCCGCCGGCCGGCGCGCCGCCGCGTCGGTCCACGAGCACCTTGCCGGCGTCACGAACGGCGAAGCCGCCATCATGGCGGCCGTCCGCTACCGCACGGCCCAGGAGCCCACGCTCACCCTCGACCTCGCCGAACGGGCCCGCGCCCGCCAGCCGCTCCCGATGGCCGCGGCCGGGGCGTTCCCCGGCGCAGGCGCAGGCTTCAGCGAGGAGGCCGCCCGGTCGGAGGCGTCGCGGTGCTTCCGGTGCGACGCGGTCTACGGATGCCCGTCGGTGGCCGTCCGCGCCGGGCGCGGCCCGACCGATCGTCCTGCCGTCGCGGCCCCGGCGTTTGCCGCGGCCCACGTCGCCGCGACCGCGGCGCCCGCCGCCCCATCGAGCATGACAGGAGGTGAACGATGACCGCCGACCAGGTCTCCGGGCTGTTCGACGCCGGAGAGAGCTTCGTCGAGGGGACGATCGCCGCGGCGCTCGTCGTCCTCTGGGTCCTGGCCGTGGCCCTCCATCTCGCCCGCCCGTACATGATCCGGGCGACCGGCAAGTTCACGCTCCGCCTGGGCGCCGACCTGTGGTGGATCATCTACGTCGGCCTGCGCGACATCATCACGCTCAACGTCTTCCTCGGAAGCTTCGTCTTCTTCTACCCCGACGTGGTGAAGGCGCAGGACCTCCCGATCACCGGCGGACTGGCCGCCGCCTGCGCGTTCGGCGTGCTGCTCATCAAGCTGATGACGAAGGGTGACCAGGACCGCAACGGCTACCGGCTCCAGGTCCTCCTGCTCGGCCTCGGCGCCGCGCTGTACGTGGGTCCCTACTTCTTCGGCTCGCAGATGACCCTCCTCCACGGGAACATCACCGACAAGGTCATGCCCCTCCTGGTGTCGTCGCAGAACCCTGATGTCGCCCTCGCCCTCTGCTACATCTCGGCCGCGGTCGTTGGCGTGATGGGCGTCATCGCCGTCGCCTACAACCTCCGCCAGGCCTCCCGTCGGCCGGCCAAGGCAGCCTGAGAGGAGGCCCGACGATGCTCAACGCCGATCAACTCGCCACCCAGCTGACCAACGGCTCGTCCGGGTGGATGGTCGCCTCGATCGCGGCCGTCCTGCCGATCCTGTGGTCGTTCACGCTGGCCCTCCACTTCTCGCGGCCCTACGTGATCCGCTTCCTCCAGCGCATGACGCTCCGGTTCGGCGGCGACGTGTGGTGGCTCAGCTACGTCCTGACGCGCGACGGGCTCATGGTCGTCACGATGGGCCTGAGCCTCATCTTCCTCATGCCCAACCTGTACCTGCACGACGGCCTTCCGCTCACTGCCCCGATCGCGACGGTCGTCCTCCTGTGGGCCCTCGTCCTGAAGCTGATTCGCGATGCCGATGACAACCCGGTCGTCCAGCAGGCGGTGAGCCTGCTCCTGGTGGCCGCATCCATCCTCTACATCGTTCCCCAGATCTACGGCCTGGAGGCGCAGGACCAGACCAACCTGGGCAGCCTGCCGGCCGCCCTGGTCAGCAACACGAACCTCACCCTGGCCCGGCCGATCCTCTGGGTCAGCATCGGCCTGGTCGCCCTGACCGGGGCCGCGCTCTTCCTGCGGTTCCTCATGCGCCTGGGCCTGCCCGGCGACGGCGAGATGCCGGCCGCCGAGCCGGCGGAGGCTCCTGCTCCCTGACGGACTCTTCCAGGGGGACTTCGGGCGGCGGCGCGCGCCTCCGCCGCCGCTCGACGCCGATGGGAGCAGCGAGCCCGGGCTGCCTGCCCGTCGCCAGTGGTGGTCAGCCCGCCGACTCCGGCCCGGGAAGCTCGCCAGGATCGAACGCCTCCAGCAGGAATCGCGATGGGGCAGCCGGCTCGTACGCGAGGATGAGCGTCCGTCGCGCCCTCGTCCACGCGACGTAGGCGAGACGGCGCTCCTCCTCGAGCGCCCGCTCCGGATCGTCCGCGTCGCCGAGCGCACGGGGGCTGGGGATCCGGCCTTCCGAGCAGCCGATGACGGCGACGTGGTCGAACTCCAGCCCCTTCGTGGAGTGGGCGGTCGCGAGGATCAGCCCCGCGTCCGGCCGGCGAAGCTCGGCCAGCCTCGCCCGGGTTGCCGTCACGGCCGCCCGGAGGGCGTCCAGGGTCGGGTAGGGGATCGCCCACGCGAGGACCGCCGCCAGGAGCGTCGATTGGGGGATCGGCTCGCCCGGTTCGTCAGGGGCATGGTCCGGAACGTCGTCCCGGCCGCCGAGGGCGGATACGGGTGTCGCGCCCGCGGATGACACGACGTCGAGCGGCAATCGCTCCGCGCGCGCGGCGGCCGCGAGCGCTCCCAGACGGGTGAGTGGCGAAGCTCCGGCGGGTGTCCCCTCGGCCACCAGGTGCAGCAGCGGCTCGAGTCGCGGGTCCTCGACCGGCAGGACGAGGCCGTCGGCGCGGAACGGCAGGCCGGCCGCGAGGGCGTGGGCCGCCGCGGGGAGCAACTCTCGCCGCGTGCGGGCGAGGATCGCTCGCGTGCCGCCGTCCGCCGGCATGGCCCCGAGGAGGCGGCCTGCCGCGATCGTCTCCGTGCCCGCGTCGCCCGCCGTCGGCAGCGGGGCCAGGACCAGGCTGCCGGGGGCCGGCGCTCGCGCCCGGACCTCCTTGGCGAAGCGCTCCCGGTTGTTGGCGACCAGCCGGCCGGCACGTTCGACCACGGGCCGTGGACAGCGGTAGTTCACGGTCAGGTCCACGCGGCGCAGGCCGGGCAGCCTGGCCGCCAGCCCCAGGACTCGCCGCACGTCGGCGAGCCTCCAGCCATAGATGCTCTGGTCGTCATCGCCGACGAGGAAGACTCGATTGGCCGGCGCGGCGAGGAGGAGCGCGAGGGCGAGCTGGCTGGCGTCCACGTCCTGGACCTCGTCGACGAGCAGATGGGCGCATCGGCTGCGCCACCCGGCCAGCAGCGCGCCGTCCGTCCCGAGGGCGAGCAGGCTCTCGGCAACCAGGTCGTCGAAGTCGAGCGCCGATGCTTCCGCGAGGGCCTGCTGGTACGCGAGGAACGCGCGGGCGACGGGGCCGGGCGACGGATCGTCGGCGACCTGTCTCGCGCTCACACGCAGGTCAAGCTTCAGCCGGCTGAAGGCGTCGTCCAGGCGCCGGAACGTGGCCGGCACCGTTGGCAGGCCGGCGGCGGATGCCGCGTGGGCGAGCAGGTCGGCGCGCGCGACGAGCCGGACGTCGCGCCCCGCCGATCGAAGGATCTCCAGGCCCAGGGCGTGGAACGTACGCACGCGAACGGCGCCGGCCGCCACCGCCAGCGGCTCCAGGGCCGGGTCGAGCCGGGACCGCAGCTCCTCGGCCGCCCGGCGGTTGAAGGTGATGGCTGCGATCGTCGACGGCTCCGCGCCCGTGCCGACCAGCCAGGCGACGCGGGCGACCAGCGTCGTCGTCTTCCCGCTGCCGGCCGGGGCAATGCACAGCACCGGTCCCGGTGGCGCGGTGGCCGCCGCGCGCTGGTCCGCGGCGAGCCGGGCGAGGCGCTCGGCGACTGAGGCAGGGAGCACGCGAGCGAATATGGCAGGCGGTGGTGCACTGCGGCTTTGTCGCGCCTGCGATGGTCGAGGCGTGCCGATGCACGTGCCGATGCGTCCTCGATCCTGGTTCGTGGGCTACCGGGGGCTGATCGCGCCCGATGCCGCACCGAGGACACCCAGCGCCGTGAGGCTGACCAACGGGTTGCTGGACCGCGATCCAGCCGGCCCCCAGTCGGCGAAGGTGCCCCTGCTGACGATCCGGTCGGCGGTGATCGCGTTGCGTTCCTCGAGCGGGAAACCTCCATCCGGAAGCCGCTTCGACTCGAGCAATGCCAGGGCGTCCCCGCACCTCGGGTCGGAGATTCGCCCCAGTTCGACCATGACCTGCAGTGTGAAGAGGACGTCGTGGAACCCGATCGGGAAGTGGATTCGGTCCACGCGGCCGCCCCAGTCCGGTCGCATCAACAAGCCATCGCTTCGCAGCCAGAGCAACCGGCGCGAAAGGATCAGCTCCGCCGCACGATCAGCCGCCTGGATCGCCGGCAGGTAGCCGTGCTCCCGTCCGAACGCCCACAGTCCGCGGGCCGGGATGACGGTCTCCACGAACGACGACGATCTCGCGTCGTGCCCCTTGTCGCAATTCCAGCCTCCGTCTGGCCATTGCCAGGCAATGAGCCGGTCGACCAGTTCGACGGTACGGTCGTTCTCCAGGCCCAGCCCGACCGAGTACCAGATCGCGTTGCCCTCCTGGGAAGCGCAATGCCTCACGCGATCTTCCTGCCCAGCGTAGGTGACGGTGCTGGGTGGGCTCAGCTGCCGCCTCGAGAACAACCAGGCACCGACGGCGTTCATGAGCGGCCACAGAGATTCGTCGCCGGGTGGGTAGTCGATCATGACCAGGCATGTCAGCGTCCAGTGTGGACCCTGCCACTTGCGGTACGCGTGCGCCAGGAGCTCCTTGCTCACATCCCGCCCCCGAAGGAGGGCTCTGGCAATCGGAGACTCGGGAATGCGGGCGCGCAAGGCGTCAAGCCCCGGGGCGTCGGTGGTGGCTCCTGACCGAAGCATGCCCATGCGGTAGGCCCGGATCGGATCTCGATCGGCGACCGGGCCGGTGGTCTTCATCGATGAAAGCTCCTGCCCCATGACGCAATCGTGAGCCCACGCCGCGGCGCGCTTCAAGTGACCATCGTCCTCACTGCGCTCGCGGATGCTCGAGTGAAGTCGCGCGCGTGGCGGTGACCCGGCGGGCGGCTCAGCCGGCCGGCAGTGGTCCGGGCGCTGGCAGCGTCCTCGGCGAGCGGCCCCGTGGGTGGCGGGTACCGACGGGTGGCGCGCGGGCGCACCGACGCACCCGATCTGCCCATCGACGATGGGATCGGCCCCGGGCACGCTGCAGCACTGGTGCGTTCCAGGAGCCGGTCAGCCGGCACCCCTGGGCGCCTCCCGTACCCGCCGGCGAGGGCGCGCCGCTCCCCGTGCACGTCCTCGCCGACCAGCCCGATCTCACGGCGCCACCCCTCGGTCCGCGGCCACCGATCGCACGACCCGCCGCCTCGTCGTACGATCGGGAGCGTGACCCCCCAGCTCGAAGCCACGCTCGCCGGCCTGCCCGCCCGACCGGGCGTCTACCTCATGCGCGACGCGCGCGGCGAGGTCCTCTACGTCGGCAAGGCGCAGAGCCTGCGCAGTCGCGTGCGCAGCTACTGGCAGAACCAGGCTCCGGGCGGCGGGCCGGGCGAGATCCACCGCATCCGCAAGGTCATCGACCGCGTCGAGGACCTCGAGTACACGCTGACCGACTCCGTCGGCGAAGCGCTCCTGCTCGAGGCGAACCTCATCAAGCGGTACCGGCCGCGGTTCAACGTCCGCCTCAAGGACGACAAGAGCTACCCGTACATCCGGATCTCGCTCGCGGAGGACTTCCCGCGGATCGAGCGGACGCGGAAGCTCCGCGAGGACGGCAGCCGCTACTTCGGCCCCTACGCCTCCGCCAGCAGTGTGGACGAGGCGATGAACCTGATCCGGCGGCTGTTCCCGTTCCGGACCTGCACGATCGACATCCACGACGGCGAGCGCGCCCTCCGCCGACCCTGCCTCCTCTACCACATCAAGCGCTGCCAGGGCCCGTGCATCCAGGCGATCGACCGGGCCGCATACCGCGCCGACATCGCCCAGGTGGAGCTGTTCCTGGAAGGTCGCCAGGAGACGCTCGTCCGCGACCTCCGGCGCGACATGGAGGCGGCGTCGAACCGGCTCGAATACGAGCGGGCCGGCGCCCTCCGCGACAAGGTGCGGGCCATCGAACGGACGATGGAGGACCAGAAGATGGCCGCCTTCGCCCGCACCGAGGAAGACGTCCTGGGGCTGGCCAGGTCGGGCGGCCAGGCCGCCGTGCAGCTGTTCGCGGTCCGGAACGGCAAGCTGATCGGCCGCGACGTGTACCTCCTGGACGCGGATCCAGAGGCACCTGACGACGAGGTCATGGCCGGCTTCGTCCAGCAGTTCTACGCCCGGGCGACGTCGATCCCGCCGGCCATCCTCCTGCCGATGGCACCGGCCGAGGCTCCCGAGCTCGCCGCGTTCCTCGTGCTGCGGCGGGGCGGGCGCCGCGTCCGGCTGCTGGTCCCCCAGCGTGGCGAGAAGCGCCGGCTCGTCGAGCTCGCCTCGCGCAACGCCGCGGAGACGCTGGGCCGCGAGCAGGCTCGCTGGCTGGCCGACCAGGGCAAGACGCTCGTCGCGCTGGAAGAGCTCGCCCGGGCGCTGGACCTGCCCGCTCCGCCTGCGCGCATCGAGGGCTACGACATCTCCACGTTCCAGGGCCGCGAGACGGTCGGCAGCATGGTCGTGTTCGAGGACGGCCGGCCGCGCAGTGGCGCCTACCGCCGCTTCCGGATCAAGAGCGTCGCCGGCCAGGACGACTTCGCCAGTCACGCCGAGATGCTGCGGCGCCGCCTGAGTCGAGCGAAGAGCGGCGAGGAGGGGAGTGCCGAGGAGCTGCGCTGGGCCCTCCCGGACCTGATCGTCGTCGACGGCGGCAAGGGGCAGCTGGCGGCGGACGTGGCGGTCCTGGAAGAGCTCGGCATGGCCGACATCCCGATCGCCGGACTGGCCAAGGAGCGCGAGGAGCTGTTCCTGCCCGGCAGGACCGAGCCCGTGCTCCTGCCGTCGACGTCACCGGCGCTCTACCTCGTGCAGCGGATCCGCGACGAGTCCCATCGCTTCGCGATCACCTATCACCGCGACCTGCGCCGCAAGGCGGCGACGACGTCGGCGTTCGACGGCCTTCCCGGCGTTGGCCCGGTCCGCCGGCGGGCACTGCTGCGGACCTTCGGCTCGGCGAGGAAGGTGCGTGAGGCACCGGTCGAGCAGATCGCGGCCGTGCCCGGGATCGGTCGCGCCCTGGCGGAGAAGATCAAGGCCGGCCTCGAGGACTGATCTCGAAAAGGCGGGCCGGGTGAACGTCGCCGCGGGCGCCGTGGACAAGCGTTCCACGGGCACCGCTGGAGCGCGTGCCGGCCCCTGCGAGCCCGTCCCGCTGGCACCTCCTGGCGGCCTCCGCCACCCTGCCGGGATGCGCGGCAACCCCCGGGGGTGATAGCATGCCCCGCCGATGCGCCGAACCACCCCCTTCCTCATCGTGGCCGTCCTTCTGGCCGCCCTGGTCCTCGATTT
This sequence comes from uncultured Chloroflexia bacterium, assembly GCA_963821595.1. Lineage (GTDB taxonomy): Bacteria > Chloroflexota > Limnocylindria > Limnocylindrales > CSP1-4 > CTSoil-043. The sequence continues at coordinate 149,965 of CAWGEL010000027.1, read as the reverse complement.
CTGGCCGCGGTTGACCCTTCCCTCCGTCCTCGATCCGTCGGGCGGCAACCATCCCGTCGAGACGAAGCTTGGCCTCGACCTGCAGGGTGGGCTCCAGGTGATCTACCAGCTCCAGCCCGTCGATGGCAAGGCGCCCGATGCCGGGGCCCTGGAAACGACGAAGAACATCCTGGAGAGCCGGGTCAACACGACGGGCGTCGCCGAGCCGGTGATCCAGACCCAGGGCACGGATCAGGTCGTGGTCGAGCTGCCGGGCGTGCAGAACGCCAAGGACATCGAGAACCTCCTGATCACGACCGGCAAGCTGAACTTCGTGCCGCTCCCGTCCACCGATTACGGCACGGGGAGCGCGCCGGGCCCCCAGACCGCGGTCACCGGCCAGCCATTGCCGACGAACCCGCCGGCGCTCTTCGGCGGCGACCAGATCTCCCAGGCCTACGCAACACAGGACAACCTCGGGTTCCCGGCCGTCGGCTTCCGCCTCAAGGACACCGGCGCGAAGCTCTTCGCCGACTACACGAGCAAGCACGTCAACGAGTTCTTCGCGATCGTCCTCGACAACAACGTCGTCTCGGCGCCGGTCATCCAGAGCGCGATCACCGGCGGGCAGGGGATCATCACCGGCGGCACCACCGGCTTCTCCGTGCCGGAGATGAACAACCTGGTCACGATCCTCAATTACGGCTCCCTGCCGTTCCCCCTCAAAGAGGTTGCGGTCAGCAACATCACGGCGACGCTGGCGGGCTTCTCGCTCGACCGGATGGTCATCGCCGGGGCCATCGCGATCGCCCTGGTGTTCCTCTTCATGCTCGCCTACTACCGGCTCACCGGGCTCGTGGCATGCCTGGCGCTGATCTACTACGCGATCCTGGTGCTGGCCATCTTCCGGGCCATCCCGGTGACGCTGACCCTGGCCGGGATCGCCGGCTTCGTCCTGTCGGTGGGCATGGCGGTGGACGCCAACATCCTGATCTTCGAGCGGATGAAGGAAGAGCTGCGGTTCGGCAAGACGCTGCCGGCCGCGACCGAGGCGGGCTTCAACCGGGCCTGGAACAGCATCCTCGACTCCAACGTGTCGAGCCTGATCACGGCCACGATCCTGTTCCTGTTCGGGTCGTCGACGATCAAGGGCTTCGGCCTGGTCCTCATCATCGGCGTGCTGTGCTCCATGTTCACGGCCGTGACCGTGACCCGGACCATCCTGCGCGCCGTCGTCATCAACCAGTGGGCGCGCAAGCCGGCGCTCTACGGGCTGACCGACGAGGAGTTCCCGGCCGCGCGATCGATCCGGCCCAGCCTCCGGGGCGAGGCGCGCGGCCGTGTATGACCTCATCGGCAAGCGCAAGTGGTTCTTCCTCTTCTCGGGCCTCATCGTCGTTCCGGGCCTGATCTTCATCCTGCTCGGCCCGCTCACCAACGGCGCGGCCGGCCTGAAGTTCTCGATCGACTACACCGGCGGCACGAAGTGGGAGATCCAGCTCGCTGACGCGAATGTCACGGCGGTCCAGGTCAAGGACGCCCTGAGCGCGGCCGGCTACGCGGACTCGACCGTCCAGGGCACGTCCGGCGGCTACTACGTGATCCGCACGAAGGCGATCGGCCTGCTCGAAGCGCCGTCTCCGGAACCGTCGCCGAGCGCGACGCCGACGCCGTCGGCCACCGCCTCGGCGTCCGCGGGAGCGTCGGGCTCCGCGGGAGCGTCGGGCTCCGCCGGGCCCTCCGGTTCGGCCAGCCCTGCCGCGTCCGGCGCCGCCGGGCCCTCCGCTTCGGCCAGCCCTGCCGCGTCCGGCGCCGCCGGGCCCTCCGGTTCGGCCAGCCCTGCCGCGTCCGGCGCCGCCTCCGCATCGCCCTCGGCGGCCACCTCGCCCTCCGCCAGCCCGAGCCCGAGCGCCAGCCCGAGCCCGAGTCCGGCTGCCTCGCCGGCTCCATCGGCGTCGGTCGTCCCGTCGCCGAGTCCCACGGCATCCACCTGCGGCGCCGTCACCCGCAGCGGCGAGGTCGGGACGCTCGCGGGCAAGCTCGAGAGCTCGCTCAAGACCACCATCGTCTGCCAGCGCACGCTGGCCACGGTCGGTCCGGTGGTGAGCGCCGACCTGACGCAGCAGGCGATCGTCCTGGTGCTCGTCGGGTCGATCGGCATCCTGCTCTGGATGACGCTCCGCTTCCGTGACTTCCGCTTCGGGGCGACCGCACTCGTGGCGCTGATCCACGACGTCATCGTGGTGGTCGGAACGTTCGCGATCCTGGGCACGTTCTTCGGCCTCGAGGTCGACGGCCTGTTCGTCACGGCGATGCTGACGATCATCGGCTTCTCGGTCCACGACACGATCGTGGTCTACGACCGGATCCGCGAGAACCGCGTCCGCCACGCGGGCGAGCGCTTCTCGGCGATCGTCAACCACTCGATCCTGCAGACCCTGGGTCGCTCGATCAACACGAGCCTCGTCGTCGTCTTCACGCTGACCGCGCTGTTCCTGTTCGGTGGCGACTCGATCCGGGCCTTCGTGCTCGCCCTGCTGATCGGGATCACGTCGGGAACGTACTCGTCGATCTTCAACGCGGCTCCGCTCCTCACGGTCTGGGAGGAATGGGAGGCCGGCCGCCGGGCGGCGGCGGCCCCGGTCGGGCCGCGGCCTTCGCGCCGCCCCGGCACGTGATGCCGGCCGGGACGTCCTGCGCGCCGCGCCCCCCGTGCAGACCGCGTTCCCGGCGGGCCGGCGGCTGCAAGCCGGAGTAAGCGGCTCATGGCATGCTGCGCGACGTGATCACGTCTCGATTCCGCTGGCGCTACCCGTCCCGTGAGCCGCTCGACGCGGCGTACCTGGAGCGCATCCGCGCGCACGGCGCGACCGGCCGGCTGGCCAGAGTCCTGGCGGGCCGGGGCGTCCACCTCGACGAGGTGGACCGCTTCTTCGCCGAGCCGTCGGACGCCCTGCTCGATCCGGGCCTGCTGCCGGACGCCGCCATCGTGGTCGACCGGATCGCGGCGGCGATGGCCCGTGGCGATTCGATCCTCGTCTTCGGCGACTTCGACGCCGATGGCCTGACCGGCCTGGCGATCCTGGTCCGGACCCTGCGCCGGCTCGGGCTCGACGCCGAGCCGTTCGTCCCGAGCCGGATCGAGGACGGGCACGGACTGTCCCTGCGGGCGGTCGAGGCGGCACGCGCGGCGGGCCGCAGCCTGATCGTCACGGTCGATACCGGCAGCTCCAGCGTCGACGAGGTCCAGGCGGCCGCGGCGGCCGGGCTGGACGTGATCATCACGGACCACCATCGAGTCCCGCCGGAGCGGCCACGGGCCCTTGCCCTCGTCAACCCCCATCGGCCCGACGGCGTCTACCCGGACCGGCGCCTGGCCGGCAGCGGCGTGGCGCTCAAGGTCGCGGCCCTGCTGCTGCATCGCCTGAGCGGGATTCCGGTGGTCGAGACGGTGCGCGAGTACGCGGACCTCGCGGCGATCGGCACGGTCGCCGACGTCGCCCCGATCGTCGGGGAGAACCGGGCGATCGCGCAGCTCGGCCTCGAGCGGATCCGGTCCGGGTCGCGACCCGGGATCGGGGCACTCCTGGAGCGGGCCGGGGTTGCGCCCCCGGACGTCACGCTGGAGACGATCTCGTTCGTGATCGCCCCTCGCCTCAACTCGGCCGGGCGCATGGGTGAGGCGGCCGATGCGGCGCACCTGCTGCTTGTCGACGACCCCGCCGCAGCGGCCGATCTCGCCGGCCGCCTCGAGTCGGCCAACAGCGAGCGGCGGGACGTCACCCGGCTGGCCGTCGACGAGGCGCGGGCCGCCGTGCTCGCCACGGCCGGCGAAGTGCCTGCGGGCGAGCCCGCGGCCGGAGCGGTGACCCCGGAGTCACCCGTGGTGGCGGTCCGCGGCACGTGGCCCGTCGGCGTGATCGGGCTCGTCGCCGCGCGGCTCGCCGAGGAGCATGGCCGCCCGGCGATCGTCGCGACAGCAGTCGGGGTGACCCTGCGCGCCTCGTGCCGCGCTCCCGCCGGATACGACCTGGCGGCCGCGCTCGAAGGCTGCGCCGACCTGCTCGTCCGCCACGGAGGACATCGCGGGGCCGCCGGGTTCGAGATGGATCCCGACCGGTGGGACGAGCTCGTGGGACGGCTGCCGGCGCTGCTCGGAGACGGGGCGACGGGAGGTCGCGAGCTGATCCTGGACCTCGCCATCCCGGCTCGATCCGTTGACTACGCGCTGCAACGGGACCTTGCGATGCTGGCCCCCACGGGCCCCGGGTTCCCGGAGCCGATCATCGGGGTCCACGGCCTGACCGTGACCCGGGTCCGCGCGGCGGCCGGGGGGCATACTCAGCTGACGCTGCGCCGCGAGGTGGACGTTCTCGACGCCATCGCCTTCGGACGGGGAGATCTCGTGGACATGCTGCAGGAAGGTGACAGGGTGGACGTCGCAGCAACGATCGCCAGCCGCCGCTTCGGTGGCTTCGAATCGCTCCAGCTGCTGGTGCTCGACGTCTCGCCCGCCCGCGACGCCTCGACCTCGGCCGGCGCGGCACGGGCGACCACTGACGCGCTCACACCCGCGGCGGCGGATGCGCCCCTGGCCGCGGCGCGCGCCGCCACCGTGCTCGCCTGATGGCCCGGGCGGCCGAGCCTCGACCCCGCCGCGTGACCGGCGACCCGTACGGACTGGCGGCCGCCAGGCCGTTCCTGGCGCCGATCCTCTCCCTGGCCGGCCTGGCCCTGGTCGGGCTCGTGAGCCTGGGCCTGGTGACCGGCTCGATCGGCCTGCCGATCTTCCCGTCGAAGACCACCGGAAACGGCGGGGGCGGCGGCGGGGGCAGCCAGGGCACCCCGCCCCCGAACCGCACGCCATCACCCAGCGCGCCGGTCGTGGTGAACCCGACCATCCAGATCCACGGAACGCTCGTGTACGTGAAGGCCGGCAACCTGTGGATCCAGACCGGCAACACGACCCGCCAGCTGACGAACACGGGCCGTGACTCCCAGCCGACGTGGTCGCCCGACGGCCAGTGGATCTACTTCATCGAGACTCGCGAGACGCGCGGCTACTACCCGATCTCCGGCGGAGTCATGACCAACGTCGACCTCAAGTACCCGATCCTGTCGCGCATCCATCCGGACGGCTCGGGACGGGGGATCATCCAGTCCGGGCTCTACCGGACAGGTCCCGGGCGCCGCTACACGTGGTACTACTTCATCCTCCAGCCCGCGGTGGCCCCCAACGGCCGCCAGGTCGCGGTGGTCTCCGATGGCCCGGACCCGACGCGAAGCGACGTGATCCTGCAGCTCTATGACGTCTCCACGAAGAAGATGACGTCACTCAACCGCACGGAGTATCCGCCGCTCGGCCACCAGGACCCCGCCTGGTCGCCGGACGGAAGCAAGCTCCTGTACGTGGCCAACCAGAAGGACGGCCCGGTCATCTACCGGTACGCCGTCGCCACCAAGAAGAGCTCGCCGTTGACGGCCACCGGGTACATGGAGCCGGCCTACTCCCCCGATGGCCGGTACGTGGCAGCCGTCCTGACCAACGCGCTCGGGACGGATGTCGTCGTCCTCGACGCGAACACCGGCGCGGAGGTCTGCCGGGTCACGACCGACGGGCGTTCCTGGGGCCCCACCTGGTCGCCCGACGGGACGCAGCTCGTCTACCTCCACCTGTCGGGACTCGCCAATGACCTCAAGCTGGCGACGCTCGCGCGCGCGGCGAACGGCGACATCAGCGTGACCAGGACCGAGGACCTGACCGAGTTCGCCGGCCTGGACGGCAACAGCCGGCCGGCCTGGCTGGGCGCGCCGGCCCAATCGCCGACGCCCGGCCCATCGGCCTCGCCGGCGGCCTCGCCCACGCCGGCGAATTCTCCGTCGCCGTCGTGATCGAGCCGTACCTGGCTCGACTTGCCGCCCGGACCGAGGCGGTCGGGAGCGTGCTGTGCGTCGGCATCGATCCGACCCCGGACGCACTGCCGCCCGGCTTCTCGCCGGACGTGGCCGGCGTGGAGCGGTTCGCCCGCCTGATCGTAGAAGCGGCCGCGCCGGTCGCGGCCGCGATGAAGCCGAACCTCGCCTTCTTCGAGGCGTTCGGCAGCGCGGGCCTGGCGGCGCTCGAGCGCGTCCGGGCCGCGATCCCGGAGGGCATCCCGGTGGTCTGCGACGCCAAGCGTGGCGATGTCGAGAGCACGACGATCCGCCACGCGGCAGCCCTCTTCGACGATCTCGGCGCCGACGCGGTCACTGCCAGCCCGTACCTCGGCCTGGATGCCCTGGCCCCGCTCCTGGCCCGCGCCGGCCGCTTCGTCTACGTGCTGTGCCGGACGTCCAACGCGGGTGCCGGTGAGCTCCAGGACCTGCTCGTCGGCGAAGACGGGGCGATCGGAGCGCCGCCCGAGCCGCTCCACCGGCGCGTCGCGCGGCGGGTGGCGGCGGCTGGGCTCGGCGACCGAGCGGGCCTCGTCGTCGGGGCGACGGCTCCGGCCGAGCTGGCGACGATCCGGGACGTGGCGCCCGGCCTTGCGTTCCTGGTGCCGGGGATTGGCGCCCAGGGCGGAGACGCCGAGGCGGTCGTGCGCGACGGTCGTGCGACGGCCGCGCCCGCCGGCGGCCGGCCGGGCGGGGGCCTGCTCGTGAACGTCTCGCGGGGCATCGCCGGGGCGGCTCTGCCGTACGCGGACGAGGGGCCGGCAGATCCTCTCGAGCGGCTCGCGGCGGCCGCCCGAACGTGGGCCGCCCGACTCCCTGTGCTACCCTAGCCCGACCGTCGGGCAGCACGCCGGCGCCGCGCGTCGCGGTGTCGCCCGGTCGACGTACGAAGCACGAGGCGTCTCACGATATGCCGAACATCGGCCCTGTCGAGCTGATCGTCATCCTGGTGATCGCTCTCCTGGTCCTTGGTCCGGGCAAGCTGCCGGATGTGGGCGCTGCGCTCGGCAAGAGCATCCGCGAGTTCCGGAAGGCCGCCACCGACGTGCAGGAGTCCGTCCGCCTCGACCAGCCCGTGGCGCCGGCAGCTCCCGTCGCGCCGCCGGTCATGCAGGCGCCCCAGCCGGTCATGCAGGCGCCCCAGCCGGTCATGCAGGCGCCCCAGCCGGTCATGCAGGTCCCAGCCCCGGCGCCCGCCCCGGTCGCGAACCAGCTGGCGAATGCCGCGGATCCCAACGTGCTGTCCGCTCCGGCGGCGCCCCAGCCTGAGACGGTCGAGCCCCGCTCCTAGCAGCCGGCGCCGGAGCGCCTCGCCATGGCCGACACCGGCCTCGTCGCCGACGGCGCCGGCGGACTCGTGACGTCGCCGGGCGTCTCGGGCGCGCCACCGCTCGCCCCGAGCCCGGCCGTGCCCGGCGACGAGAAGGTGATGTCGCTCGTCGACCACCTCTCGGAGCTGCGGCGGCGAATCGGCATCTCTCTGCTGGTCGTGGTCGTCGGCAGCGCGATCGGGTTCTGGCAGGCGAGCACGCTGATCTCGCTGGTCAAGGCCCCCCTGGGCAGCGGCAAGCCGCTGTACTACACGGGCCTGGGCGACGCCTTCTTCATCAACCTCAAGGTGGCGATCGTTGCCGGCGTGGTCATCGCCATGCCGGTCATCCTCTGGCAGCTCTGGGCCTTCATCTCGCCGGGCCTGACGCGCGAGGAGCGGCGCCTGGCCCGGCCGTGGGTGCCCCTCGCGCTGGTGTTCTTCCTCGTCGGCGTGGCGGTCGCCTACGTGATCCTGCCGTTCGCCTCCGCGTTCCTGCTGGGCTTCTCGTCAGCCGACCTCCAGCCCCTGATCACGGCCGACAAGTACTTCGACTTCGTGACGACCCTGTTCCTGGCGTTCGGGCTCGTCATGGAGTACCCGATCGTGCTCGTGCTGCTCTCGAAGGTCGGGATCATCTCCAGCCAGCGCCTGCGATCGTCGCGGCGGGTCGTGATCCTCGCGATCGCCATCATCAGCGCGGTCGTGACGCCCGGCGGCGACCCGATCAGCCCGACCGTCATGGGCGTGACGATGTACGTCCTGTACGAGCTCTCGATCGTGCTGGTGAGGTTCGGCGGGCGTTGATCGTCGCCGGACCTCCCGGGAGATTGCCGGCAGGTCTGCTCCCCCTGCTCCGGCCGGATTGCCGCTCTGCACCGGATCCGGAGAGCGTCCCCCTCGTTGACTCCGGCCGGAGCCGCCCGGAGCGCTAGACTCAGGCCATGGCCTCGAACGGACATCCGGTCACCCCATTTCGACGGCCCGGCGGCGAGGAGCCTTCGGCGGGCGCGCTCGGCCAGCACGTCGTGGTGCTGTCGGGGCTGTCCGGGGCCGGCAAGACAGCCGCCACGAAGCTCTTCGAGGACCTCGGCTACACGTGCGTGGACAACCTCCCCGGCGAGCTGCTGCCGGAGCTCGCCGACCTGATCGCGGGCGCGCCCGATCGCTTCCAGCGGGTCGCCATCGTGCTCGACGTGCGGGCGGGTGACGCCGCCCTGGCCTTCGGCGCCATGCGCGGCGCCCTCGAGGGGCGCGGAATCCGGCCGCAGGTGTTCTATCTCGAGGCTCGCGACGAGATCCTGATCCGGCGCTTCTCCGAGACGCGCCACCGCCACCCGCTGAGCGGTTCGGCCGGCATCGCCGCGTCGATCATCGAGGAACGCCGCCAGCTGGCGCCCGTGCGGGCCGAGGCCGACGTCATCCTGGACACGTCCGACCTGTCGCTCCGCGAGCTCAAGGAGCGCATCTTCGGCCAGCTGTGGAGCATCGTCGAGCCCGACCAGCTCTCGATCCAGCTGATCAGCTTCGGCTACAAGTTCGGCGTCCCGCTGGAGGCCGACGTCGTCTTCGACGTCCGCTTCCTCCAGAACCCGTACTACGTGCCGGAGCTCCGCCGCCTCTCCGGCCTCACGGACCCCGTGCGCGCGTTCGTGCTGGACCAGCCCCTGGCCCGGCGATTCCTGGCCTCGGTCGAGGATCTCCTGGCGCTCACCGTCCCTGCCTACCTGGCCGAGGGCAAGACACGCCTGACGATCGCCATCGGCTGCACCGGTGGCTTCCACCGCTCGATCTCGCTCGCCGAGGAACTGGCGGCCTGGCTCGACTCGAGGGACTTCGGGCCGGTCTCCGTCTTCCATCGCGAGCTGGAGCGCGGTTGATGGCGATCCACCGGCCGGCTCCACGGTGAATCTCCGGCGCTGGCTGCGGCCCGGCATCGGCGTCAAGCGCTGGCTCGGCGTCGCGTTCGTGGGGCTCATGGCGCTCGCCCTGGCCGGGGCCCTCGCCCTGCGACAGGTCTATCGCGAAGTCGACGTCGGCGAGCCGTACCAGACGCTCGTCTCGATCGTGACGCTGCAGTTCATGGCGTACTGGGTGCGGGCGGTGGTGCTGCTCCTGGCCGGCGCGGGGATCTTCGCCTACGGGTCGTACCGGGTCGTCCGCGCCCTGCTCGGCCCGTTCCGCGAGAGCGCGGAGGAGCCGCTGGTCGACCTCGTCTACCGGCGCCGGCTCCTGGCGCGCGGGCCGCGGATCGTGGCGATCGGCGGCGGCACCGGCCTCTCGACGTTGCTGCGCGGGATCAAGGAGCGCACCGGAAACGTGACGGCCATCGTGTCCGTCGCGGACGACGGCGGCTCCACGGGTCGCCTCCGCGAGCAACTGGGGATCCCGGCCGTCGGCGACATCCGCAACTGCCTGGTCGCCCTGGCCGAGACGGAACCGGCCATGGCCGAGCTGCTCCAGCATCGGTTCGGCGCGGACGAGGGCAGCCTGGCCGGCCACGCCGTCGGCAACCTTCTGATCACGGCCATGAACACGATCCAGGGCGGAGACTTCGAGGACGGCATCCGGCAGATGAACCGCGTCCTGGCGGTGCGCGGCCGGGTCGTGCCCGCGTCGGCGGTGCCGCTGACGCTGAACGCACGCCTGCGCGACGGCCGGATCGTGGCCGGCCAGTCGCAGATCATGCAGACTGCCCGGCATCGAGAAGGTCTGGCTGGAGCCGGGCGATGCGCGGGCCTGCCGCGACGCTCTGCGCGCGATCGAGGAGGCGGACCTGATCGCCCTGGGCCCTGGCAGCCTGTACACCAGCATCCTGCCCACGCTCCTGATCCCCGAGATCCGCGATGCCGTGCTGGCGGCTCGCGGGCTGCGTGTCTTCGTGTGCAACGTCGCCACCCAGGCGGGCGAGACGGAGGCGTACGACCTGGCGGCGCACGTCGAAGCGCTCGCCAGCCACGTCGGCGCCGACGTGATGGACGTGGTCCTGGCCAACAACTACCTCGGGGTTGGCGAGCGGGACGCGGAGCAGGGCGTTCCCGTCCGCCTCCGCTGGCCCCCGGTCGGCGTTGGCCATCGGCCGCGGCTCGACCTCGACGACGTCGTCGACCGGGACAATCCGCACCATCACGACCCGACGCTCCTGGCGAGCGCGCTTGTCCGGGTCCTCCAGCGGGACGGCGGCAGGGCCGGCCGGATGCGCATCGCTCGCTCCGCCTGAGCCGCCCGCCGGTGGCCAGCCCCGACCGTGCCCTCGTGGCGGCGCTCCGCGCCGAGCTCGCCGCGATCGAGCCCGGGCGCGCCTGCGATCGGGCGGCGGAGGTTGCCGGCCTCGGCAGCGCCACCATCCGCGGCGATCGCCCTGCCCTCGGCCGACTCATGGCACGCCTGCTGCGCGACCTGCCCACGGCCAGGGCCGCGGAGGCGTTCGACTGGGACGGCGCGGCCGACCACTGCCGGGCGGCCTGGCTGCGCGGCCGCTTCCTGGCGAGGGGATCGCTCTCCGTCGCGTCGGGCAGGCTCCACCTGGAGTTCGTGGTTCCCATATTGGAGGCCGAGGCCCTGGCGACCCACCTCGGCGACTTCGGCCTCATGGCGTCGGCACGAGTCCGCCGCGGCCGGGGCGTCGTGACCTCAAAGGGGGCCGAATTGATCGGCACGTTCCTGCGCCTGGCCGGGGGCGGGGCAACACTGCTGGAGCTCGAGGCCCGCCAGGTGTCGCGCGCTATCCGCGGGGACCTGAACCGCCTGCTCAATGCCGAATCGGCGAACCTCGAGCGGATCGCCATGGCGAGCACCAGGCAGGTTCGCGCGATCGAGGCCCTGGAGGCGGATGGCCGGCTGGCCGGCGAGCCGCCGGCCGTGCGCGAGATCGCCCGCGTGCGGCGGCTCACGCCGGAGGCATCCCTCGCGGAGCTCGCCGCCGAGCTGCAGGTGTCTCGGGGCCGCGTGCAGCGCGCGCTCGAGCGGGTGGAGGCGCTGGCGATCGGCGGCATCGGGGAGGCCCCCGCCCGCCGACGTCGCCACGGGCGGGCCGAACGGCCCGCGGGCGCGGGCCCGCCGGCTCCGCCGCGGGGAGGCTCGCGGATGGCATGATGCGGTCATGCGACCTGTGATCATTGCCGCCAACTGGAAGATGAACACCACCCCGTCCGACGCCGGCGAGCTGGCCCGGACCATCGCCTCGCGGACGCGAGAGCCTGGCGTGGTCCGCGTGATCTGTCCGCCGTATCCGTGCCTCGCCGCCGTCCGGGACGCGGTCGCCGGGGAGGGGATCGCGGTCGGCGCCCAGAACGTCCACCATGAGCTCGCGGGCGCCTTCACGGGCGAGGTCAGCGCGCCGATGCTGGCCGGGCTCGCGACCTGGGTCATCCTCGGCCATTCGGAGCGACGCCGGGACGCCGCCGAGGACGACGCCCTGATCGGCCGCAAGCTGGGTCGGGCGGTCGCGTCCGGCCTGCGGCCCATCCTCTGCGTCGGCGAGCAACTCGCGCAACGCGAGGACGGCCGGGCGGCCACCGTGGTCGCGGACCAGCTGACCGGCGCGCTCAGCGGGTACGAGCCGACGGCGCTCCTCGACGCCGGGCTTGTCATCGCGTACGAGCCCGTGTGGGCCATCGGGACGGGACGGAACGCCTCGGGCGCCGATGCTGCGGCGATGGCGCAGGCCATCCGCGACACGCTCCGGCCGACGTTCGGCGCCGGCGCCGACCTCGTGCCGATCCTCTACGGCGGCAGCTGCACGAGCGCCAACATCGGCGACTTCCTCGCCGAACCGGGCATCGACGGCGCCCTGGTGGGTGGGGCATCGTTGAAGCCCGACGAGATGGCCGGTATGGTCGGCAGGGCGGCCATCACGGCGGCTGCCCGGGCCGCTGCCGGCTGACGCCTCGGCCCGACACGTCACAGAGCCAACCGCCAACGGAGCCTGTCATGCCCACGCTCGTCCTCCTGCGCCACGGTGAGAGCACCTGGAACCGCGAGAACCGCTTCACGGGCTGGACCGACGTCGACCTCTCCACGACGGGCGAGTCCGAGGCCCACGAGGGCGGCCGGCTCCTGCGCGAGGAGGGGATCCGCTTCGACCTGGCCCACACGTCCGTCCTCAAGCGGGCCATCCGCACGCTGTGGATCGCGCTCGACGAGCTGGATCAGGTGTGGCTTCCCGTCCACAATTCCTGGCGCCTCAACGAGCGTCACTACGGTGCGCTCCAGGGCCTGAACAAGGCGGAGACCGCCGCCGAGTACGGCGATGCCCAGGTCAAGCTGTGGCGCCGCAGCTATGACGTGCCGCCACCACCCCTGCCCGACGGCGACGAGCGCCTGCCCGGCCGGGACCGGCGCTACGCCGACCTGTCCGAGGCCGACCTGCCGCGATCCGAATCGCTCAAGGACACCGTGGCCCGCTTCCTGCCGTACTGGCATTCGGCGATCGCGCCCGACCTGCGGGCGGGCCGGACCGTGCTCGTGGCAGCCCACGGGAACAGCCTGCGAGCCCTGGTGAAGTACCTCGACGGCATCTCCGACGAGGACATCGTCGAGCTCAACATCCCCACCGGTGTGCCGCTCGTCTACGACCTGGACGCCGACCTCCGACCCACCGGTCGACGCTACCTTGGCGACCCGGCCCGGGTGGCCGCGGCCCAGGCTGCCGTCGCGGCCCAGGGGTCGGCGCACCCCGGCCGTTGACGGAGGGACGTCCCGCCGCGGCCCGGCGCCAGTGGCTCGCCGCCCCGGCGATCGGCGGTGCGTTGCCGGCGTCCGGAGGGGCCACCTCGAGCGCCGGGCATCGCGGTCCCGGCGGCCCGGGCGCCGTCCGACGGGCCGGCTGTGCTACCATCCGCCCGCCCCGCAGCATCGTGTCCTAGTCGAGGTTCGTCTCGCGTGAATGGGTTCCTGGCCGCCGGCCAGATCATCCTCAGCATCGCCCTGATGGTCGCCATCCTCATGCAGGCGCGCGGCACGGGCCTGTCGGGCACCTTCGGAGGCGACTCGGCCGTCTATCGCAGCCGCCGGGGAATCGAGCGCCGGCTGTGGCAGTTCACGATCGTGCTCGGCGTGCTCTTCGCCATCTTCTCCCTGGCGAGCTACGTCGTCGCCTAGGCCCGCCCGCATGGAGCGGCAGGCCGGCGGTCCGGGGCACTGCCCGTGAACCGGCGTGACGGGGCCATCATCGCGGTCCTGGTCCTCCTGCTGGCAGTCCTTGGCGGCGCCGTGGCGGCACCCGCGTTCGCACCGCTCCCGACACCCGCGCCGTCGCACACGCCCGTCCCCGTCGCCGTCCACCGTGAGGGAATCCTCGGCTCGCCCTCCTCGATCAACCCGGTGACCGCGCGTACCGCGGCGGACCGCGACCTGGTCGCGCTGCTGTTCCGCGGCCTGGTCCGGCTGGGGCCCGATGGCGACCTCCTGCCGGACCTCGCGAGCAGCTGGACGGTCGACCCCACCGGTGCCCACTGGACGTTCGTCATGAACCCGGATGCCAGCTGGGACGACGGCCAGGCGGTGACCTCGGCTGACGTCGTGTTCACGGTGCATGTCCTGCAGGACCCGGCGATCGACAGCCCGCTCGCGGCCGGCTGGCAGGGTGTCACCGCCACCGCCGTCGACCCACACACCGTGCGCCTCGACCTCGGCACGCCGCTCGGCGGCTTCCTCCAGGCGGCCACACAGCCGCTGCTGCCGTCACATCTCCTCGCGGGCACGCCGATCGCCGACATCGCCGATTCTGCATACAGCAAGAACCCCGTCGGCGATGGCGCCTTCCGGCTCGTCTCCGTCGACGACCAGCGGGCGATTCTCGAGCCCGCCACGACGGCAGGGGCAACTCCTTCCAGCAGCGTCCCTCCATCGGCCGCCGCGGCGGGCGAGCCGCTGCTGGCGCGCCTGGAGCTTGACTTCTATGCCAGCGCTGACGCGCTGGCGAGCGCCTACCGGGCCGGGAAGGTGGATGCGGCCGCAGGCCTGCCGCCCGCGGACGCGGTCGCTCTCGGCGCCGGACCGGGCAGCCGCCTCCTGCGGTATCCCGGCGTGACGCTCACGATGGTCGCCCTCAACCTTCGGCCGGGGCATCCGGCGTTCACGGATAAGCGCGTCCGGCGCGCCCTCCTGGCGGCGATCGATCGCGAGGCGTTCGTCGCCACCGACCTCGCCGGCCTGGGCACGGTGGCCGACACAGTGATCCCCCCTTCGTCGTGGGCGTACGACGGATCGGCGACGACGCGCGTGGCGCACGACCCGGCGGCAGCGGCTGCCGCCCTCAAGGCGGCGGGCTGGCGCCAGCAGGGCAGCGGCTGGCTGCCGAAGTCGGCCAAGAAGGCGCTGACCATCGAGATCCTGGCTCCGGCCGAGTCGGCCAACCCGACCGCCAATGCCGCCGCGGTCCGCGTGGCCGCGGCCTGGACGGCCCTGGGCATCCCGAGCCATGTCACGTCGCTCGCTCCGGGCGCCTTCGTCGACCGGATCCGCAACGGCGAGTTCGCGGCCGCCGTGCTGGACATCAACGTGGGCCTGGACCCCGATCCCTACCCGTTCCTGGCCAGCTCGCAGGCCCGGACGGGCGGCTCCAACGTGGCCGGGATCCAGGATGCGGGGCTGGACAAGGCGCTCGGGACCGCCCGCGCGCCGGCGGCCATGGCCAAGCGACTGGCCTCCTACAAGGCGCTCCAGACGCTCCTCGGGTCGCTCGAGCCGGTGCTCCCGCTGGCCTTCCATGACATGGCGTTCGTGGTCTCGAATCGCCTCGCCGGGCCCACGCCGAGGCCGATCGCCGACCTCAGTGGCCGGTTTTGGGACGTGCTAACATGGCGCCTCGCCGGTGGGTGACCCTCGCCCGACGGCACGTTTGCGCGCCGAGGTGGCGGAACTGGTAGACGCGCTAGCCTCAGGAGCTAGTGCCCGCAAGGGCGTATGGGTTCGAGTCCCTTCCTCGGTACCACGGCTCGGGAAGCGAACCCCGCGTTCGACGCCGGGAGCCCAGGTGGCGGAATTGGTATACGCGTACGTTTGAGGGGCGTATGAGGCAACTCATCCGGGTTCAAGTCCCGGCCTGGGCACCACCCACCATCGACTGATCCCGGCGGCCTCACCTGGGGCCGCCGGTTCGCATCTGGAGCCCGCGGGCTTCCGGGCGGTTAGCTCAGCCGGTCAGAGCGCCTCGCTTACACCGAGGAGGTCGGAGGTTCGAACCCTCCACCGCCCACCATCGTCGGGTCGGATCGTCCGGTCAGCCGTCAGCCGCCCTTGATCACCGAGATGTCGCCGTTCGACGTCGTCGCGGTGATCCGGATGCCCGGGTTCGCGCCGACCGTCGCGTGCAGCTCGGTGTCGGTCACGGCGCCCGCCGGGGTCATCGCGAACGCCGTCTTCACCTTCGCGTTGGTCGTCGTCGCGTCGATCCCGAACGATGCGTCCGCCGGCAGGGTGATCGAGATCGGCCCGTTCGAGACTTCGAGCCGGTGGGTACCGATCGCCATCGAGCCGGTGAAGGTGACGCGGCCGTTTGACGTGCCCACGTCGAGGGTGGCGTCTCGCGCCCCGGTCAGCTGGATCGGCCCGTTGCTGGTCCGTACGTCCACGACGCCGCCCGCGCCGTCGACCGTGACCGCGCCGTTCGACGTCCGGGCATGGACGCCGGTCGCGTTGCCTCGCACGATGATCTCGCCGTTCGTCGCCTCGACCACGACCGCCGACGCGGCGTTGTCGACGGTGATCCGGCCGTTCGACGTGGTCGCCGTCACGGCGCCGGCGATGTCGCGAACCGTGACCGCGCCGTTCGACGTCACGAGCTTCACCGACGAGCCGGCCGGGACGGACACGGTGGCGGCCGCGCCTCGCGACCCGGTGACGCGATCGGGACTCGGCGTGTAGGTCGCCGTGAGGACGGCGGTCGAGCCCTGGAGCACGAGTGCGACGTCGATGTTCTGGGCGTCGGCCAGGGCAGCCGCCTCGGACGAGCCCTCACCGGTGCGCTTCACCTGCGCGTTGACGGTGCCGTCAGGCCCCGGCAAGACGTCGATGTCGCCGTTGAACGTGCTGACATCGAGCGTCGTCGCACCCGCCACGGTCACCGATCGGGTCACCGTGTCGCTGGCGGTCGCAGCCGGGAGCAGGCTGCCACAGGCGCCCAGCACGGGCCCGGTCGCCAATGCGAGGGTGAAGGGGAGGATCCTGCCGATCGAAGCCAGCCTGTGGCCGACTGCGCGGCCCGCTCGTGCGGAGCAGTCGACCGCCGGGAAATCGCGACTCGAGGCCATGGATGGGCTCCTCGGGACGCGATTGGTCAACCGGCCAGCGGTTGGCTACCGACCTGGCGATGCCTGCCGACCTGGCGATGCCTGACCGACCTGGCGATGCCTGCCGACCTGGCGATGCCTGCCGAGCTGGGCCGGTGCGGGCCATTGGATGGCCGTTCCGATGAGCGGCCCGCGCACGTTCTCCGCTCATTTGAGGGGGAGGACCTCCGGCGCTCCAGCCCCGGGTGGCCCGATGCCGAGGGCCGTTCGTCGCCTTGCCGGCCCGGTCCAGGCCCGCGCCGGGCGGTGGCGCAGTGGCCGGGCGCGTTCGAATGCGGTCGGCGGACAACCGCGACGCTCCTGGCCCGGGTACACTCGCGGAACGCCCGGCCCGCGGCGGCCGGCAGGGAGGTACGGCCGGCATGGAAGTCGCGATCGTCCTGATCGTCATCCTCGTGGTGATCGCGCTCTTCGCGATCCTCACCTACAACGGACTGATCACGAAGCGCAACCGGGTCGATGAGGCGGTCGGCCAGATCGAGGTCCAGCTGAAGCGGCGCCACGACCTGATCCCGAACCTCGTCAACGCGGTCAAGGGGTACATGGACTTCGAGCAGGAGGTCCTGACCAAGGTCACCGAAGCGCGCGCCGCGGCTGTCGCCGCCGGCGCCACCGGCCAGATCACCCAGGCCCAGGCCCAGGCCGAGAACCAGCTGACCGGCGCGCTGCGCTCGCTGTTCGCGGTGGTGGAGAACTACCCGCAGCTCAAGGCGAACGAGAACGTCCTCAGCCTCCAGGAGCAGCTGACCACGACGGAGAACCAGATCAGCTTCTCCCGCCAGCACTACAACGCCTCGGTCAACGAATACAACACCTCGATGCAGACCTTCCCATCGAACCTCATCGCCGGACCGCTTGGCTTCACGCGGCGCGAGTTCTTCGAGGCCGAGCCCGAGGCTCAGGAAGTCCCCGTGGTGAACCTGCGCTGAGTCGACGCGGCGCTCAGGGAGGGCCGCTGCCAGGATGGCCGGATCGACCTTCTACAGCCAGGCCGGAGCGAACCGGCGCAACTCGTTTCTCCTCGTCCTGATCGTCGTCGCCATCCTGGCGACACTGGGCTTCGCGATCGGGTACGGGACCACGGGCACCACGATCGCCGGGCTCGGCTTCCTCGGCGTCTTCGGCGTGATCGCGATCGTGATGTCCCTGGCCAGCTACTTCTCCGGCGACAAGCTGGTGCTCACGGTCTCCGGCGCGAAGGAGGTCACGGCGGAGCAGTCGCCCCAGCTGATCAACGTGGTCCAGGAGCTCACGATCGCGGCGGGCATCCCGATGCCCCACGTCTACATCATCGATGACACCGCCCCCAACGCGTTCGCGACTGGCCGCGACCCGAACCACGCGTCCGTGGCGATCACGACCGGCCTCCTCCAGAAGCTCGACCGCGAGGAGCTCCAGGGCGTCATCGGCCACGAGCTGAGCCACGTCCGCAACTACGACATCCGCTACTCGCTCCTCGTCGGCGTGCTGGTCGGGACCATCGCCCTGCTCGCCGACTTCTTCCTCCGCTTCACGTTCTGGGGAGGGTTCGGCGGGCGGCAGTCGTCGAACAAGAACGAGGGCGGGAGCGGGGGACTGCAGATCGTGATCTTCGTCATCGCGATCGTGCTCGCGATCCTGGCCCCGATCTTCGCCCGGATGGTGCAGCTGGCGGTGAGCCGCCAGCGCGAATACCTGGCCGACGCCAGCTCGGTCGGGCTCACCCGCAACCCGCATGGGCTGGAGCGAGCGCTGGCCAAGATCGCCGAGGACAAGGAGGTCCTGGAGGTCGCCAACCGGGCGACGCCAGCATCTCTACTTCACGAATCCGATCAAGAAGTTCGAGGATCGGTCCAAGGGCCTGATGTCGACGCACCCGCCGATCGTCGATCGGATCAACCGGCTCCGGACGCTCACGGGCGAACAGCCGCTCGACGCAGCCGACACGCAGGAGCTGGCGGGGCTGGACTGACGGGCGAGGAGCCGCCCGACGCGGCCCCGGCCCAGGCCCGCCCGTTGAGTCACCTGGGACTCCCGTCGCGAGCGAATACGCACGCGGGTCCCGCGCAGGCGCTGCAATGGCTGCGCTCGCGTGGACCGCCCAGCACGATCGGTGACCCGGCGAGTCCGCCGTGACTCGCGAGGGCGCCGCGCCCTGCCTCCGGACCAGGCGGGCCGGTACCGCCTGCAGGCCAGGTCCACGAGCCAGCAGCTCATGTCCCAACGGCTACGCGCCGCTCCCATGACCGGCCGTTCGCCTTGCGACGCCCGCGGGCCCGTGGTACCTTCTCGGCTGCCGCGGCGGGCAGTGCCCGGCGGGGCCCTCGGGCCGAGATAGCTCAGTCGGTAGAGCACGCGACTGAAAATCGCGGTGTCGGCAGTTCGAATCTGCCTCTCGGCACCACCGGTCCGGCGGCGGCAGGCAATCGAGCGGAAGTGGCTCAGTTGGTAGAGCATCACCTTGCCAAGGTGAGGGTCGCGGGTTCGAGTCCCGTCTTCCGCTCCAATTTCCCTGACGACGTGATGGACCTCTCCGCTGGCCCTTCGTCTAGCGGTAGGACAGCGGACTTTGGATCCGTGAACCGAGGTTCGAATCCTCGAGGGCCAGCCAGGCATCCCCGGCCGGCCGCGCGACCCGGGGCGACGTAGCCAAGTGGTTAAGGCGGAGGTCTGCAAAACCTCTATTCGCCGGTTCGAATCCGGCCGTCGCCTCCAAATCCCACGCACCAATGGTGCCTCCGCGCGCCATGCAGGCTGAGTCTGGCTCAGCCGGTGTCGTGCGCGTCCGCCACGGGGCTCCGGGTGCCGCTGGGCGACGTTGCCGCAGCGACCGTCCCCTGCTACTCGAACGCACAGGCTCGGAGGCTCCGCCAGGTCCCGTCCAGATTGAGCGGGACGTCGGCCAGGCTCACGGCGTTCGGGCCGTTGAAAGTCGCCAGGTGGTCGAACGTGCGGACCACTACCGGGATGCAGCGCTGGACGTCGTCCGCGGTCACCTCTCCGGGGACAACGTGGAGCCCCAGGCGCCTCGTCGTCGTCGATCCGGCGGGCACGACTCGGCGGTACCGAGCGTCCTCGCGCCCGTAGGCGCGGCGATCGACCGTCGACTCGCCGGCCCCAGGACCCCACTCGTGCTTGACCCTCCACACATGGCCATGCGCCACGCTATTGCGCAGCACGAGCAACTCGTCGAGCTCCTCGCGCCGGTCATCATCGGCGAGCGTTGCGGCGATCGCCTCGAGCGACTCCGCCGCCGGCACCACCTCTGCCATCACGAGTCTCGCTCCTGCCGCCTCGAGCGCGAAGGCGAGCAAGGCGATGCACGCCATCGCGTGCCCGCGATCGAGTTGGGTCACGGCCTCGGCCGCCAGGCCACTGGACAGGATCGCCGCGAGCTGCGGCTCCAGCGCACGGAGCCACTCCAGCGCGACGTCGGACGCCAGCTCCTGGGACCCGGCGGTCTCTTGCGGGAGGTGGACGAGTTCGGCTGTGGCGAATGCCGCCGGGGTCGGCGTCCCCCACACCCACCACTGCTTGTCCTCGTGGATCAGGCCAATGGCCTTGGCCTGCCGTGGGCCATCGATCATCGTGATGTCGGTCGCCGCGAGGGCGGTGAACCCGAATGCGACTAGGTCGGGCTCGCCCTCCGCCTCTCGGCGGATGATTCGCGCCGTCGCGACGACGCCGAACTCAATGCCACTCCCGGGGACCGCTCCGAGCTCGCTGCGGAACATGGCCACCAACTCGCTGGGCGGCATTCCCCAGATCGTCCGCGATGCGGGGTACACGAGCTGCCAGGCGGCCTCGTCGTCGAGCGCCGTCGCGAGGTCCATGAACCGCTCGAGAGTGAGGTGGGCCGCGGTCAGCTCATCGATGTCGGCAGCCGTCCAGCGTCGCCAGGTGGTCCGGACTCGTAGCGTTGGGAGTCTCACGACGCGATGCTACGCTCGCCGGCGGAGTGACGGCTGGAAGGACGACGGCGCACGGCGCTGGGTCAAGTCCCGCGACGTGGTGTCACAGCGCGTCGTCCTCGCGCCTGATCTCCGTCAGCTCGCCATGAGCAGCCCCGGGCTCACCTCCCCGTGCTCGATGACCGCGTCGATCGCGGCCATGGTCTCGGGCCGGAAGTAGCGCCGGCCGTCCTGCCACTCGTCGTCCTGTTCGGCGAGGACCATGCCCACCAGGCGGATGAGGCTCGCCCGTGTCGGGAAGATGCCGACCACCGCGGTCCGGCGCTTTATCTCCTTGTTGAGCCGCTCGAGCGGGTTGGTCGATCGGATCTGACGGCGGTGGGTCTCGGGGAACGTGAAGTGCGCGAGGAGGTCGGGCTCGGCCTCGGCGAGGAGATCGGCGACGGCGGGGAACTGGGGCCGGATGCTCTCGATGACGCGCCCTGACTGCTCGTGGGCGGAGCGCTCGTCGGGCTGCTCGAAGACCGACCGGATGGCCGAGGCGACCATGCTCCGGGCGTGCCGTGGGACGAGATCCTGGGCATTGCGGGTGAAGTGCACCCTGCAGCGCTGCCAGCTGGCCCCGAGGAGCTGCTCGCGGACGGCCTTCACGAGACCCCGGTGGTCGTCGGAGATGACCAGGCGCACGCCGGCGAGACCGCGCTCCACGAGGCCCCGGATGAACGCTGGCCAGGCCGAGCCCTCGTCGTGGCCCGAGCTGAGCTCGAGCCCGAGCACCCGGCGCTCGCCGGTCCGGGCGACGCCGGTCGCGACCAGGGCGGCCATCGAGGTGACCCGCCCGGCTTCGCGGACCTTGACGTAGGTGGCGTCGAGCCACAGGTACGGGTACGTCTCCGAGGCGAGGGAGCGAGTGCGGAAGGTCTCGACCTCGGCGTCGAGCGCCGCGCAGATCCGGCTGACCTCGCTCTTGCTGATCCCGGCGATCCCAAGGGCTTCCACGAGGTCCTCGACACGGCGGGTGCTGACGCCCAGCACGTACGCCTCCTGGACCACCGCGAGCAGGGCCCGCTCAGCCCGTCGACGCGGTTCGAGGAGGCTCGGGAAGTACGAGCCGTCGCGGACGCGCGGGATGGCGAGGGCGAGGGTGCCCACCCTCGTATCCCAGCGCCGCTCGCGGTACCCGTTGCGGCGGGTCAGGCGACGCTCCGGATCGCGCTCCCCGTGGGGCACGCCCGTGAGCTCGGTGACCTCGGCCTCCATGACCGCCTGGGCGAGCACCCGGACCCCCTCGCGCAGGAAGTCGACGTCACCGTCGGTGATCGCCTTGCGCACCGTCTCGAGCACGGCCATCCTGTCCTCGGCCATCGTGGTGTTCCTCCATGTCGTCGGTTCCTACCCAACGACGCGAGGATGACGCGGTGGCCGCTTCACTTCACGGCCGGCGCTGTGACACCAAGTGTGGGGACACGACCCGGCGCTGTCTTCGCTTGCTCGTTGGTGGATGACGGCTGCCGACCGATCAGTACCACAGGACCACCGCGCAGCAGGTGGCTCGGGCCGGCCCAGAAGGGGGGTCGCTGCGGGCGTCTGAATCCAACGAGAGGCGACAGGCGCTGAGGTGTTCCGAAAGGAGGTCCTTCTGGAGGATGCTAAAAGAGGCGAGCCGACGGCCCTGGCTCGCATCATCTATCTGTGCGGGCCGCGTGACGACCTCGAAGACGTCCCCAAGGTCCGTAGCGGTTGGCGAGTCACGCAACGTCTGACCGCGACCGCGAGCACGACGTCGTCCGCCGGCGCGAGGCCGCAACACACTGCGACCGGGTCCTCGCGCACGAGGGGACCGGATTCGCCGCCGTCATCCCGTGCCCGTCATGGGCACGTCACTCTCGCCAGGCGAGCGGCGGTCCAGTCGTACGGTCCCAGGACCCGGTCGGTATGCCAGAACACAAAAGCTCCATTGACGAAGAGCCGGACTGCGTCGCCGCCGGTTCCGGCATCGAGGAGCACGGTCGGCTCGGGCTGACCCGATGGCTGGATCCAGATGTGGGTGTAGTCCGTCCAGGTGAGGAACCCGGAGCCTGCAGCGACCGGTCCTGCCTCTCCGGTCAGCTTGAACGTCCGCGTCCGCGCCTTCGCATCGTGGGTGACCACCTCGTCCAATACGGTTGGGTCCTGGGCCGTAGGCGTCTTCAGGATGCGAACGACGAGGGTCCCAGCCGAGCTCGAGGCCGCGGCGCGGATGCTGGCCGGCGCGAGCCAGGTCTGCGGGGTCGCGGTCGCGTCGCGGAGGGAGATCGTGACGGGCTGGGCGAGCCCGTCACCGCTTGTAGGGTCGGTCGCGGTCACCATCGCGGCCTGAAGCTCGTCGGCCGACAGGAGCGACGGGTAGTTCGCCTCGAAGTCGAGCCGACGCGCCGTCTTGGCCCGGAGGTTCGCCACGTAGATGCGCATGCCCACGTTCTTTGGCCCGAGGATGACCGGGGCCGCCCACGCAGCGAGGTCGCCCAGGAGGGATACGTCGCTCGCCCAGCCGGGCGCAATCTCGCCGCCGGGGCCAGCGTCGAACGAGGCGATCTCGCGGACCTCGCGGGTGTGGCGATCGAACGCCCACACGTGCCAATCCGCCTGCTCGATGTAGAAGCCGACCTCCTGCCAGACGACCCAGTCGGCGTTGCCCGTGATGTTGGCGGCGATCTGCGAGGTGGCGGCCTCCTCGCTCGCCGCCACCGGTCGTGCAACCACCGGGGTGACTGCGCCGCTCTTGGGGTCGAAGATGCTCACGGTATCGCCGACGCCGACATAATGCGATTGGAGCACGAGGAGCTCACCCTGCTCGCTGACGCCACCAACTTGGCCGTTGAACTGAACCAGGCTCGCCGGAACGGTGAAGGTCGCCGGGTCCGACAGACGGCACGCGTCGGCGGGGATCGCCGACGCGGCCGTGATCGGCGTGGGCAACACCGCGACGGGCGTGGAAGCTGAGGAGGTCGGCCCGCCGCAGGACGTCGCCAGGAACGCGATGGTAGCGAGCGCGGCGAGCCGATGCCTCACCACACGATGCCGTAGGTGGCGCCGTATTGAGTCATATAGTTGTACGCCAACGAGTTGCTCATATTGAAGTACGCGTACGTCGCCGACCAAGTCATGTGTTGCCCGCGATAGGCGGGATCCTCGAACCGCAGTGACAGGCCGTTGTTGAAATATCCATAAATTGAGGGCCAGTGCCTGACGGTCTCGGACACCGGATGACCGTTGTAGTGTCTTGCGGAGGAACCTGCCGGCTCGTACGTGGCCGCCTCGACCATCGCCCCGATGTTGATGTCGGCCTCCACTTTGCTCGTGAGGGCCGAGGCAGATGACGGCGTGTAGTGGTAGTAGAACGCGTCGTCGTAGCCGTACAGCCAGCGGTTTAGCGCCTGCGTCATGCCGGTGCCGGCCCACGCAACCTGCTTCTGAGCGTCGGCATCGGTGTACGTCGGGCCGGCGAGTGCTTCCTGGCTGAGGGCCGTGCCGCCCAGGTGCGAGTTGGTTGTGCTGATACGGCCTTCGAAGTACCAGGAGAGGACGGTGCTGTCCACCGAGGCGGGTCCGCAGTAATACGATTGATGCTGTGATTGCTGAGTTCCGGCTACAGAGTTTGCCCCACTGGTCATCGGGACAACGCCACCCGAAGTTGTTGCGTTGAGTTTTCGCTGACCATTTGAATGCGCGTCCATGAGCTTGTTCCAGGCGGCGACATCGGCCCTCGACATCGTGCCAGCGGTTCTCTTGTTGTCCAGGGCGACGAGCTGCAGTTTCCACGCCGGCTGCATGCTCTCGGTGAAGTTGAACGAATTCGCCGGCCCGCCAGTCTGGTTGGTCGGGTCGGCGGCGCCCACCGGCGCGGCGGCCAGCGTGAGCAGGCCTGCCGCGGCGATCATGCCGAGAAGGCGCGTCCGCAGTTTCCGTCCATCTCGTCCGGGTGTCCTGGCCATCGCTCGAACCTCCCCATTCGTGCGGGGGCAGCGTTGCCCCCCGAGGTCAGGCGCGTGCGTAGCGGTGAGCAGGTTGTGGGCCTCTCCGTTGGCCCACATAAAGTGGGCGCGTCCGACGTTCTGCATGGAGACGCCCGGAACGCCGCCCATCGGAAGCGGCGTGGCCTCTGTCGAGCTGTGGCTCGTCGAGGCGGGCGGAGCGGTCATGGAAGCCGCTGATGCGGATGGCGACGGCGTCGTACCTTGCCTCGAACCACCCTTGCGTCCCGGCGGAAGAGAGGGGGTCGCACTGGCGGCGCGGCGGCCCTGACGATCGCCGGAGATGGAGTGTGCCGCGTTGGACCTCAGCGCAGATGCCCAGTGTGCTGGAGCCCTCTAGCCTGTGCCGCAAGGACCTCGTTTCGGACCGGCCTTGGGAAGGGCTCGTGCTGAGTCTGGGTTATCGGCGGGAGGCCCGACCCCTTTTCGGCAGGGCCCGCCGGACGTCGATGCGGCATTCCGCGCTGCGCCACTCCGTCGTTAGTGGAGGACCGACGGCCGCGGGCTCCCTCAGGGCTTCGGCACTCGTCTGGCGGTCGCACTAGGCTGACGCGAGTCCCGATAGGCATCCCCATCTGCCCGGGGCCGTCCGCCAGCGGAGGAGTCAGGTGAGGTCTTGGTGGCTCAAGGTGGAGCGAGCGAAGGCCCACATCGTGGAACTCGAGAGGGAGGGGGACCGCCTGACGAACGTCTCCTCGACCGAGGTGATCGCGGCCGACTCTGAGTTCGTGGTCCAGGACGCGCTCGCTGGCATTGTCCACAGCTGGACGGCTACAGCAGAGATCATCGAAGCCGAGTCGGATCCGTGGATCGCGACCATCATCGGTGATGCGGCCCACAACCTCCGGACGGCTCTCGATCACTGTGCCGTGGCCGTTGCTCCGCCCGAGCGGACTCGGTTGGCCGGGTTCCCGATCTTCACTGACATGCCGACCGGGGGGCGGCTCGAGAAGTTCGACAGCCTGGTTGAGGGGATGCCGCACGAGGCGATCGAGATCATCACGGCCGCACAGCCGTACATGGGCAGCGGACGCATGCATCCCCTCGCCCGCCTGAGCGAGCTCGACAACACCGACAAGCATCGCCAGCTGCATGTTGTTGCCAACGTCTTCGACCTGGCGATGGTCGGACGGCAAGCCCCCGGAATTGGCCGATTGCCGAGGAAGCTGCTCGGGCAGGGGACCACGGTCGATGCGGGCATGGTCCGTCGAATTGGCAAGCCGACCTTTGCGATTGTCCTGGGACCAGACGAGGAGCTCGGGGCTATCTCGGGACTTCGCTGGATTGAGGGCGAGGTCAGCCGGATCCTCAAGCTGCTCGAACCGTTCGTACCATAGCTGCCGCCGCTCAGAGGTAGCAACGCTGTAAGCAATAGGGGCGCACAGCCCCGGTCCGCCGGACGGCGTGGACGTCAAATTCGTGCTCAATCGGCGCGTTGGCGGACGTCGGCGCACCCGCCAACGGGCCCTGCAAAACCTCTATTCGCCGGTTCGAATCCGGCCGTCGCCTCCATTATTCCCGCGGGAATCCGACGGCACCGGGCTTTGCGTCGACGTCGAATGGTCGGCTCAACGCGGGCTGCGGTGGGGTGGCTCGCAGCAATCGGCGCCGCCGAACGCTCGATCGCCTCCTTTCGGCCGGACTCCTCGCGCGCGAGCCGCGGCCAATTCGTGCCTGCGTCCGCGCCGCGGGTCCTTCGAGTGCCTGGCATCGCCCGGTCGAGCCCGGAACGCCGGCGCGGCACGGACGGCGTCCTGCCAGGGGAGCCCCGTCGCTGCGGGCCGCCAGACGGTAGGATCTCCGAGGCTCCGGCCGTCGAAGGCCGGATCCCTCGCGCCGAGGTGGCGGAACCGGCAGACGCAGCCGACTTAAACTCGGTTGGGCGAAGGCCCGTGCGAGTTCGAATCTCGCCCTCGGCACCAGGTCCTGCGCTGGACGTCATCGCAGGGTTCGTCGACCCGCCCGTGCGGCCATGGAGCAACTCGATCCATGGTTCGCGGCACCGCGACCAGGCACGTGAGCGGGCGACCTGGATCGGTCGCCCGGCGCCCGCGCCATGACGGTCGCCGAGTCCGGCCGGTACGTTGGTTGCCTTGAGGCGCATCGGCCGGCTGGGCACGCTGCCACGGTGAAGACCGCCAGGGCCATCTCGCTGTTGCCGGACCTGATGCCGTCCGACGCGGCACCGGGGTTGTCAAGGCCGTGTACCGTAGGTAGCGAACGTCCACGGCTCGAGTTGTGAGCCCCAGGTCCGCCCAGCCTAGGTCCATGTTGCCCATCACCCTCCGACTCGCCGCCCGTCCATCCCGCGCGCTGCCATTCGTTCTTGCCGCCATGCTCGGCCTGACCGCCGTCATGCCGGTCATGGCCGACACGCCGACGCCACCTCCGCCGTCGGTGAGCCTCAGCCAGCAGGCCGTCAGTTACAACGCCGCGACCAACACGGCCCAGGTGCAGGTCACCGCGACGCCGGCGAATGTCGTGGCGCCCTGGACATACGTGTTCGCGGTGGGAGGCGCCGGCGTCTCCAGCGGGTCAAGCTCGGCGGCGTCCGTCGCCGTCCCCCTCACCACCAATTGCTCGATCACGATCCAGAGCGTGACCGTGACGATCACCGACGCGAACGGGGCCACCGCGTCGGCGGCCGGCACGCTCGATCGCTCGCTGTGCCCGCCACCGCCGAACCTGCCGCATGCGCGCGACCACATCATTGCCAGCCCGAACCTGAGTGAGGCGCTCTTCATCGACCGCCTGCGCGCCACCGGCTCGCCGGCGCTCCCCGAGGGTCACCAGATCTACCAGACATTGATCGCAGCCGGCGTCAATGTTGCGTTCGCGCTGGGCACCTTCCAGGCCGAGAGCAGCTCCGGCACCAGGGGCTACGCCGTCACCACGAAGAACTGGGGCAACATCCTCTACTACTCGTGGGAGGTGCCTTACGGGGCTGTGCCCTACGCCCCTGGGAACGGCTACACGTACGCGAAGTACCCGACGTGGACGGCGAGCGTCCAGGCCTATGCCCACCTGCTGACCGTGTATGACGCGGCCGGCTACGTCACCGTCAGCTCGGCCAGCGCCCACTGGCTCGGCACCATCGAGGGCAGCTCGCGGCACCTGACGTACCTGAACAACATCACCGCCGTCATGTCGCTGCTGCTCAACGCCGCAGGCGCCACGTTCGTCGCGCTCAACCCGGCCCGCGTGCTCGACACCCGCGTCGGCAACGGCCTGAGCGGCAAGTTCGTGGCCAACGTCCCGCGCACCTTCCAGGTGAGCGGCCGGGGCGGGGTGCCGACAGGCGCGGTCGCCGTGACCGGCGTCCTTACCGTGACCGGCCAGACGACCGCCGGCCGTGTGGCCCTCGGTCCGGTCGCCACCGCGAACCCATCGTTCTCGACGCTCAACTTCCCGCGCGGCGACAACCGGGCCAACAGCGTGACGGTCCGCCTGGGCACGGGCGGCAAGCTCTCGGCTGTCTTCACGGCCGCCAGGGGAGCGAAGACCTCCCTCGTCTTCGACGTGACGGGCTACTTCGTGGCGGGCACCTCCGGCGCCACGTTCGTCGCGCTCAACCCGGCCCGCGTGCTCGACACCCGCGTCGGCAACGGCCTGAGCGGCAAGTTCGTGGCCAACGTCCCGCGCACCTTCCAGGTGAGCGGCCGGGGCGGGGTGCCGACAGGCGCGGTCGCCGTGACCGGCGTCCTTACCGTGACCGGCCAGACGACCGCCGGCCGTGTGGCCCTCGGTCCGGTCGCCACCGCGAACCCATCGTTCTCGACGCTCAACTTCCCGCGCGGCGACAACCGGGCCAACAGCGTGACGGTCCGCCTGGGCACGGGCGGCAAGCTCTCGGCTGTCTTCACGGCCGCCAGGGGAGCGAAGACCTCCCTCGTCTTCGACGTGACGGGCTACTTCGTGGCGGGCACCTCCGGCGCCACGTTCGTCGCGCTCAACCCGGCCCGCGTGCTCGACACCCGCGTCGGCAACGGCCTGAGCGGCAAGTTCGTGGCCAACGTCCCGCGCACCTTCCAGGTGAGCGGCCGGGGCGGGGTGCCGACAGGCGCGGTCGCCGTGACCGGCGTCCTTACCGTGACCGGCCAGACGACCGCCGGCCGTGTGGCCCTCGGTCCGGTCGCCACCGCGAACCCATCGTTCTCGACGCTCAACTTCCCGCGCGGCGACAACCGGGCCAACAGCGTGACGGTCCGCCTGGGCACGGGCGGCAAGCTCTCGGCTGTCTTCACGGCCGCCAGGGGAGCGAAGACCTCCCTCGTCTTCGACGTGACGGGCTACTTCCAGCCGTAGCCGGCGGCGGCTGGACGAGCGCCTCGGCCCGGCGGCCGCGACCCATGGGCTTCGGCGCCGGGGCCCGGCCGCAGGCCGCCCGACGGCGCCCGGGCCCGCCGCGCCCGGCTTACGGCCCTCCGATCGACTCCGCGAGCGCCCGGATGCGCGCTCGCCTGGCGTCGCGTTCGGTCGCGAAGCGCTCGATGGCGGCCAGGACGTGGGCGGCGGACAGGTGCGCCTCGTCGGCGATCTCCTCGACGCTCCCGCCGGTGCGCCAGCGATCGTCCCAGTCGGGCGAGAGTGAGTAGGCGCGCGCGTCCGGCCCGGCCACCCAGTCGGCCATCAGCCTGAACGCGCCGTTGGTGACGGCCATCGCATCGAAGCGGTCGGCGGCGGACAGCGTCGCCTCCCGGTAGGCGGCGTCCTGCCGGGCGAACAGCTGGGGGCTGATCGCGGCCACGATCTTCACGTTGAGGCCCAGCCGGTCGAGGTCGGGCAGGACGGCGACGAGGTTTGCCGTCGTGATCGTGCCGCGGACGACCACCGTGCCCATCCGCGGGAGCCCCGGCCGGTAGTCGCGCAGGGCGTACGCGCCGCGGGCCGCCTCGAAATGGGACGGCATCCCCAGCGCCGCGCGATCCGGGATCGCGATCGGCGGGCGGGTCAGGTGAAGGGCCACGATCGGGACGTCCGTCGCGAGCGCCGCGCCCAGCACGACCGGGACCTCGTTGTACTCCCACGGGTGCAGGTCGATGATCCTGCCCTCCGGGACCAGCTGGGTGACGGCCGTCTCGAAGATGCCGAAGTGCGTCCGCGAGTCCTCGGCCGTCTCCGGGCCGGAGTGGCCGGCGACCCAGAGCAGCCGGCCGATGCGCAGGTCCGCGTCCTGGGCGAGCTGGCTGAAGAGCCGGAACGGGCCGTACATCAGGTAGCTGAACGAGGCGTACGTGGACGCGGCGCCCCAGTAGCCGTCGAAGCCGGTGAACGGGTCCGGCGCGAAGTTCACGGAGGCCATCCCGGCCATGATCCCGGCGTTGGCGAACTCGGTGATCTCCTGGGGGAGCACCGCACCGCCCGGATTCGTATCCCGCTCGTACCAGCCGAAGCCCGGCTGGTCCCCGAAATCCTTGCCGAAGCCGGCGATGTTCGTCGACTCCGCGAGGTCTGCCGAGCAGACGACGAACAGGGGCCGTCCGTACTCGCGACGGGCGAAGGCGTTCACCCACGAGCCCCACGCGCCCAGTCCCGCGCGGTTCGGCTGCCGCTCGCCCGGGGCGCGGTACAGGGATGCTGGGTAGCTGCGGAAGTCGGTGATGCGCGGATCGGTGAAGACGCCCGACGTGCGGCCACCGAGCGTGACAGCCGGGATCTTGTCGGGCACCATCGCCGCCACCTCGAGCAGGCGATCGGACAGCCAGGTCACGAGGGCCGGGTCGCGGCGCAGCACGGAGAGCGCCGTCCGGAAGTTGGCCTCGGCCTGGGCGGTGCGCGCGGACGGCTCGGGCGGCGCGGCTTCGTCGACGCCCTGGTAGGCGACGCCGTAGCGGGCCATGAACTCGCGGCGGACAGCCCAGAACTCCGGGCTATTCATGGGATGGGGCGTGCCATGGCTCTTCGCGTCCAGGCGGCCGTAGCCGCGGCCCTTGCGCGTCCGGAACCAGGCCATCGTGGGCTGGCGACCCGGGTTGTCGCCGAGCGCCGCTTCGAGCACGGTCCGCGTGACCGGCCCCCAGGCCATCCCGTCCGGCGTTCCCATCACGCGCCAGCCGTGCGGCGCGAACCAGTCCTCGGGCGTCCCGTACACGACCGAGGAGGCGGCCCGCTCGTCGATCCCGAAGTCGTTCCAGTCGACGAGGAAGACGAGGTTGTGCAGCCCCAGGCCCCAGGCCGAGTTGAGGGTCTCGTGGGTCGCGCCGGGAGTCAGCCCTCCTTCGCCCTCCACCACGAAGACCTTGACCTCGCCCGCGCCCGCCATGCGGAGCGCGAGCGCCTCTCCGGCCGCGACGGGCATGCCGTGGCCGGACGGCCCCGTGTTCGCCTTGAAGAACAACGTCTTGCCGGCCATCTCGGCATGGCCGGGCAGCCCGCCCCGCCGCCGCAGGCGGAG
This sequence comes from uncultured Chloroflexia bacterium, assembly GCA_963821595.1. Lineage (GTDB taxonomy): Bacteria > Chloroflexota > Limnocylindria > Limnocylindrales > CSP1-4 > CTSoil-043. The sequence goes on along the minus strand of CAWGEL010000027.1, from coordinate 119,153 downwards.
GAGGTCCTCCCAGGTCAGGGCCCAGCGGCCGCCGTCGGGGAAGGCGAACCGGGCGTCCCCGTCCCGCTCGTGGCGCGCCCGCAGCGCCTCGTTGAGCACGGCGAGCGTCGCGTAGACGAGGGGGACCGTGTGGCCGGCCGAGAGCACGAAGCGGTCGCCGTAGCGGCGCCACGGTCGCAGGATGTCCCAGCGCATCGCGCCGGACAGCATCGTCGCGATGAGGATGTGCGCCTTCGACCGCGACCCGCCCGGGTGGCCGGACTGGCGGTAGTTCAGGGCCAGGTCGATGCATTCGTCGACCACGCTCAGGAGCGTCTCATAGCGGTCGAAGTCGAGTTCGGCCGCGGCATAGCGGTCCGCGACTGGGTCGAAGGTCGTGGCCATGGAGTCTCCCGGTACAGGACTGACGGGCCGGCACGAGGAGCCCGGCGCTGATCTCGCCAACATCCGGCCAGCGGCGTGGCGGGCCGATCCTCCTACGGCGATCGGTGCCGCCTCGCAGCCTGGCTCACCGGCGCCGGCCAACGGCACCATGCGATCAGCGGGGCCCGCCCGTCAAGCGAGCGTTCTGGCGAACGCGCGCCGGCGGGCGGGGATCGACTTGGCGGGACGCTCCGGTGGGGTGACCCGGCGGGACGGTCGCGGGCGGGGTGACTCGGCAGGACGGTCGCGTGCGGGGGACTGCATCCCAGTCCGCATGACAGATGGCGATGCTCGCTTATGACATCAGTTGCATTTGGTAGTATTGGCACATCAGCAGTCGCCGACCGGATCGCCCGGGCGGGCGACCGGCCACGGGCCGCTCCGCTCGTCGAGGCGCCGCACGGCGCCCGGGATACCCGCCATCAACCGGCATCACCAGGAGGGATCGATGCGCACGACCGAGGGGATCGCCACGCCAGGCCCGGGGTTACGGGCGCGGAAGAAGGCCCGGACTCGCGCCGAGATCCGCGAGCACGCGCTCCGCCTCTTCCTGGACCAGGGCTACGAGGCGACCACGGTGCAGCAGGTCGCGGAAGCCGCCGAGGTTTCCCTCAGCACCCTCTTTCGCTACTTCCCCACGAAGGCGCAGCTCGTCCTTGCGTTCGACCTCGAGACGCTCATCCGTGACGCCTTCCGCACCCAGGCCAGGGACGACACCGTCTTCGATGCCATCCGGTCCGCGCTCGAGGGCAGCTTCGAGCAGCTGTTCGACTTCGGCGTGTCGGGCGGGGCAGCTGGCGAGCACGCCTCGTCCACGCTCGCCCGGGCGCGCGACGCGGTGCGTGGCGAGCTGACCGGTACGGTGGGGCTCTTCGCCGAGCTGATCGGCGAGCGATGGGCACGCGATCCTCACGACCCCCTGGTCCAGGCGGCGGCCGGCGCCGTCGTGGGCGTCGCGATCGCGGCCTGGTCGGCGGACCGGGATCTGGGGCGCCCGGCGGCGCTGCGGATCCTCGAGGTGGGCCTGAACGGTCTCGAAGTCGGGTTGCTGCCATGACGCTCACGTACCACGCGGCGTCCGTGACCGACGTGGCAGCGGAGCTGACGGTCGACCCGGCCGTCGGGCTGTCTTCAGCCGAGGCGCTCACGCGCGCCGCGAATGCCGGCCCGAACGCGCTCGAGGACGCGAAGCACCAGCCACTCTGGCGGATGATCGTCGAGGCGTTCATCGAGCCGTTCGTCCTCATGCTCGCGTCCGCCGGCATCCTCGCGATCCTGGTCGGCGAGGTGCGCGACGGCCTGCTCGTGCTCCTTGGGCTGCTGCCCATCGTCGGCGCCGACGTCGTCACCGAGTACCGCGGCGAACGGGCGCTCGAGGCGCTGCGCGATGCCTCGGCGCCGGTGGCGCGCGTCCGCCGCGATGGCGTGGTCTCCGCCGTCCCGGCCGCCTCGCTCGTTCCCGGCGACATCGTCCTGCTCCAGGGCGGTGACGTCGTCCCGGCCGACGTCCGGATCGTCCGGTCGGACCGGCTCCTCCTCGACCGGAGCGTGCTCACCGGCGAGTCGATCCCGGAGGCCGGGGCGGTCGAGCCGGATCCCGGCGATGCGTCGCTGACGAGCCGACGGTCGATCGGCTACTCGGGCACGAGCGTGGTCGGCGGCAGGGGCGAGGGGATCGTCGTGGCGATCGGCAACGCCACCGAGTTCGGGCGGATCGCCGCCAGTCTCGTGTCGCGCGAGCGGCGACGGAGCCCGCTCCAGCGCGAGCTCGATCGGCTGGTCCGCATCCTCCTGGTCGTCGCGATCGGGCTCATCGTCTTCACGGCCGGGACCGGCTTCCTTCGCGGCCACTCGCTCGGTGAGAACGTCCTGGCCGGCATCTCGTCGGCGATCGCGGCGATCCCCGAAGAGCCGCCCGTCCTGCTCGCCGTCATCCTCGGCCTGGGCGCATACCGGCTGCTCCGGCGGGGCGTGCTGGTTCGCCGGCTCAACGCCGAGGAGACACTCGGGGCGGTCGACCTGATCGTGACCGACAAGACCGGGACGATCACGCAGAACCGGCTCGAGGTCTCGTCGGTCCGGACCCCCGATGGTTCGGTGGACGACCCGATCCAACGGCGCCGCTTCCTGGAGGAGGCGCTCCGGGCCGAGGAGGATGCCTGGCCAGGTGAGGGCATCGCCGTGGCGTCGTTCACGCGCGCCCTTCGGTCGGCAGTGGCCGGCGCGGGCGGGGTGACCGAGCTCGATGGCGGTGCCCTCGTCGAGGCCATTCCCGCGTCGGACACGCTCCCGGTCACGCGGACCAGGGCGCATCGGGACGGACGCATCGAAGGTCTCGCCCTCGGGGCACCGGAAGTGGTCCTCGCCTACGTCGACGAGCAGGGCGGCGGGATGCTCGCCGATCGGGAGCGGTGGGCAGACCTGATCGAGGCGTCGGCGGCGGCCGGCGAACGCCTGGTCGCGCTTGCCCGCCGCGTGGACGACGAGCCGTGGCAGATGCGTGCCCTGGTGGGCTTCGCCGATCCGATCCGGCCCGGCATCAGCGATGCGATGGCGATGGCACGGGGCGCGGGGATCCAGGTCGTCGTCGTCACCGGCGATCACCCTCGCACGGCCGCCACGATCGCCCGCGAGGCGGGCCTCGTCGCGGACCGGATCGTGACCGGCGAGGAGCTCGCCACGTGGGACGACGCCCGCCTGGCGGCGGAGCTGCCCTCCCTCCACGTCGTCGCCAGGTCGACACCGGAGCAGAAGCAGCGCCTGGTCCGCGCGGCGCGGACCGACCATCGGATCGTCGCCGTCACCGGCGACGGCGTCAACGACGCGCCCGCCCTCCACGGTGCGGACGTTGCGGTCGCGATGGGCAGCGGCACGGCAGTCGCCAGGGAGGCGTCGGACCTCGTCCTGGGCGACGACTCCTTCGCCACGCTCATGTACGGGCTCGCCGAGGGCCGCCGCATCGTCGACAACGTTCAGAAGGGGCTGGTCTTCCTCATCTCGACGCACGTCGCCTTCCTCGGCTTCATCCTCATCTCGACGATCTTCGTGGCGGAGCGCCAGGTCCTCCTCCCGCTCCAGATCCTGTGGATGGAGCTCTTCATCGACCTGTCGACGTCGATCGCGTTCGAACGCGAGCCGGCGGAGCCGGAGCTGCTGCGCCGGCCGCCGCGCCATGCCGAGCGCCCGCTCCTGACGGCCGGGATCCTCGCCCGGATCGCCGGCGCGGGTGCCTTCACCGCGATCGCGGCCCTCGTGGTGATGCTCAACCAGGGCGGCGGGTTCGACCACGCCGCCTGGCTCGCCTACACGACGCTCGTCGTCAGCCAGTGTGTCCGCGCGTACTGGAACCGAAGCGTGCACGAGCCGATCCATCGCCTGGGCCGCAACGGGTTCCTGGTCGGCGCATGCGCCTTTGCTCTGGTCATCCAGGTCCTCATCCCGTACGTCCCGGCGCTTGCCGAGGCCTTCCGCGCAACCCCGCTCGACGGCGCCGACTGGCTACTCGTCGCGATCGTGGCGTTCATCCCGGCGATCGCCGCGGAGCTGGTCCGGACGCGGTCGGGGGGCCGCGCCACGTGGGTCGCGTGACAGGGCGCGGGGTATCAGGGCCGCCGGTTCGGCGTCAGGAGTCCTCTGGGAGCCGAAGGCGCGTGCCACCCTGTACCGAAGCCGGGAGGTGGGGCATCGATGCGCGGAGGCCGCGCAGCAGCGTGGCCATGACGGCGGCCGGCTCCAGCGAGAGGACGTCGCCGTCGATGGCGCTCGTCGGCGTCGCCTCGACCATGTCGAGCGTGTCGATGTCCAGGACGGCCCGGAACGACGGCGCCGTGTAGGCGATCTGCCCGTCGACGTCGATGCGGTGCGTCCGGCCTCCGAAGCGCCCCTCCATGGCCCCGCCGTCGAGAATCCGGAACGCATTCGATTCCTGGGCCTCGAAGTCGGCGCGGTCGAGATAGAGCCGCGCCTTGTCGCGGTACGGCTCGCCGGAGGTCGGGCAGGCGGTCACGCAGTTGCCGCACTCATTGCAGAGATCGGTCAGGACCGCGACCTGGAGTCGCTGCTCGACGGCGAAGCGGGCGGGCATCCCCGCGGCGATCGCGCCGTTCGCGACCGTAAGCGACGGAAGCTCGGCGTGAGTCGGCTGCACCTCGTAGGTCAGGAGGGCCATGTTCGGGCAGACGCCGACGCACAGGCTGCACATCCGGTCGCAATCGAGGCAGCGGCTGGCCTCGGCGATCGCCTCCTCGGTCGTGTATCCGAGGACCGCTTCGTCGAACCCCACGCGGCGTTCGAGGGGCGTCGCCGCGATCGGCACGCGGTACTGGCGCCGGCCTCGCCGAACGACCATCTCGTGGAGGTCGACCGGCGGGAGCGCGCCGGCCCGGACGTCGGCCGGGAGCGCCCCGGAACCGCCCGCCGGCGATCGGCCGAGCGTCGCGGCGATGGCCGCGGCGGCGCGCTTGCCGTCGGCGGCGGCCAGCACGATCGACGCGGGCCCATCGGCGGCGACGTCACCGCCGGCGTAGAGGCCCGGGATCGAGGTCGCCATCGTGACCGGATCGACGGCGACATAGCCGTCTGCGGTGAGCTCGGGGGCGCGAGCGCCCAGGAAGTCGACGATTGCGTGCTGGCTGATCGCCACCACGAGCGTGTCGACGCCGACCTCCACTTCCGAGCCCTCGACGTCGAAGGGCACCTTCCGGCCTGCCGCGTCGCGCGGGCCGCGGTACTCGGTGCGCAGGCAGGTCACGCCGGCCAGGCGACCGTCGACCACCCGCAGCGCGACCGGGCGGGCGAGCTCCAGGATCGCGATGCCCTCCTCGCGGAGGGCGTGGATCTCCTCGCGGTCCGCCGGCATCTGGTCGACGGTCCGGCGGTAGATGACCGACACGTGCGGGGCACCCAGGCGGCGCGCCGTGCGCGCGCAGTCCATGGCCGTGTCGCCCGCGCCGATCACCGCGACGCGCGGGCCAACGGCCGGCGGCCGGCCCTCGCGCACGCTCCGCAGGAACGTGACGCCTTCGATCACGCCCTCGGCGTCCTCGCCGGGCAGGTCCAGGCGCCGGGCGAGCTGGGCTCCGACGGCGACGAAGGTCGCTGCGAAGCCCTGGCCGCGGAGCTGGTCGAGCGTCATGTCGACGCCGGCCCGCACGCCGAAGCGGATCTCGACGCCGAGTCGCGAGAGCTCTGCGAGGTCCTGGTCGAGCTGTGCCTGGGGCAGGCGGTACGCCGGGATCGCGCCGCCGACCATGCCGCCGGGGTAGGGGAGCGCCTCGAAGATCGTGGCCCGGATGCCCGCGGCAGCAAGCTCGCGGGCCGCGGCAAGGCCCGCGGGGCCGGCGCCGATGATCGCGACGCGGGCCGCCGGGTCCGTCTCCGCCGGGTCCGTCTCCACCGCGACAGTCCCGGCCGCGTCCGCCCGGTCCATGATGAAGCGCTTGATCTGGCGGATGGCGAGCGGCTGGTCCAGGTGCGTCCGGACGCAGGTGTCCTCGCACAGGTGGTCGCAGACGCGGCCGAGGACCGCCGCCAGGGGGTTGTCCCGGCGGACGATGCGGACGGCCTCGGCGACGTCCCCGCGCCGGACGGCGTCCATGTACCTGGGCACCTGCTGGTCGATCGGGCAGCGGTCGAGGCAGGGCGCCGCGATGCAGTCGAACGGATGGAGCTCCCGCGCGGTCTTCGAGCGGTCGGTGCGGAACGACTCCTTCCGGTAGCGCCAGTCGCGGCGCGCCGCCGCGGCGTACCGGCGCAGGTTGTACCGAGCGGCGTCGGCGGCCGAGCCGGCGCCGTCGAGGCCGTCGCGCCGGGCGGTGCGGACGATGAAGTCGTCGATGCTCGCCGCGCTCACGGCGTCGAAGGCCGCGTCGAGCCGCTCCGGGTACTGGAGCAGGCGCAGGTAGCCGCCCGTCTTGAGCAGGTCGGACGTGACCGTCACGGTACGCAGGCCGCCGCCGATGAGGCTCGGGGCGTTGAAGCAGTCGGCGCCGCCGGCGAACGAGAGCGGCAACTCGCCCGAGAACTCGTCGGCGAGGGTCGCCGCAAGGTTGACCGTCACCGCGTGGAGCGGCCGCCCGGACAGGTACATCGTGGCGTCGCGGTCGAACACGCCGCGCCAGTTGTCGACCTCGAGGGTGTTCGCCAGCTTCAGTCCGAAGGCGAGGTCGCGGCGCGCCGCCACGGCCCGCAGGCGCCGGAACATCGGCACCGCGTCCTCGTACCGCAGGTCGTGGCCGAAGGCCGCGTCCGGGATGGGGACGTCCACGAAGCCGAGCTCCCCGTTCACGATGCCCCGCACGCGCTCCTCCCCGAGGAGCGTCGGGTTGCACTTGACCGACGTGTGCAGGCCCCGCTCCTCGATGAGGTACGCCGAGATCCGCTCGATCTCGTCGGGCGGGCAGCCGTGCATCGTGGAGAGCGTGACGCTGTCGGAGAGGCGCGCCGGGATGTCGAGGTCGCGCACTGCCGGGTCGTGGCGGGCGACGATCTCGACGTAGGCCGGGAGGTATTCCGAGGCGTCGGCCATCCGGTCGAAGAACCACTGGACGTTCGGCTGCAGGATGCCCGCCAGGTTGTACCCGACGCTCATGTCGAAGGCGACGCCCGGTCGTTCCCCGGGCCAGCCGAAGCGCTGCTGCAGCGCATGGATCAGGACCCACGCCCGCAGGTACTCGTCGAACGACTGGTGGACCCGCAGCTCCTGGCTCCACTCGACGTTGTAGCCCTCGTCCTGGACGTCGATGCAGGGCTTGTGGACCTCGAGCTCGTCGAGCGTCTGGATCGTCTTGAGCTCGATCGTCCGGGCGCCGGCGAGCCAGGCCGCGACGATGTTCTGGGCCAGCTGCGTGTGGGGCCCTGCCGCCACGCCGAACGGTGTGTCCAGCACGACGTCCCGCCGCCGGACGCGGAAGCGGTGGTCGGGACGAGGCACGAAGAAGGCGGTGCGCGGGATGTTGAACAGCGAGCCTTTGCGATCCAGCTCCGTGTAGACCCAGGCCGTGAGCTGCTCCATCGACAACGGATGGAAGCGGTCGGACATCGAGTCGTCCCTCGTTCGTGCGGCGCTGGGTGGGCCGGTCGCCGGCGTCAGAGGCGGGCGTGCAGGCGGGCCGCCTGCTCGCGCGCCTTCGCCCGGACCTCACCGCCGTCGACCCGGGTGGGCCGGCCGTCGGCGAGAATCACCTGGCCGTCGACGCGGACCCCCAGGGGCCGGATCCCCGGCGTGAAGGCGACGTGCCAGGGATCCATCGGCTCGTACGACCACGTGACCTCGTCCTCGCGGGCTTCCGGCACGAGGTCCCAGCCGGCCTGGAGCCAGGACCATGCCGTCTCGGGGCTGCAGGTGACGTCGGCCGAGCGCTGGAGCGCGTAGGCCAGGCGGAATGCCTCCAGCACGTTGCCGCCGATGCCGTCCGTGCCCAGCGCGACCCGGTTCGTGAACCGCGCCGGATCGGCGTATCCGACGCCGTTGTTCAGGTTCGAGAGCGGATTGTGGAGGATCGTGCCTCGCAGGCGGTGGTCGGTGGGCAGGTGGACGGCGTGAGCCAGCAGCCAGTCGTCGCGGGTGAGGGCGTCAAGCCGGCGCGGCGCGTCGACGTCGCCCGGGCCCTCGCACACGTGGACGTGGACGCCGACGCCCAGGTCGGCGGCCAGGCCGGCAGCGGCCTCCAGCGACGCGTCGCTGCACGTGAACGCGGCGTGGATGCCGACCAGGCCCCGGCCCCCCGCCCGCAGGAAGCGCTCGTTCTCGGCAAGGCCGCGCCGGGCGCCGTCCGGCCCATGCCGGTCGGTGATGCCGTACGCGGCCACGAGGCGGACGCCGACCTCGGCACAGGCCGCGGCGATCGTGTCGAGGCTGCCCTCGATGGCGTTGGGCGATTCGTGGTGGTCCACGATCGCCGTCGTGCCGCTCTCCAGCGCCTCGAGCGCGCCAAGCATCGCGGACCAGCGGATCATCTCGAGGTCCAGGGCCGTGTCCAGTCGCCACCAGACCAGCTCCAGGATCTCCTGGAACGTGGTCGGGATGCGGGGCGGGGCCGGCATCCCGCGGGCCAGCGTTGAATAGAGGTGGTGGTGCGCGCAGACGAGGCCCGGTGTCACGGCCGCCATGGATTGGGGGGTCACCGGCGCACGATCAGCGCCCGGCCCGGGCGAGAGCCCGGGCGACCCGGGGCGCGGCGGCGCGCGCCGCCGCCGAGTCGCGCATCGGCAGGCTCGTGCGATGGATCCCATCGAACGCGAAGAGCGCGCCGGCGACCGCGCCCGGCGTCGGCACCAGCACGGCCTCGCCGGCGCCCTTCGCTCCGTATGGCCCTTCGGGCTGCGGCTCCTCGACGAGGATGCATTCCACCGGCGGCAGTCCGGCCGCGGGGATGATGCCGAGCTGCTTCATCGTGCCGGCCGGGACGCCGTCGCGGAGGCCGAGATCCTCCGAAAGCGCGTAGCCCAGGCCCATGTGCACGCCCCCCTCCACCTGTCCCTCCATCGCCGCGGGGTTCATCGCCCGGCCGACGTCCTGGGCCGCGAGGACGCGCGCGAGCCTTCCCTCGTCGTCGAGGATGACGACCTGGGTCGCCCAGCCATAGGCGAGGTGGGTCACCGGATCCTCGGCCCCCGCTTCGTTGGAAGTGGTCCAGTCGACGACGTACTCGCCCTCGAAGTCCCGGCCCTCGAGCTCGCTCAGCGGTCGGTCGCCGGCGGCCTCGCGCAGCGTGCGTGCGGCCGCGCGCACCGCCTGGCCGCCCAGCACCGTCGCCCGCGATGCCGTGGTCTCGCCCGTATCCAGCTCGAGCTCCGTGTCCACGACCACGCGGACCAGCTCGGGGGCGATGCCCAGCTCCTCGACGACGACCTGGCGCAGGACGGTATGGACGCCCTGGCCCATCTCCGTCCAGGAGTGGTGAAGGGTGACCGTCCCATCCGCCTCCGGGCTCAGGACCGCCCTGCCGCGCTCGACCATTCCGTTGCCGATGCCGACGTTCTTGGCGGCACAGGCGATCCCCGCGAAGTGCGCGGAGCGGTAGGCATCGCGAACGGCGAGCAGCGTCTTCCTGAGGCCGACGCCCGGGCCCAGGCGCTGGCCGGTCGTGAAGCGGTCGCCCACGTCCAGGACGTTCCGCCAGCGGATCTCCCAGCCATCGATGCCGACCAGCTCGGCGAGGCGGTCGAGCAGACCCTCCATGGCGAAGTCGACCTGGACCACGCCGAAGCCCCGGAACGCGCCGGCCGGCGGGTTGTTGGTGTAGACCGCCCGCGCCTCGACGTCGACGTTCGGCACGCGGTAGGCGGAGCAGGCGTGGCCGGCAGCCCGCTCCAGCACCTTGGCCCCGACGCTCGCGTACGCTCCGGTGTCGCCGACGATTCTTGCCCGCACGGCGAGCAGGCGGCCGTCCGCGTCGCAGCCGGCGGTGTAGTCGAGGACCATCGCGTGGCGCTTCGGGTGGAGGCGAAGGCTCTCCGCCCGCGAGAGTGCGAGATGGACCGGGCGGTCCGTGAGGAGGGCCAGCAGGGCCGCCTGGCCCTGGATGCTGAGGTCCTCCTTGCCGCCGAAGGCGCCGCCCGTGGCGACCTGGGTGACCCTGACGTCGGCCTCGTCGAGCGCCAGGAACGACGCGATCTGGCGCCGGTCCTCCCACGCGCCCTGGCCCTGCGAGTGCACGTGGAGTCGCGGACGGGCGCTCGGGCGGGCCGCGCCGTCCGCGCCGCCCTCGCGAAGGCCGGTGCCGCCAGGCACCACGAGGCAGGCCTCGGGCTCCAGGAACGCATGGTCCACCGGCTGCGTCCGGAATCGATCGCTGACGACGTGGGCGGCACCCGCCAGGGCGGCGTCCGCGTCGCCCCGTCGCACGATGGAGGTGGCCAGCACGTTGCCGCTCTCGTGGACGCGCGGCGCGTCGTCCCCGAGCGCGACGAGCGCGTCCGTCACCGGCTCCAGGACCTCGTAGTCGACGTCGACGAGGGAGGCCGCGGTCCGGGCAGCGCGTCGGCTTTCGGCCGCGACGGCGGCGAGCACGTCGCCGACGTAGCGGGTGACCTCGCCTTCGGCAACGAGGAGCGGCCAGTCGGCCGTGATCAGGCCCTGCTCGCGCCGGCCCGGCACGTCGCGCCATGTCGCCACCCGGACCACGCCCGGGACTCGCTCGGCGCGCCGCGTGTCGATGCGCAGGATTCTCGCCCGCGGATGGGCCGACAGGGTGACGGCGCCGTGCAGCATGCCGGGCACGGTCATGTCGCGGACGAATGGGAACTCGCCGAGCGCGAGCGCCCTGCCGTCGTAGCGGGGTGCGCGCGCGCCGACGCCGCCTCCGCCGACGCCGCCTCCGCCGGGGCCGCCTCCGCCCGGGCCGTCGCCCGCCGTCGCGGCCGGCTCCCCTCGCCGGGTCGCCGCCACCGCCTCGATCGCGTCGAGCACCTTCACGTAGCCGGTGCACCGGCACAGGTTGCCCGCGAGCGCCTGTGCCAGCGCGTCGCGCGTGGGCGCGGGATCCCGCGCCAGCGTCGCCTCGGCCTTGATGACGATCCCGGGCGTGCAGTAGCCGCACTGGATGGCGCCCGACGAGACGAGCGCCTCGGCCCACAGGTCCCGCGTCGCCGTGGGCAGCCCTTCCAGGGTGACCACGTCGGCTCCGGCCGCGCGCACGGCATCCTGTGCGCAGGCGACGACGGCGCGTCCGTTGACCAGCACCGTGCAGGCGCCGCAGGAGCCCTCGGGCGCGCAGCCGTCCTTCGGCGACCGCAGGCCGAAGCGGTCGCGCAGGACGTCGAGCAGGCGCTCGCCGGGCTCGACCTCGACCGAGACCGAGCCCCCGTTCAGGACGAACGCGAGCTCCACGGGACGGACGCCTCCCTGTGCGCGACGGACCGACCGGCAGCGTAGGCGGGCCGCCGGACCGCCAGGCAGGCCCGCACCGCCCCTAATGGAGGGGCCCTCCGGACCTCTCCGACCCCGCGCGGCGGCGGTATCCTCGGCGGCAACGGGAACCGCTGGGCGGTTCCGACATCCGGCGCGCGCCGGCCGACCCGCTCGTCCCCGCGGCCGGCCCCGGAGGCGCGGCCGTCGGCCAACCCGTGCAGGCCCGACGAGAGGTGACCGTGGGACAACAGGGACTCGAACGCGACATCGTCGACGAAGGCGTCCATCGCCGCGCCCTCGCCAGGTTCCACGATGCCGGCATCGCCATGCCGACGTTCGCGCAGCTGGCCGACCCGGACCTCATTCCCGAGGGGATCGAGGCGCGGCTCGCGGCCGTCGAGCCCGACGCCCCGGACCCGCTCAACCTGTTCCGGACCCACTGGTACAACGGTGCCGACCGGCGGAGCCGCGTGCCGGTCCCCGAGCACCTGGTGCTGCCGACCGCGCTGACCGGCGTCGAGGCGCCGATCGTCATCGCCCTCGGCGACCGGTTCCCGATGATCGCCGCCCACAAGGTGCTGGCCGCCTACGCCTGCCTCGCGCCGCGGATCATCACCGGCCAGTTCGACCCCATCGAGCAGCGCGCCGTCTGGCCGTCCACCGGCAACTACTGCCGCGGTGGCGTCGCGATCAGCCGGATCATGGGCTGCCGCGGCGTGGCCGTCCTCCCGGAAGGGATGAGTCGCGAGCGGTTCGCCTGGCTCGAAGGCTGGGTGGCGGACCCCGCCGACATCATCCGGACACCAGGCACCGAGAGCAACGTCAAGGAGATCTACGACGCCTGCGCGGAGCTCGCCAAGGACTCCGCCAACGTGATCCTCAACCAGTTCGCGGAGTTCGGCAACCACCTCGCCCACTACCTGATCACGGGCCGTGCGCTGGAAGCGGTGATCGAATTCCACCGCGCGGCGCGACCGAACCTGCGCGCCGCCGCGTTCGTGTCGGCCACGGGCTCCGCCGGGACGATCGGCGCGGGCGACTGGCTCAAGGAACGGCACGGGACCAGGATCGTGGCCGTGGAGGCCCTGGAGTGCCCGACGCTGCTGGAGAACGGCTTCGGCGAGCACAACATCCAGGGCATCGGCGACAAGCACGTGCCGCTCATCCACAACGTCACGAACACGGACCTGGTCGTGGCGATCTCCGATCGCGCCTCGGACCAGATGCTGGCGGTCGCCAACACGGCGGCCGGGCGCGACTACCTGGCGAGCCGGCGAGGCGTCCCGCGGGCCCTCGTGGAGGAGCTCGGCTCGCTTGGCCTGTCCAGCCTCTGCAACGTGCTGGCCGCCATCAAGACCGCCAAGGTCCTCGACCTCGGCCCCGACGACGCCGTCGTCACGGTTGCGACCGACGGCGCGGCGATGTATCGAAGCGAGCTCGACAAGATCGTGGCCCGGGACTTCCCGGGCGGCTTCGACGCCGTGGCCGCTGCGGAGACGTTCGGGCGCCACGTCCTGGGCGCCGGCGAGGACCATGTCCTGGAGCTGACGCGCACGGACCGCGACCGGATCTTCAACCTGGGGTACTTCACCTGGGTGGAGCAGCAGGGCCTCCCGATCGGCGAGTTCGAGGCGCGCCGGGAGCAGTCCTGGTGGCGCGAGATGCGCACGGTCCTGCCGGTCTGGGACGAGATGATCGAGGCGTTCAACGCCCGCACCGGCGTCGGCGCAGGGTCGTGACGGCCGTTCCCCGGAGGAGCGGCAGCCGGGCGGTCGTGGTGCCCGCGCCGTCGCCAGGCGACGGCGCGGGCGGGGCCGGCGAGCGGGCACCGGCGGTCCGGGGGCCGGCCTCCTGGTTCGTCTGCGCCGGCTGCGGCTACCGTCCGGAGCCGGCCGCGCCGGTGCCCCTGGTCTGCCCGGCCGCGGTGGCGGGCGACGGGATCGACCATGTCCTCGTCCGCCACCTGCACGTGACGGACGCGCCGTTCGCGCCCGAGCCCTCGGCGAATCCGTTCGTCGCCTACCGCCGGCTCTTCCACGCGTGGCATGCGGCGCGCGCGGCCGGCTGGTCGGACGGGCGGTACGTGGCCCTCGTCGAGCGCCTCGACGCGGCCGTCGCAGCCGTCGACGGCGCCGGCTTCCACGTGACGCCGTTCGCGCGGAGTGAGGGCCTGTCGGATCGCCTCGGCTTCTCGCGGTCCGGCGGCGTCTGGGTCAAGGACGAGACCGGCAACGTCTCGGGTTCGCACAAGGCCCGCCATCTCTTCGGCACGCTCCTCGAGCTCGAGGTCGGCGGGGCCCTGGGCGGCGACGCCACGCTGGCCATCGCCAGCTGCGGCAACGCCGCTCTGGCGGCCGCCGTGGTCGCGCGCGCCGCGGGGCGCCGGCTGGCCGTGTTCATCCCGACCGACGCCGATCCCGCGATCGTGGCCCGGTTGCGGTCGCTCGGCGCGGAGCTCGAGGTATGCGAGCGGCAGGCCGGCGTTTCCGGCGACCCGACCTACCTGCGCCTGCTCGAGGCGATCGCGGGCGGCGCGATCCCGTTCACCTGCCAGGGCAACCTGAATGCCTTCGCCGTCGAGGGAGGCGAGACGCTGGGGCTGGAGATCGCGGCGGCGATCGGCCGGCCCGATGGGCCGCCGCGCATCGACCGCGTGATCGTGCAGGTCGGCGGGGGAGCGCTGGCCTCATCGGTGATCGCCGGATTCGACGACGCACGCCTCGCCGGCGTCGCCGCCGGGCGGCCGCGATTCGACACCGTCCAGACGCGTGGGGCGTACCCGCTGGCGCGCGCACATGAGCGGGCCGCGGCGCGGGTGGCCGCCGGCGAGACCGTGGACGTGGCGCTCGCGTACGCCGCCCACCACCGGCCCGCGTTCATGTGGCCCTGGGAGACGCCGCCCCACAGCATCGCCCATGGCATCCTCGACGACGAGACCTACGACTGGCAGGCCGTCGTCGGCGGGATGCTCCGCAGCGGGGGCGCGCCGATCGTCGTCGACGAGGCGACGCTCGAGCAGGCCAACGACCTCGCCCGCGCGGAGACCGGGATCGCCGTCGACCATACTGGGTCGGCTGGCCTGGCCGGCCTGATCCACCTCGCCCGGGCCGCTCTCGTGGGCCCGGACGAGATCGTCGTCGTCTGCTTCAGCGGCGCCGAGCGCCGCGACATCGTCCACTCGTCCGCCGGGGGCGCGGCTCGCCCCATCACTTCCGAGAAGGAGGGCTCCGGCTCATGAGGAGCTTCAACGGTCGCGACATCCTGTCCCTCAAGGACTTCTCCCGCGACGAGTTCTTTCGCGTCTTCCAGGTCGCCGACGACCTGCGCCCGTTCGCCCGCGACCGCCGCAACTCGGACCTCCTGAAGAACAAGACGCTCCTGACGGCCTTCTACCAGCCCAGCACGCGGACGCGCCTCTCGCACGAGGCGGCCATGCACCGCCTGGGCGGCCAGGTCCTTGGCTTTGCCGACTCCAAGATGACGCGAGCGGGCGACTTCTACCAGGAGTCGATCAAGGACACGTTCCACATGCTGGAGTACTACGCGGACGTGATCGCGATCCGCCACTTCCAGCAGGGCGCGCCGGCCGAGGCCGCGAAGTGGTCGTCCGTGCCGGTCATCAACTGCGGCGACGGCTGGGGCGAGCACCCGACGCAGGTCCTGACGGATCTGTACACGGTCCTCCTCGAGAAGGGGACGCTCGACGGCCTGACCTACCTGCTCGTCGGCGACATGCGCATGCGGACGATGCACTCGATCCTCTATGCGCTCAGCCAGTTCGACGCGAGGGCGATCGTGGTCGGCCCGCCCGAGATGAGCCTGCTCCCGGAGTTCAAGGCGGAGATCGACGAGCTGAACGTCGACTACGTCGAGGCCGGCGACGTCCGCGACGTGGTGCAGGACGCCGACGTCATCTACATGGAGCCGGTCGTCCAGGCCGACTACACGTCGTCGCGCGTCGAGCGCGGCGACCAGGTCGGCCTCACGCCGCCCGAGTACTGCATTACGCGCGAACTGCTCCGCCAGAAGGCGAAGCGCAGCTCGATCATCCTCCACTCGCTGCCGCGCATGGACGAGCTCCTGCCCGACGTCGACGCGACCCGCCACCAGCGCTACTGGGCCGAGGCGTTCAACGGCGTCGTGCTCAAGATGTCGCTGCTGAGCCTCATCCTCGGCGCGGCCGAGTAGGCGCCGCCATGCAGACCGGCCTTCGCGGTCGTGACCTGATCAGCCTCCAGGAGTGGACGCTCGAGGAAGTCGAGTCCGTCCTGGAGGTCGCCGCGCAGCTGAAGCGCGAGCGGGCCCTCGGGATCGGCCACCCGCTCCTGCGCGACAAGGTCCTGGCCATGCTCTTCTTCTTCAGCAGCACCCGGACCCGGGCGAGCTTCGAGGCCGGGATGGCCCAGCTGGGCGGCCACGCCCAGTTCATCGAGAGCCGGACCACCCAGATCGCCCACGGCGACACGCCCAAGGAGATCGGGGAGATCCTGGGCCGCTACAACGACGGGCTGGCGATCCGCCACGTCACCTGGGGCGAGGGCAATCGCTACCAGCGCGACGTCGCCGCCGCGAGCCGCGTCCCGGTCCTCAACATGCAGTGCGACCTGTTCCATCCCCACCAGATCCTTGCCGACCTGCTGACCATGCAGGAGAAGAAGGGATCCCTCCGCGGCCGGACGCTCACCGTGAGCTGGGCCTACGCCGCGAGCTACCAGAAGCCGCTCTCCGTGCCGCTGGACCTCACCCTCGCGGCGACCCGCTTCGGCATGAACGTGCGCCTGGTCCATCCTCCCGAGTACCGCCTCCCGGCCGAGTACGTCGACCAGGCGGCGGCCAATGCCCGGGCCAGCGGCGGCAGCCTCCAGCTCATGGACGACTTCGACGCCGGCTTCGCCGGATCGGACATCGTCTACGCCAAGAGCTGGGGCCCGCTGCTGGTCGCGCACGACGACGACGAGGGCGCGGCCATCGGCAGCAAGTACACGGACTGGATCACCGACGAGCGCCGGATGGCCCTCGCCGCCGAGGACGCGATCTACATGCACCCGCTGCCGGCCGACCGGAACATCGAGGTGGCCGACGCGGTCATCGATGGCCCGCACTCGGTCGTCTACGACGAGGCGGAGAATCGACTCCACGTCCAGAAGGCGGTCATGGCCCTGACCATGCGCTGACCGCCCGGGCGCCGGTGGGGCGCCCGGGCCCAGCGCGAACGGGGGCCGGCCGATGGCCGGGGGAGGTAGCGATGGCGGAACCGCTGATGGTGGTGGCGATCGGCGGCAACGCGCTGATCCGCGACAAGCAGCACCAGAGCGTGCCGGACCAGATGGCCGCGCTCGAGGAGACGAGCCACCACCTCGCCGGACTGGTGGGGGACGGGTGGCGGCTCGCGATCGGGCATGGCAACGGCCCGCAGGTCGGGTTCATCCTGCGGCGCTCCGAGCTGTCGGCCCACGAACTCCACGAGGTCCCCCTCGACGTCTGTGGCGCCGATTCGCAGGGCGCGATCGGCTACGAGCTCCAGCAGGCGCTCGGCCACGAGTTCGCCCGCGGGGGCATCGCGCGCCAGGCGGTGACCGTCGTCACGCAGGTCGAGGTCGACGCGGCCGATCCCGCCTTCCAGCACCCGACCAAGCCGATCGGCTCCTTCCTGGACGACGAGGCTGCGGCGCGCCGTCGCGCTGCCGGCTGGACCGTCGTGGAGGACGCCGGACGGGGCAATCGCGTCGTGATCGCCTCGCCACGGCCGACGCGAATCGTCGAGCTCGCCGCGGTGAAGGCCCTGGTCGCGGCCGGGTTCGTCGTCATCACGGTCGGCGGCGGCGGCATCCCGGTCGTGGCCGATCGAGAGGGCCTCCTGCACGGCGCCCCGGCAGTGATCGACAAGGACTTCGCCAGCTCGCTGCTGGCGAGCGAGCTCGGGGCCGACCTCTTCGTGATCGCGACCGCGGTGGAGCGGGTTGCGCTCGACTTCGGCCGGCCGCAGCAGCGCTTCGTCGACCGGCTCACGCTGTCGGAGGCGAAGCGCCACCTGGCCGAAGGCACGCACTTCGCGGCCGGGAGCATGGCCCCCAAGATCGAGGCCTGCATCTGGTACCTGGAGCGGGGCGGCCGCGAGGCCGTGATCACCGACCCCGGCCACCTCCGGGCCGCCGTCCATGGCAAGGCGGGCACGCACATCGTCGCCGACTCGTAGCGGCGTCGGCCGCGCCGACGGCGGCCGGGCCGGGGTCGTGCGTCAGGCCGGTTCGTCCGACGCGCGACGCGGATGCGGGTTCGCCCGGATCGGCCGCGAGGGGTGCCCGTTCGGGAAGCGGCTCCCGTGACAGACTGCTGGCGCGCGCCGAGCGTGCCGTCGCGGCCGCGCATCGCGGAGGAGCCATGCCGCAGCTCGTCACCAACGGGGCCCAGGTCGCCTGCAGCTTCGGCACCACGCCGGGCAGCCTGACCGTCGTGCCGATGGGCCCGCCGCTCACCGCCGGCGGACAGGAGGTCGGCCGCGTCTCCTCGATGATCCCGATGGCGAACATCCCCATGTTCGGGATGTGCACGACCCCGAGCAACCCCCAGGTGGCGGCGGCCACGTCCGCGGCGCTGGGCGTGCTGACGCCGCAGCCATGCATCCCCGTGACCAGCGCCCCGTGGACGCCCGGCGCGGCCACCGTCACGGCGGGCGGCGTCCCCGTCCTGACGGCGCCGTGCACCTGCATGTGCACGTGGGGTGGCGTGATCACGATCAGCTCGCCGGGCCAGACGACGGTGTCGTCCAACTCCTGACGTGCCGCGGTCGACGGAGGGACCGGGGGACCGACGCCGACAGGGCCGCCGGCACGCCGCGGCGGCGGGTCGTCAGCGGTGGAGGAGGCCGCCGAGGCGGAGCCTGCCGCGATCCTGGTGGGCCTGCGCCGCCGACGGATCCATGCCGGCGGCGAGCGCCGCGAGCTTGCTGAAGGCGCGGGCAGGCGCCGACGTGGGGGCTCCGCGGACCACCGGCACGCCCTCGTTGGCCGCCTTGAGGTAGGCGACCGCGTCATACGGGAGCTCCGCCTCGCTGCTCGCGCCGATGAAGGCGAGCACCTGCTTCTGGCTGAGCATCTCGCGGGCGTAGAGGTGATTGACCACGAACATCGCCTTGGCCATGATCGAGGCATCGTCGGCGAGGTAGGCGACCAGGCTGGAGAGGGCCTTGAGGGAGGCGATCTCCGGCACGATCGGGAGCACCAGGGTCTCCGCCCGCCCGAGGAGCGTCAGGCTTCGATCGTCGATCTCCGAACCCGCGTCAATGACGACGGTCTCGAAGGCGACCCGGGCAGTGTCCACGAACCGCTCGGCGACCCGAGCCGTCATGACCCGGCCCTGCTCCGGTGTCCCCGGCGCGGCGAACACGGTGAGGCCCGCGGCGTCGTGATCCGCGTACGTCTTGATGATGTCGGGCTCGTGGAGGCCCTGGTCGTCGCCGGCGAGGTCGGACAGCGTCAGGCGGGGCTTCACGTTGAGGAGCGTCGCCACCTGGCCGAACTGGACGTCGAAGTCCGCGATCGCGATGCGGCCGGGCACCTGGGCCGCGAGCCAGGCGGCGATGTTGACCGCGATCGTCGTGGTGCCGACGCCGCCCTTCGGGCTGAACACGACGATGACCGAGCGGCGGGGCACCGGCCGGGGCTCGGCCGCGGCCAGGAGCGGGGCCAGGTCCCGTGAGCGCTGCACCCGGATCACGAGCGCGTCGACACGAGCCTCCAGCTCTCGCGGATCGAACGGTGACGCCAGGACGTCGTCGGCGCCGGCTTCGAGGAACCTGACCCGCTCCTCCACGTCACCGGAGTGCGCGATGCAGAGGACCGGCGTGGTCGAGAAGCCGGGCAGGGCGCGGAGCGCGAGGCAGGCGTCGGCGGTCGACGACTCACCCGCCGCGACGTCGATGACGACCAGGCCGTGACCGATCGCCGCCGCCGGAACGGCCGCGACGTCGGCGACGGACGTGACTTCGTGGCCGAGCGCCGTCAGCGCGGCGGCCGTGGCCGCGCCGGACTCGGTGCCACCGTCGACGATGAGGACCCTGGAAGACGACACGCGCAGACCTGCTTCTACAGCACGGAGAGGGTGATGCGACAGGGCGAAGGATACACGGCGCCGGTCGACGGCGGTACTCGCGCCTTCCGGCCATCCGGGACGGCGGGCGATGCCACGGTCGGGGTCAGCGACACCCCCGCCCGGGGCCGGCCGCGGGCCATGCTATCCTTCGAGCGCCTTTCTGCTCTGCCGGCGGACAGGCCGGGTTCCGGCCGCAACGAGCAGGGCGCTTCCCATAGGAAGGAGTGGAACGGCCGTGCGCCGCTATGAACTCATGCTTGTCCTCCGGCCGGATGCGCCGGACGACCGCGTCCAGGCGGTCCTGGAACGGACGACCCGCCAGATCCTCACCTCGAACGGCGTGGTGGTCAAGGCGGCTCCGTGGGGCCGTCGCCGGCTCGCTTACGCGATCGGCCGCTACCGCGAGGGCTCGTACCACATCATCCACTTCGACGCCCCGCCCGAGGCCGTCGCAGAGCTTGAGCGCACCCTCCTGATCACTGAGGAGGTCCTTCGCCATCTCGTGACGCGCGTCGAGCGGCCGCTCAAGGCCGCCCGAGGCAAGGGCGACGAGACCGCCGAACTCGTGCCGCCGCCCGTCGCGGAGGACGAGGAAGAAGTCCTCGACGGCGAGCGCATCGACGAGTCCGAGAGCGAAGCCGCTCCCGCCGCCGTCGACTGATCGCGCGCACCCCAGGAGGCCATCCCGTGTCGCTCAACAAGGTGATGATCATCGGGAACCTCGGGCGTGACCCGGAGATGCGGTACACGCCGAGCGGCCAGGCCGTGACGCAGTTCACCGTCGCGGTCAACCGCAACTACAAGGGCCAGGACGGCAACTGGCAGGAAGAAACCGAGTGGTTCCGCGTCGTCGCCTGGGCCCAGGTCGGCGAGCGCGCCGCGGAGCACCTGCGCAAGGGCATGAAGGTCTATGTCGAGGGCCGGCTCCAGACCCGGCAGTGGGAAGACCAGCAGGGCCAGAAGCGCTACACGACCGAGCTCATCGCCAACCAGATCACGAACCTCGACCGGCGCCCCCGCGAGGAGGGCGACGCACCTCCGTTCCCTGGCGCTGCGCCCGAACCTGCGCGCCCGGCCGCCCCCTCGCCGCTCCGCCGCGAGGCGGGGCAGCCGGCCGAGGGGGAGTTCTCCGACCTCGACGACCTGCCCTTCTGAACCACCATCGCGGAGCCGGGCCCATCGCCCGGCAAGGAGCCTGACGACCGATGCCCCCCGCCCGATCCCGCAGCAAGCGCGACGACTACTACCGCGACCGCCGCCGCCGCAAGGTGTGCGCCTTCTGCGCGGACAAGACCGTCCAGATCGACTACAAGGAGGTCAGCCGCCTGCGGCGCTACCTCTCCGAGCGCGCCAAGATCGAGCCGCGTCGCAAGACGGGGACGTGCGCCGCACACCAGCGCGAGCTCGCCGTTGCCCTCAAGCGCGCCCGGATCGTGGCGCTCCTCCCGTACGCGCCCCAGCACCTCCGGCCCTGAGCAGGCCCATCGCCGCGCGGCCGCCGAGCCTGCCCGCGGGCGCGCGGTCGCGCCCGCGGGCGGCGCTGAGTCCGGCGTGGCCATCGGGATCCTCCTGGCCGCCGGCGGCGTGGCGGTGGGCATCTTCGGCTCGCTGCTCGGCCTGGGCGGCGGCATCCTGATCGTGCCCCTGCTGACCACGGCCTTCGGCGTTCCGTTCCGGGAGGCCGTCGGCGTGAGCCTGGTGTGCGTCGTGGTCACCAGCAGTGCCGCCGCCGGCGTCTACCTCGACCGCCACGTCGCGAACCTGCGGCTGGGGATGGTCCTCGAGGTGTTCACGGCGGGCGGAGCCCTGGTGGGGGGCCTCGTCGCGTTCCTGCTCCCGGAACGCGTGCTGGCCGCGCTGTTCGCGCTTCTCCTGGCCTACACGGGCGCCTCGATGCTCCGAGGAGCCGGACGCGGCAACCGCCCTGCCGTTCCGGCCACGACGGGGCCGCCGGGCATGTCGGCGTCGGAGACGTCCGCCGACGCCGACGATGGCGGATCCGCCGCGGCCGCACCCGCGGCAGGCGCCGTCATGGCGCGCGCCGAGCCCGTGGCCGCACCGGCGACCGCCGTGGCCGCACCGGCGACCGCCGGCCCGGAGGCGCCCGCCGATCCTCCTGGCGCCGACGACGCCGATCCGACGTTCATGGACCGCCTCGGGGGGCCCGGCTACCGGCCCCGCCGCCTCGGGCTGGGCATGGCCGGGGGGCTGCTGGCGGGGGTCGTCTCCGCGCTGCTGGGCGTCGGCGGCGGCATCGTCAAGGTGCCGTTGATGTACCTGGCCATGGGCGTGCCGCTCAAGGTCGCGACGGCGACCAGCAACCTCATGATCGGCGTGACAGGCACGGCGTCGGCCGTGGTCTACCTCGCCCGAGGGGAGGTCGACCCGTTCGTCGCCGGCCCGACCGCCGTCGGCGTCTTCGCCGGAGCCCTGGTCGGATCGCGGCTTGCCCCGCGCGTCGACCTGCGCCTCCTGCGGCTCGTGTTCGTGGCGGTCATGGCGATCAACGCGGTCCAGATGATCGCCCGGGCGCTGGGATGAGCGACGTGACGGTCCGCGGGACGGCGGAGCCTCCCCCGGCGACGTTTCGCGAGGATCGGTCCAGGCCGCCCGCGCCAGCGCGGCCGCAGCCGCCAGCGCCGCGATGGATCGCCGGATCGCGCGCGTGCTGGGCGTCGGCGTTTCGGCGAGCGTGCTCCTCCTCGCGATCGGGGCAGTGCTCCTGATCGGCGCGGGCCGCTCGCCCCTCGACAAGGGCTGGCCAGCCTTCGACCCGTCGCGCCTGGCGGGCGACCTGCTCGCCCTGCGCCCCGAGGGGTTCCTGTGGCTCGGTCTCATCACGATCCTGGCGACGCCCAGTATCCGGGTGACTACGGCCATCGCAGGCTTCCTGGTCGCGGGAGAGCGGCGCATGGCCGGCCTGGGATTGGCCGTGCTCGCCATCGTCGCTCTCGCGGTCGTTGCCGGCACGGCGCTCGGATAGGCCGATGGACCTCGTGGAGCTGGCGATCGGCCTCGGCGTGATCCTCCTCGGCGCGGAGCTGTTCACCAACGGCATCGAGTGGGTCGGGCGCAAGCTGGACCTCGCCGAAGGCGCCGTGGGCTCCGTCCTGGCGGCCGTCGGCACGGCGCTGCCGGAGACGATGATCCCGCTGGTGGCGATCCTGCTGGGAGGGGGCGGCGCGGACGGGATCGGCGTTGGCGCGATCCTGGGAGCGCCGTTCATGCTCGCCACCCTGGCCATGTTCGTGACGGGCACGGCCGCCCTCGCCTTCCGCCGCCGGCGGACGAACGGCGCAGTCCTCGCCGTCGACACGCGCGTGCTGAGCACCGACATTCGCGCGTTCGTCGGCGCGTACTCGATCGCCATCGCCGCGGCCCTGCTGCCGGGGAACCTGGCCTTCCTGAAGTGGGTGGCCGCGGCATGCGTGATCGGCCTCTACGTCCGGTACGTGCGCATCCACTTCGCCGCCGAGAGCGACCAGGACCACGAGGATGCCCTCGCCCCGCTCCGGCTCCATCGCCTCGACCGGCGGGCGCCGGCGCACCCCGCACCGCCGCGATTGCGGGTCGTCACGCTCCAGGTCGCGGTCGCCCTCGGCTGCATCGTCGGCGGTGCGACCGTCTTCGTCGCGGCTGTGGAGCACCTCTCGGCCCAGTTCGGGATCGATGGCGCGCTGCTCGCCCTGGTCGTCGCGCCGATCGCGACCGAGCTGCCCGAGAAGCTCAACAGCGTGATCTGGGTCCGGCGGGGCAAGGACACCCTTGCCCTCGGCAACATCACCGGGGCGATGGTCTTCCAGAGCGCATTCCCGGTGTCCGTCGCCCTCGTCTTCGCGCCGGCCGCCTGGACGCTCAACGGTGGAACCGCGCTCGCCTTCGCCTCGGCGGCGATCACCGGATTGTCGGTGGCGGTCATCTTCGGCCCGGCGGCGCTTCGCCACCGGCTCACCGCGGGCGGACTGCTGGCGGGCGGGCTGTTCTACGCGGCCTACCTTGGCGTGGTCGTGGTCGCGGGAGCGCGCCCCGGCTGACGGTGCGGCGGCGCGGGCAGCCGGCGGTTGCGGGCAGCCGGCACCCTTGAATCCAGCCACGGAACGACGACCCGGAAGGGCGCCTCGAAAGGCCTCGCTGGTATACTCGGTGGCCCGTCGAGCCGCTCATGCGGCGCGGCCGTGGACCCTGCCAGGAGCTGCCTGATGCTCACCGAGAAGCCGGTCGCGCCCACCGCCGCGACCGCCGCCGTCGCCACCGAACCAGGGACGCCCATCTGCCTGTTCGAGGGGCGCTACGTCCCGCTCGCGGACGCGAACGTCAACATCATGACCCACGCCTTCATGTACGGGACGGGCGTCTTCGAGGGGATCCGGGCGTACTGGAACGAGGAGCAGGGCCAGCTCTACGGCGTGAAGGTCCGCGAGCACATGGCGCGGATCCGCAACTCCTGCAAGGTGATGCTCATGGACGACGTGCCGTCCGTCGACCAGCTGACCGCCGAAGCGGTCGAGGTCCTGCGGCGCAACGGCTTCCGGGAGGACGCCTACTGCCGGCCGTCGTTCTACAAGAGCACCCGGGCCATCGGCGTGAAGCTGCACGGACTCGAGCACCGCTACTACATCCTGGCGATTCCGTTCGGCGACTACGTGGACACGACGGTCGGCATCAAGGTCGGCACTGTGTCCTGGCGGCGGACCGGCGACCCGTCCATCCCGTCGCGGGCCAAGATCACCGGGAGCTACGTCAACCCCGCCTTCAGCAAGTCGGAGGCCATGCTCAACGGCTTCGACGAGGCCCTGGTCCTCTCCGACGACGGCCACGTGTCGGAAGGCTCCGCCGAGAACATCTTCGTGGTTCGCGACGGCACCCTCGTCACGCCCCCCGTCTCGGACGACATCCTGGAAGGCATCACCCGCGCCGCGATCATGGAGCTCGCCGCCGACCTGGGCCTGCCGGTCGTCGAGCGCTCCATCGACAGGTCCGAGATCTACGTCGCGGACGAAGCCTTCTTCTGCGGCACCGGCGCCCAGATCAGCCCGATCATCGAAGTGGATCACCGCGCCATCGGCGACGGCGTCGTCGGCCCGATCACCCACCGGATCAAGGACCGCTACTTCGACGCCGTCCGCGGCAACCTGCCCGCCTACCGCCACTGGCTGACACCGGTCTACGCGCGCTGAGGCGCGGGCGTGCGGCGCGGGCGCTGAGGCTCGGCGCGCCCCGGCGCGGCGCGCCCAGGGTCAGGGCAGGGGCGGGGCCGTCTTGTCCGGCGTCGAGCCGCCCGTCGTGATGATGATGTCGACCTTGACGGTCGCATCGGTGACCAGGACGGGCTGCACGCCGAAGACGGTGCTGAGCATCTTCAGGGTGTCCACGAGGCGCGTCTCGGCCCCGTTGTAGACCTTGATCTGGGTCGCCGCCGGGTACGAGGCGGGCGGCTTGATCAGTGGCGCCGAGATGCTGAGACCCCGGTAGTCGAGATAGCCGGCGAGGTCGCTGGCGGTGCCACGATCGGCGAGCCGGCCCGCGACCACCCAGACCTGGGCCCCCTCCTGCGCGAGGTCCTGGCGCTGCTTCTCGATGCTGGGGTCGAACTTGAAGATGGACCTGACCGTCGAGCGGATGCGCGCGACGTTGGTCGCCGACAGCTGCAGGTTGCTCGAGGCGGGCCAGAGGTTCGTCGAGTAGTACGGCGGGGCGAAGACCATCGAGCGTACGTTCGAGATGTCGATCCGGCTGGCAAGCTCGAGCAGCTGCGGCACGAGGCTCACGGGGAAGTCGGTATGGACGGCCGACTTGACCTGGCCGATGAGGCCGGCGAGCACGCCCGGCTGGGCCAGCGCCGCGATGTCCGTCTGCTCCCGCACCGACAGGATGACGCGCTGCTGGCGCGCGCCGCGGTCGAAGTCGGTCGAGCCGTGCCGCGAGCGCGCGTAGACGAGCGCCTGGGCGCCGGTCATGTGCTGGACGCCGGTAGGGATGTAGACGCGCGTCGGGCCGTTGTCGCCCGGATAGTCGTCGTCGACGACCGGCGACTGGACGTTGATGGTCACGCCGCCCAGGGCGTCGATGACGCTCTTGAAGCCATCGAAGTTGAGCTCGACGTAGTACTGGATGGGGATCCCGTACAGGTTGCCGAGGACCATCTTGAGGGCCCCGTAGCCTCCCTCGCCGCCGGGGAAGAGGTCGGGCCGGGCCCGCGCCTGGATGAACAGGGCGTTGATCTTGGAGCCCCAGGTCGAGCCGTAGACGGAGCGTGCCGGGATGTTCGGCAGGGGCACCCCGGTGGTGTCTCGGGGCAGGGTGAACATCGCGACCTGGTTGGTGCTCGGATTGATGGACACGACGATGAGCGTGTCGGTGTTCCAGGTCCCCTGGGCGGGCCGCTGGTCCGAGCCGATGAGCAGGATGTTGAGCGGGCTCTTGCCATCCCAGGGCGGCAGCGTCGCCGCCGCCGACGCGTCGGGCGACGTGCTGCCTGGCTGGCTCGCGTCCTGCGAGGCGCTGGGCGCGGCGCTGTCCGGGGCCGTCGCGGACGCGGACGGGAACGGCGAGGACGGGCTCCCGCCGTTGTCCCCGCCGCTGAACAGGTCGGCCACGCTCAGGCCCACGAGGTCCCACTGGGCCACGTAGACGTGGGCCAGGCCCATGGCGAGGACCGTGACCAGCAGGCCGGTCAGCGAGATGGGGGTCAGCCGCGGCCGGGAGGGGCCGCTGCGCCGGCTGCCCTCGGCGACCCGGTTGAGGTAGGCCACGACGCGGTAGGCGTCGACTGCCGCGACGATCCGGTAGAGATACGCGACGACGTTGCCGACCATGATGCCGATGAGGACCGGCGGCTGGAGGGCGACCCCCACCAGTTCCGCCTTGTCCGTCGAGAGGTACGTTCCGGCGAGCAGGGCGATCAGGAGGAGCGGGGCGGCCGCGAACCCGACGGCCCGGTACCAGGCGCGGGCGTAGGCATGGCCGAGGCCGGGGAAGATCAGGGACAGGAAGGCAGCCGTAAAGGCCGAACGCGCGCGCGGGCGAGGTTCCTGCCGGTCCTGCATCGCGGGTAGGATACGGGCAATGCCCGGCGGGCGTCACGAGCGCCCGCCTCCGCGGCGCCGGGGGACCGCCGGGCCGATTGCCGCCCACCCATCCTTCTTCTCCGGAGCCCGATGTTCGCACCCGTCACGAGCAAGCCCGACTTCGTCGCCCAGGAGCACGAGATCCTCGCGTTCTGGCGAGAGCGGCGCGTCTTCGCCCGCCTCCAGGCCCAGAACGCCCAGGGGCCGCACTGGAGCTTCCTCGACGGCCCGATCACGGCGAACAACCCGATGGGCGTCCACCACGCCTGGGGTCGGACCTACAAGGATCTCTTCCAGCGGTACCACGCGATGCTCGGCCAGGCCCAGCGCTGGCAGAACGGCTTCGACTGCCAGGGGTTGTGGGTGGAGGTCAACGTGGAGCGCGACCTCGGCTTCACGAGCAAGCGCGATATCGAGCAGCACGGGATTGCCGAGTTCGTCAGCCTCTGCAAGCAGCGCGTGCTGACGTTCGCCGCCCGGCAGACGGAGCAGTCGATCCGCCTTGGCTACTGGATGGACTGGAACGACCCCGAGGTGCTGACGCGGTTGCGCGACCAGCTCGCCGCCGACCCGGCCGCGGTGATGACGGTGGACGGCCCGAAGGGACCGGTCACCGACACCGCCGAGATGCTGGTGGGGCGCCTGGGCATGCCCGAGCTCGGCGGCAGCTACTTCACGTTCAGCAACGAGAACAACGACCTGATCTGGGCGTTCCTCGCCGAGTGCCACCGCCGCGGCTGGCTCTACAAGGGCCACGACTCGATGCCATGGTGCCCGCGCTGCGGCACGGGCCTGTCGCAGATGGAGATGAACGAGGGGTACGCGGATCGCGAGGACCCGGGCCTCACGGTGCGGTTCCCGCTCCTCGACCGGCCGGGGGAGGCGCTGCTCGTCTGGACCACCACCCCCTGGACGCTGGCCGCGAACGTGGCCGCCGCCGTCGGACCGGGCCTCGCCTACGTTCGCATCCGCCAGGGCGCGGACACCTTCTGGGTTGGCAAGGGGATCCTCCGCCAGGCGGTCGTGGGCCCGTTCGAGGTGCTCGAGGAGCGGCCCGGCGCGGACCTGGTGGGGTGGCGGTACCGGGGCCCCTTCGATGACCTGCCGGCCGTCGGACGTGCCTTCGCCGACGCCGGGTACGAGCACCGCGTGGTGGCCTGGGACGAGGTCGGCGAGGAGGAGGGGACCGGGATCGTCCACATCGCGCCCGGCTGCGGCGCGGAGGACTTCGCGCTGGGCAAGGCCATCGGCCTGCCGGTCATCGGCCCGATCGACGAGGACGGCCTCTACTACGACGGCTTCGGCTGGCTCAGTCGCCGCGAGGCACCGGCCGTCGCCGAGGCCGTCGTCAGCGACCTGGAGCGGCGCGGGTTCTTCTACCACCTCGAGCCCTACACGCACCGCTACCCGCACTGCTGGCGGTGCCACACCCCGTTGTTGTTCCGGCTCGTGGACGAATGGTTCGTCAGCATGGGCCCCGTGTACGGCAAGCCCCGGTCGGAGCTGACGGCGGCGGAGGTGGACGCCAGCCTCCGCTACCAGATCATGGAGTCCGTCGACAGGATCCGGTGGATCCCGGCGTTCGGCTACGAGCGGGAGCTGGACTGGCTCCTGAACATGCACGACTGGATGATCAGCAAGAAGCGCTACTGGGGGCTGGCGCTGCCGATCTACGACTGTGCCGCCTGCGGCAGCTTCGACGTGATCGGAGGCCGCGACGAGCTGCGCCGGCGGGCCGTCTCCGGCTGGGAGACGCTCGAAGGCCACACGCCGCACCGGCCGTACGTCGACGCGGTGTCGATCGCCTGCTCGAACTGCGGCGCGCCGGTGTCGCGGATCCCGGACGTCGGGAACCCGTGGCTCGACGCGGGGATCGTCCCCTTCTCCACGATGCACTACCGGGAGGACCCGGCCTTCTGGGCGGAGTGGTTCCCGGCGGACTTCATCACGGAGAGCTTCCCCGGCCAGTTCCGCAACTGGTTCTACTCGATGCTGGCCATGAGCACGGTCCTGCGGCGGGAGCCGCCGTTCCTCACGATCTTCGGCTACGCCACGCTGTTCGGCGAGGACGGCCGGCCGATGCACAAGAGCTGGGGCAACGCCATCGAGTTCGACGAGGCCGCCGAGCGGATGGGCGTCGACGTCATGCGCTGGATGTACGTCAACGCGAGGCCCGACGACAACATCCTCTTCGGCTGGCACGCCGCGGACGAAGCCCGGCGCGAGCTCCTGGTGCTGTGGAACGTGTACTCGTTCTTCGTGACCTATGCCCGCCTGGCGGGCTGGACGCCGGCACGTGGCATCGGCGCCGCCGTGGCGGCCGCCGACTCCTGGCCGGTGCTCGATCGCTGGATCCTGTCCCGCGCGGCCGCCCTGGCGGAGCAGGCCGGCGGCGAGCTCGCCGACTACGACGCGCTGGCGGCGGCGCGGGCGATCGGAGCGTTCATCGGCGACCTCTCGACGTGGTACCTCCGCCGCTCGCGCGACCGGATGCGCGCCGGAGGTGGCGGCGCCGACCGTGAGGCGGCGTTCGCGACGCTGCACGCGACGCTCGTCGCGCTCGCGCGCATCCTCGCGCCGCTGCTTCCCTTCCTGTCCGAGTCGATGTACCAGAACCTGATCGTCGCGGTCGATCCGAACCTGCCCGACAGCGTCCACCTGACGCCGTGGCCCGCGGCGGACCTGGCGGCCTTCCGGGACCAGCCGCTCGAGACGGCGATGGCCAGGATCATGCGGGCGGCGGAGCTGGCGCGGACCCTGCGCTCGCAGGCCGGCATCAAGCTCCGCCAGCCCCTCGCGCGGATGTGGGTGGCGCTGCGCGACGAGACCGGCCCGGAACTCGACGCGCTGCTGGAGATCCTGGCCGACGAGGTCAACGTCAAGGCCGTCCACCGGATCGGCGACGAGTCGGAGCTCGTGGAGCGCCGGGTCAAGCCGCTGCTGCCGAAGATCGGGCGGAAGCTGGGCCCGGCGATCCCGGCGGTCATGGCGGCCGCCCGCGCCGGCGCCGTCGAGATCAGGCCCGACGGCAGCGTCGCGCTGGCCGGCATCGTGCTCGCCCCCGACGAGGTGGAGATCCTGGCCTCGCCGCGGCCGGGGACCGCGGTCGCCCACGACGACGGCCTGGTGGTCGTGATCGACACGGCGCTGACCGACGAACTGCGAGCGGAGGGCGACGCCCGCGAGCTGCAGCGCGCCATCCAGGACCTGCGGCGGGACGCGGGCCTCGAACTCGACGATCGCATCGAGGTCACGGTGGCCTTCGCGGCCGGGGATGCCGGACGGGTGGCTCCGTACCTGGAGAGCGTCGCCGCCGAGACGCTCGCGGACCGCGTGGAGGCCGGCGCCGCTCCGGCAGGCTGGACGAGCGCGACCGTCATGCTCGGCGGCGGCGAGGCGGCCATTGCCCTCCGTCCGTGCGGGGCCGAACCGGCGTGACGGCCGTGCCCGAGCTCGTGCCCGACGGCCAGGTGGCCGCGGCCCGGTCGAGCCGCCGGCAGGCCCGCCACCGGCTCGCCTTCGTGATCCTGGCCCTGGCGATCGTCGTCGCCGACCAGGTCACGAAATCCATCGTCGTGGCGAACGCGCCGCTCGGCCGACCGGTCCAGGTGCTGGGCGACTGGCTGCGGATCTGGTACGTCCACAACTCGGGCGCCCTCTTCGGCCTGTTCCCCGACCAGGCTCCCGCCTTCGCCCTCCTCTCGATCGGCGTCATCGCCCTGATCGTCTGGTACCACGAGCGGGCGGTGATCACGAACGGGCGCCTTGCCACCCTCACCCTCGGACTCCTGCTCGGCGGGGCCCTGGGCAACTTCATCGACAGGATCCGACTCGGCCACGTCGTGGACTTCGTGGACATGGGCCTGCCGGGCGGCTGGCGTTTCTACACCTGGAACATCGCGGACAGCGCCATCACTGCCTCGATCTGCCTGCTCCTGCTGATGGCCATCCTCCCGATCGCGCAGCCGGCCGCCGATCGCGGCGCCGGCGAGCGAGCGCAATCGGATCCGCCGCGCCGCCCCGGCGCCCCGGAGCCGGGCGGACCCGGGGCCCCGGCGGCAGCCACCGGGTCCGAGGCGCCCGAGAGCCCCTGGCGCCCGAGGGGCTCGTGGCGTCGGAAGAGTCGCCGGTGCCCGACGAGTCCCTGGCGCCCGAAGGGCCCGAGGCGCCCGCACCGAAGGTGCCGGCCCCCGACCTCGCACCGGATCGTGGACGGGAGCCGCTCGGATGAACCAGCTGCGCCTGGTCGTGCCGCCCGGTGGGGGAGGACGCGTCGACCGGGTCGCGTCGGACCTGTCCGGCATCTCGCGGAGCCGCGTCCAGCGACTGATCGCCGACGGGCACCTCACCGCCGATGGGGCCGCCGTGCGCGCGCGCGCGCTGGTCGGGCCGGAGCCGCCCTGGTCCTGGACATCCCGGACCCCGCGCCGGCGGAGGCCCGTGCGGAGGCGATCCCCCTGGACGTCGTGTACGAGGATGACGACATGCTCGTCGTCGACAAGCCCGCCGGCCTCGTCGTCCATCCGTCGCCGGGCCACTGGTCAGGGACCCTGGTGAACGCGCTGCTCGGCCGCGGAACCGAGTACGGCGGCATCGCCGGCATCCAGCGCCCGGGCATCGTCCACAGGCTGGATCGGGACACGTCGGGCCTGCTGCTCGTGGCCAAGACCGACGCCGCGCAGTCCAGCCTCATGGCGCAGCTCAAGGCCCGCCGCGTCAAGAAGACGTACCTGGCGCTGGTCCAGGGGACCGTCGGCGCGGGCGCCGGCCGCATCGAGGCGTCGATCGGGCGGGACCCGAAGAACCGGATGCGCATGGCCGTGGTGGCGGACGGCCGTCCGGCCGTCACGGCCTACCGCGTCCGCGAGCGGTTCGAGGGCTGGACCCTGCTCGAGCTCGACCTCATCACGGGCCGCACCCACCAGATCCGCGTCCACCTCGCGGCGCTCGGCCACTCGGTCGCGGGCGACCCGGTCTACGGGACGGGTACGGCCCGGCGCGGGCCCGATGGCCTCCAACGCCTCTTCCTGCACGCCTGGCGCATCGCCTTCGCCTCGCCGTCCACCGGTGCCCTCGTCCGCCTCGAATCGCCCCTGCCGCTCTCCCTGGAGGCGGTCCTCGACGATCTGCGGGCTCGCTCCGACGGGCTTGCCGGGCGCGCCACGCCGTCGTGATGGACCCGCTCGTGGGCGCCGCCCCCGTCGATGACGATCCCCTTGCGGGGACTCCCAGCCAGGGAGCGCCGGGCGCGCTCCTGATCGTCGTCTCTGGTCCGTCCGGCGTCGGCAAGGACACGATCATCGAGGCGCTGCGCGCGAGGGCCGAGGGCAGCACCTACCACTACGTGGTCACCTGCACGACGAGACCGCCCCGACCGGGCGAGGTCGACGGGGCGTCCTATCACTTCGTCTCCCACGAACGGTTCGCCGCGCTCCGCGAGGCGGGCGCATTCCTGGAGTGGGCAGAGGTGCACGGCAACTGGTACGGGACGCCCCGGGCCGAGGTCCGCCGGGCGCTTGCCGCCGGGTTCGACGTCATCCTGAAGATCGACGTCCAGGGCGCCGCGGCGGTGAAGGCGAAGGTGGACGACGCGTTTCTGGTCTTCGTGGTCCCGCCGTCGCTGGAGGCCCTCTTCCGCCGCTTGCGGGAACGGGCGACCGAGACGGCCGAAGCGCTGGAGCTCCGCCAGCGCAACGCGGCGATCGAGCTGGCCAGGGCCGGCGACTACGACGAGGTCGTCGTCAACGAGGACGGCCAGGTGGAGCGGACCGCGGAGCGGATCGAGGAGATCATCCGGACGGAACGGGCGCGGCACCCGGACCGGCGGATCGTGGTCTGAGGGTCGCCATGGCGCGGCGGCACGACGAGCCGGATCGGGCGGCGGCCGAAGCCGCCGGCACGGCGCTGGCGAGCGGCGCCGCTGACGCGGCCGCCGTGGACCCGCCGGTCGCGAACGCAGCGGAGCTCGCGGCGGCCGCACCCGCCGGTGGCAACGCCGCAGCTGCCGCGGTCGCGCGCCATGTGGAAGTGGCCGTCGACGCGGCCGGCGGGGCCGGCTCCCGGACCTGGACGTACGTCGTGCCGCCGGTGCTCGCCGACCTGGAGGCGGGCGAGGCGGTGCTCGTCGAGTGGGGCCGCCGCCGTGCCCTCGGCATCGTGCTGGGAGAGGCCGTTCCACCCGCGGACGTGATCGCGCGACCGGTGATCGACCGGGTCCGCGCCGACGGGCCGCTGTTGCCGCCGCTCTCCGTGGCGCTTGCCCGCGAGATCTCGGCACGCTACCTCGCGCCGCCCGCGGTCGTGATCCGCGCGATGCTGCCACCCGGCCTCCTGGAGAAGGTGGAACTGGTGGCCTCGGTCGCTCCGGACGCGTCGGCGGCGGCGGCGGCGGGCGACCGGGCCGCCCGCGCAGTAGCCGGGACCGGGACGGCCGCGACCGGGACGGTCGCGATCGAGCCGGCCGCGAACGGACGGGCCCCAGGCGGAAGCGTCGAGCCCGACGCGGCGACGGCCGCCGTGCTCGGCGCGCTCGGCGCCGGGCCCCGCCCGGCTTCGGCGCTCCCTGCCCCCGACGGCCGGGCCGCCCTCCTGCGGCGCCTGCGCGCCCTCGAGGCCTCAGGGCGCGTCCGGCTGGAATGGACGTTGGGCGCGGCAGGTGCGCTGCCCCGGTTCGAGCGCCGCGTCCACCTGCCGGTGACCGGGCAGGAGGCAGTGGGCGCCGATGGCCGGGCAGCCGATGGCCGGCCGCTCGGCCCGCGCCAGCGCGCGCTCCTCGCGGAGCTCGCCGGGGCCGGACCCGCCGCGGACCTCCCGGCGCCGGAGCTTGCGGCCCGACACGGCCAGGCGGCTTTGGCCGGCCTTGCCCGCCGCGGCCTTGTCATCCTCGAGACCCGGGAACGAGCTCGCGATCCGCTGCGGGGCCGCGCCGCGGGCGCCCGCGGCTCGCGTCCGCCCGGCGCGGACCTGACGCCGGCGCAGGCGGCAGCCGTGGACATGATCGGGGTGGCGATTGCCGATCGCGACCCGACGCCGCTCCTGATCGACGGCCCGACGGGCAGCGGCAAGACGGCCGTCTACGTCGAGGCCATCGCCGCCTGCCTGGCCGCCGGGCGGCCCGCCCTCGTCCTCGTGCCGGAGGTGGCCCTCACGCTGCCGCTGGTCGACAGGCTCCGGGCGGACCTCGGCGCCGAGGTCCTCGTGGTCCATTCGGCGCTCGGCGACGGCGAGCGCGCCGACGTCTGGCGACGGGTGCGCGCCGGGTCGGCCGACGTCGTCGTGGGCACGCGCCTGGCGGTCGTCGCACCGCTGGCGGACGTGGGCCTGGTCATCGTCGACGAGGAACACGAAAGCGCCTACAAGAGCGACCGGACGCCGCGGATCCAGGCTCGCGACGTGGCGGTGCTGCTCGGCCATCTCGCCGGGGCGGCGGTGGTCCTGGGCAGCGCAACGCCGGCCGTCGAGTCGGCGGGGCGGGCACGGCGCGGCGAGTACCGCCGGCTGACCCTGCCGGACCGCGTGGGCGGCGCCATGCCGTCGGTGGAGCTGGTCGACCTGCGGGCCGAGCTGGCGGCCGGCAACCGGGGCCTGGTCTCGCGGCGCCTCGCGGAGTTGCTGGCCGCGCTCGACCCGGCGGCCGGCGAGCGGGCCATCCTGGTCATCAACCGCCGCGGCGCGGCGTCCGCGGTCCTCTGCCGCGACTGCGGCCACGTCCTCGCGTGCGCCGAGTGCACGCTGCCGATGGTCTACCACCAGGCCGGGATGACGCTGCGCTGCCACCACTGCGGCGCGGCGTCGCCGATGGTCGCCCGCTGTCCTGCGTGCGGGTCGCCGCGGATCCGCTACCTGGGCGGGGGAACGGAGCGACTGGAGGCGGAGGTGCGGGCCCGGTTCGGGCACCTGCGAGTCGGCCGGCTCGACCGCGACGTCGTCGAGCACCGGGGGGCGGCCGCGCGCGTCGTCGACGACCTGATCGACGGCCGCATCGACGTGCTGGTCGGCACCAGCCTGGTCGCGAAGGGGCTCGACGTGCCCGAGGTGACGCTGGTCGGCGTGGTCTCCGCGGACGTCTCGCTGACGCTGCCCGACGAGCGGTCCGCGGAGCGGACGTTCCAGCTGCTCCTGCAGGCGGTGGGGCGGGCCGGCCGCGGCGACCGACCCGGGCGCGCGGTCATCCAGACCTACCAGCCAGACCACCCCGCCGTGCGCGCGGTGGTGACCGGCGACGCCGACGCCTTCTACGCCTCCGAGCTGGGAGTCCGCGAGCGGTTCGGGGCGCCGCCATTCGGGCGCACGGTGAAGCTCAGCGTCGGGCTCGAGGACCGGGAGGCGGCGCGCGCCGAGGGCCGCGCGATGGCCGACCGCCTCCGCGAGCGGGCCGGGCGCCTGGGCGTGGCGGTCACGATCGCCGGGCCTGCGCCCGCATACGTGCCGCGACGTGCCGGCCGCTGGCGCTACCACCTGGTCGTGCGCGGCGCGGATCCGCTGGCCGTCCTCGACGGCGACCCCGGCCCCCCGTGGTCGGTCGACGTCGACCCGGAGAGCCTGCTGTAGAGCGGTCCCCGCGGCCGCCCGGCCGGCTCGCGCCCGGCCGGCTCGCGCCCGGCCGGCTCGCGCCCGACCGGCTCGCGCCCGCTCGCCACCAACGACCGGACCGACCGGCCCTTGGCGAGGTGCGGCCTCCGGGCGCACAATCGACGTCCCAGCAGGAGGTCTCCGATGGCCGATCAGTCATTCCCCTCGGAACCGGAGCCCGCGGCGCCAGCCGAACCGGAAGGCGGAGCCGCGCCCCAGCAGGCGGATACCCGTCCCGAGCCCGACGAGCCCGGCTTCGGGCCGTCCGAGTCGCGCGGCGCCCAGGCGCGCGAGTGGCTCTCGCAACTCCAGCAGATGATCGACCGCATCGCGGCCGACGCCGCCCCCGTCGCGCGAGAGGTGGCGGCAAAGGCCGCCGAACTGGCGGCGGTCGCGGGTGAGAAGGCGGGACCGTTCGCGAAGCGCGCGGCCGAAGTCACCGGCGACGTGGGCGTCCGCGTGGCGGAACGATCGCGGCGCCTGGCCGACGATCTTCGCCATCGCGCCAACGGCGGGTCGCCCAGCGGCGACGACGAGGCGGCCGAATCATCCGCCGCCGACGCATCCGCCGACGACGCGTCCGCGACCGACGCAGCCGGCGACCACGAGGCCTGATCCCGGCCGGCGTCCAGGTCTGCCGGAGCACCGCCGGGTGGGCTGGCGCGCACCGCCGGCGGGGTCGCGCGCCTCGAATCTGGCGCCTCGAATCGGGCCCCACCTGGCTGGCCGGCGGCCGGCCGTGGGTATACTCCGGCCATGAGCGTGCTGCCCATCCTGAAGCTCGGCGATCCACGGTTGCGCATGCGTGGCGAGCCCGTCGATTCGTTCAACAAGTATCTCCACGAGCTCATCGACGACCTCACCGACACGATGCGCCACGCGCCCGGCGTGGGACTCGCGGCGCCCCAGCTCGGCGAGGCCAGGAACGTCTGCGTCGTCGAGGTCGAGAGCCGCCTGTTCGAGCTCGTCAACCCGCGGATCGTGCGCGACGACGGCGAGAACCGGGACCTCGAAGGCTGTCTCTCGATTCCCGGCTTCGTCGCCTACGTGACCCGCCGGGAGAAGGTCTGGATGGTGGCCCAGGACCGCCACGGCCGGAAGTTCAAGCTCGCCGGTGCTGGGTTCCTCGGCCGGGCGTTCCAGCACGAACTCGATCACCTCCAGGGCAAGCTCTACATCGACTACCTCGCGTCGCCCGACGAACTGATCCCCGTCGGACTTGGCGAGGACCAGGCCGCCGACGACGAGGCCGACGCGGAGCTGGTCAAGCGGGGCATCGATCCCGAACGGGTCAAGGCGGCGTCCCGCGGCTGAATCGCCGCCCACCCGGGCGATCTTCTTCGGCTCCGGCGGGTTTGCGATCCCCATCCTCGATTGGCTCGCGACGCGTTCGAACGTCCGGGTCGTGGCGGTCGCGACCGCGCCGCCGCGACCGGTCGGTCGGACGGCGCGGCTCGAGCCCACCCCGGTCGATCGTCGAGCCGGCGCCCTGGGCCTGCCGGTCCTGCGACCGGACCGGCTGCGCGACCCCGCCGCCGTCGCCGCCCTGGCGGCGACCGCCGCCCGGGTCGGCGTCCTGGCCGACTACGGCAAGATCCTTCCGCAGGCGGTCCTCGACCTGTTCGCGATGGGCATCCTCAACCTCCACCCGTCCCTGCTGCCGCGGCACCGGGGCGCGGCGCCGATCCCGGCGGCGATCGCCGCGGGCGACGCGGAGACCGGCGTCACGCTGTTCCGGATGGACGCCGGCATGGACACGGGCCCGGTGGTCGCCGTCGAGCGAGTCGCCCTCTCGGGAACGGAGGACGCGCCGGCGCTCGAGGCGCGCCTGGCGGAGACCGCCGCCGGCCTTCTCGCCGACAGCCTGGACGACTGGCTGGAGGGCCGGTTGACCGCCACCCCGCAGCGGGACGACGGCGTCACCCTGACCAGGCCCCTCCGGCGCGAGGACGGGCGCCTGGACCCGGCCCGGCCGGCGGCGGAGCTGGAGCGGCTGGTCCGGGCGCTGCGGCCCTGGCCCGGCACGCACCTCGAGACCGTGGCCGGCCGGCTCGGTGTCCTCGACGCCTCTGCCGAGGAGGGCATCCCAGGGGTGGAGGCCGGCAGGCTCCATGCCGGGGACGACGGCCTGTCCCTGGCCACGGCGAGCGGCCGGCTCCGACTGCTGCGGGTCCAGCCGGCCGGCGGGCGGCCGATGGACGGCGCCGCGTACCTGCGCGGGCGTCCCGGGTTGGCCGGCTCGCGGGTGGGATAATCCGGCCCGCATGGACGAAGGCGCAGCCACCCGACGCCCGACCCGAATCGCGCCCGAACGGGATCCACGGCCCGGCGTCTCCGGCCTGGACCAGGCCGAGCTGGCCGCATTCGTGGAGGGACTCGGGCAGCCGTCCTATCGAGCGCGCCAGGTCGCCGACGCCGTCTGGCGGTCGTCGGCAGCCTCGTGGGACGACGTGACGACGCTGGGCCGGCCTCTTCGCGCCTCGCTGGCCGCGGGCCTCCGCTTCGACAGCCTGGCGAGCAGCGAGGTCAGGCCCGCCGACGGGGGCGCCACCGAGAAGGCGCTGCACCGCCTCGACGACGGTCGCCTCGTCGAGTCGGTCCTCATGCACTACCCGGCCCGGGAGGGCCGCCGCGAGCGCAACACGCTCTGCATCAGCAGCCAGGCCGGGTGTGCGGTCGGCTGCCCGTTCTGCGCGACCGGGGAGCTCGGCTTCGACCGTGACCTCGACGTCGCCGAGATCGTGGACCAGGTCCGCCACGCCGCGCGCCGCCTGGCCGCGCACGATCGGCACCTGACGAACCTGGTCTTCATGGGCATGGGTGAGCCGCTGCTGAACCTTGACGCTGTCCTGGCCGCGATCGATGCCCTCACCGATCCGGCGCGGTTCGGACTGGGCACCCGTCACATCACGGTCTCGACGTCCGGCGTCGTGCCGGCGATGCACCGCGTGGCCGAGCTGGCGCCCCAATGGACGCTCGCCGTGAGCCTCCACGCGGCGCGCGACCCGCTCCGCGACCTGCTGGTCCCGCTGAACCGGAGGTGGCCGGTCGCCGAGGTCGTGGACGCGGCGCGGGCCTGCGCGCGTGCCACCCGGCGCCGCGTCAGCTACGAGTACATCCTGATCGATGGCATCAACGACACGCCGTCTGACGCCGCGGCCCTGGCCGCGCTCCTGCGCGACAGCGCCGCCCACGTCAACTGCATCCCGATGAACCCGGTGGCCCACACGCCGTGGCGGGCCAGCCGGCCGGAGCGGGCGGCTGCGTTCGTGGCCGACCTGCAAGGCGCCGGCATCGCCGTGACGCTCCGCCGGAATCGCGGCCAGGAGGTCGGCGCGGCCTGTGGGCAGCTCGCCGCGGAGCGGGGCGGAGAGCCCGCGCCGGAGTCCGTCGCGCGCCGCCGCGAGCATCTCGAGGCGGCTTCCGCCGACGCCCTCATGGGTCGGCGGGCCGACCCGGATCCCGCGTGGCCGGGGCCGTGGGTCGCGGCGCCGGTCGCCCGGTCGCGGCCTGTGCGCCCAGCGGCCGGGCGCCGGCGTGCGTCCGGGACGCCAGCTCCGGCGCACTCGCCGAAGCCGAGCCGCAATCCGGCAAACCGGCGAGGCCGGGACTGATGGGAGCCGGGCGTGCC
The DNA here is from genome assembly GCA_963821595.1 of uncultured Chloroflexia bacterium. Classification (GTDB taxonomy): domain Bacteria; phylum Chloroflexota; class Limnocylindria; order Limnocylindrales; family CSP1-4; genus CTSoil-043. The sequence continues at coordinate 80,518 of CAWGEL010000027.1, read as the reverse complement.
CGCGTCTCCGCGAGCGTCCTGAATGCCGACCTCGCGAACCTTGCCCACGAGGTCCGCAAGGTGGTCCGGGCCGGCGCCGACCGCATCCACCTGGATGTCATGGACGCGCACTTCGTGCCGAACCTTACGTTCGGGGCGACCACCGTCGCCTGCCTCCGCCCGGTGACGAAGGCGCCGTTCGATGCCCACCTCATGATCGCGGAGCCCGGCCGCTGGCTGGACGGCTTCCTCGAGGCCGGCTGCGACTCGATCACGATCCACGTGGAGGTGGCGGAGCCCATCGAGCCGACGTTGCGGCGAATCAAGGCCGCCGGCCGCGCCGCCGGGCTGGCGCTCCGCCCCGGGACCCCGATGTCGGCCCTCGAGCCGTATCGCGGGCTCATCGACATCATCATGGTGATGACCGTGGAACCGGGCTTCGGCGGGCAGGCGTTCATGAACGACGTGGCGATCGCGAAGGTTCCCGTCGCGCGCGAGTACCTCGCGGACCGGCCGTGGGGAGCGGAGATCCACATCGACGGTGGCGTGAATCGAGAGTCGGCGGAGCTGCTGGGCGGCCTGGGCGCGGACATCCTGGTCGCCGGGACTGCCCTCTTCGCGAAGGGGCGGGATGCCGGCCGCGAGATCCGGCTGATGAAGGCGCTGGCCGACGAGGGCTTCGCCGACCGCCTCAACGACGGAGTGATGCCGGGGCCGCGCGAAGCGCTCTTCCGCTTCGCCAGCCTGCCGTATCACATCGCCGCGCCGTTACGCGACGCCATCGAACGCCACGACGTGCCGGTGGTCATGCTGCGTGCCGACGGCCAGATGAACCCCGACGGCGTCCGCGACTACGACGTCATGGTGCCGAGGACGTCGGAGGCCTGGATCCTCGATCACTTCGCGACGCGGCGGGACGCGGCCCTTGTGGAGGCCCAGGCCTGGCGGACGACGTATCGCGCGGACCCGCCGGACGCCGCTGCCGGCCGCGCCGGAGGGCAGCCGGCCTCGGGCACCCGCGCGTCCCGATCGGCCGGGCACCGGCGCGACTGACCGATGCGGGCGCTGCTCCAGCGCGTCTCCCGGGCGTCGGTCACGGTCGACGGAGTGGTGGTCGGCTCGATCGGCCGCGGCCTCCTCGTGCTGCTCGGCATCGCGCCAGACGATGACGAGGCGACGGCGGATGGCCTGGCCCGGCGGGTGACGGAGCTGCGGATCCACCAGGACCCCGATGGGCGGACGAACCTCGCCCTCGCCGACGTGAAGGGGGCAGTGCTGGCCGTCAGCCAGTTCACGCTGTACGCGGACACCCGCCGCGGCCGGCGGCCAGGGTTCACGGGCGCCGCCCCGCCGGCGCGAGCGGAGGAGCTGTACGAGCGCTTCTGCGCGGCGCTTGCCGCCATCGGCGTGCGCGTGGAGCGCGGGCGCTTCGGCGCCGCGATGGCCGTCGAGCTCGTGAACGATGGCCCGTTCACGATCTGGCTGGACACGGCCGACCGGTAGGCGGGAGACGTCGTCGGGCCGGCGGACAACCCGCGGCATGACGAACGCCGGCCCGAAGGCCGGCGTCGGAGGAGCCGGGAAGTGGCGGCGCGGGCGGTCAGCGGTTCCGCTTGGTCTCCGTTCGGCGGCAGCGCGTGCAGACGAGCTGGCGGGTGGCGACGCCGCGGTCCACGACCGTGAGAGCCTGGAGGTTCGGGTGGTACCGGCGATGAGCGCGGACGCGGTTCATGCCACTCGACTGGGGGTTGAAGCCGCCCATCGAGACCTTGCCGCAGATCGCGCAGCTTCGGGCCATGTCGGGGTTCCTCGGATGTTGGGTGGGGCTGCCGTCGCCGATCACCGGCGCATGGTCGGACACGCTGACTCGCGGCCGGAATCCGACCGGGGAGGCTGTATGCTAGCACACCACGCGACACCCCCCGGAGTCGGAGATCGTCCCGAGGCATGCCCAGGACCCCTACCGGAGCGTCCGCCGGATCGACAGAGCCCGAGCCCGCTCGTGTCGACGGTGCCTCCGATTTCCGGCTGACGCCGGCACCGTCCCGCGCGCCGGGTGCCGCGCGCGGCACCCGGCGGCGGTCGTCGCGCGCCGGCGCCGCCGCGCCTGAGCGTCCTCCGGCCACGCCTCGCGCCCTCGCCGAACCGCCCGAGGCTCCGGAGTCGCCAGCCGGGCGAAGCCTCGTCGCCCGCCGCGCCCTGCTCGAGGTCGTCCGCAACGCGGCGCTCGGCAGCTACGGCGTCGCGAGCCTGGCCGCACCGACGCGGCTCGCGCGCCTGCGGGGTCGCCTCGGCCTGGGGGATCGATCCGTCCAGGTGGCGCTCCAGCCGGAGGTGAGCGCCCAGGTCTGGCTGGAGGTCGCCTACGGGCTGCCGGTCGCAGAGGTCGCCCGCCAGGTCGACTCTGCCGTCCGGTACGAGCTCGAGCGGGCCGTCGGGCGAGCGGTGGGGTCGGTCACGATCCACGTGCAGGGGTTGCGCGGCCGCCCGTTCACGAGCCGCGCCGACGGGGCGGAGGAGGCGACTGGCGACGGGTCCGGCTCGGCGGCCAGCCCTGTCGCGGACGGCAGACCGGGCGATGCTGCCGTGCCAGCGGGAGCCGCGCCGGCCGCGCGCAGCGGCGGCGAGGGCGCCAGCGCGAACGGCGCCGGACCGGGAGAACGCCCCGCATGACCCGCCTCGCCTGCGATGGGGCGGGACTCCTCGGGGCCGTACGGGCGGCGGCCGCGAACCTCGAGGCGCACGTCGAGGAGATCAACGAGCTCAACGTCTACCCGGTCCCCGACGGCGACACCGGCTCCAACATGATGGCCACGTGCCGGGACATGCTGGCGCGCGTGCCGCCCGACGAAGCATCCGTGGAGGTCATCGCGGACGCGCTTCGGGAGGGGGCCCTCCACGGCGCGCGGGGCAACTCCGGGGTCATCCTGAGCCAGATCGTGATGGGCATGGCCCAGGGTTTCGCCGGCAAGCGCCGCTTCAACGGTCTCGACCTCGCGCACGCGTTGACCTCCGCGAGTCGCGTGGCGTACGCGGCGGTCGCCCGGCCGGTGGAGGGCACGATCCTCACGGTCATGCGAGAGGCCGCCAGCGCGGCCGTCCAGGCCGCCGAGCGGGACAACGACATCGAGGTCGTCCTGGCGGCGACGGCCGACGCCGCCGAACGCGCGCTCGCGCGCACGCCGAGCCTCCTGCCGATCCTGCGCGAGCACAACAAGGTGGACTCCGGTGGTGCCGGCCTGGTCCGGCTCATCGAGGGCGCGCTCGCCTACCTCCGCGGCGAGCCGGTCGTCGCGGCCCATCGGGCGCCGGCGCCCGGGCCGTCCCCGGTGGTGGTCCCGCCCGTGGAGACCGTCCACGGGTACGAGACCGTCTACCTCATCCATCCCTTCGCCGGCCAGCGGCTGGACCTCGACGAGGTTCGCCGGTATCTCGTCCGCAGCGGGGAGTCGGTGAACGTGGCGGGCGACACCAGGGCGGCCAAGATCCACGTCCACAACGGGCGCCCGGACCTGGTGCTCCGGCACGCGATGCGGCTGGGACGGATCGTCAACGCGACAGTCGTCGACCTCGACCACCAGACCGACGAGCTCCGGCAGGCGCGGGCTGCCGTGGAGGACGACGTCGTCGCCCACGCCGCCGTCGTGCACGCCCGGCAGGCGGTCGCCACGATGCCCGTCGCGGCGTTGCCCGCCGCCGTTTCGGGCAACGGCAGGATCCCCCACGCCGTGGGGATCAAGGCGGCGGGCGGCCCGGCCCGGGTTCCGCTCGCGGCGGTGCCGGCCAGGGTTCCACTGGCCGCGGTGCCGGCCCGGGTTCCCCTGGCTGCGGTGGTGGTCGCGCCTGGAGACGGATTCGCGGACGTCTTCCGCAGCTTCGCCATCGACGATGCGTTCCACGTCTCCATCGTCCGCGGCGGCCAGGGCGACAACCCGTCCGCCGGCCAGATCCTCGACGCGATCCGCGAGGCCCCCGCGGACGAGGTCGTGGTCCTGCCCAACAACCCCAACGTGAAGCTCGCGGCGCTCCAGGCGGGCGAGCTTGCCGACCGGCCGGTCCGCGTGGTGGCGACGCGGAACGCGGCCGAAGGGATCGCCGCGCTCCTGGCCGTGGACCCGGCCGGAGGGGCCAGCGCCAACGCCGCGCCCATGGAGGAAGCGGGCCGCGCCGTCCAGTCGTTCCTCGTCACCGAGGCCATCCGCGACGCCACGGTCTCCGGACGCAAGGTCGGCCGCGGTCAGGTGATGGCCTTGGACCCCGACGATGGCCTGCTGGCCGTGGACGACGACCCGGGCCGGGCCGTGGTGGCGGCGCTCCGCGCGCTCGCCCCGGGCTTCGGCATCGTGACGCTCTGGTACGGCGACGGCGCCACGCTCGACGAGGCGGAGGGCGTGGCCCGATCCATCCAGGGTGAGTTCGAGGCGCTCGAGGAAGTCGAAGTCCGCCGGGGAGGCCAGCCCCACTACCGGTACCTGCTGAGCGCGGAGTAGGCGCTGCGTGGAGGCGCGCTCCCGCCGGCCGTCCGCTCCGTCCGCGTCCCCGGCCACCGCTCCGTCCTCGCCGCCGGCCCCACTCCCGTCGGCTCCGGTTGTCGATCCATTCGCGACGCCGCTGGCGACCAGCGGCATTCCCGGCGCCGCAGCGCTGCGCCGGGTCGGCGGCCGGCTCGGCCTTCGGACCGTCCGCGACCTGCTGCTCTGGCTGCCTCGCCGGTACGACGACCTTCGCACCGTCTACGACCTGGGGGCGCTTCGCTTCGTCGAGCCGGACCAGGTCGTCAGCGTGCGGGCGCGCGTGGAGGCCTTGCGCGCCGGACGCACCGCGCGCCGCCATACGCAGGTCACCACGGCCCATCTCGCCGACGCGACAGGCACGGCAGAGGCCCAGTGGTACGGGCGCCAGTACGTGGAGCGGCGGCTCGTCGAGGGCGAGGAGTACCTCTTCTCGGGCAAGCTCAAGAAGCGCGGCTTCACGCTCGTGCTTGAAGGTCCCGCCTTCCAGCGTCCGGACGGTGACCTGCTGCACGTCGGCCGGATCGTGCCGGTCTACCGGCTGACGGCCGGCCTCTCGCTGCGGACGCTGCGGACCGGCGTGCGAGCGGCACTGGACCGGTACCCCGGGTACGACGAGTACCTGCCGGCCGACCTGCTGGCCGGCGAGCGCCTGGTGGGCATCGCCGAGGCGCTCGAGCAGGCCCACTTCCCGGACGACCCGCAGCGCCGTGACGCGGCCCTCCGGCGGCTGGCCTTCGACGAGCTGCTGGCGCTCCAGGTCGGCATGGTGTCCCGCCGCCACGCTCGGGCGCGAGCGCCCAGCATCTCGCTGCGCGTGGGCGGCGACCGCGACGGCGAGGTCCGGCGCGGCATCCGCGATGCGCTGGCGGCCCGCCTGGGTCGCCCGGTCGAGCTCACCGACGACCAGGCCGCCGCGATGGACGTCATCCGGGCCGACCTCGCCGGTCCCCATCCGATGCTGCGACTGCTCCAGGGTGACGTCGGGTCCGGCAAGACGGCGGTGGCGGCCTACGCCCTCGCGCTCGTCGCGGGCGCCGGGGTGCAGGGCGCGCTGCTGGCGCCGACCGACCTGCTGGCCCGCCAGCACGCGGCGACGCTCGGCGACCTGCTGGCGCCGCTCGGCATTCCCGTGCAGCTGCTCACCGGCTCGCTGGCGGCGCCCGACGCGCGGCGTGCCCTGGAGGCGGTCGCGGACGGCCGGGCGGCCGTCGTGGTGGGGACGCACGCGCTGTTCTCCGAGCGGGTCTCGTACGCGCGGCTCGGACTCGTGGTCGTCGACGAGCAGCACCGCTTCGGGGTGGAGCAACGCGGCGCCCTCGAATCGAAGACGACCGAAGGGGCGGCTCACGTGCTGCTGATGACGGCGACGCCGATCCCGCGCACCGTGGGCCAGGTCCTCTACGCGGATCTCGACGTCACCGACCTGCGGACGGCGCCGTCGGGGCGGCATGCCATCGCGACGGCGGTGCGCCATCCCGCGGAGCTCGACCGCCTGTGGGCGTTCGTCGACGCGGAGGCGGCCGAAGGGCGGCGGACGTTCGTGGTCGTCCCGCACATCGACGAGGACGAAGAGGCGGAGACCGCCGGGGCGGAGGCGGAGGTCGAGCGCCTCCGGGAGCGCTTCCCGGGCCGGCGCGTGGGGCTCGTCCACGGTCGGATGCGACCCGCCGATCGCGACGCCACGATGGCGGAGTTCCGCGATGGCCGCCTCGACGTCCTCGTTGGCACCACCGTGATCGAGGTCGGCGTCGACGTCCCCGAGGCGACCGTCATGGTCGTCGAGGGCGCCGAACGGTTCGGCCTGGCCCAGCTCCACCAGCTGCGCGGCCGCGTCGGGCGCGGACCCGATCGCTCGTACTGCGCGCTCGTCTCCGACGCCGCGCCGAGCAGCCTGTTCTGGGAGGAACTGGTCGCGGGCCGGCGCGAGCCGACCACGACCGAGCAGGCCCGCCTGGTCGCGGTCGCGCGCACCGCGGACGGCTTCGAGCTGGCCGAGACGGACTTCGCCCTCCGACGCGAAGGGGACGTGCTCGGCCTCGTCCAGAGCGGGCTGCCGCGGCTGCGCGTCGCGACGCTGGCGCGGAAGGATCATCGCGAGCTCGCCGTCGCGGCGCGGCGCCATGCCGAGGCGCTCGTCGACGAGCGCGGGGCCCTCCGCCGCGCGGGCGCCGGGCTGGCGCGGGAGCTCACCGACGGCTGGCTGGCGGAGGTCTTCTCCGGCGAGCCCGCCAGCGGCGCCTGATGGGCGGCGCGCGAATCCGGCGGGCCGCGCCGACAAGCGGGAGCGCGTAGTGGCGGAGGCCGGCCGGGTCATCGCCGGGCGAGCCCGGGGGATCCACCTCGTGGCGCCCGGACCGGGAACGCGGCCGCTGGCCGACCGCACCAAGCAGTCCGTCTTCGCGGCGCTCGAGACCCGGCTCCGTGGGGCGGCGATCCTGGACCTCTGCGCGGGAGCGGGGTCCGCGGGCATCGAAGCGCTGTCGCGCGGTGCCGCGCGCGCCGTCCTCGTGGACGACGACGAGGGCGCCTGCCGCGCCATCGCGACCAACCTGGCCCGAACCGGCCTGGGAGGCGACGCCCGCGTCGTGCGCGGCGACGCCCTGGGCTACCTGCTGGGCCGGCTCGGGGGGCGCGGCGACCCTGCCGCGGACGGCCCGTTCGACGTCGTGATCCTGGACCCGCCGTACCAGGAGACGAGGCTCCGGGATGCCATCCTGGGCGTCCTGGCCGCCCCCACCGCGCCGCTCGCGTCGGGTGCACTGGTCGTGGCCACGGCGCACTGGCGGTCCCGTCCGCTGGCGACCGGCCTGCTACGATCGCCCCGCGAGCGTCGCTTCGGGGAGACCTCCGTCACCGTCTTCGAATGGGTCGGGCCGGGTGATGGCCGGGACGCGGTGCCGGAGGTGGCGACCGGGTCGCCACCGCGCACGGAGGCAGGCAGCTGAGCACCATGGACGGCGTGGCGGTCTACCCGGGTTCGTTCGACCCCATCACCCTCGGCCACCTCGACGTCCTTCGGCGCGCCCTCGGCGTCTTCGACCGGGTCGTGGTGGCCCTGCTGGTCAATCCTCGCAAGGCCCCGCGAGACGAGGACGGCGAGCGGGTGGCGGCCATCAGGGCGGCCGTCGACGAGACGCTCGGCGACCTGGCGGGGCGGGTGGAGGTTCGGGCGTTCGGCGGCCTGACCGTCGAGGCGTGCCGGGCCGTCGGGGCCCGTCACGTCGTGCGTGGGCTGCGGGCAGTCTCCGATTTCGAGGCCGAGCTGCAGATGGCCCACATGAACCGCCACCTTGCCCCGGAGATCGACACGGTCTTCTTCATGACCTCGCTCGATCACGGGTACCTCTCGTCCACGCTCGTGCGCGAGATCGCGCGCTTCGGCGGAAACCTCGACGGGCTGGTGCCGCCGACCGTCGCGGCGGCGCTCCGGGCCGATCCTCCGGCCGGCGACTGAGCCGGTCGGGTCCCGCGCGGGGTCGACGCTCCGGCGCGGCTCCGTCCACGCCGGTTGCCGCGTGCGATAATCGCCGCCGTGGGGCCGGGCGACCCCGGGCTTGGCGAGCGAGGAGGGCCGTCCCATCGACATCATGTTCTTCGTGGAGCGTCTCGAGTCGATGCTCGCGAACGGGCGGAAGCTCCCACTCACGTCGAACGTCGTGGTGGACCAGGCCGCCGCCCTGGAGCTGATCGACGAGATCCGCCACGCCGTGCCCGAGGAGGTCCAGTCCGCGCGGCGGATCAACGCCGAGGGCGAGCGGATCCTCGAGCGCGCCAACCAGGAGGCCGAGCGGACCGTCGCGCGAGCCCAGGAGCAGGCCACGTTCCTCATCGATGAGCGGGGCCTGACCGAAGCCGCCGAGGCCGAATCGCGGCGGATCGTGGCGGCCGCGGGCGACGAGGCCGAGGAGATCCGGCGGGGCGCCGACGAGTTCGCCGCCGGCGTCCTGGTCGCCCTCGAGGGCGAGGTCGTCAAGACGCTCCAGAGCATTCGCCGGGGGCTCGACGTCCTCGACGCCCGCCATGCGCCGCGCCTGGCGATCGACGAGGACGAGCCGCCGCACGAGGAGCCCGACGACGAGGAGCTGGCCGCCGTCGAGCCGGTGGAGCGCGGCAGGCGGTGAGCTGGCTTCCCGGGGACGCCCTCGTCGTCAACATGGCGGGGCTCCTCGGCGAGGAGCCGGGCGCGACGCGCGATCTCGCCTTCGATGGCCTGGGCCCGGGCCTGGACCTCGGCGAGGGCCTCGTGCAGGACGCTCCACTCGTGGCGCGCTTCCATGTGGCCCGCACGAACCGGGGCCTGGTGGTCACGGGCAGCGTGGAGACGAGTCTCGCCGATACCTGTGCGCGCTGCCTGAAGTCGATCTCCGTCCCCGTGGCGGGCGACGTCGCGGAGGAGGTCCTGCCGCTCCTCGATCTCGTCACCGGCGCCCGGCTGGACCTTGCCGCCGAGCCCGAGGTCATGCGCCTCTCTGACCACCACGAGCTCGACCTCGAGCGGCTCGCCCGCGAGGCGATCGTGCTCGCCGCGCCGATCGCCCCGGTCTGCCGGCCGGATTGCCCGGGCCTGTGCCCGACCTGCGGCGAGGAGCTCGGACCGGGCCACGCGGAGCACCTCGACGAGCCCATCGACCCGCGCCTGGAGGCGCTCCTGCAGTTCCGCGACCCGGATGGGGGCGGATCGGCGGGCTGAGGCCGAGGGTGCGCGGACGGGCTCCCGGCGCCCGCCGGGAGCGTCCGGCCGGACGGATCATCCCCAAACCGGCTACACTCCGGCTTCGGCCGCGCGGCCAGCGTCGTCGCGCCCGCCGGCTTCCGACGACCGCGACCGCCCGGATCGGGCGCGCCGCAAACACCAGAGGAGCGCACCAGCCCCATGGGTCTCCCCAAGCGCAAGGTCTCGCACGCCCGCCAGGGCGACCGACGCGCGCACCTGGCAGCGAGCGTGCCGGCCCTCGTCGAGTGCTCGCACTGCCACGAGATGCGGCGCGCCCACCACGCCTGTCCCGCGTGCGGCTGGTATCGCGGCCGCCAGGTCTTCGAGGTCGCGACGAAGAGCGCCGAGGCGGCGTCCTGAGCACCCGCCGCCCCTGACGGCCCGCCCCCATGGACCTCTCCACCGTCCGCGGCATCGAGCACGAGCGGAAGGTGCGCCTGGCGGTGGACGCCATGGGTGGCGACTACGGTCCGGCAGAGATGGTCCCGGCTGCCCTCGCGTACGCCGCCGAGCACGCGGACGACGAGGTCATCCTCGTCGGGGACGCCGACGTCACTCGCCCGCTGGTGGGCCCCCATCCCCGAGGGAACATCTCGTACGCGCAGGCCAGCCAGGTCATCGCGATGGACGAGCATCCGGCCCGCGCCCTGCGCGAGAAGAAGGACGCGTCGATCCTCGTCGCCTGCGACATGGTCCGCGCCGGTCGGGCGGATGCGGTGATCACCGCGGGCCACACCGGCGCCGGGATGGCGGCGGCGGTGCTTCGCCTGGGGCGCGTGCGCGGCGTGGATCGACCCGCGCTGGCCGTCCAGATGGTGACCGACACCGGCCCCTTCGTCCTCATCGACATCGGCGCCAACCCGGACTCCACGGCGGAGAACCTCCTCCAGTACGCTCACATGGGGGCGCTGTTCGCGGAGCGCGCGCTCGGGGTCGTCAACCCGCGCGTGGCCCTGCTCTCCATCGGCGAGGAGAAGGGCAAGGGCGACCAGCGCATCCAGGCCGCCACGGAGCTCCTGGACCGGTCCGGACTGCGTTTCGTCGGCAACATCGAGGGGAAGGACCTGGTCCACCACGCCGCCGACGTCGTCGTCTGCGACGCCGTGCTCGGCAACGTGACGATCAAGTTCTTCGAGGGCCTGGCCACTTTCATCTTCGACCTGTGGCGGAAGGAGTTCGCGGGGTCGCTGCGGGGCCGGCTGGCCTACCTGCTGATGCGGCCCTCGATCGCGCGAATCCGCTCGACGTTCGACTACGAGGTCCTGGGCGGATCGCCGCTCCTGGGCGTCCGGGGGACCGTGATCATCACCCACGGCCGGGCCAGGCGGCGGATGCTGCGCTACGCGATCGCGGTCGGCGCGGCCACGGCGCGCGCGCGCGTGCCCGAGCTCATCGCGGAGACGTTCGGCCGGGCCGACGAGCCCGGCGACCCAGGACCCGCCACGGATCCGGTTCCCGGCGGCGATGACGCGCAGGAGGCCGAGACGATCGGCCAGGAGGCAGCGACATGAGCCGTCCGGCGCTCTCCGTGAGTCACCCGGTGATCCGCGAGGTGGTCGCCCGCGCCGCGACCGAGGTTCCGGGCGTCCTGCGCATCGGGCGTGGCGGGCCCGCCTGGCGGCGGGCGCTGGCCCCCCGGCCCGTCCTTGTCCGCCTGCGCGACGGTGTCGTGGAGGCACGAGTCGTCATCGTGGCCCGGCCGGGCCACGCCCTCCCCGGGCTGGCGGTCGAGGTACGGAGCGCCGTCGCCGCCGCCATCGAACGACTGCTCGCCCTGCGCGTGGGCACCATCACGGTCCTCATCGACGGCATCGGTGCCTGAGTCCGCCGCCCGCATGCGGCCCTTCGGGCGGCCCGCTGGGCGGCGCGGGCAGGGGGAACTGGCCCGGGCTCACGGCGCGGCCCGCCGACTCGCGCTCGCAGCCCTGTTCGAGGCCGAGTTCGGGCAGCGCACCGCCCCGGCGATCCTGGAGCGGCAGCTGGCCGAGACGGAGGGCGACCCGGAGACGGCCCGCTACGCGCGTCTCGTGGTGGAGATCGTGGTGACGCGGCGTGACGAGCTCGACGCCCGCATCGAGGCGGCCGCGCCCCAGTACCCGGTGGTCACGATGGCGCGAATGGATCGGGTCCTGCTCCGTGCGGGCCTTGGCGAGGTGCTACACTCGCGCGCGACGCCGGCCCGGGTGGCGATCGCCGAGTGGGTCGAGCTTGCCAGGGTGTACGGCGGAGACCCCACGCGGCGCCTCGTCAACGGAGTCCTCGGGCGCGTGGCCAGGGAGGCTGCGCCGGGGATCGACATCGCGTGAACCAACCGTCAGTAACCGACGCGACACCGACCACCCGAGGAGGGAGCAGCCCAGTGGCGACCACCTACGAGCGACTCAAGAAGATCGTCGTCGAGCAGCTCGGCGTCGACGAGAGTGAAGTGACGCCGGAGGCGTCGTTCGTCGACGATCTGAATGCGGATTTGCTCGACCTCGTCGAGCTCATCATGAGCCTCGAGGAGGAGTTCGGGATGGAGATCTCGGACGAGGAGGCCGAGAAGATCCGGACCGTCGCGGACGCAGCCGAGTACATCGACGAGCACGCCAGCTGACCGACGCGGGTCGATGCTGGCGGACGCCCGTCCGCCGCGCCCGGCCGACGACCTGGCTGGGCGCCTCGGAATTCGAGTTCCGCGACCGCGCGCTACTGGAGCGTGCGCTGGTCCACGGAAGCTGGCTGCACGAGCACCCCGATGGGGCAGTGGGCCACAACGAGCGGCTGGAGTTCCTCGGCGACGCGGTCGTGAGCCTCGTCATCTCCGAGGCGCTCCACGGACGCCGCCTGTTCGACGACGAGGGGGTCCTGTCGGCGCGGCGGGCGTCCATCGTCAGCAGCGTCGGCCTCGCCCGCCTTGCCCGCCGCATCGACCTGGGTGACTACCTGCTCCTCGGCGAGGGCGAGGCACAGCGCGGCGGGCGCACCCGGCCCTCGCTGCTCGCCTCGGCCTTCGAGGCCCTGGTGGGCTCCATCTTCGAGGACCAGGGCTGGGAGGCGACCAGGGACTGGCTCCTCGGCCTGGCCGAACCGGAGCTGTCGGCGAATGCGCCGGTCGGCAGCCTCAAGAACCCCAAGAGCCGGCTCCAGGAGATGACCCAGCGCCGGACGGGCGAGCGACCCGAATACCGGCTCGTCGGTGCGTCCGGCCCGGACCACCAGCGGCAGTTCGTCGTGGCCGTGACGATCGGCGGCGAGGTCGCGGGAACGGGCGAAGGCTCGTCGCGGCGCACCGCCGAGGCCGCCGCGGCCGCGGCGGCCCTCGAGGCGCTCGGCCCGCACAAGGATGGCGGCGCAGCGGGATCCGAGCCCCCGCAATGAGCGAGCGTCCCCGCCTGGTGGCCCTGCGGGTGCAGGGCTTCAAGTCGTTCGCGGAGCGGACCGTCGTGGAGTTCGCGCCCGGGCTGAACGCGGTCGTCGGGCCCAACGGCTCGGGCAAGAGCAACCTCGCCGACGCGCTCCGCTGGGTGCTGGGCGAGCAGGGCCGCGCGATCCGGTCTCGCAAGTCGGAGGACGTCGTGTTCGCGGGCTCCGAGCGGCGGGCCGCCCTCGGCATGGCCGACGTCACCCTCGTCCTCGACAACGCCGATGGCCTGGTCCAGATCGACTACGCGACACTGGAGCTGGGTCGACGCCTCTACCGATCCGGCGAGAACGACTACCTCCTCAATCGCCAGCGCGTGCGGCTGCGCGACCTCGTGGACCTCCTCGACAGCGCCCACCTGGCCGAGAACGCCTTCCTCTTCATCGGCCAGGGCATGGTCGACCAGGCCCTGGCCCTGCGCCCGGAAGAGCGCCGGCCCCTGTTCGAGGAGGTGGCCGGCGTCCGGCGCCACGACCGGCGCCGAAGGCGAGCCGGCGAGCAGTTGGAGGAGGCGACGGCGAACCTGGCCCGCGTGGAGGACGTGCTCGCGGAGCTGCGTCCGCAGGCACGCCGGCTGGCCGCGCAGGCCGAGCAGCAGACATCCCGGGCCCGGGCCGGCGAGGAGCTGGCAGCAGGCCTCGTCGCCGCGGTGAGCCGGCGCTGGCACGTGGCCGCCGGAACGCTTCGCGAGACCGGGGAGGCCCTTGCCGCCGCCCGTCGGGCGGCGGCGGTCGCGCTCGATGCGCTCCGGGCCGCGGAGCAGCGCTCGGCGAGCGCGGCCGCGGAGCTGGACGAGCGCGCGGACGCGGAGCGCGAGGCGCGCGCGGCGCACGAGGCCGCTCGCGCGGAGCTGGCCGCCTGTGAGCTCGCCGCCGCGAAGACCGCGGCAGAGACCACGGCCCTGCGGCGTGACCGCGAACGCCTGGCCGGCGAGCGGGCGGCCGCGGAGGCCGATCGCGCGGCCCGCCAGCGCGACCTGGCCCTCCCGCTGCCGCCGTCGGGGACGTCGGTCGACGGGCCGCTGGCGGACGTCGACCGTGAGCTTGCCGAAGCGCGGGCCGAAGCCGGCGCCCTGCGGGCCGCCGCGAGCGCCCAGACGGAGACGGCCGAGGCGATGCGTCGCGCCCGCGCGGCGCGCGCGTCCGAGATCGACGACCTGCGCCGCCGCCTGGTCGAGCTCGACCGGCGCCGCAGCGCGGACGACGCGGCTGCCGGTGCCAGCGCCGCTCGATCGGCGCAGCTCGCGGCCGCCCTGGACGCCGCCCGCACGGCGCTCGACGATGCGCGCCAGGCACAGGCGTCGACGGAAGCGGCCCGTGAGGCAGCTCGCGGCGCCTGGGTGGTTGCCGACGCCGCCGCGCGTGGCGCGGCCGAGGCGGCTGCCGCAGCGGGCTCGAAGGCGGCCACGATCCGCGGTCGCGTCGAGGCGCTGAGCGCCCGCCTGGCCGAGGACGAAGCGCGCGGCGTCGGCCGGGCGGCCAGGCGTCTCGGCGGACGGGCCCTGACCGAGGGGCTGGACGTCGACCCGGTGCTCCGTGCCGCGGTTGCCGCCGCGCTCGGCGAACTGGGTCGCTCGTTCGTGATTCGCCGGGCTGATGTGGCCGGCCTCTCGGGAGAGCGCGGCTGGGTCGTCGTGGGCGACGCCGAGGGTCCGGGCGCCGCGCCGCCGACGGCGGCCGAGGCGACTCGAGCGGGCGACGCCGCAGCACGCCTGGGAGGCGGACTGCTGGCGTCGGCGGTCCGGGCCGATCCGACGAGCGCGGCGCGCCGGCTCCTCGCCCGGTGCGCGTGGGTCCCGACCGTCGACGATGCCATCGCCCTGTCCATGACGCTGCCGCCAGGCTGGCGCGCCGTGGCCCGGACCGGGGGTGTCGTGACGGCCGCGGGGACGGTCGCGCTTGGCCGCGCGGACGCGACCCTGGACCGCCGGGCGGAGCTCGAGCAGGCTACGAGGACCCTCGAGGCGGCGGCGGCCGAGTCGGCGGCGGCCGCGCAGGCGCTCGCGGCCGCCGAACACGGCGCCGCCCTCGCGCGCGCCGCCCACGAGGCAGCCCGGCGCGCGGAGTCGGAGGCGCAAGCCCGCCGTGGGGCCGCCGAGGATGCCGAACGCCGGCTCGCCCGCGATGCGGAGCAGGCCTCCCGGGAGGCCGCCTGGCAGGCGTCGCGTTCGCAGGCGATGACGGTCGAGCGGGACTCGCTCGCCGGGCGGCTGGCGGCCGCGGCGACGGCGGCCGGTGATGCCACTGGTGACGCGGCCGGTGACGCCGGGGGCGGGCCCTCCGCGGCCCGCGAGGGGTTGCGCGGTGAAGTCGGCGGCGCACTGGCCGCCTGGGATGCCCGGGTCGCCGAGCTTGCTGCCCGCCGTGAGAAGCTCGCCGCCGAGCGGTCGAGCCTGGAGGCGGAGCGCCGGGCTGCCGAGGCGCGGCGGGCCAGGGCGGAGGCGTCCGCGGCCCTCGACGAGGAGCGGATCCAGCGCGTGGACCTGGAGACGACCGCACTGGCGGATCGAGGGAGGGCGCTGGCGGCATCTCGCGACGACCTCGAGCCCGGGCTCGAGGTGGCCCGTGAACGCGAGGCGGCCGCCCGAACCGTCCTCGATGCCATCCGAGCGGCGGACATCGCAGACCGCGACCGGCTGCGCGCCGCCGAGGCCGACGTGGCCGTGGCCCGGGAGGCCCTGCGTCGCGGCGAGGACGGCCTGCGCGGGGCTGAGGTCCGCGAGCTCGAGGCGCGCCTGGGCCTCGACGCCGTGCGGGAGCAGGCCCTGGTCGAGCTGGCCGCACTCGGGGACCTCGCGACGCGGACGCTGCTTGCCGCCGCTGCGCCACAGGCCGACGGACGGTTGGTCGGGCGGGCCCAGGCATCCATGGCCGGACCGGGTCCCGCTGACGCGGCTGGAGCCGACGCGCCGAGCGAAGCCGACGCGCCGACCGAAGCCGACGACGGCGGGGCCGGCCTGGCGGAGGCGCTCGCGGCCGCCGGCCGGCGCTGGTCGGAGCGAGCCCGGCGGGCGACGCCCCGTCCTCGACGCGCCTGGCCTTGCTGCGGCGCCGGTTCCACGAGCTTGGCGCCGCCAACCCGTTCGCCGTGGAGGAGTACGCGTCGCTGAAGGCCCGCCTCGACGGCCTCGAGACGCAGCGCGCCGATCTGGCCCGCGCCATCGAGCGGACGCGCGGCCTCATCGCGGAGCTGGACAACCTCATCGCCTCGCAGTTCCGAGCGACGTTCGCGGCCCTGGAGACCGCCTTCGATCGCCGCTTCCAGCAGCTCTTCGGGGGGGTTTCGCCCGCCTCAGCCTGACCGAGCCCGCCGACCTTGCCGCCACCGGCGTCGAGATCACCGCCCGACCGCCGGGCAAGAAGGCACAGGCCCTGGCGATGCTGTCGGGCGGCGAGCGGGCGCTCACCGCGGTCGCCCTGCTGTTCGCCATGCTCGAGGTTCGGCCCGTTCCCTTCTGCGTGCTCGACGAGGTCGACGCCGCGCTCGACGAGGCGAACGTCGGGCGCTTCGTGGACGCGCTCCGCGGCCTGGCGCAGACGACGCAATTCATCGTCATCACGCACAATCGCGGGACGATCGAAGCGGCCGACGCCCTGTTCGGCGTGACGGTCGGCGACGATGCCGTGAGCCGCGTCGTCAGCCTGCGGCTGGAGGAGGCCGCAGCGATCGCGGAGCGTTCGCGGACGGGCCGGCCCGGCGGCCGGAGTGCCATCGAGCCCGCGGCCGACGGACTCGCCCCGGCGACACCCGGCCGCGCGCACTAGGAGAGGCGAGACGCGTGTTCTGGCGACGACGACCCAGGCCCGGCGATGCCCCGGCCGAGTCGGCGCCTCCGGGCGAGGTGGACGCGGCCCCGGATGACGCCGCCGGGGCGGGCGACGCGGCCGAGGGCGCCGCAGCCGCAGAGGGTGCCGCAGCCGCAGATGGCGCCGCCGACAGGCGAGAGGCCGTCGCCCAGGCTGGCCCCGTCAGTGACGTGGCCACCGCCGCAGACCCGCCGCCGGCCACGAACGGCTGGCTCACGCCCGCCGACCGCGGTTCGGACGGCCCGGCGGCACTCGTGGCGGCCTCCGAGCCTCCGCTCGAACCCGGCGTTGGGGCCGAGCCCGAGCCCCTGGTCGCCGGCGATCTCCGGACCGGCGTCGCGCGCAGCCGGGGCGGATTCGTTGCCCGCCTGCGGGGGCTGTTCGGCGGCAGCGGCGAGGCGGCGCGCTGGGAGGACGTCGAGGAGACCCTCATCGCCGGCGACGTCGGCGCGCGGCTGGCCCTCGAGGTGGTGGAGCGGGCCCGCCAGCGACGCGACGCCGGCGGCCCGGAGCAGGCCGTGCAGGCTGAGCTGTCCGCGCTCCTGGCGCCCCGCGATCCGGACTGGGAGCCAACCGCCGGCGCTCCCGGGCAGCCGGCCGTCGTGCTCGTGGTGGGCGTGAACGGCACCGGTAAGACCACGACGATCGGCAAGCTCGCCGCGCTGGAGCGCGCCCGCGGCCGGCGCGTGCTGCTGGCCGCCGGCGACACCTTCCGGGCAGCGGCGATCGAGCAGCTCCGACACTGGGGCGAGCGGGCAGGCGCGGCCGTGATCGCGCACGCGCCCGGCGCGGACCCGGCGGCCGTCGTCTACGACGCGCTCGACGCGGCCGTGGCGCGGGGCGTCGACGTGGTGATCGCGGACACGGCCGGCCGGCTCCACACGAAGGCCAACCTGATGGACGAGCTGGCGAAGATGCGGCGCGTCATCGACCGCCGCCTGCCCGGCGCCGCGACCGAGGTCCTGTTCGTGCTCGACGCCACGACCGGCCAGAACGGCCTCGCGCAGGCGCGCGCGTTCCACGAAACGGCGGGCCTCACGGGCATCGTCCTGACCAAGCTGGACTCCACGTCGAAGGGCGGCATCGTCTTCGCCATCGAGCACGCGCTGGGCATCCCGGTGCGCTTCGTCGGGGTGGGGGAGAAGATCGGCGACCTCCTGCCATTCGACCCGGACGCCTTCGTCGCCGCCCTTTTCGCGGCCGACTGAGGCCGCTCCGGTGACGCGCCCGGACGCCGATCCCGGCACGGACTTCCTGGTCCTGGAGCTGGCCCTGGCCCGCCGCGACCGGGGCGCGACCGACCGCGACCTCGCCGACCTGATCGATGATGGGGCTCGCGAGTTCGGGTCGAGCGGGCGGCGCTGGGACCGGGCCGGGATCGTCGGCCTGCTCGACGTCCGGGAGGAGGGGGCCGAGGTGGCCATCACCGACGGCATGACCGAGGAGCTCTGCCTCGGGGTCGTCCTGGTGACCTACACGATCGGCGTGACCGTTCCGGCGGGCCCGACCCGCCGCTCGCTGCGGTCCTCGATCTGGGTCTGGGGACCGGACGGCTGGCGCCTGCGCTTCCACCAGGGCACGCCGTTGCCGGCGCCTGCTCCTGACGCCACGGCCTGATCGCCTCGGGGGCGGCAGAGAGCGCGTCGGGACGCCGGCCCGGCGAAGGACCCGGCGGCCCGGCGAAGGACCCGGCGGCCGGCGATGGACCGCCGCCGTGGCGCGGCCGCCGCCGGGCGCCCGATCGGCTACACTCGGCCCGCCCAGGTGTCGCCAGAACCCGCGCACCGCCCGGCGGAGCGATCAGCCTCCGCCGTCCCACCGGACCAGGAGCACGAGCCCGCATGTTCGACGCCCTCTCCGATCGCCTGCGAGCCGCGCTCGGCGCGCTGACCGGGCGCGGCCGGGTCAGCGAAGCCGACGTGGAGACGGCGATGCGCGAGGTCCGCCTGGCGCTCCTGGAGGCCGACGTCAACTTCAAGGTCGTCAAGGACTTCATCGCCCGCGTGCGCGAGCGAGCGGTCGGCGCCGAGGTGCTCGAATCGCTCAATGCCGGCCAGCAGGTGATCAAGATCGTCAACGAGGAGCTGACGGCGCTCCTCTCCGCGGGGGACCGGACCTTCCACCTCTCGGGCAGCCCGGCCGTCGTCGCCCTGGTCGGCCTGCAGGGGTCTGGCAAGACCACCACGGCCGCCAAGCTCGCCCGCCAGATCGTGAAGATGGGCCGTCGCCCGTACCTCGTCGCCGCGGATCCCTACCGCCCGGCCGCGGTTGACCAGCTGCGGACGCTGGGCGCGGCGCTCTCGATCCCGGTCTTCTCGGCTCCACGGGGCACGCCGGTGCCGGAGATCGCGCGCCTCGGCGTCGAGGCGGCCCGGCGCGACATTCGCGACACCGTGATCCTCGACACGGCCGGCCGCCTGACCGTCGATGAAGTCCTGATGGCCGAGGTGGGCGAGCTCACGCGGGTCGTGAAACCGGTGGAGACGCTCCTCGTCGTGGACGCGATGGCGGGCCAGGAGGCGGTGGCCGTGGCGCAGGCCTTCGCGGCCGCCGTGCCCCTGACCGGCCTGATCCTGACCAAGATCGACGGCGACGCCCGGGGCGGCGCGGCGTTGTCGATCAGCGCCGTCACCGGGCTGCCTGTCAAGTTCCTGGGCACGGGCGAGAAGACCGACGCCCTGGAGCCGTTCCACCCGGACCGCCTGGCCGGAAGGATCCTGGGCATGGGCGACGTCCTGACCCTGATCGAGCGGGCCCAGGAGACGTTCGACCAGAAGCAGACCGACAAGCTGACGGAGAAGCTGCGCACCGCGAGCTTCACCCTGGAGGATATGCTGGAGCAGCTCCAGCAGGTCCAGAAGATGGGCCCCCTCGGGCAGGTGATCGGCATGATCCCGGGCATGGGCGGGATGGCCAAGGAGGCCGAGGCGTCGATCAACCGCGGCGACCTGAAGCGGACCGAGGCGATCATCCGCTCGATGACGCCGGCCGAGCGGCGCGACCCGACGGTCCTCAACGGCAGCCGGCGCCGCCGCATCGCCGCCGGATCCGGCACGCAGATCGTCGACGTCAACCGGCTGGTCAAGCAGTTCTCAGAAATGCAGAAGCTCATGAAGCAGCTCCGTGGGGGCCGCCGGCTCCCCGGGCTGTTCGGGCGCTAGGAAAGGGGGCCGCACGATGGCCGAGCTCGAACCGCTCCCGGAGCGTCCCGCGTATTCCGATCCGGCGACGTCGCCGGTACCGACCGCACCGGTGACCCTCCCGGCCGGTGAGCCGCGACATGCGGGCGGCTTGCCGCCCGCGAGATCGCGTCGGGCGGCCCTCCGCTGGGTCGTGGCCCTGGTGGTGGTGGCCCTGGTGGTGGGCACCGTCTCCGTGGCGGCGTCGTTCCTGGCGGCCACGGGCACCTCGTCCGCCGTCGAGGGGTGGATCCCCAAGGGCACGCTGGCGTACGTCGAGTTGCGGGCCGACCTGCCGGGCAACCAGAAGGCGCAGGTGAGCACGGTCCTGCAGGCGTTCCCGGGCTTCCGGGACCAGGCCCAGGCCGACGCCATCGTCGACGAGGCGCTGACCGAGCTGTTCGACCGGGCCAACGTGTCGTGGACCAGCGACATCAAGCCATGGCTCGGCGGTGAGGTCGGGATCGCCGTCACGGGCGGCATGTTCGACGCCGCAACCAGGGGCATGGCGTCGCTCGGCACGGGCCCGCAGACCTCGCCAGCCACCGTCGCCATCGATGACGGCGCGGTGATGCTGATCTCGGTCAAGGACGGGACGGCTGCCAGCGCCTGGCTCACCAGCTGGCTGGGCAAGCACCTGAGCGCGAGCCCGACGACCAGCCAGTACGACGGCGGTGACCTGCTCACCCTCAAGATGCCGTCGGCAACGGTCTCCTGGGCCGTGCGCGGCCAGGTGCTCGCCTTCGGCCTCGATGGCAGCGTCAAGGCGGCGCTCGATACAGCCGGCAAGAGCGACCTCGCCGCCTCGGCGAATTTCCAGGCCGCCAAGAAGGTGGCGCCCGGGGCCTACCTCGCGTTCGGGTACCTCGACACGCAGGCCTACATGAGCAGGACCCTCGCCATGCAGGCCGAGATGTACAAGAGCCTTGGCTCGCTCGTCCCGACGAGCGGCATGATGTCGAACGCCTGCATCGATCAGCTGACCGCACTGATGCCCGGCTGGGTCGGTGGGTCCATGGAGGCCGTCAACGGCGCGCTCCGCTTCGACGTCATCGCGCCGGTGCCTTCCGGCGCACCGGTGAATGCCGCCCGCAACGGGGCCTCCGCCGCGGTCGCGCACCTGCCCAGTTCGACCGTCGTGGAATACGGGGTTCGCGGCTTCGGACCGCTGGCCGTCGCCGGCTGGGCGAAGGCCGAGCAGATGCTGGCCTGCGATCCCGCGACCAAGGGCGCCCTCGCACAGGTCGACAGCGCTCTCGCACTCCTGGGCGGCTTCGACGGCATCCTCGGCTGGGCCGGGGACACGTCGATCGCCGTCACCCGGGACGGCACGGCCTGGGGCGGTGGCCTCGTGGCGGCGACCGCCGACGAGTCGAAGGCGACGGCCACGGTGGCGCGCGTCAAGGGTCTCCTGGCGCTGGCCGGGCAGAGCTCCGACCTGTCCGTGAAGGACGAACCCCTCGGCGCTGGCACGATGACCACGCTGTCGGCCGGCGGCTCGGGCATGTCGTCGCAGGTCACCGTCGCCATGACCGCGCAGCATGGCGTCTTCGTCCTCGGAACGGTGGACTTCGTGAAGGCCGTGGTGGGCACGGACGGCGGCAACTCGCTGGCCGATGTCGCGGCCTACAAGGACGCGATCCAGCGCGCCGGCGGCCCCGGGGTCGACGAGCTGTACGTCGACGTCACGTCGATCCGCGGCGGGATCGAGGCGCTGACGCCGGGCGGCAGCGCCATGGAGGCCTACAAGACCGGCGTCCAGCCCTACCTCATCCCGTTCGACAAGGTGGCGATGGTCGACACCGCCGTCGAAGGGTCGACACGGAGCGGCCACTTCGTGATCGTCTTCGCGAAGTAGCCCCCAGCAACCGTCAGGCAATCCTGTGGTCGGCCGGCACGTCGCCGACCGGCTCAGCAACGGAGGAACAGAGTCCGCCCATGGCAGTCCGCATTCGCCTCACCCGCGTCGGCGCGACCAAGCAGCCGGCCTACCGCGTGGTGGTCACCGACGGTCGCAGCGCGCGCGACGGCCGGGCCATCGAGATCCTCGGCCACTACAACCCGCGGACCGAGCCCGTGGAGTTCGCCGTCGACGTCGACAAGACGAAGGCCTGGCTGACAAAGGGCGCGTCGCCCAGCGACACCGTCGCCCGCCTGCTCCGCAATGCCGGTGTCCTGCCGCAGGCCAAGAAGTAGGGAGGCGACCATGGCTGCCCCGCAGCTCGTCGAATACGTCGCCCGCTCGCTCGTCGATCACCCGGACGAGGTGGCGGTGACGGTCTCCCACGAGGCCGGCGCCACCGTCATCGAGCTCCGCGTGGCCGAGGACGACATGGGCAAGGTCATCGGCAGGAACGGCAGCGTCGCCAAGGCGCTCCGGACGCTGCTCAAGGTGGTCTCCGCTCGCGACGGCGAGTTGTTCCAGCTGGAGATCGTCTGATCGAGGAATCGCCCGCCGCGGGCGAGGACCGGCTGGTCGTAGCTCTCGTCCGCGGCTTTCACGGCGTCCGCGGCGCGGTTCGCGTCGAGGTCCTGACCGACCAGCCGGCCGAGCGGTTCGCGGTCGGCGCGGTGCTGCACCCGGAGGGCCGGACCGACCCACTCACGATCGCCGAAGCGCGGCCGGCCGAACCAGGCTGGGTGCTGCGCTTCCGCGAGGTGCCGACGCGCGGCGCGGCCGAGTCGCTGCGCGACCTCTACCTGGAGCGTGACGCCCCGCCCGAGGTGCTGCCGAGGGGGACGTACTACTGGCATGAGCTCGTCGGCGTCCCGGTGTCCGACGTCGACGGGGGGTCGCTCGGCGCGATCCGTGACGTGTACCGGTCGGGCGGCGCGGAGATCCTCATCGTGACGGGCGGCCCGCGCGGCGACTTCGACGTGCCCGTGGCTCGCCCGTTCGTCCGGATCCTCGCGCCGCGGCGGGGCGAGGTGGTGGTCGACGCCTCGCTCCTTGACCTGCCCGAGCCTGGATCCCTGCCCGTCCCTCGTCCCGACCGCACACCGCGGCCGGCTCGCGGACGGCGGGCTCGACGGGCGCGGAAGCTCGAGGCCGGCAGGCCTGCGCCGTCCGCCGACGCAGCGTCCGGCGAGGCCGCAACCTCGAGTGTCGCGAAGGGCAGCGCCGGTGCGGCGCAGGACACCGGCCTGGAGGGCGGCACCGGTGCAGCGCCTGCTGGCGCTGGCGCAGCGCCTGCCGGCGCTGGCGACGAGCCCGCGGCCGGGCTGCCGGGCGAGCCGCGCGCGGAGCCGACGGACGCCGACGCACCACCCGCGGACTGACGGCCGTGGCGCTCGAGATCGACATCGTCACGCTCTTCCCGGAGATGCTGGAGGGACCGCTCGCGGCCAGCATCCCTGGTCGCATCCAGGCACAGGGCCTCGCTGCAGTGCGCGTCCACGACCTGCGGCAGTGGGGGCTGGGCCGTCACCGTACCGTCGACGACGCGCCGTACGGCGGTGGCGCGGGGATGGTCCTGCGGCCCGAGCCCGTCGCCGGCGCGCTCGCCTTCCTGCGGCGGCCGGAATCGCTCGTGATCCTCCTCGATGCGGCCGGCGAGACGTTCGGCCAGGCGCGCGCCGAGGACCTGGCCGTCCGCTCGCACCTCGTCCTCCTCTGCCCGCGATATGAAGGCGTGGACGAGCGGATCCGCGGCATGGTGGACCTCGAGCTGTCGATCGGCGATTACGTCCTGACCGGCGGCGAGCTGCCGGCGCTCGTGGTCGTCGACGCCGTCCTCCGCCTCCTCCCCGGTGCCATCGATGCGGCGTCGCTGGCCGAGGAGTCGTTCACGACCGGCCTCCTCGAGTACCCGCAGTACACGCGCCCGGCGTCCTTCAACGGGCACGGCATCCCGGCCGTGCTGACGTCGGGGGACCATGCCGCCGTCGCCCGCTGGCGACGGCGCGAGGCGATCCGCCGGACGCTGGACCGCCGCCCGGACCTGTTGGAGGGCCGCACGCTCGGCGCCGAGGACGCGCGCCTGCTGGCCGAGGTGTCCGTGGAGCGTGCCCGGGACGGCGCCCGTGCCCGGGACGGCGCCGTGGAGCGTGCCCGCGACAGCGCCGGGGACGCGCCATCGGAGGTCGACGAGCCAGCGCCCTCGGGGCCGACCGACGAGCGTCCGGTGACGTCGGACCGCCGCGGCCAGGAGCCCGGGGCCGCCCCGGGGCGCCCCTGAGCGCGTGCTATACTCTCGCGCCGGCCGCGGGTCCGCGGTCGTCGTTTCATGCCCAGCCACGCGGCACGCGGGATCACCTCGGCCGCCCATGTCGCTTCAACGCAGGGGACCCCGGTGAACGTGCTCGACGAGATCGTCAAGGATCAGCTTCGTACCGACATCCCGCAGCTCGCGCCGGGTGACACCGTCAAGGTGGCCGCGAAGGTCGTCGAGGGCAACCGCGAGCGGATCCAGGTGTTCGAGGGCACGATCCTTCGCCTCGCAGGCGGGGGAATCACGCGCTCCGTGACCGTCCGCCGGATCGCGTCGGGCGTCGGCGTGGAGCGGACCTTCAAGATCAACAGCCCGCGGATCGAGCGGATCGAAGTCGTCCGCCACGGCGTGGCGCGGCGGGCCCGCCTGTACTTCCTGCGCGAGCGCGTCGGCAAGGCGGCCACCCTGCGAGAGCGGCGCGGCAACTGACGTCCCCGCCCGGACTCTGATACCGGCCCCGCTTCGGCGGGGCCGTTCGATTCCCGGCCGCCGCGGCGTTCCGGGATGGGCTGCGGTGCCGAGCCCGGTCGCCCGGTCGCCCGGTCGGCGCTCGGCTACCCTTGCCACGTGACGGGCGGCAAGGTTCCGACGCTTCGGCTCGAGCGAGCCCTGTGGCGCGCCGGTGCGGCGCGGGTCGCGGGCGTCGACGAGGTCGGCGTGGCACCGGCCTGCGGCCCGGTCGTTGCGGCCGCCGTCATCGTCCGGCAGAACGCGCGCCGCCTGGCGGGCGTCCGGGACAGCAAGGTCCTCTCGGCGGCCCAGCGCGAGGCGCTCGACCCGTTGATCCGGCGCCGTGCCGTGGCCATCGGCGTGGGTGCGGCCTCCGTCGAGGAGATCGACCGCGTGAACATCTACCACGCCACCCACCTGGCGATGCGCCGCGCGATCGCCCGCCTCGGTGGCCACGATCACGTCCTGGTCGACGGCCTCCGGATCGACGGCTTCGAAGCGGACGTTGGCCCCTACGACGCCGTGGTCGACGGCGATGCCACGGTCTACTCGATCGCCTGCGCGTCGATCGTGGCCAAGGTCGTCCGCGACCGCCTCATGGCGCGGCTGGCCGCTCGCCATCCCGGCTATGGCTGGGAGCACAACGCGGGCTACGCGACCGCCGAGCATCGCGCCGCGATGGCCGCGCTCGGCGTGACGGTCTTCCATCGACGGTCGTTCATCACGACGCGGCGCGTGCTCGACGGGGGCATCCAGCTTCCGCTGCACCTCGATGGGCCCGTGGAGGCGGCCGATCTCGATCGCGGCCTGGCCGAGGCGGGCGTCGCCCTCGTCGACTGACGCCCGATCCGCGCCCGAGCGGCGGCCGGCTGCGTCGCTGACCCGGTCGAGGCGCGACCGCGGCCGGCGTTGCGCGCCCAGGCGGGCGAGGTGCGCCCAGGCGTGAGCCGCGGGTAGGCATGCGCCAGGTAAGCGGGCTGTGAGGCGCCGCCGGTAGGCTGCCCAGGCGGGCGCGTCGCGATCGGGCGTTGCGCGCCGCATGGCGCTGGCACAGAGGAGCGGCCGGTGGAGCCGGATCGGGCGACCGCGCGTCGCGACCCGTCGCACCTGGCGCGCTCGGCCGCGCGCCGGGCCGGCGAGGCAGCCGAGCAGCTCGCGGCTGAGCGTCTCGCCGGGGCAGGCTGGACGATCCTGGGCCGGCGAGTCCGGGCTGGACGGGCGGAGCTCGACCTGGTCGCGGTGGACCCGGGCCCTCCCGCCGCACTCGTCGTCGTGGAGGTGCGCTGGCGCGGCCGGCGCGACTTCGGGCTCCCCGAGGAGACGCTCGACTGGCGCAAGCGTGGCCACCTTCGGCGGGGCCTGGGGCGACTGCTCGAGGACGGGCGGGTCCCCGGCGGGCCAGTCCTGCCTGATGCGCCTCCGCGCATCGACCTCGTCGTCGTCGAGCCGCCCGCCGCACCCGGCGGCCCTGAGCGCGTCCGGCACCATCGCGGCGTCGGCTGATGTGCGGAGGCGCATCGCCCTCCTGCCCGTCGTTCGCTGGCGGCGAGCGCGCCGTGCCGCCGCCCTTGATGTGCGGAGGCGCATCACCGCCAGGAGTGTCAGCGGGTCGCGCGCTCTTCGCGCAGCGGCGCCCGCAGCCCAGGAGCGCACCGCCCCTGTGGTAGACTCCGCCGCGCCATCGGGCTTCCGATGGCAGCCGCCGGATTGCGCGAGCAGCCGGCGAGCACACACGCGGCGCCGCAAGACCCCCCGGAGCGGTGCCGGGCACGCCGGACCTGCCGGCCGCCCGGTCCCGGGGCGGGGCCCGCGGAGGAACAACCGACAGGAGGAAACGCCCCGTGCCCACCGTCTCCATGCGGAATCTGCTTGAGGCCGGCGTCCATTTCGGCCACCAGACGCGCCGCTGGAACCCCAAGATGCGCCCGTTCATCTTCGCGGAGCGCAACGGTATCCACATCATCGACCTGGCCCAGACCGTCAAGCGGCTGGACGTTGCGCTTGCCGCGGTCCGCGAGACCACCGCGCGCGGCGAGACCGTCCTGTTCATCGGCACGAAGAAGCAGGCCCAGGAGCCGGTCATGCAGGAGGCCGACCGCGCCGGCCAACCGTACGTGACGACCCGCTGGCTGGGCGGCATGCTCACCAACTTCGTCACCATCCGAAAGCGCCTGGGCCTCCTCGACCAGCTCGAGGCACGCCAGGCGAACGGGGACTTCGACAGGCTCGCGAAGAAGGAGGCCGCCCGCCTCAACGAGCAGCTGCGGCGCCTTCGGCTGACCCTGGGCGGCATCCGCAAGATGCGCCGCCTGCCGGGGATCGTGTTCGTCGTGGACCCGGCCCGCGAGCGGATCGCGGTGACCGAGTGCCGGACGCTCGAGATCCCCGTGGTCGGCACCGGTGACACGAACGTCAACCCGGATGAGCTCGACTACATCATTCCCGCCAACGACGACGCCATCCGGGCTATCCGCCTCCTGTGCACGCTGGTCGCCGACGCGGCGATCGAAGGTGCCCGGGAGCGCTCCGCCCGCTCGGAGCGCGAGATGGAGCCCGACGCGGACGCGACGACCCCGTTCCAGGCCGAGGAGATCCCGACCGCCGACGATCTCGTCGCCCAGCTCGCGGCCGGCGGTGCCCTCACCTTCGAGCCCGACCTCGACGAGGACGAGCTGCTTCCCGGCCCGGTCGTACCGCCCGACGCGACGCCGGCCGAGTCCTGACCCCGCGCCCGCAAGGGCGCCCGGCGCCGGTGGCCCGCAGGCGGCCGGGCCGGCTCGCCGTTTCAACACGACGCGCCGGCACCACGCGAACAGGGCGCGCGGCCAGCGCGCGCGCATGACACCAGGAGAGGCATCCAGCAATGGCGGACATCACCGCGAGCGACGTCAAGAGCCTGCGCGACCTCACCGGCGCCGGTTTCATGGACTGCAAGCGCGCCCTCGAGGAGACGGGCGGCGACCTCGACAAGGCCGTCGCGCTGCTGCGCGAGCGCGGCCAGGCAGCCGCCGCCAAGAAGGGTGACCGCGAGGCGCGTGAGGGGCTCGTGGACAGCTACATCCACCCAGGCGGCCGCGTCGGCGTGCTCATCGAGGTGAACTGCGAGACGGACTTCGTGGCCCGGACCGACCAGTTCAAGAAGCTCGTCCACGACCTGGCCGTGCAGGTCGCCGGCCTCGCCCCCCTCTATCCGGACGTGGATCGCATCCCGGCCGCGGATCTCGAGGCCAGGAAAGCCGAGCTGGCCGCCGACGAGGCGACCGCCAGGAAGCCCGAGCAGATCCGGGCCCAGATCGTCGAGGGACAGCTCAAGAAGTGGTACGCAGAAGTCTGCCTGCTCGAGCAGCCGTTCCGCGATACTGACATCACCGTGCGCGATCTCATCACCCAGGCCATCGCCACCATCGGCGAGAACATCAAGGTTCGGCGCTTCGTGCGCTTCGCGCTCGCCGAGGACCTGTGAAACGCGGGTGGACGACGCCGTGATCCGGCCTGACGTGCCACCGGACCCAGCCGCCCCGGCCGCCGATGCCGGTCACGGCCGGATCCTCCTCAAGCTCTCCGGCGAGGCGCTCCTCGGCGAGCGCCAGTACGGCGTCGACCCCGCGTTCTGCGCCTTCATCGCAGGGCAGGTCGGAGCAGCCCACGCTGCCGGCGTCCAGGTCGGGATCGTCGTGGGCGGCGGCAACATCTTCCGCGGAATGGCGGCCGCAGCGCGGGGCATGGACCGTGCCACCGGCGACTACATCGGGATGCTGGCCACGGTCATGAACGGCCTGGCACTCCAGGATGCGCTGGAGCGGGTCGGCCTCCCGACGCGCGTCATGACCGCGATCGCCATGAACGAGGTCGCCGAGCCGTACATCCGCCGGCGCGCGATCCGCCACCTCGAGAAGGGGCGCGTGGTCATCTTCGTGGCCGGCACCGGCAATCCGTACTTCACCACGGACACCGCGGCGGCCCTGCGGGCCGTCGAGATCGGGGCGGGCGTCCTGCTCAAGGCGACCAAGGTCGACGGCGTGTACGACGCCGACCCGGTCACGCACCCGGGCGCGCGTCGCTTCGAGTCCCTGACCTACGGGGAGGTCCTCCAGGATCGTCTCGCGGTCCTGGACGCCACCGCGGTCTCGCTGTGCATGGAGAATGACCTGCCGATCGTCGTGTTCGACCTCAACCGGCCGGACAACGTGCGCCGGGCCGCGCTCGGCGAGCAGGTCGGGACCCGCATCTCTGGAGGTGGGCGCGCATGAGCAGCCAGGTCGTCGCCGCGATCGAGCCGAAGATGGCGCGAGCGATCGAGGTGATGGAGCGCGACTTCCAAGGGGTGCGGACCGGCCGGGCTTCGACCACGCTCGTCGAGCGGATCCACGTCGAGTACTACGGCACGCCGACGCCGCTCAACCAGCTGGCCGGCATCAGCGTGCCGGAGCCCCACCTGATCGTGATCCAGCCGTGGGACCGAGGCGTCCTCGGCGCCATCGAGAAGGCCATCCTCCGGAGCGACATCGGCCTCACGCCGAACGTCGACGGCACCGTGGTGCGCCTCAACATCCCGCCCCTCACCGAAGAGCGGCGGCGTGACCTGGTGAAGGTCATCCACCGGCGCATGGAGGAGGCCCGGGTCGAGATCCGGAACCTTCGCCGCGAGGCCGCGGAAGCGATCAAGAAGGAAGAGCGCGACGGCGACCTCGGCACGGACGAGGCCCATCGCGAGCTGGAATCGCTGCAGCGCATCACCGACCGGCACATCGTCGAGGTGGACAACGTCGGGGCCGTCAAGGAGCGGGAGGTCCTCGAGGTCTAGGTGGCCACGGCGATCAACCGGCCGACCGACGCGCCGCCGACGGCGCAGGCCGGTCTCGCCGGGCTGGCGACGACCGCAGCTCCGGCCGCCGGTGACGACCTCGCGGAGGCCGACGTCCGGCCCGTGCACGTGGCCGTCATCATGGATGGCAACCGGCGCTGGGCGCGGGCCCGGGGGCTCTCCGACCTGGAGGGGCATGCCGCGGGCGTCGAGCGGATACGTGGCGTCGTCGAGCATGCAATCCGGCGCGGCATCGCGGTGCTGTCGCTGTACGCGTTCAGCCGCGAGAACTGGGCTCGCTCCGACGACGAGGTCGGCGGGCTCTTCCGGCTGCTGGAGCAGGCGATCGCCGCGGAGACCGCGGCCCTGGCGGAGCAGGGCGTCCGCGTGAACCTCCTGGGCCGGCGCGACGAGTTGCCCGACGAGCTCCAGCGATCCCTGGCCGACGCGCTGGCAGCGACCGCTGGAGGTGCGCGCCTCATCCTCAACGTCGCCTTCAACTACGCCGGCCGGACCGAGCTCGTGGACGCGGTCCGGGCGATCGTCGCCGCGGGCATCCCTCCCGCCGAGATCGACGAGGCGGCCATCGCCTGCCGCCTGTACACGGCCGGCCAGCCCGACCCGGACCTGCTCATCCGCACGGGCGGGGACCAGCGGCTCTCCAACTTCCTGATCTGGCAGGCCGCCTATGCGGAGCTCTGGTCCACGCCGACGCCGTGGCCGGACTTCGGGCCGGCCGAGTTCGACGCCGCCTTGGTCGACTACGCGCGGCGCACCCGCCGCTTCGGGACCTGACGGGAGGCGGGCCGCCGTGCGCGAGCGTTCGCTGAGCGCCGTGATCATCGTCGGCACGGTGGCTCTCGCGATCGCCGGCGGCGGGGTCGGGGTCGGGATCCTCGTGCTGGTCCTGGCCGCGATGGCCGGCCGCGAGGTGGAGCGCCTGCTGCCGCTGGCGGGCTACGCCGTGGTCCGCAACGGCGTCGTCGGCGGGGCGCTGGTCCTGGTCGCGGCGTCGGCGCTTCCCGCCATCCTCGGCAGCCAGGTCCTCGGCCGGCCGCAGTCCGCCCTGGACCTCGCGGCACGGGTGTCGTCGGTGGACGGGCTGGCACTGGTCGGCGTCGTGGCCGCGGGGCTCGCGATCGTCGCGTTCTCCCGGCGCGACCCCGCGGCCGGCTTCGCCGCATGGTCGGCGACCCTCTTCGGTGTCGTCTACGTGGGCCTCATCGGCGCCGTCGCGATCCTCACGACCGAGTGGACCGACCCGACCTCGTTCGAGCGCGTCGTCCTCCCCGAGCGGCGGTGGGTGCTCGTCCTGCTGGCTGGGGTATGGAGCTTCGACACGGGCGCGTACCTCGTCGGGCGGGCGCTTGGCCGGCGCCCGTTCGCGACGTGGATCAGCCCGAAGAAGACGCAGGAGGGCGTCATCGCCGGCCTCGTGGCTGCCACGGTCGGGGTCGCGATCGTGCTGGCCCTGACGTCGCATCCGTGGCCGGAGGCCCTGGTCATCGGGCCCCTCCTCGCCGGCGCCGCACAGGCCGGAGACCTCGCCGAATCGCTCCTCAAGCGCGCCGCCCGGGCCAAGGACTCGGGGACGTCCATTCCAGGTCACGGCGGCGTCCTGGACCGGGTCGACTCGATCCTCCTGGCGGCTCCGGCCCTGGCCGCCTACGTGGCCCTCGTCCATGGCTGACCGATCCGTGTCCCGCGGTCCGATCGGGGTCGCCCTGCTGGGATCGGGCGGCTCGATCGGCGCCCAGGCGGCCGACGTGCTGGAGCGGCTGGGCCCGAGCCACCGCCTGGTCGCCATCGCCACCGGCTCGCAGGGCCGTCGGCTGGAGGAGCAGGCTCGGCGCCTGCGGCCGGCCATCGCGGCGATCGCGACGGATGAGGACCTCGACCTGCCGGCCGGCTGCCGGCAGGAGCGGGGAGCGGATGCGCTGGAGCGGCTGGCCACGCTCGACGAGGTTGACCTGGTAGTCGTCGGGACGGGCGGAATCGTGAGCCTGCGGCCGGTCCTGGCCGCGCTCCGCGCAGGGAAGGTCGTGGCCACGGCCAACAAGGAGACGCTGGTCGCGGGCGGGCACCTCGTGATGGCCGAGGCCCGGGCCCGGGCCGGCGAGCGGGCGGCGCGCGACCCGCGCGACCCGCTGGCGAGCCCGCTCGGCTGGCTCCGGCCCATCGACTCCGAGCACTCGGCGATCTGGCAGTCGCTGGTGGGGGAGCGGATCGAGGACGTCGCCACGCTGCTCCTCACCGCGTCGGGCGGTCCCTTCCTCGACACGCCCGCGGAGGACTTCGCCGGCGTCACGCCCGAACGCGCGCTGCGCCATCCCACCTGGCGCATGGGCGCCAAGATCACGATCGACTCTGCGACGCTCGCCAACAAGGGCCTCGAAGTCATCGAGGCGCATTGGCTGTACGGTGTGCACTACGATCAGATCGACGTCGTGATCCACCCGCAATCGGTGGTCCACTCCGCGGTCCGCTTCGTCGACGGATCGATCAAGGCGCAGCTTGGCACCCCGGACATGCGACTCCCAATCCAGTACGCGATCACCTACCCGGCTCGCCGGCCGTCGCCGGCCGTCGCCGTCGACCTCATCGCGGCCGCTCGCCTCGATTTCCGGGCGCCCGACGAGGCGCGCTTCCCGGCATTGCGGATCGCCCGCGAGGCGGGCCGGATCGGCAGCCGAGCGTCGGCCGTGCTGATCGCCGCCGACGACGTGGCCGTGGGCCGCTTCCTCGCGGGAAGCCTCGACTTCCCGGGCATACCCCGCCTTCTCGAGGAGGCCGTGGGGCGCTACGGCGGTGGGGCCGACCAGGCCCCGGCCGTGGACGACCTGGTCGCGCTCGACCGCGAGGTGCGGGCGGCGTTCGCCGGTCCAGCCACGCCGGACCGGGGCGGCACCGCGCCCGCCCGTCGACGTTCCCGGGCGACTCAGCCCGGCCAGGCATCCTGAGGCGACGTGATGGCCATCTTCCAGAGCGCGTTCACGATCGTCCTCTTCTTCTTCATCCTGGTCGTGCTGGTCGTCGTCCACGAGCTCGGTCACTTCGTCGTGGCACGGCTGCTGGGGATCCGCGTGCTGGAGTTCGGGATCGGCTTCCCGCCCCGTGCGAAGGTGCTCCGGTCGCGCGGCGAGACGGTCTACACGCTGAACTGGCTGCCGATCGGCGGCTTCGTCAAGCTCGAAGGCGAGGACGGGGAGTCGGACGATCCGCGCTCGTTCGCTGCCGCCCGCCTCTGGCGCAAGCTCCTGGTGTTGGTCGCAGGCGTCGGGATGAACCTGCTGCTGGCGTTCGTCCTGTTCGCCGGGATGGCCCTCCTCGCGACGCCGCAGGGGGCGCTCACGATCCACGAGGTGTTGCCGGGCTCGCCGGCCGCCGCCGTTGGCCTGGTGGCGGGCGACCAGATCCAGGCCGTGAACGGGAAGACGTTCGACGCGATCCCCGGCTCGACGGCGGCCAATGACGCCGTGGGCGTCCTGCGGGCGGACGCCGGGCAGACCGTGACCCTGCGAGTGCGAAGCGCCGACGGCACGACGCGCGACGTGACGGCCACGCTCCGAACGGCCGCGCAGGTCGCCGCCGGCCAGGGCGCGCTGGGCATCTCGATCAACGATTTCGTGCCCACCGGCCAGTACGCCGGCCGCGACCTCGGCCAGGCCGTCTCCAAGGGCGTCTCCTGGACGACGTCAGCGTTCACGCTGGTCATCGGCGGGCTCGGCGACCTGGCCCATTCGATCGTGACCAACCCGACCACCGCGCCGCCGGTGTCCGGCCCGGTCGGCATCGCCGCCACGGTCGGCAACGTCTTCTGGCAGGAAGGGCCCATCTGGACGCTCTACCTCGCGGCCCTCCTGTCGGCGAACCTGGCCCTCGTCAACTTCCTGCCCATTCCGCCCCTCGATGGCGGACGGGCGCTGGTGATCGTCCTCAAGTCGGTCGGGGCGCTGCTGGGTCGGGGGCTGCGGCGGGCGGGCGTGCGCGTCAGCGGGCCGTCTCGCCAGTTCGCGGTCACGGCCGAGCAGCTGACGTACCTCGTCGGCTTCGTGTTCCTGCTCGGCTTCCTGGCCTGGGTCAGCTACTTCGACATCGCCCGCCAGGTGGCCGGCACCCCGTGACCGAGGCCGCAACGGCGGCCCGCCCGCGCCGGGTGGCCGTCCCCGTCGACGTCGGCGGCGTGCTCCTCGGCGGCGCGCATCCCGTGGTCGTCCAGTCGATGACCAACACGGACACGGCCGACGCGAACGCGACCGCGCTCCAGGTGGCGCGCCTGGCCCACGCCGGCTCGCAGCTCGTGCGCGTCACCGTGAACACCGATGCCGCCGCCGCGGCCGTGCCGGAGATCGTGCGCCGCGTTCGGGACCTCGGCTTCGCCACGCCGATCGTCGGCGACTTCCACTACAACGGCCACCAGCTGCTCGTGGAGTACCCGGAGGCGGCCGCGGCGCTCGCGAAGTACCGCATCAACCCGGGCAACGTCGGGACGAAGCACCACGACGCCAACTTCCAGACCATCGTCCGGGTCGCCATCGAGCACGACAGGCCGGTTCGCATCGGCGTGAACTGGGGCTCGCTGGATCAGCAGCTGCTGACCGCGCTCATGGAGGCGAACGCGCGCCTGCCCGTGCCGCGCGATGCCCGCGACGTGATGATCGAGGCGATGGTGGAATTGGCGATCCGTTCGGCCGAGCTTGCCGAGGAGACCGGCCTGCCCCACGACCACATCGTCCTCTCGGCCAAGGTGTCCGGCGTCGGCGACCTCGTCGACACGTACCGGCGCCTGGCGGGGCGCACCGACCTGCCGCTCCACCTCGGCCTCACCGAGGCGGGCATGGGCATGAAGGGGATGGTGGCCTCCGCGGCGGCCCTCGCCATCCTCCTCAACGAGGGCATCGGCGACACGATTCGCGTCTCGCTCACGCCGGAGCCCGGCGCCGGCCGCGAGCTGGAGGTCGAAGTCGCCCAGCAGGTGCTCCAGTCCCTGGGCCTGCGCTCGTTCATGCCCCAGGTCAGCGCCTGCCCGGGTTGCGGCCGGACCACGTCGACGTTCTTCCAGGAGATGGCCCGCGACATCACCGCCTACCTGCGCGACCGGATGCCGGAATGGCGGGCCCTCCACCCGGGCGTGGAGGAGCTCCGCGTCGCGGTGATGGGTTGCGTGGTCAACGGCCCGGGCGAGTCCAAGCACGCGGACATCGGGATCAGCCTGCCGGGCACGTTCGAGGAACCGGTGGCGCCGGTCTTCGTGGACGGCAAGCTGCACGCGACGTTCCGCGGCGAGGGGATCGTCGAGCGGTTCGAGGCGCTGCTCGAGGAATACGTGGCGCGACGCTACCCGGCTCCGGCGCCCGCTGGCTGAGGCGGATCGAGCTCAGAACCGCCCCGGTCCCGCCCCGCGCGCCCCGCCCGGCCTGCGGCTCGGAACAACGCTCGGAGAGCCGCCCCCGCGCTGGCCCCCGGCCCGGCCTACGCGTATGCGGCGGCCTGCAGGTGGTACAGCTCGGCGTACAGGCCGCGGTTCCGCATCAGCGAGGCGTGGTCGCCTGCCTCCAGCACCCGGCCGTCCGCGACCACCACGATCAGGTCGGCCATGCGGACAGTGGAGAACCGGTGGGACACCAGCACCGTCACGCCGCCGGTGAGCGCGCCGACCCGCCGCGCACCCTCGGCGTAGCGCTCGAAGAGCAGGTGCTCCGCTTCGGCGTCGAGCGCCGCGGTCGGTTCGTCGAGCACCAGCAGGAGGGGCGTCTCGCGCATCATCGCCCGTCCCAGGGCGAGCTTCTGCCACTGGCCGCCGGACAACTCCGTGCCGTCCGCATACGACTTGCCGAGCTGGGTGTCGAGCCCCGACGCCAGGCGCCCGACGACGTCCGAGGCGTGGGCCCGATCGAGCGCGGCCTCCACGGCCGGCACCGAGTCCACTCGCGGGAGGTCGCCGAGCCCGACCGTCTGGCGGGCGACGAACTCGAAGCGGGCGAAATCCTGGAAGCCCGACGCGATCCGCTCCCGCCAGCCGTCGAGCGGGATGTCCCGCAGGTCGACGCCGTCGACAAGGATGCGGCCCGCCGAGGGCTCGTAGAAGCGGCAGAGCAACTTCACGATCGTGGTCTTGCCGGCACCGTTCTCCCCGACGAGCGCGACCGTGGAGCCGGCCGGGAACTCCAGGTTGACGCCCGACAGCACGACCCGATCCGTTCCGGGATACGTGAACGCCAGGTCGTCGAACCTGATGCCCGACGCGATCCGGCGCGGCACGGGGCGCGTGGCCTCAGCGGCCGCCCGTTCGGCGATGTACGCCTCGAGCCACTCCAGGCGCGCCATCGCCCGGGCGAGGCGCTGCAGGTCGGTCAGCAGCGTGACGGCCGTCGCGACCTGCTGGCTGACCTGGGCCGCCAGGGTGATCGCCAGCACCACGTCGCCCACGGTGCGCCGGCCGTTGATGGCGTCGCCGACGACGACCAGCACCGCGACGACATAGCCGGCCGCGAAGAAGAGCTGGCCCGCCGCTCGCAGGAGCGTGGCCCGCAGCTCCGCCCGCCAGAGCGCCCGTGTTGCCCGGTCCCAGAGGCGCTCGTAGCGCCGCTGCAGCTCGGCCTGGAGCCGGAAGACGCGAAGCTCCTTGGCGGGGCCGGCGCGGGTCGCGAGGTGGAAGAGGTGGAGCGCCATCCGCGTCTCCTCGGCGGTCGCGTCGCGGGCTCGATCCACGATCGCCTGGCCCTTCCGCCCGAGCACGAGCGGCGGAACCGCGACGACCGGCATGAGCAGGAGCAGCGGGTTGGTGGCCGCGAGCAGGACGCCGGTGATGGCGATGGCGGCGGCGAGGCCGCCCAGCGAGAGGACGGTGAAGAGCCCCTGCTGCGTCTCCTGGAGCTCCCGCTGGAGGACCGCGATCCGGTCCGCGTACTCCGGCCGTTCGTGGTGCTCGATCCCGGCCGAGCCGTTCGACAGCGCGATGAGCCGCCGTTCCAGCGTGAGCTGGTTCATCTCGGAGAGCTCGAAATAGGCGATGTGGGCGAAGTGACCGAGCGTCAGCAGGCCGATGGCAAGCAGGGCGACCACGACGCCGGCGGCGGCCGCGCCGGATGCGTCGCCGCGCACGGCGTCGTCCGTGAGCCACTTCAGGGCGAGCGCCACGAGCGGCGCGGCGACCGCGCCCGCCAGCAGGAGCACGAGCGACACGGCCGTCCTGGCGCGGCTCTGGGCCCACGAGATGCGGAGCATGAGGAACGAGCTGCGGATCGCGTCGGTCATCTCGCCGCCACTCCGTCGCCCGCCAGGTCGGCTTCCGTCGCCGTCTCCGTCGGCTCCTCCTCGTCCGCTCCGGCGAAGCGCTCGGCCTGCAGCCTGAACAGCTCCGCGTAGCGGCCGCCCGCGTCGAGCAGCCCTTCGTGGGTGCCTTCCTCGACGACCCGACCGCCCTCGAGCACGACGATGCGGTCGGCGTGGCGGACGCTCGAGAAGCGGTGCGAGATGAGGATCGAGGTGACGCCGCGGGTGATGTCGACGAAGGTGTCGAAGAAGGCCGCCTCCGCGCGAACGTCGAGCGCGGCGGTCGGCTCGTCGAGGACGAGGATGGAGGCACCGCCGTCGAGGGCGAACAGTGCCCGGGCGATCGCGACGCGCTGCCACTGGCCGCCCGACAGGTCGGCGCCGCCCCGGTACTGGCGGGCGAGCGGGGTCTGGAGGCCGTTGGGGAGCCGCTCCAGGGTGCGCAGGATGCCGGCCCGGCTCGCCGCGGCCCGCAGGCCGTCGACGTCCGCGGCGTGATCGATCGCGCCGAAGGCGACGTTCTCCGCGGCGGTCAGCTCGTAGCGGTTGAAGTCCTGGAAGATCACGCCGATCTGGCGGCGCCAGTCGTCCACGCCGAACGAGCGGGCGTCGATGCCGTCGACGAGGAGCGCACCGGCGGTCGGCTCGTAGAGCCGGGCGAGGAGCTTCACGAGCGTCGTCTTGCCGGCCCCGTTGAGGCCCACGATGGCGGTGCAGCGCCCGGCTGGGACGACGAGGTCAAGATCGTCCAGGACGGCCCGGTCGCTCCCCGGGTAGTGGAACGAGACGCCGTCGAAGTGGATGTCGCGGCGGGGGAGGCCGGCCGGATCGCGGCGTGGCTCGAGCTGGATGGTCCGCTCCTGGAACGCGTCGACGCCGCGCTCGAACGCGAGTGTCCCGTCGTAGGTGAGCATTCCGTACTGGGTCTGCGTGTCCGCCTCGGGGTAGAACTCGCCGAGCCTGATCACCCCGAGCGCCGCCTGCAGCGCGAGCGCGAGTGCCGTCAGGGTGATGGCGCCCCGCGCCGCCGCGTCGCCGGCGGCCGCCATGACGACGGCGGTCACGGCGAGCCCGAACGCCGTGTAGAAGAGGTACGGCTTGAAGTAGATCCGACGCCGCTCCGTCCAGACCGGGCCGAGGAAGCGCATGACGACGTCGCGGTACCGATCGGAGAGCCAGCCCGAGAGCCCGAAGACGCGAATCTCCTTCGCCGCGGGCGGCCCCATCGCGATCGACCGGAGGTACTCGCCCTCGCGCCGGATACGCAACGTTCCGCTCGAAGAGGCGGCCGTACGTCCGCAGGCCGCCGCGGTTCCCGGTCCGGAACAGCATCGTGGCGCCGACCAGGGCGAGGCCGGCGATGGGGGAGAAGGCGAGCGCGACGATCGCGGCGTAGCCGAGGAGCTGCGTGTAGCGGGCGACCAGCGCGAGCAGGCCGGCGCAGGCGGAACCGGCCGTCCGGAAGCCGAGCTCCGCGGCGCGGGCCGCCTCGGAGAGGCGATCGAGCAGCGCCTGGTCCTCGAGCGGGCCGATGCCCGTGCTCCGGAGCGAGGCGGCGATGAGGCGTCGGTGCACCGTGCCGTCGACGACCCGCGTGAGCAGCTGGCCGAGGGCCGCCTGCAGCGGGGCCAGGATCTGCTGGCCGACGAAGGCCGCCGCGGCCAGCGCGAAGGCGACCACGAGCGACGTCCACGCCGGCGATCCCACGCCGCCGGATACCGCGGGCGGCACGCGGCCGATCATGACGCTGGTGGCGACGACGAACGCGACGGGGAGGAGGCCCAGGGCCACGTTGAGCGCGAGCAGCGCACCGACGAGCCCGCACGCCGCCCGACGGGAGCAGCCGTGCGATCCGCCAGTAGCTGCGCGCGATCTCGACGGCCGCGCGGGCGCGCCTCGCCATGAACCGGACTCCTCGGCCGACGCGGCTCCAGCGCGGAGGGGGGCACACCCGGAACCGGCGCCTCGATTCTGGCAGAGACGCGGGCGCGGCGAGGGCCGAATTGGACCATCCATCGGGCGCGGTTGGCGTGCCGCGACGGGCCGGGACGGCCGCAGGGTGGGCCCCGGCCGGGCCCCATCGTGGTGGGCCGGCGCGGCGCCGCGCTATACTCCCTTCAACTTCGGCCGCGCCGCTCCATGACGTGGGAGACCCCCACGTTTTGTTTTCGGCGGCTCGGCCGCCGAGACCGAATACAACGGAGGTGCGCGCAGTGAGCCGTGACTTCGTCGGCGCTCTCCTCCAGCTCAATGCCGAGAAGGGCGTTCCGCGCGAGCACCTCGTCCGCACGATCGAGGACGCCATCGAATCTGCCTATCGCCGCATCCCCGGCAACGAGGACGTCCGCGTCCGGATCGACCCGGAGCGCGGCGAGCTCAACGTGACCCGCGAGCGCCGCGTCGTGGCCGAGGTCGAGGATCCCACCACCGAGCTCACCCTCGAGGCGGCGCGCGCCTACGACGAGAGTGCCCGGGTGGGCGGCACCGTCGTGACCGAGCAGCTGGGCCAGGACGCCTTCGGGCGGATCGGCGCCCAGACGGCCAAGCAGGTCGTCCTCCAGCGCCTGCGCGAGGCCGAGCGCGACGTGGTCTTCGACCAGTTCGCGAGCCGCGAGGGCGAGCTCATCACCGGCTCGGTCAATCGGGTCGAGCCGCGGGCCATCATCCTGGACCTGGGCAAGGCCGAGGCGATCCTGGCGACCTCCGAGCAGTCGCCCGTGGAGCACTACCGGATCGGCCAGAACGTGAAGGCGTACGTGCTCGAGGTGCGCCGCAGCCCCAAGGGGCCGCAGGTCATGGTCAGCCGGACGCACAAGGGCTTCCTGCGCCGCCTCTTCGAGCTCGAGGTGCCGGAGATCCACAGCGGCGTCGTCGAGATCAAGGCGATCGCCCGCGAGCCCGGCAGTCGCTCCAAGGTGGCCGTGGCCAGCCGCCAGGACGGGCTCGATCCCGTCGGCGCGACGGTCGGCCAGCGCGGCGCGCGCGTGCAGGCCGTGGTGGCCGAGCTTGCCGGGGAGAAGATCGACGTCATCGAGTGGCACGAGGACCCGGCCGTGTTCGTGGCCAAGGCCCTCAGCCCGGCGCAGGTCGTGGAAGTCCGGATCGACGAGGAGCACCGCATCGCCAGCGTGATCGTGCCCGAGAAGATGCTCTCGCTCGCCATCGGCCGGGAGGGCCAGAACGCGCGCCTGGCGGCAAAGATGACCGGCTGGCGCATCGATATCCGGAGCGAGGGGCAGGTCGTCGAGCCCGCGCCGGCCGGCCCGCACGCCGCAGGCGGCCCGCAGGCGGAAACCGGGCCCGGTGCTGCCGAACCGTCGCCCGAGCCCAAGGGGGCGGCTGGAGAGGCCGCGCCGGCCGTCGCGGCCGGCTCGCCGGTCTCGACCGGCGCCGCATCGGCGGCCGCTGCCGCCGCAGGGGAGGTGGCGCCGTAGGGCGCGGCGCGGCGGGCGGGCCGCCGCGGCGGCACCCGACCCGGACCTGCGTCGCCTGCCGCACCGCCCGCCAGAAGCGCGAGCTCGTTCGCGTCGTCCGGTCGCCGTCGGGGATCGTCGCCGTCGACCCAACCGGCAAGGCACCCGGCCGCGGCGCGTACGTCTGCGCGGACCCCGCCTGCCAGGCGGCGGCCCTCGCCAGGGGTGCGCTGCGGCGCGCCCTGGAAATCGCCATCCCGGTGACTCTCTTCGGGGCGGCCGGGGACGTCGACTCGCCCGGCTCCGTCGCCGGACCCCCGCCGGGGAGTCCCGGCGGATCCACCATGATCGCAACCGACCACGTCATCGAAGGAGGGGCCTGATGGCCAGGAGCAGAAGCGGGACTCGCGGCCGCCGCGGCCCCCGCAAGCCACAGCGGCGCGAGGGCGGCGGCTTCACGCCCGTCTCGGTCGCCGAGCCGCGCGAGCGCGCCGCGGTCGTCCTGCCCGCGACGATCACCGTCAAGGAGCTCGCCGAGCTGCTCGACGTCAACCCGGCGGACGTGATCCGCGAGCTCATCAAGAGCGGCATCTTCACGACCATCAACCAGCTCATCGACCGCGACACGGCGTCCCTCGTGGCCACCGAGCTCGGGTACGAGGTGGCGGAGCCGGAGGCGCCCACGGCCGCGGCCGGAGACGAGTCCGGGTCCGAGGCTCCGGCACCGGCGACGAAGGAGCGGCTGTTCGAGGAGGATGACCCCAGCCTCCTGGTCGCCCGGCCCCCGATCGTCACGGTCATGGGCCACGTCGACCACGGCAAGACCAGCCTCCTCGACGCGATCCGGAGCACGACCGTGGCCGCCGGGGAGCGCGGCGGCATCACCCAGCACATCGGCGCGTCCGAGATCGTCAAGGACGGCAAGAAGATCGTCTTCCTCGACACCCCGGGCCACGAGGCGTTCACGGCGATGCGTGCGCGAGGAGCGCGCGTGACGGACATCGCGATCATCGTGGTCGCGGCAGACGACGGCGTCATGCCCCAGACGCTCGAGGCGATCAGCCACGCCCGTGCGGCCAAGGTGCCGATCATCATCGCCCTCAACAAGATCGACAAGCCGGACGCCAACCAGGACCGCGTGAAGACCGAGCTGGCCGAGGCGAACGTCGTGGTGGAGGAGTTCGGCGGCGAGGTGCCCCTGGTCCCGGTCTCCGCCAAGGCCAGGATCGGGCTCGACGACCTGCTCGAGATGGTCCTGCTGGTGGCCGACCTCCAGGAGCTGAAGGCCAACCCGAAGCGGGCCGCCATCGGCACGATCATCGAGGCCGAGCTCGACAAGGGCCGTGGCCCGGTCGCGACGGTCGTCGTCCAGACGGGCACGCTTCGCATCGGCGACGTCGTCGTCGTCGGGGAGACGTACGGCAAGGTGCGCGCCCTCGAGAGCGCCGCCGGCAAGCGGATCCAGAAGGCGGGGCCGTCGTCGGCGGCCGTCATCCTGGGCCTGGCCGGCGTCCCCCAGGCCGGCGACATCCTCCGTGCCGTGGCCGACGAGAAGACCGCGCGGACGATCGTCGAGGACCGCAAGTCGGCGGTGGCCGCCCAGGCCGGCGCCAGCCCCAAGGCGACCCTCGAGGACCTGTTCAAGCAGTTCCAGGAAGGCCAGGCCAAGGAGCTGCGGATCGTCCTCAAGTCGGACGTGTCCGGCTCGCTGGGAGCGATCCGGCACGCGCTCGACCAGATCACCTCCGACGAGGTCCGGATCAGCGTCCTCCACGAGGGGACGGGCGACATCACCGACACCGACATCCTGCTGGCGTCGGCGTCGAACGCGATCGTCGTCGGCTTCAACACGAAGCTCGACCCGCAGGCCCGGCGCACGGCCGAAGCCGAGAAGGTGGACGTCCGCCTCTACGACATCATCTACCACCTGACCGACGACGTCGAAAAGGCGCTCAAGGGCATGCTCGAGCCGGAGATCGTGGAGGTGGTCGAGGGCCGGGCGGAGGTCCGCCAGATCTTCCGCGTCGGCAAGGGCACGGTCATCGCCGGCTGCTCCGTCACCGACGGCCGGATCGTGCGGGCGGCCGGGGTCCGCGTGTACCGGGGCGGCAAGGTCATCGTGACCGACCGCATCGATTCCCTCCGCCGTTTCCGGGACGACGTCCGGGAAGTTGCCCAGGGCTACGAGTGCGGCATCGGCCTGTCGGGCTTCAACGACCTCGTCGAGGGGGACGTCATCGAGGCGTTCACCCAGCAGTCGGTCAGCCGGGCGGCCGGCTGAGCGGCCGCGGCGCGCGGTCGCATTCGTTCGGAGCCATCGCCATGAGCCAGCGCATGGAGCGCGTCGACGAGCTCCTCCGCCAGGAGATCGGCGCGCTCCTCACGCGTGACGTGCACGACCCGCACATCGGCTTCGCCACGGTCACCGACGTGGAGACGACGTCGGACCTGCGCCACGCGACGGTCTGGGTGAGCGTCATCGGCGACGCGGCGTCGCGCCGCGAGACGCTCACGGCCCTCGAGCGGGCGATGGGGTTCGTGCGCCACGAGCTCGGCGTCCGCCTGCGCATCAAGCGGATCCCCGAGCTGCACGTCCGGCTCGACGACTCGGCCGAGCGTGGGACGCGGGTCATGCGGGTGCTCGACGCCCTCCGCCTCGGCGACGTCGAGGCCGGCGAAGCCGCGGCCGATGCGCCGCTCCAGGAGTCGCTGCCGACGCCCGTCGCGCGCTCGCACAGGGCAGGCGACGCCGACGAGGTGGCCGACGCCGGCGGGGTCGAAGACGCCACGGCCGGCGCCGCCGCGGGTGGAGGCGCTCAGGATGGCGGCCGTGGTCGCGGGGCAGCCGGCGCGCGTGCGGAGCGAGGGCCGCGGGGCGGCCGCCGCACGAGAGACCCGCGTGTACCGGGCGGCGCGCGGCCCGGGCCAGGTGGGACGGATCGCAAGGACCCCGGGCGCGGCGGCCGGCCGCGGCCGCACGGCTGATCCGACGTGCCGATCGATCTCGGGACTCCGGCGGCGGCCGTGCCGGACGCGGTCGTCGAGCGGATCCGGAGGGCCCGGACCGTGCTGGCCGTGGGCCACGAGAACCCCGACGCGGACGCGCTCGGCTCGGCCATCGCGATCGGCATCCTGGTCGAGGCGATGGGCGGCCGCGCCACCGTCGGAGCGGCGGACCCGGTGGCGGCCCTGTACCACTTCCTGCCGGGCGCTGATCGCGTGCGCACGGACCCGGAGCCGCGCCTGGCCTACGACCTGATCGTGCTCTGCGACTGCGGCGACGTGGCCCGTGTCGGCTCGATCCGGGATCGCAGCCCCCAGCTCTTCGAGACGACGCCGATCCTCACGATCGACCACCACGCCAGCAACGACGCCTCCGGCGACCTTGCCTGGATCGATCCGGCAGCGGCCGCCACCAGCGAGATGGTCGCCCTCCTCGCCACGCGTCTCGGGGTGCCGCTCGACGCCGCGGACGGAGCGCTGGCGACGGCGCTGACGGCGGGCGTGGTGATGGATACGGCGACGTTCGCCCACCCGAACACGACACCCCGCACGCTGCTCGTCGCGGCCGCCCTGGTGGAGGCGGGCGCGCCGCTCTCGGAGATCAGCCGGCGCCTCTACCGGACGAAGCCGGACGCGCAGCTGGCGCTGTTCGGGCGCGTCCTGGCGCGGCTGGAGCGCCACGCCGACGGCCTGGTCGTGGCGTCAACGCTGGATCTGGCGGACCTGGCCGCCACCGGCGCCAGGCCGGAGCACTCCGAGGGGATCATCGACCTGCTGGCACAGTCCGAGACGGCCGAGGTCGCCATCGTCCTCAAGGAGCAGGGGCCCGAGACGCGCCTCTCCGTGCGGACCCGGGCGGGCGGCGTTGACGCCACGGAGCTGTGCGGCCGGTGGGGTGGCGGCGGGCATGCCCGTGCGGCGGGCGCCACGATCCCGCTGGCCCTGGCCGAGGCCCGAGCCGCCGCCATCGCCGAAGCGGTCCCCCTCGCGCGAGCGGTGCGCCGGTGACGGACGAGCGCGCCGCCGGCGCGCCCGCGGCGCTCGATGGCGGCGGCGCGACCGCCCCCGACCCTGCGGCCCCGGAACGGGCCCCGGAGATCGCAGTCGGCGCGGCGACGGCGCCGGGCGTCGGCGCCGCGGGACCTCGCCGGTCGCGGCGCGACGCCGGCCTGGACGGCGTGCTCGTCGTGGACAAGCCGGTCGGGCCGACCTCGCACGACGTCGTCGCCCTCGTGCGGCGCCTGGCGGGCACCCGCAGGATCGGCCACGGCGGCACGCTCGACCCGTTTGCGTCGGGGGTCCTGCCGCTCTACCTGGGCGTGGCGACGCGCCTGGCCGAGTTCCACCTCGGCGCGACGAAGGCGTATCGCGCCACGATCTGTCTCGGGGCGAGCTCGACCACCGACGACCTCGAAGGCGAGCTGACGCCGATGCCCGGGCCGCCGCCCGCCCGTGACCGCGTGGAGGCGGCACTCGAGGGCTTCCGGGGCGACGTGGTCCAGGCGCCGCCGGCGTTCTCGGCGAGGCAGGTCGGCGGTCGCCGCGCGTATGCGCTCGCCCGCCGCGGCGAGGTCCCGGTCCTGCCGGCTCGAACGGTCACGATCCATTCGCTCGTCCTCGTCGGCTGGGACGATGGCGACCCCGAGCGGCCGCTGGCAGAGGTCGACGTGACCTGCTCGGCCGGGACGTACGTGCGGGCGATCGCCCGCGACCTGGGGGCTGCCCTGGGGACCGCCGCGTACCTGGGGGCGTTGCGCCGCACGGTCGCCGGGCCCTTCACCCTGGCGGAGGCACGGCCCCTGGAGACGCTGCGCGAGGCGGCGGCGGCCGGCCTGCTGCCCGGCCTCCTGCTGCCCGTGGGGGCCGGCCTCGACGAGCTGCCGGCCGTGACCATCGAGGCCGACGAGCTGGTCGTCGTCGCTCATGGCGGGTGGATCCGGGCGGCCGGCCGCCTGGAG
This sequence comes from uncultured Chloroflexia bacterium, assembly GCA_963821595.1. Classification (GTDB taxonomy): domain Bacteria; phylum Chloroflexota; class Limnocylindria; order Limnocylindrales; family CSP1-4; genus CTSoil-043. The sequence continues at coordinate 35,809 of CAWGEL010000027.1, read as the reverse complement.
CCGGCGCGGGGCGAGGGGTCGTCCGGTGCGGGATCGGTCGGAGGCATGCACGGCGGCCCGGCGGTCCGGCTGCTGGCGCCCGACGGCACGCTCGCCGCCATCGGCCGCCTCGCCGGCGCCCGGATCGTGCCGGACAAGGTCCTGGTGTCCCGGCAGGACGTGCGACGCGCCGGCCCCGGCTCCGACGCCATGGACCCGGCAGACGGGGCACGTGCCGGTGACTGACGCCATCCACGGGATCGCCGGCCTGCGGCCGGAGCACGGCCCGCTCCTGCTGGTCGTGGGGATCTTCGACGGGCTGCACCGGGGTCACCTCTACCTGCTCCGGGAGCTCCGCCGCGCGGCCGCGAGGATGGGTGCCCGGCCTGCGGTCCTGACCTTCGACCACCACCCCGACGAGATCGTGGCCGGGGCGGCGCCGCCGCTGCTCTGCGACCCGGAGGAGCGCCTCGTGCGGCTGGCCCGCGCCGGGGTCGCCGTGACGGTCGTCGAGCACTTCGACGCCGCGCTCCGGGAGACGACGTACGACGCGTTCGTGGAGCGGATCCGCGCGCGGACGACGCTGGCCGGCTTCGTGATGACGCCGGACGCCGCCTTCGGGTACGAGCGCCGCGGCACGCCGGCCGCCCTGGCCGTGCTCGGGCGGCGCGATGGTTTCGAGGTCGTGGTGGTTCCGCCGTACGACCTGGACGGCCTGCTCGTGCGCAGCACCGAGGTCCGGTCCGCGATCGCCGCCGGGGACCTCGCCACGGCCCGACTCCTGCTGGGCCGACGGGTGGCGGTCACGGGGATCGCATCGTCCTGCGATGCGGGCTCGAGTGCGTGCCTGCGCTGGCCCCTGCCCGTCGCGCTGCCGCCCGCCGGCGAGTACCGCGTCACGGTCGAGGCGGGCTGGTCACCGGACGTGCGGCCGCTGCCGGCCCGCCACGGGGTCGCGACCATCGATGCGAGAGGGCTGCTCGTCGTGCGTGCCCGCCCGGATGCGCTTCGCCACGATCGGCTCCGGGTCGCCTTCGACGACGCCGCCGCCGGGCCGGGCCGCTAGGTCGGCTCCGAGCGCGCCGCCCGCACCGCGCGCCGGGCGGCCGCCAGGGCGCGCAGGAACAGGCGCAGGTGGGCGAACGGCCGGATGTGGCTCGGGCCGCCGGAGTAGATGGTGCGGATGGGCACCCAGGCGACGGGCCAGCGATGGGCCAGGCACACCGCCAGCATCTCGACCTCGAACCCGAACCCGGGCTCCGTGCTGGCGAGGGACGCCTCCATCAACCGCCGCCCCACCAGCCGGTAGCCGGACTGGTTGTCGGGGACGCGCGTCCCCACGGCCCAGGAGAAGGCCAGGCCGCCGACCGTGTTGGCGATCCGCCGAACAATCGGCATCCGGCTGAAGTCCCGGCGCCCCACGACGAGTTCCGGAGGTGGCGCCAGGCCGGCGGCCCGCGCGGGCCCGGCGCCGAACGCGGCGAGGAAGGCGAGGATGTCGAGGGGGTCGTGCTGGCCGTCGCCGTCGATCGTGAGTCCGCCGTCATAGCCACGCTCCAGGGCAACCCGGAAGCCGCCCCGCAGGGCCGCCCCCTTGCCCGCGTTCGGGCGCAGCTGCAGGACCTCCGCGCCGGCGTCGCCGGCGACGCCGGCGGTGCCGTCGGTGGAGCCGTCGTCCACGACGAGCACGGGCAGGTGCTCGAGGACCGCCCGCACCACGGCAGCGATCCGCGGCGCCTCGTCGTGGGCGGGGACGATCGCGAGGACGCGGGGTTGGCGGGAACCCATCGACTCGTCCACCGCGCAAGCCTATCGCCCTCGCGCCTGGTCCCGGCGGCCGGCTTCCGCACCCGGCTCGGCCCTCGCCCGGATGCCGGTCGTTTGCAGGTCGTTTGCATGGCTCTGTTGACGCTCAGCGACTCTGGCAGTTCATCTGCTCAATGAATCTGTCAGTCGCTCCTCGCGCGGCGCGAGGAGGCGGCGCCTCCACGGGTGGTCCGCAGCGGGACGATAGCCCACGTTGCGGCTCGTCGGCTCGGGAGCCGGACCGCCGGGCGCCAGGGCCTCGACCTCCCGCAGGCGGCGCGGCTCCGGGGGCGCGGGTACGGCGGCGAGGAGGCGCCCGTCGGCGACCACGAGCAGCCGCCCGTCGAGGCGCAGCTCGACCTCCACCCGGCGCCCGGCGAGGGACCGGCCGCCCGCCCCCGGCGGGAGCTGCAGCACCATCCCCTCGAGCCGGACGCAGCTGTCGGACCCGACGGCCCGCCGCCAGCGGAAGGCGCAGACCCGGGCGAGGTCGAGGCCCTCCGGCACCGGGCGCCAGGCCGGGGCCCCGCTCGCCGGCGGGACGGCGAACCGGCGGTTGAAGCGGGGCACGAAGGCGCGCAGCACCGCGTTCGCTGCCGGCAGGTCGCGGGCGCCGGCCCGGCGCAGTTCCGACACCAGCCGGTCCTGGAGCGTCCCCCACGCCCGCTCGATCCGGCCCTTGGCCTGAGCGGAGCCGGCGAGGATGGTGGCGATCCCGAGCTCGGCGAGGGCCCGGCCCACCTGGGTCGCCTCATCCCGCCCGGGGCCGCCCGGCCCCGTCGGGGCGAAGATCGAGCTGCCGTCCCGGTACAGGGCGGCTGGCAGGCCGTGGCGGCGGGCCATGTCGCGCACCATCGTGAGGTACCCGACGCCGTCCTCATGCTCGCGGAACACGGCCCCCACGATCGCCCCGGTCGCGTCGTCGATCCCGCCCACCAGGGTGAGCCAGGGCCCGCGGCCCTCGAGCCAGTCGTGCCGGCTGCCGTCCACCTGGACGAGCAGGCCGGCCTGGGCCATCCGCTCGCGCCGGCTCCGGTACCGGGGGCCCCGGCGGGTGCGCGGCGAGGGCATCCCCGCGGCGCGCAGCAGGCGCCGCAGTGCCGAGCGGCTGATCGCGATCCCCTCGTCCTCCGCGAGCGCCTCGGCGAGGTGGGTGTCGTTGTACCCCCGGTACTCCGTCCTGGCCAGCTCGAGGATCCGCTCCCGGTCGGCGTCGGGCAGCCGCCGGGGCGACGCCCGGCCGCGGTTGCCGTGGGCCAGCCCCGCCGCCCCGCCCCCGACCATCGCGGCCCGGAGCCGCCAGGCGGTCCGCTCGCTGCACCCCAGCAGGGCGATCGCCTCGGCCGTCGTGATGATCCCGGCCAGCCAGCGGCTCACGACCTCGCTGCGCTGCTGCTCCATGGCGCTCAATGTCAGGTACTCCCTCATCGGGTGAGACTGACAAAGTCACTGAGCAGTTGGCCCTGACAAATTCACTGAGCAGGGACAGGTCGTTTGCATGGCTCCCGGTGCCCTGCTACTCTCTGCGGGTTTGCAAGAACGGTAGTAGTCAGTTTTCGTGTCGGAGGACCGAGTGCCGCTCGCGCGGGAAGTCAAGGACCGGATCATCGCCGAACACGCCATCGCGGACGGCGACACCGGCTCTCCGGAGGTCCAGATCGCGCTCCGGACGGAGCGAATCAAGGACCTGACGGAGCATCTCAAGCAGTTCCCCAAGGACAACCACTCCCGCCGCGGCCTCCTGAAGCTCGTCGGTCAGCGCCGCCGCCTTCTCGCGTACCTCGTGAAGAAGGACGGGGCACGGTACCGCGCCGTCATCGCACGGCTCGGGCTGCGCCGCTAGCCGCAGATCGACCCGGACCCGGGAGCAGCGCCCCGGATTCCGCGCATCGACCGGGCCGCGCATCGCGCGACCAGCATCGGTCCTGGTTCCGACACGAGCAGGAAAGGAACGCTCGTGTCCAACTCATTCACCGTCGACTTCGGTGGTCGAGACCTGACCATCGAGACGGGCAAGCTCGCGCGCCTCGCGGGCGGTTCGGTCACCGTCCGCTACGGCGACACCATGGTGCTCGGGACCGCCAACCGGAGCGAGCCGCGCCCCGGCCTCGACTTCTTCCCGCTCACGATCGACTTCGAGGAGCGGATGTACGCCGCCGGCAAGATCCCCGGCGGCTTCATCAAGCGCGAGTCGCGCCCGTCCGAAGGGGCGATCCTGGCGGCCCGGCTGACCGACCGCCCGATCCGGCCCCTCTTCCCGGAGGGCTACAAGGATGACGTCCAGTGCGTCATCACGGTCCTCTCGACGGACCAGGAGAACAACCCCGACGTGCTCGGCACGATCGCCGCGTCGGCCGCCCTCACGATCAGCGAGATCCCGTTCCAGGGCCCGATCGCGGCCGTCCGCATCGGCCGCATCGACGGCGAGTTCGTCATCAACCCGACGATCCCGCAGCTCGCGGAGTCGGAGCTCGACCTCATCGTCTCGGGCACGCGCGACGCCATCATGATGGTCGAGGCGGGCGCCAAGATCCTGCCCGAGGACGTCATGGCCGAGGGCATCCTGTTCGGCCACCGCGCCCTGCAGCCCCTGATCGACCTCCAGGAGCAGCTCCGCGAGGCGTTCGGGAAGCCCAAGCGCATCCCGTTCCTGGAGCCCGGAACCGGCTCCGTCCTCGACTTCGCCGCCGCCGCCAAGGCCGGCGCCGAGTTCGTCGTGATCGACGTCGAGACGACCGGCACGGACGCCCGCATGGCCGACCTCATCGAGATCGCCGGCGTGCGCGTCAAAGGCGGGGTGGTCACCGATCGCTGGTCCACCCTGGTCGACCCGGGCCGCTCGATCGTCGGCAACCAGATGCACGGCATCACCGACGCGGACGTCAAGGGCGCCCCGTCGCCCGGCGACGCCGCCCGCCAGTTCCTCGCCTTCGCCGGCGACGCCACCCTGGTCGGCCACTCCGTCGGCTTCGACCTGGCCTTCCTCGAGGCCGCCCTCGCCGACGGCACCCGGATCGAGCGAGGTCGCTACCTCGACACGCTCACGATCGCCCGCGACGGATACCCCGACCTGCCCTCGTACACCCTGGGCGAGCTGTCGCGCTTCTTCGGCGTGACGCTGCAGCAGGCGCACCGTGCGGGTCCCGACGCCGAGGCGACGGCGGAGCTGCTGGTCAAGATGGCCAACGAGCTGCCCGGCCGCCTGGCTGCGCTGTCCGACGGCATCGCCGACTCCATCCGCGCCATCCGGGCCAGCAAGGAGGACGCGGCCGCGAAGCTCGAGGCCGCCCGCCGGGCCGCCCGCGTCAGCAAGAGCCTGTTCAACCTCGTCCACAAGAAGACCGCCCGCAAGCTGACCCTCGGCGAGGGCATCCGGATCGACGGTCGAGCCGTCGACGAGATCCGGCCCATCAGCGTCGAAGTCGGCCTGCTGCCGCGGGCCCATGGCTCCGGCCTCTTCACTCGCGGGGAGACCCAGGCGCTGACCATCGCCACGCTGGGCCCGAGCTCCGACGTCCAGCGCATCGACACGATCGCGCCGGAGACGGAGAAGCGGTACCTCCACCACTACAACATGCCGCCGTACTCGACCGGCGAGAACAAGCAGATGCGGGGGCCCGGCCGGCGCGAGATCGGCCATGGGCACCTGGCCGAGCGCGCGCTGCTCCCGGTGCTGCCGTCGAGCGAGGAGTTCCCCTACGTCATCCGCCTCGTGTCGGAGTGCGTCACGTCGAACGGCTCGACATCGATGGCGTCGACGTGCGGCTCCACGCTCGCCCTGATGGACGCCGGCGTGCCGATCAAGGCACCGGTCGCGGGCGCCGCCATGGGCCTGATGTCCGAGCCGGACGGTGCGTTCGTGGTCCTCACCGACATCCTCGGCAAGGAGGATTCGTTCGGCGACATGGACTTCAAGGTCACCGGCACGCGCGACGGCGTGACCGCCCTCCAGATGGACATCAAGGTCAAGGGCATCAACGAGGCCATCATCCGCAAGGGCCTGGCCCAGGCCTTCACGGCCCGCATGTCGATCCTCGACGCGATGCTCAACGTGATCCCCGAAGCCCGGGACACGATGTCGGACTTCGCCCCGCGGATCACCAAGATCAAGATCAACCCGGAGAAGATCCGCGACATCATCGGCAAGGGCGGCTCCATGATCCGCAAGATCCAGGAGGAGACCGGCACCGAGATCAACGTCGAGGACGACGGGACGGTCGAGATCGCGGCGGTCTCCGGCGAGAACGCCCGCAAGGCGATCCACTGGATCGAGAACCTCACCCGCGAGGTCGAGATCGGGGCCCTCTACCTGGGTACGGTGACGCGGATCATGGGCTTCGGCTGCTTCGTGGAGATCCTTCCGGGCAAGGAAGGCCTCGTCCGGATCGGCGAGCTGGCCGACTACCACGTGCCCACCGTGGAGGACGTCGTGTCCGTGGGCGACGAGGTCATGGTCGTGGTCACCGAGATCGACCGCCAGGGCCGGATCAACCTGTCCCGCAAGGCGGCCATGCAGCGCCACCTCGCGAAGTAGGCAGCGGCCTCCCGGCGCCGAGCCATCCAGCAGGGCCGACGACCCGGAGGCCCCGTCATGGGGCGGTCAGGCCGACGCTCGGCCGCCCGGCGGCTCCATCGAGTCACCCGTGACTCGATGGAGGATCGATCGAGCGTGGGTAACCGCGCCATCGCGCCGAAACGGCTGTCTGGGGCCTCCAGCCACGCTCAGCCATTCGGTGATGAGTCAGGCACGACTCTGCACAACGGGTGTGCCGGATGCCATCAAGGGCCCCCGGGAGACCGGGGGCCCGCTGGTATACTCCGGCCGTGCCCGACGAGTCCGTTGAACCCTAGCGGAGCCATGTCCAGCACCAGCCACACGCCGCTCAGCGTCGCGGTCGTCGGGGCCACGGGCCTCGTCGGTCGCACCATGATCGCGGTGCTCCTCGAGCGCCGGTTCCCGATCGGGAGGCTGCGCCTCATGGCGTCGGCCCGTTCCGCAGGGACCGCGCTGGCGGTCGACGGGCGGACGATCACGGTGGAGGAGGCGACACCCGACGCGTTCGACGGTGTCGACCTCGCCCTGTTCAGCGCGGGCGGCGGCACGTCGCGGGCGCTGGCGCCCGAAGCTGCGGCCCGCGGCTGCACCGTGATCGACAACTCCAGCGCATGGCGGATGGATCCGGGGATTCCGCTGGTGATCAGCCAGGTCAACCCGGACGACCTCGAAGCGCACGAAGGGATCGTCGCCAACCCGAACTGCAGCACGATGCAACTGGTGCCCCTGCTGATGGCGCTACGCGACGGGCCCGGCCTGGAGCGCGTCATCGTGGACACGTACCAGTCCGTGTCCGGCACCGGCCAGAAGGCGGTCGCCGAGCTCGAGGAGCAGATCCGGGCCCATGTCGCCGGGACGCCGCCGGAGGCCCGCGTCTATCCCCATCCGATCGGGTTCAACGCGCTGCCGGAGATCGACGTCTTCCTCGACAACGGCTACACGAAGGAGGAATGGAAGGTCGTCACCGAGAGCCGGAAGATCCTCCACCTGCCCGACCTCCGCGTCTCGTGCACGGCCGTCCGCGTACCGGTGCTCGCCAGCCACTCCGAGGCGGTTCACGCCGAGACGCGCGAGCCGGTCAGCCCGGAGTGCGCGAGGGAGCTGTTCGCGGCCGTGCCCGGCGTGATCGTGCGGGATGACCCGGCGGCTCACGTCTATCCGCTGGCGACGGAGGCGGCGGGCACGGACGACATCTACGTCGGTCGCATCCGGACCGACCCGACCGTCCCCGGCGGCCGCGGCCTCGCCTTCTGGTGCGTCTCGGACAACATCCGGAAGGGCGCGGCGACCAACGCGGTGGAGCTCGCCGAGATCCTTGTCGCGCGCGGCTGGGTCCGGGCGGCGTCCCGGCGCGGCGCGCTCGCGGAGGCCGGGAGGTCCGCGTGACCGGTGCCGAGCGCGCGGCGGCGCTCGAGGCGGTCGCGGCCGAGGTCCGGGCCTGTACCCGGTGCCGCCTCCACGTCGGTCGCACCCGGGCTGTCCCCGGCGAGGGAAACGCCGATACGGAGGTCGTCTTCGTCGGCGAAGGGCCGGGCTTCAACGAGGACCGCCTCGGCCGGCCGTTCGTGGGCCGGGCCGGCGACTTGCTCGTGGACCTGCTTGGCTCCATCGGCTGGCGACGCGACGATGTCTTCATCACCAACGTGGTGAAGTGCCGCCCGCCCGAGAACCGCGACCCGCAGCCCGACGAGATCGCCGCCTGCGCCCCGTACCTGGCCCGCCAGCTGACCGCGCTCGACCCGGCGCTGGTGGTGACCCTCGGCCGGCACTCGATGGGCCGGTTCATGCCGGGAACCTCGATCTCGCGAGCCCACGGCACGCTCGCCCCGGTCGACCCGGAGACCGGCGCCCCCGCGGCCATGGTCTTCGCCATGTACCACCCGGCCGCTGCGCTGCGCTCGCCCGCCGTGGACGCGGCCTCCCGGGCGGATGCCGCGGGGATCCCGGCCGCCCTGATGACGGCGCGCGCCCGCCGCGAGGGGGCGTCGGCGCCGGTTCCGGAACCGCCCACGCCGGGGGCGGTGCCCGCGCCGGCCGAAGCGGCCACGCCGGCCGAGCCGGCCGAGCCGGCCGCGGTGGGGCTCCCGGTCCCGTCTGCCGCCGAGCCGGCCGATCCGCAGCCGATCGCCGCGCAGGCCCCGCCGGTCGTGGCCCCGCCGGCCTCCGTGGCCCCGCCAGGCTCGACGGCCCTCCCTTCTGCTACGGCGCCGCCTGCACCACCGGCCGCGCCCGCTCATATCGCCCCGCCGGCCGCCGCCGATCCCGCGGCGCCCGCGCCCGACGACCAGCTGACCCTGTTCCGGTGACCACATGAACGATTCCAGCACACCGCCGGTCGATCCCGGCCAGCCGCTCCGGATCATCCCGCTCGGCGGGGTGGGGGAGATCGGCAAGAACATGTACGTCTTCGAGTACGGCGACTCGATCGTCGTCATCGACTGCGGCCTCATGTTCCCCGACGAGGAGATGTTCGGCATCGACCTCGTCGTCCCCGACGTCACGTACCTGCGCGAACGGCGCGACAAGGTCAAGGCGTTCCTCATCACCCACGCCCACGAGGACCACGTCGGCGGCCTTCCCTACATCCTGCCGGATTTTCCGGGCGTTCCCGTCTACGCCTCCACCCTGGCGCGCGGCCTGCTCAGCAACAAGGTCAAGGAGCACAAGCTCCATAACAACCCGCTGCTCCCGCTCGATGTCGGCGACGAGCTGACCATCGGTCCCTTCATGGCCATCCCGTTCCGGATCGGCCATTCGATCCCGGACGCGATGGGCATCGCCCTGCGGACGCCGGTCGGCGTCGTGGTCCACACCGGGGACTTCAAGTTCGACCACACGCCGGTCGACGGCAAGCCGTCCGATTTCGCCGCGCTTGCCAAGTTCGGTGCGGAGGGCGTCATCTGCCTGCTGTCGGACTCCACGCGGGCCGAGAACCCCGGCTACACGCCGTCCGAGCGCACGGTTGGCGAGGCTTTCCGCGAGATCATGGAGCCGCTCGACGGTCGAGTGATCGTGGCGACCTTCGCCAGCAACATCGCCCGCATCCAGCAGGTCATCGACGCGGCTGCCACCTTCGACCGCAAGGTCGCCGTCGTGGGCCGCTCGATGGAGCAGAACTTCCGGATCGCGACCGATCTCGGGTACCTGACATTCTCGCCCGGCCGCATCATCGGCAAGGACCAGATCGCGCACCAGGCGCCGGACAAGCTGGTCATCGCCACGACCGGCGCCCAGGGCGAGCCGATGGCCGGCCTGGCCCGCATGGCCAACCGCGACCACCGCTTCGTCGAGATCCAGCCGGGCGACACGGTCATCGTCTCGGCGTCGCCGATCCCGGGCAACAAGGAGTACGTTGCGCGGACGATCGACAACCTGTTCAAGGCCGGCGCCAACGTCCTCTACCACGCGATCCGCCGCGCCCACGTCTCGGGCCACGCCAGCCAGGAAGAGCTCAAGCTCATGCTGGTGCTGACGCGCCCGCACTACGTCATCCCGATGCACGGCGAGTTCCGGATGCAGGTCCAACACGGCCGCCTGGCCGTAGAGACGGGGGTGGACCCGGACAACGTCTTCATCATCGAGAACGGCCAGCCCATCGAGTTCTTCGCCGACGGGAGCGCCCGCCGCGGCCAGCCGGTCCCGGCCGGCTACGTCTTCGTCGACGGGCTGTCCGTGGGCGACATCGGCGAGGTCGTCCTGCGTGACCGGCGCGCCCTCGCCACCGACGGCATGTTCCTGGTGGTCGTGACCGTCGACAAGCAGACCGGCAACGTCATCGGTCGTCCCGAGGTCGTCACGCGCGGCTTCATCCGGGGCAACGAGCGCGATCCGATCATCGAAGGCACCGTGGCCCGGGTCCTGGCCGCCGTCGAGAACCCCGGCGACCACATCAGCGAGATCGCCCTCCTCAAGGTCCAGATCAAGGATGGCGTGTCGCAGTACCTCTACGAGCAGACGAAGCGGCGGCCGATGGTCTTCCCCGTGGTCGTGGAGGTCTGAGTGACGACCCGGCGGCGCCCGCCGTCCTCCGCCCGCCCGCGCGCCCGCAGTGGCGCCCGCCGGGCGCGGCGCAGCTCGGGGCTGCCCAGCGTCAACCTGAACCTGAACCCGGACGTCACCCGTTCCCTGGTGGCCGTCGTCCTGATGGTGCTCGGCGCGGTCATCCTCATCGGCAAGGTGCTGCCGGGCAAGGGCGCGCTGACCGACTGGATCCTCAACGTCGTGGCGCCGTGGTTCGGGACCGGGGCCTGGCTGCTGCCGCTGGTGCTCCTCGCCGCGGGCGTCTTCGTCGAGCGCGCCCGCGGCCCCGCGGGCGGCTGGCTGCGCACGCTGGTCGGGACGGGCGTGGCGTTCGTGGCGCTGCTGGGCATCGTCGCGGTCGCCGTCCAGGCCGGGTTCGGCATCGCCGGCGGCCGCAGCGGCGGCGTCATCGGCAGGTTCCTGGCCGATCTGCTGGTGAAGCCGGTCACCGTCCCGGGCGCGTTCGTCGTGCTGATCGGCCTGTTCCTCGCCGGCCTCGTCGTCGCCCTCGACCGTCCGCTCCGCGAGATCCTCTCGCCCGTCGGGCGCGGGGCGGGCGCGATCGGGTCGGCCCTCGCCGCGCCCGCCGCGTCGCGCGCGGCCGAGATCGCCGGGCGCGCCCCGGCCGACGTGCCTCCGGCAGCGCCGGGGGCGTCGATCCGCAGGGGCCGCGGCGCCCGTGACCAGGGCCGGCCGGAGATCCCGGCACCCCTCTCGAACGCGCCGTCCATGCCGTCGTCGGTGTTCGGAGGGGGAGTGGCCAGTCCCCAGGCCGGCGGCGGGGCGGCCACGGCCCTCGCCGGGCCGATCCTGGGCGAGCAGCTGGGCCTGCCCCGGGTCATCGGCGTGGACCAGGCGCCGGGCGCGAACGGCAACGGCAACGGCAGCCGGCTTGGCCCTGCGCCGCGGCCGATCGACGACGTGACGGACGGCACCGACTCGCCGCCGACGCGCGAGCGCCGCGAGTACCGCCTGCCGCCCATGGAGCTGCTCGCCGACGTGACGGCCAGGGCGTCGGATCGGGGCATGGACCACGAGCGCAACGCGGCGATCATTGTCGGCAAGCTCGCCAGCTTCAACATTCCCGCCCACGTCACCCGCTGGAGCGCGGGCCCGGTCGTCACCCAGTACGAGGTCGAACCGGACCCGTCGGTCAAGGTGTCGCGGATCGACAGCCTCTCCGACGACCTGGCCATGGCCCTGGCGGCACGCACGATCCGCATCGAAGCGCCCATCCCGGGCAAGTCGGTGGTCGGCATCGAGATCCCGAACAACGACTTCAACGTCGTGGCGATCCGCCAGATCCTGGAGGATCCCGAGGTCCGCTCCATGCCGTCGCGGCTGGCCTTCGCGCTCGGCCGCGACGTCGCCGGCCACCCGCGCGCGACCGACCTCGCCAAGATGCCCCACCTGCTCATCGCCGGCGCCACGGGCTCTGGCAAGAGCGTCATGGTCAACGCGGTCATCACCAGCCTCCTGATGCGCACGACGCCGGACGAGGTTCGCCTCATCCTCGTCGATCCCAAGCGCGTGGAGCTGGCCGACTACAACGCCATCCCGCACCTTCTCGTGCCGGTCATCACGGAGGCGGACCGGGCCCGCGCCGCCCTCAAGTGGCTCGTCGGCGAAATGGAGAACCGCTACCGCCGGTTCGCCGGGGCCACGGCCCGCAACATCGCGGCGTACAACGAGACGCGCGTCAACCCCGACGATCGCATGCCGTACCTCGTCGTGATCGTGGACGAGCTGGCCGACCTGATCATGCGCGACGGCCGCCAGGTGGAGGACCCCATCGTCCGCCTCGCCCAGAAGGCGCGCGCCACGGGGATCCACCTCGTCCTCGCCACCCAGCGCCCGTCCGTCAACGTCGTGACAGGCCTGATCAAGGCGAACTTCCCGTCGCGGATCGCCTTCGCCATGGCCTCCCAGATCGACTCGCGGACGATCCTCGACGCCCCCGGTGCGGAGGACCTCATCGGCCGCGGCGACATGCTCTTCCAGCCCTCCGACCAGCCGAAGCCGATCCGCCTGCAGGGCGTCTTCGTCTCCGACCGCGAGATCCGGGCGGTGACCGACCACTGGCGGGCCGAAGCCGAGCCGCGCTATGACCTGGGCATCCTCGAAGACGACGAGGAGTCGACCGGCACGGTCGATGACGTCGAGGACATCGACGCCGATCGGTTGCTCGGAGACGCGGTGCGGGTCGTGCAGGAGTACGATCGCGCTTCGGCGTCGCTGCTGCAGCGCCGTCTCAAGATCGGCTACGCTCGGGCCGCGCGCATCATCGACCAGCTCCAGGAGCGCGGCTACATCGGGGCATTCGACGGGTCCAACGCCCGCCAGGTGCTCCGTCGCGAAGCCGGCGGGCCCGTCCGGCCGGCGGGTGGCGAAGACGAGGACGACGGATGACGACGCGGGACCAGGCCCGCCCCCTTTCCTCCGCGGAGCTCGACCGCGTCGAGGGGGAGCGGCGGCCCGGGGGAGCCGGCGACGGCGAAAGCCTCGCGGAGCGGCTGATGGCCGCCCGCGAGACGAAGGGCGTGGACCTCGTCCGGGCGGAGCGGGAGACGAAGATCCGGCGGACCTACCTGGCCGCCATGGAGCGAGGCGACTGGGCCGCCCTGCCGGTGCCGGTCTATGCCCGCGGCTTCCTGCGCAACTACGCCACGTACCTCGGCCTCGACGCCGACGAGGTGGTCGTCCAGTGGCAGAGCGAGGCTCGGATCGGCCCGGCCGAACCGGTCATCATCGTGCCGCGGGGCCTGCCGGCTCCGCGCAAGGGGCTCCAGGTCTCGACCGGGCTGCTCGTGGGGACCCTCGTCGTGATCGTGGCCGGGTTGATCCTGGCCTACCTCGGGTTCCAGCTCCTCCGCTACGGCGCGCCCACCACCCTCGCGGTCTCGGATCCGGCCGACGCGATCGTGACGGTCGCCGAGGATGCCACGACCTATGCGCTGCGCGGCACCACCGTCCCGCGCGGCGTCGTCCAGGTCGAGGCCTCCGGCCGCTCGCCGCTCACGGTCATCGCCGGCCCGGACGGCGTCTGGCTCGCCACGGTCGACCTGCGCCGGGGCCAGAACCGCTTCGTGATCAGCGTCGCGGACCCATCGACCGGCAAGGCCGCCCCGGCTCCCGTGGAGCGGGTGATCATGGTGCCCTTCAGCCAGGTCGCCGCGCCTGGCCTGACGCTGGGCTCGCCGGCGGACGCCGCGACCTTCGGGAACGGGGCGATCCCAGTCAGCGGCTCGGCCACGAACGCCACGAGCGTCTCCGTATCGGCCGTGATGGTCGCCGCGCCGGGTAAGTCCGCCCCCAGCTCCCCGCCGTCGCCGGCGCGGAGCCCGGCCGCGAGCTCGGCCCCATCGGCCCCTGCCAGCACCGCGCCATCGGCGGGACCGACGGCGACGCCGCTGACGCTCGCCGTCGCCGATGACGGGACGTTCAGCGGCAACCTCAACCTGACCGCGGGCACGTGGACGCTGACCGTCACGGCGGCCGGCAACCAGGGGCGCACCACGGCTGTCAGCCGGACCGTCACGGTCGTCTACCAGGGCGTGAATCTCGTCGTCACGGTGCACGGCGGCCGAGCCTGGCTCAAGGTGTGGGTGGACGACCAGCTGGCGGCGCAGACGGGCAGCGGCGGCCGCACCTTCAGCGACGGCCAGACGCTGACCTTCTCCGGGCAAAGAGCCGTCGAAGTCCGCACCGGCGACGCCGGCGTGACGTTCTTCACGCTCAACGGCACGTCCATCGGCACGCTTGGCAATGCGGGTGCGCCCCAGACGTGGCGCTTCACGGCGAACGGCCAGCCGAAGCGGACCGACCGGACCAACTAGGAGGGCGCCCGTGGCCGCGACGGCGCTCCGCGTGCTCGCCGAGCGGCTGCAGGCGACCTGTGTCGCCGCCGGCCTGCGGGTCGCGACGGCCGAATCCTGCACCGGGGGCCGCATCGCCGACGCCCTCACCGATGTGCCCGGTTCGTCGGCCTACGTGATGGGCGGTGCCGTCGTCTATGCGGACGCGGCCAAGACGAGCCTGCTCGGCGTGCCGCCGCGCGAGCTCGCCGCCCACGGCGCCGTCAGCGCCCGGGTCGCCCGCCTCATGGCCGAGGGCGCGCGGGACCGGCTGGGAGTCGACCTCGCGGTGGCCGTCACTGGCATCGCCGGCCCCGGCGGCGGCTCGCCGGCCAAGCCGGTCGGGCTGACCTACGTCGCGGTCGCGAGTCCCCGCGGCACGGTCGTCCGGCGCCACTGCTGGAGCGGCGACCGGGAGGCGAACAAGGAGGCGAGCGCCCGCGCCGCGCTTCGCTTCCTCCTCCGCCGCACGGAGGTGATCGCGGCCAGCCGGACGGGAGCCGTGCCGGCACCGCATACTTGAGGCACGCCGCCCCGGCCATTGCCGGGGTTCCAGCCGGCGGGCTGGCACGGAGGTGCGGATGGCCGGCGAGTTCTCGTTCGACGTGGTCTCGGACTTCGATGTCCAGGAGTTGCGCAACGCCCTCGATCAGGCGCGGCGTGAGATCGCCACGCGGTTCGACTTCAAGGGCGCGACTGCCGAGATCACCCAGGACAGGGAATCGCTGGTCATCCTGACCGATTCCGAGCTCCGGGCAGCGTCCATCCGCGACCTCATCGAGTCGAAGGCGGTCCGGCGGGGCCTCTCGCTGAAGATCTTCGACTGGGGGACGGTCGAGCCGGCCGGCGGCTTGAAGTACCGCCAGGAGGTCGGCCTGCGTCGCGGGCTCCCGGATGACCTGGCCCGCAAGATCTCCAGGCTCATCCGCGATGAGTTCCCCAAAGTCCACGGCCAGATCCAGGGCGACGCCGTTCGAGTCGCCGCCAAGAACAAGGACGACCTGCAGAAAGTGATCGCCCGGCTGCGCCAGCTCGACGAGCTGGTTCCCCTCCAGTTCACCAACTACCGATGACCGCCGAGACGACGCCCGTTCCGCCGGAATCCCGCGAACCGGACGAGGCCGCCCCCGAGGTGGCCGCCGCCGCCGAGGCGCCGGCGGAGCCCGACGTGGCGTCTCCGGACCTCTTCGCGGACGCCGACCCGGACGCAGGGGCGCCGGCCGAGGCTGACGCGAACGTCGAGCCTGACGGGCCGACAGAGGCCGAGGCGCCGGCCGAGGCTGAGGCGCCCGCGGAGACCGAAGGGCTGGCTGGCGGCATCGGCGCCCAACCCGAGGGGCTCGCCGAGCCTGGATCGCTCACGGAGGCCGGGGCGCGTCCCGAGCCGCCGATCGCCTCGGGGGCCGAGGCGGCCGAGGAGCCTGCGGCGGCTCCCGTCGCTCCGGCGCCCCCTCGCGCCGCAGCGCGCAGCGCGGCCCGCTTCATCGCCGACGCGCTGGCGGCCGCGGGCGTCCGCATCGCCTTCACCGTCCCGGGTGAGAGCTTCCTGCCGCTCCTCGATGCCCTCCCGGCGGCCGGCATCCGGGTCGTCGCGGCGCGCCACGAAGGCGGCGCCGCGTTCATGGCCGCAGGGGCCGCGGCGCTGACCGGGCGCCCGGTGGCGGTGCTGGCGACGCGCGCGGTGGGTGCGGCGAACCTGGCGATCGGGCTGCACACCGCATTCGCCGACTCCGCGCCGGTGATCGCCCTGGTCGGCCAGGTGCGGCGCTCGGCGCGCGGGCGCGAGGCCTTCCAGGAGATCGACGTGGCGGCGACCATCGGCCGCCTGTGCCGCTGGGCGACGGAGGTCCGCGACGTCGCGGCCCTGCCGGGCGCGGTCGACGAGGCACTTCGCCGGGCGACGACCGCGAGGCCCGGGCCGGTGCTGCTGTCGCTGCCGGAGGACCTCCTCGTCGAGGACGTTCCTTCGACTGCCCGCGTGCCGTCGGCCTCGGCGGCGCTCGGTCCGCCACGCTCACCGGGCCCCGATCCCACGACGAGCCGTCGCATCATGCACCTGCTCCTCGACGCGGAGCGGCCCGTGATCCTGGCGGGCGCCGGCGTCCTGCGCTCGCGCGGGACCGCGGATCTCGTCAAGCTGGCGGAGCTCGTCGACGTGCCGGTCATGGCTGCGTGGCGACGGCCGGATGTCTTCCCGAACGACCACGCCCTGTACCTGGGCATGACCGGGTACTGGGCCGCGCCAACCGTGCGAGAGCGGCTGGCGGCCGCCGACGCCGTCCTCGTCATCGGCAGCCGGCTCAACGAGGTGGCCTCGTTCGAGTGGTCCATCCCGTCGCCCGGCGCGAGGTGGGCCCACGTCGACCTGGAGCC
Organism: uncultured Chloroflexia bacterium; assembly: GCA_963821595.1. Classification (GTDB taxonomy): domain Bacteria; phylum Chloroflexota; class Limnocylindria; order Limnocylindrales; family CSP1-4; genus CTSoil-043. The sequence goes on along the minus strand of CAWGEL010000027.1, from coordinate 19,222 downwards.
GCTGGGGGTCCGAGCGGGCCTGGGCGGCCCCACGATCGCCCTGGCGGCTGACGCGCGGACCTTCCTCCGCGAGGCGCGGCGGGTCCTCAATGGCAGCCTGCTGCACTACGAGGCGCTCACGGCGCGTCGCGCCGCCAACGCCGTGGACCGGGCGGCGTACGAGACCGCCCGTCGCGTGGACGAGGAGCCGTGGGACGGCCCTGGGGTCCATCCCGGACGCGTCATCGCCACGCTGAACGCGATCCTCGCGCCGGACGCGATCGTCACCACCGATGCCGGCCACTTCGCCGGCTGGGGCGCCCGCGGCCTGGTGCTCCGGCGGCCGGGGACCTACATCGGGCCGTCCTCGGGGGCGATGGGATTCGGCATTCCGGCGGCCATCGCGGCGTCCCTCGCGAATCCGGGGCGTCCGGTCGTCGCCCTCGTTGGCGACGGCGGAGCGGGGATGACGATCGCCGAGCTTGAGACGGCTGTCCGCGAGCGGGCGCATCCGGTGGTGCTCGTGTTCGACAATGCCCGCTACGGCACGATCCGGGACCACCAGGACCGGCGCGGCTACCGGCCGGTCGCCACCGACCTCGGGCCGGTGGAGTGGGCAGCCGCCGCCCGCGCGCTCGGCGCGGAGGGCGTGCGCGTGGACGAGGACGCGGCGTTCGAGCCGGCGCTGCGGGATGCGCTTGCCTCGACCCTGCCGACGGTCATCCACCTGCCGATGGACCGGCGCTGGGTGAACGTGGATCAGCTCGACGAGGCGACCGTCCCGTTGGAGGTCGACGCGAGCTCCGACCCTGGCGCCCCGATGGCCGATCCGGACGAGGCGATGTCCGACGTCGCGCAGGAGCCTGGCGCTGGGGCCGCGGCCGAAGCGGAGGGGGAGACCGAGGCGGCCGGCCCCTGGCCGGAAGTCCCCGCGCCGGATGTCTCCGCGCCGCTCTCCGACCCGGAATCGGAGGGCGAGGTTCCGGCGTGATCCGGCGCGGGCTCGCCGCGATCAACGCGGGGCTCGATCCTGCGCGCGCCCCGGTTCAGATCCACCGCGGCCAGCGGATCCACGTGGTCGGCGTCGCGGGGGCCGCGGCCGCCGCCGCGTGCCTGCTCGCGCACCACGCCGGCGCCGTCGCTTCCGGCTGCGATCCGGGCGGACCGTCGTCCTACACGCCGCCGCTGGTCGACGCCGGCATCGGCCTCGCCTGGTCGCACGATCGCCGGCACGTCCGGCAGGGCGACCGGCTGCTGGTCGATCGCCTGGCGGTCACCAAGGCGCTGACCGCGATCCACCCCGACCACCCGGAGCTCGAGGCCGCCAGGAAGTCCGGCCTGCCGCTGACCAGCGTCCAGCAGCTGATCGCGGATGCGGCCGCGACGCTCGGAGCCCGCCTGGTCGGCGTCGCCGGGACGCACGGCAAGTCGACGACCACCGGCTGGCTGCTCCACCTGCTCGTCGCGGCCGGCCTCGATCCATCGGGTTTCGTCGGCGCGCTGCTGCCTGCGGAGCTGGTCGGCGGAGTTCGCCCATCCACGGTCCGCATCGGCCAGGGGCCCCATTTCCTCGTCGAGGCGGACGAGTACGCGGGCAACTTCACCGCCTACCGGCCGGCGCTCGGGGTCCTCCTCAACGCCGACTGGGATCATCCGGACGTGTTCTCCAGCCGCGACGACGTGAGCGCAGCGTTCGCGACCTGGGTCCGGGCCTTCGACGGGGGAGGGGAACCGGCGGTCCTCGTGGCCAACGCGGCGGATCCGGGCGTGCGCGCCACGCTCGACCTGCTGCGTGACTGGCCGGGACGGCTGATCGTGACGGCCGTCGTGGATGGCGACGCCGGCAGGGCCGACACGGCGCGCCGTGCGCTCGAGCGCGCACACGCGACGGCCGCCGGCCCGGCCCGGGCGATCGCGGCTGCCTGGAGCGACGCCGGGCGGGGCCGCAGCCGGTTGCGCATCGTCGGCCTGGACGGAGACGGCACGCTCGATGCGGTCCTCGGCCTGCCCGGGCGGCACAACGCCCACAACGGGCTCGCCGCCGCGGCCGCTGCGTCTGCCGCCGGGGCAAGTCCGTCGGCCATCGCCGACGGACTTGCGTCATTCCCGGGCGTCGGACGGCGGATGGAGCTCAAGGGTGAGGTTGCCGGGGTGGTCGTCCTCGATGACTACGCGCATCACCCCACCGCGATGGCCGCGACGTTCGGCGCCGTGCGCGACCGGTACCCGGGCCGCCGCCTGTGGGCCGTCTACGAGCCGCTGACCTTCCACCGGACCGCGGCCATGCTGGATGCCTTCGCGGCCGTGCTCGCGACTGCCGATCGCGTGGCCATCGCCGACATCTTCGCCGGCCGCGACCCCGATACCACGATCACCTCCGCCGCCGCCCTCGCGGCCGCCGTGGGGGCGCTGGGCATCCCCGGCGCGGCCGCGCCGGGCTCCGTCGAGGCGACTGCCGACTGGCTCGCGGGCGAGGTCCGGCATGGCGACGTCGTCCTGGTCATGGGCGGCGGCCGAAGCAATGTCATCGCCGATCGACTCGTCCGCCTGCTGCGCGCGGTACCGCCGACCGGGACGTACCAGCAGGATCGAGAAGCGTAAGAGGTGGCCGACGCGCGCCGATCGCGGCCACGAACCGTCAGCGCCGGCGCACAAGGGACGGAGCGACCGCCCGGCCGTGCGCACCGCCGGCCGATCGGCATCGCCTGCGCGCTGCCGGAGGAGCTGGCCGCCGTCGAGGCGCTGCTGCAGGATCCGCGGCGCCGGGCCCTGGGACCGCTGGCGACGGTCACCGGTTTCCTGGACGGGGTCCCCGTCGTGATCGCCCTCACCGGGGTCGGCAAGGTGGAGGCGACGGTCGCCGCGACCGTGCTGTGCCAGGCGGCGCATGTGGCCGGATTGCTCGCCCTCGGCGTCGCGGGTTCGCTGGTCGCGGACCTCCGGCCGGGCGACATCGTGGTGGGCCTGCGGGTCGTCCAGCACGACTTCGGCGTGATCACGGACCGGGGGCTGCGCCCGTATCGCGCCGGCCAGCTGCCGCTACCCGGCGTTGCGGCGGAGGCGGAGCCGTCGATCGCGCCTGCCCTGGCGGAGCGGGTCCGCACGGCGCTGGCGGGCCTGCAGCCGGCTGAGCTGCCCGCGCAAGGGCCGGGGCCGGGGCGGCCGGCGCGACCCAGGATCCGGTTCGGCACCATCGCGACCGGCGACGCGTTCGTCGCCGGCGAGGCCGTTCGGCGGGCAATCCGCGCACGCACGGGAGCGCTGGCCGTGGAGATGGAAGGAGCAGCCGTGGCCAGGGTCGGGGAGCGCTTCGGCATCCCGGTGCTGGTGGTCCGCGCGATCAGCGACGGAGCCGGTCCGGCGAGCACGGCCGACTTCACGGCCTTCCTGGCGGCTGCCTCGTCCTCCGCCGCCGCCGTGGCCCGTCGGCTGGTGCCGGTCCTCGTGGATCCTGCGTCTCTCGCAGCACCCGCCACCTCGCCTGGGACGCGCCGCCGCTGACTCGGCTACCGTTCGGGCATGGACGTCGATCGCGACCGAGCCGTGCTCGAGGCGGAGCTGGCGGGCCGGGGCGAGTACGAGCTCTTCGCCTGCGACCCTGCCCTTGCCGACACCGCCGCCTTCTGCGCGGCCTACGGCTTCGATCCGGCGGACTCCGCCAACACCATCATCGTGGCCGGCAAGTCGAGCCCGCCGAGGTTCGCCGCCTGCGTTGTCCTCGCCACGCACCGTCTGAACGTCAACCGGGCCGTGCGCGAACGCCTCGGAACGCGCAAGGCCTCGTTCGCCTCCGGCGAACAGGCGAGCGAGCTCACCGGCCAGCAGATCGGCGGGGTCACCGCGTTCGGCCTTCCCGACGGGTTGCCCGTGTGGGTCGACGCCGCGGTCATGGACCGCCGGCGGATCGTGCTCGGCGGAGGGAGCCGCTCGTGGAAGGTGATCGCACCACCGGCGATCCTGCTGACGCTCCCCGGGGTGGAGGTCGTCGACGGCCTGGCGAGTGCGGCTGTGCCTGCCGGCGAGGACGTCGAGCCCGTGTGAGGGGGTCGGCCGCGGACCGCGCGGGCGACGCACGACCCCTGCTCAAACCTGGCAGGACCTGTCAGGTACTCGCGCGGATGCTGGCGCCCCTTACCACACGATGGAGGCGCGTCATGATCACCGAGCTCCGGCGCTACCGGATCGAGCCGGGCCGCCTCGAGGCCTGGCTGCGCTTCCTGGCCGAGGCGCTGCGCGAGCACGCGGTCCACGGCATCCGTGCCGAGTACGCGGGCGTGGATCTGGAGACGGGGACGGTCGTGTGGCTGCGCTCGTTCGACGACGAGGCGGACCGGGTCGCGCGCAAGGCCGCCTTCTACGACTCGGACTGGTGGCGAGCGGTCGAGTCTGGGGCGATGGCGGACATCCTCGAGTACGACGTGACCTTTCTCGACGCGGCGTTCGTCCACCCGGGCGGCGACCTCGAGGCGGTGCCGTGGCCGGCTGGCGGAGCTCCCGCCGGCAGCATGAAGGACGACCCGCCGGAAGGCTGGATCCGTTCGTCGCGGTCGACCTTTGTTCGCAGAGCAACGTGAACCGGCCGAGTCGACCACCCTCGTCCGACACGCAGAAGGAGGCGTTCTCGATGGCCGGTCCACATCCCCTCGTGGCCCAGCTCCGTTTCGCGCGGGCCGAGTTCCTTCGCACGGTCGACGGCGTCACGGACGAGGACTCGCAGCGCCGCTTCCTGCCGATCAACAGCATCGGATGGAACGTGGGCCACCTCGCCTGGCAGGAGCAGCGCTACTGGCTGTGGAGAGGCCAGGACCGGCTGATCCGGCCCGACATCCACGACCAGTACGCGTACGGTGCGCCCGCCAGCACGCCTCCGCTCGGCGAGGCGCTGACCGGGTGGCGCGAGCTGACCACGGCCGCTGATCCGTGGCTCGACGGGCTGGATACCGCCGCTCTCGATGCGTCCCACGACGGAATTGACACGGAGGGAAACCCCGTCACCTTCACCTTCGGGACGCTCCTCCTGCGCACGATCTACCACTACTGGTATCACGCCGGGGAGAACATGGCCATCCGCCAGCTCCTGGGCCATCGCGACCTGCCCGAGTTCGTCGGCGATATCGATGACAAGGCGCCGTACCGCCCGGAGTGACCTCGACCGCGCGGGCACCGGCGCGGGGCCCCGCCGCATCCGGCCGGGACGGAGGGCAGCCCCGATGCCGGCCGCAGCGCTGCCGGCGCGCTCCACCGATGCACGCCGTCGGTCGCTTCGGCTCTGGCGTCGCCGGCCCCCCGGGCGCACGATCCCGACTCGAAAGGGAGGTGCGCGAATGCGCAGACTGGCTCTGGCGGTCGTCGCGTCCATCGCCGTCGTGATCGGGCTCCTCGCCGCCTGGCGGCGCAACCCGCGGCTCGGGTCGGCCCGCATGAATTGGGTGGTGAACCCCGTCCTGCTGCGGCGTGGCGCCGCAGGTGCCGGGCGGTCGGAGCTCTGCATCGTCGAACATGTCGGGCGCCACACCGGGACCCGCCGCCTGACGCCGCTGCGGGCGGTGCCTGCGGACGATGGTTTCCGGATCATGGTGCCGCTCGGCCTCAAGTCGCAGTGGGCCCAGAACGTCCTGGCCGCCGGACATTGCCTTATGCAGCTCCACGACATCGTCTACGAGCTCGACGAGCCGCGACTCCTGCCACCTGACGCCATGCCCGAGCTCCCGGCGATTGGTCGGTGGTTGACCGGCGGGCTCGGCTTCCTCTACCTCCGGCTCCACACGTTCGCGCAACATCCGGGCCAGCTCGAGCCGGAGTCCGGCGCGGAGCAGCCAACCGAAGCCGGGGCGGCCGTCGCCGAGCCGGCCTCCGACGCACCGCCGGAGCCTGCCCCGGCGGAGCTCGCCACCACAGCGGCCGAATAGTCGCCCGAACCGTCGGCCGGGGCGATCGCGCGCGCCGGGCTCCAGGAGAGCAGCCGGGCCGGCGCCTGCCTTCGGGGCGAGCTGCACGTCCATTGCCGCCTCCTGGCCGGATCGTGCCAGGCGACGTCAAGGCCCGCCGCTGCATCCCGGCGGAAGGGACGAGCCAGGCCGGGCCTCGACGGCGTGACGACGGTCGCGCAACCGTCCGGCACAATCACCGTCCGACGGAGACCGCGACATGGTGCCGCAAGGGACAGCCGAGCCCGGTCGCGGTATCGTCGCGAACTGCGCGACCCGGACCGGGAGGCGCGAAGATCGCCGCGCGGCGCAGTGCCAACCGGCGGGCTACAGGGGCGGCACGCTGGCAGGCGGCCCCGCGCTGCAGGAGGAATGCTGATGCCGTCGGAGACGACCGCCGACCACTTCGACTTCGTCATCGTCGGCGCGGGCCCGGCGGGCGAGGCGGCCGCCTATGAGGCTCGCGAGCGCGGGGCGAGCGTGGCCGTCGTCGATCGGGACCTGTTCGGCGGCTCATGCCCCCACTGGGGCTGCATCCCCTCGAAGTCGCTCCTGAACTCGGCAGCGCGGCACGCCCTGGGCGACGACTACCCCTGGTCGCGCGCGTCGGAGCGGCGCGACTACATGATCAACCGGGAAGGCCTGGACTACCCCGACGACAGCGGCCACGTGCGCGGCCTGGAGGGGGCCGGCGCGACGGTCTACCGGGGCGAGGGGCGCCTGGCGGGACCGGGCCGGGTCGCTGTCACCCATGAGGGGACCACGCACGAGCTGACCGCCCGGAACGTGGTCCTGGCCCCGGGGTCCGCCACGAAGATCCCGCCGGTGGAAGGGATCGAGCGCGTCCGAACCTGGACGAACCGGGAGGGGACCGGCACCCGCGAGCTGCCGCGCAGCCTCCTCGTGCTCGGCGGCGGTCCGACCGGCGTGGAGCTGGCCCAGGTCTACGCGCGGTTCGGCGTCCCGACCACGATCGTCCAGTCCGGCAAGCGCCTGCTGCCGCACGACCACCCGCGCAACGGTGACGCGGCGGCCAGGGCGCTCGAGCGCGACGGCGTGACCGTGCGGCTCGGCGTTCGGGCCCTGCGCGCGCATGCCGGCACAGGCGCGGACGGAGCCGACGTCGTCGACCTTGACGATGGCACGACCGCCGAGGGGCACGCGATCCTGCTGGCCGTCGGGCGGGCCTTCCCGCTCCGTGAGCTCGGGCTGGAGACGGTGGGCATCGACCCAGGCGATCGGACGGTGCTGGCTCCGGACGGCCGGCTCCGGATCGCCGACGGGCTCTACCTCATCGGTGACTCGGCGGGTCCGGAGCTCCACACGCACCAGGGCCATTACCAGGGCGTCATGGCCGTCCGGATGGCGCTCGGTGACGACGTGACGCCCGACTACCGGGCCCTGCCGCGGGCGACGTACACGGACCCGGAGCTGGCCTTCGTCGGCCTGTCGCTGGAGCAGGCGACCGCCGCCGGTTACGACGCGTTCGAAGAGGTCGCCGACTTTGCGACGACGGCCAGGGGATACGCGGTGGAGGCGACGTTCGGCCACGTCACGATCGTCGTGGACCGGACGACGACACAGCTGCTGGGCGCCGCCATGGCCGCACCCGACGCGTCCGCCGCCATCCACGAGTGCGTGCTCGCGATCAAGGCCCGCGTGCCAATGGCCGTCCTCGCCGACACGATCCATGCCTTCCCGTCCACGTCGCGGATCCTCAACGGGCTCTTCGCGGACGCGGCCCGCGAGTTGGCCCGGCCGCGGAGCGCCTAGGCCGGACTTCCAGCCCGGTGCTCAGCCGACGTCGCGCCGGACGACCACCAGGCACGTCACCGCGCATGACGCGACGACGTAGACGCCCAGGACGAGGGCCGCCTGCGGTCCCGCCACGAGCGAGTTGATCCCCGGCGCGTTCACCGCGAGTCCTGCCGGCAGGATGCTGGACGCGAGGGAGCCCGCGTTCGTGCCCGGCAGCACCCGCGCGATGGGCAGGAGGACGCTCGACCCATTGGCGAGCGAGTCCACCAGGCGCTCGACCAGCAGGTAGGCAAAGCCGATGCCGAGCGGCAGCGCGCTGCTGCGCAGGACGGTCGCGAGGGTTGCCCCGAGCGTGGCCCATGCGGCCAGGATGAGCCAGGCCACGGCCAGGCCGGTGACGAGATCGCCAGGGGCCGGCGCGGTGATGGGCTGCCGCTGGACGAGCGCGACGACGATGCTGGCGATTCCGGCGACCCCGAATCCGACGCCCGCCTGGCCACCAACCGCAACGAGCAGGGCGCCGAGCTTCCCGGCCACGACGCGCGATCGGTCCGGCTGCTGGAGAAGGATCGTCGTCCACGTCCCCCAGCCGAACTCGCTGCCGGTCGCGAGGGCGCCGAGCGCCATCGCGACGACGCCGCCGAAGAGCGGGTACCCGGGGATCTCCTTGCCCACGATCCCCGATGGCAGCATGGAGGCGAGGCTCGCCTGCAGCTGGGCCGCGGACACGCCGGCCGCGGGCGTCAGGTAGGCGAGGTACGGGGTGACGTAGCCGAAGACGACCGCCAGCGTCGCCCACAGCGCGAGCAGAGCCCAGAAGGCCGGCCAATGGATGAGCTTGGTGAGTTCGACGCGAAAGCTGCGCAGCATCAGTTCGCCTCCGAGGGATTGGCGGTGGCGCCCGTGAGCTGGAGGAACGCGTCCTCGAGCGATCGCTGCACCGGCCGCAGTTCTGCCACCTGGACGCCGGCCACGGCGAGGGAGCTCGCGGCGTCGACGGCCGCGGCGGGGTCCGCGTCGATGAGGAGCGCGTCGCCGTCCTGGGAGACGCGCGATGCGCCAAAGCGCCGTTCGAGCACCTCCCGCGCGTGCCCGATCGGAGTGGCCCGCACCAGCAGCGTGCGAGGCCCGCGCAGCTCGGCCACCGTCGTCTCCGTGATGAGGTGGCCGTCCTGGAGGATGCCGACCCGATCGCAGACCTGCTCCACGTCCTCGAGCAGGTGGCTCGAGACGACGACGGTCCGGGCCCCCCGCCCAAGGCTCTGGACCAGCCCTCGCATGTCGACCCGACCCTGCGGATCGAGGCCGTTGGTCGGCTCGTCGAGGACCAGGACCTGGGGATCCTTCAGGAGTGCCGCCCCGACGCCGAGGCGCTGCTTCATGCCCAGGGAGTACGTGCCAAATCGATCGTCGGCTCGATCGAGCAGGTCGACCTGCCGCAGGACGTCGGTGACGCGCGATGGCGCCACGGCGGCGAGGGTCGCCAGCAATCCGAGATTCGTCCGGCCCGACAGGTGCGGGTAGAACGCCGGGGTCTCGATGAGTGCGCCGACCCGCCCGAGTCCGTGCGCCGCACCCAACGGCATGCCCAGGAGCGAACCGCGACCCGATGTCGGCCGGACGAGGCCCAGGAGCATGCGCAGGGTGGTCGTCTTGCCGGCTCCGTTCGGGCCGAGCAGGCCGTACACCTCGCCCTGCGTGATGGACAGGTTGAGGCGGTCGACCGCGGTCAATCCCGGGCCGTACTGCTTGGTGAGGTTCTCCGTCTCGATGACCGATCCGCGAACCGGCGTCGCATCCAGTGTCATCGCGCTCATCGCCGCGGACCAGCCGATCCACTCGGTCCGCGAACGCCCCATGCCGCGGGCGCGGTGCGGGCGATGCTGGCGCGTTTCCCGGACGGTCCCGACATCGCCTGACGGTGCTGGACCGCGGTCCGGGCGCCAGCTTCCCGGGCGACAGCGCCTTTGACGGCCTGCCGCAGCCAATGTGGTTGGTTCATGGCTGGATCGTGCCGGAGCACATCGCCCGCGTCGTCCGCCGCTGGATTGCTTCTGCTGTACGGCGTCGGGATGACCGGCGGTATGCCGGCGCCCGGCGCCTGGCCCGGCGCCTGCATCGACCGCGGTACTGCGCGATACCTCCACGGCCGCATGACAGCCTGGCGGGAACCGCATACGGTGTGGTCATGACGCTCCGCTCCCGCACCCTGCCGGGCGGCGCCTCGACCCGAGACGTCGTCCTCGTCGCGCTGGTCGCGGGTGCCAGCGTGGCCGGCACGGCCGCGCTGGCCGGTGCGCGAGGCGTGGACCCTGCCGGCTTCGCGCTGCTCGCCGCCGCCGCGCTGCCGCTCCTCGTCCGGCGCGAGCACCCGCGAGCCGCGCTGGCGGCGATCGTGCTGGTCGCCTTCGCCTACGACGCGGCCGGCTACCCCAGCGGCATGTACACGCTGCCGATCGGCATCGCCCTGTTCTCGGCCGTCGATGCCGGGTTCCGATGGCTTGCGATCGGCCTGGCTGCGGCCGTCGTCGTCGTCTTCCTGGGCGTCGGCATCGCGACCGGGCGAGGCCACGTGACGGACCTCACCAACGCTCTCTGGTTCGGCGGCTGGCTGGTCGCCAGCCTGGTCCTCGGTGAGGTGACCCGGGGTCGGCGCCAGTATGTCGAGCAGGTGGAGCAGCGTGCCGTCGAGGCGGAGCGAAGCCGCGAGGAGGAGGCCCTGCGCCGGGCCAGCGAGGAGCGCGTCCGGATCGCCCGCGAGCTCCACGACATCCTGGCCCACCGGATCTCCTCGATCAGCGTGCAGGCCAACGTCGGCGCCCATCTGCTCGACCGGGACCCGGAGCAGGCCCGCAGTGCCCTGTTGGCGATCAGCGGGGCGAGCCACGAGGCGCTCCAGGAACTCCGGGCGACGCTCGGCGTCCTGCGCCAGGCGGACGAGCACGAGCCACGCGCGCCCTCGCCGGGCCTGGCCCAGCTGGACCGCGTGATCGGCGATGCGGCAGCGTCGGGCCTTGATGTGCGCGTGACCGTCGACGGGGCGCCGAGGGCCCTGCCGAGCGGCGTCGACCTCGCCGCGTACCGGATCATCGAGGAGGCCCTGACGAACGTGGTCCGCCACGCGAACGCGGCAACGGCAACGATCGCCATCCTGTACCGGCCGTCCGACCTCGAGATCGAGGTCGGCGACGATGGCGTCGGCGGCACCCAGGGCGGACGATCGGCGGAGGCGGGAAACGGGCTGCTGGGCATGCGCGAGCGCGCCGCAACCCTCGGGGGTGAGCTGGTGGCCGGTGCCAGGGCGGACGGCGGCTTCCGCGTGTGGGCCCGCCTGCCGATCGTCGGCCCGCCGTGATTCGCGTGCTCATCGCCGACGACCAGGCGCTGGTCAGGGCCGGCTTCGGTGCGCTCCTCGGCGCCGAGGACGACATCGAGCTGGTCGGCGAGGCCGCCGACGGCCTGCGGGCGGTCGAGCTCGCCGCCCGCGAGCGCCCGGACGTCGTCCTGATGGACATCCGGATGCCCGTCCTGGATGGCATCGAGGCGACCCGGCGCATCGCCGCCGATTCGCGCCTCGAAGGCGTTCGGGTGGTGATCCTGACGACGTTCGAGACCGACGAGTACGTCTTCGATGCGCTGGTTGCCGGGGCCAGCGGGTTCCTCGTCAAGGACACCGAGCCGGCGGAGCTCGTGCGTGCCGTTCGGGTGGTCGCCGGCGGCGAGGCGCTGCTCGCACCCAGCGTCACCCGCCGCCTGATCGCCGACGTCGTCCGGCGGGGACCGGGCCGGCGACCCGCGGCGGAGCTCGACCAGCTCACGGCGCGCGAACGGGAGATCCTCGTGCTGGTGGGCGGTGGGCTGTCCAACGATGAGATCGCGGACCGGCTCGTGATCAGCCCGGCGACGGCGAAGACGCATGTCAGCCGCATCCTCGGCAAGCTCGAGGCTCGCGACCGGGCCCAACTGGTCGTGATCGCCTACGAGTCGGGCCTGGTCACCCCCGGCAGGCTGGGTGCCTGACCCGGGTCCGCGCCTCGGCGCTTTCGTCCTGACCGATCCGGACGGGAGGAGCGTGGTGGACGAGGCGTCGCCGGCCCTCTCGCCCGGCTCGGACAGTAACGGCAGGCAACGCCCGTTTCGCTGGTTCCTGCGCCGGCGCCCTGCGCGAAACGGGCGGGACGGCCCTCGCGGCACGGTCGCCGCATTCGCACACTCGGCGCGGGGGTCGCGCGCCTGGAGCGGATGCCCGAACCGAGGGAGAGGTCCACGATGGCGAACGGTCGTCTTGCCCGGGCCGCGCGAGTCGCCGCGGTCGTCGGCCTGGTGGCGGCCGCCGTGGCGCCGCGCGCGGGCTTCGCTGCCGCCGCCGGCGCCGACGACTACGCGGCCGTCGACGCGACCGTCCGGGCTGCCGGCAATGCGTCGGCGGTCCCCGGGCTCGCATACGCGCTGGTTCGGGACGGTGCGGTCGTCCACCAGGCCGCATTCGGCATCGCCGCCCCCGACGGGAGGCCGATGACGACGGCGACGCCGCTCGTCATTGGCTCCGTCGGCAAGTCGATCACGGCACTGGCCGTTCGCCAGCTGGTCGACGCCGGGTTGATCGACCTCGGGGCGCCGGTGAGCCGGTACCTGCCCTGGTTCCGCCTGGCCGGCGAGTCGCGAGCGACGGACGCCGTGACCATCCGGTCCCTGCTCCAGCACACGAGCGGCCTCTCCACCGCCGACGGCCAGGATCCTCGCTGGTACGCCGCGGGCCGTTCGCCGGAGGACGTCGTTCGGGGATTGGCCACGGTTGCGCCGGATCGCCCGGCCGGCACCTACGAGTACTCGAACCTCAACTACGTCGTGCTCGGCGTCGTCGTGGAAGCGGTCTCCGGCGAGAGCTACGCCGACTACCTCCAGGAGCACGTCTTCGGGCCGCTCGGCATGACCCGGAGCTTCACGAGCCTCGAGGCCGCGCGGCAGGCCGCCCCGGCCCAGGGCTATCGCTACCTTTTCGGCGCCCCGGTCCCGTTCGACGAGCCGTATCCGACGGGGATCGTCGCCGCCGGCTACCAGGTGTCCACCGCGGCGGACATGGCCCGGTTCGCCGCCGCCCTCGCCAACGGCGGATCGCTGGACGGTCGGTCCGTCGTCGCGTCGGCCGGAGGTTCGCGGGAGGCACTCGGCACGGATTGGCAGGTGGTCCCCGGTCCCATCGCGGCGTCGATCGTCAGCCAGAGCGGATCGACGCTTGCGACGAACGCGGTCATCTCCGTGCTGCCGGCCAGCCACCTCGGCGTCGTCGTGCTCATGAACGCCAACCCGACGCAATTCATGGGATTGGCCGCCGGCGCGTCGGACGTCGGGATGGCGGCCCTCCGAGCGTGGACGGGGATCGGCAGCGCTTCCAGCGCGCCGAGCGTGACGTCCGTCTACCTCGTGCTCGACCTCGCGTTGATCGTGCTGGCCGTGCTCCTGCTCCTGCACGCCATCCGGGCTCGAACGTGGAACCGCCGGTGGCGCGCTGGGACAAGCCGCCGCATGCTCGTCGCGAGGACCGTCATCGCCGACCTCGTCCTCCCGCTCGTCGTCCTGGTCGCCGCGCCGCTCTCGATCGGGTCGACCGGGTCCGCGGCGGCCGGTGATCCGCTGGCGGGCTGGGCGTTCGCGCTGTGGACCTTGCCCGACCTGACCGTCGCCCTGATCGTCCTCTCGCTGATTGGGCTGGGCCTTGGTGCCGCCAAGCTCGTGGTCGTGGGGCTGGCGAGCCGGCGTCGGCCGCAGACGCAGCGTCGGGGCGCCGGAGTTGGAGCCGGAGCGTAGTCGCCCGCCGGCGCTCACGCCCGCGCAGCCGGTCCTGGGCCGGCCTCGCGGCATCCGCCGCCTTCAGCCTGGGCGAGCCCGGTACTCGGCGACGCGCAGGCGGACGAGCTTCGTCACCAGCTCTGCCGGCAGGGGTTGATCCGGCTGGAAGTTGATCGTGCCCTTCCACAGCCGGTGGGGCGCGAGCTCATCGGCGAGCGCCTGGAGTGGCGCGCGGCCCACGTAGAGGGAGCAGTGGTCCTTCGCGGCGCCGAAGCCCATGAAGTATCGCCCGTCGAGCCGGAACGCCGGCCTCGCGTAGCTGATCGTCTCGGTCGCGTCCGGGGCGGCCGCGTGGATCTGCTCGCGCAGCCGCTCGAGCGCACTGCGCGTGTCGTCGGGAAGGGCGGCCAGGTACTCGTCGATCGTCGCGTCTGGCATCGGTCGTTCCCTCCGTCGATCTGGCGCGTCCAGGCAGCACGCGCCTCGGGCGGCGCGCGCCTCGGGCGGGAATGATGGCGCCGCTGGCGACGGGACGGAAGGGCAGGGACCGGCGGGCGGCCCGCGGGGGCTACTCGCCCGGCTCGGTCTCCAGGAGGGCTGCGCGAGGCTCCACGCGGTCGGACGTGGCGCGCGCCTCGCCCCGGAGCAATCGGGGTGTCTCCCCCGACGATGCCGGCGAACGCGTCGCCAGCGTCGACCCCAGGAGCACGAGTCCGAAACCGACGGCCATGCCCCACGTGAACGGCTCGTTCAGCACGGCGACACCGAGGATCGCGGCCACGCCAGGGTTGACGTAGGTGATCACGGTGGCCCGAACCGGCCCGATCTCCGCGATCAGCTCGGAGAACATCAGGAATGCCACGGCGGTGCACACGACGCCAAGGATCGCGATGCTGACCAGCGTGGCCCCGCTCGGCATGGCGGCCGGCAGCTGGATGGCGGCGACGGGCGCGTAGACGAGCGCGCAGAGCGCCAGGGACAGTGCCATCACTCCGACTGCCGGCAGCCCGTCGAGCCGCCGGGCAAGGATGGCGGGCCCGATCGCGTAGCCGACGGTGACGAGCGCGATCGCGACGACGGCCGCCGCGTCGGAGCCGTCGACGCTGACACCCGCGATCGCGGCGACACCGGCGAGGCCGACGAGCAGCCCCAGCACCCCCGTCGAGCCGACGCGATCGCGGCCCCCGGTCGCCACCGCCACGACGGTGCCCACCAGCGGGACGCCGGCCACCAGGAGGCCGGCCAGCGAGCTCGTCACGTGCTGCTCGGCGGAGGCCAGGAGCACCCATGGTCCACCGATCTCGGCTGCCGCGAAGGCGACCAGCCAGCGCCACCGCCGCAGGACCGGCCGAAGGTCGACGCGCGCGAGTGCGATCGGCAGCAGGATCGTGGCGCCGACGGTCGTGCGCGCGAAGACCAGCGTGGCCGGCGAGATCTCGTCGACGGCGATCCGGATGAACAGGTACGGGACGCCCCAGATCACGGACATCAGGGCGAAGAGGACGATGGCCCGGCGCGTCATGGCCGGCCAGGCTGGAAGGGCAGGGGAGTCTCCGGAGCCCGTGTCGTGGTCACGGTCCGATCTTGTCACACCTCGAGCGGGCCGGCCGGCAGGATGCGAAGTGGCGCTGCGGCCGCCCGGGTCAGCCCTTGCGCAGCAGCTCGTCGAACGGGACCGGGTCCGCGAACGGGTCCGACGGGGCGCGCGGCTCCCGCGCCGCCATCGCCGCCGCGAGCTCGCCCGCGGCGCGATCGATCCGCTCGACGAGGCCGCCGTCGGCCGCGAACGCGCCGCCACCGCCCCAGTCCTCGGTCGCGGCGTACACGCCCGTCGCGACGACCGCCGCGTTCAGGTAGGCGAAGAGCGGCCGCAGGGCGTGCTCGAGCGCCAGCGAATGGCGGGCCGTCCCGCCGGTGGCCGCGAGGAGGACCGGCTTGCCGGCGAAGCCGTCCCGCTCCACGACGTCGAAGAACATCTTGAACAGGCCGCTGTACGAGGCGCTGAAGATCGGCGTCACGGCGATCAGGCCGTCGGCGCCGAGGACTGCGTCGATGGCCGCCTGGAGGTGCGGGCTCGGGAACCCCGTCAGCAGGTGGTTCACCAGGTCCTGGGCGTGGTCGCGCAGCTCGACGACCTCGACGCGCGGCTCGATGCCGGCCGTCGCGCAGGTGGCGATCGACGGCGGCCGACAGGCGATCGGCCAGCAGCCGCGTCGACGACGGCTGGCTCAGCCCGGCGCTGACGACGACGAGCGATCGAGTCGCGGCAGCGCTCATGCCGTCACGGCCCCGTCGATGGTCGGCTCGGGCGCCGCGATCCGGCTTCGCGGCCGGTGCCGTCGGGGTCCGGGTCGCGCCGGCCGCCTGGGCCATCCGTTCGCCCGCGCCGCCAGGACGCGCGGGTGGACCGGCGCGTCGGGCACGTTCGCCGGGCGGTTCGCCGCGAACTCACGGCGCAGCACGGGCACGACCAGCGTCGCCGAGCATCTCCAGCTGCTCGAGCACCGCCTCGAGCGGGAGGCCGGCGTGGTCCACGAGGAACAGCTGGCGCTGGTAGTCGCCGACGATCTCGCGGAAGCGCCAGCGTCCGGTCGATGACCTGCTGCGGGCTGCCCGACCGTCAGCGGCGTCTGCTCCATGTACTCCTCGAGCGACGGCCCGCCGCCGTAGACCGGCGCATGGTCGAAGTACGGCCGGAACTCGCGGATCGCGTCCTGGCTGTTGGCGCGCATGAAGACCTGGCCGCCCAGTCCCACGATGGCCTGGTCCGCCGGGCCGTGCCCGTAGTGCTCGAAGCGTCGGCGGTACAGCGCGACCATCCGCCGCACGTGCTCCGTCGGCCAGAAGATGTTGTTGTGGAAGAAGCCGTCGCCGTAGTAGGCGGCCTGCTCGGCGATCTCCGGGCTGCGGATGGAGCCCTGCCAGACGAACGGCGGCACGCCGTCCAGCGGCCGGGGCGTGGACGTGAAGCCGGTCAGCGGCGTCCGGAACTTGCCCTCCCAGTCCACGACGTCCTCCCGCCACAGGCGGTGGAGCAGCGCGTAGTTCTCGAAGGCGAGCGGGATGCCGTTGCGGATGTCCTGGCCGAACCAGGGGTAGACCGGGCCCATGTTGCCGCGGCCCATCATCAGGTCGACCCGGCCGCCGGCCAGGTGCTGGAGCATCGCGTAGTCCTCGGCGATCTTGACCGGATCGTTGGTCGTGATCAGCGTCGTCGCGGTCGAGAGGATGAGCCGCTCCGTCCGCGCGGCGATGTAGCCGAGCATGGTGGTGGGGGAGGAGGGGACGAACGGCGGGTTGTGGTGCTCGCCGGTCGCGAACACGTCGAGGCCGATCTCCTCCGCCTTGAGGGCGATGGCGACCATCGCCTGGATCCGCTCGGCCTCGCTCGGCGTGCGCCCGGTGGTCGGGTCGGTCGTGACGTCGCCGACGCTGAAGACTCCGAATTGCATGTCCGCTCCCGATCTCGCGACTCGGCCTGGTCGAGTCGCTCCCGTACCCTGCGCGCCGGCGCCACCACACCATACGGCATAGTGGTTGCGCGCGCAACTATATTGGTTCGGCACGATCCGGCGCGGCCCCGGCGCCGGAGAAAGCCCGCCGTGTCGCTCGAAAATGCATCGCGCGAGACACCTGCCACACTGTAGGGGCCACTGGGCGTTTCGCGACCGGGATCTGTCGGCGGCGCTCACCACTCGAGCGGCCCGCCCGCGAAGGCAGGCCGCGCGACCAACCCGCAGCGACGGATCGGAGACGCCCCTTCATGAGCACCACCACGTATCTCTCATCGGACGGCATCGTGGGAGCCCGCGCCGAGCTCGATCAGCTCACCGGCGTGGAGCGTCCCGCCGTCGTCGCCCGGATCAGCGCGGCGCGGGAGCTCGGCGACCTCCGTGAGAACGCCGAGTACGAGTCCGCGCGCAAGGAGCAGTCCATCCTCGAGGGGCGGATCCAGCACCTGACCGCGCTCCTCCGCGACGCCGTCCAGATCGAAGGTTCGTCGACCAGCCACGTCAGCCTGGGCACGACGGTCACGATCTCCGATGACGACGGCGAGGAGACCTACACGATCGTCGGCAGCCAC
The DNA here is from genome assembly GCA_963821595.1 of uncultured Chloroflexia bacterium. Classification (GTDB taxonomy): domain Bacteria; phylum Chloroflexota; class Limnocylindria; order Limnocylindrales; family CSP1-4; genus CTSoil-043. The sequence goes on along the minus strand of CAWGEL010000027.1, from coordinate 1,684 downwards.
GAGGCGTCGCCGGCGGAGGGACGCATCAGCAGCACGTCGCCGGTGGGCAAGGCACTCATGGGTCGGCGAGCCGGCGACACCGTGCGCGTCGTGGCGCCGCGCGGCACTTCCAGCATGAGGATCGTGTCGCTCGCCTGACATCGCTCCACCCGGAGACGCGCGAACGTCTCGATGCCCGGCGGGCGGCGCTCCGGCGCCGCCGGAAGCTGCCGCCGTCAGTCCCGCGTGGAGCTCCGCGCCGGGCCGAGGCGCGGGAGGGCGGCGTCGATGAGCCTGCGGGTCGAGTCGCTGCAGCCGGACCTGCCCCGCTGAAGGGCGGTCCGCGCGGCCTTGAGCGCTCCCGGCTCGGCGGCCGCGCGCTCGACGGTCACGACCGCGAACGCGCCGAGTCGGTCATCGAGGAGCCACGGTTTGAGGCGCTCGATCGCCTCGACGCCGGATGCGGCGATTCGGTCGCGGTACTGCTCCACCCGCACCGTGGCGTCCGCCGCGGCCGCAAGTCGAAGGAGCTCGTCGATGTTGTCCATGTGCCTGTCCCTGGGTGAGAGCTGCCGGAACGCGCGCCCCCATCATGCGCTTGTGGGGCGCGGCCCGTAGCCGGCAGGCGGCGATACGGGCAATACAGGCGAAGGAGGTGGGCTCCGACGCGCGGTCGCGACTGCCGTCGGCTCGCCAGGTGGGTCTGCCCTGCCTGTCGACCGGTCGGGACGACCGCTCCGTTGATGCCGGTCCGTCAGGACGGTGGCGACACCTCGGACAGGCGCCCGTCCTGCCGGGCGTAGTCCCAGGCGTCGATCGCCGGCGGGTCGATGCCGAGGTTCGTGAGCGCCGTGCAGACCTGGCTCCGGTGGTCGGTCCCGTGGTGGATGGCCTGCGCGAGCCGGATGCCGAGCGGCGCGGCGCGCTCGGACCCATCGTCGCGGTGGCGGACGACCACCTGTTCGGGGTCGAGCTCCTGGGTGAGCAGCGCCTGCCAGGCGGGCCCGTCCGTCTCCATGATCGCCCGCAGGGAGGCCAGGTCCAGCCCCTCCTCGTCGACAGCATCAACCGTACCGCCGGACAGGAGGGACAGGTAGGAGCGGTCGGCGCCCACGAGGTGACGCAGCGTGTCGATGATGGACCCGTAGGTCCCCGGGACGACGGTCGCCAGCTTGTCGCCCGAGAGCGGCACGCACGCGTCGATCAGTCCCATCGTCGCCCAGCAGTGGTGGCCGAAGGCGTCGGCCAGCAGCGAGGTGCTCATCTCGCCACTGTATCCCAGGTTGAGACGGGAGCTGGACCGCCAGTTCTCAGTCATCGAGACCTCGTCTTCCCGGCGCAGGTCATGAGCCATCAGCCGGATCAGCGCAGGATCTCGACCGTGTCTCCGTCCAGGACCTCGTGGTCGCGGCCGACCCGCTGGCCCTCGAAGCGGGCTGATGGCCCCCAGACTCGGGCGCCCGCGAACGTCGCCGCCAGGTCGTGGTGGACCCAGTCGGCGACGTCGGCGACGGTGGCGCCGGGCCGAAGGGGGAGGGGATCGGGGTCCGTGCCGTCGGCCGTCCGCAGATAGACCCGGATCCGCCCGATGAGGCTCCAGACTGCCGTGCGGAACGCGTCGAGCGCCGCCTCGTCGAGGACGGACACGCGAACGGCGGGCAGGTCCGGGAATGCGTCGGCGAGTCGCCGGAACGCACGCTCTCCC